>CALRZY010000010.1:0-94782 GCA_943372765.1 Curvibacter sp. AEP1-3
GGCGGCGTAGGGCGAGAGCTGGTCTTTCAGCGCCGTCCAGTCGGCCTCGGTCAAGAGCGCGCGCTCGCCCAGCAGGGGCAACACAGCGGCCTGCTGCAAGGTGGCCATGCGCGCCGCCCATGCCGGGTTGAGCCCGCTGCCCAGCGGCAGCGCCGCACCGGCCTGCACATGCGCCAGCGGCAGCGCGGCCACGCCCTCGTCCTCGCGCTTGAGGGTCGCGCTGCCCAGCGCGAGCAAGGTGGCATCGGCGGCGTTGAGGGCCGCACCGGCCCGCGCATCGAAAGCCGCCAGGCGGCAACGCACGAACCAGTCTTCCACCTTCTCGGCCACGGCGACCATGGCTTCGTGGGCCGCGGCGGTGGCGTCACCCAGCGGGCGGGCGGCCTGCCCGGCAGCTTCCCAGGCGGCCAGCGCGCGTTGCGCGTGGCGGGTCTGCGCGGCATTGGCGGCGGCCACCGTCACCAGGCCGTCCGTGCTGCCGATGTCGGCCAGCAGTTCGCGCGCGGCAGCGGCAATGGCAGCGCCCTCCTCGTCCTCGTCGCGGATGGCGGCAAGCGGCACACCCGGCAGTTTCTGCGCGAGCACGTTCGTGTCTTTCAGGCGCCCGGCCGCCCACTGCACCGCTGCGATCAGCTCGGGGGCGCGAACCTGGCCGTCGCCATCACCGTCGACAAAGGACAGGGTGCGGGCGTCGAACTCGATGCCCTTGACCGGGCAGGACAAGGCCACCCAGAGCTTCTGGTCGAGCTGGCCGATGTTGAGCAGTTCGGCCGCGGTGTCCAGGCGGACCTGGTCGAAACCACCGGCGCGGAAGAAACGCCAATGAGGCTGGGCTGTGGTCATGGTGACGGGTCTCCTGGATGGTTGCGTCCTGTTTTTATCTTACCCGCAGGCCGGGGGGGTTCAGCTGCGCAGGTTCAGCGTGCCGTGGTGCGGGCGCATGCGGTCCAGCACCTGCGTGCTCATGCTACGCGACAGCTCTTCCTTGCCCAGGAAGACCATGCCCAGGCCTTCCTGGCGCAGGAGCACGGCTTCGTCCTCGCTGAGGGTGCGCAGCAGCACCTCGACCTTGGGATTGAGCGCACGCGCGGTCTCGACCATGCGACGCGCGCGCAGGGAGTCGGGCGGCGTGATAACCAGCATGGCCGCACGCGCAATGTGCGCCTGGATCAGCACCTCGGGTTCGGCCGCGTCGCCGCACACGGCCGGAATGGCCTGGCGGCGCAAGTCCTCCACCAGCTCGCGGTTCTGCTCGGCCACCACAAAGGGGATCTGCTGCGCCGCCAGTTCGGCCGCCATGCGCCGGCCCACACTGCCGTAACCCACCAGCACCACCTGCCCGGTCAACTGCTTGGGGTCGGTGGACACGGGCAGCTCGGCCAGCGGGTCGTCACGCTGCTCGAAACGGCGCACCAGCGCGGAGCGCTGGCGCAGCCAGGCCTGCAAGGGCCCGATGGCTGCGAACAGGGCCGAGTTGGCGGCAATCGAGATCAGCGCCCCGGCCAGCACCAGGCTCTGGCCTTCGGCCGGCATCAGCTGCAGGGCCACGCCCATGCCGGCCAGGATGAAAGAGAACTCGCCGATCTGCGCCAGGCTCGCGCCTATGGTCAGCGCGGTGTTGAGCGGGTAACGGAACAGCAGCACCAGGCCGATGGCCGCCAGCGTCTTGCCCACCATGATGATGGCCACCACCGCCAGCACCTTGAGCGGCTGCTGCCAGAGCACGGCCGGGTCGAACAGCATGCCGACCGAGACGAAGAACAACACGGCAAAGGCGTCGCGCAGCGGCAGCGATTCGTCGGCCGCGCGGTGGCTGTATTCAGATTCGCGCATCATCATGCCGGCGAAGAAGGCGCCCAGCGCGAAGGACACGTCGAACAGCAGGGCCGCGCCAAAAGCCACGCCGATGGCCGCGGACACCACGCACAGCGTGAACAGCTCGCGCGAACCGGTGCGCGCCACCCACCACAGCAGCTTGGGGAACACACGGCGCCCCACCACCAGCATCACCGCGATGAAGGCCGCCACCTTGGCCAGCGTCAGGCCCATGGTGGTCCAGAGCTCGCCGGTATCCGCTGCCTTGCCGGCGCCCGCCTCGCTCATGACGCCGGCCAGGGCCGGCACCAGCACGAGCACCAGCACCATGACCAGGTCTTCCACCACCAGCCAGCCCACGGCAATGCGGCCGTTGATCGAATCCAGCAGGCCCTTGGCTTCGAGCGCGCGCAGCAGCACCACCGTGCTGGCCACCGACAGGCACAGGCCGAAGATCAGCGCCCCGCCCCAGTGCCAGCCCCAGGCCATGCTGGCACCCATGCCCAGCACCACGGCCACGCCGATCTGCACGATGGCCCCCGGCACGGCGATGCGCCGCACCGCCAGCAGCTCGCGCAGCGAGAAATGCAGGCCCACACCGAACATCAGCAGCATCACGCCGATCTCCGCGAGCTGGCCGGCCAGGCCGACATCGCCCACAAAACCCGGCGTGGCCGGGCTGATCACCACACCGGCCAGCAGGTAGCCCACCAGCGGCGGCATCTTGAGCTGGCTGGCGAGCAAGCCCAGAATCATCGCCAGGCCGAAGCCGGTGGCGATGGTGGCGATGAGGCTGACGTCGTGGGGCATGGGCAGAAAAAGATGGAGACTCGAAGATAACCCATGCAGCGGCCGCCGTCGCCATTGGGTGGCTGCAAGTCCCTACAGCGTGTCTCGAATGACGGGCGCTTCAGGTCCGCAGCCAGAGCAGCGAGCCCAGGTAGAGCAGGTAGAAACCGACAAACAGCCCGCCTTCGCGCCGCGAGACGCTGTCGCCGCTGCGGAACACAGGCAGCATGATCAGGGCCACGCCGGCAGCCATGGGCAGGTCGATCCAGAAGAGGTCGCGCGCCACCTCGATGCCGGCGGGCGCGACCAGGCTGGTCACACCCAGGATGAACAGGATGTTGTAGATGCAGCTGCCCACCAGGTTGCCGATGGCGACGTCCCGGTCGTCCTTCAGGGTTGCCACCAGTGTGGTGGCCAGCTCCGGCGCCGAGGTCCCCATCGCCACGATGGTCAGGCCGATGATGGCGTCCGACACCCCCAGGCCGCGCGCCAGGCGCACCGCCCCCGAGACCAGCAACTCCGCCCCCAGAAGCGTGAGTGCAATGCCCACACCCAGCAACGCCAGGTACCAGAGACCGCGCGCCCAGCGGCTGTGCAGCGCATCGTCCGGCTCCGGTGCAATGGTTGCAGGGCCGAACGCCTGCGCGAACTCGCGACGCATGGCCGGGCTCTCACGCCGGCTCAGCAGCACCAGCGCCAGCGTGTAGCTCAGCGCTGCGATCAGCAGCAACAGGCCGTCGACACGCGATAGCACCCCGTCCCAGGCCATGACGATAAGCGAGAGCGCCGCGGCGATCATCACCGGTACGTCCAGCTTGAAGCTCAGCAGGTGCAGTGGTAGGGGGCGCACAATGGCACTCAGGCCCAGGATGACCAGGATGGTAAAGACGTTGGTACCCGCAATGTTGCCCACGGCCAGTCCGCTGCGACCTTCGAGCGCAGCCGTCACGCCCACGGCCAACTCCGGTATGGAGGTGCCAACCGACACCAGCGTCAGGCCGATGATCACCGGCGGCACGCCCAGCTGCGTGGCCAGGCGCGTGGCGCCGCGCAGCAACAGCTCGGCCCCGAGCACGATGACCACCAGGCCACCGAGGAACAGGAGGGCCGGATGCAGGGACATGCTTCGATTGTGGGCGAGGGCGCGACCGATTGCTTGACCTGTGTCAAAAATCGGCGCATCGCACACCCCTGCGACGTGCGGCTTTTCCATAATGGACCCGGACCAGTGGGCGCGGGCCTGCCCCGTTCCGCACACTCCAAAGGAGATCACGGCGTGTCCCCACCCAACCCTGCATCCCGCCCCGGGCCATCTCCACCGCACTGGCATGCGCTCGAAGCAGCCCTGATCCTGACGCATTTCAGCGTCGATCCCGCGCAGGGACTGCACGCCGCTGCCGTAGCGCAGCGTCTGGCCGAACACGGCGCCAACGCCCTGCCCGAGCAGCGCCCAAAGCCGCTGTGGCGTACCTTCGCGCGCCAGTTCAAGAGCCCGCTGATCTACATCCTCTTCATCGCCGCCGTGCTGGCGGTGGCCCTGGACCACCAGGGTGATGCCGCCGTCATCCTGGCTGTGGTGCTGGTCAACGCTATGATCGGCAGCTTTCAGGAGGGCCGGGCCGAGCGCTCCATGGCGGCGCTGCGCCGACTCTCCGCGCTGCGCGTGCGCGTGCTGCGCGACAGCCGCGAGGAGGTGGTGGAAGCACGTGAACTGGTGCCGGGCGACATCGTGCTGCTGGCCGCGGGCGACGCCATCGCCGCCGACGCGCGCCTGGTGGAGGAAGCGCAGCTGCAGGTGGCCGAGGCCGCGCTCACCGGCGAGTCGGTGCCGGTGAGCAAGTCCGTCGCGCCGGTGGCCGAGGCCCTGGGCCTGGCCGACCGGCACAACATGGTCTATTCCGGCACCTACGCCACCGCCGGGCGCGCGCGCGCCGTGGTGGTGGCCATCGGCGTGCACACCGAAGTCGGCCGTATCGCCGGCCTGACCGAGGGCGCCGAGGAACCCAAGACGCCGCTGGAGCAACGGCTCGAGCAGTTCGGCCGCGCGCTGGTGGTGGCGGCGCTGGGCCTGTTCGTGCTGGTCGTGCTGCTGGGCCTGTGGCGCGAGCTGCCCCTGGCCCAGGTGCTGATGGTGGCCATCAGCCAGATGGTGTCCATGGTGCCCGAGGGCCTGCCCGTGGCCATGACCATCGCGCTGGCCGTGGGCATGCAGCGCATGGCCGCACGCGGCGCCATCATTCGCCGCCTCTCGGCCGTGGAGACGCTGGGCTCCACCACCGTGATCTGCAGCGACAAGACCGGTACCCTCACGCGCAACGAGATGACGGCCGTGGCGCTGTGGCTGCCCGGCGAACACCGCATCGCGGTGGACGGCATCGGCTACACGCCCATCGGCTCCCTGCAGGAGGACGGCCGTACCGTCGACGCCAGTGAACCCGCCGTGCGCGATCTGCTGCTGGCCGCCGCCCTGTGCAACGACGCCAGCCTGCTGCCGCCCGAGGAAGAACGCGGCGCCTGGAGCGTGCTGGGCGACCCCACCGAAGGCGCGCTGCTGGTGCTCGCCGAGAAGGCTGGCATCAACCTGGCCGCCTTACGCGCCGCGGCTCCGCGCGAGGCAGAACTGCCTTTCGATTCCGATACCAAGCTGATGGCCACGCGCCACCGCTTTGACGACGCACCGCGCCGGGTATTGGTCAAGGGCGCACCCGAGACCGTGCTGAATCTTTGTCCGCCCACCGATGCGGCCTTGGTCCACGTCGCGCGCGCCGCCGCCGAGGGCATGGCCACGCAGGCGCTGCGTGTGCTCGCGTTCGCCGTGGTAGCGGACGACGTGCTCGACGCGGCCGAGGGCTTCGACGCGCTGCACGGGCGCGCGCACCTGCTGGGCCTGGTGGGCCAGATCGACCCGCCACGGGAGGAAGTGAAGGTGGCGGTGGCCGAGTGCCGCGCCGCCGGTATCCGCACCCTCATGGTGACCGGCGACCACAAGCTCACGGGGCTGGCGATTGCGCGCGAGCTGGGTATCGCCTGGGAGGGTGACCGTGCCGTGGACGGCCCCGAACTCGAACGCATGGGCGAGCCGGAACTGCGCGAGGAACTGCCGAATATCGCCGTGTTCGCACGCGTGCAGCCGGCGCAGAAGCTGCGCATCGTGGAGGCACTGCAGGCCCAGGGCCACACCGTCGCCATGACAGGCGACGGCGTGAACGACGCCCCCGCACTGGCGCGCGCCGACGTGGGCGTGGCCATGGGCATCACCGGCACCGAGGTCGCCAAGAGCGCAGCCAAGATCATCATCACCGACGACAACTTCGCCACCATCGTCGGCGCCGTGCAGCAGGGCCGGGTGGTCTACGGCAATCTGAAGAAGGTCATCCTCTACCTGTTTGCCACGTCCATGGCCGAGGTGCTGGTGCTGCTGCTGGCGCTGCTGTCCGGCCTGCCGCTGCCGCTGGCGGCGGTGCAGATCCTGTGGATCAACATCGTCACCGAGGGCACCGTCACCGTGAACCTGGTGATGGATCCGCCCGACGGCCACGAGATGCGCCGTCACCCCGTGCCGCGCAACGACCGGCTGCTTGGCCGCACGCTGCTGCTACGCGTGGCACTGATGACGCCGATGATCGCCGCCGTCACCTTCGGATGGTTTGCCTGGCGTTTGAGCGAGGGGGTTCCCCTGCCCCTGGCTGGTACGGAGACCTTCACCATCCTGGCCATGTGCCAGTGGTTCAACGTGCTCAACTGCCAGTCGTCCACGGCCAGCGCCCTGGGCCCACGCCTGCTGCGCAACCCCTGGCTGGCCGGCGGCCTCGCGCTGTCCGTGCTACTGCAGGCCGCGGTGCTGTACTTCCCGCCCATGAACACCCTGTTTCACACGGTGCCATTGCCGCCTGCCACGCTGCTGCCCCTGGTCGCTCTGGCCAGCTGCGTGCTGTGGGCCGAGGAGTTGCGCAAACTGTTCGTGCGGTCGGGTCTGCGCCTTCGGGCGACTGGATAAAAGCAAAAGGATGGCGGCAGGTGAGACGGCAGCGGGCGATGGCCCACCGTCGTTCACGCGTGTCGACCTCAGTGCGTGGCCGTGTGCACGCTGCGGTGGTCGGTCAGGCCTTCAAGCACCTTGAGGATACCGTACTGCGTCAGGCGCAGCATGCCTTCGCCGGTGGCGGTCCTGAAGATCTGCTCCACGGGCGCGCGGGACTGGATCAGCTTCTTGATGGCCGGGGTGGCCGTCATCAGTTCGTAGATACCGACCCGGCCCTTGTAACCCGTCTCGTTGCATTTCTCGCAGCCCTTGGGGCTGTACAAGGCAATCTCACCCTGCTCGTTGCCGTAGTGCTGGCGCCACTGGGCCAGCAGCTCCTGCGGATCGCGTTCGCTGCCCAGGCAGTATTCCTCCAGCATGTGCTGGATCTGCTCATGGGCATCCGGCGCGGGCTGCTTGCAGTGCTTGCACAGCCGCCGCGCCAGGCGCTGGCTGAGTACGCCGACCAGCGCGTCGGAAAAGTTGAACGGGTCCAGGCCCATGTCCAGCAGGCGCACCACGCTCTCCGGTGCGCTGTTGGTGTGCAGGGTCGACATCACGAGGTGGCCGGTCAGCGAGGCCTCGATGGCAATGTGGGCAGTCTCGCTGTCGCGCATCTCACCCACCATGATGATGTCTGGATCGGCACGCAGGAAGGCGCGCATGGCGGTGGCGAAGGTCAGACCGATGCGCGGGATCATCTGGATCTGGCGCAGGCCGGGGTGCGTGATCTCGATCGGGTCCTCGGCCGTCCAGATCTTGTTGTCCGGGGTGTTGATCTCGGCCATCAGGGAATGCAGCGTGGTGGTCTTGCCCGAACCCGTCGGGCCGCACACCAGGAACAGGCCGTAACTGCGGTGCACCATGGCCTTGAGCTGGCGGATCAGGTCGGCGTCCATGCCCATCTGCTCCAGCGGGATCGGCTTGGACGAGGCCAGCAGACGCAGCACCACGTCCTGCAGGCCGTTGGCGGTGGGCAGGCAGGCCACGCGCAGTTCGAGCTTGGTGGCGGCAAAGTGCGAGAAGTCTATCTTGCCGTCCTGCGGCAGGCGGTGCTCGGAAATATCGAGGTTGGCCATGATCTTCAGGCGCGAGACCATGGCGGCGCGCATCACATGCGGCACCCGCAGGTAATCGGCCAGCGAGCCATCGACACGGAAGCGAATGCGCGTGTCCTGCTCGCCGGGATAGGCTTCGACATGGATGTCGGAGGCACCCTGCCGCTGCGCGTCCAGGATCATCTGGTTGATCGTGCGCACCACCAGCGTATCCTCTTCGGACACCATGCGGTGCATGGCTTCCTGTCCAGGCGTTGAGCTCTCACTCCCGAGGTTCTTGCTGAGCTGCTCGATCTCCGCCGGAATGGTCTGGAAATCGTTGTGTACCGCGTCCGGCGGGTACTCGCGCTCGATGCGTTCCTTCAGGTCGTCCGCCCCGGCGATCACCGGGATGACCTGGCGCTGCGTCTTGAAGCGCAAATCATCGAGGTAATCGGCGTCCACCGGGCTCTCGACCGCAATCACCAGCGCATGGTTTGTCACCAGCAGCGGCAGCACCTGGTGCTCCAGCGCGAATTCGCGGCCGACCAGTGCCAGCACCTCCGGATGGATGTTGAACTCGCGCAGGTTCACCAGGGGGATGTTCAGCTGCTCCGCCACCGCCTGGGTCAGACGCTCGCGGTCGAGCACGCCCATCTCGACCAGCACGTTGCCCAGCAGATGGGATTTGCTGCCCCGCATGCGCGCCAGCGCCTCCACCATCTGCTCGCGCGTCACCAGTCCCTGGGTCACCAGAATGTCGCCCAGGTGGGTCGAGGCGATGCTGCCCACCTGCCCGAGCTGGGAAGCCAGCGCCTGCACATCCTGGCCGGGCGCGTCACCCAGATGCTCGTCGACGTTCTGCTGGCGGCGCCTGGCCTGCTCTTCCAGCGCCAGCGCCAGGTGTTCGGGGGTGACGAAGCCGTGGTCCACCAGATGCTGGCCCAGCAGGCCGCCCACCTGGTAATCGGCCAGGGCCGACGCGGGCACGAAGATGCGCACCACGCGGTCGCCCGTGGTGGTGAGGAAGATGAAGAGGCCGCTGCGTGTGCGGACAAAACCCTTGGTGGTTCCGTTGAGCCGTTCCTGGTCCAGGAAACGCACGACAAAAGTCCGCGGCTCCAGGGCAGAGAGTTGCCCACCGGCCTTGAGATAGTGCTCGACCACGCTGGTATCGACCACCAGCGCCACCGGCGCGATCAGCTGCAGGCTCTTGATGTCGGCGAAGCGGATGGTCTGTTCGGCCAGCTGGCCGCGCAGCACCAGTTGCAGCGACAGCGTCTCCGGCGCAAAGCGCACCAGGCGGCCGTGCAGGGCGGCGCCGTCCTGCATGAACAGCATGGCCTCCGGCGGCTCCTCGCTGCCGGGTCGTTCGTCCCGGAAAAACGGCGGCAGGGGCCAGTTCTGCAAGAGCATGGTGTTCAGTGCGGGCGGTAGGGCGTCTTGGGCGGCGACACCGGCTCGATCGCCAGGCCGCCGGTCTCGTTCACGTCCACGCCGGCCGACAGCTTGATGCGCAGCGAGAGATCGGTCCGCGAATCAGCGTTGCGCAGCGCTTCCTCCAGGTCGATCTTCCCCTCCTTGTAGAGGGCGTAGAGCGCCTGGTCGAAGGTGCAGGTGCCGGCGTCGTTGCCACGGCCCATGGCCTCCTTGATGGCGCTGATCTCGCCCTTGGCGATCAGGTCCGAGATGTAGGGTGACTGCACCATCACCTCCACCGCCGGCACCAGCTTTTCGTGCAGGCCCGGGATCAGCCGCTGGGAAACCACCCCCGCGAGGTTGATGCTGAGATCGGTCAGCAGCTGGTGGTGCGCCTCTTCGGGGAAGAAGTTGACGATGCGCTCCATGGCCTGGTTGGCATTGTTGGCGTGCAGGGTGGACAGGCACAGATGGCCGGTCTCCGCGTAGGCGATGGCCTGCTGCATGGTGGCACGGTCACGGATTTCGCCGATCATGATGACGTCGGGCGCCTCGCGCAGCGCGTTCTTCAGCGCCTCTTCGTAGGACAGGGTGTCGATGCCCACTTCCCGCTGGTCCACGACCGAGCGCTTGTGCTCGTGGATGAATTCGATCGGGTCTTCGATCGTCAGGATGTGCCCCGTGGTGTTCTCGTTGCGGAAGTTCAGCATGGCCGCCAGCGTGGTCGACTTGCCCGAGCCGGTCGCGCCCGTGACGAGGATCAGACCGCGCTTGAGCATCACCAGCCGCTCCAGCACCGGCGGCAGGCCCAGCGCCGCCATCGGCGGGATCTTGGACTTGATGTAGCGGATCACCATGCCCGCCTCGCCGCGCTGCATGAACACGTTCACGCGGAAGCGCCCGAGGTGCTCGGCATGGATGGACATGTTGAGCTCGAACTTCGCCTCGAAATCGGCGATCTGGCGCTGGTTCATCAGGGAATAGGCCAGCTGCCTGACCTCGCCCGGCGCCAGGGGGGTCATCTTGAGGGGATGCGTGATGCCTTCGATCTTGACGTTGACCGGCGCGCCGACGCTGAAGAAAAGGTCGGACGCCCCCTTTTCCACCATCAGATTCAGAAAATTGAACACTTCCACCGCATGCCCTTCGCCTTGTGTCTGTGGCGATTATGCTCAGTCCCGTCACGCCCGGCGCCACCCCCTCGGGTAATTCCGCACGGAAACCGGCTCTGGGTTCCGTACAGGCCATGCAGTAAGCTTGTTCCATGTGTACGCCCATCCGGCAAATCCAGTCATGCCATTGACCCGCTCCAGCCAACAGCATGCCACCGCCCTGGGCGCACTGGCGGTAGCCCAGGACTGAAACCACATGGTCCTGTCATTCCACCGCATGCTGCCCAGTTCGCTGGTCGCGCGGGTTTTTTCGCTCTACACGGCCATCATGCTGCTGCTGGGCAGCACCAGCCTGTGGCTGTTCTTCAGTCACCAGTTCCGGCAGGATATCGAAATCAGCCAGCAGGCTGTAGCGCTGCTGGCCGAGGCCAGCGCCCCCCCTGTCATCACCCTGGCGGCCCGGGGCGATGCCCCGGCGCTGCAGCGTCTGCTGGAACGCGCCGTGCAGCAGGCACCGGTGGCCTCCGTCGCCTATGTCGACCCCGAGGGCCTCGTCATCAAAAGCGAAAACCTGGCGCGCCCGCGGGGTGGCGCACCGGACTGGCTGCGTGGCGAGGTCGACGCCCTGCTGTCGGACCTGAACCGGCCGCTGACCGAGGGCGGACGCAGCTATGGCAGCTTGCGGCTGAGCCATGACGTGGACGCCGTGGCGCGCCGGCTGTGGAACCAACTGGTGGTCGCGCTCGGCCTGGCGCTCGCCGGCCTGATCGGCGGCCTGGCACTGATCTGGCTGGGGCTGCGCCGCTGGCTGGCGTCGATCCGCCGCCTGTCCGCCCGCTTGTCGAGCGACAGCCCGCAGTCCGGCGAGCAGGCCCGCCAGCTGGTGCAGGCCGTGCCGGTGGAGTTCCGCCCCACCTTCGAAACCCTGCAGCATGTCTCGGCCAGCCTGCGCCAGGAGCTCAAGCAACGCGAGCAGGCCCTGGGCACGCTCAGACGCGCGCTCGCCAATCTCATGCCCGAGGCCCCGGCCAGCGGAGCCCAGAGCATGGACATCGCCGCGCTCGCGCGCCTGGTGCTCAAGGTGGTGCAGGAACGAGAGGCTGACCGCCTGGCCCTGCAAGAGGCCAAGCAGATCGCTGAGACAGCCATGCAAGCCGCCGAAAACGCCAGCCGGGCCAAGGGCGAGTTCCTGGCCGTGATGAGCCACGAGATCCGCACGCCGATGAACGGCATCATCGGCATGACCTCGCTGACGCTGGAGACGGAGCTCAACGCCCAGCAGCGTGAGTACCTCAGCATGGTGAAGAATTCGGCCGACAGCCTGCTGTCCATCATCAACGACATCCTGGACTTTTCCAAGATCGAGGCCGACCAGCTCACGCTGGACATGCGCCCCTTGCGCCCGCACTCGCTGGTGCGTAGCACGCTCAACAGCCTGGACAGCCAGGCCCGCCTCAAGGGCCTACGCCTGGCCTACGAGCCGCAGGCGGCCGTGCCGCCCCACCTGATCGGCGACTCGGGTCGCCTGCGTCAGATTCTCGTCAACCTGATTGGCAACGCCATCAAGTTCAGCAAGGAGGGCATCGTCCAGGTCCGCGTGCTGCGCCAAGCCGATCGGCGTGGCCAGGTGGTGCTGCGCTTCGAGGTGCAGGACCACGGCCTGGGCATCGTGCCCGAAAAGCAGAAGGTGATCTTCAACCCCTTCACCCAGGCCGACGCGTCCATCACCCGCCACTTCGGCGGCACGGGCCTGGGCCTGGCCATCTGCGCCAAGCTGGTGGGGGCCATGGAAGGCGAGATCGGCGTGCAGAGCACCCCGGGGCAGGGCAGCACCTTCTTCTTCACCATTCCCTTCGACATCGACCATACCGAATCCAACAGCGACATCATGTCCCTGGACAGGGGGTCGGAGTTGCCCGGCGCCGCCAACTCGCTGCGCATCCTGCTGGTGGAAGACAACGAGGTGAACCGGAAACTCGCGCTCAGCCTGCTCGAGCGCGACGGCCATGAGGTCGAGTGCGTGCCCGACGGCGCGCAGGCCGTCGACGCGGCCACCCGCAGCAACACGCCCTACGACCTGATCCTGATGGATATGCAGATGCCCGTGATGGACGGGCTGGAGGCGACGCGCCGCATCCGCGCCCACGAACGCAACACCCGGGAGCACGTGCGCATCGTAGCCATGACGGCCAACGTCATGGTCGAAGACCGCGAGCGCTGCCTGGCCGCCGGCATGGACGAGTACCTGGCCAAACCCATCCGCATCGACGAGCTACGGGCCGCGCTGCGCTGGCAGGACGCCGACTACAACCCGACCACGCCGGGCGCGCTGTCCGCCGAGGGCGAACTGCTGCCGCCCTCGGCGCCCGCACCAGCGTTGGCGCGCTCACCGGCGCCCAGTCAGGCACCCGCCGCCAGCACCGCGTTCGACTACACCGGGGCACTGGCGCAGGCCGATGGGATGGTGGTGCGCATCATCGGCGACTCCTTTCGCAGCAACTGGCCCGAACAGATGCGCGACATGCAGCAGGCCCTGGCGCAAGACGATGCGCCACTGCTGCAGCGCAGCGCGCACTCCCTGCGAGGGCTGCTGGGCAATTTCGGCGCTGCGCCGGCCGAGGCTCTGAGCCGAAAGATCGAGGTGCTGGGCGCCCGGGGAACGACGGCCGATGCGGCGCCGCTGGTGCAGCAACTTACGTCGGAGCTCCAGGCGCTGGATCAGGCGCTGGCCCGCTTCCTCGGCCAGCACGCCTGAGCAGTCGTCCCGGGCTCAGTGCTCACCCGCGAAGCGCTGGCGGACCGATTGCACGTCGTCCAGCTGGCCCAGGAACACGTCCACGCACTGCGGGTCGAAATGCACGCCGCGCTGTTCGCGCATGAAACTCACCGCGCGGTCCATCTCCCAGGCCGGCTTGTAGGGCCGCGCCGAGGTCAACGCATCAAACACATCGGCCACGGCCACGATGCGCCCCACCAGCGGAATGGCGTCGCCCTTGAGACCCATCGGGTAGCCGCCGCCACTGAACTTCTCGTGATGGCTCAGGGCAATGGTGGCGGCCATCTGCAGCAGCGGTGAACTGCTATCCGAGAGAATCTGGTGGCCGATCACCGGATGCTGCTTCATGATGGAGAACTCGGCCTCGTCCAGCTTGCCCGGCTTGAGCAGGATGTGGTCCGGGATGCCCACCTTGCCCACATCGTGCATGGGCGCGGCCTCCAGGATCAGCTGCTGCTGCTCCAGCGGCAGACCCAGGCGCACCGCGATCATCCAGGAGTAGTGGGCCATGCGCTGGATGTGGTCACCGGTTTCCGGGTCGCGGAACTCGGCCGCCTTGGACAGGCGCAGGATGGTCTCGCGCTCGCGCCGCACGATCTCGTCGGTCGCCTTCAGCACCTCTTCGGCCAGCCAGCTGGCGCGGTCTTCCAGGCGTTTCTGGCTGGCCCGCAAGGCCAGCATATTGCGCATGCGCGCGCGAAACTCGATCTTGTCCAGCGGCTTGGTCAGGAAGTCGTTGGCCCCGGCCTCCAGTGCGCGGTAGCGCACATCGACCTCGTCGTTGGCCGTCACCATCAACAGGGGAATGTCGGCGCGCCCGGGCGTGGCGCGCAGTCGCTGGATGAGCTCAACGCCATCCAGCTTGGGCATCATGTAGTCCACGATCACCAGATCGGGCACGTGCGCCTGGCAATGCGCCAGCGCCAGCAGCGGGTCGGTGAAGGACTGTACCTCGTGCGCATCACCCAGCTGGGTGATGAAATGGCGCAACAAGAGCAGGTTGGCTTCCACATCGTCAATGATCACTATCTGCATGATGAGCCTGCTCCGCCTGCTGAATTGGTTCGCATCTTAGCCCCACCGGGCGCATCACGCCGGCCCCCACCGGTTCCTGGCGTGACGAAGTGCCGACTATGGGCCTTCATTCAGTAACGCAGCAGCACGGGCGGGCCGCCCAGCTGGGCGCGCTGCAGCCAGCTGAAGACCGAGTCCACCGTCACGGTTTCGATGCGGTCGCTGTAGCGCTTCTCGCCGGGGTGGTCGTCAAAGGCGACGTTGGCCGCGCCCACCCGGGCCCCCAGCCGCATCAGCGGCCGGATGGTCAGCACGCTGGGCTGGTAGCCCTTGAACTGCAGCCAGGCCTGGGCACGCTCCCGCGAATACACCGAGGGCTCCATGGCGGCGGCCAGCGTCTCGATGGCCCACTGGTTGCTCTGCTGGTACTTCTGGCTCCAGGGGTAGCTCACGATGTTGTAGGGCCGGTGGTGCAGCGCAACGGCGCGCTGCTCGTTAAGCAACAGCGCATGCAGTTTCGCCTGCACTTCCGGCACGGGAACCACCCAGGCCGCTTCCATGCGCCAGAGATCGTCCAGGAAAAACTCGCCCAGGCCCTGGCGGTAGATCGTCGCCTCCTGCGTGCCGCAGTGGTTGAGCTTGTGCAGCACGCGCCAGACGTGGCCGCCATGGCCGTCGGGCTGTTTGTAGGCAAAACCCAGGTGCGACCAGCGCAGGCCGTACTTGCCCAGGTCTTGCCCGGCGCGTGCCAGCACCACCACCTGCGCGCCGCTGGCGTCCAGCGCCTGCAGCGTGCGTTCGGCCAGCGTCAGGCCGCGCTCCACGGTGCTGGCCCGCAGCGGTCGGTTTTCGCAGCTGCGCCCGGCGTGGGCGGGTGTCGCGGCCAGCAACAGTGCCGCGGCCAGCAGCGCGACGAAGGCGCGCAGCCTTTGCGTGAGGGCGCCGCTCACAAGGCCACCCGCTCGTTGTGCAGCAGGGCCCGGCCCAGCGCGTTGGGGATGAAGGCGATGGCTTCACCGGCCACCGAGAGCACCACCCCCGCGCCGATCACGCTCACGCCCAGCACCGTGCCCACGCCGACCACGGAAGCGCCCAGGCCCTTGCCCACGACCTCGATGCTGGCCACCGCGCCGTCGGAGGCGCGCTCCAGCACATAAACCGTGCCGCGTGCGGTGGACTCGATGGTCTTCACCACCAGCACCGCGCCCGTGACCGACAGCGCCACCGGCACCATCACCACCGCCGCGGCCGCCGCGCTGCCCACCACCACGACCGAGGCAATGGGCAGGGCGGAGAGCGTGCTGAGGGCCGAGGCTTCGGTGTGGGCGCGGGCCGGCAGACTGGCCGCGCTGCCCAGGGCCACGGCCAGCGCCAAGGCCAAAGAGAGATAACGTTGTTTCATGATGACTCCTTGAATGGAGGATGAGGAGGTGTATGTCCCCGTTCGCGTTGAGCCTGTCGAAACGCAGCGTGCCTGGAGCGGGCACAGGACTTCGACAGGCTCAGTCCGAACGGGAGGGCTGCCGTTTACTCGCCGCGCATCGCGCTGCGGCGGCCGTCCAGGCGGGCTTCGGCCAGATCTGCCTCGTGCTTGTCGCGCAGGGTCTTGGCCAGCGTGAAGGTGGTGGAAATCAAGAAGAGCCAGCTCACACCCAGGAAGGCCTTGTAGGTCTCGCTGATCTCCATGCGCAGCAGGCCCCAACCCGTGAGCGCCATGGCCAGGAAGAAGCCGATCCACACCACGAACTTGAACATGGGCGAATCGGCCGCCTTGCCCTCGGCTTCGGCCTTCTCGTTGTCACGCACGAACTTGGCCAGCACGAAGGCCGCCGAGAGGCAGAAGAAATAACCCATGACCATGAAGGCGCGGTCCAGGTCCTTGCCCGGCAGCCAGGCCAGGCCCACGCCGCAGAGGAAAACGGCCAGCAGGAAAGACACCCAGACCTGGAGGGACCAGGCTTTGGAATCGCGGTGGATAAGCACTTGCATGTAAGACCCCTTGGGGTTGTTGAACATGCAGCGGAGTGTGGGGGCCGCCCTTTGATTCAGCGGCAGATTTCGATACAAGTCATATCCGTTTGTCTTTTTGGTATCTGATTACGATACTTTCTTCGCTGCGCGGTAATTATGAAGACCAATAACCGCAACTTCTGCGGCAAATAATTGCTCATGCGGTGATTTCATCTTATAATCGCCGCATGAATAGCGGTGATAAAATCTATATCTGGCAGCAGGACGACTGGCCGCACTGGCGCTTCGCCCTGCCGCGCCTGGCGCCTTTGCTAGCGCAAGCCCACCAGGCCCAGGGCCGGCTGCTCGGACGCATGCACGACCTGGGCCTGGGCCTGCGTGAGCAGGCGGTGCTGGGCGCGCTGACCGAGGATGTGCTCAAGACCAGCGAGATCGAGGGCGAACTGCTCAACCCCGACACGGTGCGCTCCTCCGTGGCGCGCCGCCTGGGTGTCGACATTGGCGCCCTGGCGCCGGCGGACCGGCACGTGGACGGCGTGGTGGACATGGTGCTCGACGCCACCCAGAACGCGCAGGAACCCTTGAGTACCGAACGGCTGTTTGCCTGGCACGCGTCCCTGTTTCCCACCGGCCGCAGCGGGCTGGCGAAACTGCGCGTGGGCGGGTGGCGCGACGACGCCCACGGCGCCATGCAGGTAGTCTCGGGCCGACTCGACCGCCAGACCGTGCATTACCAGGCGCCGCCAGCCGCGCTGCTCGACGCGGAGATGTCGGACTTCCTGCTCTGGTTCAACACGGTGCGGCCGGACGACCCGCTCGTCCAGGCGGGCCTGGCCCACCTGTGGTTCGTCACCGTCCACCCCTTCGAAGACGGCAACGGCCGCATCGCGCGCGCCATCGGCGACATGGCGCTGGCCCGGGCCGAGCCGGCGGCGCAGCGCTACTACAGCCTGTCGGCCCAGATCCAGCGCGAGCGCAAGGACTACTACGAGCTACTGGAGCGCACCCAGAAGGGCAGCCTCGACGTCACCGACTGGCTGGCCTGGTTCCTGGGCGCCCTGCTGCGGGCCATCCAGGGCGCCGAAGTCATGCTGGCAGCTGTGCTGACCAAGGCCCGCTTCTGGCAGCGCTGGGCCGGCACGCCTATGAACGAGCGGCAGATCAAGCTGCTGAACCGCCTGCTCGACGGCTTCGAAGGCAAGCTCACCAGCAGCAAGTGGGCGGCGATTGCCAAATGCTCCGCCGACACGGCCCTGCGCGACATCAGCGATCTGGTGGAACGCGGCGTATTGGTGAAAGCCGACGCGGGTGGGCGCAGCACGCATTACAAGCTCGCGCCGGGGCCTTAAACCGACGGGCCTTGCCGCCACCGCTCAGACGCCGGCCGGGAGTTTGGAGCGCATCGCCTGGCGCCGGTCCAGCTTGCGGCCGTCGGCGATGAAGGTGCCGTCGCCCACGGCGTGCAGCATGCGCCTTTCCTTGCGCGTGGTGTCCACCCAGGCGGCCACGCCCTGCAGGAACACGACGCCGTACTTCTTGTTGTGGTCGATCACCCGGCACTCGATGTTGGCCAGGCACTCCTGAATCAGCGGCGCCTTTACATCGCTGGCTTTGAGCGGCGTGAGTTTGAACTGGGCGAACTTGTCCGTGTCGCTGCCCGAGCAGGTACCCACGCCCACCACTTTGTCCAGCAGATCCACGGTGGGGATGGCGATCACGCATTCCTTCGTCTTGCGCAGCGCGGCAAAGGAATGGTTCCACGGCCCGGTGGTGATGGCAAACACCGGCGTGAAGTCCACCACCATGGTCCACGAGATGGTCATGATGTTGGGGTGCTTGCCGTCGTGGTTGGTGACCAGCACAACGGGACCGGGTTCGAGCAGGGTGAAGGCTTTGCCAAGAGAGAACTTCTTCAAGGGTGCTCCCGCAATCGCTTGATTACGACGCTGTGTGACACGCCAATATCTGACTTCAGGTGATTGAACTCAACACTGTCCGCCGCACTTTCCAGTTCGTGAGCCCAGCTAGTCATCAGCAACAGGCGACGTACGGCGCGTGCTCTTCAGAAATATCACGAACCAGATCAGCCATCCGGCGATCGTCAAAACTGTCCAACCGGCAATACTCGGGACGAAGAATCCCTCAGTTGGCCGTCCGAGGCCAGGGACTCCAAGGTCGTGCAGAAACCATAGGGGAAGCATCAAAACGATGAGTGCGAGAAGATTTGCCACAGGCACAAAGGCGATCAACCAAGAGCATGCTGTCGCAACACTCGCATATCGAGCGGCGCGCGCAGAATCTTTCGGAAGCCACATCAATAAGATCCGGCGCAAGTGATGCAAGCGGCCATGGCTTGTCGTTCGTGCGGATATTTCATCCTGCTTGTGAGACTTTCTAAATGGACCTATTGGCTGCCTCAACGGCTTCCATACTGAGTCCTCTCCGAAGCTGGCGTGACAGTTCCAGCACTCCGCGAAGACCGAGTCATCTGGTAGGGCGGCGGAACAATTCGGACAAAAAGCCATGGCTAGCACCAGCGGGGGCGAAGTGCCGAAGACAATCTGCGAACGTGGAACTCCACATTCGCTACGGACACGCCAAGAACCTCATGGAAACAACGCGATAGCATGAAATTCATCATCGATCTCCCATGGTCGTGATCAATGAGCATCAGCCTTGAAGCCCCTCGGAGCGCTACTTGAGCAAGCCAGCCACCTTCACCCGCAGCCCCTCCAGCTGCACCTCTCCCGCCGCCATCGGCGCCCCCACATTCAAGCCCACCCGATTGAACATCCCCCGCCGAAACGGCTTGGCCATTGCCGTGGGCTTGCCCCCGACCAATTCCACACGGCTGAAGAACGAGCCCCAGAGATTGGTCAGCGCCATGGGCACCACGGGCACGGGTTGCTGTTCCAGGATCTTCATGAGGCCGCCCTTGAACTCCTGCAGCGTGCCGTCCTTGGTGATGCCGCCTTCGGGGAAGATGGCCAAGAGGTCGCCCTCTTTCAGCACCTGGGCTGCGGCGGCAAACGCCGCTTCATAGGCCGCGGGGTCTTCGGCGCGCGGGGCGATGGGGATGGCCTTGGCCAGCTTGAAGAGCCAGCCCAGCACCGGGATCTTGAAGATGCGGTGGTCCATGATGAAACGGATGGGCCGCGGGCTGGCCGCCATGAGCAGCACCGCATCCACAAAGCTCACGTGGTTGCAGGCCAGGATGGCAGGGCCGGTGGTGGGAATGTGCTCTTCGCCCCGCACCTTGAAGCGGTAGACGAAGTGCGTGAGCACCCAGGCCACGAAGCGCAGCAGATACTCCGGCACCAGCAGGAAGATGTAGGCACCGACCACCGCATTGGCCAGGCCCACGGCCAGGAAGACCTGGGGCACGCTGAAACCCAGCGCCAGCATGGCGCCGGCCAGCACCGAGCTGACCACCATGAAGATGGCGTTGAGGATGTTGTTGGCGGCGATGATGCGCGCGCGGTGCGTAGCCGGGCTGCGCAGCTGGATCAGCGCGTACATCGGCACGCTGTACAAGCCGGCAAAGAGGCTGAGCAGCAGCAAGTCGGCCATGACGCGCCAGTGGGCGGGCTGGGCCAGGAAGGCGGCCAGGCCCATGATGTCGGAGGCGGGCAGGCCACGCGACGCAAAGTACAAGTCCACCGCGAACACGCTCATGCCGATGGCACCCAGGGGAACGAGGCCTATTTCCACGTGGCGGCGGCTCAGCAGCTCACACAGCAGCGAGCCGGTGCCAATGCCGATGGAAAACACCACCAGCAGGGCCGAGGCCACCTGCTCGTCGCCGTGCAGCACCTCCTTGGCGAAGCTGGGGAACTGGCTGAGGAAAACGGCGCCGAAGAACCACATCCAGCTGATGCCCAGCAGCGAACGGAACACCACGATGTTGCCGCGCGCCAGCTTGAGGTTGCGCCAGGTCTCGGTGAAGGGGTTCCAGTTGATCTTGAGGCCGGGGTCGGTCGCCGGCACCATGGGGATGCGCGCGGACGTCGCGCGGCCCACGATGGCCAGGGCCACGCAGGCAAAGGCCACGTTCTGGTGGCCCACCTCCGGCATGGCCACCACCAGGCCACCTACCACATTGCCCAGCAGGATGGCCACGAAGGTGCCCATCTCGATCATGCCGTTGCCGCCGGTGAGTTCACGCTCGCCCAGCACCTCGGGCAGGTAGGCGTATTTCACCGGGCCGAAGAGCGTGGACTGCAGGCCCATCAGGAAGATACAGCCCAGCAGCACACCGACCTGGCCCATGATGAAACCCCAGGCCGCGATCAGCATGATGGCGATTTCCAGGTCCTTGGTGAAGCGCATCAGCCGCGTCTTGTTGTACTTGTCGGCCAGCTGGCCGCTGGTGGCAGAGAAGAGCACGAAGGGCAGGATGAAGAGCGCGCCGATCACCAGGCCGGCCAGCGCGGGCGGCAGCCAGCCCACGCTGAGCTGGTAGGTGACCATGACCGTGAAGGCGAACTTGAAGAGGTTGTCGTTGGCGGCGCCGGTGAACTGCGTCCAGAAGAAGGGCGCGAAGCGGCGCTGGCGCAGCAGGGCGAACTGGTTGGGGTGTTCGTCGTGCGGCGAATGCGCCCCGGTGTTGTTCTTGTGTTCCAAGATGTCTCCTCCGTTATCGTTGAATGGCATTCTGCCCGAGCAGATGCAGCGCGCGGATGACAGGCCAGGCCGCGAACGCGGCCACCAGGTGCTTGAGGCTGTGACCCGAGATGATCTCGCCCGTGGCCTGGTAGATCGCGTGGTCGGCCTGCTCGCAGAGCTTGGCCACGACGTAGATGGCGATGACGGCAACCCAGCGCACGGCCAGCGCTCCGGGCAGCGGTTGCATGCCAGCCAGCACCCCCAGCAGCAGCAAACCACCGCCCTGCAGCAGGGCCCAGGGCAGCAGGTTGCCCTGGGCGGCCCAGACCGCCACACTGAGCGGGCCCAGCAACAACACGACCGCCGCCAGCGCCAGCCCCGCCCGCGCGCTGAGGTGCACGGCCACACCCAGGCCCAGCAGGCCGGCGAAGGCCACCGTCATGCCCAGCCGGTCCACCACCAGACCCGCGTCATCCGGCGCCCAGTGGTACCAGGCCGAGCACAGCGCCGTGAGGATGAGACCGGCGAAGAACAAAGCGGCCAGCCGCTGCTCGGTGGCGTCCCGCTGCGGCGCACGGCCCAGCGCCCGCAAGCCCAGCAGGCCGAAGAGCGCAAAAGGCAGATTGCTCAGCACGTCCAGCGCGCAGGGCAGGCCCAGCCAGCTGCGCTGGTCGGCGAAATCATGGAAGTGCGGGGCTTGCGCCAGCGGCGGCGCGAAAGCCGCTAGGAGGCTAAGGGCCAGCACAGCGAAGAACAGCCTAGCTTCGGCACGGGAAAGCGGTGGGGTCATGGAAAGGCTCCGGAGTAAGGATGGCCGCACTGTGGGGCGCGCGCATCGCACACGGGGCCATTTCATGCGACTTCTATGCTTCTGTCTACCGGGAGTATCGATAATCGATACCCAGGAGACCCACCGCATGAGCACCGCCCGGCCGCCCGAAGGTGCTCGCACCGCAATGCACCGCATGGAGGTTACCCATTGAGCACCACCGCCGATCTCATCCTCGCCCTCAAGCGCGAACTCAAGGCCACCCACCTGACCTATGCCGACCTGGCGAAGAAGCTGGGCATGGCCGAGAGCAGCGTGAAGCGCATGCTGGCCAAGGGGGACATGCCGCTGTCGCGCATCGACGCGATCTGCCGCGCGCTCAAGCTGGACTTCGCTGAACTCGCGCGCCGCGTGGCCGACGCCCAGCCCCTGCTGGCCGAGCTGACGCAGGCGCAGGAAAAGGCCGTGGTGGCCGACAAGAAGCTGTTGCTGGTGGCCATCTGCGTGCTGAGCCAGTGGACGCTGGAGCAGATCGTGGCGAGTTACCGCCTGAGCGAGGCCGAGGGCGTGAAGTACCTGGCGCAGCTGGACCGCATCGGCATCATCGAGCTGCGGCCACTCAACCGCTACCGCCTGAAACTGGCCAAGACCTTTCGCTGGCGCCCGCACGGCCCGGTGATGGACTACTTCCGCGAGCACGCGCTGCTGGACTATTACAGCGGCGGCTTCGACGGCCACGGCGAAGGCCTACTGCTGGTGCACGGCAGCGTGAGCCGCAGCCTGGCGCCCTCTTTCATGGAACGCCTGCAGCGCGTGGCCCAGGACTTCGCGCAGCAACACCAGGCCGACCAGAAACTGCCCGAGAAGGACCGCGAGGGTTACACCCTGCTGCTGGCGATGCGGAGCTGGGAGTTCGCGGCGTTTGGGGCGCTGCGGCGTTAGGCACTCCGATACGATCCGAACCGGCCACCTCGTCACTGGAAAATACCCATGCCTGAAATCAAAACCGTCCTGCTGTTTCTGCTGACGGCCGTCGCCGAGATCGTAGGTTGTTACCTGCCCTACCTCTGGCTCACGCAGGGCAGGAGCGTGTGGCTCCTGGTCCCTGCCGCAATCAGCCTCGCCTTGTTTGCGTGGCTCCTGACTTTGCACCCCGCAGCGGCCGGACGTGTCTACGCCGCCTATGGTGGCGTCTATGTCTTTGTCGCGATTCTCTGGCTATGGCTGGTGGACGGCATCACGCCGACCCGTTGGGACCTCGCCGGCTCCCTGGTGGCACTGGCCGGCATGGCCATCATCATGTTCGCCCCCAGGAACAACTGAACCTCACTCCGCCAGAAACACCGTCAGCACGCCCGTGTAGCCGTAGATGTGGTGCCGTGCGATCTCGCCACCGGCGAAGAAGCCGATCAGCGGCACATCCCCCAGCGCATGGCGCACGATCTGCAGCTCGGCGCTGGGGCCGCCGAAGTGCGGGCCGCCGCGGCCTGAGCAGCTGACGTAGACGGCGCCCACCATGCGCCGTGGCTGGTACACCACGGGCTCGGCCTCGCCACCGGCGGAGGGCACGGTGAGCGGCAGTTCCTCGGGCTCCAGTTCCTCGCGGATCTCGGCGCAGATGCGCATGAGATCGGCGCGCGCGGCCTGCACATTGCGCTGGCAGAAGGCCAGCTGCATGCCCGACTCCACCACCTCGGCCAGGGCCACACCACCGCGCTGCGGATCGAGGCCGATGATGTGGCGCACGCGCACGTCGCTGCCGAAGTTGCCGGTGCGGCTGATGGCGCGGCCGTCGGTGGCCACGTCCTGCGGGCTCACCAGGCCGGCCAGGGTGGCGCGCACGGCGCCCAGGGCCTGCTCGGGTTCGTCCAGCGTCACATCCAGTTCGCGCAGCAGCACCTGCAGGGCGGGCTCGCCATCGATCTGGTAGACCACGTTGCGCTCGGCCTCGGTGATGCTGTGGCTGCCAGCCACCGGGCAGCAGCCCTGGGTGACGCGCGAGACCACGGACACGCCGGCGCCAAAGGCCACGCCGCTCAGGCCGCCGTGGAACACGCCGGTGGAGCGGCCCTGGCCCCGGATGAAGCCATCACCGCCCAGTGCGAACTGCACGCTCTCGCCGCGGCTGGCGGCCAGGCCGCCGAAGAGGTAACCGCTGTCGGTGCGCGCGGCCATCTCGTTGATGAGTTCGGAGAGCTCGGGCGTGCGACCGTCGGCATGCACCAGGGCGGTGTGCGGCTCGAACCCCAGGCCCAGGGGCGCCACGCCGGAAAACACGCGGTACTGGTCGCTGGGCAGGTCGCAGAGCATCACGGCCAGGGCCGGCTCGTCGAAGTACTCGACGTTGGTGGCGGCGACACCCACGCCCACGGTGCCGGCCCAGTCGGTGACTTCGGGCAATTCGGCACTGAGGTGGGCGAGGATGGCCTCGGCCTCGGCGGCGTAGTGGTCGGTGATGTAGAGCAGGGCCAGCGTGGGATGGTTGGCACCGGGCAGGGCCAGCTGCGCGCGCAATTGCGCCAGCACCAGCGCGGCGGCCATGCGCCATTGCGGATGGGTGGCGTGGGCCAGGGGAAAGTTTTTCATCGGGGGCTCAAACAGGCTTGGGCTTGCGCGGGGCGGTTTTCTTCGCGGCGGTCTTGGCGGCCGGCGCCGGGGCGGCTGCCGCAGCAGCAGCGCTGCGCGCGGCCGCGTCTTTCATGGCCTGGCCGGCGATCTGCTGGAACTGCTGCGTCAGCGCACCCCAGTACTGCATAGGGTCGGCCAGGGCGGCGGCGGCTGCCGGCTTGTCGGCCGGGGCGGCGGGCGCGGCCTTGGGCGCCTGTGCCGCCGCAGGTTTGGCCGCGGCTGCCGCGCCCGGCACGGGCCAGGCCATGCCCGCGCCGGGCATGGGCACGTTCATGCTCTTGAGCGTGGCCAGGGTCATCTTCTGCACTTCCAGCGCCTGGATGGTGGCCTTGAGCGCGGCGGCGTTCTGGTCGAGCCAGAACTGCACGGCCTTGAGTTCGGTGATGCGCTTGTCCAGCGCCTCGGGGTCCAGCGTGGGCGCGACCCAGCCGGCCAGGGGGGCCTGGCCGCCCTGGGCCAGTTTCTGCAGGAAATCGAAGCCTGGCACAAACTGGCCAAAGCCAGTGGGGTCTGAGGGTTTGCTCATCTGGCCGCTCCTGCAGGTTGCACTGAGAAACAGCTTAACGCATGGGGAGCCGGTCCGTCGGACCACCCGACAAAGAAAACGGCCCGCCGTAGCGGGCCGGTCACACGGCCAGGGAGCGTGGCGCGTATTACTCGACGCGGCCGATGCGCTGCACCAGCGCGGTCATGGCGCGGGCATCCGCCTGCACGAAGCGCTCGAACTCGGGCGTGTCCTGGTACTGGAAGGAGGTGCCGGCGGCAGCCAGCGCCTGCTTGGCACGCGCATCTTCACTGGCGGCCTTGGCCGCCTGGCGCAGCTTGGTCACCACGGCCTCGGGGGTGCCGGCCGGCACGAACAGACCGGCCCACTGCGAGTAGCTGATGGGCACGCCGAGTTCCTTGAAGCTGGGTACGTCGGGCAGCGCGGCCAGTCGGCCTTCGCCCCAGTGCGCCAGCACGCGCAGCTTACCGGCACGCACGTGCTGCATCACGCTGGACGGGCCAGTGGACAGGGCATCGATCTGGCCGGCCAGCAGGGCCAGCACGGCCGGGCCGGCACCGGTGTAGGGCACGTGCAGCATGAAGGTGCCGGTGGCGGCCTTGAGCTGCTCCATGGGCACGTGCATGGTGCCGTAGTTGCCCGAGGAGCCGAAGGTGACCTGGCCGGGTTTGGCCTTCACGTGGGCGATGAAGTCCTTGTAGGTCTTCCAGGGGCTGTCGGCACGCACCACCAGCGCCGTGGGGTCGGCGGTGAAGCGCGCCACGGGCTTGAGCTGGTCCAGCGTGAACATGGGCGCACGCTTGAGCACCTTGTCGGCCTCGGGCAGCACCACGATGGAGGACAGGGCCATGAGCAGGCTGTAGCCGTCGGCCCTGGACTTGGCGACCTGCGCCATGCCGATGCCGCCGCCGGCGCCACCCTTGTTCTCGACCACCATGGTCTGGCCCAGGGCGCGGCCCATGGCCTCGGCCACGGGACGACCCACGGTGTCGGCCACGCCGCCCGGCGGGAAGGGCACGAGCATGCTGACGGGCTTGCTGGGGTAGGCGTCCTGCGCGAAGGCGGGCAGGCCGGCCGTGGCCAGCGCGGCGGCGCCCAGTTGCAGGAATTCACGGCGTTGGGTCATGGTGGTCTCCTCGTTGTGTTGCTACATCCTACCGCTCTGGCTGAGCCTGTCGAAGCCTGTCCTGCGTGGGGACGAGGAGCCCTTCGACAAGCTCAGGGGGAACGGCTTTTCCGGTCCGACTCAGATTTCCTGGACAGGATTATTGAGCTCGCCCAGGCCGCTGATGGCCACACGCACGACGTCGCCGTGCTTGAGGAACTTCGGGGGCGTGAAGCCGATGCCCACACCCACCGAGGTACCGGTGAGGATGATGTCGCCGGGCAGCAGGGTCATGGCCGCGCTCATCTGCTCGATCAGGGTGGGCACGTCGAAGATCAGCTGCGAGATGTGGGCGTTCTGGCGCTGCTCGCCATTGACCCAGGTCTGCATGGTCATGTCGGTGGGGGCTTCGTCGGTGGTGGTGATCCACGGGCCGACCGGGCAGAAGCCGTCGAGGGACTTGCCCAGGAACCACTGGGCGTGGTTCTTCTGCAGGTCACGCGCGGTCACGTCGTTGGTGGCCACAAAACCCCAGACATGCTTCATGGCGTCGGCCTTGCTGACGTTGCGGCAGGTGGTACCGATGACCACGCCGATCTCGCCCTCGTAGTCCACCGACTGGGTGTGCTTGGGGTTGAACTGGATCGGGTCGGTCGGGCCGTTGAGCGTGAGCGTGGCCTTGGTGAAGATCTGCGGGTAGGCGGGGATGGCCGAGGCGCCGCCCGTGGTGGCGTTGAAGCCGCTCTTGTCGAACTCCATGGCGTGCTCGTGGTAGTTCTTGCCCACTGCGAAGGGATTGCGCAGGAAGGCCGACAGCGGGGCCATGAACTTGACCTGCGCCATGGGCACGCGTGCCGTCACGGCGGCCTGCAGCTGCGCGGCGCTGACGCCGAGCTGGATGACGTTGAGCACCGGGTTGGGGTGCTGGGCCAGCGGGCCGCCGACCAGGGCGACTTCCTGCTTGGCTTCGTCGACCAGGGCCAGGTGGATCTGGCCGTCCTTCTGTACACGTGCGATCTTCATGCGAACTCCTGCAGACTGTGGCAACCTTCTTTGGTTGCTATTGGTTGATCTTGGCGAAAATTATAGAAGGCGGATTATCCTCTGGATCCGGTGGAAAATACGTAGATGCCGTTCTTATTGGTTTGATTTGGTCACGTTTTTGCTATGATCGCGGCCATTGCCTCCACCCTGCCCCATCCCGACCATGGACCCGTCTGCCCTGCTGCGTGAAACCCTGCTGGAAAAACTCAAGTCTGGCATCTGGCGTGCTGGCCACCGCATCCCGACCGAGCGCGCGCTGTGCACCGAATACGGCCTGGGCCGCTCGGCCGTGCGCCGTGTGCTGGGACAGCTGAAGGAGGCGGGCCTGATCACGCAGACGGTGGGCAGCGGCACTTATGTGAGCGAGCGCATCGCAGCCCTGCTGCCGGCACTCGAATCGAGCGCCATCGCGGCGGCCGTCAGCCCGGCCGAATTGATGGAGGTGCGCATGGCGCTGGAGCCGGCCATCGTGGAACTGGTGATCCGCAATGCCACACCGGCCGATTTCGCGCGCATGGCCCAGTGCTGCGAACGCGCCGAGGCGGCGCACACGCTGGACGACTTCGAGCACTGGGACGGCATGCTGCACGAGGTGATCGCCGAGGCCGCGCATAACAGCTTCGTGCGCCAGGTCTTCAAGCTCATGAACCAGGCCCGCGCCCAGGGCGAGTGGGGCATGCTCAAACGGCGCAGCGTCACATCCGAGCGGCGTGCGGCGTACCAGCAGGAGCACCGCCAGCTGGTCGCCGCCCTGCGCGAGCGCGACCTGGAGCGCGCGCTGGAATGCACACGCGGGCACCTGCAGCACGTGCAGCGCAATCTGCTGGGCCGGTAAGCCTCAGTGCTTCATCGCGCCACCGTGCGCATCGGCACGGGGCGCCATGCTGCGCACCGGCAGCTGCACCTCGACCTTGCTCTCCACCCCTTTGGCATCCTTGAACATCAGGGTCAGGGGGATGGCGCTGTCCTTCTTGAGCGCGGTCTTGAGGTCCAGTAGCATGACGTGGTAACCCCCGGGCTTGAGCTCGACGGTCTTGCCCGCCGGCAGGTCCAGCCCGGCCATGGCGCGCATGCGCATGACGTCGCCTTCCATCTTCATTTCGTGCACCTCGACCACACCGGCCACGGGGGACGAGGCGCCGACCAGGCGCGCACCCTCCTTGGCGGTGAGTTTCATGAAGGCGCCGCTGGCCTGCTGGCCCTGAACGGTGCTGCGGGCCCAGGCGTCGCGGACCTCGACGGTCTGTGCCTGAGCGGTGGTGGCGATGACAAGGGCCGCGAGGGTGATGATGATGTGTTTCATGGTGAAGTCCTGGTGGTTGAAATTGAAGAGGTCGACTCGCCCGGCTTACCAGCTGAGCGTACGGGTGTGTTCACGGAACAGCGCCTCGCCTGTGCGTTGGCGGTTGCTGATCTGCAGACCAGGCAGCAGCTCGCTCTCGCTGACGCCGTGGTGCTTCATGGACAGCGGCGCGACCATGATGGTGGCACCCTGCTGCAGCAGGTCAGCCAGCATCGCCTGCTGCGCGGCATAACGTGCGGTGTGCGCCTTCGAGCCCAGTAGCACGCCTTTGTCAGTGAGAAAAAGCGTCAGCGGGTGACCGCCTTGCTGCTGGTGCAAACCGAAGGTCAGGCCGGCCGCAGCGCGATGGGCTTCGTCGGTGCTCAGGTTGATGAAAAGCGGGTCGCTCGCGCCGGCGTGTGCCGGGGCCAGGGCCAAACCGGCTGCGGCGACCAGCGCCAAAAACAATGTGTAAATAAACCTCACGGTGGGTTTCCTCGCGTTCAAACAGGGCCGCGGAGCCTGGGGCTCCGCCATCCGCGCAGCCGGTGGGCGGGCGCGGCACGTCTCCCGCCAGCAGACGGGCGGGAGGAACGGGACTCAGGCGCGGGAAGGTGGGCCGCGGGGCGGCAGCGGCGCAGCCGAGCGGCTGGCGATAGGGGCAGCCGTCAGGGGGCGCAGGGCCTGCGCCAGTGACGAAGGCGGGGCCGCTTGTACCCGGGCTAGGGGAGGCGGTGCGCCGACCGTGGCACACAGGGGGCAATCCAGCGTGTGGCTGGACGTGGCCTGGCTGCCGTCATCGCTCTTGACGATCAGCTTCATCGCGCCGCCACTGCCGCAGACCAGTTCGATGGACTGCGGATTCACCAGGGGCGAGGCGATGGCCACCCCGAGCGCCAGCGCAAACCACACCAGCACGAGGCGGGCGAGGAAACGGGTGTGGCGCAAGGTCTGCATGGCGTTGCATTATCGCCCAGCCCACCGGCCCCGATGTCGGCACCAGCCTTGACCTGTGTCAAAGACGGACGCAGAGCGCTGGCGCATGATGAGTTTAGACCGTAAAGGAGAAACCGCATGAGCACCCAGATCACCGCGCCCTTCAAGCAGCAGTTGCAGCAGCAGCGCACTACCCTGCTGGCCCAGTTGGCCAATCTGCGCGGCGGCAACGTCGGCCGCGCGCAAGCCTCGGCCGATCATTTCGGCGGCCAGAAGGAAGACTCCCGCGCCCAGCTGGAAACCGAGCGCGAGCTGGAGTTCACGCTCGACGCGCGCGAAAGCGCCGAACTCGATGCCGTGGACGCCGCGCTCCAGCGCATCGAGGCCGGCACCTATGGCGTGTGCACCGATTGCGGCACCGACATCCCGGCCGCACGCCTGCACGCCGCGCCCGAGACGCCGCGCTGCATCAACTGCCAGGACAAGCTCGAACACGGCCGGCGCGCCTGAAGCGCCCGCCCTTCACCTCTTCACGACCCCGAGAAAGTACCCACCATGCCCACCTTCCACGCCATCGTCTGGCTCGACCGCTCTGAAGCCCATGTCATCCACTTCGACCGCGAGCACATTGCCGCGCAGAAGATCAAATCACGCAGCCATCACAAGGCCACTGGTGGCCACACCGGCTCGCACCAGGGCTCGGGGCGCGGTGACAGCGCCAGCGGCCACCACAGCCCCGCCGGCGGCCACAGCAGCGGCGACGAGACCTACTACCACTCGATCGCCGAAGCCCTCAAGGGCGTGCACGAGGTCCTGGTGACCGGCCCGGCCCAGGCCAAGGACGAGTTCAAGGCGCATTGCGCACGCCACGACAAGGCGATCGACCAGGCCATCGTCGGCGTCGTCACCAGCGACCACCCGAGCGACGGCCAACTGGTGGCCATGGCCAAGCAGTACTTCCTGAAGCACGACAAGATGAACGGCCAGGCCTGATCTGTCTGACAAAAAAAGGGGGCCGGGTGTCACCACCCGGCCCCCTTTTCCGTTCGGATGCCCGGACTCAGCTGCCGGCTTCCGTCTTCAGGCCTGCGGCACGCCATGCGGGGTAACCGCCGCGGAACCAGTGCACCCGCGTGTACCCGGCCTTGAGCGCGGCATGGCTGGCCTTGAAGCTTTTCCAGCACTCGGCGCCGTTGCAGGCAAAGATCAGCAAGGCATCCCGCTCCTGCGGCAGCCTGGACAGATCGAACTGGTCCAGCTTCGGGTCGAAGTCTGCCTCCTTGGGACTCTTCTCCACATAAGGCACCAGCCTCGCACCCGGCACGCGGCCCGCCTTGAATTCGGTCTCGGTGCGGGTGTCGATGTAACTGGCGCCACCCTGCAGCAGCTGTGCCACTGCTGCGGGATCCACCACCTGGACCCCGGGCAAATCGCGCGGGGTGAAATACCCGAGCGTGGACACATAGTCAAAATCCGCGGCGTGCAGGGACATGAACTTGTCAGCGCGCAGCACACCACCGGCCGCCAGGGCTTCCGTCAAGGCGGCATCCAGGGCGGCCACGCTGGGGCGCGCGCCGTCGCGGATGGCCACGCTCAAGCCGGGGACCGGCTTGGACTCCAGCACGATCTTGAGCTGCTCGCCTGCCGCGACCCAACGCTCGTACACGGAGCGCTCCACCGCCACCAGGTCGCAGCGCTGCAGCTGCAGGCAAGGCAGCAGGGCGTCCTGGTAACGCGTTTCATAAAGCGGCCCGAAGTGGCGCTTGATGGTGGTGTTGGCGGCGTTGACCTCGCCACGCAGCAGGTAGGTCACCACGCTGTCCTGCATCGGCAGACCCAGGCGCTTGCCGGCCGCCTGGGCCAGGCTGCCCACCGGGCTGTTCTTGGGTGCCACCAGCACGACCTGCACCGGACGCTCCAGCCCCAGCACCGGGGTGTAGCCGTAGCGCAGGGCACTGCCTATGACATGGGCCGGGGCGACAAAGATGTCCTGGATGCGGGAGCGCGTTGCGCCCAGGTCGGCGGTGGCATCGTTGGAGAGCGACATGGTCGCACTGGCGATGCGCTCCTTGCGCAGAGCCTGTTCCAGGGCCGCCTTCCAGGCGCCGTAGACCGTCACGCGCGATTGCTCGGCGCTGTCGCCCGGGTTGATCAGCACCTTGAGGGAATTGGCCTGCGGCTGGGCACTGGCCAGCGAGGCCGACAGGCCGAGGGCCAGCAGGCCTTTTTTCAGGAAAGTTCTGTACAACTGCGCCACGACGTCACCTCCAGACTGGGTCTGTGTATTCAAGTGACGATCACTTTAACCAAGGGCGCGATGGATTTTCATCTATACCCCTCAGGGTGTACCCGCAAGGGGTCTGAGCGGCGTGTTTCAGCGGACGAGCGGCACGATCTTCTGCTCGATGGCGCCGAAGACGGACTGGCCGTCGCGCCCCTTCATCTCGATGCGGATGGTGTCGCCGAACTTCATGTAGTCGGTGGCGGGCTGGCCGTCCTGGATGGTCTCGATGGCACGCTTCTCGGCGATGCAGCTGTAGCCCTTGGTCCATTCCTTCTTGCCGTTGGCCTCGGTGGCGCGGTTGCTCACCGTACCCGAGCCGATGATGCTGCCGGCGCGCACATTGCGTGTCTTGGCCAGGTGGGCGATGAGCTGGCCGAAGTGGAAGGTCATCTCCTCGCCGGCCTCGCACATGCCGACCGTGCGGCCGTTCCACGCGCTTTGCAGGGTGAGGTGCAGCTTGCCCTGTTGCCAGGCGTCGCCCAGCTCATCCAGCGTAACGGCGACCGGGCCGAAGGCGGTGGCGGGTTTGCTCTGCACGAAACCGAAGTTCTTGGCCAGCTCTTCGGGGATGAGGTTGCGCAGGCTGACGTCGTTGGCAATCATCACCAGGCGGATGCCATCGAGCGCCTGCTCGGGGCCTGCGCCCATGGGCACATCGGCAGTGACCACGGCGACCTCGGCCTCGAAGTCGATGCCGTGGTCTTCGCTGACACAGACCACGTCGTCGCGCGGGCCCAGGAAGTCGTCACTGCCGCCCTGGTACATCAGCGGCTCGGTGTAGTAGTTGGCCGACACTTCCGAGCCGCGCGCCAAGCGCACCAGTTCCACGTGGTTGATGTAGGCCGAGCCGTCGGCCCACTGGTAGGCGCGCGGCAGCGGCGCCATGCACAGGGCCGGATCGAAGGGGAAAGCATGGCGTGCCTTGCCCTGGTTGAGCGTGACGTACAGGTCCTGCAACTGCGGGGAGAGGAAGTTCCAGTCGTCCAGCACCTGCTGCAGGTGGTGGGCGATGCCGGTCGCATAATGCGCCGTGCTCAGGTCGCGCGAGACGACGACCAGCTGGCCGTCACGCGAACCGTCCTTGTAGGTGGCAAGCTTCATCGAAGTATTCTTGAGGGCGTATCGTTACACGGGTGACGCTCTGCGAGGCAGAGCCAACGCAATTACATCATGGACAAGACACGCGCAGGCATCCAGTCGGTCGAGGTGGGCTTTGCCCTGGTCGACGCGCTGGCGCGCGCCAGCGGCCCGCTGATGCTGCGCGACCTGGCCGCCGCCGCCGGCATGAGCGCGGCCAAGGCGCACCGTTACCTGGTGAGCTTCCAGCGCCTGGGCCTGGTGAGCCAGGACGCGGCCAGCGCGCGCTACGACCTGGGCCCGGCCGCGCTGCGCATGGGCCTGGCCGCCATCACGCGACTGGACGCCGTGAAGCTCGCGCGCGAACGCCTGCCGGCGCTGATGCAGCACATCGGCCACACCCTGGCCATCGCGGTCTGGGGCAACCACGGCCCGACCATCGTGCACTGGGAAGAGTCGCCGCAATCGGTCACGGTGAATCTGCGCCTGGGTGACGTCATGCCCCTGCTGTCCTCGGCGACCGGGCGCTGTTTTGCGGCCCACGTGTCGCGCGAGGCCATCGCCCCGCTGCTGCGCACGGAGCTCGCACGCGCACGCCAGCTGGGCCGCACCGATCTGCCGCGCAACCAGGCCGAGCTGGCCCAGCTGCTCAAGGATGTGCGCGAACAGGGCATGGCGCGGGTGGTCGACACCCTGCTGCCGGGCATTGCCGGTTTCTGCGCGCCGGTGTTCGATTTCGACGGCCACATGGTACTGGGCATCGTGGCCATGGGTTCGGTGGCCACGGTCGACACCACCTGGAACGGTGCGGTGGCCACGGCCCTGGGCCAGGCGGCCCGCCAGCTCTCGCACGAGCTGGGTCACACGGCATGAGCATGCAGGACAGGAATTGGCCGCCAGCCCATCCCTGGCGCAGGCTGCTGCTGAGCGCCCTGCTGGCGGTTGTGCTGCACCTGCTGCTGCTTTGGCTGCTCGGGCCACGGCCCGGGGCCGGTGGTGCGTCGACCATCGTGCGGCCCATCCTCTACACCATGACACCGGCCCAGCCGCCGGCTGCCACACCATCGCCCAGGCGTCCCGCCAGCCCCCGTGCGTCACGCCCTGCACCGCCCACACCAGCCCCGGCGCCGCCGCCGCCGGACTCCACACCCGAGCCGGTCGCCGACAACATTCCCCCGCAGCCGCCCCCGCCCCCCGAACCTGCGCCCGAGCCGGAAACCGAAAGCCCGACGCAGGCCAGCGCCCTGCCGCTGCCACCCGCCGCGCTGGTGGCCATACCCGGTTCGCAGAGGCTGACGTACAGCATCTTTGGCGAACTGCGCAGCATGCGCTACCACGCCAACGGTGAACTGCTCTGGGCCCATGATGGTGAGGACTATGAAGCCCGCCTGGAAGTCGGCGCCTTTCTGCTGGGATCGCGGGTGCAGAGCAGCCGTGGCCGCATCACGGCGGACGGGCTGCAACCCCAACGTTTTGGCGACAAGTCGCGCCAGGAACGCGTGGTCGAGTTCGACCACGCGCAGGCCCAGGCCCGCTTCAGCGAAGGCAGCCCCGCCGCCCCGCTGCTGAAGGGAGCACAGGACCAGCTCAGCATCTTCGTGCAGCTGGCCAGCCAGCTTGCCGCCAACCCCGCGAATTTCCCGCGCGGCACCGAGCTGGCGCTGCAGACCGTGGGCGTCAAGGGGGCGGACACCTGGCACTTCGTCGTCAACGGTGAAGAAACGCTGAACCTGCCGGGCGGCGAGCAGGCCACGCTCAAGCTCACGCGCCTGCTGCGGAGCCCCGAGGACCTGAATGTCGAACTCTGGTTTGCGCCAGGCCTGGGCTGGCTGCCGGCCCGTATCCGCCTGTCGCAGCCCAATGGCGATTACATCGACCAGCAGTGGCGTGGCAGCGATAAACCCTGAACGGTCACCCTGGCCCTTGAATTCGGGCGGATCGGCGCCAAGTGGAATTCAGCCATCCCTTGCCTGTCCCCCAATGAACACCCTCTACAACTCGGACGACTTCATCGTGAACCACCTGCTGGCCAGCGCGGATGGGGACACCGAGGCTGACGACAAGGCTGCGCCGACACTGCTGCGCCACGGCTTCGAGATCGTGGACAAACGCGTCGGCAAGGGGATCTACCTGGACGGCTCCTGGGCTGAACTGTTCCAGCAGCGCCTGAGCGAATGGCAGCGCTCGACGCCGACACAGGAAGAAGTGGAAGACACCCTGGCGCAGTACGCCGAACTGGCCACCATCTCGCTCCACGTGCACTGAGTGCTCGCCGCCGGTGACGTGATTTAGTGCACACGACGGGCCCGCCGTGTGCAGGGACTTGGCAGAAACGTGATCTGGATCACTGACACCCCAGGGGATTTCCCTTACCTTCGGGTTCTGTCACCCGCCCTGTTCCGGACTCCCCATGCGCAACCCTAGCCTGACCTTCCGCTCCCTCACCCTTCGCGGCCTGCTGCTTGCCGGGCTGCTGCTGACCGGCCCGGTGCTGGCCCAGAACGGCGTCACCCCCAGACAGATCCTGATCGGGCAGAGCATCACCCTGCAGGGCGGCAAGAACGAATACGGCAGCGCCGTGATGGACGGCATCAGCATCTACCTGCAGGACGTCAACGCCCGCGGTGGTGTCAACGGCCGCCAGGTCGTGCTCAAGACCCTGGACGATGACAACAAGGGCAGCCAGGCCGAGGCCAATGCACGCGCGCTGATCGAGCAGGACAAGGTCTTCATCGTGTTCGGCTCCATCGAAGGCGGCCCGTCCACCGCGGTGATGAAGATCACCAACCAGCTGCAGGTCCCCTTCTTCGGCCCCATGGCCGGTTCGCCCACGCTGCGCCGGCCGCACCAGCCGCTGGTGTTTCCGGTGCGCGCCGAACACCGCGACGAATTCCGCGTGCTGATGGAGTACATCCGCTCCACCGGCGGCAAGCGCGTGGCCTTTTTCCGCGCCGACTCCGAGACCGGCCTGCAGCACCTGGAAAACGTCAAGCTGCTCTGCCAGGCCCTGGGCCTGGAGCTGGCACTGGACCTGCCCTTCAAGTCCGACGTTACCGACGAGCAGCTCGCGGCCATGGCCGGGCGCATTGCCGCAGCGAATGTGCAGGGTGTGCTCAACCACGGCAGCGCCGGCGCCTATGAAAAGCTGATCCGGCTGACCCGCGCCAAAGGCAGTGCCACGCCCTTCATGGCCGTCAATTCAGGCTCGACCCAGCTGGCCCGCCACCTGGGTGAGATGGCGCACGGCATGCTGTTCGCGCAGGTGCTGCCCAGCCCCTGGGAGCGCAAGACCGAATTGACCCGCGAGTACCAGGAGGCCTTCAAGCGCCTCAAGCCGGGTGTGGATTTTTCCTACGGCAGTCTGGAGGGCTACATGACCGCCAAGGCCCTGGTGGGCGCGCTGCGCGCGGCCGGACCCAACCCCACGCGCGAGAGTTTCGTGCAGGGCATCTACAAGGCGGGCGCGCTCGATCTCAACGGCCTGCGTGCCGTCTACCAGCCCGGTGACCATGCCGGCCTGAAGCTGGTGGACCTGGCCATCTACACCCGCGACAACCGCTTCCGGCACTAAGGCCTGTGGCGGCGCTGCTGCCAGTGGAACAGCGGGTCGACCAGCAGCAGCACGGCAAACAGCCGGCAAAGCTGGAACACCGTCACCACCGGCGCGCCGAGCTGCAGCACCTTGGCGGTGATGGACATTTCGGCAATGCCACCGGGCGCGGTACCCAGCAGCAGCGTAGCCGGGTGCAGGCCCGTGCCCAGCGACAGCAGCCAGCCCAGGCCGGCGCTCAACACAATCATCACCAGCGTACCCAGCGCCACCGCACCCAGCCAGCGCGGGGCGGTGTGCACAAAGGCTGGCGTGAAGCGCACCCCCAAGCTCACGCCGATGAAGAGTTGGGCCGTGTTGGACATCCAGGCCGGCACGCCCGAGAGATCGATCCCAGCCAGCGTGAGGACCATGGCCACCACCATGGGCCCCATGAACCAGGGGTTGGCACGTCCCAGCCGCTCGAGGGACCAGGCCCCCGCCGCAGCCGCCAGCACCAGCAGCAGAAAACCCGTGGGCTCGAAGGCCCGCAACACAGTGGCCGAAGCGGCATCGACGCCGTGCACGCCGCTGAACTGCAAGACCAGGGGAATCAGCACGGCCACGATCAAAACACGCAGGCTGTGGGCGGCGGCCACGAGGTCGGTGCGCGCATGGGCCCGCTCGGCCAGCAGCGTCATCTCGGAGGCAGCGCCGATGGCGCTGGCAAACCAGGTCGTAGCCCGGTTCACACCCGGCAGATGCCCCTGACTGCGCTGCAACCAGAGGCTGAACAGCCAGCCCAACAGCAGCGCCCAGACCACCCCGAGCAGAATGGCCCACCACAGGCTGAGCACCAGAGCGCCGACCTGGGGTGTGAAATAAAGACCCAGCGCCAGGCCGATGGTGCATTGCCCGGCATTACGCAGCGGCGCCCAGCTGGTGGTGGGGCTGCGCAGCATGGACGCGATGGCGGTGGCCAGCAAGGGGCCGATGAACCAGGGCAGCGGGATGCGCAGCCAGACACACAGCAAGGCGGCTGCCAGGGCCAGCAGCAGCGTGCCAGCCGTACGCAGGAGAAACGGTAAGGTCATGGAGGCGCGTAGTATCGCTGCAAGCCAAGGAGCATCCATGAGTACCGAAGCGTCCACCTACTGCGTGGTTCAGACCACGCTGCCCAGCGAGGCCCAGGCCGCCGAACTGGCGCGCGCCATCGTGCAGGCCCGCCTGGGCGCCTGCGTGCAGGTGCAAGCCATCCGCAGTTTCTACGTCTGGCAGGAACGTGCCCACGACGAAGCCGAGTGGCTGCTGGCCATCAAGACGCGGCGTGCGCTCTACCCGCAGCTGGAGGCGTGGTTGCTGGCGCACCACCCTTACGACACGCCAGAGGTCATCTGCCTGCCCATCACGGCCGGCAGCACGGCCTACCTGAACTGGGTGGAGGGCCACACGGCCTGAACGCCGGGGCGCGCCCAGGAATTGGCGACAATCGGGGTCTGCAAGCGCCAAAAGCGCATGCAGACCACCCTCCCCACACCAGCCACCCCGGTTTTATGAGCCAGACCTACATCCTCACCCTCTCCTGCCCGGACCGCCTGGGCCTCGTCCACGCCGTCTCCGGTTTCCTGCTCGAGCGCGGCGGCAACATCGAAGAAGCCGCCCAGTACAACGACCACGCCACCGGCCTGTTTTTCATGCGCGTGCAGTTCTCCTGCGGCCAGGCAACGTATGAGGACCTGCAGGTCCAGCTCAAGCTCTTCGCCGAGCCCTATGCCATGCAGTGGAGTCTGCACGCGGCCGCCACGGCCATGCGCACCGTGATCTTCGTGAGCAAGGAAGGCCATTGCCTGAACGACCTGCTGTTCCGCTGGAAGATCGGCCTGCTGCCCATCGACATCCGCGCCATCGTCTCGAACCACCGCGAGTTCTACCAGCTGGCCGCCAGCTACAACGTGCCCTTCCACCACATCCCAGTGACGGCCGCCACCAAGGCCCAGGCCGAAGCCAAGCAATTTGAAGTGGTGCAGGCCGAGGGCGCCGAACTGGTGGTGCTGGCGCGTTACATGCAGGTGCTGAGCGACGACCTGTGCCGCAAACTCTCGGGCAAGGCCATCAACATCCACCACAGCTTCCTGCCCAGCTTCAAGGGCGCCAAGCCCTATTACCAAGCGCACGACCGCGGCGTGAAGCTCATCGGCGCCACCGCGCACTACGTGACGGCCGATCTGGACGAAGGCCCCATCATCGAGCAGGACGTGGCCCGCGTGGACCACAGCAAGACCGTGGAAGACCTGACCGCCATCGGCCGCGACACCGAAAGCCAGGTGCTGGCGCGCGCCGTGAAATGGCACAGCGAGCACCGTGTGCTGCTCAACGGGCACAAGACGGTGATCTTCAAGTAAGCCGTTCGCCCCACCAGACGACCGCCCCGGTTCGCTAGAGCCGGGGCGGTTTTTTATGCGCGTGTGCAAAGCTCCCCAACAAGCAACGACTGGAGCGAGAATCTGCGCATGAACCAACGAACCGTCATCCTTGCAGGCGCCACCGGTCTGGTGGGCCAGGAGATACTCAAAGGCCTGCTGGCCGACCCCACCGTGACGGCAGTGCACAGCCTGGGGCGCAGAAAGCCTAAGACGCAGCACCCCAAGCTGACGGCCCACATCGTCGATTTCGCCGCACTGCCCCCGCTGCCAACCGCCGACGAGGTGTATCTGGCACTCGGCACCACGATCAAGGTCGCCGGCAGCCAAGCCGCCTTTCGCGCGATCGATCACGACGCCAATCTGGCGGTGGCACAGGCGGCGCTCGCCGCAGGCGTCCAGAAAGTGGGACTGGTGAGCGCCATGGGCGCCGACGCCAGCTCAAGGATTTTCTACAACCGCGTCAAGGGCGAGCTGGAAGACGCTCTGGCCAAGATGCCGTTCAAAGGCCTCGTGATTGCACGCCCGTCGTTGCTGGTCGGCAACCGGGAAGTCCTGGGGCAGGAGAAGCGGTCAGGTGAAGCGCTCGGATTGGCGATCTCACAGGTTCTTGGCTTCCTCATTCCCACCAACCTCCAACCCATCCAGGCATCATCGGTCGCACAGGCTTTGCTCGCTGCCGTTCCGACTGCCACGGCGCGAACCGTCTTGCTGTCCGGTGCGATGCGGCGCGAGAGCATCTTTCCGTGAGAGTGGCTGCGCAGGAGCGGCCCGCGCGAACCACAGCAGGACGGTGATCTTCAGGTCAACCGAGACCCCATGCAAAACGCCCCGGGCCTTGCGGCCGCGGGGCGTTTTTTTATCAGGGCAGAAAGGTTCAGGCCGCAGCCGCAACCTTTTCCTTGAAGCCCAGCTTATCCAGCGCGCCCGCCAGTTGCGCCACGCTGCGGTCCGGGTTGTGCAGCTTGTCCAGGCCGAACAGGCCGATGCGGAAGGTGCTGAAGTCAGCCGGCTCGTCGCACTGCAGGGGCACGCCAGCGGCGGTCTGCAGGCCCAGGCCCAGGAACTTCTTGCTGTTCTGGACTTCGGGGTCGGTGGTGTAGCTCACCACCACGCCCGGGGCCTTGAAGCCGTCGGCGGCTACGCTGACGAAACCGCGGCCTTCCAGCAGTTCGCGCACCTTGGCACCCAGGGTGATCTGCTCCTGACGCACTTTCTCGAAGCCGTAGGCTTTGGTCTCGCGCATCACCTCGTCCAGGCGCGTGAGGGCGTCGGTGGGCATGGTGGTGTGGTAGGTGTGGCCGCCGTTTTCATAGGCTTCCATGACCTGCAGCCACTTCTTGAGGTCGGCCGCGAAGCTGGTGCTGGTGGTGCCGTCGATGGCCGCGCGGGCACGCTCGCTGAGCATGACCATGGCGCAGGCGGGCGAGCCGCTCCAGCCCTTTTGCGGCGCGCTGACCAGGATGTCCACGCCCGTGGCCTGCATGTCGACCCACATGCAGCCCGAGGCGATGCAGTCCAGCACGAACAGGCCGCCCACTTCATGGACGGCGTCGGTGACCTTGCGCAGGTAGTCGTCGGGCAGGATCATGCCGGCCGAGGTTTCCACGTGCGGGGCGAACACCACATCGGGCTTCTGGGCCTTGATGGTGGCCACCACTTCGTCGACCGGGCAGGGGATCCACTGGGCCTGGGAACCGGTACCGACGCGACGGGCCTTGAGCACGGTGGACGAGGCCGGGATGCCGCCCATGTCGAAGATCTGGGTCCAGCGGTAGCTGAACCAGCCGTTGCGGATGACCAGGGCCTTCTTGCCGGTGGCGAACTGGCGTGCCACGGCTTCCATGCCGAAGGTACCGCTGCCGGGCACCAGCACGGAAGACTTGGCTTTGTAGACTTCCTTGAGGATGCCGGAAATGTCCTTCATCACGCCCTGGAAGCGTTTGGACATGTGGTTGAGGGCGCGGTCGGTGTAGACCACCGAGAACTCGAGCAGTCCATCGGGATCCACGTTGGGCAGAAGACCTGGCATATATAACTCCGTTGTTTCAGGACACTGAATTGGCCATTTTCTCACCAAGCCGGATCGGACGGGCGGGCGCCCATTCCGGGTTGAATTGCGTAGGGCCTTGGGGCCAGAGCATCACCACGGTGGAGCCCAGCAGGAAACGGCCCATCTCGGCCCCTTTTTCCAGCGTGATCCCCTGCCCCTGGTAGTGCCATTGCGTGACGACCGGCCGGCGCGGCGGGTTGACCACACCGTGCCAGACCGTGGCCATGCTGCCCACGATGGTGGCGCCTACCAGCACCAGGGCCAGCGGGCCGTGGGCCGTGTCGAAGATGCAGACCACGCGCTCGTTGCGGGCAAACAGGCCCGGCACACCGCGCGCCGTGGTCGGGTTGACCGAGAACAGTTCACCCGGCACGTAGATCATGCGGGTGAGCGTGCCATTGCAGGGCATGTGGATGCGGTGGTAATCGCGCGGGCTGAGGTAGAGCGTGGCGAAGTGGCCGTTCTCGAACTGCGCCGCCAGCGCGGCGTCGCCGCCGACCAGCGCCGTGGTGCTGTAACGGTGGCCCTTGGCCTGGAAGATCTGGTCGCGCTCGATCGCGCCGAACTGGCTGATGGCGCCGTCTACCGGGCAGACCCAGTCGGCCTGGGCAAGCGGGCGGGCGCCGTCTTTGAGGGCGCGCGTGAAGAATTCGTTGAACGTGGGGTAGCTGGCCGGATCGGGGTTGGCGGCCTCGGCCATGTTCACGTCGTAGCGGCGGATGAAACGGCGGATGATGCCCGTGGTCACGCCCCCCATGGCGGAACCGGCGACCAGGCCGGCGAAGGAGGTGATGGCCTTTTTAGGCAGCAGGTACTGGGGCAGCACCGCAAGACGGTCGGACATGGGCAGCTGCCGCAGGAGCGAGAGTAAGGGAGAGACGAATTATAGGGAAGCGGGTCTGCCTGCGGGCGCTGGCTGGGCCTAGAATGTTCCTCATGAATGCTCCCGCCTCCACCCCGCAGATCGACGCCCTGCAACGTGCTGAAACCCAGTCGCGGGTGGTGCAGGCCCTGAGCGCGGTGCTGCCCGCGCATGCCCTGCTCTGGCAGGCCGAGGACACCACCCCCTACGAATGCGACGGCCTCACGGCCTACCGACAGCGCCCGCTGGTGGTGGCGCTGCCCGAGACCGAAGCGCAGGTACAGGGCGTGCTCAAGGCCTGCCACGCCCTGGGCGTGCCGGTGGTGGCGCGCGGCGCCGGCACGGGTCTGTCGGGTGGTGCCATGCCCCACGCCATGGGCGTGACGCTCTCGCTGGCCAAGTTCAACCAGATCCTGAAGATCGACCCGGTCAGCCGCACGGCTGTGGTCCAGGCCGGCGTGCGCAACCTGGCCATCAGCGAGGCCGCCGCCCCCTACAAGCTCTATTACGCGCCCGATCCGTCCAGCCAGATCGCCTGCACCATCGGTGGCAACGTGGCCGAGAATTCGGGCGGCGTGCACTGCCTCAAGTACGGCCTGACCGTGCACAACGTGCTGAAGGTGCGGGGCTACACGGTGGCGGGCGAGCCGATTGAGTTCGGCTCGGAAGCGCTGGACGTGCCGGGTTACGACCTGCTGAGCGTTTTCATCGGTTCCGAGGGCATGCTGGCCGTGACGGTGGAGGTCACCGTCAAGCTGGTGCCCAAGCCGCAGCTGGCACGCTGCATCATGGCCAGCTTCGACGATGTACGCAAGGCCGGCGACGCGGTGGCCGCTGTGATCGCCGCGGGCATCATCCCGGCCGGGCTGGAGATGATGGACCAGCCCATGACGGCCGCCGTGGAAGACTTCGTGCACGCGGGTTACGACCTGAACGCCGCCGCCATCCTGCTGTGCGAGAGCGACGGCACGCGCGAAGAGGTGGAAGAAGAGATCGGCCGCATGAGCGAGGTGCTGCGCAAAGCGGGCGCCACGGCGATTGCGGTCAGCCGCGACGAGGCCGAACGCCTGCGCTACTGGAGCGGGCGCAAGAACGCCTTCCCGGCCAGCGGCCGCCTGGCGCCGGACTACATGTGCATGGACTCGACGATTCCGCGCAAGCGCCTGGCCGACATCCTGCTCGCCATCCAGGAGATGGAGCAGAAGTACGCGCTGCGCTGCCTCAACGTCTTCCACGCCGGCGACGGCAACCTGCACCCGCTGATCCTCTTCGATGCCAATGACGCGGACCAGCTGCACCGCTGCGAGCTCTTCGGCGCCGACATCCTGGAAACCAGCGTGGCCATGGGCGGCACGGTGACCGGCGAGCACGGCGTGGGCGTGGAGAAACTCAACTCCATGTGCGTGCAGTTCAGCACCGAGGAAAACGCACAGATGCTGGCCCTCAAGCGCGCCTTCGATCCGCAGGGCACGCTCAACCCCGGCAAGGTCATTCCCACGCACAACCGCTGCGCCGAGTACGGCAAGATGCTGGTGCGCGGCGGCAAGATCAGCCACCCGGATCTGCCCAGATTCTGATGAACGCCCTGCGCGGATTTGCCTGGCTGCTGGTGCTGCAATCCGCCGGGGAGCTGTTCTCCCACGCGCTGCGCCTGCCTTTTCCCGGCCCGGTCGTGGGTCTGGTGCTCTTGTTGATCGCGCTTCGCTTCGAAGCCGTGCGCAAGCCCGTGGCCGAGTGTGCCGACTTCCTGCTGGCCCATCTCTCGCTGCTCTTCGTGCCGGTGGGCGTGGGCGTGATGACCCACCTGGGTCTGATCGGCGAGTACGGCGCGCGCATGCTGGCCGTGATCGTGCTCTCGACCTGGATCGGGCTGGCGGTCACGGCACTGGTGCTGCGCGCGCTGATGAAGCGGCGCGGCGAACCGGGATAAGGCCATGCAGGATTTTGTCCAGCTCTGGGTCTACCTTTCCAGCACCTCGTTGTTTGGCCTGACCGCCACCATGGCGGTTTACGTGCTGGCCCATGCCTTCTACACCCATCGCCAGCAGGCCCCATGGGCCAACCCCGTGCTCTGGACCGTGCTGGTCATTGCAGGGGTGCTGCTTATCACGGGCACGCCCTACCCCACCTATTTCTCGGGCGCGCAATTCATCCACTTCCTGCTCGGGCCGGCCGTCGTGGCCCTGGCCTGGCCGCTGTGGCAACGCCGCGTCGAACTGCGCGCGCGCTGGGCGCCGCTGCTGCTGGCCGCGCTGATCGGTGGTGCGGCGGCGGCGGGCTCGGCCTGGGCGCTGGGCCATGCTTTCGGCTTGCCGTGGGAGGTGGTGCAGTCCCTGACGACCAAGTCGGTCACGGCCCCGGTGGCCATGGGCGTGGCCGAAAAGATCGGCGGCATTCCGGCGCTGGCGGCGGTGTTCGCGGTGCTCACGGGCATGGTGGGCGCGCTCAGCGGCAAGTACCTGTTCGAGCTGCTGCGCATCTCCACCACGCCAGAGGGCTGGATGGCGCGCGGTTTCGCCCTGGGCACCACCTCCCACGGCATCGGTGCGGCGCGCGCGATGCAGGTCGATGCCGACGCCGGCGCCTATGCGGGCCTGGCCATGGGCCTGCAGGTGGTGCTGGCCTCGCTGCTGATCCCGCTGGTGTTCCGCTGGTTGTGAGCCTGCTGGGGGATGCGCTGGTGCAAAATTTGTCTGGTCTTTTTTCAACGTTGGAGTGACACCATGTTTCTGAAACTCAAGCGCCGTACCCTCGGCCTGACCGCGGCGGCCCTGCTCATGACCGGCCACGCCATGGCCGAGCCCGCCACCATCAAGATCATGGTGGGCTTCCCGCCCGGCGGCGGCACCGACGCCATCGCGCGGGTGCTGGCCGACAAGCTCAAGGACCAGCTGGGTGCCAATGTCATCGTCGAGAACAAGGCCGGCGCCGGTGGCCAGCTGGCCGCACAGACCCTGAAAGCCGCACCGGCCGACGGCTCGGTGCTGTTCCTCTCGCACGACCACAGCATCTCCATCCTGCCGCTGACGCTGAAGAACCCGGGTTTCGACCCGGCCCAGGATTTCGTGCCGGTGGCGGGCTTCGCCACCTTCGTCAACGGCCTGGCCCTCTCGGGTGGCACGCCGGCCAAAAGCTACAAGGAATACCTGGCCTGGGTGCGCGAGAACGTCAAGGCGCGTGGCACCGTGGGCGTGCCGGCACCGGCCTCCACGCCCGAGTTCCTGGTCAAGGTGATGGGCCAGAAGAACGGCCTGGACCTGCAGGCGGCACCCTACCGCGGCAGCGCACCCATGATGGCTGACATGCTGGGCAATCAGATCGCCGCCGGCGTGGGCTCGGTGCCGGACTTCATCGAGAACCACAAGGCCGGCAAGATCCGCATGGTGGCCGTGATCGGCACCAAACGCCAGGCCATCCTGCCGGACGTGCCGACCTTCGCCGAGCTGGGTGTTTCCGGCTTCGAGGACCTGCCCTACTACGGTCTCTTCGCACCCAAGGGCACGCCCAAGGCGACGCTGGAGCGTTACTCGGCCGCGCTGGCCAAGGTCATCGCGCTGCCGGAGGTGCATGAGCGCCTGACCACCATGGGCCTGAGCGTGGGCCACATGAGCTCCGAGCAGCTGGGCCAGCGCGAACGCGCCTACAACGCCAGCTGGGGCCGCATCATCCAGGCCAGCGGTTTCCAGGCGCAGTAACGTGACGCCGGCCCTCGCGGGCCGGCTCGCACCCCAGGCTCAGGCGTTCAGCCTGAACACGGCTACGGTCTGCACCAGGTCCTGTGCCTGGGCACGCAGGCTGCTGGCCGCGGCAGCCATCTGCTCCACCAGCGCCGCGTTCTGCTGCGTGGCCTGGTCCATGTTCGTCACCGCCTCGCCGACCTGAGACACACCGGCGCTCTGCTCGCCGCTGGCCGCACTGATCTCGGCCATGATGTCGGTCACGCGGCGGATCGCAGCCACCACCTCGTTCATGGTGGCGCCGGCCTGGTCGACCTGGGCACTGCCCTGCTCGACCCGCTGCACGCTGTCGGTGATCAGGTTCTTGATCTCCTTGGCGGCCTCGGCACTGCGACCGGCCAGCGAGCGCACTTCAGAGGCGACCACGGCAAAGCCGCGGCCTTGCTCGCCCGCGCGCGCGGCTTCCACCGCGGCGTTGAGCGCCAGGATGTTGGTCTGGAAGGCAATGCCGTCGATCACGCTGATGATGTCGTGGATCTTGCGCGCGCTGTCGTTGATGCCCTTCATGGTGCCGACCACCTCGGCCACCACCTCGCCGCCCTTGACCGCCACCGTGCTGGCGCTTTGCGCGAGCTGGTTGGCCTGCTTGGCGTTGTCGGCGTTCTGGCGCACAGTGGAGCCGAGCTGCTCCATGGACGCCGCCGTCTCCTCCAGCGAACTGGCCTGGCTTTCGGTGCGTGCCGACAGGTCTTGGTTGCCCTGGGCGATCTCGGCGCTGGCGGTGGAAACCGATTCGCTACCCTGGCGCACCCGTGACACCACCTTGGCCAGGCCGGTGCCGATCAGGTTCATTTGCTCCATGAGACGACCGACTTCGTCACGCCGGACCACCTGCATCTGCACCGTGAGATCACCCTCGGCGAGTGCATGCGCAGCCTGCCCCACCTGCGCCAGCGGGACGATCACCATGCGCCGGATCAGCAGGTACACGATGCCGGCGATCAGCAGCACCCCCACCACACCCACCAGCCCGAACCAGTTACGCAGACGGCGGACCTCGCCCGTGAATTCGTCGACATAGGTGCCGCCCACGACGACCCACTGCCAGCCCGGGAAGTGCGAGAAGGCCGCCACTTTTTCACGCGCCGTTGTCTCTCCGCGTTCCTTGTTGACCCAGGGGTAGCGAATCTCGCCGTTCTTGCGCTCCAGGATCTCCTTGAGGAATTCCCGGCCGCTGGAATCCTTGGTGTCGAGCAGGTTCTTGCCCTCTGCCACCGGGTGCACCAGAAGATTGCCATAGTTCGCGCCTGGGCGAGCGTCCATGACGTAGAAATAACCGGACTCGCCGATCTTCATACCGCGGATGGTGTTCTTGAGCTGGGTCAGGTAGTCGCTGTAGTCGAGCCCGATGAAGGACAGGCCGATAACCTTGCCCTGCGCGTCCACGATCGGGTCGTACTGGGTGATGTAAGGCTTGCCGAACAGTACGGCAGGGCCGTTGTAGGTCTTGCCTTCCAGCGTGGCCTTGTAGCCGGGATGGGCGCGGTCCAGCAGGGTGCCGATGGCCCTTGCGCCCTTGTCGGTCTTGAGCGAGGTGGTGACCCGGATGAAGTCGTCGCCGGTCTTGGCGAACACGGTGGCCACCGCGCCGGTGGCCTGGGTGAACTGGTCGGCCACGCTGAAATCCATGTTCAGCACCTTGCCATCGAGCTTGAGCGTCGGGGCCGGCTTGCCGTTGACCTCGGTGATCGCCGGATCGAGTTCGAAACGCCCGGCCAGGCGGACCTGTAGGGCCTTGGCCAGGGCGGCCGCACGCAGGCGCAGGTCCTTGTCGGAAGCATCGATCAGGTCGACGATGAGCCGGGTCTTCACCGCCACGTCATCGCTGGCGCGCTGCTCGACCGACTTCATCAGGGCATAACCGATGCCCAGGACAAAAGCCAGAAAGACCACGCCCACCACCGCAAAGAGGCTGAGGGGAAGTTTGGCGGCCAGGCTCAGATCGTGCCAGCCCGTCAGTTTCGAAGTGCTCATGCGTTTCACCGGTTTCCGGGCGACAAAACCCTATGGCCCATTCTGCATAAGTACATCGCCACGGGATAGGGGAAAAGGCGGGTATTTGCAGCAAATTCACCCCCTTGTGCGGGAATTCGGTCCGAATGCGACGGTTGACGCTGATCGCGCTGCGCAGTAACGTTGATCGACCGTGCCGGAACCATCGTCTGGATCCCCGGCACATCCCGCTCACGGATCGGAGCTCGACATGCAGGCATTGCTGCGCATTCCGGCCGACGACGTGCACATCGAGGGCCTGCTCGAATTGCCCGCCGACGCGCGTGGCCTGGTGCTGTTCGCACACGGCAGCGGCAGCAGCCGCCACAGCCCGCGCAACAACCATGTGGCGCGTGTGCTGCATGCGCAGGGCAGCGGCACCCTGCTGCTGGACCTGCTGACCCTGGGCGAAGACCTGGACTACCACACGCGTTTCGACATGTCACTGCTGACGCACCGGCTGCTGGTGGCCAGTGCCTACGTCATGCAGCACACCCCGGCCAGCCGGCAACTGTCCATCGGCTATTTCGGTGCCAGCACCGGGGGGGCGGCGGCCCTGCAGGCGGCGGCCGCCCTGGGCGAGGAGGTGCAGGCCGTGGTCTCGCGCGGCGGCCGGCCGGACCTGGCCGGTGCCAACGAGCTGGCCAAGGTGCGTGCGCCTACCCTGTTGCTGGTCGGCGGCGCCGACACCGAAGTGCTGGCGCTCAACCGCGTGGCCTACGGGAAACTGCAATGCGAGAAGGTGCTTTCGGTGATCCGCGATGCGGGCCACCTGTTCGAAGAGCCGGGCGCGCTGGACGAAGTGGCACACCAGGCGGCGGACTGGTTCAGCGAACACTGGAAATAACGGCTCCCCCACGTTAGCCCACGCCGTGTGACGGCCCGGCTGCGGCTCACGCTTTCAGGCGCGCGATCACTTCCTCGTCTTCCACCTGGTCAAAGTCACGGTAGAACTGGCCCACGGCCTGGAAGCCGACAGGTGTTTCCAGGCACACCACGTCATCGGCCAGCGGCCGCACTTGCGCCAGCGTATCGGGCGGTGCCACCGGCACGGCACACACCAGCCGGGCCGGCTGCTGCTGGCGCAAGCCATGCAGGGCCGCGATCATGGTGGCGCCAGTGGCCAGGCCGTCATCCACGACGATGACGATGCGCCCCGCCGGGTCGATAGGCGCGCGCAAGGGGGTGTAGCGGGCGCGGCGCTGGCGTATCGTCTCCAGTTGCTGGCGCTTTTCCGCTTCGATGTGCTGCGCGTCGATCCCGGCACTGGCGGCAAAGGGGGCGATATAGGTCCAGCCGCTTTCGTCCACCGAGCCGATGGCCAGCTCGGGCTGGCCGGGTGCACGCAGCTTGCGCACCAGCACCACGTCGAAATCGCCCTTCAGGCGCTCGGCGATGAACTTGGCCATGGGCACGGCGCCGCGCGGGATGCCCAGCACCAGCGGCCGCTGGCCCCGGTAGGCCGCGAGTGCCTCGCTCAGCCGCTCGGCGGCTTCAAGTCGGTCACGGAACATGGCGGTCTCCCGCAAAATGCTGCTATGCCATTGAAGCACAAGATCGAACTCATCGGGGCGCCCAGTGATGCCGGGGCCGGCGTGGCGGGCGCCCACCTGGGGCCCGGTGCATTGCGCGCGATGGGGCTGGTCTCCCGCTTGCAGGTGCAGGGCTGCGTCGTGCACGACGCGGGCGACCTGGCCGGCCCCTCATCCTCGGTGCCGGCGGTGGTGGGCGGCTACCGCAACCTGGCGCAGGTCACGGCCTGGAGCCGGGCTGTGCACGATGCCGTGACCGTGGCGCTGGAGCGGGGACAACTGCCCCTGCTGCTGGGCGGCGACCACAGTCTGGCCATCGGCTCCATCAGTGCCGTGGCGCGCCACTGCCGTACCCGCGGCCAGCCGCTGCGTGTGCTCTGGTTCGACGCCCATGCCGACTGCAACAGCCGGCGCACCAGCCCCAGCGCCAATCTGCACGGCATGCCGGTGGCCTGTCTGTGCGGCGTAGGCCCCCCGGCGCTGACCGGTCTCGGCGGCCACATCCCGACGCTGGCACCGTCCGAGCTGCGCCTGATCGGCGTGCGCAGTGTGGACCCCGGCGAGGCTCAGCTGGTGCACCAGCTGGGGCTGGAGGTCACTGGTATGGACGCCCTGCACGCAGAGGGCGCGGACGCCGTGATGGCGCGCGCACTGGAGGATCTGCCTGCCAACGCGCATCTGCATGTCAGCCTGGACCTGGACTTCCTGGACCCGGAGGTCGCGCCCGGCACGGGTACGTTGGTGGCCGGTGGCGCCAGCCTGGCGCAAGCCCGGCAGTGCCTGCAGCGGATTGCGCGCAGCGGCCGGCTGGGCTCGCTGGATGTGATGGAACTCAACCCGGCGCTGGACCGGAACCAGCAGACGAGCCGCCATGCGGTCGAGCTGATCGGTGGGCTGCTGGGTGCGGGCCCGGCGGGCAGCCCCTCAAACGATTTCGGCCGGGCGTGAGGGCGTCATCAGCGCCTCGAGTTCCCCGGCCGTGATCGGCAGGCTGTAGAGATTGCCCTGGGCCTGTTCACACTGCCAGTTGCGCAGCAACTCGGCCTGATCTTCGCGCTCCACCCCTTCGGCCACGACCATCTTGCCCAGGGCATGCGCCAGCGCGATGATGGAATGCACGATGCTGCCGGCGCCTTCGTTGCGGCCCAGCTCCCGGATGAAGGATCGGTCGATCTTGAGGATGTCGATCGGCAGGCGCTGCAGGTAGCTCAGCGAGGAATAGCCGGTGCCGAAATCGTCCAGCGCGATAAGCACGCCGGTCTGCTTGATCTGGGCCAGCTGCTCGCCCACCGCGTCAATGTTGTCGATCAGCGTGCCTTCAGTGACCTCGAGTTCCAGCGCCGCCGGCACCACGCCGCTGGCCTGCAGCGCCTGCTGCACCCGCTGACCCAGGCGCCCCGACTTGAGCTGGCGGCCCGAGACATTGACGGAGATGGTGATGCGATAACCCGCCGCGTGCCAGCGCCCCAGCTGCTCGCAGACCTGGTCCAGCACCCAGCCGCCGATCTCGTCGATCAGCCCGACCTCCTCGGCCAGCGGAATGAATTTGTCGGGGCTGACCCAGCCCAGTTCCGGGTGCAACCAGCGCAGCAACGCCTCGGCGCCTGAAAGCTGGCCGTCGCCCAGGCGCACCCGCGGCTGGTAACGCAGCGAGAGCTGGCCCCGCGCGATAGCCAGTCGCAACTCACGCTCGAGCAGGGACTGCTCCTGCTGGGCGAGGTTCATGCTCTCTTCGAAGAAGATGACGCGCCCGCGCCCCGTCGCCTTGCCGCGGTACATCGCCATGTCGGCCTTCTTGAGCAGCTCTGCCGCCAGGCTACCGTCATCGGGGAAGATGGCCACGCCGATGCACGCGCCCATGTGGCTGGTGCTGCCGTCGATCATGAAGGGTTCCGCCAGCACACCTAGCATCTCTGTGGCCAGGCGAGCCGCCTGCTGCGCGCTGCCCAGGCTGGGCAGCAACACGACGAACTCGTCGCCCCCCAGGCGGGCCACGGTATCGCCTTCGCGTGTGCAGGAGCTCAGGCGCTCGGCCACCTGGCACAGCAGGCGGTCGCCGCCCTCGTGGCCCAGGCTGTCATTGATCTTCTTGAAGCGGTCCAGGTCGATGAACAGCACGGCCAGCTGCTTGCCATTGCGACGCGAGCGGGCCATCTCCTGGTTCAGGCGCTCCAGCAGCAGGGGGCGGTTGGGCAGGCCGGTCAGGGCGTCGTGGTAAGCGCGGAACTTGAGCTGCTCGTCACGTGCATGGGCCGCCAGGGCTACGCCGATGCGGTTGACCAGGTCGCGCGCCTGCTGCACCAGATCGTTGCTGAATTCGCGCGGCTCCAGCAGGCCGACGGCCAGCAGGCCGCTGACCTTCTCCTCCCAGAAGATGGGCAGCACCAGGATGCGCTTTGCGCCGGCATCGGCCACCATGGACAGGAAATCCGGCAGTTCACTACCACCCACCTCGAACCACATGCCGTCGTAGTCGCGCGCCAGCTGCTCCAGCAGCCAGGGCTCGAGCTTGCTCGGCACCTTGGACGTCATCTCCTGCTCGCCGGCGTAGAGATGCACGATGCCGAAGTCCGCGGCCTGCTGGTCGAACACCACCATGCTGGTCACGGCCTTCGGCCAGAGTTCGTGCAGGCGTTCCTGGACACGGGTGATGATCTGCTCCATGTCCACGCGCGCGAGGATTTCGTGGTCGATCTCTGCGAGCACACGCAGCGTGCCGATCTGCCGGCCCAGGCGCGCGGCCATCTTGTTGAGCGCCTGCGCCAGCTGGCCGAACTCGTCGTCGCGCCGCACCACCACAGGCTGGTTGAATTCCTCGTGCGCGATGCGTCGCGTGCCGTCGATCAGCCGCTCCAGCGGTACCAGCATGCGCCGCAACTGCACCCCGCTGAGCAGCGCGACCAGCAGCAGCGTCAGCAGGACGATACCCAGAAAGACATAGGCCAGCTGGCCCCAGCCGGCGTCACTGGCACCCTGCGGGCGCAGCGTGATGACGGTCCAGTCGTCAACCGCGAAGCGCGCGCGCAGAAACAGGCCGCGTGTATTGAACTGCCAGGCGTCGCTGACGCCCGTGGTCTGCGTCTGCTGCTCGGTCGCGATCCGGGCCGCAACGGTGCCGAGCTGGGCGTCCGAGCAATACAGGACACGCGCTGCGTCATCGAGCACACAGGCCTGGGTCTGATGCGCCAGGTCCTCCGCATCACCCCAGATGTGCGCCGGCGCCAGCTCGGCCAGCAGCACACCGCGTGCGGCCTGGGCCGGGTCAATGGCTGTAGCCAGCAGGATGCGGCTGCCCGTCGCATCCTGCTGCGTAAGCAGCACGCTTTCTCCGCGGGCCAGATGGGCCAGCGTCTGGGGCTCCTGCAGCCGCGGGCCAGGACCCGCTTCCGTCGGGCTGCCGGACAAGGCCTGCGGGTACACGTCGATGCGCTTGAACACCCGGTGCGCCTGGTCCGGGCTGGTGTCGGCCACCGTCAGCCCCTGGCGCAGGCCGGCGGCCTGCACGCTGAGCATGAAATGCGCACCCAGCAGGCGCTCGTACAGGCCGCTGGCGTAGTTGCCACCTTCCAGGGCCAGCTGGCGGTTCACGTGCTGCTGGTCCATGTTGCGCATGTGCCCGTAGGCCAGCACGGCCAGCAACACCGCCGGCACCAGGGCCGACAGCAGGAACAGCAGGAACACGCGCCGCGCCACGCGGCTGCGCAGGAACAGGCCCTGGATGGGGAGTTTCAGCAGCGGGAGCATGGCGGTCGCAGCGCGCTCATTGGGTGTAGTCGGCGGCGAGGCCGACAAAAGCGCCATCGTTGGCCCGCACGATGTCGTCCAGGCTTTGCTTGTTGGTGAGCTGCGTTTTCGATGCCCCGTCCCGGCCCACGCTGTAGAGATCGAAATCGGAGTTCAGCGGATTGAGCTTGCGGTCCTTGCGCGCCTTGCCTTTGCCGGGGGCGCTGGCCAGTTCCTGGTACACGTAGGCATGGCCCCAGGGATCCAGCCGGCCGGCATTGCCGACCTCCGCGAGCGTCTCGGGGTAACTGCCGCTGTTGAGGCGAAAGTCCTGGACCAGGGTCTGCAGGATCTTGATGTCCTGGATGGCCTGCGTCTGCCGGATGCGCTCCTGGTAGCTCTGGTACTTGGGCAGGGCGATGGCCGCAAGCACGCCGATCATGGCCACCACGAGCATGAGCTCGATGACGGTCAGTCCGGAGGAACGTCGGGGGGCCTGGGCGGCTGCGTGGGGGTACATGGTCGGGCCTTGTTTGTAATTTTATGTAACAAACACGGCCGCGCCAGCGGGTAAGCCCATCCCCCACCCCCAGGGGTAAGCCGGGTGTGATTTATTCCACGTTTTGCGGCACCACAGACCCGGGCCGCGCCGCGCTGGCTGTCCTGGACAGCAACAGCCCGGGCAGGACCTCGCGGGCACCGGCCATGAAGTGGCGGATGGTCAAACGGATCAGTTCGTCCAGATCGGCCTGCAGCGGCACGTCGAAGATCCAGCGCCGCTGGCCGAAATAGAAGATGCGCGCGTTGATGCCCCAGACCAGCTCGATCTCCAGCTCGCCCAGCGGCAACGCCTGCGGCCCCGGCAGGCCCAGTTCGGCGCGCAGCTCGATGGCCACCGGCTCCAGCACCCGGCTGCGCAGGAACTGCAGGTAACGCTGGTTGATGGCCTCGCCCTTCAGGCCGGAGAACATGAACAGGCGCACCCAGTCCCAGGTCAGCGCGGTTTTCGCGTAATCGGTGTACAGGCGCACCAGACGGTCCTCCAGCGGCACGCGCCGGTCAGCGAGGATGACTTCCCAATAGGGGTTCCAGCGCCCGACATAGACCTCCTGGTAGACCCGCTCGATGAGGGCCGCCTTGCTGGGGAAGTATTTGAAGATCAGCGACTGCGTCACGCCCACGCGCCGCGCCAGTTCGCGCGTGTCGCCGTCGAAGCCGACTTCGGCGAAGAACTTCACGGCTTCCTCGACGATGGTCCGCTCACGCGCCTCGCCCGCCGGACGCCGGCGCGGCGCGGCCGCGGGCGGCGTGGGCAGGGTTTTGCGACTTGTCATGGCCGCGATCTTAATGATCTAATGCTCACCCTCGCAAGCTCTTCCTGCGTCCCATGACCCCAGCCCTCGCGCACAGCATCCACGGCCCGGAACGCGCCCCCTGGCTGACCCTTAGCCACCCCATCGGGGTCGACCGGCGGATCTGGGATCCGCTGCTGCCCCGGCTGACCCCGCACTACCGGGTGCTGGCCGTCGATACGCGGGGGCACGGCGGCTCGGCCGCCCCCGACGCCAGCTGCGGCATGGACGCGCTGGCCGCCGACGTGCTGCAACTCTGGCGGCAACTGGGCATCACGCAGAGCCACTTTATCGGCCTCTCGCTGGGCGGCTGCATCGGTGTGGCCCTGGCCCTGTCGGCCCCGGAGCGCCTGCGCTCCCTGGTCGTGGCCTGCTCACGGCTGGAGATGGACGCCGCCGCCACCGCCATGTGGCAGCAGCGCGCCACCCTGGTGGAGCAGCAGGGCATGGCGCCGGTGCTGGCACCCACGCTGGAGCGCTGGCTCACCCCGGACTTCATCTCGCGCCAGCCCGCCGCAGTGGAAACGGTACGCCAGCAGTTGCTGGCCTGCCCGCCACGCGGCTTTGCGGCCAGCGCCCGGGCCCTGGCCGGACTGCATCTGCAAACGCGGCTGGCCAGCCTGCGCGTGCCCACCCTCTTCCTGGCGGGCCAGGACGACAAGGCGGTTTCGGTGGACCAGGTCCAGGCCTACGCCCGTCTGTGCCCGGGTGCCCGCTTCGAGGCGCTGGCCGGCCCGCACATCCTGCACCTGGAAAACCCCGAGGGCTTCAGCCGCAGCGCCCTCGATTTCATGGCCCAGCACTGAACGCGATGCCATTTTCCGGGTTTACCCTGATTTGATATTGATCAACTGATCACCAAAATCCGGACATGGCCTCCCACCATGCGCCTCGCCCCCCCTCCGACATGCTGGACCTGCGCCGCGCCTTCGGCCGCTTCGGCACCGGGGTGACCGTGGCCACCTCGCGCACGCCCGAAGGGCTGCGCCTAGGGGTAACGGCCAATTCCTTGAACACGGTCTCGCTGGCCCCGCCCATCGTGCTGTGGAGCCTGGCGGAACGTTCGCCCAGCCTGGCCGGTTTCCGGGCGGCCGGGCGCTTCGTGGTCAACGTGCTGGCGCTGGAGCAGCCGGAACTGGCGCAACACTTTGCGCGGCCAGCCACCGACAAGTTTGCCGGCATCGACTGCATGCAGGGCCTGCACGAGCAGCCGGTGCTGGGGGGCTGCGCCGCGAGCATCGAGTGCCGCATCGTCGGCGACCAGCACGTGGGCGACCACGTGCTGTTCCTGGGCGAGGTGGAGCGCTACGCCCACAGCGCCAGCACCCCGCTGCTGTTTTGCAACGGCCAGTTCCAGCAGGGCGTGGGACTGGACCCTGCGCCGGCCGATCCCGTCTACCGATCCACCTCGAGAGGAACCCCATGAAACTCGGCATGTTCATGATGCCCATCCACCCGCCGGGGCGCGACATCCGCGCGACCCTGCGCGAGGACCGCGAAGCCGTGCTGCTGGCCGACCGCTTGGGCTACAGCGAGGCCTATGTGGGCGAACACGTCACAGATGCGGCCGAGAACATCACCTCGTCCATGGTCTTCCTGGCCAGCCTGGCGGCGGAGACAAAACAGATCAAGCTCGGCACCGGCACCATCAACGTGCCCAACAGCCACCCGGCCGCCGTGGCCGCGCAGGCCGCCATGCTGGACCATCTGCTGGACGGGCGCTTCATCATGGGCATCAGCCCCGGCGGCCTGATGTCGGACGCCGAGGCCTTCGGCAACTTCGGCGCCAATCGCAACGAGATGTTCGTCGAGGGCATCGATATGGTGCTGAAAATCTGGGCCTCAGAACCACCCTACGACATCGAGGGCAAGTACTGGAAGGTTTCGGTGGCCAGGACCATGATCCCCGAGATCGGACAGGGTTTCATCATGAAGCCGCTGCAAAAGCCCCACCCGCTGATCGTGGGCACCGCCGTGGCGCCGCACTCGCAGGGGGTGACCGAGATGGCCAAGCGCGGCTGGCAACCCATTTCGGCCAACTTCCTGATGCCCGAGTGGGTGAAAAGCCACTGGCCCAAATACGTGGAAGGACGCAGCGCCGTGGGCGCCACCGCCAGCCCGGCCGAATGGCGCGTGGCCAAGAGCATCTTCGTCGCCGACGACGCAGCCACCGCCACGCGTTACGGGCACAGCGCCGACGGCCCCTACCACTTCTACTTCAAGCAGCTGATCCGCAAGCTGGTGGGCGCGGGCGGACGCGGCAACCTCTTCAAGACCGATCCGGACATGCCCAACGAGGCCATCACGCCCGAGTACGTGACGAAAAAGCTGGTGATCGCCGGCACGGTGGATTCGGTGGTGGAGCAACTGCTGGCCTTCCGTGCGCAGGTGGGTGACTTCGGCACCCTGCTCTACGCCTGCCACGACTGGCTGGACCCGGCCCTGGGCCAGCGCTCCATGCAGCTCATGGCCGAAGAGGTGATGCCGCGCCTGAACGCGGCCATCGGCAAGACCTAAGCGCGGCTGTAGTCACGCCCGCCAAAGATGGCCGTGCCCACGCGCACCAGCGTGCTGCCGGCGTGGATGGCGGCTTCGAGGTCGGCGCTCATGCCCATGGACAGGGTGTCCAGCGCCAGCCCCTCGGCACGCAACTGCTCATAGAGATCCCGCGCGCGCGCAAACACCGCCTTCATGGCCTCGAAGTCCGGTTGCGGATCGGGAATGCACATCAGGCCGCGCAACTGCAGGCGTGGCAAGGCCGCCACCGCGTGGGCCAGGGCCGGCAGATCGACCGGCGCCACACCCGACTTGGTCGTCCCGCCGTCCACATTGACCTGCAGGCAGATCTGCAGGGGCGGCAGGTGGGCCGGCCGCTGTTCGCTGAGCCGCTGCGCGATCTTGAGGCGATCCACGGTCTGCGCCCAGGCAAAGTGCTCGGCCACCAGGCGGGTCTTGTTGCTCTGGATCGGGCCGATGCAGTGCCACTGCAAGGGCAGGTCCCCCAGCACGGCCATCTTGTCGACGGCTTCCTGGATGTAGTTCTCGCCAAAGGCCGTCTGGCCGGCGGCGTGGGCCGCGCGCACCGCTTCGGGGCCGAAGGTCTTGGAGACCGCCAGCAGACCGACAGCGGCCGGGTCACGCGCTGCGGCATGACATGCGGCAGCGATGCGGGCATGAACGGCTTGGAGCTGGGCGGCAATCACGGTCATAATTGTCCGGCAAGCTTAGCAAAGTACGCCTACATCGAACGACAGAGGGACACGTGGACATTACCCAACTGCTGGCATTCAGCGTCAAGAACAAGGCCTCCGACCTGCACCTCTCCGCCGGCCTGCCGCCCATGATCCGCGTGCACGGCGACGTGCGCCGCATCAACGTCGAGCCCCTGGGGCACAAGGAAGTGCATGCCATGGTGTACGACATCATGAACGACACCCAGCGCAAGAACTTCGAGGAGTTCCTGGAGGTCGACTTCTCCTTCGAGATCGACGGCCTGGCGCGCTTCCGGGTCAATGCCTTCAACCACAACCGCGGTGCGGGCGCCGTGTTCCGGACCATCCCGAGCAAGATCCTGACACTGGAGCAGCTCAACGCCCCCAAGATCTTCGGTGAGCTGGCGCTCAAGCCGCGCGGCATGGTGCTGGTGACCGGCCCCACGGGCTCGGGCAAGTCCACCACCCTGGCGGCGATGGTCAACTACCTGAACGAAACGGAATTCGGCCACATCCTGACGGTGGAAGACCCGATCGAGTTCGTGCACGAATCCAAGAAGTGCCTGATCAACCAGCGTGAGGTCGGCCCGCACACCCTGAGCTTTGCTGCCGCCCTCAAGTCCGCGCTGCGCGAAGACCCGGACGCCATCCTGGTGGGCGAAATGCGCGACCTGGAAACCATTCGACTGGCGATGACCGCGGCCGAAACCGGCCACCTGGTGTTCGGCACGCTGCACACCTCCAGCGCGGCCAAGACCATCGACCGGATCATCGACGTGTTCCCTTCCGAAGAGAAGGAAATGGTCCGCGCCATGCTTTCCGAGTCGCTGCAGGCCGTGATCTCGCAGACCCTGTGCAAGACCAAGGACGGCAGCGGCCGGGTGGCGGCACACGAGATCATGCTGGGCACACCGGCCATCCGCAACCTGATCCGCGAAGCCAAGGTGGCGCAGATGTACTCCAGCATACAGACCGGCAACAGCGTGGGCATGCAGACGCTGGACCAGAACCTCACCGACCTGGTCAAGCGCAACATCATCAGCGCCGCAGAAGCCCGCGGCAAGGCCAAGATCCCGGAGAACTTCCCCGGATAACCATGGCAAACCCCCAAGCTTCGCGCACTGCGTATCGCTACGCTACCCCCCTTGCAGGGGGCAGCGGCCCGGCAAAGCCGGTTCCGCGGCGTTCCCCGCATAAGGCAACCGCTGTACGAGTCCACTGAAAGGAGGTGCTCTCATGGAGCGCGACCAGGCAACCAAGTTCATCAACGACCTGCTGCGACTGATGATCAGCCGCAACGGCAGCGACCTGTTCATCACCGCCGATTTCCCGCCCGCCATCAAGGTGGACGGCAAGGTGACCAAGGTGTCGCCCCAGCCCCTGAGCTCGGCCCACACCATGGCGCTGGCGCGTTCGATCATGAACGACAAGCAGATCGCCGAGTTCGAGCGCACCAAGGAGTGCAACTTCGCGATCTCGCCGCCCAATGTCGGGCGCTTCCGTGCCAATGCCTTCATCCAGCAGGGCAAGGTTGGCCTGGTGCTGCGCGTGATTCCGGCCACGCTGCCGACCATCGACACCCTGGGCGTGCCCCAGGTGCTCAAGGAAGTGACCATGGCCAAGCGCGGCCTGTGCATCATGGTAGGCGCCACCGGCTCGGGCAAGTCCACGACGCTGGCCGCCATGGTGGACTGGCGCAATGAGAACTCGCAGGGCCACATCATCACCATCGAAGACCCGGTCGAGTTCGTGCACCCGCACAAGAACTGCGTGGTGACGCAGCGCGAAGTGGGCCTGGACACCGACAGCTGGGAAATCGCGCTGAAGAACACGCTGCGCCAGGCGCCCGACGTTATCCTCATGGGTGAGATCCGCGACCGCGAAACCATGGAACACGCCGTGGCCTTCGCCGAAACCGGCCACCTGTGCCTGGCCACGCTGCACGCCAACAGCGCCAACCAGGCGCTGGACCGCATCATCAACTTCTTCCCTGAAGAGCGTCGCCCGCAGCTGCTGATGGACCTCTCGCTGAACCTGCGTGCCCTGGTCTCGCAACGCCTGATCCCCAAGCAGGACGGCAAGGGCCGCTCGGCGGCGGTGGAGGTCATGCTCAACTCGCCGCTGATTTCCGACCTGATCTTCAAGGGCGAGATCTCCGAGATCAAGGAGATCATGAAGAAGAGCCGCAACATGGGCATGCAGACCTTTGACCAGGCCCTGTTTGACCTGTACGAGGGCAACCAGATCACCTACGAAGACGCGCTGCGCAACGCCGACTCGGTCAATGACCTGCGCCTGCAGATCAAGCTCAACAGCAAGCGGGGCAAGACGCAGGATCTGTCCGCCGGCACCGAAAACTTCGCCATCGTGTAAGGGGCTACTGCGCGGGCTTGATGCTTCGTTGGGCGCTGCTCGAAATCCTCACGTACTCACAAGTACGTTCCGGTTTCTGCGCTGCGGCCGACTCGCCTGAAGCCCGCTCGCGACGCCCGAAAGATTTTTTCTAGCGCCGCATTTCCCGCGGCGCTTTTGCATCAGGAGCACCGTATGCCCAGCATCAACCCCAAAACCTACGAACCCACGCCTGCGCGCAAGGTCGCCTTCCTCGGCCTGGGCGTGATGGGCTTCCCCATGGCCGGGCATCTGGCGCGTGCCGGGCACCAGGTCACGGTCTACAACCGCACGCCCGCCAAGGCACAGGCCTGGGTACAGGAGTTCGGAGGCAGCGCCGCCGCTACACCACGTGAGGCAGCGGCGGGGGCCGACATCGTCTACGCCTGCGTGGGCAACGACGCGGACCTGCGCAGTGTGGTGCTGGGGCCGGACGGCGCCCTGGCCGGCATGAAGGCCGGCGCGGTCTTTGCCGACCACACCACGGCCTCGGCCGAGGTGGCGCGCGAACTGTATGCCACCGCGCGTGAGCGCGGCCTGCACTTCGTCGACGCGCCGGTGTCCGGCGGCCAGGCCGGCGCCCAGAACGGCGCGCTCACCATCATGTGCGGCGGGGACCTTGCGGCCTTCGAGGCCGCCCGCCCGGTGGCCATGGCCTACGCGCGCGCCTGCACCCGCATCGGCGACAGCGGGGCAGGCCAGTTGGCCAAGATGGTCAACCAGGTCTGCTGCATCGGCGTGATCCAGGGCCTGGCCGAGGCCGTGGCTTTCGGCCAGCAGGCCGGGCTGGACATGGCCCTGGTGCTGGACGTGATCGGCAAGGGCGCTGCGCAAAGCTGGCAGATGGACAACCGTGGCAAGACCATGGTGGCCGACCAGTTCGATTTCGGCTTTGCCGTGGACTGGATGCGCAAGGACCTGGGCCTGGTGCTAGACGAGGCTCGCCGCAATGGCGCGCGCCTGCCGGTCACGGCCCTGGTCGACCAGTTCTACGGCGATGTGCAGGAGATGGGTGGCGGGCGCTGGGACACGTCCAGCCTGGTGCGCCGCCTGCGCAAGTAAAGACCCCGGCCCTGGATGGACCCGGGGGCAACGATCACATCGGCCGGCCGCCGGTGGGCGCGGGTGTCCTGGCGCCTGTGCTGCTGGGCTGGGACTGCATCTCCAGCAACTCTTCCTCGGTGATGATCTCGAACAGGCGTACGACCTTCTGCACGCCGTTGGTACGACGGGCGATGTCGGTCGCACGGTCAGCCTCGCGCGGGGTGACCCGGCCCAGCAAATAGGTGATGCCGCGCTCGGTCACCACCTTGAAGGCGCTGCTGCTCACGTCCTTGGCGTCGATCAGATTGGCCTTCACACGGCCGGTCACCAGTGCGTCCGAGGACCGTTGCGTGAGGGTGGAATTACCCAGAACGGCCAGCTCGTTGATGATGGCGCGCACGTTCTCGATGCGCGACACCACCTGCTCGGCCAGCTGCTTATCCTGCTCGCTGGGCACTTCTCCCGAGAGCAGCACCTGCCGGTTGTAGCTGGTGATGTTGATGTGCACGCGCTCGCCCAGGTGCTCGCGCAGACGCGCGCTGCCGCGTGTCTCGATGCGTTCATCCTCGATCTGCGTGCCCGTGGTACGGCGGTCGGCCACAGATATGCCCGTGACAACGGCCCCCCCCAGCATCAGGGGGGCGCAAGCGCTCAGGCCCGCACCGGCCAGCACGCAGGCCAGCAGGGTCACGGAGAACGGACGGGCCGGCAACTTCATCATGGGTTGTTTTCCTGTTCCCCAAGCAACTGGTGGTCCACCGCATCGCAGATGCAATGCAGCGTCAGAAGATGGACTTCCTGGATGCGGGCGGTGCGTTCGTGCGGCACGATGATGTGCACATCGGTCTCGCGCAGGGCGCTGGCCATCTTGCCGCCGTTGCGACCGCTCAGGCCCACCACCACCATCTCGCGCTCGTGCGCGGCGTCGATGGCGGCCAGCACATTGCCCGAGTTGCCGCTGGTCGAGATCGCCAGCAGCACATCGCCGGGCTGGCCCAGGGCGCGCACCTGGCGCGAGAAGATCACGTTGAAATCGTAGTCGTTGGCGATGGCCGTCAGGATCGAGCTGTCGGTGGTCAGCGCAATGGCGGCGAGCTCGGGGCGCTCGCGCTCGAAGCGGCCGACGAACTCGGCCGCGAAATGCTGGGCATCAGCCGCCGAGCCACCGTTGCCGCAGATGAGCACCTTGCCGCCGTTGGTAACGCAGGTCAGGATGGCCTGCACCGCCGCCGCAATGGGTTTGCTCAGGATCTGCGCCGCCTGGTACTTCAGGTCGGCGCTGTCGATGAAGTGTTGTTCAATGCGTTGCTCGAGCATGGTGCCTATGATAACCGCCGCCCACCATCCCCTGTATTCCAGGGGGCCACTGCCGCTCAGCCCGCATCGAAGGCTGCCGCCAGCCACTGCAGGCCCTCGCCATCCAGGGCCACTACATCGAAGCGGCAGGGTGGTGGCACCTGCCAGCGCTGAAGGTAGTGGCGCGCCGCCAGCACGATGCGCCGCTGCTTGGTGGCCCCCACGCTGGCCGCTGCCCCGCCGTGCCCGGTACCGGTCCGCTGGCGCACCTCCACGAAGACCAGGGTGCCATCGGCCGCGCGCATGATCAGGTCAATCTCGCCGCCGCCGCGCCCGGGGGTCCGATAATTGCGTTCGAGCAGGCGCAAGCCGGCCGCCTGCAGATGCTGCAGGGCCTGCGCCTCGGCGGCCTCTCCGGCCTGCCGGGTGCTGGGCTTGCCGGCTGCTGCCGGCCACTTGGGGAACATCATTGAACGCTACTTACGCCTCCGCCCTGTCCGCCGCGCATGACGCGGCCGCTGCCCAGCATTATCCGCAGGGCGCGCTCTACGTGGTGGCCACCCCCATCGGCAACCTGGCCGACATCACGCTGCGTGCCCTGCACGTGCTGCAGCTGGTCGATGCGCTGGCCTGCGAGGACACCCGCCACACCCAGAGCCTGCTGCGCGCCTACGGCATCGACCGCCCCTCGGCCACCCTGATCGCCCTGCACCAGCACAACGAGGCCGAGGCCGCGCAGCAGGTCATCACGCGCCTGCAGGCCGGCCAGCGCCTGGCCTATGTCAGCGATGCCGGCACCCCCGCGATCAGCGACCCCGGCGCGCGCCTGGTGGCCGCGGTACGCGCCGCCGGCCTCCCCATCGTGCCCCTGCCCGGCGCGAGCAGCATCACGGCCGCCCTCAGCGTGGCAGGGGTGGTCGACGAGGCCGGTGCTTTTGTCTTCGCCGGTTTCCTGCCGGCCAAGGCCGGCGAGCGCACGGCCGCGGTGCAGGCCCTGGCCAGCGAAGCCCGGGCGGTGCTGCTGCTGGAGGCGCCCCACCGTATCGGCGCCCTGGCAGCGGCACTGGCCCTGCTGGGCCCACGCCCCCTGACGGTCGCGCGCGAGCTGACCAAACAGTTCGAGCAGCTGGTCACCCTGCCCGCTGCAGAACTGTCGGCGTGGCTGTCCGCCGACGATAAACGCGAGCGGGGTGAATTCGTGCTGGTGCTGCACCCCTTGCAGGCGCAAACCAGCGAGAGCGGCCCCGACCTGCGCGTGCTCACGCTGCTGCTGGCCGAACTGCCTCTCAAGACGGCGGTGCGCCTGGCGGCCGAGATCACGGGCACCCCGCGCAACACCCTGTACGACGCTGCGCTGGAACTCAAAAAGGACAGCGACGCATGACGACCTACGCCGTCCTCTTCGTCTGCATGGGCAACATCTGCCGCAGCCCGACCGCGCACGGCGTGTTTCGCCATCGACTGGTCGAGCGCGGCCTGGCGGCCAAGGTGCAGGTCGACTCGGCCGGCACCCACGGTTACCACGCTGGCCGCCCGCCCGACGAACGCTCGCAGCAGCATGCTGCCCAGCGCGGCTACGACCTGTCCGACCTGCGCGCGCGCCAGCTGCTGCCCCGGGATTTCGAGCGCTACGACCTCGTCCTTGTGATGGACCGGAACAACCATGAACACGCCCGCGAACTTTGCCCGCCTGGGCAGTTGCACAAGCTGCGCCGCTTCACCGAGTTCTGCCTGCAGAGCACGGCGCAGGTGGTGCCTGACCCCTACTACGGGGGCGAACAGGGCTTCGAGCAGGTGCTGGACCTGGTGGAGGACGCCTGCGCGGGCCTGCTGTTGCACGTGCAGCAGCAACGGGACCAGGGCAAGGACATGAGGCCGGCCGGATGACCTTGTGTCAGGGAATGCGCTCCGGATGAACGCAGGCGCGTCGGAGGCTGGACGGAAAACTCTTACGGATCAAGGAGATACGCGAGTATTTCAGATGAGTGGTGCGGCTGGCGGGGATCGAACCCACGACCCTTGGCTTCGGAGGCCAATACTCTATCCACTGAGCTACAGCCGCGTTCGGTGGAGCCCCGGATTGTAGGCGGTTTCAGCCCGGGCGACAGTTATAATCAGCGGCTGATTTAGATCAAACCATCAGAATTACCGAGGACACCATGAGCGAGCAGCAGCACGAAGACCATACCGGCCCGATCAAGACGCCCAAGCAGATGATGTGGGTTTCCGTTTTTTCCTTCGTCTTGCCTGTTTTCATCATCATCGGCCTGGTGTTCTTCGTCACATCCGACAAGAAACCTGCTGCCGGCTCGACCAACATGGAAAAATCGGTGTCCGAACGCGCGCAGAAGGTTGGCGCGGTCGAGATCCGTGACGCCAACCGCGCGCTCAAGAGCGGCGAGGCCGTCTACCAGGCCCAGTGCGCTGCCTGCCACGGTGCCGGTGTGGCCGGTGCGCCCAAGCTGGCCGACAAGGCGGCCTGGTCGGCCCGCATCAAGACCGGCCTGGACGCCATGGTGAACTCAGCGCTCAAGGGTAAGGGTGCCATGGCCCCGCAAGGCGGCGGTGACCACTCCGACGTCGAGATCGCGCGTGCCGTGGTCTATCTGGCCAATGCCGCTGGCGCCAAGTTCGCCGAGCCCAAGGCACCGGAAGCCGCCAAGTAAGCGACATCCAACCCCATGAAAAAAGCCGGTCGTTGACCGGCTTTTTTCATGGGCGCGTACCGGCACTTAAGGCCTGGTACATCTCACGCAGCTCACGCTTGAGCACCTTGCCGATGGCACTGCGCGGCAGCTCGGTGATGCAACGCAGGTCGACCAGGCGCTGCGTCTTGCCCACGCGCGCATTCGCCCACTGCTTCAGTGCCTCGGGCGCAGGGTCGGACCCTTCGTCACGAAGCACCACATAGGCCACCGGCGTCTCGCCCCACACCTCGGACGGCACCCCCACCACGGCCACGTCCTGCACCGCCGGGTGCTGGCGCAGCACGGCCTCCAGGTCGCTGGGGTAGATGTTGAAACCACCCGAGATGATCATGTCCTTGCGGCGGTCGAACAGGGTGAGGAAACCCTCCGCATCGAAGCGGCCGATGTCACCGGTGCGAATGAAGCGCTTGCCCTGCGGATCGAACCACTCGGCTTCGCGCGTCTGCTCGGGGCGCTGGTGGTAGCCCTTCATCATGCCGGGCGAGTGGCCCACGACTTCACCTGCTGCACCCGGCGGCACCTCTTTGCCGGCCTCGTCGATCAGGCGGATATCGTGGCCCTGCGCCGGCCGGCCCACGCTGTGCAGCTTGTCCGCAAAAAGATGGGCCTCCAGGATGCAGGTGCCACCGCCTTCGGTCATGCCGTAGAACTCGACCAGGCCGCCCGGCCAGCGGCGCAGCACATCGGCCTTGAGTGCCGCTGAAAACGGAGCGCTGGTGGAGAACTTCATGTGGAAGCTGGACAGGTCGTAGTCTCCGAAGTCCGGTCGGGCCATGAGGCGCTGGTACTGCACCGGCACCAGCATGGTGTGCGTGACCCGCTCTTTGCTGGCCAGCGCGAGATACGCTTGCGCATCGAACTTGCCCATCAGCAGCACGGTGCCGCCGTAGGCCAGCGTAGGGAAGAACACCACCAGCGTGGTGTTGGAATACAGCGGGGTGGACAGCAGGGTGACCGTGTCGGCCCCGTAGCCGTAGGTCGCGCCGCGCTGCACATGGGCCCAGCGCATGCCGTGCGGCTGCACGATGCCCTTGGGCTGGCCCGTGGTGCCGGAGGAATAGATGATGTTGAAAGGCCAGCTCGCCTCCACCGGCACCGCCTGCACACGCGCCGGGGCCGGGCCCAGCCATGAAGTCCACGGTCGGCCCACCGCGGATGCATCGAGTGCGATGCGTGGCACGCTGGCGGCATGGCTACCCAGCGTTTCCGCCACGCTGCCGTCCGTGAAGAACAGGCGCGCGCCCGCGTCGTGCAGCATGCCGGCCAGGCTCTCGGCGGTGGCGCCTGGTGCCAGCGGCGCCACCACCACCCCGGCACGCAGTGCGCCGAGGTAGGTCACCGCATACGTGGGGGAGGTGCCGGCACAGATGGCAATCACCTCGCCGGGCAACACGCCATCGCGCTGCAGCGCCGCGGCCACGCGGTCCATCTGGGCGTCGAGTTCGGCATAGGTGAGGACCTGGCCGTCCTGCACCAGAGCGCGCCGTGCAGGCGCCCGCAGCGCGTGCTGGCGGATCAGTTCCGCGATGGTGCCGAAGGGCGCGGCCAGGGCCTGTTCGAGCTCGGCGTTCATGGGCGCGCCAGTTCCTGTTCCTGCAATTCGCGCCACAGGATCTTGCCGGTGCCCGATTTGGGCAGGGCGGCCACGAATTCGACGATGCGCGGGCTCTTGTAGGCCGCCATGTGTTCGTGCGACCAGTGGATGATGTCCTGCTCGCTGATCTGGCCGCGCGCCTCTTCCTTGAGCACCACTAGCGCCTTGACGGTCTCGCCGCGTTTGGCGTCGTGGGCGCCGATCACGCAGGCCTCAAGGATGGCCGGGTGCTTGTACATCAGCGCCTCGACCTCGGCCGGCCAGACCTTGTAGCCGGAAGCATTGATCATGCGCTTGAGTCGGTCGACCATGAAAAAGTAACCGTCTTGGTCTACATAGGCCAGGTCCCCGGTGCGCAGAAAGCGCCGGCCCTCGATCTCGATGAAGGCCTGGGCGGTGGCCTGGGGCTGGCGCCAGTAGGCCTGCATGACCTGCGGCGCATGCAGCACGATCTCGCCAGTCTCGCCGCTGGCCACTTCCTGCTGCGTCAGCGGGTCCAGCACACGCGCATCCACGTCGTAGACCGGTATGCCCAGGCATTGCGGTTTGGGCCGGTGCGGCGGGTTGATGTGCGTGGCAGCCAGCGTCTCGGACATGCCATAGCCTTCCACGTAATCCAGGCCCGTCAGGTCCTTGAGCTTCTTGGCGATGGCCTCGGGCATGGCTGCGCCGCCGCCGCGCACCCCCTGCAGGCTGGAGAGGTCGTAGTCACCCAGGCGCGGGTTGGACAGGAAGTCCACCACCATGGTCGAGATGGCCTGCCAGATGCCGATGCGGTGGCGCTGGATGCACTGCGCCGCCACGTCGCGGTCCCAGCGCGAGAGCAGCACGATGGTGGCGCCCGCGAACAGCGGGCCATTCATGCTGCCCGACATGCCCGTCACGTGGAAGAAGGGCAGCACGGCCAGATAGACCGCGTCCTGCGTGCGGTTGAACCATTGCACACCGCCCACCAGCGTGCTCATGGTGCTGCGGTGCGTGTGCATGCAGCCCTTGGGCTGCCCGGTGGTACCCGAGGTGTAGGGCATCACACACAGGTCGTCCGGGCCGGCGGTGTGCGGGCCGGGGCGCAGGTTCTGCTGCAGCATATCGGCCCACAGCGTCACACCCTGCGCGCTGATGGGTTCGCGCGCTGCGGCGACAAACGGCGGAATGGCCAGGTCCGTCGGTTTATGCAGGTAGTCGCTGTAGGCTGCCACCAGCACCTGCTGCAGCCCGAGACCGGCAGCCTCGCCCTGCAGGGGCGCCATCTGGGGGTAGAGGTCCTGCGCCACCAGGGCCACGCTGGCGCCACTGTCGCTGACGTAATGCCGCAGCTCTTCCGTGCGGTTCATGGGATTGACAGGCACCACCACCGCATTGGCGCGCAGGATGGCGTAATAGGCCAGCACCCACTGCGGGCTGTTCTGCATGTAGAGCAGGACACGGTCGCCAGCCTTCACGCCGCCCACCTGCTGCAGCCAGCCGGCGATGCGCTCGCATTCGTCGCGGAACTGCACGTACGAAAGCGCGCTGTCGTAGTAGATGAGGTAAGGCTTGTCCGGATAGCGCGTGGCCGAGACCTCGACGTTGTACCAGAGGCTGGTCTGCGGCAGGGTCAGCTGCCGTGGCAGCCCCGGGGGCCAGTGCGCGAAATGCCGTGTGTTGTGAGCCGCTTGCATGCTGTCTCCTCGTCTGCCCTGCGCACACTCAGGTGGCGGGTGACGTGGGAATTATGGGCGCCCGCCCTGCGCCGGCCTGTCGCACTGTGGACTGCGCACATAGGCGTAACGCTGCGGCAGGCTGGCCTGCGGCTCTTCCTCGGGCAACCAGCGGCCGGATTCGACCGCCTCCGCGACGCGGGCCACATCCTGCGTGTGCACCAGTCCCAGGCCACGCTCGGTCTGCAGGTACACATGCCCGGCTTCATCGACCACACAACGCTGCACGACCACCGGCTCACCGCTGTGCGTACGTACCGTCCCGTCGTCTTCGATGCGCCAGATCCAGGGCGTGGCCTCCAGTTCCACGTAGACACGCTGCGGCCCGTTCTGGAAGAACCAGCGCCCCTGCACGTCGGCCGCGTAGTTGCGCTGGATGAAGTCGATCAGCTTCTCATGCTTGAGCAGCGAGCCTTTGGCGCCTGGTCGGCCGCTGTCGAAGGCGCCGGCTGCCTGCGCACGGTCGTCGCGCATGTACCAGTTGCCGCGCGCGTCCAGCCCGAGCCAGCCGTAGCAGTCGGGCACGTTGGGCCACTTGGCCATGGCTTGGCGGACGATGTCATCCATGCGCCCGCTCCCGGAGGCCCGCCGCCTGCAGCAGCCAGGTGCCCACCGCCTCTGGCATGGTGCACACATGGCCTGGCCAGCGCCCGTCGGGGAAACCCACATGCCCCCCCTGCGCAGGCTGCCACAGGGTCACCCACTGCCCCACCTCGCCGGGCCGCGGCAGGCTGCCCGCCGGCACAAAGGGGTCGTTGCGCGCGTTGAGCGCCAGCGCCGGGATGCGGATGCGGTGCAGATGGGGTTTGGCCGAGGCGCGTGCCCAGTAGTCCTCGGTGCTCTTGAAGCCGTGCAGCGGCGCGGTGAACAGATTGTCAAATTCATAGAGGTCGCGCGTACGCAGCATGGCCTCCCGGTCGAACAGGCCCGGGTGCTGGTGCCACTTGGCCAGGGCCTTGGGTTTCATGCTGCGCAGGAACATGCGGGTGTAGACCTGCCGGTTGAAGCCGCGTCCGATGGCGTGCCCGCCCGCGGCCAGGTCCAGCGGCGAACAGACACTGGCCACAGCCGAGACCACCGAGGCGGCGGCGTCGCCCAGCTCTGCGGCCCAGCGCAATAGCGCGTTGCCGCCCAGCGAGATGCCCAGGGCCACGATGGGGCCGGCATGGCGGCTGCGCAGCTGGCGCAGGATCCAGTCGATCTCGGCCCAGTCTCCCGAGTGGTAAGCCCGCGGCGCGCGATTGAGTTCACCGCTGCAGCCACGGAAATGCGGCACGGCATAGGCCAGGCCCTGCTGTCGTGCGAAGCCAGCAAAGGCCTGTGCGTACTGGCTTTCCGATGAGCCCTCCAGTCCGTGGAAAAGCACCAGCAGGGTCTGCCCCGACGCATCCTGCAACCAGTCGACGTCGATGAAGTCGCCGTCCGGCGTGTCCAGGCGCTCGCGCCTGAACTGCGGCCGCGGCCCATGCCCACGGCGGGCATACAGCGCGGCCCAGATGGTCTGCAGATGGCTGCCGGGCAGCCAGAGAGGAGAGGTGTAGTTCATGCCAGAGAAGTCCGATGGCCTGATTTTCCTCCAGCCCACCCGGCATGGCTGTCAGCGGTGTATTCTTGCCACGCCTTCGTACCGGAGTTCTCCATGCGGTCACGCTCACTTGCCTTGCTCTTGCTTGTTCTGTTGTCCGGCTGCGGCTACCGTGACTTCCAGCAACTCGATGCCGAGCGCCAGGCTGCCTGGGCTGCTCTGACGCCGCTGTACGAGCAGCGTGCCGCCCTGGTCACCAACCTGCTGACGGCATCCCGCGCCCTGCCCGGGATTGACCCCGGGCAGCTCGGCCGGCTGGCCGAGATCCGCGTTCAGGTCGCTGCTTTGCCGGCAACGCCGGCCCTGCCTGAGGACCTTGTCCTGCTACAGCGACATGCCACGGCGCAAGCGGCGCTGGGTGCTGCGCTGGCACCGGTCTTGCAGGTGACCCGCCGCGCACCGGGCCTGTTGCCCCTGAGCGGCCAGTTCGATGGGCTGGAGAACCGCATCACCGTGGCACGCAACCGCTACGAGCTGGCCACGCAACGCTACAACAGCCTGCTCGAGAGCTTCCCCGCCAGTCTGACGGCCCGGGCCCTGGGCCTGGCGCCGCGGCCGCTCCTGGCCGGCAAGCGCCCCTGAAAAAAACAAAGGCCCTGCGTTCACACGACAGAGCCTGGGCAGCAACGCGGTCACAGGGACCGCAGGGCTTATTTCTTCTGGCGGTACTTGCGCAGCGCAGCGATCTGGGCGGCCATGACAGCCAGCTCGGACTGGGCCTTGGCCAGGTCGATATCGCTCTTGGCGTTCTTGAGCGCTTCCTCGGCAGCCAGCTTGGCTTCGTTGGCCTTCTCTTCGTCCAGGTCCTTGCCGCGCACGGCGGTGTCGGACAGGACGGTCACGCAGTCAGGCTGCACCTCGAGGATGCCGCCGGCAACGAAGACGAACTCTTCCTTGCCGTCAGCCATTTCGATGCGCACCGAGCCGGGCTTGATGCGCGTGATCAGCGGTGTATGGCGCGGATAGATGCCGAGTTCGCCGGCTTCGCCGGGCAGCGCGACGAAACGCGCCTCACCCGAGAAAATCGACTCTTCGGCACTGACCACATCGACGTGGATGGTGTTCATGGTGACTCCGGTTGGCCCGCTGGCTTAGACCTTCTTGGCTTTTTCGAAGGCTTCGTCGATGGTGCCGACCATGTAGAAGGCCTGCTCGGGCAGGTGGTCGCATTCGCCAGCCACGATCATCTTGAAGCCGCGGATGGTCTCGGCCAGGGGCACGTACTTGCCCGGAGCGCCGGTGAACACCTCGGCCACGTGGAAGGGCTGCGACAGGAAACGCTGGATCTTGCGGGCGCGGGCGACCGTCAGCTTGTCTTCCGGTGCCAGTTCGTCCATGCCCAGGATCGCGATGATGTCGCGCAGTTCCTTGTAGCGCTGCAGCGTGCCCTGCACGGCGCGCGCCGTGTTGTAGTGCTCTTCGCCCACAACTTGCGGGTCGAGCTGGCGGCTGGTGGAGTCCAGCGGGTCCACGGCGGGGTAGATACCCAGCGAGGCGATGTCACGGCTCAGCACCACGGTGGAGTCCAGGTGGGCGAAGGTGGTGGCGGGCGACGGGTCGGTCAGGTCGTCGGCCGGCACGTACACGGCCTGGATCGAGGTGATCGAGCCGACCTTGGTGGAGGTAATGCGCTCCTGCAGGCGGCCCATTTCCTCGGCCAGCGTCGGCTGGTAACCCACGGCGGAAGGCATGCGGCCCAGCAGGGCGGACACTTCGGTACCGGCCAGCGTGTAGCGGTAGATGTTGTCCACGAAGAACAGCACGTCCTTGCCTTCGTCACGGAAGGCTTCGGCCATCGTCAGACCGGTCAGGGCCACGCGCAGGCGGTTGCCCGGGGGCTCGTTCATCTGGCCGTAGACCATGGCGACCTTGGAGTCGCCCAGGCTCTCCTGGTTCACGACGCCGGCATCCGACATCTCGTGGTAGAAGTCATTGCCCTCACGGGTACGCTCACCCACACCGGCAAACACGGACAGGCCCGAGTGCGCCTTGGCGATGTTGTTGATCAGCTCCATCATGTTCACGGTCTTGCCCACACCGGCGCCGCCGAACAGGCCGACCTTGCCGCCCTTGGCAAACGGGCAGACCAGGTCAATCACCTTGATGCCGGTTTCCAGCAGCTCGGTCGAAGGCGAGAGTTCGTCGTAGGCCGGGGCCTTGCGGTGAATGGAAGCCGTCTGCGTCTGGTCCACCGGACCGCGCTCGTCGATCGGGTTGCCCAGCACGTCCATGATGCGGCCCAGGGTGGCCTTGCCCACCGGCACCGTGATGGCCTTGCCGGTGTTGGACACCATCAGGCCGCGGCGCAGGCCGTCGGAAGAACCCAGGGCGATGGTACGGACCACGCCGTCGCCGAGCTGCTGCTGCACCTCGAGCGTCAGGGCCGAGCCGTCCATTTTCAGGGCGTCATAAACGTGAGGCATATGGTCACGTGGGAACTCCACGTCCACCACGGCGCCGATACACTGAACAATCTTGCCTTGCACTTGAGCCATTTTTTGCTCCAATAATTTAAATCTGTACGCTGTCGATCGGTGAGCGGCTTAAACCGCTGCGGCGCCTGCCACGATTTCCGACAGTTCCTTCGTGATGCTGGCCTGGCGGGTCTTGTTGTAGACCAGCTTGAGTTCGGCAATCACGCTTCCCGCGTTGTCGGTCGCGGCCTTCATGGCCACCATGCGGGCGGACTGTTCCGATGCCATGTTCTCGGCCACGGCCTGGTAGACCAGCGCTTCCACGTAACGGACCAGCAACTCGTCGATGACGGACTGCGCGTCGGGTTCGTAGATGTAATCCCAGTCGTGCTGCGGGCCGCTGGCCTGCGCCTCGTCCCGCATCTTCTGCGCCGACAGGGGCAACAGCTGCTCGACCACCGGCTCCTGCTTCATCGTGTTGATGAAACGGGTGTAGCTCAGGTAGACGGCGTTCAGCTCGCCGCGCGCGTACGCGTCCAGCAGAACCTTGACCGGGCCGATCATCTTCTCGAGATGCGGCGTGTCACCCATCTGCGTCACGTGGGACACCACCTTGGCGCCGATGCGGTTCAGGAAGCCGAGGCCCTTGTTGCCGATGGCCACGGCCTGGGTGCTGACACCCTCGGCCTGCAGCTCGCGCAGCTTGTTGGTCACGCCGCGCAGCACGTTGGTGTTGAGGCCGCCGCACAGGCCCTTGTCGGTGGTCACCACGATCACCCCGGCGGTCTTGGCATCGTTCACTTGCATGAACGGGTGCACGTATTCCGGGTTGGCCTTGCCGAGGTTAGCGGCAATGTTGCGCACCCTCTCGCTGTAGGGACGGGCGGCATGCATCCGCTGCTGCGCCTTGCGCATCTTGGAGGCCGCCACCATCTCCATGGCTTTGGTGATCTTCTTGGTGTTCTCCACCGATTTGATCTTGCCGCGTATTTCCTTACCTGCTGCCATGAGTGGCTCCTTGGATCGTCAGGTCGGAAATCAGGCGAAGGTCTTCTTGAACGCGCCGATGGCGGCGGTCAGTTCGGCTTCGGCATCCTTGTCCATGGCCTTGGCAGCTTCCAGCTTGGCCAGCAGCGAGGCGTGCTTGTCCTTGAGGTAGGCGTGCAAGCCGTGCTCGAAGGGCAGCACCTTCTTGACTTCGATGTCGTCCATGAACCCCTTGTTCACGGAGAACAGCGAAGCGGCCATCAGGCTGATGGACTGCGGGCTGTACTGGGCCTGCTTGAGCAGTTCGGTCACGCGGGCACCGCGGTCCAGCTGCTTCTTGGTCGAAGCGTCCAGGTCGGAGGCGAACTGCGCGAAGGCAGCCAGCTCACGGTACTGGGCCAGGTCGGTACGGATACCGCCGGACAGGCCCTTGATCAGCTTGGTCTGGGCAGCACCACCGACGCGCGACACCGAGATACCGGCGTTGATGGCGGGGCGGATACCGGCGTTGAACAGGCTGGTTTCCAGGAAGATCTGGCCGTCGGTGATCGAGATCACGTTGGTCGGAACGAAGGCGGACACGTCGCCGGCTTGCGTCTCGATGATCGGCAGTGCGGTGAGCGAACCGGTCTTGCCCTTGACGGCGCCCTTGGTGAAGGCTTCGACGTAGTCGGCATTCACGCGAGCGGCACGCTCCAGCAGACGGCTGTGCAGATAGAACACGTCGCCAGGGTAGGCTTCGCGGCCCGGCGGGCGGCGCAGCAGCAGCGAAACCTGGCGGTAGGCCACGGCCTGCTTGGACAGGTCGTCGTACACGATCAGGGCGTCCTGGCCGCGGTCGCGGAAGTACTCGCCCATGGTGCAGCCGGAGTAGGCCGACACGTACTGCATGGCAGCGGATTCAGAGGCGGTGGCAGCCACGACGATGGTGTATTCCATCGCGCCGGCCTGCTCCAGGGCACGCACCACGTTCTTGACGCTGGAGGCCTTCTGGCCGATGGCGACGTAAACGCAGGTCATGTTCTGACCCTTCTGGTTGATGATCGCGTCGATGGCCACGGCGGTCTTGCCGGTCTGGCGGTCGCCGATGATCAGCTCGCGCTGGCCGCGACCGACCGGCACCATGGCGTCGATCGACTTCAGGCCGGACTGCATGGGCTGGTCCACCGACTGGCGGGCGATCACGCCCGGGGCGACCTTCTCGATCACGTCCGTCATCTTGGCGTTGATCGGGCCCTTGCCGTCGATCGGCTGACCCAGGGCGTTGACCACGCGGCCGATCAGCTCGGGGCCGACGGGCACTTCCAGAATGCGGCCCGTGCACTTGACGGTATCGCCTTCGCAGATGTGCTCGTACTCGCCCAGAATCACGGAGCCGACGGAGTCGCGCTCGAGGTTCAGGGCCAGGCCGTAGGTGGGCTGGCCATCCTTGGCGGCCGGGAACTCGAGCATTTCGCCCTGCATCACGTCGGACAGGCCGTGGATGCGGACGATACCGTCGGTCACGGACACCACGGTGCCCTGGTTGCGGATGTCGGCGCTGGCGGACAGGCCTTGGATCCGGCTCTTGATGAGTTCAGAAATCTCTGCGGGATTGAGTTGCATGACTCTTTCCTTCTTTCCTTGGGTTGGGCTGACAGCGAAGCAAAAAGCCTCAGGCCGTGAGAGCCACTTTCATTTGTTCCAGACGGGCCTTGACAGAAGTGTCGAGCACCTCGTCACCCACCACCACACGGATGCCACCGATCAGGTCGGCATCGAGCTCGACCTTCACGTTGAGTTTGCGGTCAAAACGCTTTTCGAGCGTTGCCGCCACATTGGCCAGGGCTGCGCCATCGATCGGGAACGCGCTGTAGACCACCGCGTCTGACGAACCACCTTGTGCGTTCTTGAGGGCACGGAACTGCTCGGCCATCTCAGGCAAGGCGTTCAGGCGACCGTTGTCGATGACGGTGCGCAGGAAGTTCTTGGCCTGATCGGGCAGCGCGGTCTTGGCAAGGCCGGCGATCAGGTCGAACACCTGGTTCGTCGTCACACGCGGATTGCCGGCAAACTGCTGCAGGCCGGCGTCACCGGCGATCACAGCAAGCTCTTCCACCCAGGCCTGGGTACCGTTCAGGTCCGCTTTGGCGGACTGGAACAGTGCTTCGGCATAAGGGCGGGCAATGGTGGCAAGTTCAGCCATGGTTCACCTTACAGCTCGGTCTTCAGGCGATTGAGCAGATCAGCATGGACAGCGGCATTGACTTCCTTGCGGAGAATCTGCTCGGCGCCCTTGACAGCCAGCGCAGCGACCTGCTCGCGCAGGGCCTCCCGCGCCTTGACGGTCTGCTGCTCGGCTTCGGCCTTGGCCGCGGCGATGATCTTGTTGCCTTCTTCGACGGCACGGCCCTTGGCCTCTTCGATCAAGGCCTGGGCACGACGCTCCGCGTCTGCCAGACGGCTGGCCGTCTCGTTGCGCGACGTGGCCAGTTCGGCCTCGACGCGCTTGTTGGCGGCGGCGAGTTCGGTCTTGGCCTTGTCGGCGGCAGCCAGGCCGTCGGCGATCTTCTGGGCCCGCTCGTCGAGTGCCTTGGCGATCGGCGGCCACACGAACTTCATCGTGAACCAGACCAGGATCGCAAAGACAACCGCCTGCAGGAACAGGGTTGCATTAATGTTCACGGCTTATTCCTTTCGGTCGTGAAAGGGCCCGAAAATCAACGCAGAACGAAGGGGTTGGCAAAGGCGAACAGCAGGGCGATGGCCACACCGATCAGGAAGGCGGCGTCGATCAGGCCGGCCAGAATGAACATCTTGGTCTGCAGTTCGTTCATCAGCTCGGGCTGGCGAGCCGAAGACTCCAGGAACTTGCCACCCATCAGGGCGATACCGATCGAAGCGCCGATAGCGCCGAGACCAACGATCAGACCGCAAGCCAGTGCGACGAGGCCGAGAATGTTTTCCATGAGAAGCTCCTAAAAGTTGAGTGGAAAGAAAAAACGAAACAGATGAAAGGGTCAGTGCGCGTCGTGCGCCTGGCCGGTGTAGATCAGCGTCAGCATCATGAAGATGAAGGCCTGCAGCGTGATCACCAGGATGTGGAACAGCGCCCACACGGTACCGGCGATGACGTGGCCGATGGCCAAGCCCACACCCGTAGCCGACAGCGCCCAGCCGCCACCCATCAGGGCGATCAGCATGAACACCAGTTCACCGGCAAACATGTTGCCGAACAACCGCATGCCATGGGACACGGTCTTGGCCAGGTACTCGATCATCTGCATCAGGAAGTTGATCGGGTACAGGGCCCAATGGTCGCCAAAGGGGGCCGCAATCAGTTCGTGCGCCCAGCCGCCCAGGCCCTTGATCTTGATGTTGTAGAACAGGCAGATCAGCAGCACCGAGCACGACAGGCCCAGCGTGGTGGAGAGGTCGGCGGTCGGCACCACACGCATGTAGTCCTTGAAGCCCATGGCCGGACCGACGTTGTGCCACAGGCTGGGGATCGCATCGACCGGCAGCATGTCCATGAAGTTCATCAGGAAGATCCAGAGGAACACGGTCAGGGCCAGCGGGGAGATCAGCTTGCGGCTCTGGGCGTTGTGGATCACGCCCTTGGCCTGGTTCTCGACCATCTCGACCAGGATTTCGACAGCGGCCTGGAAACGGCCCGGCACACCGGCCGTGGCCTTGCGCGCAGCGAGCCACAGCACGAAGCAGCCGATCACGCCCAGCACCACGGAGAAAAACACGGAGTCCAGATTGAAGACACTGAAGTCGACAATGCTGGTCTGCTTCACGCTATTGAAGGAGAAATCCTTCTGCAGGTGCTGCAGGTGGTGGACGATGTATTCGCCGGCCGTCGGGCCCTGTACTCCAGTGTTTTCAGCAGACATAAATCACCAGTTCGTCAATTCAAAAATCTATTCCGGCGACTTGGCGCGCACCGGGCGCAGCCACACGGCCACCCAGTACACCTTCATCGTCACCACAAAGCCGGCCAGCAGGGCCAACCAGCTCAAGTGAGGAACCAGCTTCGGCGCTGCCAGCAGGATCACCACCGTCAGGGCGATCTTGACCAGTTCCCACACAAAAAAACCTGCGAGCGCAGCCCCTGCCACACCCGTCTGTCGCGACAGCGCCCGGGCCATCACAGCCGCGGGCAGCACCACTGCCAGCGCCCCGTAGGCCACCGACAGCGCCAGTTCCCGACCGAACAGCCAGGCCACCAGGGTCGCTCCCACTCCCGCCATCGCCTGCCACGCCACGATCCGCCAGGGCGAAAGGGGCTGCTGCGTTTCGCGCCAGCGCCGCGCCTCGTCGGCGCTCAGCGGCTTGAAATCGTCTTCAGGCGACGCATCTGCGTCATCTGCAAAAGCCGGCTGTGCCTGTGGGGGCGTGTTGTTGGACATTTTCAGCACCCCGTATGCTGCCGTAAACTTCTGCAAAGCCGCTGATTATAGTTAGAAAGTCCGGGCCTCCCGCCCATATCCGACCAGCACTACAGGACAAACCACGTCCCGCACCGAAAAAACGGCGCCAGCACTGCTGCCCGCCACCAGAAAACGCCATGTACATCCTGCTCAAGTTCTTCCATCTGGCCGCCGCCATCGTCTGGCTCGGCGGTATGGCCTTCATGCTGCTGGCGCTGCGCCCCAGCCTGGGCACGCTGCAGACGCCGGCCCAGCGCCTGCCCTTGCTGGCAGCGGTGTTGCGCCGCTTTTTTGCCGCGGTCTGGGTCTCGATCGGGGTGCTGTTGCTCAGCGGCGTGTATATGCTGGGCCACGCCGGGGGACAGGCGGCGCCGATCGGCTGGCACCTGATGACGGGCATCGGCACCCTGATGTTTCTTATTTTTGGTCATATCTATTTCGCCTTTTACCGACCTATTCAGCGTGCCATCGCCGCCAGCGACTGGCCGACCGCCGGCCGCAAAGCCGGGGGCCTGTCCAAACTGGTCACCGTCAACTTCGTGCTCGGCTGGCTGGCCATCGCCGCCGTCAGCTTCCTGGCCTGAGCCCCCTTCCCCGACGTCGCGAGGACTGCCACCATGCTGCCCCCCCTGCCCTGCTACCTGAATGGTGAGTACACGCTGCTGCCCGACGCCAAGGTCAGCGTCATGGACCGCGGCTTCATCTTCGGCGACGGGATCTACGAAGTGGTTCCTGTTTATGGCCGCTGCCTGTTCCGCTTCGAGCAGCACATGGCCCGGCTGGAGCGCAGCCTGGCCGAACTGCGCATCCCCAACCCGCACACACGCAGCCAGTGGCGCGCCATCGCCGAGCACCTGGTCGCCGACTTCGCCCGCGGCACGGGCGAGGACCCGGAAAAGATCGAACAGATGGTCTATATCCAGGTCACGCGCGGTGTCGCCATGCGCGACCACGCCATGCTGCCCGGGCTCACGCCCACGGTGTTTGTCATGACCAACACCATGAAGCTCCCCGCCGAGAGCCTGCGCCTGGACGGTGTGCATTGCGTGACGGCAGAGGACTTCCGCTGGGAAAAGGCGCACATCAAGAGCACCAGCCTGCTGGGCTCGGTGCTGGCGCGCCAGATCAGCGTGGACGCCGGCGCCACCGAAACCCTCATGTTCCGCGCGGGCCAGCTCAGCGAGGGCGCATCCAGCAATGTCTGGATCGTGAAGGACGGTGTGCTACTGGGCCCGCCCCGCGACAATCTGGTGCTCGAAGGCATACGCTACGGCCTGCTGGAGGAAATCTGCAGGACGCACGGCATTCCCTTCGAGCTGCGCAGCATCTCCCGCCAGGAAGTGCTGGCGGCCGACGAAGTGCTGCTGAGTTCGGCCACCAAGGAAGTCTTGCCCGTGACGCGCATCGATGGCCAGCCCGTGGGGGACGGCCACCCCGGCCCCGTCTACGCCCAACTTTACGCCGGCTACCAGGCCGCCAAACTGCAGGCCCGCCTGCGCCGACCCGCATGAGCGCTGCCCGCCCGCCAGCAGGCGCTCGCACCGCAGTGCACCGCAAGGAGGTTCCCCTGTGAGCAGCCAGCCCCCCGCCCATCCCTCGCGCACCGACAGCCTGATCGAGTACCCCAGCCGCTTCCCCATCAAGGTGATGGGCGCCAAGGTCGAAGGCTTCGTGCATGCCGTGACCACGGTCGCCCGCCAGTTCGACCCCACGTTTGATGCCGCCTCTATCGAACTGCGCGAGAGCAAGGGCGGCAACTACCTGGGCGTGACCATCACCATCACGGCCACCAGCCGCGAACAGCTCGACGAGCTGTACCGCACGCTCTCGACCCACCCCATGGTGAAGGTCGTCCTCTGATGGACCTGCGTCTGCTCGGCCGGGTGGACTATGCGCCGACCTATGCCGCCATGCAGGACTACACGGCCACCCGCACGGCCGATACGCCCGACGCGCTCTGGGTCTGCGAACACCCGCCGGTGTTCACGCAAGGCCTGGCCGGCCTGGCCGACCATGTGCTGGTGCCGGGCGACATTCCCGTGGTCGCGAGCAACCGCGGCGGCCAGGTGACCTACCATGGCCCCGGCCAGGTCGTGGCCTACCCGCTCATCGATCTCAAGCGGGCCGGTTATTTCGTCAAGGAATACGTCTACCGGCTCGAAGAGGCCGTGATCCGCACCCTGGCGCATTACGGCGTGACAGGCCACCGTGTGGCCGGTGCCCCCGGCATCTATGTCCGCCTGGACGACCCGCGCAGCCATGCCCCGCTGCCGCAACGCCCGCAAAAGGGCGCGGCCGGCGGCGCGCCGGACTTCAGCGGCCTGGGCAAGATCGCCGCCCTGGGCATCAAGGTCAGCCGCAACTGCACCTACCACGGTCTGGCACTGAACGTCGCCATGGACCTGGAACCCTACTTGCGGATCAACCCTTGCGGCTACGCCGGGCTGCCCTCCGTGGACCTTTCTACAATCGGGGTTTCCGTCGACTGGACGGACGTCGCCCACGTGTTGAGCCACAAGCTCCAGAACCATCTCCAGTGAAGGCCCCGCCATGAGCACCCCCACCACCGTGCGCGAAGCGCAAAGCGTCGAGACCTACGACCCGTCCGCCAAGCAGAAGGCCGCCGCCAAGCTCTCGCGCATCCCGGTCAAGGTCGAAGCCGGCGAGGTGCTCAAGAAACCCGACTGGATCCGCGTCAAGGCCGGCTCGCCCAGCACACGGTTCTACGAGATCAAGGACATCCTGCGCGCCAACAAGCTGGTGACGGTCTGCGAGGAAGCCAGCTGCCCCAATATCGGCGAATGCTTCGGCAAGGGCACCGCCACCTTCATGATCATGGGCGACAAGTGCACGCGCCGCTGCCCCTTCTGCGACGTGGGCCACGGCCGCCCCGATCCGCTGGACGTGAACGAGCCCGAGAACCTGGCCAGGACGATTGCCGCGCTCAAGCTGAAGTACGTGGTGATCACCAGCGTGGACCGCGACGACCTGCGCGACGGCGGCGCCGGCCACTTCGTCGACTGCATCCGCAAGACGCGTGAGCTCTCGCCCGAGACGCAGATCGAGGTGCTGGTGCCCGACTTCCGCGGTCGCGACGACCGCGCGCTGGACATCCTCAAGGCGGCGCCGCCGGATGTGATGAACCACAATATGGAGACCGTGCCGCGCCTGTACAAGCAGGCCCGCCCGGGCAGCGACTACCAGTTCTCGCTGAACCTGCTGAAGAAGTTCAAGGCCCTGTTCCCGAACGTGCCAACCAAGAGCGGCCTGATGGTGGGCCTGGGCGAGACCGACGAGGAAATCCTGGACGTGATGCGCGACATGCGCGCCCACAACATCGAGATGCTGACCATCGGCCAGTACCTGTCCCCGTCCACCTCCCACCTGCCGGTCAAGCGCTACGTGCACCCCGACACGTTCAAGATGTTCGAGGAAGAAGCCTACAAGATGGGTTTCACGCACGCCGCCGTAGGCGCCATGGTGCGCTCGAGCTATCACGCCGACCAGCAGGCCCACGCCGCCAGCCTGGCACGCTGAGGCAGGCCCAACCCTCGGTCAGGTGCCCATGGCAGCCGACGGCTCGTCGGCGTTGAGGACGGTCTGTGCCCAGGGTTGCAGCTTGCCGGTGTCGGCGCGCAGCACCTCCTGCTTGACCGCCAGGATCTGGGCCGGGTGCATGGAAAAGCTGCGCAGGCCCAGGCCCAGCAGCAGGCGGGTCATGGCCACATCACCGGCCATCTCGCCACACACGCTGACCTCCTTGCCCTGGGCGCGGCATTCACTGATCGTGTCGGCCACCAGACGCAGCACCGCGGGGTGCAGGGGATCGTAGAGATGCGCCACCGACTCGTCGGCGCGGTCGATCGCCAGGGTGTACTGGATCAGATCGTTGGTGCCCACCGACAGGTAATCGAAATGCCTGAGGAAGGTCTTGAGCATCAGGGCCGCCGCCGGGATCTCGATCATCGCACCCAGCAGCACCGGGCCATGGGGACGACCCTCGCGCTGCAGCTCGGCGCGGGCCTGCTCGACCAGGGCCACGGTCTGGCGGATCTCGCTCAGGTGCGCCAGCATGGGAATCAGCATCTTCACCGGGCCGTGCGCCGCGGCGCGCAGGATGGCACGCAACTGGGTCAGGAACATGGACGGGTCGGCCAGGCTCCAGCGGATGGCGCGCAGGCCCAGGGCCGGGTTGAGGTGATTGCCCTCGGTGACGTTGTTGTCCATGGGCTTGTCGGCACCAATGTCCACGGTACGGATCGTGACCGGCAATCCCCCCATGCCTTCGACAGCGCGGCAATAGGCCCGGTACTGCTCTTCCTCGTCGGGTAGATGGCCCTGCCGGCCCATGAAGAGGAATTCGCTGCGGAACAGGCCGACGCCCACGGCACCGGCCTTCATCGCCGCATCGGCGTCTTCCGGCATCTCGATATTGGCCAGCAGCTCGACTTTCTCCCCGTCGAGCGTGACGGCCGGGGTGTCCAGCAGGCGCCCCAGGCGGCTGCGCTCCAGGTCCAGCTGGCGTTGTTTGTACTGGTACTCGGCCAGGATGATGGGCGAGGGATCGACGATCACCACACCGGCATCGCCGTCGATGATGACCCAGTCGTCCTGGCGCACCAGCTGGCTGGCCGTGCGCGCACCCACCACGGCCGGGATGTCCATGCTGCGTGCCACGATGGCGGTGTGCGAAGTTTTGCCACCGACGTCGGTGACGAAACCCGCAAACACACCCTGCTTGAACTGCAGCATGTCCGAAGGCGAGATCTCGTGCGCGATCAGCACCAGCGGCGTGTCGGTGTCCTCCAGCTGCAGCTCGGCCGCGGACGTCTTGCGGGCGGTGTCCTTGCCGGCGGGCAGGCCGGAGGTGGTCTGGCCCAGCATGGCACGCAACACCTTCTCGGTGATCTGCTCCAGATCGGCCTTGCGTTCGCGCAGGTACTCGTCCTCCATCTCGTCGAACTGGCGCGCCACCATCTCCAGCTGGGTGGTCAGCGCCCATTCCGCGTTGTAGAGGCGGTCGCGGATCCAGTGCTTGACGCCGCCCACCATCTCCTCGTCCTGCAGCAGCATGAGGTGCACGTCCAGCAGGGCCCGCAGCTCGTGCGGCGCATCCTTGGGCCCGAGCTGCGTGATGGTCTGCTGCAGACGGTGGAGCTCGTCGACCACCGCGTCGCGCCCGCGCTTCACGCGTTCGATTTCGCGCTCCACCTGGGCGGGTTCGATGAAATAGTGCGCCACATCCACGCGGCTGCTGGCCACCATCACGGCGCGCCCGATGGCGATGCCGCGTGCGACTGCCAGGCCGTGGATGGAAAACGTCATGTCATTCGCCCTCGCCAAACTTGTCGTTGATCAGCGCCAGCAGGGCATCGATCGCTTCCTGGGCCTTGTCGCCCTGGGCCTCGATCTCGACAGCACTGCCCAGGCCGGCGGCCAGCATCATCACGCCCATGATGCTCTTGGCGTTCACCCGGCGCTCGCCGCGGGCCAGCCAGACTTCGCAGGGGAAACTGCCAGCCAGCTTGGTGAGCTTGGCCGAGGCGCGGGCATGCAGCCCGAGCTTGTTGCTGATGGTGGCGCTGGCCTTGATCATTCCGTGGTTCCCCGTTGTGACTTGTTCAATTGCTGACGCTGTCGGTGACCTGCAGCACGCCCTGGTTCCCGCCCTGCAGTGCCCGCGCCATCAGCGCATCCAGAGGTTCGTGCTGGTAGGTCACCGCCCGCAGCAGCATGGGCAGGTTGACGCCGGCGAGCAGCCGCGCCTGGCGCCCCTCCTGCAACTGGCGGGCCACATTGCAGGGCGTGGCCCCCAGCACATCGGTCAGCAGCAGCAGCGGCACCTGCCCCAGGCAAGCCGCAGCCTGCTGCGCCTGCGCGACGCTCTGGGCAAGCGCAGCGTCCGGCAAGACGTCCACGGCCACCACCCCTGCGACCCGGTCGGCAAACACATGGGCCACGCACTGGCGCAGCGCACTGGCCAGCGGCGCGTGGGCGATGATGACAATGCCATTGTTCATGCTGACCTGATTATGTCTTTTTCGCCACCAGGAAATAGAGGTAGGACAGCAGGTTCAGCGCGAGGAACACGCCGAGCGCCCCCTGGAAGGCCTGCACCTGTGCCCAGCCCCGCGCGACAAAGGCATCGATCAGCAGACCGATGCCCCACTGCACGACAAACACACCGGCAAAGATGACGAGGTTGTAGGCCGACAGGGCGCGACCAGCCAGCTCGGTGGCGAAGGCCATGCCCACGGCCGGCTGCGCCAGCGACAAGAAGGTGGAGGTCAGGCAGAACAGGGCCCACAGCAAACCGGCATGGGCCGCGGCGGCTTCGCCGCTGAACACGATGACCGCCAGCACCAGCAGGCTGAGCGGGGTGCCCCAGGCGATCAGCTGGTTGGTGTGCACACCGCGGCGGGTCAGGCGCGGGATCAGCAGGCCCCAGGACCAGAAGGCGGTCAGCATGGTGACGTTGATCCAGAACAGGCCGGTGGCCGCCTGCACCGGCGTGTAGCCCCCCACCCGGATCATCCACGGCACCGCCCACAGGGTCTGGATGGCGATCATGCCGCCGTAATTGAAAAAGCCCACGGGTGTCATACGCCTGAAATAAGGATGCCGCCAGACCTCGGCGTAGCTGCCGGGGCCCGGGCCTGTTGCCGCAGGTGCCGCGCTGCGCTGCCAGCGCGGCACCTGCCAGGCGATGATGACCATGGACAGCAGCAGCATGGCCGCCAGCCCCCAGAAAAGGGGACGCCATCCGTAGGCCGGCAACAGCCATTGCACCGGCAGGGTGGAGGCCACCATGCCCATGGAGCCAGTCATCAGCATCCAGGAATTGGCGCGCAGCTGGCTGGCGGGATCCAGCCAGCGCCGGAAACCGGTGAGCGGTGCCATCAGGCAGGCCGCCAGCCCCACACCGCAGAGCACCCGCGCCAGCAGCAGGCCGGCGAAGCTGCTGGCCAGTGAAAACGCGACGCAGCCGACGACGGCAACCGCGAGGAAACCGAGAATCACCGTCTTGGGACCCTGGCGGTCCAGCCAGCGCCCCAGGGGCAGCTGCATGGCGGCAAAGCCCAGGAAGTAGCCCCCGGCCAGCAGTCCCAGATCGCGCGCATGCAGCGAAAACTCCTGGGTCAGTTGCGGCGAGAGCGTGGCGGTGATGGCGCGGATCAGGGCCGAGAAGAAATAGGCAAGGGCAAAGGCCAGAAACACCAGCATGGCCCCGCGCCGGCTCAGGGTGCTCATGGCAACTCCAGGCCGCTGAAGAAGGGTTCGCTCATCTCGGTGCTGATGCGATCGGCATAGACCACGGCGTGGTACAGGCGCGTGCCCCGCGCGAACCACACCGCCCGGGCCGCCAGCGGCCGGCCATCAGGCCGTAGCCCCTGGGCACTCAACTGCACAGGCGCCAGATACAAGCCGGCACCCTTGAGCGCCCAGGGGCTGCTGGCCGAAGTGCTGGCCTGCAGGGTGCCCAGCAGGCTGGCCTGCCATTGCACCTGGACGGCCGATGCATGGGCTGCGTCGCCGAGTTCGACCACCGACAGGGCGTACAGGGCACCACCGGCTTCGCAGCCCAGCATGCGCAGCTCGAATTCCCGCCCGGCAATGTTCTGGCGCCGATCGGCCTGGTCCGGCTTGCACGGCAGCAAGGCCTTCAGTTCGCCTCCGGGCAGGCGGACTTCGCGCCAGTTGAGGGTGGGGCTGCAGGCGGGCAGCAGGAGCACAAGGCAAATCAGCATTAAACGACGCAGCATGCGGGGATTATCCCCGCCACTGCGTGTTGCTCACCCAGAGCGCACTACTTGAGTGCGCCAAACACCTTGCCCAGGATCGCACTGCCTGTTCCGACCGGATCGCGCCGGATCTTGCGCTCTTCCTCTCCGATCATGAAATAGAGGCCGTCGAGAGCCTTGCCCGTGACGTACTGTTCAATATTTGCGTCCTCGCGGCGCAGCAGGCCGAAGTCGGCAGCCTTGCCCGCGACGCGGTTGTACTGGCCCGCCAGCCCGACGCGCTCGGTGCTTTGCGTCACCACGGGCAGGAACTTCGCGCTCAGCGGTAGCCGCGTCTTCTCGGCAAAGAAGGTCGTGACCGAGGTCTCGCCGCCCCGCAGGATCTTCTTGCCATCTTCGACGGTCATGCCGCGCACCGCCGCCAGCATGAGCTCCTGCGCCTGGGGAACTGCTGCTTCTGCAGCCCGGTTCATGGTGCTCACCAATTCGTCGAGCCGCCGGCCCTGGCCCAGCTTGCGCAGCATCTTCTCGTTGTCCTGCAACTGCTTCGGCAGGGGAATCCTGACCTTGTCATTGCCCAGGAAGCCGTTGGGCTGGCTCAACTGGCTGATCGCCAGCCTGGAGCCCCGCTCCAGCGCCGTCTTCAGCGCCTGCACGGTCTCCCCCTGGGTGAGTTCGGCCAGCGTGAGCGCCTGGGCCCGAAGCGCCAGCAGGCCGGGAACTCCGGCCAGCAACAGCGCTCCAAGTTGACTAAACTTACGTCGATCCATGTCTATTTCCATCCCGATGAAACGTTCCCTCTATCTTGCCGCAGTTGTGGCCGTCGCCGTTGCCGGCTGGCTGCTCTTGCGCACCCCCGGCTTCGGTCCGGCCCCGGACTCTGCCTTTGTGCTGCTGGATGGCTCCCAGCAGAAGACCGCTGATTTTCGCGGCAAGGTGGTGCTGGTGAATTTCTGGGCGACCAGCTGCACCAGCTGCGTGGCCGAGATGCCCAAGCTCATGGCCACCTACGACAAGTACCGCGAACGGGGCTACGACACCGTGGCCGTGGCCATGAGCTACGATCCGCCGAGTTATGTCGTGAACTTCAGCCAGACCCGCAAGCTGCCCTTCAAGGTGGCCATCGACAACACCGGTGCGGTGGCCACGGCCTGGGGCGATGTGCGTCTGACACCCACCACCTACCTGGTAGACAAACGCGGTCAGATCGTCAAGCGTTATGTGGGCGAACCCGACTTCGCCGAGCTGCATCGCCTGATCGAAGAGTTGCTGGCCGCTTAGACCGGAAGGCCTTGCGGCCACAAAAAAGGGCAGCTCGCGCTGCCCTTTTTTGTTGGCGGTGTATCCGCCACACCGGACTGTTACTTGCCGCGGAAATCGTCGTGGCAGGCCTTGCAGGTGCCGGATGTCGCCTGGAAGGCCGTCTTGATGCTGTCCAGATTGCCCGTCTTGGCAGCGGCGGCCAACTTGCCCATCTCGCTTTGCATCTTGTCGGCTGCAGCGTTGAACTTGGCCTTCTCGGTCCAGATTTCCGGCAGGGCCTTGGTGTCCCCCTTGTCGCTTCCGTCGCCAAAGGCCGCCCAGGGCAGACGCGACATGGTCTCGGCAATGGCTGCATTCTCTGCAGCCACCTTGGCGTCAAAGGGCACTCGGCCTGCGGCCATGGCACCCACGCGCGCATAGTGCTGCTGCATCACGAACAAGGCATTCTTGCGGTATTTGATGGCGTCTTCGGGCTTGGCAAACTGGGCCGAGGCCGCGCCACTGAAACCGATGAGCGCCGCTGCGGCGATCAGGAGGCTGGCTTTTTTCATGGTCTTCCTTTGTTGGTTGAAGGGAGGTTTCCCCGCTCCTGTGAGCCATGATCAACAGCAAAGTTCGCACGATCTGGCTCATCTCAGGGAAAATACCAAGCAGCACACCCTGCTGATCATTTTTCCTGACCAGGACTCCTCATGCCACATCTTGTCAGAATCTGGGACCTCCCGACCCGCCTCTTCCACTGGTTGCTGGCACTGTGTGTCATCGGCCTGGTCACTACGGCCCAGCTCGGTTACATGGATTGGCACTTCCGTTTCGGCTACGGTGTGCTGACGCTGCTGATCTTCCGTCTGCTCTGGGGCCTGGTCGGCGGACACTGGTCGCGCTTCTCCGCCTTCCTCTATTCGCCCGCCAGCCTGTGGCGCTACCTGCGTGGCCACGATGAGCCCAGCCACTCACTGGGCCACAGCCCGACGGGCTCCCTGTCCGTCTTCGCGCTGCTGTTCTTCCTGCTGGCCCAGGTGGGTACGGGGCTGTTCAGCGACGATGAGATCGCTTCCAGCGGGCCACTAACGCGCCTGGCCTCCAGCGACTTCGTGAGCCAGGCCACCTGGTACCACCGCGAGGTCGGCAAGCTGGTGCTGATCGCGCTGGTGGCCCTGCACATCCTGGCCATCCTTTATTACCTCTGGCGCAAACGGCAAAACCTGGTGTGGCCGATGATATGGGGCGACAAGGAAGTGCCCCAGCCTGCTATTTCATCGCGTGACGATGCACGCAGCCGCTGGCTGGCCCTCGCCTTGCTGCTGCTGAGCGCGGGCGCCGTTGCGCTGCTGCTCTGGCTGGCTGGCGCCTGAGTTCGCCTCAGCGCCTGCGGCTCTGCTCGTACAAGGGCATCACGACTTCGCTGATGCGCGCCAGGTCCTGCTGTCGTGATTCCGGTGCGGGGTGGGTGCTGAGGAATTCCGGCGGCCGCCCCCCGCCCAGCTGGTTCATCTTCTGCCACAGGCTGATGGCGGCACGCGGGTCATAACCCGCCCGCGCCGCCAGTTCAACCCCGATCACGTCGGCCTCTTTTTCCGCCCCGCGGCTGCGTGGCAGGGTCAGGCTGACGTCCGTGATGATGTCCCCCAGATCGGCCAGGGCCTGGTTGCCGGTCACGACGGCCAGCACCACGCCCGGCAGCCGCGCCGCCTGCTGCAGCGATACCTGTTCGCGCACATGCTCGCGCAAGGCATGTGCAATTTCGTGCCCCATCACCGCGGCGAGTTCGTCGTCGGTAATCTTCAGTTGCTCGATCAGACCGCTGTAGATGCCAATCTTGCCGCCTGCCATGCAAAAGGCGTTGACCTGGTCACTGTGAAAAACATTGGTCTCCCAGCGCCAGGCCGGGGCGTCGGGGCGGAAGTGCGTCGTCTGCGCGATCAGGCGCCTGGCGATGCCCTGCACCCGCGCCAGCATGGCGGCGTCCACGTTGAGCTGATTCTTGCGCCTCGCCTCCTCCAGCATCTTGCTGTAGGCTTGCGCGGATGCAGCGTCCACTTGCGCGGCGCTCACCCCCATGTACTGGTTACGCGTGACGCCGACCTGGCCCGCCGAGGTGGTCTGCACCGTCTGGCACGCAGACAGCAACGCCGCCGCCAGCACCAGCGCCATCAACTGCCAGATCGGCCTCACACCGGCCGCCCGCACCGGCTGCTGCCCCACGCTAAACTTGCTGCTCATTTGTCGACCCTCCTTGCCGTGACCTCACCCATCGTCGAGATCCTGACGCCACAGCAGCCCGCCGAATTCGAGGCTGTGCGCGAGATTTTCCGCGAGTACGCCGCCAGCCTCAACATCGATCTGTGCTTCCAGGGCTTTGAGCAGGAACTCGCGGGCTTGCCCGGCGACTATGACATGCCGCGCGGCGCCCTCCTGCTGGCCTGCGTGGACAGCCAGGTGGCGGGTTGCTGTGCCTTGCGCCCGCTCGACGCCATCGATTATCCCAAGGCCTGCGAGATGAAACGCCTGTTTGTGCGCAAGCCCTTCCGTGGCCTCGGTCTGGGCCGGCGATTGGCCGAGGCCGTCCTGGATGCGGCCCGTCTGTATGGCTACGATCACGTCCTCCTCGATACGCTGGACGACATGGAAGCCGCCCGGACCCTGTACGAGGACCTGGGTTTTATCGAAGCACCACCCTACTATCACAACCCGATAGCTGGCGCCCACTACCTGAAGGCAACACTGAATGGAGGAACTCGCTGAGGCCCCCAGCAAAAAGGCCACTGCAAGATGGCAGTGGCCTGGTCGGCGGGCCGTACGGGCCTACCCGATGTTGGGTGCGGATCAGCCCTTGAGTTGGGACAGCAGGGTGCCCGCGTCGCTGACCTCGAACTTGCCCGGAGCCTCGATGTTCAGGCTGGCGACCTTGCCATCCTTGACCAGCATGGAGTAGCGGTTGCTGCGCAGACCCATGCCGCGTGCCGTCAGGTCCAGCGTCAGCCCGGTAGCCTTGGCAAAGTCGGCGCTGCCGTCACCCAGCATGCGCACCTTGCCATTCGTCTTCTGGTCACGGGCCCAGGCCCCCATGACAAAGGCGTCGTTCACGCTCACGCACCAGATCTCGTCGACGCCAGCGGCCTTGAGTTCGTTGAACTTCTCGACATATCCGGGCACATGCTTGGCCGAGCAGGTCGGGGTGTAGGCGCCAGGCAGACCGAAGACGGCGATCGTCTTGCCCGCCACAGCCTTGCTCACGTCCACCGGGTTGGGGCCGATGCTGCAGCCATTGCCTTCCACTTCGGAATATTCCATCAGCGTGGCGCCAGGCAGGGTGTCACCGACTTTGATCATGTTGTGCTCCTCGAATTAGCAGTTGGGATGGGCCAAAAAAAACGGCTCACGCATTGTGAGCCGTTTTTATATGTACTGCAGCGTGGGCCGCAATGAACTTAAACCGCAGCAGCCTTTTCGACCAGGCGGGTCGCAACCCAGTTCTTGGTCTTGGAAATCGGCTTGCTCTCGGTGATTTCAATCACGTCGCCCAGCTTGTACTCGCCCTTTTCATCGTGGGCGTGGTACTTGCTCGACTTGGCCACGATCTTGCCGTAGAGCTCGTGCATCACACGACGCTCGACCAGCACGGTCACGGTCTTGGAACGCTTGTCGCTGACCACCTTGCCAACCAAGGTGCGCTTGAGGGATTTTTTAGCTTCCGTCATTCAGTGCTCCTTATTTGGCGGCTTGCTTTTCAGCAAGGATGGTTTTGGCACGGGCGATGTCACGGCGGGTGTTGCCCAGCGTGGCCGTGTTGTTCAATTGTTGCGTGGCTTTTTGCATGCGCAGGCCAAAGTGGGCTTTTTGCAGCTCTTTGACTTCGGCTTGCAGGCCGGCAACGTCTTTCTGGCGCAGTTCAGCAGCTTTCATTTCTTCATTCTCCTGATTACTGGCCGATCATGCGGCTGACGAAGGTGGTGCGCAGCGGCAGCTTGGCAGCCGCCAGCTTGAACGCTTCACGGGCCAGCTCTTCGGGCACGCCGACGATCTCGAACACGATCTTGCCGGGCTGGATTTCAGCCACGTAATACTCGGGGTTGCCCTTGCCGTTACCCATACGCACTTCAGCAGGCTTCTGGGAGATCGGCTTGTCGGGGAACACGCGGATCCAGATGCGGCCGCCACGCTTGACGTGACGGGAGATGGCACGACGTGCCGCCTCGATCTGGCGCGCCGTCAGGCGGCCGCGGTCGGTACATTTGAGACCGAAGTCGCCAAAGGCCACCGAACTGCCACGGGTGGCAATACCGGTGTTGCGGCCTTTTTGCTCCTTGCGGTATTTTCTACGTGCAGGTTGCAGCATGTTTATTCTCCTTTGGCACCGTCAGCTGCTGCAGCTGGCGCGGCGACTTTGCGGACGCGCTTAACGGCGGTTTTCGGGGCATCGGCACCAGGGGTAGCCTCTGCGGGTTTGTCGCTACCGTCGGCAGGCGCGGCGGCGCTGCCAGCCGGACGGCGCGCACCGCGGGGAGCCGCAGGGCGGTCACCGGCAGGACGGCTGTCGCGACGCGGACCACGCGGACGACGCTCTTCTTCGGCACGCGGCTCGGTCGCAGCGGGCAGATCGTTGCGGCCCAGCGTGTCACCCTTGTAGACCCAGACCTTGACGCCAATGACACCGTAGGTGGTCTTGGCTTCCGAGGTGCCGTAGTCGATGTCGGCGCGCAGGGTGTGCAGCGGCACACGGCCTTCGCGGTACCACTCGGTACGGGCGATCTCGATACCGTTCAGGCGGCCAGCCGACATGATCTTGATGCCCAGGGCACCCAGACGCATGGCGTTCTGCATGGCGCGCTTCATGGCGCGGCGGAACATGATCCGCTTTTCGAGCTGCTGCGTGATGCTGTCGGCGATCAGCTTGGCATCGATTTCGGGCTTGCGCACTTCCTCGATGTTCACAGCCACCGGCACGCCCAGCTGCTTGCCCAGGTCGCGCTTGAGGTTCTCGATGTCCTCGCCCTTCTTGCCGATCACGACACCCGGACGAGCCGAGAAGATCGTGATGCGGGCGTTCTTGGCGGGGCGCTCGATCAGAACGCGCGAAACCGAAGCGTTCTTCAGCTTGACCTTCAGGTACTCGCGCACCTTGATGTCTTCGGCCAGCATGCCAGCGAAATCACGGTTGCTGGCGTACCAACGCGACGCCCAGTTGCGGCTGACGGCGAGGCGAAAGCCGGTCGGATTGATTTTTTGTCCCATATCCTTCTGACCTCTTTAGTTGCCGACCGTCACGTACACATGGCACGTGGGCTTGCTGATACGGTTGCCACGGCCCTTGGCGCGGGCGGTGAAACGCTTGAGCGTGGTGCCTTGCTCGACGTAGATGGTCTTGACCTTCAGTTCGTCGATATCGGCGCCGTCGTTGTGCTCGGCGTTGGCAATGGCGGACTCCAGAACCTTCTTGATGATCACAGCAGCTTTTTTCTGCGTGAATTGCAGGATGTTCAGGGCCTGATCGACCTTCTTGCCACGGATCAGATCCGCGACCAGACGGCCCTTGTCCACCGAGAGGCGGACGCCACGAAGGGTTGCACGTGTTTCCATGTTCAATTCCCTTATTTCTTCTGGACTTTTTTGTCCGCAGGGTGGCCCTTGAAGGTGCGCGTCAGTGCGAACTCACCCAGCTTGTGGCCCACCATTTGGTCGGTGATATAGACCGGCACGTGTTGCTTGCCGTTGTGCACGGCGATCGTCAGACCGATGAACTCGGGCAGGATCATGGAGCGACGCGACCAGGTCTTGATCGGCTTCTTGTCCTTGGTGGCAACGGCCTTGTCAACCTTGGCCACCAGGTGATGGTCCACAAAGGGACCTTTTTTCAGAGAGCGTGTCATTGTGCGTTCCCCTTACTTCTTGCGACGCGACACGATCATGACCTGCGTGCGCTTGTTGTTGCGGGTACGGTAACCCTTGGTCAGATTGCCCCACGGATCGACCGGATGACGGCCTTCGCCGGTCTTGCCCTCGCCGCCACCGTGCGGGTGGTCGACCGGGTTCATGACCACACCACGGACGGTCGGGCGAATGCCCATCCAGCGCTTCACACCGGCCTTGCCGAGCTGGCGCAGGCTGTGTTCTTCGTTGGCGACCTGACCGATGGTGGCACGGCACTCGATATGGATCTTGCGCACCTCACCCGAGCGCATACGCACCTGGGCGTACGTGCCTTCACGGGCCAGCAGCGTGGCGGAAGCACCGGCGGAACGAACCACCTGGGCACCCTTGCCGGCTTGCAGCTCGATGCAGTGGATGATGGAACCCACCGGGATGTTGCGGATCGGCAGGGTGTTACCCACACGGATCGGCGCTTCAGCACCGTTCACGATGGTCGCGCCCACTTCCAGACCACGCGGCGCAATGATGTAGCGACGCTCGCCGTCGGCATAGCACACCAGAGCGATGTGGGCCGAACGGTTCGGGTCGTATTCAATGCGCTCAACCTTGGCGGGGATACCGTCCTTGTTGCGCTTGAAGTCGACCACACGGTAGTGGTGCTTATGACCACCGCCCTTGTGACGGGTGGTGATGTGGCCGTTGTTGTTGCGGCCGGCCTGCTGGAACTGGGGCTCGAGCAGGGGCGCGTAGGCCTCACCCTTGTACAGGTGGTCACGCGAGATCTTCACCACGCCACGACGGCCCGGCGAAGTCGGTTTCATTTTGATGACAGCCATGATTACGCAGCCTCCCCAGAGAGGTTCAGCTCTTGACCCGGCTTGAGCGTCACATAGGCCTTGCGAACATTGTCGCGACGACCGACGGACTTGCCATAGCGCTTGGTCTTGCCCTTGGTATTGACCACAGACACGCCCTTGACCTCGACCTTGAACATCAGTTCAACGGCGGCCTTGATTTCAGGCTTGGTCGCGTCCTGCAGCACCTTGAACGTCACTGCATTGCTCTTCTCGGCAACCATGGTGGCCTTCTCGGACACGATGGGGGCCACGAGCACCTGCATCAGACGACCTTCTTCAAACTTGGCGGTGCTCATGCGAACATCTCCTTGAGTTGGTCCATGGCAGCCTTGGTGACCAGCACCTTGCGGTAGTGCACCAGCGACAGCGGATCGGCGTAGCGCGGCTCAACCACCAGCACGTTGGTCAGGTTGCGCGAGGCCAGGTACAGGTTCTCGTCGACCTGGTCGGCGATCACCAGCACGGAGTCCAGCTTCATGGCCTTGAACTTGTCGGCCAGCTGCTTGGTCTTGGGCGAATCCACCTTGAGGGACTCAACCACGGCCAGGCGGCCTTCGCGGGCCAACTGCGAGAAGATCGAAGCCATACCGGCGCGGTACATCTTCTTGTTGATCTTCTGGGTGAAGTTCTCGTCAGGCATGTTCGGGAAGATGCGACCACCGCCACGCCACAGCGGGGAGGAAGTCATACCGGCGCGAGCGCGGCCGGTGCCCTTCTGCTTGAACGGCTTCTTGGTCGAGTGCTTGACCTGTTCGCGGTCCTTCTGGGCACGGGTGCCCTGGCGGGCATTGGCCTGGAAGGCCACCACGATCTGGTGCACCAGCGCTTCGTTGTATTCACGACCGAACACGGTGTCCGGGGCTTCCATCTTGGAAGCGGCCTGGCCCTGGTCGTTGAGGAGTTCGATCTGCATCAGTTCGCCCCTTTCGCGCTCTTGGCCTTGGCCTTGACGGCGTGACGAACCGTCACGAAACCGCCGGCGGAACCGGGGATCGCGCCCTTGATCAGCAGCAGCTGACGCGCTTCATCGATACGGAAGACGTCCAGATTCTGGATCGTCTTGGTCTGGTCACCCATGTGGCCCGTCATGCGCTTGCCCGGGAACACGCGGCCCGGATCCTGCGCCATGGAGATGGAGCCCGGCACGTTGTGCGAACGGCTGTTGCCGTGCGATGCGCGCTGCGACTTGAAGTTGTGACGCTTGATCGTGCCGGCAAAGCCCTTGCCGATCGAGGTGCCCTGCACGTCGACCTTCTGGCCCACGGCGAACACGTCGGTCACGGGCACAGCGGCGCCAGCCTGGTACTTGGCGGCGGCGTCGGCAGCGACACGGAATTCCTGGATGATTTCACCGGCCTCAACCCCTGCCTTGGCAAGGTGGCCAGCTTCCGGCTTGGTCACGCGCGAAGCTTTGCGCGAGCCAAAGGTCACCTGAAGGGCGACATAGCCGTCATTTTCCTGGGTTTTGATCTGGGTCACTCGGTTGTTGGACACATCCACCACCGTGACGGGCACTGCATCGCCGTCATCAGTGAACAGACGCATCATGCCCACCTTGCGCCCCAGCAATCCCAATTGATTGCTCAGACTCATTTTTTCTCCTTTGCTTTCACCGCCACGACTTCAATTGGTCGTGGACGTTGGAATGTGAAAGAGGGTTAATAAAACTCTGGCGGCCGGCACAGAAAACCACGCCAATTCCGACAGAGCCTGACAGTATAGCCTGATTTGCCTTCTCAGGCAAATCAGGCCTTCTTGTCGTTGTTGGCGGGGGCCGTCTGACCCGGCTCCCCCACCGTTGCTTCTTACTGCAGCTTGATTTCGACGTCCACGCCAGCCGGCAGGTCGAGCTTCATCAGGGCGTCGACCGTCTTGTCGGTCGGGTCCACGATGTCCATCAGACGCTGGTGCGTACGGATTTCGAACTGGTCACGGCTAGTCTTGTTGACGTGCGGCGAGCGCAGGATGTCGAAACGCTTCATCCGCGTCGGCAGGGGCACGGGGCCCTTGACGATGGCGCCGGTGCGCTTGGCAGTGTCCACGATCTCGGCAGCCGACTGGTCGATCAGCTTGTAATCAAACGCCTTCAGACGGATGCGGATTTTCTGTTTGGTAGCCATGGTAATTCCTTGTTGCTAGCGAATTACGCCAGGATCTTGGCCACGACACCGGCGCCCACGGTCTTGCCGCCTTCGCGGATGGCGAAGCGCAGGCCTTCTTCCATGGCGATGGGGGCGATCAGCTTGACGGTGATCGACACGTTGTCACCCGGCATCACCATTTCCTTGCCCTCGGGCAGCTCGATGGCACCGGT
>CALRZY010000011.1:0-93465 GCA_943372765.1 Curvibacter sp. AEP1-3
TCACGCACGTGATCGACACCCACGTCCACGCCGACCACTACTCGGGCGGGCGCAAGCTCGCTGCCATGCTGGGTGCGCCTTACTGCCTGCACGAGGCCGACCAGGGTTTCGTCAAATTCGATTTCGAGCCGCTGCGCGACGGCCAGAAGCTGGACCTTGGCAATGTGCAGGTGGAGGTGCTGCACACGCCGGGCCACACGCCCGACAGCATCTGCCTGCTGGTGACCGATCTGCGCCGCGGCGGCGCACCCTGGTTCGTGCTGACGGGCGACACGCTGTTTGTGGGCGCTGTCGGCCGTCCCGACCTGGCGGGCCAGGAGCGCGAGATGGCAGGGCAGCTCCACGACTCGCTGCAGACCAAGCTGCTGGGCCTGCCCGCCGATCTTGAGATCTACCCCGGCCACCAGGCGGGCAGCGCCTGCGGGGTCGGCCTGTCGGGCAAGCCTTCGTCCACCATCGGTTTCGAGAAGCGCTGGAACCCGGCGCTCTCCATGAGCCGCGCGGACTTCATCGCCGAGCTCACACGCGAGATCCCGACGCGCCCGGCCGACATGGACCGCATGGTCGCGGCCAACATCGCAGCTTGAGCGGCTTGCCAACATGAGCGAACTCAGCGTGGCGCGCCACGAGGTGCAGGACGTCCTGCACGGCATCCGCCACAACCTGCCGCAGTTCCTGCACCAGCTGCTGCAGGTGCTGCTGGTGGGCCTGACCATCGGCATGATGCGCACCGTGGTGCCGGCGCTGGCGGGTGAGGAGTTCGGCGTGCCCAAGGGCTCCTTCATGCTGCTGATCTCTTTTGTCGTGGCCTTCGGCTTCGTCAAGGGCACGCTCAACTTCGTGGCCGGCCGCCTGTCGGAAAACATCGGGCGCAAGCGTGTGCTGCTGATCGGCTGGCTCAGCGCGCTGCCCATTCCCTTGATGATCCTGTGGGCGCCGAGCTGGGGCTGGATCGTGGCGGCCACCGTGCTGCTGGGCATGAACCAGGGCTTCGCCTGGTCCATGACGCAGACTTCCAAGCTCGACATCACACGAGCCGACCAGCGCGGCCTGACCATCGGCCTCAACGAGTTCGCCGGTTATGTGGGCGTGGCGATGGCCGGCATCGTCACCGGCTACATGGCCACGGCCTTCAGCCCGCGGCTGGGCCTGCTGATCTTCGGCCTGGTGGTGATCGTCTCGGCGCTGCTGCTCACGCTGTTCTTCGTGAAAGAGACACTGCCCTGGGCCCAGGCCGAGGGCGCACGCCATGCGGCCGGCAAGGCCACGGGGCCGGTGCCGCGGTATCCCGCCAACGTGCCGGCGCGGCCCGGCACCTGGCAGATCTTTGCGCTGATGAGCTGGCGCGACCGCCGCCTGGCCGCGCTGTGCCAGGCCGGCCTGGTGGAGAAGTTCGTCGATGCGCTGATCTGGGTCTTCTACCCGGTCTTCCTCTACCAGCAGGGCCTGAACCTGCCGCAGGTGGGCTGGGTCATCGGCGTTTACGGTTTTGTCTGGGGCGGCTCGCAGCTCTTCACCGGCAAGCTGTCGGACCGTATCGGCCGTCACCTGCCCAACGTGGCCGGCATGTGGATCTGCGGCGCCGGTGTGGCCATGATGCTGCTGGGCTCGGGCGTGGCCTGGTGGTCGCTGTCGGCCGCGGTGTCGGGTTTGGGCATGGCCCTGCTGTACCCCAACCTCTCCGCGGCCGTGGCCGACATCTCGCATCCCCACTGGCGCGGCTCGGCCATCGGCATCTACCGCTTCTGGCGCGACCTGGGCTACGGCATCGGCGCGCTCGGGCTGGGCGCAGTCGCCCATTTCACGGGCCACATGGAGGGCGCCTTCTGGTTCGTCGCGCTGTCCATGGGCCTCTCTGGCGGGCTTCTGGCCTGGTGGGGTGAAGAAACCCATCCGCGTCTGAACCCGGCCTGAATCCCAAAGCTCTTTATTCCAAGGAAAACCATGAAAAAACTGCTGACGCTTTCCCTGCTCGCGCTGTCTGCCGGTTTGGCCAGCTTGCCGGCCCATGCCAACGACAAGGCCACCATCGATGCAATGGAAGGCTACTTCGAATTCGTCGACTACGGCGGCGCCACCATCTTCCCCGAGCAGATCCCGAAGGACGACTGGAAGAAATTCTTTGTCATCGACGCGCGCGACAAAGGCCAGTTCGACAAGGGCCACATCCCCGGTGCGGTCCACATCGAATGGCGCCAGGTGCTGGCCAAGCGCAACGAGATCCCCAAGGACAAGCCGGTGCTGATCTACTGCAACCAGGGCACGCTGTCGGCCCAGGCCGGCCTGGCGCTGCGCCTGGCCGGTTACGAGAACGTGCGCATCCTGCAGGGCGGCATGAGCGAGTGGAAGGCCAAGGGCGGTTTTGATGCGGCGGCCAAGGCCGTGGGTGAGCCCAAACACTGATACGACCACGCGTTCAAAGACCGTCCCGTTCGGGCTGAGCTTGTCGAAGCCCTTGCAGCCCTTCAACGGGCTCAGCCCGAACGGTTCTTGTTGAATGAACGCAATCGGTCTGCGATGGGGCGCACGGGCGTGCGCTCAGGCCCGCTCGTACAGCGTCACCACACAGGCGCCGCCCAGGCCCAGGTTGTGCTGCAGGGCCAGGCGTGCATCGGGTACCTGACGCGCACCGGCCTGGCCACGCAGCTGCTGCACGAGTTCCGTGCATTGCGCCAGGCCCGTGGCGCCCAGCGGGTGGCCCTTGCTGAGCAGGCCACCCGAAGGGTTGGTGACGAATTTCCCGCCGTAGCTGTTGTCGCCGTCCATCACGAATTTCTCCGCGCCGCCTTCGGGGCACAGGCCCAGGGCCTCGTAGCTGATGAGTTCGTTCTGTGCGAAGCAGTCGTGCAGCTCGACCACGTCCACGTCCTGCGGGCCGACGCCTGCCTGCTCGTAGACCTGGCGCGCGGCCTCTTTCGCCATGGAAAACCCCACGACCTCGCGCATGTCGCGCGCCTCGAACGTTTTGTTGGTGTCGGTCGTCATGGCCTGGGCGCGGATGCGCACCGAGCGGTCCAGGCCGTGCTTTTGCGCGAAGGCCTCGGAGCAGATCACGGCGGCCGCCGCACCGCAGGTGGGCGGGCAGGCCATCAGGCGGGTCATCACACCGTCCCACAGCATGGGCGCGGCCATCACGTCCTCGGTGCTCACTTCCTTACGGAACAGGGCCAGCGGGTTGCGGGCGGCGTGGCGGCTGGCCTTGGCGCGGATGGCGGCAAAGGTCTCGAGCTTCGTGCCGTACTGCTGCATGTGCGCCAGGCCGGCGCCACCGAAATAACGCAGGGCCAGCGGGATCTCGGCATGCCCCACCAGTTCCTGGGTCGCTTCGTCGAAACGGTCGAAGGGGGTAGGGCGGTCCTGGAACACGGCACCCAGGGCACCCGGGCTCATGTGCTCGAAGCCCAGGGCCAGCACGCAGTCGGCCGCGCCGCTGGCCACGGCCTGGCGTGCCAGGTAGAGGGCGGTAGAGCCGGTGGAGCAGTTGTTGTTGACATTGACGATGGGGATGCCGCTCATGCCCACCTCGTAGAGGGCGCGCTGGCCGGCGGTGGAGTCGCCGTAGACGTAGCCCACATAGGCCTGCTGCAATTGCGCGTAGTCCAGGCCGGCATCGGCCAGTGCAGCGCGCACAGCCTCGGCGGCCATCTCGGGGTAGGGGCGGTTGGCACCCGGTTTGGCAAAAGCGATCATGCCGACACCGGCGACCAGGACAGGACTGGACATGGGGAGCTCCATAGCGAACAGACCCGGCCAGCTTATCACCGCCCGCAGCGGGGCGGGCCGTGGGCTCTCAGGCTGCGACCACGCAGTTGCGCCCGGCTTTTTTGGCCTGGAAGAGCCGGGCATCGGCCTGGTTGACGGCGACGTTCTCGTCGTGGTTTTCCGGGCTGGCAACCACCAGGCCGATGCTCACGGTGGTGACGCCGGCGATGGGGTCGGTCGACGTGGCCAGGGCCTGGCGGATCTTCTCGGCGACCCGTGCCGCCGCTTCCAGTGCCGTGTCGGGCAGCAGCACGAGGAACTCTTCACCGCCGTAGCGCGCGACAAAGTCGGTTTCCCTCAGGCAGCCTTTCAGTACGTCCGACAGCCGCTTGAGGACATGGTCGCCCGCTTCATGGCCGTAGGTGTCATTGATGCGCTTGAAGAAATCCACGTCCAGCATCAGCACGGCATAACAGGACCCCATGCGTTTCATGCGCATGAACTCGCTGTGGATCCTCTCATTCGCGGCCATGCGGTTGTGCAGTCCGGTCAGCACATCATGTCGCGACAGATGGCGCAAGCTCGCATTGGCCTTCTCCAGCTCGGCGGTGCGTTGCTGCACCATGTGTTCCAGATCGGCGTTGATCTGCAGGATGCGTTTTTCCATGGCCAGGCGTGCATCTTCCTGCTGATCTTCCAGCCGCTCGAAGGCCAGATGGCGGCGCTGGTACAGGTACAGGCCCAACAGCGTCACCCCCGCGATGACTGCAAACAGGCCGGCCCTGAGCTCCAGGTCCCGTATCCAGGGGGCCAGCACCGCCGAAAGATTGCGGTCGATGGACGCGACCAGCGCCTTGTCGGACTTGACGTTCAGCGGCCGGATGAAGCTGAAGGCCACCATGCGCTCCACCTGGGTGGCGGCAGCCAGGCCCGAGATGACGTCTTTTTCCTTACCGCCTCTGACAAAACGGTTGAACAGAGAATCCGGCCGGGCTGCCAGATTGGCACCCACGACCTTTTCCCGGTCCGGCGCCCGGAAGAGCAGCTTGCCGTCGCTGTGGATCAGGCCCACATGTACATCGGGTGCATAGAGGATGGATTCCAGCAGGACGCTGAAGTACTCGGTATCGAGGATGGCCAGCACATAACCATCGAAGCGGCCCTGCGGCCCCGGCACCATCTTGCCGATGCTCATCGAGTAGTTGCCCAGTGAGGTGACATAGGGCGCCGACAGGTGCAGTAAACCGGGGTCGGCCGCCTGGCGGATGGTGGTGTAGCGCTCCGAATCCTGGAAATTCTGTCCGATGATTTCCTTGCGGTTGCTGGCCACCACCGTGCCCTTGCCATCGACCCAGACCATGGTGCGCACGCCATATTGCGCCGCGACCATGGCGGACAGGCGCGGGTTCATCGCGGCCGGGGTCGTTTGCCCGGCCCGTATTTCTTCGATCAACACATCCAGCGCACTGCTCGTGCTTTGCATGCGCCGGCTGAGATTGATTTCAACGATGTTCAGATTGCGCAGCAGCCGCGATTGCTCGGTCCGCAAGGTCTCCCGGTAGGCGTGGTAGAGATCCAGGCCCAGCAGAAAGCCGATCAGCAACAGGCCCAGGATCAAGCCCCACCATGCCGTGCGGTAGCGCCTCAGGGTCTTGTATTTTTTGTCCATGTCTTTCCAGGGCCCCAACAGCCCGCGCTCATTCAAAGCTGACCGTATTGTGTGCCACCCAGCTCGGCCGTGGCCTCCAGTGGCGCCAGGTCGGACACGTACTCTTTCCCGCCCACACGCAGGGGTGGGGGCGGCTTGCCCTGGCGGATGGCTTGCGCGAACTGCTCGCGCTCGCGTTCGGTCACGGGCTCATAGGGCTTACGAGCATAGCGCGATGCCACCTGGCGCTGAATGGGGGTTTGCGGTCGCAGCGGAGTGCCCGGCGCATCCCCCGCGCGCCGCTCACGGCTGTAGGAGGCCTGGTGCTCGTCCACCCGCCAGAACATCCCCTGCACCACCACGCCGCAGCGCTCGAAAGTACGCTGTTTGATGATGGCCTCGATCTCCTGGAAGCCGATGGGGTGGCCGCCCCGGCGTGCCTGGAACATATGGGTCACCTCGATCATGACGATGAAGCGGTGGTGCCGCTCGTCCATGCTCATGACCTTGAACTTGTACATGCTGGCCAAGGCTTCGAGCCCGAGCAGGGATTCGCGCACGGACTGGTAGAGCATTTCGCGCCGGTAGGCCTTGCGCTCCTCCAGGCTCATGCGCAGGTTCGCCGCCGTGGGGGTGGGCTCCTCGGGCGGTGCGCCGGTGAGCAGGTTCTTGAAGCGGTTCAGCATGCCGGTGTATTTGCGCGGGCGATCACGGCTCCCTGGAGCTATGCACAGGCGGTCCGGGCAACTTGTGCTGCTCTCATCTGGGGCCTGTCTGGTCACCAGAATAGCTTTCAGGAGGTCCTGTGTGTCTGAGCAAATCTGAGCGCGCCTCAGATGCCCGCTGCAGCCAGCGGTTCAGAGGCTGGGCAACTGGCCTGGCGGCAGCGTGATCCGGAAGGTCGTGCCCTGGCCTACGCTGCTCTGCACCTCGATCGAGCCGCCGTGCAGCCGCACGATGCGCTGCACCAGATGCAGGCCCAGGCCGGCGCCGGGTTGGCCCTGGCTGGCGCGCCCGCGGAAGTAACGCTGGAACAAGTGCGGCAGTTCCTCGGCGGGGATGCCCTCGCCCTGGTCCTGCACCCGGATGCGCAGGCTGCCATCGCCCTGGCCGGCGACGTCGAGTTCGATGACCGAGCTGGCGGGGGAATGCCGCACTGCGTTGGCCAGCAGGTTGCGCAGCACGATGCGCATCAGGTCGGGGTCGCAGACAAAACGCGGTGGCAACTGGTCCACGATGATGCGCACGCGGCCCAGCGGCCAGTCGGAGGCGGCGTCCTCGATGACGTCGTAGAAAACGCAGATCCGCGGCCGCAGCGCCTGCTGTGCGCTGTCGAGCCGGTCCAGCGAAAGATAGTCGTCCAGCAGCAGGTCCATGCGCTGGACGGCGTTGCGGATATTCTGCGCGCGCGTCAGGGATTTTTCGGCGGGTGCGTCCAGATTGGCCGTCAGCTGCTGGATCGAGGTGCTGATGATGGCCAGCGGTGTGCGGAACTCATGCGAGACCAGGTTCACGAAGTCGCGCTGCTCCTCACGCGCGCGCTGTTCGCCTTTCAGGTTGTGCTGCAGTCGCCGGTTGCCGTAGACGAAATACAGGCTCATCATCAGCAGATGCAGTGCGGTGCCGATGAAGATGGCGTAGTCGGTGTAGAAGTTCACGGGCAGCCCGCCCAGGTTGCGCGCGAAGCGGATCGCCACCCCCAGGTCGAGAACGCCGAACACCAGCAGGTAACTGCCCGCATTCGCCCAACCCTGGCGCCAGGCCCAGATGCCGATGCCCAGGGAGATCGCCAGCAGGGCCAGGGTGGTCAGCTGGTTGATCTGCATGCCCAGCGCCGGCTGGTACAGAAGGGCCATCCCCAGGGTGAGCAATCCCATCAGGTAGGCGAAGCTTTGGTAGATAAAGTTGAGGCGGGGCTGTTTCTCGTTCAGGTTCAGCCAGACGGCCGTCAGCCGCACGATGATCAGCGGCGCCACGATGGTGAAACCGACCAGCCACTTGTGGTTGACCAGTTTGTCAGGCTCGACCAACAGCAGTTGGACGTAACCCGAACGCAGCAGGGCGGTGGTCAGCAACACCACGCTGTAGACCAGGTACCAGACGCTCAGGCGATCCCGGCTCAGGGCCACGAAAAGCAGCTGTAGCACGATGACCACCGCGAAAATGCCGAAGAACACACCATAGGCCAGGGCTTCCCTGTCCGTCTGTTTCAGGTAACCGTCGGCCGAGTAGATGTGCAGGGCGTGGGAGGTGGGGTGCTGGCTCTGCAGCCGCAGGTAGACGGTCTGGGTACCCGGCTGAAGTTGCAGGCGGAAGACCGGGTGACGCGCTGCCAGGGGCCAATCGGCCTGTTCCACCAGGCGGCCGGCCCGCTGGACCTGCCAGCCACCCTGCGCCAGTGGCAGATGGAGCCTGGCCTCGTCGACCTGTGAGTCGTCGATGACCAGGCGCCAGTCGGATGCGAAGCCCGGGTACTGGAACAGGGTCAGGCGCAGCCAGGTGGCCGAGCGGGTGAAGCCCTCATTGGGCATGCCGGGCAGGGCCGCCCAGCCCGGGGAGGCCTGCACGTCCTGCAGCGTCATGCTGGCGCTCTCGTCCTCCAGCCATTCCAGATGGCCGGCCAGCGCAATGTCATCCTGGGTCGGGTCCAGCATCAGCGGCCCTCGCGTCTGGGCCAGTGCCGTCATGGTCAGTAGCAAGGCGGCCAGCGCGGTGCAGCAGGATTTCCACATGGGCTGCAACATACCATGGGGTTCCCCAGGCATAAGGCCGGAACAGACGGGGATGTGACCGACTGCTCAGATTCGCTCAGATAAATCCCGGCGAGCTCTCCTACACTGGCAGGATGGCCCAAGTGATCCTGCTGGAAGACGAGCCCGTGTTGCGTGAGGAACTGACCGAGTTCCTCCAGGGCCATGGGCATGCCGTGACTGTGGCGAACACGGTGGCGGAGTTCATGCAGCGTTTCAAGCCCCAACAGCATCAGGTGGCCGTGATCGACCGCGGCCTGCCCGACGGTGACGGCCTCGACCTGATCCTGCGCATGCGCCGCAACGGCCTGCGCCTGGGCGTCATCATCCTCACGGCGCGCGCTGGCAGCCAGGACAAGGTGGACGGCCTGATCGGCGGCGCTGATCATTACCTCCCCAAGACGACCGATCTCGGCGAGCTGGCTGCCACCATTGCCGCCCTGGCGCGCCGCCTGGACGTGCAGGAGCAGCCGCGCTGGCTGCTGCAGGCCTCGCCGCGCCAGCTCACGCCGCCGGACCAGCCGCCCATCACTCTTTCGGCCCAGGACTATCTGGTGCTCAAGGCCCTGGCCCTGGGTGGCGAGAGCGTTTCGCGCGAGGCCATCGTGCAGACCCTGGGCGCAGACTATTTTGATTACGACATGCGCCGCCTCGACACCCAGATGCGTCGCCTGCGTCGCAAGGTCGAGGAAGCCTGCGGGCTGGAGCTGCCCGTGAGCACCTTGCGCGGCGTGGGCTACAGCTTTCATGCGCCGATCGAGGTCCGGCCGTGAGGCTGCCGGGCTGGCCTTGGGTCGGTTCACGTTCCGGCCCGAGCCTGCCGATGCAGGCCGAAGCCGGGTAGTCGGTTCGTGGTGAAATTTTCAGCCAGGCCAGCCCTGGGCAAGCACAGAAGAAAGGTCGGACACCGATGAACACTGCCCTCAAAGAACATACCTCGGCGGGCGCCAGCGCCTTGGCGCAGGGCCCGGGCGAATACCTGAGCTTCCGCCTGGGGGCGGAGGAATACGGCATCGGCATCCTCAAGGTGCAGGAGATCCGGGGTTTTGAAGCCTCCACCCGGATGGTCAACGCGCCGCCTTATGTGCTGGGTGTGCTCAATCTGCGCGGTGTGATCGTGCCCATTCTGGACATGCGCATCAAGTTCGGCATGGCCGAGGTGGTGTACGACAGCCAGACCGTGACCATCGTGCTCAACATCGGCGACCGGGTGGTCGGCATGGTGGTGGATGCGGTGTCCGACGTGGTGGCCCTGAAGGGCGAGGACATCAAGCCCGCACCCGAATTCAGCGGCGCCGTCTCGACAGCGCAGGTGATCGGCATCGCCACCGTGCAGCAGGGTGAGATGCAACGCATGCTGATCCTGCTGGACATCGAAAAACTCATGGGCAGCAGCGAGATGGGTTTGCTGGCCGCTTCCCCCGCCTGACGACTGCACAACAAGAAGGACACGGTATGAACTATCTGAACAACCTCAAGATCGGCACCCGTCTGGTCATCACGCTGGGCATCCTCATCGCCATGATGGTGCTGGTGGGCCTGCAAAGCATCGCCAAATCGAGCTCGGTGGAAGCCAAGATGCGGGACATCACCGAGCGCCGTATCGCCATCATCGAGGACGTGAACGAACTGCGGCTGGAAGTGAACCGCCAGGCGCGTTCCATCCGCAACATGGCGCTGTTCAGCAACCCGGAGCAGATCAAGGCCGAGCGCAACACGATCATGACATCGCGCAGCAAAAGCGCCGAAGTACGCACCCGGGTCGACGGCATGATCAAGGCGCCCAAGGGGCGCGAGATCATGGCGCGCATCGGCGATACGGGCGGCAAGTTCCGTGAAGGTATCGACAAGTACTTTGCCCTGTTTGATGCCGGTCAGAAGGAGCAGGCGATCGACTACCTGCTCACAGGTTTGCGTCCCATCCAGCTGGCCTACCTGGCCGCCCTGAACGAGCAGGTCGAATTCCAGAAAGAGCTCACACACATGGCCAGCAAGGAGGCCGTGGGTGAAGTCAGCTCCCTGCAGATGACCATCTGGATCAGCACGGGGGTGGCCCTGGTCATTGCCATCGTGCTCGGCATCTGGATCGTGCGCTCCATCACCCGCCCCATCAACCAGGCGGTGGAGGTGGCCCGCGCTGTGGCCGCTGGTGACCTGAGCATGAGCATCCGGGCGCAGAGCCAGGACGAGACGGGCCAACTGCTCCATGCCCTGGCCGAGATGCAGGGAGGCCTGGCCAAGGTGGTGGGTACGGTGCGCCAGGGTTCCGAATCGGTGGCCACGGCCAGCTCGCAGATTGCCCAGGGCAACCAGGACCTGTCGGCCCGAACCGAAAGCCAGGCCAGCGCGCTGGAGGAAACCGCGGCCTCGATGGAAGAGCTGTCGTCCACCGTCAAGCAGAACGCCGACAACGCCAAGCAGGCCAACCAGCTGGCCCAGAGTGCGTCCAAGGTGGCCGTGCAGGGCGGCGAAGTGGTGGCCCTGGTGGTGGACACCATGAAGGGCATCAATGATTCGAGCAAGAAGATCGCCGACATCATCAGTGTGATCGACGGCATCGCCTTCCAGACCAATATCCTGGCATTGAACGCCGCGGTGGAAGCCGCCCGCGCCGGTGAACAGGGCCGCGGTTTCGCCGTGGTGGCCAGCGAGGTGCGCAGCCTGGCGGGCCGCAGTGCCGAAGCCGCCAAGGAAATCAAGACGCTCATCACCGACAGCGTGGAGCGGGTGGGCCAGGGCACAGCCCTGGTCGACCAGGCCGGTGCCACCATGAGTGAGGTGGTGGCCAGCATCCGTCGGGTGACGGACATCATGGGCGAAATCAGCGCGGCCAGCTCGGAGCAGAGCCAGGGCGTGGCGCAGATCGGCGAGGCCGTGACACAGATGGACCAGGCCACGCAGCAGAACGCCGCCCTGGTGGAAGAGATGGCCGCGGCGGCCAGCAGCCTGCGCGGCCAGGCGCAGGACCTGGTGCAGGCCGTGGCCGTCTTCAAGCTCGGCCAGGGGGGCGAGTACGTTGCCGCTCGCCCGGCGGCGGCCGCTGTGCAGGCCCCCGCGTCCAGACCGGTGGCCCGTCCGGCTGCAGCGCGCCCCGCGCCCCGTGCGGCCTTGGGCAACACCGCGTCGACCCCGGTGGCCAAGCCCGCCGGCAGCGATGCCGGCGATTGGGAAAGCTTCTGACGCCCTGCGGCGGCAGGGAGCAGGAAGGCCATGGGTACTGATCCCTTGACGCAAAGCAGTCGCCGCCTGGCCCTGGGGGTCAGTGCGCTTGCTGTACTGGCGCTGGTGGCCGTGCTGGCCTTGCCCAGCTTCAGCCTGTTCGTGCCCGGCAGCCCGGGCATGGTGATCACCCATCTGCTGTTGGAGCTGTTCTCCGTGCTGGTCGCGGTGCTGGTGGTGGTGATCGCCTGGCATGCCTTCTCGGTGGAAGACCGGCGCATCGCCAGCACCCTGATCTACGCCTTCACCGTGGTGGCCGGCGTGGACATCATCCACGCCCTCAGCTACGAGGGCATGCCGGCCTTCGGTAGCCCCAGCGGCACGGACAAGGCCATCTTTTTCTGGTTCATGGGCCGGGGCTTCGAGCTGCTGGCGGTCTGGCTGCTGGCCCTGCAGGTGAGCCTGCCCGGCAGGCGCTGGCACTGGCAGCTGGCGGGTGTGCTGACGGTCGCCGTGCTGTTTGCCATCGGCACCTGGCGCCTGGACTGGTTCCCGCAGACCTTCGTGGCCGGCCAGGGGGTCACCCCCTTCAAGGCCTATGTCGAATGGATGCTGTGCGCGGGCAACCTGCTGGCGGCCTGGTATTTCTGGCGGTCCGCGCAGCGCGAGGGTGGGGGCGCGCGTCATTACTACTTCGCGGCGGCCTGCCTGGTGATGGGCCTGGGCGAGCTGACCTTCACCAGCTATGTCGACACCAGCGATTTCCTGGTGATCTTCGGCCATGTGTTCAAGGTGGTCTCCTACGCACTCATCTATGCGGCCACCTTCAAGCTGGGCATGCGCGAGCCCTACGAACTGCTGCAGCGCTCTGAGCAGGCGCTGCGCAGCAAGCAGGCCGAGCTGGATGCCGTGCTGCGGCAGGTGCCGGCCGGGGTAGCCCGGCTGGACCGCGAGGGGCGCTACCGTTATGTCAACCGGCAGATGGCGCACATGCTGGGCTTGCCGCTGGAGCAGGTCGTGGGCCGGACCTTCGAAGAGGTGGTGGCGCCCGAGCGCCGGGCCGAGGTGAGCTACCGCTGGGGCCGTGCCATCACGGGGCAGATGACATCCTACGAGGGGCAGATGCGGGCCGACGGTGGCCAACCGCTCTACAGCTCGGTCTCGATGGCGCCCGAGCAGGGGCCAGACGGCGACATCATCGGGGCCATTGCCGTGGCCATCGACACCACCGAGCTGCACCAGCTGCAGACGCAGCTCATGGACTCCCTGCATGAAGTGGCCGACCTGAAGACCGCGCTGGACGCGCACGCCATCGTGGCCATCACCGACGCGCGTGGTGTCATCACCAGCGCCAACGACCGCTTCTGCCAGATTTCCAAGTACAGCCGCGAGGAGCTGGTTGGCCAGACGCACAGCCTCATCAACTCCGGGCACCATCCCGCTTCCTTCTTCCACGAGCTCTGGCGCACGATTGCCGGTGGCCAGGTCTGGGTCGGCGATATCTGCAACCGCGCCAAGGACGGCAGCCTTTACTGGGTGCAGACCACCATCGTGCCCTACCTGGGCGAAGACGGCCGGCCGCTGCGTTACGTGGCCATCCGCGCCGACATCACCGAGCGCAAGCGGGTGGAGCAGAAGGTGGAGCAGATGGCCTACCAGGACGCGCTGACCGGCCTGCCCAACCGGCGCCTGCTGATGGACCGCCTGCAGCAGGCCCTGGTGGCCTCGGCCCGCAGCGGCCAGTTCGGTGCGCTGCTTTTCATGGACCTGGACCATTTCAAGGACGTCAACGACACACTGGGCCATGAGCAGGGTGATGAGCTGCTGAAACTGGTGGCGCAGCGGCTGCGCGCAGGTGTGCGCCAGATCGACACGGTGGCGCGCCTGGGCGGCGACGAATTTGTCGTGCTGCTGTCCGACCTGGGGGCCACCGAGGTCGAGGCCACCACCCAGGCCGGCCTGCTCGGCGAGGACATGCTGCGTATCCTCAGCGAGCCCTACCTGTTGGCGCGTTCCGAGGTGAACAGCACGCCCAGCATCGGCGTGGTGATGTACCAGGGCCACAGCCAGCGTGCCGAGGAACTGCTCAAGCAGGCCGACATTGCCCTGTACCAGGCCAAGGATGCGGGGCGTGCAACCCTGTGCTTCTTCGACCCAGCCATCCAGAGTGCCTTCCAGAAACGCATGGCCATGGAAGCTGACCTGAGGGTGGCCCTGGCGCAGGGACAGTTCCAGATCTTCTACCAGCCCATCATGAACGGCCAGCGCCTGACGGTGGCGGTGGAAGCGCTGTTGCGCTGGCGCCATCCGGCGCGCGGCATGGTGTCGCCGGGTGATTTCATTCCGCTGGCCGAAAAGACCGGCCTGATCGTGCCGATTGGCCTGTGGGTGATCGAACAGGCCTGCGAACAGCTCGCCAGCTGGCGGGAGGACCCGCAACGCAAGGGCTGGCAGATCGCCGTCAACGTGAGCGCGCGCCAGTTCCGTCAGCCTGACTTCGTGCCCCAGGTCATCGCCGCCATGGACCGCTGCAAGATCCTGCCTGGGCAACTGGAGCTGGAGATCACCGAGAGTTCGCTGCAGGACAACCTGCAGGACACGGTGCACAAGATGAAGCTGCTGCGCAGCCGCGGTGTGCGTTTTGCCATCGACGACTTCGGCACTGGCTATTCCTCGCTCTCCTACCTCAAGGAACTGCCGATCCACGTGCTCAAGATCGACCGCGCCTTTGTCAGCCACGTGGACACCAGCGATGACGACGTGGCCATCGCCAAGACCATCCTCTCCCTGGCCGCCCACCTGGGGCTGGACGTAGTGGCCGAGGGCGTGGAGACCGAGTCGCAGCTGGTCACGTTGCGGGCCTACGGCTGCCATCTTTTCCAGGGCTACCTGCTGGGCTGGCCGGTGCCTGTCGAGGAGCTGGAGCGTGAACCTGTGCCGCAGGCGACCCTGTCATGAAGCGTGACATCGCGGGCGTGAACTCGGGCGCGCTGGATCTGCTGCTGCGGCGAGTGCGCGAGGATATGGCGGCCCTGCGTCTGCCCACGGTGCCGCTGGTCGGCGCGTTGGTCAGCGGGGAGACGGCCTTGCCCCTCTGGTTTCGCGACTGGCTGCTGGCGGAGCTGGGCCGGCGCGCGCCGCTCGATGTAGTGAGCCCGGCGGCCGAGGCCGTGATGCGGCTGCGCGAGTTTGGCCGTTACGCCACCATGGACTTCGCCTTGCAGGAGATCGAGGCGCAGTACGCGCTGCTGCAGGCGCTCGGTCTGGTGGAGGAGATGTACCGGGCGGTCGATTTCATGACACAACTCTCGGAGCGGCTCGCGCAGCTGTCCGCCCAGGATCTGTCGGTAAACCCCAAAGAAAGCGGTGACTCAACATGAGAGACAACCAGCCGGTGACCCAGAGAAACTACGACCTGTCGCCGGGCCAGACCCTGGTCTCGGTGACGGACCTGAAGGGGCGCATCACCTATTGCAATCCCGCCTTCATCGAGGTCAGCGGGTATGCGCGCGAGGAGCTGCTCGGCCAGCCGCACAATCTGGTGCGACACCCGGACATGCCGGAAGAGGCTTTTCGCGACATGTGGGACACCATCGAGGCTGGCCTGCCCTGGACCGGGCTGGTGAAGAACCGGCGCAAGAACGGCGATCACTACTGGGTACAGGCCAATGCCACGCCCATGTTCGACGGTGACACCATCACCGGCTTCCTCTCGGTGCGCACGGCGCCGGATGCCCAGGCCGTCGCAGCGGCCGACGCGCTGTACGCCACCATGCGCCAGCAGTCCGCGGCCGGGCGCCAGGTGCTGGCCCTGCAGCGCGGGCAGCTGGTACGCCGTGACCTGCTGGGCGCCGTGCAGCGCGCCCTGAAACCCGACCTGGTCAGCAGCATGATCTCGATCCAGGTGCTCGCCATGCTGCTCGTGCTGGGGGCCGTGGCCGCGGGGCTGCCCATGGGGCTCATCGTGCTGGTGGGCGTGCTGGCCACGGCGGCTGCCGCCTGGGGCATCTGGCGCATCACGCTGCGACCGCTGGACGCGCTACTGCTCGACACCAACCGTCTGGCTTCCGGGGACATGTCCTTCCAGGTGCAGACCGGGCGCGCCGGCATCATCGGCCGGCTGCAGCAGGGCCTGATGCAGATGTCGGTCAACCTGCGTACCGTGGTCAGTGATGTGAGGCAGGAAGTCGACCATGTGCGTACCGTGGTGGCTGAGATCGCCGCCGGCAACAACGACATGTCGGCACGCACCGAGTCCCAGGCCAGCAGCCTGGAGCAGACGGCCGCCTCGATGGAGGAGATCAACGGCACGGTGCAGCAGAGTGCAGCCTCGGCACGCCGCGGGGCCAGTCTGGCTTCCGAGACGTCGGAGGTGACGGTACGCAGCAACCAGGCCGTGACCGAGGTGTCGGCCACCATGGGCCAGATCACGGAGTCCTCCAAGCGGATCGGCGAGATCATCCATCTGATCGAGGGGGTGGCCTTCCAGACCAATATCCTGGCCTTGAATGCGGCCGTGGAGGCCGCGCGTGCGGGGGATGCCGGCCGCGGCTTCGCGGTAGTGGCGGCTGAAGTGCGCCTGCTGGCGCAGCGCACTGCGACTGCGGCGCGCGAGATCCGCCAGCTCATCAACGAATCGGGCGAACGCGTGCAGACCGGCAGCCAGCAGACCGGCCAGGCGCTGGAGCGCATGCAGGAGGCCCTGAAGGCCGTGGGCGCGGTCAGCACCGTGCTGGAAGAGGTGAGCACGGCCGCCAGCGAGCAGCAGACCGGGATTTCGCAGATCAACGAGGCGATCGCCCATATGGACACCATCACGCAGCAGAACGCGGCCATGGTCGAGGAGCTGGCGGCAGCCGCCAAATCGCTGCAGGGCCAGGTGGAGGAGGTGAGCAACTCCATGCGCCTTTTCCGACTGAGCCGTGGAGAACTCACGCTTTCGCAAATGGATGCGGTGAACCTGCGCCGTGAATTCAAGGCTTTGAACTAGCATCAGCAACAGGCCATCCGGCCCTGAACAGACGAGCGTTGCATGGACATTCTCAAGCGAAACAATGTGTTGGTGATCGAGGCGCAGCAGCCGGACGCGCCGGTTCTGCTGTACGCCCACGGTTTTGGCTGCAACCAGCGCATGTGGCGCCACATCACGCCGGCCTTCGAGGGCACGCACCGCCAGGTGCTGTTTGATTACGTGGGCAGTGGCGAGTCGGATCTGGCCGCCTTCGATCCCCTCAGATACGCCCGCCTGGACGGTTATGCCCAGGATGTGCTGGATGTGTGCGATGCGCTGGGCATCGAAAGCGGCGTGCATTTCGTGGGGCACTCGGTCAGTGCCAGCATTGGCATGCTCGCGGCCATCGCACGGCCGGCCCTGTTCGACAGCCTGGTGCTGGTCGGGCCGTCACCCTGTTTCATCAACCACCCGCCTGACTACACGGGCGGCTTCGAGCGCAAGGACCTGGAAGGCCTGCTCGATCTCATGGACCACAACTACATGGGCTGGGCCAATTACCTGGCCCCCGTGGTGGCGGGCGAGCCGCAGAAGGACAGCCTGTCTGGTGAACTGTCGGACAGCTTCTGCTCGACCGACCCGGTGGTGGCCAGGCTCTTCGCGCAGGCCACCTTTTTTGCCGACAACCGCGCCGAGTTGCCGCGGGTGTCGCATCCCTGCCTGGTGCTGCAGCACCGCAACGATGCGCTGGCCCCGCTGTCGGTGGGCGACTACCTGCAGCGCCAGCTAAAGCACAGCACGCTGGAGGTGCTGGACGTGACGGGGCATTGTGCCCACATGAGCCATCCGCACCTGGTGGTGGAGGCTATGCAGCGTTATTTCTCCCGGACCTGATTTCCGGACTCATGCATGCTGACGGTCGACGACATCCCATGCGCGATGATGATCACGGACCCGCAGGGGCACATCGTGCGCCTGAACCGCGAGTTCCTGGCCCTTGTCGGTGGCGAGGAGGCGGACTGGCAAGGTCGCGCCATGGATGTGCTGCTGACACCGGCCTCGCGCATCTTCAGCCAGACCCATCTGTTTCCTACGCTGCACCATGCTGCGGCCGCACGCGAGATCTACATTCATCTGATCGGGGCCGACGGCGAGCCGGTGCCCGTGATGGTCAATGCTGCTCGCCAACGCACCGAGGGGACCGAAGGTATCGTCTGGGCGGTTTTTGTGGCGCGTGAGCGCAGCCGCTTCGAGACCGAGCTGATCCGGGCCCGCTCGGAAGCACAGAGCCTGGCCCAGCGTCTGACGGCCAGCAATGCGCTGGTGGCGCAGCAGAACGAGCAGCTTTCCGAACTGAGCCTGTCGGACCCCCTGACTGGGCTGAGGAACCGGCGTGCGCTGGAGCTGGCCGCCCGGCAGTGGCAGCAGCAGGCCGGGGCGTCGGCTACGGTGGCGGTGCTGATGGTCGATGTGGACCACTTCAAGCGCATCAACGATCTGCACGGACACCCCGAGGGGGACCGCGTGCTGGTTGCCCTGGCGCGGCAGTTGCAGGCCAGCGCCCGTGGGTCAGACCTGGTGGTGCGTTATGGTGGCGAGGAGTTTCTGCTCTGGCTGCCCGACGCCGATGTCGCCGTAGCCCGGCAGGTGGCCGCGCGCATCCACGAGCGCACCAGCCATGTCAACAGCGCGGCGGGCAGCGTCAAGGTCAGCATCGGCCTGGCCGCGGCCCATCTGCAGCCTGAGCAGGATGTGCTGGAGGCGCTGGTAAGGCGTGCCGATGCCGCGGTCTACGAGGCCAAGGCCCGTGGACGCAATTGCACGGTGGAAATGCCTTGAGGCGGCTGGTCAGCGCCAGGTGATGGCGTGGGCCCAAGGCTGTCCTTCCTGGTCTGGCCACAACCTGGTTCAGCCGGATGACGATGGCCCGGCCAGCTGGATGCGGTTGCGCCCGGCTTCCTTGGCCTGGTACATCGCTGCATCCGCCCTTTTGAGCAACTCGTCCTCGCTGGCTTGCTGGCCGAGAAAGAGTGTCGCTCCGATGCTGGCGGAACAATAGTGTTCGATCGTGCTGGCTGCACTTGCGTCATCGTCCACGCGCAGGCGGTAGGGCTCGGCCAGCCTGGAGCGGATCTTCTCTGCCACCCCCGTGACCACGCCCAGGGATTCATCGGTCGACGCCTTGAGTTCAGACAGGATGACGACGAACTCATCCCCACCCAGGCGCGCGACGGTGTCGCTTTCGCGCACACAGGCCCTGAGCCGCTGCGCCACCTCCAGCAGCAGCAGGTCGCCCGCGGCATGGCCGTGTACATCGTTGAGGGGTTTGAAATTGTCCAGGTCCAGCAGCATCAGGGCGCCATGACAGCCGGTGCGCTGGCCGGCGGCCATGGCCAGGCTCAGTCGGTCGTGGAACAGGCGCCGGTTGGGCAGGCGGGTCAGCGCATCATAGAAAGCCAGCTGGTGGACCTGTTCCTCCATCTTCTTGCGCTCGGTGATGTCGGTGATGCTGCCGATCACGCGAAGCGGCTGCCCCTGGGCATCACGCTCGAAGACGTCGGCCCGGTCGCGCACCCAGATCATGCTGCCATCCTGGCGCAGCATGCGGTGCTCGCTGCGGTAGGGACCGCCACCATCAAGGCACTTTTCCAACTGGGCCTGCATGCGCTCGCGGTCTCCTTCGTAGACCAGTGCGGTGAAGTCTGCGCTGGTGTGCTGCAGGTAGTTCCCATCGAGCCTGAGGACTTCGCACCAGTTGCGGTCGTGTGATACCACGTCCTGGCGCACGTCCCAGCTCCAGACGCTCTCGCGTGCGACCGACAAGACGTAGGCCAGCTGGTCCTGGCTTTTTTGCAAGTCGATGCCGAGCTGGCGCACTTCATTGAAGCGGTGCAGATAGCTCCTGGAAAAAAAGAAGGCGCACAGGGCCGCGGCGATGACCATGGCGACGGCCGTCGTGGCCGCAACGGTGACAGGGGCGGGTTGCGTGGGGGGCAGCCGACCGGTAATTTGGGCCAGGCCCAGCCCCACGATGGCAAAGATGCTCAGCACGGAGAGCAGCATGCCGGTCTGAACGCTGAGCAGCCAGCCACCGGCAATGATGAGCAGCGGATAGATCATCAGGTTGGGCGAATAGATGCCCCCGCTGACCACCGTGACCGAGGTGATGATGCCCCAGCCACCCCAGATCATCAGCTTGAAGGCGGTGATGTGTTGCCTTCTCAGCAGCAGCACGCCGGCGACCAGGCCCATCACGATCAGGGCGATGCTCATGGCGATACGCCACAGCGGCCGCGGTGTGGTTTGCAGATGGGAGACCAGGTGGGCGCCGCCGATTGCCGTGAAAATGGAGGAGGCGAGCCAGAAAAAGCGGATCAGGATCTGGTCGTCCTGGAGATCCAGCAGAGAGGTGGACTCGGTCCGCGCGGGAAGCATGAATTCATTCTAGGACGGCAACCCGCGCAGCGGTGAAGGCCCCGGCGGGAGTTGAGCAAAATTACCAGGAATGCGGGGTGTCGATCTGTCCGCCCTTGCTGGCAAGTTGCACAGCGCAAAGCAACAAGCCCGGGTGGCCCGGGCTTGTCAGCGGAATATCAGGGCGGTTGCGGTGCCCGCCCTCAGTAGGTCATTCGGGCTTGATGCCGGCCTTCTTGACCACGCGTTCCCAGATGTCGTACTCGCGCTTCATGTAGGCAGCCAGTTCAGCCGGCGTGCTGGGGCTGGGCGACAGGCCCTTGGATTCCAGTTCCTTGGCCACGACCGGGTCCTTCAGGATCTTGACCAGCACCTGGTTCAGTTTGGTGACGATGGGCTGCGGCGTCTTGGCCGGCACGACGTAGGCGTACCAGTTGAGCGTGTCGAAGCCCGGGTAGCCCTGCTCAGCCACGGTAGGCACGTCAGGCATGAGCGGGTCGCGTTTGGCGCCGGTGGTGGCGATGGCGCGGACCTTGCCGCTCTTGACGTGCGCGCCGACCGAGGGCGGGGTGCCGAAGAAGGAGTCCACCTCGCCACCGAGCATGCCCAGCATGGCCGGGCCGCCGCCCTTGTAGGCCACGTGGGTCATGTCCACATCGGCGCTCTGCTCCAGCAGCTCGCCGGCCAGATGCCCGGCACCACCCACGCCGGAGGAGGCGTAGGTGACGGTGCCCGGCTTGGCCTTGGCCATCTTGATGTAATCGGCCAGGTTCTTCACCGGCAGGTCGGGCTTGACCACCAGCACGTTGGAGAACACCACGGCCATGGTGACGGGCGCGAAGTCCTGCAGCGGCTTGTAGGTCAGCTTGGCCTGCATGTGCGGCGCCACGGTCAGCGAACCCACGCTGCCCAGCAGCAGGGTGTGGCCGTCGGCTTCTGCACGGGCCACGTAGTCGGTGGCGATGTTGCCGCCGGCGCCGGCCTTGTTTTCCACGATCACGTTCTGCTTGAGCTCGTCACCCAGGTGCTTGGCGATGATGCGGGCCACGGCGTCGGTGGCGCCGCCCGCGGCGAAACCCACGACCATGGTGATGGGCTTGCTCGGATAGTTCTGTGCCAGGGCCGGCGCAGCGGCCAGCAGGGTGCCCAGGGTCAGGGCAAGCGTCTTGAGTTTCATGGGGTCTCCTCAGGTGGACGGAGCCCGCCGGGGGCGGGACTAGGTAATGCCGCAGTATAGGGAGAGAGGCTGCTGCGCGGCCACTGGTTTTTACTTAGCAGCCATCGGAAAAAATGATAGCCCCATGGCGCGGGGCGATCACCAGCGCAGGCCGAGCTTCAGACCCCAGGTGGTGGCTTCGCCGGTCTTGTCCACTTCGAAGGCCAGGTTCATCAGGCCCAGGTTCAGGTTGGCGCCCGCGTAGACCTTGCCCAGGCTCGGGTTGACGTTGCCCAGGCTGCCCACACGCGCCTCGCTGTCCACCCAGACCCGGCCGACACCCGCATAGGGGGTGAGCATGGCAAAGCCCTTGGAGACCGAGATGTCCAGGCTGCGGGTGCTCAGCGAGAGTTGTTCGGTGCCGCTCAGGCGCGTGTAGGCGCCGCGCACCCCCACGGCCGGCAGCGCGAGGTTGCCGCCCAGCAGGGCGTAGCGCAGTTCGGCGCCGCTGAGCGAGGCGTCCAGGCCCGGCACGCTGGCAACAAAACCACCGATGTCAAAACCCAGGGGCAGGCCCTTGTGTGCATGCAGGCGCACGGTCTGCAGAGAGTTCGACGTGAGGTTGGCGCCGGCCTTGCGCAGGGCGCCGCTGCTGTGCGACATGTCGCTGCTGCTCACGGCCACACCCAGGTCGAAGCCGGTGATGCCCTGGCCCTCGGTGGGCAACAAGGGCTTGTAGCTCAGGGCGGCGCCCAGGTCTTCGGAGACGGCGCGGAATTCGGCGGCGTTGAGCGTCGCCAGGTTCGAGAGATCACCGGCCTGGCTGGTGGGCAGGCAGGCCAGGGTGAGGGCAAGGAGGGCGAGTTGTTTTTTCATGGGGTCTGAACGGAAGGGATAAGGGTACGTTCCAAGTATCGCAGCAGGCCGGGACGCCGAGGTGTAACGATCGCTACATCATGCATCCGGGGGCCACTGCAATTGGCGCTGGCTTTCGAACTGGCGCAGCGCGCCGGTGACGGGGTCGGTGAAGCGGATGCCGCGGGCCAGCAGCTGCAGGGGCTGGCGCCAGTCTTCCTGCGCGGGGCCCGGGCCGTGGACGACTTCGGGGTAAAAAAGGTCGCCTACGATGGGACGGCCCAGGGCGTTCATGTGCACACGCAATTGGTGCGTCTTGCCGCTGCGCGGTCGCAGGCGGTAGCGTGCCAGGGCACCGCGGGCCTCCAGCAGCTCGATCTGCGTCTCGCTGTTGGGTTCCCCGGCCACCTCGCGCTGGCGGAAGAAGCGCTCATCCGGCTCGATACGGCTGCGGTGGACGGCCGGCAGCGGCAGTTCGGGGCGCAGCGGGGCGATGGCCTCGTAGTCCTTGTCCACTACCTGGTCGCGGAACAGGGCCTGGTAGGCGCCGCGGTCCTGCGGCCGCAGGCTGAACAGCACCAGGCCTGCGGTCTCGCGGTCGATGCGGTGGATGGGGCTCAGGGTTTCGATGCCGGTGCGGCGCTTGAGGCGCACCAGCAGGGTTTGCTGAACGTAACGGCCGGTGGGTGTGACCGGCAGGAAATGCGGTTTGTCGGCCACCAGCAGATGGGCGTCCTGGTAGAGCACTTCTTCCTCGAAGGGGATGACGGTCTCGGTTGCGAGCGCACGGTAGTAGTAGACGCGGGTGCCGCCGCGATGCGGTGCGTCCGGTGTCAGGGCGGCGCCGGCTTCATCGAGCACATCACCCTGGGCCATGCGCTCCTGCCATTGCCCGGCACTCACAGCCGGCAGGCGTTCGACCAGGAAGTCGAGCAGACGCGGCCAGGGGCCGTGGGGCAAGGCCACGCAGCTGGCGCTGACGCCGTCGCGCATCGGCGGTTTGCTGCGATGCGGCGGGCGGCTCATGGGGAATCAGATGCGGGTGTAGACCAGGTCCCAGACGCCATGGCCCAGGCGCAGGCCGCGCTTCTCGAACTTGGTCAGCGGGCGGTAGTCGGGCTTGGGCGCGTAGCCTTCGGCCGTGTTCTTCAGCAGCGGCTCGGCGCCCAGCACGGCCAGCATCTGCTGGGCATAGGGTTCCCAGTCGGTGGCGCAGTGCAGGTAGCCGCCGGGTTTCAGGCGTGCGGCCAGCTTGGCGACCAGAGGGGCCTGCAGCAGGCGGCGCTTGTGGTGCTTGGTCTTGTGCCAGGGATCGGGGAAAAAGACGTGCACGCCGTCCAGGCTCTGCTCGGGCAGCATGTGGTCCAGCACCTCGACCGCGTCGTGCTGCAGGATGCGCAGGTTGGTCAGACTGCGTTCACCGATGTGCTTGAGCAGGGCGCCCACGCCGGGTTCGTGCACCTCGCAGCCGAGGAAGTTGGTCTCGCGCATCAGGTCCGCGATGTGCGCGGTGGCGTCGCCCATGCCGAAGCCGATCTCCAGGATCAGCGGGCGCTGCGCGGCTTCGGCGCCAAAGACGGCCACACGGTCCAGTGGTGCGGCGCTGTAGGGCAATACAAAACGCGGGCCATAGAGCTCGAAGGCCTTGGCCTGGCCGGTCGTGGTGCGGCCGGCGCGCTTGACGAAGCTCTTGATGGTCTTGGGGAAATCGACGCCGGGCGGCGGCAGGCGGCGCCGGTCTTTGGGCGGGGCCGACGCTGCGGCGTCCTGTTCGGGGGGCTTGGGGGTATCGGTCACACGGGGATTTTAGCGGCCTGCCCCCAGTTGGCAGCCCACTGCGCGGTGGCCGCAGCCAGCCAGTCGCCGACGCTAGTGGCCGTGACGTACAGGCCCAGCACGGCCGCCGCGGCGTTGAGGGCAGCCAATGGCTCGCGTGTGTCCAGGGCCAATGCGCCGTTTTGTTTGCTGAGTTTCTCGCCATTGGCGCCCAGCACCAGTGGCGTGTGCAGGTAGGCGGGGGTGGGCAGCTTCAATGCGCGCTGCAGCAGGATCTGGCGCGCCGTGTTGTCGGCCAGATCGGCGCCACGCACGACGTGGGTGATGCCCTGGATGCCGTCGTCCACCACCACGGCCAGCTGGTAGGCGAACCAGCCGTCGGCCCGCTGGAGTACGAAGTCGCCGACCTCCTGCTCGACATCCTGCGATTGCGGGCCCAGGCGGCGGTCGTTCCAGGCCACGCGGCCGGCGTTCACGCGCAGGCGCCAGGCGCGCGGCGCCTGGCCGTGCAGCCCGTCACGGCAGGTGCCGGGGTAGACCAGTTCGCCATGGCGCGGTTTCACGCGCCCCAGGCGCTGCAGCTCGACCTCGATGTCGCGGCGGGAGCAGGCGCAGGGGTAGGCCAGGCCGCGCGCCACCAGATCTTCCAGCGCCTGCTGGTAGATTGCGCTGCGCTGCGACTGGTAGAGCGGGGTTTCGTCCGGCAGCAGGCCGCAGTCGGCCAGTTGCTGCAGGATCACCCGGTCGGCGCCGGGTATGCAGCGCGGCACATCGACATCCTCGATGCGCAGCAGCCAGCGCCCGCCATGGGCGCGGGCATCGAGCCAGCTGGCCAGGGCCGCCACCAGTGAGCCGGCGTGCAGGGGGCCGGTGGGCGAGGGGGCGAAACGGCCGACGTAGCCCTTCATGCCACCTTGAGTGCCAGCTCCAGCCCGGAGATGAAGGCGTCCTCGACGCGGTGGCCCATGCACCAGTCGCCGCAGGCGCCGATGCGCGAGGCCGGATCCCAGAGGTGGCTCTGGTCCAGGGGCTGGAGGGTCTGCGCGTAGTGCCAGCGGTGCACGGTGGCGTAGCTGGGCTCGGCGCGGATACCCGTGACCTCGGCAAAGGCCTTGAGCAGCTTGGCCTGCACGCGTTCGGCGTCGTCGTTGAGGTGCTCCTGCGACCAGGCGGCGCTGGCCTGCACGGTCCAGCGTTCGATCGGGCCGCGCTGCGGCTTGCTCGACTCGCGCGCCAGCCAGGCGATGCGGTGGTGCGTGCTGCGCGCGGCATTCCATTGCGGCCCCAGCGCCGAGAGGCCCGGCTGCATGGCTTGCGGAAAGGCGGCCATCAGCGTCCAGCAGGGCGCGACCCGCACTTCTGCAATGCGCTCGGCCAGGGCCGGTGCCTGCTTCGAGTTGCGCAGCAGTTCGTGGGCCTGCACGCTGGGCATGGCCAGCAGCACGCCATCAAAACCGGAGTGCACGTGGCGGCTGTCGTCCGCTCCCTCGGTGTGCAGCTGCCAGCGGCGCTCGTTCAGCGCATCACGTTCGATCTTGACCACCCGGGTCTGCAGTTCCACCGCACCACTGGCCAGCAGCGGTTCGGCCCAGCGCTTGACCAGCGCGTTCATGCCGGGCGTGGCCACCCAGTGCGATTCACGTGTGGGCAGCGGCGCAGCCACCACCCGACCCAGCGGGTCGAGCACGCGCACGGCGTTGGCACTCCAGGGCCGGCACAGGCCGGGCACGGTCTCCAGGGCGCGGGCGAACAGGGGGTTGCGCACCGTGAAGTACTGGGTGCCGTGGTCGAAGGTGCCGAACTCGGTTTCGCGTGTGGACATGCGGCCGCCGGCGCCGCGGCTTTTCTCGAACAGCGTGACCTGATGGCCGGCCTGCACCAGGGTGCGGGCGCAGGCCACGCCGGCCATGCCGGCGCCGATGACGGCGTAGTGTTGCGCGGGTTTTTTCATGTCGGCAGTCTCCGTTCTTGTCGATATTTGAGGGTCGGCTTCGCTTCCACTGTACCGGAGCGGCGGTCGGTGCCCCCCCGGGCTTCAGAAACTGGCGTGGACCGGCCCCAGCAGCGCTCGTCGCGTGGCCGGACTTTCGAGCTGCTGCAGCCACCACTGCAGGGCGCGGCCCTGCTGGTGCTCGGTGCCGCCGCGCCAGGCATAGCTCACGCGCACCACCCGTGGCGGCCGTTCGGTTTTCTTGACCACGAGGTGGCCGGCTTCGATGTGCGGACGCGCCAGGCACTCGGGCACGAAGCCGCCGCCCAGGCCGCGCAACTGGGCGTCGAGCTTGGCCGGCATGCTGGCCACGGTGAAGACGTCCTGCCCGGCCAGCAGGCCGATGGTCAGGCCGCTGCCGCGCTGCACGGAGTCGGCCACCGCCACGGCGCGATGGCGCAGCAGCATCTCGTCGGTCAGGGGTTCGGGCGCGGCCGCCAGCGGGTGGTGCGGTGCCACCGCGTAGACAAAGCTGACCGGCCCCAGGGGCTTGCCATGCACGCCGGCGCTGGTGGTCGGCTCCAGGGCCACGCCGATGGCCAGGTCGGCCTGGCCGGCGGTGAGTGCTTCCAGGGTGCCCGAGAGGGTTTCCTCGCGCAGTTTGAGGCGGGTCGGGGCGCCCAGGGCGAAGAAGCTCTCGCACAGCTCCATCACCGTGTTGCGCTGGATGATGCCGTCCAGCGCCACAGTGAACTGGGATTCCCAGCCCGTCGCCACACGCTGGACGCGGTTGGCGACGGCGTCGATTTCCGCCAGCAGGCGCTGACCTTCGCGCAGCAGCTCGGCGCCGGCGGCGGTGAGTTTGGCCTGGCGCGAGCTGCGGTCGTAGAGCAGCACGTCCAGCGCGTCCTCGATCTGGCGCACCCGGTAGGTCAGGGCGCTGGGCACCACGCCCAGGGCGCGTGCGGCAGCGGCAAAGCTGCCGGCCTCGTCGATGGCCTGCAGCATGGCCAGGGCGTCGGGGGTCAGCACATCGCGGGCGGTTTGCATGGTGAATCGTTTCAAGTTCAGTTTATTTGAATGATGCCATCAAAGCGTATGGACCGCAAAACCCGATATCACGCCTAAAGTTCATCCCATTGCAGGCATGTCCTGCTGAACCCTGGAAGGAGCCCACCATGCTGACCGTACGCAAATCGCAGGACCGCGGCTACGCCGATCACGGCTGGCTCAAGTCCTTCCACAGCTTTTCCTTTGCCGGTTATTACGACCCGCAGCACATGGGCTGGGGCAATCTGCGCGTGATCAACGAGGACCGCATCGCCCCGGGCACTGGCTTCGGCACGCACGGCCACCGCGACATGGAGATCATCAGCTACGTGCTGTCCGGCGAACTCGCGCACAAGGACAACATGGGCAACGGCCGTGCCATCCCTCCGGGCGACGTGCAGCGCATGAGCGCCGGCAACGGTGTGATGCACAGCGAGTACAACCACGCGCCGCAGGACACCACGCACTTCTTCCAGATCTGGATCGAGCCCAATGTGCGTGGCATCCCGGCCAGCTACGAGCAGAAGACCTTTGCCACGCCCGAGAAGCGCGGCGCGCTGCGCCTGGTGGCCTCGCCCGACGGGGCGCAGGGCTCGGTGACGGTGCATGCCGATGCGCGCCTGTATGCCGGCCTGTTCGACGGCAGCGAAAGCGCCACGCTGCCCCTGGATCCGACGCGCAAGAGTTATGTGCACCTGGTACGCGGCGAACTCGACGTCAATGGCCAACGGCTTGCCGGTGGCGATGCTGCTCTGCTGGCCGGCGAAAGCCGCATCGAGCTCAAGGCGGGCAAGGACGCCGAAGTGCTGGTCTTCGACCTGGCCGACTGATTTTTTTCCTTTCATCTTTCTTCACAGGAGTTATCTCATGGCAAAAGTCGCTGTTGTTTTTCATTCGGGTTACGGTCACACCCAGCGCATGGCGCAAGCCGTGGCCGAGGGCGCGAACGCGCAGCTGGTCGCCATCGACGCCGAGGGCAATCTGCCCGAGGGTGGCTGGGAGACGCTGGCCGCTGCTGACGCCATCATCATGGGCAGCCCGACCTACATGGGTTCCGTGAGCTGGCAGTTCAAGAAGTTCGCCGATGCTTCCAGCAAGCAGTGGTTCAGCCAGGTCTGGAAAGACAAGGTCATGGCCGGCTTCACCAACAGCGCCACCATGAACGGTGACAAGCACTCCACCCTGCATTACCTGATCACCCTGGCCATGCAGCATGGCGGCATCTGGGTCGGCACCGGCATGATGCCCAGCAACGCCAAGGCCTCGCAGCGCAATGACCTGAACTACGTGGGCTCCTCGGCCGGCGCCATGGCCGCCACACCGTCGGACGCCTCCGTGGCCGAGATGCTGCCGGGCGACCTGGAAACCGCCAAGCAGTTCGGCCAGCGCGTGGCAGCGGTTACCGCCAAGATCCGCGGCTGATACATTGAGGCCCAGGAGGGCCTGATGACCACACCACAACACATCCTCACCGGCCACCCCAAGGACCTGGGGGGCGGTTTTGTGGTGCGGCGTCTGCTGCCGGCAGCGGCGCAGCGTTCGGTCGGGCCTTTCATCTTTTTCGACCATTTCGGTCCCGCGCTCGAAACCCCCGAGGCCGAGCACGATGTGCGGCCTCATCCGCACATCGGCCTGGCCACGGTGACCTACCTGTTCGAGGGCGCGATGATGCACCGCGACAGCCTCGGTTCCTCGCAGCTGATCGAGCCGGGTGCCATCAACTGGATGACGGCCGGGCGTGGCATCGTGCATTCCGAGCGCCGCCCCGATGCGCTGCGCAGCAGCACCTACACCAACCATGGCCTGCAGCTCTGGGTGGCCCTGCCGCGCGAACATGAGGAGGCCGAGCCTTCGTTCGAGCACACGCCGGCAGCAGTCATTCCCGAAGGGCGGGTCGATGATGCGACGGTGCGCGTGCTGGTGGGCGAGGCTTCCGGCCTGCGCTCGCCGGTGCACACGCTCATGCCCACGCTTTACCTGGATGTGCAGTTGCCTGCTGGCGGCCGCCTACGGCTGCCCGCGCTGGCGCCGGAGATGGCGGTCTATGGGGTACAGGGCGCGCTGACCTGCGATGGCCAGGCCGTGCCGGCCTTGCAGATGGCGGTGCTGGGCCCGACCGGTGCAGAGCTGCTGGCCAGTGAGGACACGCGGCTTGTGGTGATCGGCGGCGCGCCGCTGGATGCGCCGCGTCACATGTGGTGGAACTTTGTCTCCAGCCGCAAGGAGCGCATCACCCAGGCGGCCGACGACTGGGAGGCCCAGCGCCTGGGCCAGGTGCCGGGTGAGACCGAGTTCATCCCCCTCCCTGAGCGACGCTTCCTGGCCTGAAAAACGAGGCCCGGGCCTTGCGGCCCTTGATCAGCTGGTGATCTTGAACACGCTGACCATCTCGTTGAGACGGTTGGCCTGATCGCGCAGGCTGGCCGCCGCCGCGGCCGATTCCTCGACCAGGGCCGAGTTCTGCTGCGTCATCTGGTCGATGCCCGTGATCGAGTCGTTGACGCGGGCGATGCCCGAGGACTGCTCCACCGTGGCCGCGCTGATCTCGCCGATCAGGTCGGTCACGCGCCGGACCTGGGCCACGATCTCGCCCATGGTGTTGCCGGCGTCGCCCACCAGGTGCGAGCCCTTGTCCACCTGCCCCACGCTGTCTGAGATCAGGGCCTTGATCTCCTTGGCCGCCTCGGCGCTGCGCTGCGCCAGCAGACGCACTTCACCGGCCACCACGGCAAACCCACGGCCCTGCTCACCGGCGCGCGCGGCTTCCACCGCGGCGTTGAGCGCGAGGATGTTGGTCTGGAAGGCGATGCCGTCGATGACACCGATGATGTCGTTGATCTTCTTCGAAGCGTGCTGGATGCCCGCCATGGTGCTCACAACCTCTCCCACGGCCTGGCCGCCGCGCGCGGCCACCTCGGACGCGGTGGCCGCCAGCTGCGAGGCCTGGCGCGCGTTGTCGGCACTGTGCTGCACGGTCTGCGTGAGGCTGCCCATGGCCGAGGCGGTCTGCTCCAGCGAACCGGCCTGCTGCTCCGTGCGCTGGCTGAGATCGGCATTGCCCTGGGCGATTTCCGAGGAGGCGGTGGCGATGGACTCGGCCGCCCCCTTGACGTTGCTGATGATGCCCACCAGGGAGCGGTCGGCGCGGCGCAGGTCGTCCATCAGGTCGGCGAATTCGTCGCGCGTCGATGGCTCGGGCACGGTGCCCAGCTCGCCCGCGGCAATCGCGCGACCGGCCTGCTTGGCCTGCTGCATGGCGCCGGTGATGCCGTAGTACATGCCCATATAGAGGTAGATCGAGACCAGGATTGCCAGGCTAAGGAGTATGCCCAGCAGGTTGCGTTTGGTGGCAGCACTGTTGGAGCGCTCGACCAGCAGTTCATCCATGACCTTGCGGTTGGCCTCCACCAACGCCCAGGCCGCATCGATGGTGGCCTGGGCCGCCTGGCTGGCCTGTTGCTGGGTGACGCTGACGTTGTCCTGGGTGGTGAAGTTCTTGCGCGTGTAGGCGATGAACTCCTTGGCGCTGGACTTGAGCGTGTCGAAGTTCTTGCTGAGCTTCTTCTCCACGTCGGGGTTGGCCTTCATTGCCTGGGACAGCATGGTCTCGACCGTGCCGAAGGTGTCGCTCAGGCGCGCCTCGGTCACCTCGTAGAACACCTTGTCCGCGGGCTTGATGTCGCCGCGCGAGACGTTCAGCGTCGAGTAGGCGGCCATGCGCACGGCGATGCCGGCCGTGCTGGGCGTGTTGTTGGCCAGGGGGTAGCCCAGGTAGAACAGGTCCAGGTCCGGGTCCAGCGACATGCGCGAGCGGTTGCCCATGTCGCGCATGAAGGCGTACAGGCGGCCGTACTCAGGGGCATGGGCGCCAAAAGCCTTCTGTGCGAAGTCGGCGTCCAGTGGGAGCGCGTCGACCTTCTTCTGCAGTTCGACCCAGCCGTCCTGCAGGCCCTTGTATTCCTTGCTCATGTCGAACCAGGGGGAGGAGGCTTTCACGCCGTCCTCGATGCGCTTGAGCACGGCGTCCACGGCCTTGGCGTTGTCCTTGAAGCGCTGGCGCACGGCGGTGTCGCCCGGGGCGGCCGTGATGGTGATGCGCCGGCTCTCGATCAGCACCTTGTTCCATTCGACCAGGTCGGCCATCAGGGCGACGGCGGCGCGTTCCGAGGCGATCATGCTCACGCGGGACTGCAGGGCCGAGAGCTGGGAGATGCCCATGTAGACCAGCAGGGCCAGGGCCACGAGGCCGGAGAGTGCGAACTTGTAGCTGAAGCGCAGGCGCGCCATCAGGGCGGTGGCGGGCCCGAAAAAACCGGTCATGGGGAAGACTCCTGGGAAAGCGGATGCGTTTGATGAACGAGATCGACCAGATCGGCCAAAGCTTGAGGCCGGGCATAGAAATAACCCTGGAAGAGCTGGCAGCCCTGTTGCCGCAGGATGTCGCGCTGGGCTTCGGTTTCCACGCCTTCGGCGATCACCTCCAGCCCCAGGCTCTGGCCCAGGGCGATGATGGTCTGGGTGATGACCACGTCATTCGGGTCGGTCTGCAGGTCGCGCACGAAGGAGGCGTCGATCTTGAGCTGCTGGATGGGCAGGCGCTTGAGGTAGCTCAGCGAGGAGTAGCCGGTGCCGAAGTCGTCCAGCGCGAACTGCACGCCCAGCGCCACCAGCCGGCGCATCTTGTGCGTGGCGTCGTCGATGTTGTGCGCCAGCACGCTTTCGGTCAGCTCCAGCTGCAGGCGGCTGGCGTCGGCGCCGGTGGCCATGAGCACCGAGGTGACAGTCTCGACGAAGTTGGCCTGCAGCAACTGGTGCGCACAGAGGTTGACCGATACCACCAGCTCGCCCAGCACGGGCTGGCCGCGCCAGCGCTCGATCTGCTGGCAGACGTGTTCGAGCACCCACTGGCCCAGCGGCAGGATCAGGCCCGTTTCCTCGGCCAGGGGGATGAACTGCCCCGGCATGACCAGGCCGCGCTGCGGATGCAGCCAGCGCACCAGGGCCTCGGCCCCGACCATGCGACCGCTGCTGTCGAACTGTGGCTGGTAGAACACGCGGAACTGCTGCAGGGCCAGGGCCTGGTTCAGTTCGGCTTCCAGGGCCACGCGCTGGCTGAGGTGGGCGGCGATGTCGTGGTCGAAGAAGCGGATGGCGTTGCGCCCACTGGCCTTGGCCTCGTACATGGCGATGTCGGCGCGCTTGAGCAGCTCATCTGCGCCGGTGTCCGGGCCGTCGAACAGGGCCACGCCGACGCTGACCGAGATCTGGTGGTACTGGCTGTCGATGCCGAAGGGCTCTTGCATGCTGCTGCGCAGCTTCTCGGCCAGGCTGCGCGCCTGGGCGCTGGCGCGCTCGGTATCGGGGTCGAGGCCCTCCAGCAGCACCGCGAATTCGTCACCGCCGGTATGCGCCACCAGGCCCTGGTCGCCGACGATGCGCAGCATGCGCCCGGCCACGGCCTGCAAGAGCGCGTCGCCGACCTTGTGGCCCAGGGTGTCGTTGAGCTGCTTGAAGCGGTCCAGGTCGGAGAACAGCAGGGCGCCGCGGCCGCCCGCGCTGTTGCGCCCCAGGCTTTGCTGCAGGCGTTCGAACAGCAGGCGGCGGTTGGGCAGGCCGGTGAGGGCGTCGTGGTAGGCCAAGTGGTAGACGTGTTCGCTGTGGGCCTTGCGCTCGGAGATGTCGGAGAACACCGTCACGGTGCGCACGAAGCGGTCCTTGCGCCGCACCGGGCGGCTGCTGACCTCGACCGGGAAGGTCTTGCCGCTGGCGCTGACGAAGACGTTTTCGCCTTCGTAGGGCTGTTGCCAGCGCTGCGGGTCGAGCAACGGGTTCACGCCGCCCAGGTGGTGCGGCTGGCTCGCGGGCGAGAGGATCAGCGGCAGCAGCTGCTGGCCCAGAAGGGCCTCGCGCGGGTAGCCCAGCAGGCGACAGGCCGCGCGGTTGACGTAAGTCGCCTTGCCCTGGCGGTCCAGCACGAACATGCCTTCACCCATGGCGTTGCTGAACGAGTCCATGCGCTGGCGCAGCCAGGTCTCGCGCAGCGCCATGAGCAGCATGAGCAGCAGCGTCAGGGTGGCGCTGGCGATCAGCAGCCGGTGCTGGTGCCAGATGTCGGACCAGCTGACCGGTTGCGGTCGGTCGAAAGGCGGCTGGCGCATGTCGCGCATCAGGGTGCGCACCGCTTCGTAGTCGGCCGGAATGGCAAAACCATAGAGCCCCAAGCTGCGGGCCAGCTCGCTGCCCTGCGGCACCGAGAGCAGCGCGCCGGCCACGCGCACCGCGATGCCCTCGCTGAGGTGGGGCATGGCCACCACCGGCCATTCCGGGTAGAGGCGGGTGGATAGCGCAAAGGGGTAACCCGGGTAGTTCTGCGTGTTCAGCACCTTGACCTGCTGCAGGTCCAGCTGGCCCTCACGCGCCATTTGCTCGATCAGACCGGTGCGCACGTAGGCGGCGTCGGCCAGCCGGTCCACCAAGGCCTGCACGGTCAGGTCCTGTGGCACACCGGTTTCCAGGATCTCTCGCGGCTGGACGCCAGCGCGCGCCAGTTCACCGGCCTGGATCTGGTAGGCACCAAAGGACAGGATGTTGGGCACGGCGATGCGCTTGCCCTGCAGGTCGCGCAGCTCACGCAGGTCGGCACGGTCACTGCGCGCCAGGATCACGCCGCCCATGGCCCGCACCGGCTGGCCCTGTTCGAGTCCGATCAGGGTGGCCAGGGGCGAGGACAGCCCGTTCTCATGCACCAGTCGCACGTATTCCGCCGGTTGCGTGATGAGCACGTCCACCGCCTGCTGGCGCAGGGCCTCCTGCTGTTCCGGGTAGTTGTAGATCTGCAGCACGAAACGGGCTTCGGGCACGCTGCGGTTGAGGTATTCGGTCAGCGGGCGCCACTGGGCCTGGGCGATGGCCTTGGGCCGGAAGGACAGCACGCCGAGATTGACCACCGCCTCCTGGGCCTGCGCCGTCAGGGCGGCCAGCAGCAGCGCGGCGAGCGCGAAGCATCGGGGTGAGAGGTGGTGGTGGCCGCTCATGTCTTGGGGAGGTAGAGGCTGGACACCAGATGCTTGGGGTTCACGGGCCGCTGCAGGAGGCCGGCCTGCTGCATGAGGGGGGAGAGTCTCAGGGACGCCTGCAGGAGGGGGCTGTTGGCGCCCGCGAGATAACTCAGGTTGCCGACCCGGTCCGGCAGTTCCAGTCCGCGCAGCGAGTCGATCAGGGCCTCGGCGCTGATCTGCAGCCGCGGGGCCACACGGTAGGCCGCGTCCCAGGGGTTTTGCCGCAGATAGGCCAGGGCCTTGAAATAGCCTTCCAGGCAGGCACGCAGGCTGTCGGCGTGCCGTTCCAGCACCTCGCTGCGCATGGCCAGCACGTCGAAGACGGTGTCAGGCAGCTGGCGGGTGCTCAGCAGCTGGCGGGCCCCGCTGGCCATCAGCTTGCCGGCCACCGGCTCGTAGGTGATCAGGGCGTCGACCTGCTGGCGCGCCCAGGCCGTTTCGTGCTGCTCGTAAGCAACGTGAACCACAGTGATGTCCTGGCGCTGCAGGCCGGCTTTCTCCAGGATCAGCGTGAGCAGCAGCGCACCCAGGGCCGAATCCTCGACGCCGATGCGATGCCTGCGCAGGGCGGCCAGGTCGCGCAGGCCGGGACGGGCCAGCAGCATGTCGGCGCCGCGGGAGACGTCGAACACCAGCACGATCTGCAGCGCGAGGCCCTGGTCGCGCAGCTTGAGAACTTCGTCCAGCGTGAGCATGCCGCCATCGACCTGGCCATCACGCACGAGCTGGATCGACTCCTGGGTGGTGCTCGCATCCTTCAGCGCGATGCCGGCTGGCAAATAACCCAGCGTGCGTGCCAGGAACATGGGTTCGTAGCCGGGCCAGGGATGGCCGGCCAGCTGCATGGGATTTCGGCTGTCACCGCAGGCACCCAAGGCCCAGGGTAGGAGCGCGCCCGCCAGCAGGTGACGCCGCCGCCGCGATGGCAGGGCGCGGGCTGTTCCGGGTGCGGTGGAGACGACGCGCGGCATGAGCATGGGCTGGATGGGAGCCGTTCCATCGTATGTCAAAACCCCACATCACTCTAGGGACCAGGGCAGCGGGGTGATGAATAAGTCACTGTTTGGTGGCGTTCAGGTCACTGCCCAGGGCTTCGCGCTCGTCGAACACAAAACAGCTGCCCCGAAAGTGTGCACCGCCGGTCTCTTCGAAGTACTTGAGGATGCCGCCTTCAAGCTGGTAGACCTGCTCCAGTCCGGCCTCCTGCATGAGCAGGGCCGCTTTTTCGCAGCGTATGCCGCCGGTGCAGAAACTCACCACAGTCTTGCCTTCCAGCTCGGCCCGGTGCGCGTGCAGCGCGGCGGGGAAGTCGGAGAACTTGTGGATGCGCCAGTCGATGGCGCCGTCGAAGGTACCGTGGTCGACCTCGAAGGCGTTGCGCGTGTCCAGTGTCACCACCGGGCGCCCGCTGTCGTCATGCCCCTGGTCCAGCCAGCGCCGCACGGTGGCGGCGGGCACCGCGGGCGCGCGCCCCTGCGCCGGGCGGATGGTGGGGTGGTTCATGCGGATGATCTCGCGCTTGACCTTGACCAGCATCTTGCGAAAGGGCTGGCGGGCCGACCAGCTTTCCTTCGGCACCAGGTCGGCCAGGCGCGGGTCCTGGTGCAGCGCGGCCACGAAGGCGCGGACCGCCGGCGCCGGGCCCGCCAGGAACAGGTTGATCCCTTCCTCGGCCAGCAACACCGTGCCCCTGAGCCCCAGGTCACCGGCAAGCAGGTGCAGGCGTTCGCGCAGCACCTGCGCGTCGGGCAGGGGGACGAATTTGTAGGCGGAGATGTTGAGGATGTCGTTCACGGGACTGATTTTAGTTTTTTGCTTTTAACTACGGATTGATCTTTTGTCGAAGCGTTGCCGGGATGTGCCCCCGGCGGGGCAGTAACTTTCTTTTGCTTCGCCAAAAGAAAGTCACCAAAGGTCACGCAGTGGGACTTTGCTCACTCCGCGCAGCGAAGTTATGCAAAGGCCAAAAGGCGACCCTGGTGTCTGTGACCCCGGCTGCGCCGGGGCAACCTGCGATGCTCGCGTCAGGCGGGATCCGCGCAAACTCGCTGCGCTCAAACATGCGCGGATCTTTATCCGCCTGCCGCTGCGCTTCTCGGCACATGCACAAGGGAACCCGGAAATCGGACAGCCAAACCCACAAGGACGCGCCACGGCGCGTCCTTGTAGGTTTGAGGTTGGGTGTCCGGTCTCCGGTTTGCAGTGCCGTGAGAGGAGGCGAGTAGCGCAGGCCAGGGCGGAAAAAGAAGTGCAGATGTCTGAGCCCGAAGGGCGAGTTTCTGCACTTCCCGCACTGGCCGAGCAACGCAGCGTGCCCGCAGCGCAGCGGAGGGACGACGAACCCGGCTGCCCTTCTCTTTGCCTACTTTCTCTTGGGCACGCAAGAGAAAGTAGGTGCGCTGCCGGGCGCACATCCCGGCGAGTCGCCTCGCCAGCAAGGCAGGCCAAAGAAGTTACTCGTAAACGATCACAGCCTTTCCTTGATCTGCCTGTGCCATCCAGCCCGCCAGCGCCGCATCGCTGGGATAGAACTTCGCGTCCTCCCCCAGTTGCAGCTCTGCCGCCGCAGCAATGTCCGCGCCAAGGCGGCGCAAGGAAAGGCGCACACCCAGGCCGCGCAGCAATTCGCCCTGTTCGGTCATCTCGCGTTTGGGCGGATGTTCGGTCACCAGGCGCTGCACGTCAGGGGCGCGACCGTTGACCGCCACCCGCAGGTACTTGCCGAAGCGGCAGCGCGCCGCCTCCAGGCTCCAGACCTGGTTGATGTTGAGCTGCAGGCCGCCGGAAAAACGGTCCGGCATGGCTTTGGCCATCACGATGATGAGTTCGTCGTCCTTCAACAGGTTGCGGTTGGCGTTCATCAGCGCCTCGTCGACACGGGCGTCGAGCACGGCCGTCTTGTCGTCGAGCTTGAAGAGGGCAAGTTTGCCGCGCTGGCCGTTGATGACACGGAAATCGCTGACGATGCCGGCCAGCAATTGCGGTTCGCGCGTGTCGATCAGTTCGGCCAGTTCGCGTTTGGCAAAACGCCGCACCTCCAGAGCGACTTCATCGAACAAGTGGCCCGACAGGTAGAACCCGACCGCCGTCTTCTCGTGAGTGAGGCGCTCCTTTACGCCCCAGGGCAGCGCGTCGACCAGATCCGGTTCCTGCGTGCTGGCCCCGTGGCTGTCGTCGCCCAGGTCGAACAGGCCGCCCTGGTTGACGTTGGCCGCGGTGGCGTTGGCGAAATCGAAAGCGCGATCGATCGAGGCGACCAGCGACGCGCGGTTGAGCTGCAGGGAGTCGAAGGCGCCCGCCTTGATCAGCGCCTCGATGCTGCGCTTGTTCAGACGCGTACGGTCCACGCGCACGCAGAAGTCGTACAGGCTGGTGAACGGGCCGCCTTCCGTACGGGCCTTGACGATGGCCTCGACGGCCTGCTCACCCGTGCCCTTGACGGCACCCAGGCCGTAGCGGATGGCCTTGTCCGAGATCGGCTCGAAACGGTAGTGGCCGCGGTTCACGTCCGGTGCCTCGAACGTCATGCCCATCTTGAGGGCATCCTCGAACAGCACCTTCAGCTTGTCGGTGTCGTCCATTTCCACGGTCATGTTCGCGCAGAAGAACTCGGCCGTGTAGTGCACCTTGAGCCAGGCCGTGTGATAGGCCAAGAGCGAGTAGGCGGCAGCGTGTGACTTGTTGAAGCCGTAGCCGGCGAACTTCTCCATCAGGTCGAAAACCTCGTCGGCCTTGTCCTGGGGAATGTTGTGGGTTGCGGCCGCACCGGCGCGGAATTTCTCGCGGTGCTCGGCCATCTCCTCGGCCTTCTTCTTGCCCATGGCGCGGCGCAGCAGGTCGGCGCCGCCCAGCGAGTAGCCGCCCAGGATCTGCGCGGTCTGCATGACCTGCTCCTGGTAAACCATGATGCCGTAGGTCTCGCTGAGCATCTCGGCCACCGCTGGATGCGGGTACTCGACCTCTTCGCGTCCGTGCTTGCGCGCCACGAAACTTGGGATCAGGTCCATCGGGCCCGGGCGGTACAGGGCGTTGAGCGCGATCAGGTCTTCCAGCCGGGTGGGCTTGGCGTCGCGCAGCATGCCCTGCATGCCGCGGCTTTCAAACTGGAACACGGCCTCGGTCTTGCCTTCCTGGAACAGCTGGTAGGTGGCCTTGTCCTTGAGCGGGATGTTCTCGAAGGCGAAGTTCTCCTGGCCCGGATGGCGCGCCATGATGAACTCGCGCGCGATCTCCAGGATGGTCAGCGTGGCCAGGCCCAGGAAGTCGAACTTGACCAGGCCCACGGCCTCCACGTCGTCCTTGTCGTACTGGCTCACGGCCGCGTCGCTGCCAGGCTGCTGGTAGAGCGGGCAGAAGTCGGTCAGCTTGCCCGGTGCGATCAGCACGCCGCCGGCATGCATACCGACGTTGCGGGTCAGGCCTTCGAGCTTCTGTGCCAGCGCCAGCAGCGTCTTGACCTCGTCTTCCTTCTCCAGCCGTTCGGCCAGGATGGGCTCGGCCTGGATAGCGTCGGCAATCGTGATGTGCTGGCCCGGCTTGTTGGGGATGAGCTTGGAGATGCCGTCGCAGAAGGTGTAGCTCATGTCGAGCACACGGCCCACGTCACGTATGGCGGCGCGCGCGGCCATGGTGCCGAAGGTGGCGATCTGGCTGACCGCCTCCTTGCCGTACTTGTCCTTCACGTAGTCGATCACGCGGTCGCGGTTGGCCTGGCAGAAGTCGATGTCGAAGTCGGGCATCGAGACGCGTTCGGGGTTCAGGAAACGCTCGAACAGCAGCTTGTATTCCAGCGGGTCGAGGTCGGTGATCTTCAGCGCGTAGGCCACCAGCGAACCGGCACCCGAGCCGCGGCCGGGCCCTACCGGGCAGCCGTTGGCCTTAGCCCACTGGATGAAGTCACCCACGATCAGGAAATAACCCGGGAAACCCATCTTCAGGATGGTGTTGATCTCGAATTCGAGGCGCTCCACGTAGCGCGGCCGTTCGGCATCGCGTTTGACGGCGTCCGGGTAGAGGTGGGTCAGCCGTTCCTCCAGGCCCTCGAAAGAGACCTTGCGGAAGTACTCCTCGATGCTGAGGCCGCCCGGGATGGGGAAGTTGGGCAACTGAGGTTTGCCCAGCACCAGGGTCAGGTTGCAGCGCTTGGCGATCTCCAGCGTGTTGGCCACGGCGCTGGGCAGGTCGGCAAACAGCGCCAGCATCTGCGCGGCGTTCTTGAAGTATTGCTCGCGGGTGAACTTGCGCACCCGGCGCGGGTTGCCCAGGATCTCGCCTTCGGAGATGCAGACGCGTGCCTCGTGCGCCTCGTAGTCGTCGGGCGTGGCGAACTGCACCGGATGCGTGGCCACCACCGGCAGTTTCATGCGCGCGGCCAGTTGCACGGCAGCCGTCACATGGGCCTCGTCGTCAGCGCGGCCCGCGCGTTGCAGTTCCAGGTAATAACGGTGCGGGAACACGGTAGAGAGCTGCAGCGCCGCCTCATGCGCGCGCTCGATATCACCCTGCACAAGGGCCTGCCCCACGGCGCCACTTTGCGCGCCGGAAAGCGCAATCAACCCCTCGTGCAATTCTTTCAGCCAGGCCAGCTTGACCACGGCCTGGGCCTTCACCACATTGCCGGTCCAGGCCCGCGCGATGATTTCGGAAAGGTTGAGGTAACCCTGCTTGTTCTGCACCAGCAGCAGCAGGCGCGAGGTGGCCAGCGGGTCTTGGCCCAGCCCCTCCAGCATGATCTCGACGCCGATCACCGGCTTGACGCCCTTGCCGCGCGCTTCCTTGTAGAACTTGATGGCTCCGAACAGATTGTTCAGGTCGGTGATGGCCAGCGCTGGCTGACCATCCCTGGCTGCGGCCTTGACGATGTCCTCGATGCGGACGGTGCCGTCGACGACGGAGAACTCGGTGTGCAGGCGCAGATGGGAAAACATGGGTTTGATTTTAGTTATTCAACCTGCCAGCCAGCCCCGCCTGAGGATGATTTTTTCATCGGATGTGCTGGAATCCATAAAAAGAAAAAGCCCGCGCGAGGCGGGCTTTCCAGGCTGCGGGTTTCCCCGAATCAGATGTTGTCCGTGAAGCTCCGAAGCTTGTCCGAACGGCTCGGGTGCTTGAGCTTGCGCAGCGCCTTGGCCTCGATCTGGCGGATGCGCTCACGCGTCACGTCGAACTGCTTGCCCACTTCTTCCAGCGTGTGGTCGCTGGTCATCTCGATGCCGAAGCGCATGCGCAGCACCTTGGCTTCGCGTGGGGTCAGGCTGTCCAGGATGTCCTTGACCACGTCGCGCAGGCCGGCCTGCATGGCGGCTTCCACCGGGGCGGTGTTGGCCGTGTCCTCGATGAAGTCGCCCAGGTGGCTGTCGTCGTCGTCGCCGATGGGGGTTTCCATCGAGATCGGCTCCTTGGCGATCTTCATGATCTTGCGGATCTTGTCCTCGGGGATCTCCATCTTCTGCGCGAGCAGGCTGGCGTCGGGCTCGAAGCCGAACTCCTGCAGGTGCTGGCGCGAGATACGGTTCATCTTGTTGATGGTCTCGATCATGTGCACCGGGATGCGGATGGTGCGGGCCTGGTCCGCGATGGAGCGGGTGATGGCCTGGCGGATCCACCAGGTGGCGTAGGTCGAGAACTTGTAGCCGCGGCGGTATTCGAACTTGTCGACCGCCTTCATCAGGCCGATATTGCCCTCCTGGATCAGGTCCAGAAACTGCAGGCCGCGGTTGGTGTACTTCTTGGCGATAGAGATCACCAGGCGCAGGTTGGCCTCGATCATCTCCTTCTTGGCCGCGCGCGAGGAGGCCTCACCCTCGTTCATGCGCTTGTTGATGTCCTTGAGCTGGTCCAGCGGCACCACCACACGCGACTGCAGGTCCATCAGCTTCTGCTGCAGGTCCTGCACCGGGGGCACGTTGCGCGCCATGATGGCGCTCCAGGGCTTGCCGGCATTGGCCTGCTTCTCGATCCACTTGAGGTCGAGCAGGTGCGACTTGGCGGGGTGGCCGTGTTTGTCTCGACCGCTGAAGTCGGCGATGAAGTGGTCTTGCGGGTAGCCGCACTTGTCCACGATGATGCGGCGCAGCTCACGCTCCTTCTTGCGGATGTCGTCCACCTGGGCGCGCACCAGATCGCACAGCTTCTCGATGGTCTTGGCCGTGAAGCGGATGGTCATCAGCTCGTCGGACAGGGCCTTCTGCGCCTTCTGGTAGGCCGGGGTGCCGTAGCCTTCCTTGTCGTAGATCTTGTGCACCTTCTCGAACAGGCTGCGCAGGCGGTCGAAACGCTCCAGCGCCTGGTTCTTCAGCTCTTCGAGCTTCTTGGTCAGGGCCTTGGAGCCGCCCTTGCCGTCGTCGTCGTCGGCTTCGTCGTACTCGTCGAAGTCCTCTTCGGCCACATAGTCGTCGCTTTCCTGGGCATTGACGAAACCGTCCACCACGGTGGAGATCACGATCTTGCCTTCACGGATTTCCTCGCCCAGGCGCAGGATCTCGGCGATGGTGGCGGGGGAGGCGCTGATGGCCTCCATCATGTCCATCAGGCCGCCTTCGATGCGCTTGGCGATCTCGATTTCGCCTTCACGGGTCAGCAGCTCGACCGTGCCCATCTCGCGCATGTACATGCGCACGGGGTCGGTGGTACGGCCGAATTCGCTGTCCACGGTGGACAGGGCGGCTTCGGCTTCCTCTTCCGCTTCCTCTTCGGTGGCGGCGGTCGGGCCGGTGTTGTTCAGCAGCAGGGTCTCGGCGTCCGGGGTCTGCTCGTAGACGGCCACGCCCATGTCGTTGAGCATGGAGATCACGACTTCCAGCGTCTCGGCATCGACCAGCTTGTCGGGCAGGTGGTCGGAAATCTCGCCGTGGGTCAGGTAACCGCGGGTCTTGCCCAGCTTGATCAGCTGCTTGAGGCGCTGGCGGCGTTTGGCCATGTCCTCTTCGGACAGAACGGTCTCGTCCAGGCCAAACTCCTTCATCAAGGCCCGTTCCTTGGCCTTGCTGATCTTCATGCGCAGGGGCTTGACCTTTTCGCCAGCGACGGCTTCGGTCGGTTCTTCGGCAAATTCGGCTTCGATGTCCGACAGGTCCAGGTCGCCTTCGGGCTTGTCGGTGGCGTTCTTGGGCTTGCGGCCGCGCTTGGCGCCGGTCTTGGCCGGTGCGCCGGCTTCAGCGCTGGCAGCCTTGGGCGGGCGGCCCGGCTTCTTCTTGGCCACGACCACGTCGGTGACGGGGGCCGCAACCTTTTTCAGTTCGGCGGCGGTCGGCTTGGTCGCCTTCTCGGCTTTTTCAATCTTGGCGGGGGTCTTGGAAGCGGGCACTGTCTTGGCTTTCGTGGCGGGCTGCACCTTGGCAAGTGGCTTGGCTGCTGGCTTGGTCGCCGCCTTGGGGGCGGCTTTGACAGCAGGCTTGGCCTGGCTTGCGGGCTTGGATACAGCCTTGGCGACGGGTTTGGCGGCGGGCTTTGCAGGCTTCTTGGACTTTTGAGCGGGCATGGATCAACCTCGGGACATCAAAAACTGGCACAAAGAAACAAACACAGCACCGACAAAACCGGCGCGGTTGGGGGACAGAGGAGAAATCCTCAGAGGCAAGATGGGAGGGCGAACATTTGGAATGCAGTCCTTGCGGTAAGGTGGCCGGTCGTGCGCTTGGGCTACGGTTGGCCTGGCCCGGAGGTGCTGCTGTCGCTCTTGCCGAAACTCAGACGTGGATTATACCCGGCAAAGCTGGGAATTCAATGCTGGCGCGCGTTTGCGGTGCCCTTTGCAAAGCTATTCGGTCGTGGTGGGGCCGGTTTCCAGGGCCCGCCGGCGGGCCTGTAGCTCGCGGTAGCGCTCCAGGGCGGCCGGGTTGTCGCTGGCCGCGGCGATGGCCACGGTCTCCTCGGCCTTGAGCTGTTCGATCAGCATACGCTGCAGCAGATTGCGCAGCTCGGTCCGGGCTTCGGCATGGTCTTCGGTGGCGCTTAGGTCCGAACCGTGCATGAGCTTGTGCGCCAGCGCTTCGGCCGGATGACCTTGCAGGGCTTCGCGCAGGGCGCCCCAGGGCAGGGGGCCGTGTTCGTGCAACTGGGCCTCCAGCCAATTCAGGAGTTCGCCATGGGCTCCGGGCAGGCCGCAGAGCAGTGCGTGGTCCTCGCTGGAGAGCTGTTCCCACAGCTGGCTGTGCGCCAGCAGCAGGCGGGCTGCATGGTCGGAGCGGTTGACGGGCAGGCCGCGCGCCGCGCGCGTGGCCGATGGGCGGCTGGGCCGGGGTTTGTAGCTGGTGGATGCCGCGCTGCCCGCAGGGCCGGTGCCGGTTGTCGCCCGCTCCCCCTGGCGTGGAGCGCCGCCGCGCGACGGGGCCGACCACAGGGATGACAGTTCCTGCACATCCAGCTGCACCAGGCCGGCGATCTCGCCCAGCAGCTGGCGTTTGAGTGCGCCGTCGGGCAACTGGCTCCACAGAGGCTTGGCATTGCTGGCCAGGCGGGCCCGGCCCTCGGCACTGGAGAGGTCGCAGCCCTCGCGCGCGGCCTCGATCAGGAAACGGCTCAGCGGCACGGCCTCGCTGACGCAGCGGGCGAAAGCGTCCTTGCCGTTTTCGCGGATGTAGCTGTCCGGGTCGTGCTCGGCCGGCAGGAACAGGAACTTGATGCTGCGCACGTCGCTGGCATAGGGCAGGGCACCGTCGAGTGCGCGGCGCGCGGCACGCCGGCCGGCGGCGTCCCCGTCGAAGCTGAAGACGACCGAGTCGGTAAAGCGGAACAGCTTCTGCACATGGTCGGTGGTGCAGGCCGTGCCCAGCGTGGCCACCGCGTTGGGAAAACCGAGCTGGGCCAGGGCCACCACGTCCATGTAACCCTCGGTGACCAGCACGTAACCGGCGTCGCGGATGGCGTTGCGCGCTTCGAACAGGCCATAGAGCTCGTGGCCCTTGCTGAAGACCGGCGTCTCGGGCGAGTTCAGGTACTTGGGTTTTTCGTCGCCCAGCACGCGCCCACCAAAACCGATGCACTCGCCCTTGACGTTGCGGATGGGAAACATGATGCGGTCGCGGAAGCGGTCGTAACGCTTTTCCTCGCCGCCGCTGTCGTCCGTGCTGGTGATGACCAAGCCGGACTCCACCAGCAGCGGGTCGTCGTATTGCGGGAATACGCTGGCCAGGCTGCGCCAGCCCTCGGGGGCGTAGCCCAGGCCGAAAGCCTTGGCGACCTCGCCCGACAGGCCCCGACCCTTGAGGTAGTCGACAGCCCTGGGTGAACTTTTGAGCTGCTTGCGCCAGGCCTCGCCCGCCTTCTCCAGCACGTCGGAGAGCGTGGCCTGTTTCTGCCGCTGCTCGGCGGCCCGGGCGCGGTCCTGCGGACTGGCGTCGTCCTCCGGCACCTGCAGACCGTAGTGCTGGGCGAGATCCTTCACAGCCTCAATGAAGCTCATGCCGGTCTGTTCCATCAGGAAGTTGATCGCATCACCGTGCTTGCCGCAGCCGAAGCAGTGATAGAACTGCTTGGTGGGGCTGACGGTGAAGGAAGGCGACTTTTCCGCGTGGAAGGGGCACAGGCCCATGAAGTTGGCGCCGCCCTTCTTGAGCTGCACGGTGCGCCCGACGATCTCGACGACGTCGGCGCGCGCAAGCAACTCCTGGATGAAGGACTGGGGGATGGCCATGGTTCGATTGTAGGAAGAGTGACCGAGGCCGCCCGACGCAGGCTCAGTCGCCCTTGACCGTGCCCTCGCGTCGCGGGTCGGCGCCGCCGTACAGGCCCTTGCCGCGCACCTGGATGGCCTGCAGGCCACTGGTCAGCGGCTGTTCCTGCACGCGATGGCCACGCTGGCGCAGGGCGGCAGCCGTGCTTGGGGGGAAACGCTGGTCCTCCAGCAGGACCGGCCCGCCAAACGCCGCAAAGTTGGGCAGGCTGATGGCCTGCTGCACGTCCAGGCCCCAGTGCAGCGTGCCGTAGAGCAGTTTGCCCGTGTAATGGATGATGTAGGCGCCCCCCGGGCTGCCGCCGCTGAGCAGAAAGTCGCCGCGGGGGCGATCGAACACCAGCACCGGGGTCATGGACGAGCGCGGCCGTTTGCGCGGCTCGACGCGGTTGGCGATGGGCGCGCCCGATTCGCTGCGGGGCGTGAAGCTGAAGTCGGTCAGCTGGTTGTTGAGCAGAAAGCCGCCACGCAATCCCTGGCCGCGGTTGACCATGAGGTGGGCGCCCCAGGCGGCTTCGATGCTGCTGGTCATGGCCAGGGCCCGGCCCTGGCCATCGACGATGCTGATGTGCGAGGTGCCGTATTCGGCCTGCTCGGGCATGGGCCCCAGGCTTTGCTGCACGCCAGCGGGGATGCCGGCCGGCGCGTCCCGCATGCGCCGGGCCCGCGGGCCGCTGCCGATCAGCTTCGCACGCTGTGCCAGGTAGTCTTCGTCGAGCAGGCTCATCCAGCTGGCACCGGGCGGCGGTACGTAGTCGGGGTCGGCCACGTAGACGGCGCGGTCGGCAAAGGCGAGGCGCGAGGCTTCGGTGTAGAGGTGCAGCCAGTCGGGGCCAGGCCGCAAGCCTTGCGGGCTGCGCTGGGGCTGCAACCTGGCAGCCGGCGTATGGGCCAGCAGGCCCAGGATCTGACCCATGGCCAGCGTGCCCGAGCTCGGCGGCGGCATGCCGCAGATGCGGACGTCGCGCTGGCGCGCGCCCTTCGGAAGCACGGGGCGTGCACTGTGTACGAAGCACAGCGGGGCGCGCACCAGGGCCTCGTAGCCGGTCAGGTCGGCCAGCGTGAGACGGCCCGGATTGGCCGGGTGCTCGCGCACCTTGCGCACCATGGCCTCGGCCAGCTCGCCCTCGTAGAAGCTGCGTGCGCCCTCGATGGCGATGCGGCGCAGTACCGCCGCCAGCTCCGGGTTGCGCAGGCGATGCCCCACGGGCCAGGGCTGGCCACTGTCGTCGAAAAAATAGGCGGCAGCCACCGGATCCTGCCGCAGGGCGGCCGCGTCCGAGAGCAGGGCATGCAGGCGCGGACCGACCGGGAAGCCCTCGTCGGCCAGGGCGATGGCGGGCTCGAAGAGCTGCTGCCAGGGCAGGCGGCCGTGCTGGCGGTGGGCCAGCGCCAGCATATGCAGCACGCCAGGGGTGCCGACGGCGCGCCCGCCAATGGCTGCGGCCTGGAAGGACAGGGACTTGCCCTGGACGTCGAGGAAGAGGTTTTCGTCAGCCTCGCTCGGAGCGGTCTCGCGGCCGTCGTAGGCCTCGGTGAGCTGGCCGTCGTGGTGCAGCATGAAAGCACCGCCGCCGAGGCCGCTGGACTGGGGCTCGACCAGGGTCAGCACCATCTGCACGGCCACGGCTGCATCGACGGCGCTGCCGCCAGCTTGGAGTATGCGGTAGCCCGCATCGACGGCCAGCGGATGCGCGGCCGCCACCGAGAACTTCTTGCTGGCCCAGCCGGCCTGCGCGCGCTGGCCGCTGGCGGCTTCGGGCTGGCGCGGCACACCTGCCGCCGGGGCCGGTGAATTCGCGCCGGCAGGAGATGCCGCCAGCAGCAGGCCCGCCAGCAACAGGACCATGAGATGCCGTGTGCTGCGCATGGGGGCTCCCGTGGCGTGTGGGCTCAGCGTGGGGCCAGGCGGATGGCGCCGTCCAGGCGAATCACCTCGCCATTGAGCATGTCGTTCTCGAAGATGTGCTTCGCCAGCTTGGCGTAGTCTTCGGGCGTACCGAGGCGGCTGGGGAAGGGCACGCTGGCGGCCAGCGCGTCCTGCACCTCCTGCGGCATGCCGAACAGCATGGGTGTGCCAAAGATGCCGGGGGCGATGGTCATGTTGCGGATGCCGTTGCGGGCCAGGTCGCGGGCGATTGGCAGCGTCATGCCGACCACGCCGCCCTTGGAAGCGCTGTAGGCGGCCTGGCCGATCTGGCCATCAAAAGCTGCCACGCTGGCGGTGGAAATCAGCACACCGCGCTCGCCGGTGGCTTCGGGTTCGTTCTTGCACATGGCGTCGGCGGCCAGGCGGATCATGTTGAAGCTGCCGATCAGGTTGACCGTGATGGTCTTGCTGAAGGTGGCCAGCGCGTGCGCGCCGTTCTTGCCCACGGTCTTCTCGGCCGGCGCGATGCCCGCGCAGTTGACCAGGCCCATGAGCTTGCCCAGCGTAACGGCCCGGGTCACCACCGCCTGCGCGTCGGCTTCCTGGCTCACGTCGCACTTGACGAAGACGCCGCCGATGGCCTTCGCGACGGCCTCACCCTTGTCAGCCTGCATGTCGGCGATCACGACCTTGCCGCCGTTGGCCGCCAGCATGCGTGCCGTGCCTTCACCCAGGCCCGAGGCGCCGCCGGTGACGATGAAAACCTTGCCCGCGATCTGCATGAAAAGCTCCTGTGTTGTGACGTTGACGTTCACGTCAATTATGGCGCAGCGCCCCTTTTCTCTCGTGTTTTGGCCGTGACATCGAAAGTGAGTCGAAGTTTGCTGCTATACTCGCGGTCTCGAACGAATTCTCAGGCGCGTAGCTCAGCTGGTTAGAGCACCACCTTGACATGGTGGGGGTCGTTGGTTCGAGTCCAATCGCGCCTACCAAAATCCCTTTCCGTCTTGTTGCCTCCGCTCTCAGGGTAAACCTTGGGGCGGTGGCGCAGGCGGCTTCCTAGAATGTGTTGCAGCGCAATACATGAAAACGGTTCACAGAACCGAGGAGATCAGGGTATGAGAGAAAAAAAAGGTGATGCTGCTGCAGGCGCTGAGCGGGTCATCAAGAAATATCCCAACCGCCGTCTGTACGACACCCGCACGTCAAGTTACATCACGCTGACGGAAATCAAGCAGCTGGTCATGGACGGAGCTGCCTTCGTGGTGCGCGATGCCAAGACCAGCGAAGACCTCACGCGCAGCATCCTGCTGCAGATCATCTTGGAAGAAGAGGCGGGCGGCTCGCCCATGTTCAGCACCTCGGTGCTGTCCAACATCATCCGTTTCTACGGCCACGCCATGCAGGGTTTCATGGGGGGTTATCTCGAGAAGAACATCCAGTCCTTGCAGGATGTGCAGGCCAAGCTCGCCGAGCAGTCCAAGGGACTGAGCCCCGAGATGTGGACGCAGTTCATGGCCATGCAGACACCCGCGATGCAAGGCCTGGTGACGCAGAACCTGGAGCAGTCCCAGCACCTGTTTGTCCAGATGCAGGAGCAGATGCAGAAGCAGACCGAGCAGATGCTGGAGACCTTCGGCCTCAAGCGCTGAGCAGCGGGCTGCGGATGCGGCGACAATGGCGGCATGAGTGCTAGTCGCCCACCCCTGCGCATCGGCCTGTCAGCACGCCTGTTCCATCCCGAGCCCGGCGCCAGCGGCCTCAAGACCAAGACCCTGCTGGTGTTCGAGCAGTCGGTGGCCCAGTGGGCCATGGCGCGCGACGTGCTGCTGCTCATGGTGCCGTCGGTGGTGCAGGGCGGTGAGTTGATGCGCAGCAACATCCGCTTGCGCAATTACGCCGAGTACCTCGATGGCCTGATTCTGCAGGGGGGCGCCGACGTCAGCCCGCGGGCCTATGGCGAGGAGCCGCTGCGACCCGAATGGAGCGGCGACCCGGTGCGTGACGCCTACGAGCTGGAGCTGGTGCACGAGTTCATGGAGGCCGGCAAGCCCGTGCTGGGCATCTGTCGCGGCATGCAGCTGCTCAATGTGGCGCTGGGTGGCTCGCTCTACCAGGACCTGCGCACGCAGCGACCCGATACCGATGACCATGAGAGCGGCCACTACGACCAGCATGTGCACAGCGTGCGTTTCGAGCCGGTGGGCCAGATGGCCGGCTGGTTCGGCGGCCTGCCCGGCGGCAAGGTGGTGTCCATCCACCATCAGGGCATCCACCGCCTGGGCCGCGACATCGCGGTCGAGGCCGTGAGCGAGGATGGTGTGATCGAGGCCATCCGCTGGAATGGCGGCAGTTTTGTCTGCGGCGTGCAATGGCACCCGGAGTTTCACGGCGGTCTGCCAGAGGGCGGCCTGCTGGACTGCAACCCGCTGCTGGAGGCTTTCCTGACCGCGGCGCGGCGCTGAGACGCCCGCCGGCCCCAGGGTCTAACCGATGGGGCGAATACTGGGACAATAGCGGCATGAACGATGTCCTGTCTCCTGCTGCCGGTACGCAGCCTCCCAAAGTCGGTTTTGTCAGCCTGGGCTGTCCCAAGGCGCTGACCGATTCCGAACTCATCCTCACCCAGCTCAGTGCCGAGGGTTACCAGACCTCCAAGACCTTCCAGGGGGCGGATCTGGTCATCGTCAACACCTGCGGTTTCATCGACGATGCCGTCAAGGAAAGCCTGGACACCATCGGGGAGGCCCTGGCCGAGAACGGCCGGGTCATCGTCACCGGCTGCCTGGGCGCCAAGACCGGTGAGGATGGCGGCAATATGGTCAAGCAGATGCACCCCAGCGTGCTGGCCGTGACCGGCCCGCACGCCACGCAGGAGGTGATGGACGCGGTGCACGCCCACCTGCCCAAACCGCACGACCCCTTCCTCGACCTGGTGCCGGGGGCCTTCGGCGAGGCCGGGCTGAAGCTCACGCCGCGCCACTATGCCTACCTGAAGATCAGCGAGGGCTGCAACCACCGCTGCACCTTCTGCATCATCCCCTCGATGCGCGGCGACCTAGTGTCGCGCCCCGTGGGCGACGTGCTGAAGGAAGCCAAGGCCCTGTTCGAGGGGGGTGTTAAGGAGTTGCTGGTGATCAGCCAGGACACCTCTGCCTATGGCGTGGACGTGAAGTACCGCACCGGTTTCTGGGACGGCAAGCCGGTCAAGACGCGTTTGCTGGACCTGGTGCAGTCCCTGGGCGAGCTGGCCGAGGCGCACGGTGCCTGGGTGCGCCTGCATTACGTCTATCCCTATCCCCATGTGGACGACATCCTGCCGCTGATGGGCGCCGGCAAGGTGTTGCCCTATCTGGACGTGCCCTTCCAGCACAGCCATCCCGACGTGCTGCGGCGCATGAAGCGCCCGGCCAGCGGTGAGCGCAATCTGGAACGCATCCAGCGCTGGCGCGAGATCTGCCCCGAGCTGGTGATACGCAGCACCTTCATTGCCGGTTTCCCGGGCGAGACCGAAGAGGAATTCGAGCATCTGCTGGGGTTCATGCGTGAGGCCCAGATCGACCGGGCCGGCTGTTTTGCCTACAGCCCGGTGCAGGGTGCGGCGGCCAATGAATTGCCGGGCATGCTGCCCGAGGCGCTGCGCGAGGAGCGCCGGGCCCGTTTCATGGCCGTGGCCGAGGAAGTGTCCACCGCGCGCCTGCAGCGCCGCATCGGCGCCACCATGCAGGTGCTGGTTGATTCGGCGCCCGCCCTGGGCCGCAAGGGCGGCGTGGGTCGCAGCTACGCCGACGCGCCGGAGATCGACGGCTTGGTGCAGCTGCTGCCGCCGGAGAAGATCAGCAAGACGCTGAAGGTCGGGGAGTTCACGCGGGCGCGCATCGTCGGCACCCAGGGCCACGATCTGGTGGCGGTGCCGGTGTGATGTTGCACACCCCCAGGCTGCGCGCACTGCGTGTCGCTACGCCCGACGTGCCAGCGCCAGAGGCGCAGGCTCTTCGGTCTGTCCAAGTCTGCGCAGGCAGACTTGGACAGACCGAAGCCCCTTGCAGGGGGCAACGCCAGTGGCCCGGCAAAGCCGGTTCCACGGCGTTCCCCGTAAGGACGAGACCTGCTTTGCGTTGCCGATGCAGGAAATAAAAAAGCCGCTGAGGTCTCAGCGGCTTTCAGTTGGCATGAACCATACGGTTATGCCTTATATTGGTGGTGCCCAGAAGAGGACTCGAACCTCCACGATGTTACTCGCTAGTACCTGAAACTAGTGCGTCTACCAATTCCGCCATCTGGGCATCTCAGGAAAGCGAGAAGTATATCAGAAATTTAGAACGCTCCAGCGGCTTGCTGGAAGAAATTGAAGGGACCATCAACGGACACCGTGATGGTCATGGTTTTGTGGTGCGTGATGACGGCGAACCGGACATGTACCTGCCGCCCAACGAGATGCGTGCCGTGCTGCACAAGGACCGTGTCAAGGCGCGCATCGTGCGCTTCGATCGCAAGGGCCGGCCCGAGGGCCGTGTGGTCGAGATCATGGAGCGCGCGACGCAGCCCATCATCGGCCGCCTGTTGCAGGAGAGCGGCATCTGGCTGGTGGCCCCGGAGGACAAGCGCTACGGGCAGGACATCCTGATCCCCAAGAGTGCCACCGGGCAGGCCAAGGTGGGCCAGGTGGTGGTGGTCGAGCTGGTCGAGCCGCCCGCGCTCTACGGACAGCCCGTGGGCCGCATCAAGGAAGTGCTGGGCGAGATCGACGACCCGGGCATGGAGATCGAGATTGCGGTGCGCAAGTACAGCGTGCCGCACGAGTTCTCCGAGGCCTGCATCGCGCAGGCGCGCGGCCTGCCCGACAAGGTGAGGGAGCAGGACAGCCGCAACCGCGTCGACCTGACCGACGTCCCCCTGGTCACCATCGACGGCGAGGACGCGCGCGACTTCGACGACGCCGTGTACTGCGAGCCGTCCACCCAGGGCCGTGGCCGGACCGCGCAGCAAGGCTGGCGCCTGCTGGTGGCGATCGCCGACGTCAGCCACTACGTGGAGACCGGCTCGCCGATCGACGTGGATGCCTACGAACGTGCCACCAGTGTCTATTTCCCGCGCCGTGTGATTCCCATGCTGCCGGAGAAGCTCTCCAACGGCCTGTGCTCGCTGAACCCCGATGTGGACCGGCTGTGCATGGTCTGCGACATGTTCGTGAGCAGCGAAGGCGAGGTCACGGCCTACCAGTTCTACCCGGCCGTGATGCACAGCCATGCGCGTTTCACCTACACCGAGGTGGCGGCCATCCTGGCCAACACGCGCGGGCCGGAAGCGGCCAAGCGCAAGGAGCGCATCCAGGACCTGATCCACCTGCACGATGTCTACCGCGCCCTGCTGGCCGCACGCGCCAAGCGGGGTGCGGTGGACTTCGAGACCACCGAGACGCAGATCATCTGCGACGACAGCGGCCGCATCGAGAAGATCGTGCCGCGCACGCGCAATGACGCGCACCGCCTGATCGAGGAGGCCATGCTGGCGGCCAACGTCTGCAGTGCCGACTTCATCGGTCACAGCAAGCACGCCGGTCTGTTCCGCGTGCACGAGGGGCCGACACCCGAGAAGAACGAGCTGCTGCGCAACTACCTCAAGGTCACGGGCGTGGGCCTGACCATCAGCGAGGACCCCTCGCCGGCCGAGTTCCAGGCCATCGCCATCGCGACCAAGGAGCGGCCCGATGCGCAGCAGATCCATTCCATGCTGCTGCGCTCCATGCAGCAGGCCATCTACACGCCACACAACAGCGGCCACTTCGGCCTGGCTTTCGAGGCCTACACCCACTTCACCAGCCCGATCCGGCGTTACCCGGACCTGCTGGTGCACCGGGTGATCAAGGCCATCCTCAACAAGACGCGTTACCACCTGCCGGCCCTGCCCACCCCGGGCGAGGCGCACGCCAAGCTCTCCAAGCGGATCGAGAAGAGCGAGGCCGCCAAGATGAAGATCTCGGGCGAGAAGCCGAAAAAGGTCAGTGCGGAACTGATGGCCTGGCAGGCCGCCGGCCTGCATTGCAGCGCCAACGAGCGCCGCGCCGACGAAGCCAGCCGCGACGTGGAGGCCTGGCTCAAGTGCAAGTACATGCGCGAGCACCTGGGTGAGGAGTTCGGCGGCATCGTCACGTCGGCGACCAGCTTCGGCCTGTTCGTCACGCTGGACGCCATGTATGTCGAAGGGCTCATCCACATCACCGAACTCGGTGGCGAGTACTTCCGCTTCGACGAGGCGCGCCAGGAATTGCGTGGCGAACGCACCGGCATCCGCTACGCCATCGGCACGCGGGTGAGGGTGCAGGTCAGCCGGGTGGACCTGGACGGCCGGCGCATCGACTTCCGCCTGGTGCGCGAGGGCGAGGAACTGACCAACCGCGCCCTGCGTGACAAGGGATTGGCGAACGATGAGGCCGATGAGGCCACCGGGGCGCCGCGCAAGGCCTCGCTCAAGCGGGCGGCGCGCAGCAAAAAGGCCAGTGATGCCGGCCTGCGTGCCTTGCCCTCGCCGATCCAGGCCCTGAAGGCCTCGGTCAAGGCGGCGGCAAAGAAGGTCACCGACAAGGCCCGGGGCAAGGGGCGCAAGACGCGTCGTTGATCCGGTGGTGGCCGGCGCGCTGCCTTGGCGCTGCCCCCTGAAGGGGCGTTGGCGCGGCGGAGCCCAGGCTCCCTAGCCGACCGCTCGCGCCAATGCGCTGGCCGTCAGCTGGTGATCCTCTGGCCAGTGATCGGCGGCCCGGCCATGCAGCCAGACAGCGGCGCAGGCGGCGTCAAACGCATTTTGACCCTGCGCCAGGCGTGCACCGATCAGGCCGGCCAGCACGTCGCCGGTGCCGGCGGTGGCCAGGCGCGCATTGCCGGTCGGGTTGATGACCGGCAGCCGGCCCGGTGCCGCGATCACCGTGCCCGAGCCTTTCAAGACCACGGTGCAGCCGAACCGCTGTGCCAGCTGCTGCGCGGCCGCCAGCCGGTCGGCCTGCACGGCCGCCGTCGTGCAGGCCAGCAGGCGGGCGGCTTCCAGCGGATGCGGGGTCAGCACGGTCAGACGCTGACGCGCGCCGCGTGCCGCCAGGAGGGTTGCGAGCTGGCTGTCATTTGCTATCGAATTGAGAGCGTCGGCGTCGAGCACCAGGCGCACTGCGGTCGACAGCAGGCGTGACAGCTGCGCGGCGATGGCCTGGCCGCCGCCGCACCCGGCCACCACGGTCAGGGCAGCGGCGTCCAGCGCTGCCGGCGTGCGGAACATTAGTTCGGGCTGCGTTGGATCCACCGCCATGGCAGCCTCATCGAGCAGGCCGACATGAACGCGACCAGCACCATGGTGCAGTGCCGCGCTGGCGGCCAGCAGGGCGGCACCGCTCATGCCGCGGGCACCGCCGATGACAGCCACGTCGCCGTAACTGCCCTTGTGCGTGGCGTGCCGGCGTGGCGTCGCAGCGGGTGCGCCAGCCAGACTCGCCTGGGGCGCCGCGCACGTCATATCTGCGCCGAGGGACTCGTACCAGACCTCGCCGGCCTGGTCGCGGCCCTGCGCCGTGTAGAGGCCGGGCTTCAGCGTCAGCAGGCTCAGCGTGTGGCTGGCGCGCACGCAAGGGCCGGGCGTGGTGCCAGTGTCGGCATTCAGACCGGAGGGCAGGTCCACGGCCAGCACCGGTACGCTCAGGGTATTGATGTGCGCGATCCAGTCGGCCAACTTGCCCTCGGGCGCACGGTTCGCGCCGGTGCCGAGCAGGGCGTCGATGCAGATGTCGCAGTCCGCGGGAGGGGCGTCGACAAAACGCACCCCGGCTGCCACGGCGAGGGCGTGCGAGGCGCGGGCGTCGCTGGGGGTGCTGTCAGGGCTGCCGAGCCAGCTCACGAGCGGCGTCTTGCCCCACTGTTGCAGGTGCATGGCCGCTTCCAGCCCGTCGCCACCGTTGTTGCCGGGACCGCAGGCGATCCAGTAGCGACGCGCGTGCGGGGCGATGGCCAGGGCCAGTTGCGCCGTGGCCAGCCCGGCGCGCTGCATCAGGGCATGGGGCGGCAGCGTGCTGGCCAGCGCGGCTTCCAGCGTGCGCGTGGCCGCGGCGCTGTGCAGCGGCTGCGAGGTGCCGGAAGAGATGCGTTGCATGGAGCCGGCCCGGCTCAGAATTCGTAGCTGTGGCCTTCGAAGGCCAGCCGGATCTCCGGCCCGCCCGCGGGCACGGGGTTGTCGGCCAGGGCCTGGGCGAAGGCGGCCTCCAGCGCGTCGTCGCTGCGGGTGGGCTCGTGGTGCGTGCAGTAGAGCACCTTGGCGCCGGCCTGGCAGGCGGCCTCGATGCTGGTCTGGAAGGTGCCGTGGCCCCAGCCGACCTTGGCCGGGTATTCCTTGGCGGTGTAGGAGGTGTCGGCGATCAGCACGTCCACGCCGCGCATGGCCTGGATGATGGAGGCCTGCTTCTCGTCTACGAAGGACTGGTATTCGGCGTACTCGGCGTCCCCGGGGGCGTAGATGTTGTAGGGCGGTTCGTGGTCGCCAGTGAAGAAGACCGACTTGCCGTTGGCTTCGATGCGGTAGCCGAAGTTGATGACCGGGTGGTTCAGCAGATAGGGCGTGATGGTGGCACTGCCGACCTGGATGCTCTGCTCGGGCATCAGCGTCACATATTCGATGGTGCCCTTCATCTCGGCTTCACGCACCGGGAAATAGCTGTACTGCAGCTGCACCGACATGACCTGCTCGACCCCCTGGCCCGATACCGGATCGTAGGCGCCGTGCAGGCGCAGCACGTTGCCGGGGATGAAGTTGGGGATGAAAAAGGGCAGGCCCTGGATATGGTCCCAGTGCGAGTGGGTGATGAGCACATTGGCCTGCACCGGCAGCTCGGCCAGCAGGGTCTGCGAGAGCGGGAAAATGCCGGTGCCAGCGTCCAGGATGATGAGCTCGTTGTTGTCGGTACGCACCTCGATGCAGGTGGTGTTGCCGCCGTAGCGCACCGTGTGCGGCCCCGGCGAGGCGATCGAACCGCGCACACCCCAGAACTTGACTTTCATGATTCGAGCTTGGAGAAGACCTTGGCTTCCTCGAACAGGGCGTCGAGGTCACCCAGGCGGGCTATCAAATCATCCAGGTTGCCGCCCAGTCGTACGGCCATTGGCGGCGTGAGTTCGTCGATGTGGCAGTTGCCACCGAAGCCGAACTGCAGCTTCTTGCTGATCTGGTTGGCCGCGAAGACGCAGGCGACCATGGGCGTGTCCTTCAGGTCGGCACCGTGCATGTTCTGGATGGTCTCAACCAGGTTGGGGGCGAAGCGCCATTTCTGCACCAGCATGCCACCCACCACCGTGTGGTCCACGCCGATGGTCTTGCGCAAGGCTTCGTGCAGCGAACTGCCGTCCTTCTTGCTCGCCTCCAGCGCCTGGCGGAACTCGTCTGGCATGAACTGGGCGAAGACCACCTTGCCGAAATCGTGCAGCAGGCCGGCGATGAAGCAGTCCATCGGGTCGGCACCGTCCACGTCGCCGGCGATCTTCTTGGCAAGATTGGCCGTGGCCAGCGAGTGCAGCAGGTACTGCTGCACGTCGAAGCCGGCGGCATTGCTTTTGGGCAGCATGCCGATGGCGGCGATGCCCAGGGCCAGGTTCTTGATGGTGTTGAAGCCCAGGAAGACCACGGCGTGGTTGATGGAGGTGACCTGCTTGGGCAGCGTGTAATAGGCCGAGTTCACGACCTTCAGGATCTTGACCGTGACCACCGGGTCCTTGTCGATCACCTGCACCAGGTCCTTGGGCGTGCAGTTCACGTCACGTGTCAGGTCCAGAATGGCCTGCACGCTTTTCGGGAAAGCGGGCATGCCTTCGACGGCAGCCGCCAGTTTTTGCGACAGTTCAGGACTCATGTGTGCATTGTGTACCGTTAGAGCGCTTACTGTACACAATCCGCCCTCAGGTCCCCAGCCGTTCGATGCCGAAGCCGTCCAGCGCGAGTTCGGGGGAGCGGCCGGCCACGAGGTCGGCCAGGGCTCGTGCCGAGCCGCAGCTCAGGGCCCAGCCGCTGGCGCCGTGGCCGCAGTTCAGCCACAGGCCGGGGATGCCACTGGCGCCCAGCAGGGGTGGACCGTCGGGCAGCATCGCACGCGCGCCCTTCCAGGTCTGCACGCCGCTGGAGAGCACGGCCGCACCGGAGAACCAGTCCTGCAGCACCTTGTAGAGGGTCTGCAGGGCGTCCTTGCGCTGGCGTTCGGGGCGGCCGCCCAGCTCGGCGCCGCCACCCACGCGCACCCGGTTGCCCAGGCGGGTGATGGCCACCTTGTAGCGTTCGTCCATGATGGCGCTGCGCGGGGCATTCAGCGGCTCGCGCACGGTGGCGCTGACCGAATAGCCATAGACGGCGGCCAGCGGAATCCGCGGGCCCAGCGGGCGCAGCAGGCGGGCCGAGTCGACTCCGGCGCACAGCACGGCCGCGTCGAAGCGGCGCGCTTGCGCCTCGCCGGCCAGTTGCACGTCCATGCCCGTGCCGGGGGTCAGGCGTTCCACAGTGGCACCGAAGGCGAACTGCACGCCGCGGGCCAGCGCTGCGTTCTTCAGCAGCAGGACAAACTGCCGGCAGTTGCCCACCTCGTCATCGGGCAGGTGCAGGGCGCTGTGGAAGGGGGTGTCGGGATTGAGGGCCGGTTCGATGGCGCGCGCTTCCTCGGGCGTGAGTTCGCGGTGGGCATGGCCCAGGTCGCGCAGCAGTTGCCGGCCGTGGCGCAGCAGGGCATGGTCGTGCTCCGAGCGCAGCAGCACCAGCAGGCCCTGGCTGCGGTCGAACTCGAACTCGAGTTCGGCGGCGAGCGCGTGCAGCCGGGTGTGGCTGTAGCGGGCCAGGCCCAGCAAGCTCTGGCGGTTGCGCAGATAGGTGTCGCCGGCGCAGGCGCGCCAGGCCTTCCACATCCAGGCCAGGTCGCTGCCGCTCAGGGGCAGGGAAAAGTGCACGGGTGCATGGCGCAGCAGCAGGTGGCGCAGGATCTTGAACGGCATGCCCGGGGCAGCCCACGGGGCGGTGTAGCCGGGCGAGAGGATGCCGGTGTTTGCGAAGCTGCCTTCCTCGGCCGCGGCGATGCGGCGCTCGAAGACCGTGACCTCGTGGCCGTCGCGGGCCAGTTCCCAGGCGGTGGTGACGCCGATGATGCCGGCGCCGATGACTGCAATTTTCATGTGGGGGGGTGCGGTTCCCGCTGGCCGGATTGGCTGTCGGGATGGGGGATTATGGTTGTTGTGGGCGCAGCAGGGTTTCGATCTGCTGTGCGATGTTCAGGACCGCATCATCGCGCATCGCGCCCTGCCAGACCATCAGGCCCACCGGCAATTCGTCCGGCGCGTGGCAGGGCAGGGAGATCGCGCAGCCGTCGAGCAGGTTGACCACACTGGGGTTGCGCAGCAGCAGGCCGTTGATGCGGAAGAAGGTTTCGTCGTGTTCGCTCCCCGGCAGCACACGCGCCAGCGGGGGCGCCACCATGGGCACGGTGGGGGAGAGCACCGCGTCGAAGCCGGCCAGGGCCAGCTCGACGCGTGCGATCCAGCTGCGCAGTGCCTGCAGCAGGTCGATGTAGTCGGCCGCGCTGATGGCTGCGCCGCGCTGGATGCGCGACAGGACGCGTGGATCGTACTGGGCGGCATGGTCAGCCAGCCGGTGGCGGTGCCAGGCGTAGCTCTCGGCGGCGGCAAAACCGCCACTGGCCTGCAGGCCCGCCAGCTCGCCCAGCGCAGGCAGGGCGAGTTCTTCGATGCGGGCGCCGGCGGCACGCAGGGCTTGCAAGGTGCGCTCGAGGGCGCGCGCCACGGTGGCGTCGATGCCGTCGAACATCACCTGCGGCACCACGGCCAGCCGGTAGGCGGAAAGCGGCGCTGAACTGCGGGTGACGCGGCGTGCGGCCAGGATCTCGTGCACCGTGATGGCGTCGCGCACCGAGCGGGTGATGGCACAGGCCGTGTCCAGCGTGAAGGACAGGGGGACCGTGCCGTCCAGCGGCACCAGGCGCTGGGTGCTCTTGAAGCCGACCAGGCCCTGCAGGGCGGCGGGAATACGGATGGAGCCGCCGGTGTCCGAGCCCAGGCCCACCAAGGCTGCGCCCGCTGCGACCGAAACGGCCGCACCACTGGAAGAGCCGCCGGGCACACGCGGCACGTCGGTGGCCACCGCATTGGCGGGGGTGCCGTGGTGCGGGTTGACACCGACCCCCGAATAGGCGAACTCGGACATGTTGGTGCGGCCTATCAGGGCGGCGCCGGCAGCGCGCAGCCGGGCCACGGCCACGGCGTCCTGGCGGGCCGGCGCTGCGTCTGTCAGCACCACGGAGCCGGCACGGCTGACCTGGCCTTTCACGTCGAACAGGTCCTTGACCGAGACCGCCAGGCCAGCCAGGGGCTGCCGAGCCGGATGGGCAGCCGCAGCCTGTTCAACGGCGCCGTTGAAGTCGGTCTGCAGGAAAGCGTGCGCGCAGGCCGGGGCTGTGGCGCGTGCGATGGCCTGTTCGATCTCGGTCCCCGGACTGGTCTGGCCGGCCAGCAGGCGCTGGCGGATGGCGTGGAGGTCTGCGGCGGGTGTCATAGGGGCTGTGTTATACTCGTCGGGCTTTGCTGGAAGGGCCTGCGCATATCGCGCAAGCAGCCGCAAAGCAAATCGCAAACCGGTCCATCCAGGTGTTGCAGCCGGCGCAAGACGCCGATTGCAAAGAGGACCGGATTTTAGACCCAACCTTCGGAGTTATTCACATGTCCGTGACCATGCGTCAAATGCTGGAAGCCGGTGTCCATTTTGGCCACCAGACCCGCTTCTGGAACCCCAAGATGGCCCCCTTCATCTTCGGCCATCGCAACAAGATCCACATCATCAACCTGGAAAAATCGCTGCCGATGTTCCAGGACGCAGCCAAGTTTGCCAAACAGCTGGCTGCCAAGCGCGGCACCATCCTGATGGTGGGTACCAAGCGCACCGCCCGCGAAACCGTGGCTGCCGAAGCCCAGCGCGCTGGCGTGCCCTATGTCGACCAGCGCTGGCTGGGCGGCATGCTGACCAACTTCAAGACCGTCAAGACCTCGATCAAGCGTCTGAAGGACATGAAGGCCCAGCAGGAAACCGGTCTGGACGCCATGAGCAAGAAAGAACAGCTGATGTTCGCCCGTGAACTCGAGAAGCTCGAGAAGGACATCGGCGGCATCCAGGACATGAACACCCTGCCGGACGCCATCTTCGTGATCGACGTCGGTTACCACAAGATCGCCATTGCCGAAGCCAAGAAGCTGGGCATTCCGCTGATCGGTGTGGTCGACTCCAACCATTCGCCCGAAGGCATCGACTACGTGATCCCGGGCAACGACGACTCGTCCAAGGCCGTCACGTTGTACGCACGCGGCATCGCCGACGCCATCCTGGAAGGCCGTGCCAACGCTGTGGATGACGTGGTCAAGGCCGTGGCGTCCGAGAGCGGCGACGAGTTCGTGGAAGTGAACGAAGCTTCCGCCTGATCCACGCCCGACCCGAAGAAAGGGGCGCTGTGCCCCTTTTTTTTAGTCCCAATCTGATTTTGAATTGATGACGGAGTAAGAAGATGGCTGCAATTACCGCAAGCATGGTTGCCGAACTGCGCGGCAAGACCGACGCCCCGATGATGGAATGCAAGAAGGCCCTGACCGAGGCCGATGGCGACATGGCCAAGGCCGAAGAGCTGCTGCGCGTGAAGCTGGGCACCAAGGCCGGCAAGGCCGCCTCGCGCGTGACCGCCGAAGGCGTGGTGGCCAGCTCGATCAGCGGCAGCACCGGCGCGCTGATCGAAGTGAACTGCGAGACCGACTTCGTGACCAAGAACGACAGCTTCCTGGCCCTGGCCAAGGCCGCTGCCGACCTGATCGCCAAGCACAAGCCGGCCGACGTGGCCGCCCTGGGCGCGCTGCCCTACAGCCAGGACGGCTTCGGCCCCACCCTGGAAGACGTTCGCAAGGGTCTGATCGGCAAGATCGGCGAGAACATGAGCTTCCGCCGTTTCAAGCATTTCTCCTCAGGCGCCAAGCTGGCCGCCTACCTGCACGGCACGCGCATCGGTGTGGTCGTGGAGTTCGACGGTGACGAGACCGCCGCCAAGGACGTTGCCATGCACGTGGCCGCCATGAAGCCGGTGGCACTGACCAGCGCCGATGTGCCGGCCGAACTGATCGAGAAGGAGCGTGCTGTGGCCGCCGGCAAGGCCGAAGAGGATCGCAAGACTGCTGAAGCCGCTGGCAAACCCGTGCAGCCTGCCGACATCGTCGCCAAGCGTATCGAGGGTGGCGTGCAGAAGTTCCTGAAGGAAGTCTCGCTGTTCAACCAGCCCTTCGTGAAGAACGACAAGCAGACCGTCGAGCAGATGCTCAAGGCGGCCGGCACCAGCGTCAAGGGCTTCACCCTGTACGTGGTGGGCGAGGGCATCGAGAAGAAGGTCGACGACTTCGCCGCCGAAGTGGCGGCCCAGGTGGCTGCCGCCAAGCAGGCGGGCTGAGAGTCCGCTGGCCGAGCGACGGTTCGGCCAGGCGAAATCCTGTAAATTCCGTCTGTCCGGATCGCGTATCACCATCACCTGCAAGGAGCCCTTCATGTCCGACCCCAAGCCAGCCTACAAGCGTATTCTGCTTAAGCTGTCCGGGGAGGCCCTGATGGGCGAAGATGCCTTCGGCATCAACCATGCGACCATCCAGCGCATGGTGCAGGAGGTGGCTGATGTCACGCGCCTTGGGGTGGAGGTGGCCGTCGTCATCGGCGGCGGCAACATCTTCCGCGGTGTGGCCGGCGGCTCGGTCGGCATGGACCGTGCCACCGCCGACTACATGGGCATGCTGGCCACCGTGATGAACGCGCTGGCGCTGGCCGACACCATGAACAAGGCGGGTCTGACCGCTCGCGTGATGTCGGCGATTGCCATCGAGCAGGTGGTCGAGCCCTATGTGCGCCCCAAGGCCCTGCAGTACCTCGAAGAGGGCAAGGTCGTGGTCTTCGCGGCCGGCACCGGGAATCCCTTCTTCACCACCGACACGGCCGCTGCGCTGCGCGGGGCCGAGATCGGGGCCGAGATGGTGCTCAAGGCCACCAAGGTGGATGGCGTCTACAGCGCCGATCCGAACAAGGACAAGACGGCTACCCGTTACAGCAAGATTTCCTTCGATGAGGCGATCTCGAAGAACCTCGGCATCATGGACGCCACGGCCTTTGCGCTGTGCCGCGACCAGAAGCTGCCGATCAAGGTGTTTTCCATTTTCAAGCACGGCGCGCTCAAGCGCGTCGTGATGGGTGAGGACGAGGGCACGCTGGTCTACGCCTGAGCGCAGCCGCTGATGCCGCAGAGGAGCAAAGCATGACGATTGCAGACATCAAGAAAACCATGGAAACCAAGATGGACCAGTCCATCGAGGCCCTGAAGAACCATCTGTCCAAGATCCGTACCGGCCGCGCGAATCCGTCGCTGCTCGATTCCCTGCAGGTCGAGTACTACGGCGCCATGGTGCCGCTGAGCCAGGTGGCCAACGTCAACTTGCTCGATGCTCGCACCATCAGCGTGCAGCCCTGGGAAAAGGGCATGGGCGCCAAGATCGAGAAGGCCATTCGTGAGAGTGATCTGGGCCTGAACCCGGCCTCCATGGGCGACCTGATCCGCGTGCCCATGCCGCCGATGAGCGAGGAGCGCCGCAAGGAGATGACCAAGCTGGTGCGCACCGAGGGCGAGAACGCCAAGATCGCCGTGCGCAACCTGCGTCGTGATGCCAATGAGGCCGTCAAGAAGCTGGTCAAGGACAAGGTTGCTTCCGAGGACGACCAGAAGCGTTCCGAGGCTGACATCCAGAAGCTGACCGACAAGCATGTCGCGACCATCGACCAATTGGTCGCCGGCAAGGAACAGGAAGTGATGGCGGTATAAACGTGGCCCCCACGCTTGCCACTCCGTGTGCTGCGCTGGACGTGCCGATGCCTGAGGCAACGGCTCTTCGCGCCGTCCCGCCCTGCGCAGGCAGGCCGGGAGCCGCGGCACTCAGCCCCAAGGAGGCCCTCGCGCCTTGGGGCGGCCCGGCGGCGCTCACACCGTCCACATGCCCATCATGAACTCGCCTGGCGGCATGCCGCAACACATCGCCATCGTCATGGATGGCAATGGCCGCTGGGCCGCCAAGCGTTTCCTGCCGCGTCTGGCAGGCCATCGTCAGGGCATGGAAAGCCTGCGCCGCTGCATCCGCGCCTGCCTGGACCGTGGGGTGCGGGTGCTGACGGTCTTTGCCTTTTCTTCCGAAAACTGGAACCGCCCGGCCGACGAGGTTTCAGGGCTGATGGATCTGTTGGCCACCGCTCTGGCCAAGGAGGTTCCGCAGCTGCTCGAGGATGGCGTGCGCCTGCATTTCGTGGGCGAGCGCCAGGGTCTGTCGGACAAGGTCCGCTCGGGCCTGGGCCAGGCCGAACGGGCCACGGCAGCCAACAGCAAGCTTATTCTGAACGTGTGCTTCAACTACGGCGGTCGCTGGGACATCGCCCAGGCGGCAGCCCGGCTGGCGTCACAGGGGCGGCCCATCACGGAGATGGCGCTGCACCAGGCCATGGCCATGGCCCATGTCCCCGACCCGGACCTGATCATCCGCACCGGTGGTGAATTGCGCCTGAGCAACTTCCTGCTCTGGCAGGCGGCTTATGCCGAACTCTTTTTCAGCGACAGGCTGTGGCCCGACTTCGACGAAGCCGAACTCGACCGTGCCATCGCCGAATTCAACCGGCGCGAACGCCGCTTTGGTCAGACCTCCGAACAACTGCAGCCAGCGCTTGTCGAGCGCAATCTGGCCTGAGGAAACACCATGCTCAAGCAGCGCATCATCACGGCCGTCATCCTCCTGCTGATCCTGTTGCCGGCGCTGTTTCACTCCGACACGCTGTACTGGCGCCTGGTCACGCTGGTCCTGATTGCCGCCGCGGCCTGGGAGTGGGCGCGGCTCAATGGCCTGGGCCTCTATGGGGCCTGGATCGGTGCTTTTGCCTGTCTGGTGGCCTGTGTCATGGCCTGGGACCTGGGGCTGCTGGCCAGCCGCCAGCCGCTGCTGTGGATCACGGCGGGCGGAGCGTGGGTGCTGGTCGGTGCGGCCCTGCTCAAGGCCGGCGTGGGCCGCTGGGGCCAGTTGCCGCGCCTGCTGCGCCTGGGCGGGGGCTGGCTCGCCCTGTGGCTGACCTGGCTGGCCGTGGTGCAGGCACGTGAGGTCGGCATCACCTTTCTGCTCTCCATCCTGCTGCTGGTCTGGATGGCAGATGTCGCCGCCTATTTTGCCGGCAAGGCCTGGGGCGGGCGTTTCAGCGCGGTCAGGCTGGCGCCGGCCATCAGTCCCGGCAAGAGTTGGGAAGGGGTCTGGGGCGGCATTTTGGGTGTGCTGCTGCTGACCGGAGTCTGGCTGGCGCTGGAGCGTTCCGGCGTGCTGCCGCCGCCCAGCCTTTACGGCCATCTGCAGTCCAAAGGCGGCTGGCTGCTGCTGCTGCTGGCCGTGTTGTTCCTGGCGGCCATGAGCGTGGTGGGCGATCTGGTCGAGTCGCTGGTCAAGCGCAGCGCCGGCGCCAAGGACAGCAGCCGCCTCCTGCCCGGCCATGGTGGTGTGCTCGATCGCGTGGATGCCCTGCTGCCCACGCTGCCCCTGGCCATGATGTTCTATTCCGTGCTGCACTGATGAAACCGAAACAGCGCGTTGCCATCCTCGGCGCCACCGGCTCGATCGGCACGAGCACGCTGGACGTGCTGGCGCGGCATCCGCAGCGTTTCGAGGTGTTTGCGCTGACCGCGGCCACCCAGGTGGACCTGCTGCTGCAGCAATGCCTGCAGTTCACCCCGCGTTATGCTGTTCTGGCCAGTCCGGCCCATGCCACCCAGCTGGCAGAGCGCCTGAAAGCGGCCGGCTCGCGCACCCAGGTGCTTGGCGGCCCGCAGGCGCTGGTGGACATTGCGGCGCACGAGGAGGTCGACGCCGTGATGGCAGCCATCGTGGGCGCGGCCGGCCTGGCGCCCTGCCTGGCGGCGGCGCGCTCCGGCAAGCGCTTGCTGCTGGCCAACAAGGAAGCCCTGGTGGTGGGCGGCGAGTTCTTCATGCAGACCGTGCGCACGGGCGGCGCCACGTTGTTGCCGATCGACAGCGAGCACTCGGCGATCTTCCAGTCGCTGCCCGAGGATCCGCTCACCTGGTCGCAGCGCGTGCACAAGATCATCCTGACGGCTTCGGGCGGACCCTTCCGCACGCGCGATCCGCAGACCCTGCGCGAGGTCACGCCCGAGCAGGCCTGCGCCCACCCGAACTGGGTGATGGGGCGCAAGATCTCGGTGGATTCGGCCACCATGATGAACAAGGCGCTGGAGGTGATCGAGGCACGTTACCTGTTCGGTCTCGAGCCGCAGCGGCTGGAGGTGGTGATCCACCCGCAGAGCGTGATCCATTCCATGGTGCAGTACAGCGACCACTCGGTGGTGGCGCAGCTGGGCACGCCCGACATGCGCGTGCCGATCGCCTACGGCCTGTCCTGGCCCGAGCGCATGGCCTCGGGCGCGGCGGCACTGGACTTCCGCACACTGGCTGCCATGACCTTCGAGTCCATGGATGCGCCCGGCCACGCGCAGCGCTTCCCTGGCATCGGCCTGGCCTGGGACGCGCTGCGCGGCCCATCCGGCACCACGGCCGTGCTCAATGCTGCGAACGAGGTGGCCGTGGCGGCTTTCCTCGAGCGCCGTATCCGCTTCGACCAGATCCATGCGGTCAACCTGGGCACCCTGGAGGCCGTTGTGCCGGCGGCCCCCGCTTCGCTGGACGATCTGCTGGCGCTGGACGCGCAGTCGCGTGCGGCGGCAGCGCAGTGCCTGCGTGGACTGACGGCCTGAAGCCCGAAGGACAGACATGCTGACCGTTGTTGCTTTCATCGTCGCCCTGGGGCTGCTGATCGCCATCCATGAATACGGACACTACCGCATGGCCGTGGCCTGTGGTGTCAAGGTGCTGCGCTTCTCGGTCGGTTTTGGCCACACCCTGCTGCGCTGGCAGCCCAAGGGCTCGGGGACCGAGTTCGTGCTGGGGGCTTTCCCGCTGGGCGGTTATGTCCGCATGCTGGACGAACGCGAAGCACCCGTGGATCCGCAGGAGCGGCACCTGGCCTTCAACAACCAGCCGCTGCGCTCGCGCGCCCTGATCGTCGCAGCCGGCCCGCTGGCCAATCTGCTGCTGGCCGTGTTGCTGTATGCCGTCGTGAACTGGAGTGGCGTGCAGCTGGCCAGCCCCGTGCTGGGCCGTCCGGTAGCCGATTCGGTGGCCGAGCGCGCCGGGCTGGTTGGGGGCGAGCGTGTCGAGCGCGCCGGTTTTGTGGACAGTGAACTGCAGAGGGTGGCCTCCTACGAGGATGTGCGCTGGCTGCTCACGCGAGGTGCCCTGGAGGGGCACGATGTGCGCCTGGCGCTGGTGGGGCGACCGGGTCATGAGGCCCGCGAAGTCGTGCTGCCGCTGGCGGGCATGGAGGCCCGCGACGCCGACGCTCAATTGTTTGAACGCATCGGTATCGTGACGCCCATGAGCCTGCCGCAGATCGGTGACATCTCGCCTGGCAGTGCGGCCGAGCGCTCGGGCCTGCGCGCAGGTGACCTGGTACTCAGCATCGAAGGGCAGACCCTGGTGGATGCGCGCCAGCTGCGCGAGGCGATCCGGGCCTCGGTGCGTGAGGGCCAACCGGTCAGCAAGAGCTGGCGCATCGAGCGTGAGGGCGTCCAGATGATGCTCACCGTCAAGCCTGATGCGGTGCAGCAGGGTGAAATGGTGATCGGACGCATCGGCGCCTACGTCGGGGCGGCACCGGAGATGGTGACGGTGCACCATGGTCCGGTGGACGGCCTGTGGCAAGGATTGGTGCGGACCTGGGAGGTCTCGGTGCTGACGCTGCGCACCCTGGGGCGCATGGTCATCGGCGAAGCGTCGCTGAAGAACCTCAGCGGTCCGCTGACCATCGCGGACTACGCGGGGCGCTCCGCCAGCCTGGGCCTGACGCAGTACCTGGTTTTTCTGGCCTTGATCAGTGTCAGCCTGGGGGTGCTCAATCTGCTGCCGCTACCGGTGCTCGATGGGGGGCACCTGATGTATTATCTCTGGGAGGGTGTCACGGGCAGGCCCGTGTCGGAAGCCTGGCTGGAGCGCCTGCAGCGTGCGGGTGTCGCCGTGCTGGCGCTCATGATGTCCATCGCGCTGTTCAATGACCTGACCCGTCTGCTGGGCTGAACCACCTGACCGTGCACGTGTGTCCCGGCCAAATTTCAAGTTGATCGATGCAATTCAAACGATTTGGCCTGCGTGCCGCCTCCCTGCTGGCCGCCTTGCTGCTGGCCGCGCATGCCGCCTGGGCCGCCGAACCCTTCAAGATCCGTGACATCCAGGTCGAGGGGCTGCAACGCATCGAGCCCGGGACCGTTTTTGCCTCCATGCCGCTGCGCGTGGGGGACATCTACAACGACGAGAAGGGCACGGCCTCGATCCGCTCGCTGTTCGCGCTGGGCCTGTTCACTGACGTGCGCCTGGAAATCAACGGCGATGTGCTGGTGGTGGTGGTCGAGGAACGTCCCAGCGTGGCCGAGGTCGAGTTCATCGGCACCCGCGAGTTCGACAAGGACGTGCTGGCCAAGGCGCTCAGGGGCATCGGCCTGGCCGAAGGGCGGCCTTTCGACAAGGCCCTGCTGGACCGTGCCGAGCAGGAGCTCAAGCGCCAGTACATCAACAAGAGCCTGTATGCGGCCGAGGTGCTGAGCACCGTGACCCCGGTGGAGCGCAACCGCGTGAACCTGGCGTTCACAGTCAGTGAGGGCGAGCCGGCCACGATCAGCGAGATCCGCATTGTCGGCAACAAGGCATTTTCCGAATCCACGCTGCGCAATCTCTTCGATCAGGACACCGGCAACTGGATGAGCTGGTACACCAAGTCCAACCGCTACTCGCGTGCCAAGCTCAATGCCGACATCGAGACCCTGCGCTCCTACTACCTGACCCGCGGTTATCTGGAGTTCCAGGTGGAGTCGACCCAGGTGGCCATAGCCCCCAACAAGCAGGACATGTCCATCACCCTCAATGTCATCGAGGGCGAGCGTTTCGTGGTGGCCGGGGTGCGTCTGGTCGGCAACTACCTCGGCCGGGAAGACGAGTTCAAGGCACTGGTCTCGATCCAGCCGGGGGAGGCCTACAACGCCGACCGGGTGGCGGAGACCACCAAGGCCTTCACCGACTATTTCGGCCGTTTCGGTTATGCCTTTGCCCGTGTGCAGTCGGTACCCGATATCGACCGAAGCACCAACCGGGTGGCGCTCGAGCTACGTGCCGAGCCCTCGCGGCGCGCCTATGTGCGGCGCATCAACGTCACCGGCAACAGTCGCACGCGCGACGAGGTGATCCGTCGTGAGTTGCGCCAGTTCGAGTCGTCGTGGTACGACAGCGAAAAGATCCGCCTGTCGCGCAACCGGGTGGACCGGCTGGGTTATTTCAGTCAAGTTACGTTGGAGACCACCGAGGTGCCGGGCAGTCCGGACCAGGTCGACCTGACCCTCAAAGTTGCCGAAAGGCCTACGGGCAGTGTCACCCTGGGCGCTGGTTTTTCCAGCAACGAAGGACTGGGCCTGCAATTCGGCATCAATCAGCAGAACGCTTTCGGTAGTGGCAACTCGCTGGGTATCCAGGTCAATACCAGCGACATCAACCGACTTGTTGTGCTCAACACGACCGACCCCTATTTCACCCAGGATGGTGTCTCGCGCACCATCGACCTGTATCAGCGCACGTCTCGACCCTTTTTCCAGAGAGACAGCTATGCGCTGGAGACCCTGGGGGCCAGCCTGCGCTTCGGCATTCCCCTGACCGAGCGCGACATTGTCTACCTCGGTGGGGGCGTCGAGCGCACAACCATTGTGCCGGGCACTTTTTTGCCAGCGGTATTCCAGACCTACGCTGATCAGTTCGGCTACACCAGCACGGCATTTCCGTTGACGCTGGGCTGGGGGCGCGACAACCGTGACAGCGCGCTGGTGCCGAGCAGTGGTAACCTGCAGCGCGCTTCCGCCGAGTGGAGTACGGCAGGTGATGTGCGTTATCTGCGCACGACCTACCAGTACCAACACTATGTGCCACTGACCAAGCAGTACACCTTTGCCTTCAACACCGACCTGGGACTGGGTAATGCCCTGGGCGGTCAGCCTTACCCGCTGTTCAAGAATTTCTATGGTGGTGGCCTGGGCTCGGTGCGTGGCTTCGAGGCCGGCAGCCTGGGGCCGCGTGACGTGGCCACCGGCCGCTCCTACGGCGGGCCGAAGAAGATCAATGTCAACTTCGAGTTGCAGGCGCCTTTCCCGGGGGCTGGCAATGACCGTACCCTGCGCCTGTACACGTTTGTCGATGCTGGCAACGTCTATGGCGCGGACCAATCGATCAACCCGTCGGATTTCCGGGTGGGTGGGGGTCTCGGTATCAGCTGGGTCTCTCCCATGGGCCCCCTGCGATTGGCCGTGGCCCGACCCCTGCGCAAATTCGATGGCGATAGAATCCAGTTTCTGCAATTCCAGATTGGGACCACATTCTGATGAAGTACTTCAAACGTCCTGCAACTCTGCTGCTGGGGCTGAGTCTGCTGGCTGCGCCAGCGCTGGCCCAGGAGTTCCGGCTTGGCTTCGTCAGCCTGGACCGCATCATCAAGGAGGCGGTACCTGCCAAGAACGCGCAGGCCAAGCTGGAGCAGGAATTTGCCAAGCGCGAAAAAGAGTTGCAGGCGCAGGGCGCCAGCATCAAGAATTACGCCGAGCAGCTGGAGCGCGAGGCGCCCACGCTGTCGGAAAGCCAGCGCGCCACGCGGCAGAAGCAGCTGGTGGAGCTGGACCGCGATTTCCAGCGCAAGCGCCGCGAATTCCAGGAAGACCTTAACGCCCGCCGCAACGAGGAGTTGCAGCAGGTCTTCGAGCGCGCCAACCGCGTGGTCAAGCAGGTGGCCGATGCCGAGAAGTACGACCTGATCCTGCAGGAAGCGGTTTACGTCAACCCGCGGCACGACATCACCGACAAGGTGATCAAGGCCCTGAACGCCACGGTCAGCAAGTAAGGCTGCTTTGCGGGCAGAGTGCATGTGGTTTTGCGTCTAGGCACCATCGTTGAACAGCTCGGGGGCGAGCTGTTCGGCAGTCCCGAACTCGACATCCTGGCCCTGGCCCCGCTGGAAGTGGCCGGGCCCCAGGCCCTCAGTTTTCTCAGCAACCCCAAATACCGCCAGCAGCTGGCCGCGTCGAAAGCCGGCTGCGTTATCGTGGGACCGGCCATGGCGGAGGAGGCGCGCGCGCGTGGCGCCTGCATCGTCGCCGACAACCCCTATCTCTATTTCGCCCGTGTGACCCAACTCTGGCAGCGCTCGCGCCAGCGTCCCGCGGGGCCACGCATCCACCCGAGTGCCGTGGTCGACCCGGGGGCCGAGGTTGACCCCTCCGCCCTGATCGGACCGCTGTGTGTGGTCGAACGCGGCGCCCGCATCGGGGCGCACAGCGTGCTCAAGTCCCGGGTCACGGTCAGCGAGGATTGCGTGATCGGCGAGCGCTGCGTCCTGCACCCGGGGGTGGTGATCGGTGCCGACGGTTTCGGCTTTGCCAAGGATGGCGAACGCTGGGAGAAGATCGAACAACTCGGCGCCGTGCGCATCGGCAACGACGTCGAGATCGGCGCCAACACCTGCATCGACCGGGGTGCGCTCAGTGACACGGTGATCGAGGATGGCGTCAAGCTCGACAACCTGATCCAGATCGGCCACAACGTGCGCGTGGGCCGCAACACCGCCATGGCCGGCTGCGTCGGTGTGGCCGGCAGCGCCACCATCGGGGCCAATTGCACCATCGGCGGCAGCGCCGGGGTGCTGGGGCACCTGAGCATCGCCGACGGGGTGAACGTGTCGTCCTTCTCACTGGTCACGCGCTCGCTCAACAAGCCGGGCCATTACACCGGCTTCTATCCGCTGGAGGACAATGCGTCCTGGGAAAAGAACGCTGCCACGCTCAAGCAGCTCTCCACCCTGCGCGACCGCCTGCGTGCGCTGGAAAAAGAAATCAAGGAAACAAAAAAATGATGATGGACATCCACCAGATCCTCAAGAAACTCCCGCACCGCTATCCCTTCCTGCTGGTGGACCGCGTGCTGGAGGTCGAGAAGGGCAAGCGCATCAAGGCGCTCAAGAACGTCACCATCAACGAACAGTTCTTCAACGGCCACTTTCCGCACCGCCCGGTGATGCCCGGCGTGCTGATGCTCGAGGCGCTGGCCCAGGCGGCGGCGCTGCTGTCGTTCGAGACGCTGGACAGCGTGCCCGACGACAACACCGTCTACTACTTTGCCGGCATCGACGGGGCGCGTTTCAAGCGCCCGGTGGAGCCGGGTGACCAGCTGATCCTGGAGGTCGATCTCGATCGCATGAAGGCCGGCATCTTCAAGTTCAAGGCCCGGGCCATGGTGGGCGACGAGCTGGCGGTGGAAGCCGAGCTCATGTGCACCATGCGCAAAATCGCCTGAGCGGGGAGGGGAGCGTGAGCCTCATCCACCCGACGGCCATCGTCGACCCCAAGGCCGAGCTCGACAGCACGGTGGCGGTGGGGCCATACACGGTGATCGGCCCGCACGTGAAGATCGATGCCGGTACGCGCATTGCCTCGCATTGTGTGGTCGAGGGGCATACGACCATCGGGCGCGACAACCACATCTTCCAGTTTGTTTCCCTCGGTTCGGACAACCAGGACAAGAAGTACAAGGGCGAACCTTGTGAGCTGGTCATCGGTGACCGCAATACCATACGGGAATACAGCACCTACCACATAGGTACCGTGCAGGGTGGCGGCGTGACCCGCCTGGGCAACGACAACTGGCTCATGGCCTACACCCATCTCGCGCACGACTGCCTGGTGGGCAACCACTGTACCTTTGCCAACAACACCCAACTGGCCGGCCATGTCGTCGTGGGCGATTGGGTCATCCTGGGCGGCTTCACCGTATCACACCAGTTCGTGCGCATCGGTGCGCACAGCATGACGGCCATGTGTTCGCTGCTGTTTGGCGACCTGCCGCCCTTTGTCATGTGCCAGGGTCAGCCTGCCGAAGCGCGCTCGATGAATTTCGAGGGCCTGCGCCGGCGCGGCTTTTCGCCCGAACGCATCAGTGCCGTCAAGGCCATGCACAAGGCCCTGTACCGCGACGGGCTGACCATGGAGCAGTCGCAAGCCCAGATCGCGACGCTGACCGAGCGTTACCCTGAGGCGGCGCCGGACGTTGCCATGATGCAGGACTTCCTGGCGCAAACCACGCCGCAACGCGGCATCATCCGCTGACGCATCATGGACACTCCCCGCGTGGCCATGGTTGCCGGGGAAACCTCCGGTGATCTGCTGGCCGGCCTTTTGCTCGATGGCCTGAAGAGCCGCTGGCCCGGGGTGCAGACCCTGGGTATTGGTGGCCCGCAGATGGTCAAACGTGGTTTCCAGGCCTGGTGGCCCAGTGAGAAGCTGGCCGTGCGTGGCTACGTCGAGGTATTGCGCCATTACCGCGAGATCGTCGGTATCCGCGCACAGCTCAGGACGCGCCTGCTGCAGGACAAACCGGATATTTTCATCGGCGTCGATGCACCCGACTTCAACCTCGATCTGGAGCGTGAGCTGAAGGCCGCGGGCGTGAGGACTGCGCACTTCGTCTGTCCCGCCATCTGGGCCTGGCGGCCCGAGCGCATCGAGAAAATCAAGCGCAGTGTCGACCACGTGCTGTGCATCTTCCCCTTCGAGGTCGAGTTGCTGGCGCAGCACGGCATCGCTGCCACCTATGTGGGGCATCCCCTGGCCAATGTGATTCCGATGAAACCTGACCGTGCCGCGGCGCGTGCGGCGCTCGGCCTGCCGGCCGAAGCACAGGTGGTGGCCATCCTGCCGGGCAGTCGCGCGTCCGAGATCAAGTACCTGGCGGAGCGTTTCTTCCGCGCCGCTGCCCTGATGCAACGCAGCCGCCCGGGGCTCCGTTGTGTGGTGCCAGCCATTCCCGCCCTGCGTCCTGCCATCGAGCGCGCGGCACAGGCGGCCGGCATGACAGGGGCATTGCAGATCGTCGACGGCCGGTCGCACGCCGTGCTGGCGGCCTGCGACGTCACGCTGATCGCCAGCGGCACCGCGACGCTGGAGGCTGCGCTGTTCAAGCGCCCCATGGTGATCGCCTACAACATGCACTGGCTCAGCTACCAGCTCATGAAGCGCAAGCACCTGCAGCCCTGGATCGGCCTGCCCAACATCCTGTGCCGTGACTTCGTGGTGCCCGAACTGGTCCAGCACGAGGCCAGCCCCGAGCAGCTGGCCGCAGCCACCCTGCTGTGGTTCGACGACTCGGCCCGTGCAGCGGCCGTGGAGAAAACCTTCACGGCGCTGCACGCAGAGCTGTTGCGTGACACCCCCCGACTGGCCGCCGATGCGATCGCGCAAGTTCTTGCTGGCTGAGCAGGCCAAGCTGCTGTGGGACACCCCGGGCCTGGTGGCCGGGGTGGACGAGGCGGGCCGTGGCCCGCTGGCCGGGCCCGTGGTAGCCGCCGCCGTCATCCTGGACGACCTGCACCCGATCGAGGGCCTGGCGGACTCCAAGAAGCTCACCGCGGCACGGCGCGAGAAACTGTACGACGAGATCCGCGCCAAGGCCTTGTGCTGCTCGATCGCCGAAGCCAGCGTCGAGGAGATCGACCGGCTCAACATCCTGCAGGCCACGCTGCTGGCCATGCGCCGCGCGGTGGAGGGTCTGCGCCTGAAGCCGGCCAAGGTGCTGGTGGACGGCAACCGCCTGCCGGTGCTGGACGTGCTGGCCGAGGCCATCGTCAAGGGCGATGCCACGGTGCCGGCGATCTCGGCAGCCTCCATCCTGGCCAAGGTGCATCGCGACCGCTGGTGCGCCGAATACGACCGCGAATTCCCCCAGTATGGTTTTGCGGGCCACAAAGGTTATGGCACGGCCGAGCATCTCGCGGCACTGCGTTCGCACGGTGCATGTCCCCAGCACCGCAAGACCTTTGCGCCGGTGACGGAGGTCTTGAAATGAGCGCAGTGCACGCAGTCACGAGCGTGGTGGTCAAATGAGCCCAGAGCCGATCACCATCAGTTCGCGCGACAACCCGCTGCTCAAGGAACTGCGCCGTCTGGCGCAGGACAGCACGGCTTACCGCAAGGTCGGTCGTTTCTGGGTCGAGGGGGATCATCTCTGCCGCGCGGCCCTGCAACGCGGGCGCCAGCCGGCCATCGCCGTGTTTGCCGAGTCCGCCTGGCCGGTGTTTGCCGCCGAGTTCGGTCGCTGTGCGGTCAGGACCCTGCTGGTGCCCGATGCGCTGTTCGACGGCATCAGTGGCCTGGAGTCGCCGGCGCGTCTGGGTCTGGTGTTCGAGCTCCCGGTCGAAGCCACTGCCCAGCCCGGCCTGTCCGCGGTCATCCTGGACAGGGTGCAGGACGCCGGCAACGTCGGCTCCATCCTGCGCAGCGCCGCGGCCTTCGGCTTCCAGCAGGTGATCGCGCTCAAGGGCACGGCGGCACTCTGGAGTCCCAAGGTGCTGCGCGCCGGCATGGGTGCGCACTTCGGGCTGCGTCTGGTCGAGGGTGTGGCACCCGATGCACTCGACGGGCTCGCGTTGCCCATCATCGTGACCAGTTCCCACCAGGGAGAACTGGTCCACAAGCAGTCGCTGCCCTGGCCCTGCGCTTGGGCCTTGGGCCACGAAGGGCAGGGCGTGGGCGTCGAGCTGATGGTGCGCGCAGCACTCTGTGTGCGTATCGCCCAGCCCGGCGGCGAGGAGTCGCTGAATGTGGCCGCTGCCGCGGCCATCTGCCTGCACGCCAGCGCCGTGGCGGCCGCTGCGACCTGAATCGTTTCCTGCCGCGGTTTCCAGGCGGTCGTACAAGGCGAATGCATCGAAGGGGCATCGGCCCTAAGCTATAATCTCGAACTGTTCAGAAATCCAGCCGCCCCAGCGCATTTCAGGCCGAACAATCCCTTTTCAAAGCAGCAGCCAGGACCCGTTCCTGTAGATGCGTGGGCGCGCCCGTAACCAACGGAGTACCCAGTGCTTTTGTCTCTCCAGGGAACCAACCCTCACGCCATCCTGGCGCTCGCAGACGGCACGGTCTTTCTCGGCAATTCCATCGGTGCCTCCGGCACCACGGTCGGCGAGGTGGTGTTCAACACCGCCATGACCGGCTACCAGGAAATCCTCACGGATCCGAGTTACTGCCGGCAGATCGTCACACTGACGTATCCGCACATCGGCAACTACGGCATCAACGCCGAGGACGTCGAGGCCGAGAAGATCCATGCCGCCGGTCTCATCATCAAGGACCTGCCCCTGCTGGCATCCAATTTCCGCAGCACCGAGACACTTTCGCAGTACCTGGTGCGCGAGAAGACCGTGGCGATTGCCAACCTCGACACCCGCAAGCTCACCCGCCACCTGCGCAGCAAGGGCGCGCAGAACGGCGCCATCGTCGCGCTGGCGGCCGGCCAACAGGTCACGCAGGTCCTGATCGACCAGGCGATTGCCGCGGCCAAGGGTGCACCCAGCATGGCCGGCCTGGACCTGGCCAAGGTGGTCAGTGTCAGCAAGCCCTACGACTGGACCCAGACCGAATGGCAGCTGGGTTCGGGTTACGGCACGCAGAGCAAGCCGAAGTTCCATGTCGTTGCCTACGACTTCGGCGTCAAGAAGAACATCCTGCGGATGCTGGCTTCACGCGGGGTCAGAGTCACCGTGGTGCCGGCGCAGACGCCGGCCTCCGAGGTGCTCAAGCACAAGCCGGACGGTATCTTCCTCTCCAACGGCCCCGGCGACCCGGAGCCCTGCGACTACGCCATCGCTGCCACACGCGAATTGATCGAGACCGGCATCCCGACCTTCGGCATCTGCCTGGGGCACCAGATCATGGCCCTGGCCAGCGGCGCCAAGACCTTCAAGATGAAGTTCGGCCACCACGGTGCCAACCACCCGGTCAAGGACCTGGATTCCGGCCGCGTGAGCATCACCAGCCAGAACCACGGTTTTGCGGTGGACATGGCATCGCTGCCCGCGAACCTGCGCGCCACCCACATCAGCCTGTTCGACGGTACGCTGCAGGGCCTGGCCCGGACCGACAAGCCTGCCTTCTGCTTTCAGGGGCACCCGGAAGCCTCGCCCGGTCCGCACGACATTGCCTACCTGTTTGATCGCTTCACGGCACTGATGGAAAACCAGCGTGCGACGCTGGGGGAGAAAAAGTAAATGCCTAAGCGCACAGACATCAAGAGCATCCTGATCATCGGCGCCGGCCCGATCATCATCGGCCAGGCCTGCGAGTTCGACTACTCGGGCGTGCAGGCCTGCAAGGCCCTGCGTGAAGAGGGCTACAAGGTCATCCTGATCAACAGCAACCCCGCGACGATCATGACCGACCCGGCCACGGCCGACGTCACCTACATCGAGCCCATCACCTGGCAGACGGTCGAGAAGATCATCGCCAAGGAAAAGCCCGACGCCATCCTGCCCACCATGGGTGGCCAGACCGCGCTGAACTGCGCGTTGGACCTGTGGCACCACGGCGTGCTCGACAAGTACAAGGTCGAGCTGATCGGCGCCACGCCCGAGGCCATCGACAAGGCCGAAGACCGCCAGAAGTTCAAGCAGGCCATGACCAAGATCGGTCTGGGCTCGGCACGTTCGGGCATTGCCCACAGCATGGAAGAGGCCTGGGCCGTGCAGAAGACCGTGGGTTTCCCCACCGTCATCCGCCCCAGCTTCACGCTGGGCGGCACGGGCGGTGGTATCGCCTACAACCCGGAAGAGTTCGAGACCATCTGCAAGCGCGGCCTGGAAGCTTCGCCGACCAAGGAGCTGCTGATCGAAGAGTCGCTGCTGGGCTGGAAAGAGTACGAGATGGAGGTTGTGCGCGACAAGGCCGACAACTGCATCATCGTCTGCTCGATCGAGAACCTGGACCCCATGGGCGTGCACACCGGCGACTCCATCACCGTGGCGCCGGCCCAGACCCTGACCGACAAGGAATACCAGATCATGCGCAACGCCTCGCTGGCGGTGCTGCGCGAGATCGGGGTGGACACCGGCGGCTCCAATGTGCAGTTCTCGATCAACCCGAAAGATGGGCGCATGATCGTGATCGAGATGAACCCGCGCGTGAGCCGTTCCTCGGCACTGGCCTCCAAGGCCACGGGTTTCCCGATCGCCAAGGTCGCGGCCAAGCTGGCGGTGGGCTACACCCTGGACGAGCTGCGCAACGAGATCACGGGCGGCGCCACGCCGGCCAGCTTCGAGCCCAGCATCGACTACGTGGTCACCAAGATCCCGCGTTTCGCCTTCGAGAAATTTCCCACGGCCGACAGCCGCCTGACCACGCAGATGAAGTCTGTGGGCGAAGTCATGGCCATGGGTCGCACCTTCCAGGAATCGTTCCAGAAGGCCCTGCGCGGCCTGGAAGTTGGCGTCGATGGCATGAACGAAAAGACCCAGGACCGCGAGGTGCTGGAGAAGGAGCTGGGCGAGCCCGGCCCCGAGCGCATCTGGTATGTGGGCGACGCCTTTGCCATGGGCCTGTCGGTGGACGAGGTCTATGACCTCACCAAAATCGACAAGTGGTTCCTGGTGCAGATCGAGGAGATCGTGAAGATCGAGCTCGACCTGGACAAGCTGACCGCCGAGAGGGGCGATCAGGCCCTGGGCGCGCTGGACGCGACCACGTTGCGCGCCCTGAAGAAGAAGGGCTTCTCCGACCGCCGCCTGGCCAAGCTGCTCAAGACGACGGAAAAGGCCGTGCGCGAAGCGCGCCGTGCCCTCAAGGTGCGGCCGGTCTACAAGCGCGTGGACACCTGCGCCGCCGAATTTGCGACCAACACCGCCTACATGTACTCGACCTACGAGGATGAGTGCGAGGCCGAGCCTACAACGAAGAAGAAGATCATGGTGCTCGGCGGCGGTCCCAACCGCATCGGGCAGGGCATCGAGTTCGACTACTGCTGTGTGCACGCCGCACTCGCCATGCGCGAGGACGGCTACGAAACCATCATGGTCAACTGCAACCCCGAGACCGTGTCCACCGACTACGACACCTCGGACCGCCTCTATTTCGAGCCGCTGACGCTGGAAGACGTGCTGGAGATCGTGGACAAGGAAAAGCCCGTCGGCGTGATCGTGCAGTACGGCGGCCAGACCCCCCTCAAGCTGGCCCTGGGCCTGGAGGCTGAAGGCGTGCCCATCATCGGCACCAGCCCCGACATGATCGACGCAGCCGAAGACCGCGAGCGCTTCTCGGCCCTGCTGCGCACGCTGAACCTGAAGCAGCCGCCCAACGCCACCGCTCGCACCGAAGCCGAGGCGCTCGAAAAGGCAGCGAGCCTGGGCTACCCGCTGGTGGTGCGCCCGAGCTACGTGCTGGGTGGCCGCGCCATGGAAATCGTGCATGAGCAGCGCGACCTGGAGCGCTACATGCGTGAGGCGGTCAAGGTCAGCAACGACAGCCCGGTGCTGCTGGACCGCTTCCTGAACGACGCCATCGAGTGCGACGTGGACTGCCTGCGCGACCCCGAGGGCAAGACCTTCATCGGCGGCGTGATGGAACACATCGAACAGGCCGGCGTGCACAGCGGTGACTCCGCCTGCTCGCTGCCGCCGTACTCGCTCTCCCAGGCGACGGTGGACGAACTCAAGCGCCAGTCGGCCGCCATGGCCGGGGCCCTGAACGTGGTCGGCCTCATGAACGTGCAGTTCGCCATCCAGAAGCAGGACGGCCAGGACGTTATCTTTGTGCTCGAAGTGAACCCGCGTGCCTCGCGTACCGTGCCCTACGTCTCCAAGGCCACCGGCATCCAGCTGGCCAAGGTGGCGGCACGCTGTATGGCTGGCCAGACCCTGGCCTCGCAAGGCATCACCAAGGAAGTCACGCCGCCCTACTTCAGCGTGAAAGAGGCCGTGTTCCCCTTCGTCAAGTTCCCCGGCGTGGACACCATTCTCGGCCCCGAGATGAAGTCCACCGGCGAGGTGATGGGGGTGGGCAAGACCTTCGGCGAAGCCTTCGTCAAGTCCCAGCTCGGCGCCGGTACCCGCCTGCCCACCTCCGGCCGGGTCTTCCTGTCGGTCAAGCAGAGCGACAAGCCGCGCGCCGTGGCCGTGGCCCGGGGCCTGATTGCCCAGGGCTTCACCATCGTGGCCACCAAGGGCACAGCGGCAGCCATCGAAGCCGCCGGCCTGGCCTGCGAGGTCGTCAACAAGGTGACCGAGGGGCGCCCCAACATCGTGGACATGATCAAGAATGGGGACATCGCCCTGGTCATCAACACGGTGGAGGAACGCCGCAACGCCATTGCCGATTCGCGCTACATCCGAACCTCGGCCCTGCTGGCCCGGGTGACCACCTTCACCACCATCGCCGGCGCGGAAGCGGCCGTCGAAGGCATGAAGTACATGGACAACCTGGACGTTTACTCGGTGCAGGAACTGCACGCCCAACTGGCATAAAATCACGTGAACCTGCCGGGGGCAGGCTGGCGCAGGGCGCCGGTCTGCCCCCTTTACTTTTACCCCTTAAGAACCCAGAGACATGGCCACCATTCCGATCACGACCCGCGGCGCCGAAAAGCTCAAGGCCGAATTGCACCGTCTCAAGACGGTGGACCGGCCCGGGGTGATCAATGCCATTGCCGAAGCGCGCGCCCAGGGCGACCTGAGTGAAAACGCTGAATACGATGCCGCCAAGGACCGCCAGGGTTTCATCGAAGGCCGGATCCAGGAAATCGAGAGCAAACTTTCCGCTTCCCAGGTCATCGACCCGACCTCCATCGACGCCGGTGGCAAGGTGGTGTTCGGCGCCACGGTCCAGCTGGAGGATGAATCCACCGGCGACGCGGTGACCTACCAGATCGTCGGCGAGGACGAGGCCGATCTCAAACTGGGCCTGATCAACGTGGGCAGCCCCATCGCCCGCGCCCTGATCGGCAAGGAAGAGGGCGACACGGCCGAGGTGCAGGCGCCGGGTGGCATCAAGCGCTACGAGATCGTGGGCGTCAGCTACCGCTGACAAGCGGGGCCAGGACGATGCGTGCTTTCCTGCTCAGGCTGCCGCTGTGGGCAGTCGCGCTCTGGTGGGGCAGCCTCACGACCATCGGTTTTCTCGTGGTGCCCCTGCTGTTTGTGTACCTGCCCAGCCCGGCCCTGGCCGGTGGCATGGCCGCCAGGCTTTTTACCGCACAGACCTGGGTGACCGTGGCCTGTACCATCCTGCTCCTGCTGGCCTCCCGCCCTCGTGACGATGGGCAAGAAGAGCTGGCAGGGGAGAGCCCGCTGCAGGCTGTGCGGATCACTGTCGTGGGCGGCCTGTTGCTGGCCCTGCTGGTGGAGTTTGCGGTAGCGCCGCGCATCGTCGCGCGCGAAAACCTCGCACTGTGGCACCGGGCCGGCAGCGCGCTTTATGTTTTGCAGTGGTTCTGTGCCGCCATCACCTTCTGGCGGCTGACGAAGCGTCAGGTCTGACTGCGCTTCTTGACGCTGGTCTGCTTGGGCTTGGCCCGCTTGACCTTGCCACCCGGTGTCAGGCGCTGGTTGCCCAGCACGCGCAGCAGCTTGACCTCGGGGCGCTGGCCGCCGCGTTTGCTGAACTTGAGCACCTTGACGTCACGCGGGCCGGGTTTGCGGTCCTCGTCTTCGGTGCGGACCTTCTCGGGCTTGGGGCGCCATAGCACCAGCAGCTTGCCGATGTGCTGGATGGGCGCCGCCTCCAGCTCCTCGGCCAGGGTCTGGAAGATGGTTTCGCGCTCGGCGCGGTCGTCCGAGAAGACGCGCACCTTGATCAGGCCATGGGCCTTGAGGGCAGCGTCGGTTTCCTTCTTGACGGCGGCCGTCAGGCCATCGCCGCCGATCATGACCACGGGGTCCAGGTGATGGGCTTCGGCGCGGAATTCCTTGCGTTCGGCAGGAGTCAGTTGTATAGCAGGCATCTGGGTATTATGTCTCCGGTCGGCGCTTTGCGCCTTGACTTTGCGTTGCAAAGTTAGCCTGCGACGCAACCGGTGTAGCCGGTTGTCCCTTATAAGGAAGAAATGAAAGTCAACACCAAGAGCAAGAAGGTCAACAAGGCCTGGCTCAACGACCACGTCAACGATACCTACGTCAAGCTGGCGCAGAAGGAAGGGTATCGGGCGCGGGCGGCCTACAAGCTCAAGGAAATCGACGAAACCCTGCGCCTGATCAAACCCGGCCAAGTGGTGGTGGACCTGGGCTGCGCGCCCGGTGCCTGGAGCCAGTACCTGCGCCGCCGCATGGCGCCCGGCGGGGCTGCCGTGGGCGAGCTCAAGGGCACCATCATCGGGCTGGACCTGCTGCCCATGGAGCCGATCGAAGGCGTGCAGTACCTCCAGGGCGACTTTGGCGAACCCGAGGTGCTGGCCCGGCTGGAAGAATTGCTGCAGGGCCGCCAGGTCGATGTGGTGGTCTCGGACATGGCGCCCAACCTCTCGGGGGTGTCCTCGGTCGATGCGGCCCGCATGGAGCATCTGATCGAGCTGGCGATTGATTTCTGCCAGCACCATCTCAAGCCCTCGGGCGCCCTGGTGGCCAAGGTCTTCCACGGCCGGGGTTACGAAGAGATCATCCAGCACTTCCGGACGAATTTCCAGACCGTCAAACCTGTCAAACCCAAGGCCTCGCGCGACCGTTCGTCTGAAACTTTCCTGGTGGGCGTGGGTCTGAAGCAGGCGGCAGCCAGCTGATCTTGCCCCCTGTGGCGCAGCGTAGCGAGGTGTAAAGCGTGAAATCGCCCTCAAATCCCCTGCATGGTCAATGGCTGTCGCGGACAAAATCAATCGGGCGCAGGCTTGAAACGCCTAAAATGGCTACAAGCTACGTTTTTCCCTCGCATCCGTACTGGAGTTGCACTTGAATAATCAGTGGTTTTCTAAAGTGGCCGTCTGGCTGGTGATTGCGCTTGTGCTCTTCACGGTGTTCAAGCAGTTCGACACCCGCAGTGGCGCCGCAACCGGCACGCTGGGCTATTCCGACTTCCTGGAGGAAGTGCGCAGCAATCGCATCAAGAGCGCACTGATCCAGGAAGGCCCCGGTGGCACCGAAATCGTTGCCACCACCACCGACGACCGCAAGGTGCGCACCACGGCCACCTACCTGGACCGCGGCTTGGTGGGTGACCTGATCGCCAACGGGGTGAAGTTCGACGTCAAGCCCCGCGAGGAAGGTTCCCTGCTCATGACCCTGCTGGTCAGCTGGGGCCCCATGCTGCTGCTGATCGGCGTCTGGATCTACTTCATGCGCCAGATGCAGGGCGGCGGCAAGGGCGGCGCCTTCAGCTTCGGCAAGAGCAAGGCGCGCATGCTGGACGAGAACAACAACCAGGTGACCTTTGCCGACGTGGCAGGTTGCGACGAGGCCAAGGAAGAGGTCAAGGAAGTCGTGGACTTCCTGAAGGATCCGCAGAAATTCCAGAAGCTCGGCGGGCGCATCCCGCGCGGCCTCTTGCTGGTCGGCCCCCCGGGCACCGGCAAGACGCTGCTGGCCAAGGGCATTGCCGGCGAGGCCAAGGTACCGTTCTTCAGCATCTCCGGCTCCGACTTCGTTGAAATGTTCGTCGGCGTGGGCGCAGCCCGCGTGCGCGACATGTTCGAGAACGCCAAGAAGAACGCGCCCTGCATCATCTTCATCGACGAAATCGACGCCGTCGGTCGCCAGCGTGGCGCCGGCCTGGGCGGCGGCAACGACGAGCGCGAGCAGACCCTCAACCAGATGCTGGTCGAGATGGACGGCTTCGAGACCAATCTGGGCGTGATCGTGGTGGCGGCCACCAACCGCCCGGACATCCTGGACGCTGCCCTGCTGCGCCCCGGCCGTTTCGACCGTCAGGTCTACGTCACGCTGCCCGATATCCGTGGCCGCGAGCAGATCCTCAATGTGCACATGCGCAAGATCCCGATCGGGCAGGACGTGGCCCCGGCCATCATCGCCCGTGGCACGCCCGGCATGTCTGGCGCTGACTTGGCCAACCTGTGCAACGAAGCCGCGCTGATGGCCGCGCGCCGTAATGCCCGTGTGGTCGAGATGCAGGACTTCGAGAAGGCCAAGGACAAGATCCTCATGGGCCCCGAGCGCAAGAGCATGGTCATGCCCGAGGAAGAGCGCCGCAACACGGCCTACCACGAGTCCGGCCACGCCCTGATCGGCAAGATGTTGCCCAAGTGCGATCCGGTGCACAAGGTCACCATCATCCCGCGCGGCCGCGCCCTGGGCGTGACCATGAGCCTGCCCGAGAAGGACCGCTACAGCTACGACCGCGAGTACATGCTGAACCAGATCAGCATGCTGTTCGGCGGCCGCATCGCTGAAGAAGTGTTCATGAACCAGATGACCACCGGCGCCTCCAACGACTTCGAGCGTGCCACCCACATCGCCCGCGACATGGTCATGCGCTACGGCATGACCGATGCGCTGGGCCCCATGGTCTACGCCGAGAACGAGGGCGAGGTCTTCCTGGGCCGTTCGGTCACCAAGACCACCAGCATCAGCGAGCAGACCATGCAGAAGGTCGACGCCGAAGTGCGCCGCATCATCGACCAGCAGTACGCCCAGGCGCGCAAGCTGATCGAGGACAACGCTGACAAGATGCACGCCATGGCCAAGGCCCTGCTGGAATGGGAAACCATCGACACCGAGCAACTCGACGACATCATGGCTGGCAAGGAGCCGCGTCCGCCCAAGGACTGGTCGCCGCGTACGCCGAATTCCGGCGGCGGCGATGCCGGGGGCACACCGGCGGTCAAGACCGATCCTTCACCAAGCGCCGCCTGAACGGCGCGATAATCACAAACGGGGCCCAGCGCCCCGTTTTGTTTTGACCCCTCCGATTCCGCATGATCTGGCAGACCACCCGTTACGCCATCGACCTGTCCAGGCCGCAGGTCATGGGCATCGTCAACATCACCCCCGACTCCTTCTCCGATGGCGGTCGCCACGCCTCCACGCGTGCCGCCCTGCTGCACTGCGAGCAGCTGCTCAAGGACGGCGCCGACATCCTGGACCTGGGGGGCGAATCGACGCGTCCAGGGGCCGTGCAGGTGCCGCGGGACGAGGAGCTGGCCCGTCTGCTGCCCGTCCTGCGCGAGGCCGTGACACTGGGCGTGCCGCTCTCCATCGACACCTACAAGCCGCGGGTCATGCAGGCCGCCCTTGAGCTGGGCGCCGACATCGTCAACGACATCTGGGCCCTGCGCTGGTCGGATGCGGCCGATCCGCTGGATGGCCGCCGGGTCGTCGCCGGGCACCCGAGCTGCGGTGTCTGCCTGATGCACATGCACGGCGAGCCGCGCACCATGCAGGTCAGTCCCATGGAGGGCGATGTGGTGCCGGCCGTGCTGGCCTTCCTGCAGGAGGCCGCGCAGGCACTGCAGTCACGCGGGGTGGCCAGGGAGCGCATCGTGCTCGACCCCGGCATCGGTTTCGGCAAGACAGTGGCGCAGAATTTTTCGCTGCTGGCCCGTCAGGGTGAATTGCTGGTGGCCGGCTATCCTCTGCTGGCCGGCTGGTCGCGCAAGTCCTCGCTGGGCGCCGTGGCTGGCCCACGAGCAGGCGGCACGGTGCCGGCCGGTCAGCACGAGCGTCTGGCGCCCAGTGTGGCGGCCGCGCTGCTGGCCGTGGAGCGGGGCGCGGCCATCGTGCGGGTGCACGATGTGCGGGAAACCGTGCAGGCGCTGCAGGTCCTCGCTGCTATAAAATAAATAGCGTTCGACAACGGACAGAATTCCAGGGAGCAGAAACATGAGCAGGAAATACTTCGGCACCGACGGCATCCGCGGCACGGTGGGGCAGGCGCCCATCACGCCCGACTTCGTGTTGCGCCTGGCCCATGCGGTGGGTCGCGTGCTCAAGCGCACCGAAGACAAGCCGGTGGTGCTGATCGGCAAGGACACCCGCATTTCCGGTTACATGCTGGAGAGCGCGCTGGAGTCGGGCTTCAACTCGGCCGGTGTGGACGTGGTGCTGCTGGGTCCGTTGCCCACGCCGGGTGTGGCCTACCTCACGCGTGCCCAGCGCGCCTCGCTGGGCGTGGTCATCAGTGCCAGCCACAACGCCTATCCCGACAACGGCATCAAGTTCTTCAGCGCCCAGGGCACCAAACTGCCGGACGCCTGGGAGCTGGCGGTGGAGGCTGCGGTGGACGAGCCGCCGGTCTGGGTCGACTCGGCCAGCCTGGGCCGCGCGCGCCGCCTCGACGACGCAGCGGGCCGTTACATCGAGTTCTGCAAGAGCACGTTTGCCAGCGACCTCACGCTCAAGGGCCTGAAGATCGTAGTCGATGCCGCACATGGCGCGGCGTATTACATCGCCCCCAAGGTCTTCCACGAACTGGGGGCCGAGGTGTTGGCCATCGGCTGCACGCCGGACGGTCTGAACATCAACCACGAGGTGGGCGCGACCCACCCCGAGGCCCTGGTGGCGGCCGTCAAGGCCCACCGGGCCGATTACGGTGTGGCGCTGGACGGCGATGCCGACCGTCTGATGATGGTGGACGCCACGGGCCGCCTGTACAACGGCGACGAGCTGCTTTACCTGATGGCCGACGACCGCCTGGGCCGTGACGAGCATGTGCCCGGCGTGGTGGGCACGCTGATGACGAATATGGCGGTGGAAGTGGCACTCAAGAAGCGTGGTGTGCAGTTCGTACGTGCCAAGGTGGGTGACCGATATGTGCTCGAAGAGCTGCACAAGCACCAATGGCTGCTGGGCGGTGAAGGTTCGGGCCACCTGCTGGCACTGGACAAGCAGACCACGGGCGATGGCCTGGTCTCGGCCCTGCAGGTGCTGCAGACCTGTGTGCGCAGCGGCCAGAGCATGGCGCAGCTGCTGTCGGGTGTCACGCTGTTCCCGCAGACCCTGATCAATGTGCGCCTGCAGCCCAGTGTGGACTGGAAGGCCAATACGCGGCTTGCGGATGAAACCAGGGCTGTGGAAGCCGAGCTTGGCCAGACGGGCCGTGTCCTGATCCGTGCCAGCGGCACTGAGCCGCTGGTACGTGTGATGGTTGAGGCGCGTGACGCGGCGCAGGCCCAGGCCTGCGCCGAGCGCCTGGCGGCGACACTGCGCGCCTGAGGCTCAGGCCTGCGCGGCCTTGGGTCGCCAGGCGTTGACGATGGCGACCAGTGAGAGCATCACCGGCACCTCGACCAGCACGCCCACCACCGTGGCCAGCGCGGCCCCGGAGTTCAGGCCAAAGAGCGAGATCGCCACCGCTACCGCCAGCTCGAAGAAATTCGAGGTGCCGATCAGGCAGGCCGGGCCGGCCACGTCGTGCGGCAGTTTCAGCCAGCGCGCAGCGTACCAGCTGAGAAAGAAGATGCCGTAAGTCTGCAGCACCAGCGGCACCGCGATCAGTGCGATCACCTGCGGTTGTTGCACCAGCGTGTGGGCCTGGAAGCCGAACAGCAGCACCACGGTGGCGATCAGGCCGACGATGGACCAGGGCTTGAGCTGGCGCACCACGCCAGCCAGCGCCTGTGGCCCGCGGCCCCGCAGCAGGTGCCGCGTGGCCATGCCGGCGGCCAGTGGCAGCACCACGTAGAGCAGGGTGGACAGCAGCAGGGTCTCCCAGGGCACGGTGATGTTGGTGACACCCAGCAGGAAGGCCGCAATGGGTGCGAAGGCCACCACCATGACGAGGTCGTTGATCGACACCTGTACCAGCGTGTAGTTGGCGTCGCCCTTGACCAGCTGGCTCCAGACGAAGACCATGGCCGTGCAGGGCGCCACGCCCAGCAGGATCATGCCGGCGATGTACTCGCTGGCCGACTGCGGATCGACCCAGGGTGCGAACAGGTACTGAAAGAACAGCACGCCCAGCGCCGCCATGGTGAAGGGCTTGATGAGCCAGTTCACCACCAGCGTGAGCAGCAGGCCACGCGGCTTGCGCCCCACGTCCTTCACGGCGGTCCAGTCGATCTGGATCATCATCGGGTAAATCATCACCCAGATGAAAACGGCCACCACCAGGTTCACGTGCGCCACTTCCAGTCTGGCGATCAACTGGAACAGATCCGGCACGGCCAGGCCCAGGCCCACGCCGCTCAGGATGCCCAGGGCGACCCACAGGGTCAGATAACGTTCGAACAGTCCCATGTGCTTTTGCGTCCGTTCAGTTCCTGCAGGCTGTCAGCCGTGCCCGGTTCAGGCGCCTTCCTTGCCGATGCGCCTGAGTTCATTTTGCAGGGACAAGCGGTCCAGCTTGTCCAGGGGCAGGCTCAGGAAAATCGCGATACGGCGATTCAGGATCATGAACGCATCCGAGAAGGCCTTGCGCCGGTGGGCCTCGTCGCCTTCGACCGCTACCGGGTCTTCGACACCCCAGTGGGCCGACATGGGCTGGCCGGGCCAGACCGGGCAGACTTCGCCGGCAGCCTTGTCGCACACCGTCAGCACGAAATCCATGCGCGGGGCATCGGGGGCTGAGAACTCGTCCCAGTTCTTGCTGCGCAAGTCTGCGGTCGTAAAGCGGTTGCGCGCCAGTAGTTCCAGGGCCATGGGGTTGACGGCGCCGGCCGGCTGGCTGCCAGCGCTGTAGGCGCGGAAGCGGCCGCCACCGAGCTGGTTGAGGATGGCCTCGGCCATGATGCTGCGCGCCGAGTTGCCGGTGCAGATGAAGAGGACGTTGTAGGTGTGTGAGCTCATGTGATTTCCCGTGGCTTGGTGACGCAGTGCAATGGTGTGCTGTCCAGGCAGGGCTGGCCCTGGCAGCAGTTGGCAGTGAGGAACCCCAGCAGATCGTTCATGGTGTCGATGCGGGTGCGATAGATCAGATGCCGGCCCTCGCGCTCCTGGCTCACCAGGCCGGCATGGGTCAGTTCCTTGAGGTGAAAGGAGAGCGCCGCCGGGGTGAGATCCAGGGCTTCGGCCATGCGGGTGGGCGTATCGCCCTCCAGGCCGGCCACCACCAGCCGCCGGAAGACCCGCAGGCGCGAGGCCTGGGCCAGGGCCCCCAGGGCCTGGACAGCCAGCGTGTCGTTCAAGGTTTCACCCCCAGGGCGATGAGTTCCTCGCGTTTTGAGGGCAGCGACAGGGTGATGAGCCAGCACAAGGTCAGCATCAGGGCCGAACCCAGCAGCGCGTACAGCAGCCCACCCCACTGGTAGAGCAGACCCGACAGCAGCGTGCCCATGAATCGCCCCAGCGCGTTGGCGGCGTAATAGAAACCCACGTCTTCGGCGGCCTTCTCGCTGCCGGCGTAGGCCAGGATCAGGTAGGAGTGGACCGAGGAGTTGATGGCAAAGGCAAAACCGAAGAGGCCCAGGCCCCCCACCACGATCCATTCCAGCTGGGGCGCCTGCAGCACGATCGGCACTGCCAGCGCCGCCGGCACCAGCGCCAGCACCGCCGACCACCAGCGCGCGGCCGGCACCTCGCTGCTCAGGCCGTCGGGGCTGCGCCGCACCAGGTTCGGCGCCAGGGCCTGGACCAGGCCGTAACCTATGGTCCACAGCGCCAGGAAGGCACCCACCATGGTGAAGGTCCAGCCCGAGGCATACAGGAACACCGGTACGCCGACCACGAACCAGACGTCGCGTGCGCCGAACAGCGCCACGCGCGCGGCGGCCAGCAGGTTGATGCCCCGGTTCTTGGCGAACAGTTCACGTGCGGATTTCGAGGCCTTGCTCTTGCCCATCAGGCGCGGCACGAACAGCAGCACACCCGCCAGCACCATTGCCAGCAGCGCCGCCATGGCGTACAGGGCCCCCTGGAAACCGAGCTGGTCCAGCAGCAGGCCGCCGAGGAAAAATCCCACGCCCTTCATGGCGTTCTTGCTGCCGGTGAACCAGGCCACCCACTTGAACAGCTGGCCCGCGCCCTGATTCTGGGCCTGGTCGGCCGTGACCTTGATGGCCGATTTGCTGGCGGTCTTGGTCAGGTCCTTGGCCACGCCGCAGACGCCCTGCGCCACCACGACCCAGGCCACTGCCAGCGCCGCCGACCAGGCGGGGTCGAGCCGCGACAGCAGCAGGAAACCGGCGATCTGCGTCGTCAGGCCCACGACCAGCATGCGGGCGATGCCGTAGCGCGTCGCCAGCCAGCCTCCGATGAGGTTGGCGAACACCCCAGCGGCCTCGTACAGCAGGAACAGGAAAGCCAGCGTGAACGGCGAGTAGCCCAGGCGGTAGAAGTGCAGCAGCACCAGCATGCGCAGCGCGCCGTCGGTGAGCGTGAAGCCCCAGTAGGCGGCCGTGACGATGGCGTAGTTGCGCGTGGCGGCCTGCATCTCAGAGGCCCGCGGCCTGCATGTGGCAGGCCAGGTCGACCATGCGGCAGGCATAGGCCATCTCGTTGTCGTACCAGGCGTAGACCTTGAGCAGCGTGCCGTCGGTCACCAGGGTGGAGGGGGCGTCCACGATGGCGCTGCGCGTGTCGCGCGCGTAATCGGCGCTTACCAGCGGGCGCTCCTCGTAGCCCAGGATACCGGCCAGCGGGCCGGCGGCGGCGGCGGCAAACAGCGCGTTGACCTCTTCGGCCGTGGTGGCACGCTGCAGCTCGAACACACAGTCCGTCAGCGAGGCGTTGAGCACCGGTGCGCGCACCGCGTGGCCGTTGAGCTTGCCCTTGAGCTCGGGGTAGATCAGCGCGATGGCCGTGGCGCTGCCGGTGGTCGTCGGCGCCAGGCTCAGCATCGCGCTGCGGGCGCGGCGCAGGTCCTTGTGCGGGGCATCGACCACCAGGTTGGTGTTGGTCGGGTCGTGGATGGTCGTGATCTGGCCGTGGCGGATGCCCAGGTTCTCGTGCACCACCTTCACCACGGGCGCCAGGCAGTTGGTGGTGCAGGAGGCCGCCGTGACGATACGGTGCCGGGCCGGCTCGTAGCGTTCGTGGTTCACGCCGACCACGATGTTGAGCACATCACCCACCTTCACGGGTGCCGCGACGATGACGCGCTTGGCGCCGCGGTCGAGGTGGCCCTGCAGGGTTTCAGGGGTGAGGAACTTGCCGGTGCATTCCAGCACCACGTCCACGCCGAGATCGCCCCAGGGAATCTCCGCTGCCGTCGGGTGGCTGCTGAAGGACAGCCTGCGCTGGTCAATGCGGATGGCCTGCTCGCCTTCGGCGGCGATGTCGGCGCGCCATTTGCCCTGCACGCTGTCGAACGCCAGCAGGTGCGCCGTGGCGGCTGCGCCGCCCTTGAGCTCGTTGAGGTGCACCACCTCCACGCGGTTGCCGGCGCGCGGGTCGTCCTGGGGCCTTTCGGCCGCGCCCAGTGCTGCGCGCAACGCCAGGCGCCCGATGCGCCCCATGCCATTGATGCCGACTTTCATGTGATGTCCTGTACTTGTTTCAATAATCGTGTGATTGTTGAAGTATTTATTCGCTGTGTGACGACTTTGTGACAGACCTGCCGTGCCGGCAGGGCTGCAGCCCGGGTTTCAGCAGCAGGCCTTGGCGCCGTTGGCCACCTGGGCGGATGTCGGTGCGCAGCAGCCGGCGCTCGCCACTTCAATCACCTTCTTCGGTGCGCAGCAGGCACCGGCTTGCGGCGCGGCTGGGTTCTTCTGGCTGAATACCGGGATGTTGTCCAGGGTGTGGAACTGTTCCCAGGCGATGCCTTGCGGGTCGGTCAGCCAGTACTTGTCGCTGCGGGCGTAGCAGCAGGTGGTCTCGCCTTCGTCCAGCAGGGCCATGTCAGCTTCAGTAGCCTGGGTCTTGAGGGTCTGCAGTTCTTCATCGGTCTCAACCTGGAAACCCAGGTGGTCCACGCCCGGCTGATCGCCGCGTGTGGAGATGGCGAAGTTCAGCGGCGGATCCTGCAGCATCCACTTGGCGTAGTCGGCTTCGGTGCGCTCCGGGCTCTGCTTGAACATGGCCGAATAGAAAGCGATGTTCCTGGCGAGGTCTTCGACATGGAGGTGGACGTGAAAGCGTCTCATGGGGTCTCCTGGGAAAAGTGGGTGGGTCTCGGTCAGCAGGTGGTGCAGGCGGACTTCTTGCTGCGCTTGGGGCTGATCTCGCAGGCTGCGCCCTGGCAGCAATGCTCGGTCAGATAGGCCAGCAGGGCGTCCATCTGCGTGAAGTTCGCGCGGTACACCAGGTGCCTGCCATCGGGTTCGCTGCTGGCCAGGCCGGCGTGCACCAGTTCCTTGAGGTGGAAGGAGAGGGCACTGGGGCTGATGTCCAACTGCACCGCCAGCAGGCCAGGCGTGAGCCCAGCCGGGCCGGCTACCACCAGCGCGCGAAAGGCGCGCAGGCGCTGGGCCTGAGCCAGCGCCGCCAGGGAGCGCAGGGCTTCGTTTTCAGTGGCCTTGGGTTTTTTCATGATTCAATAATACTTGAAATATTGAATCAATGGCAAACCCTCCGGTCTTCGATCGATGTCACGGAGATGTCATGCGGCCGCCACAAAGCCGTCACCAAGCCTGCTCACACTGCAAGCCATGCAGGACCACGGCACCCCCACCCCCCGCGAAGCTGGCGAGACCCGGCCCGGCCCGGCCATGGGCCGGGAGGCCGGCCGCCTGCGCGACGCCGGCTGGTGGCCCGTGTTCCCGGGGGGCGCGGCGCTGCCGCAGCCCGGGCGTACTCAGGTGCTGCATCACTGGGCGCTGAGCCCCGGGCAGCGCGCCGCCGGCCTGTTGTTCCAGCCGCTGGACGGCAATCCCCGCCATGGTGTGCTGGCCCTGTTCGTGGACGCCGGCGAATTGCATGGCGCCATCGAGATCCTGGAGCGCCAGGGGCGCTGGTTGGTCGTGCCCGACGGCCTGCGCGCCCGCACGCTGGCCGTGGCGGCCATGGCGCGCTCAGGGGGGCCGTCCTCGCTGCGCTCCAGCCTGGTGGGCACACCGGACCGGCGCTTCATCTTCTTCAACATGCCACGCGACGGCGGCACGGCCACCCTGGTGGATCGTCGCCGGGACGGAGGCACCGTCGCCACCTGACTTCTTGCGAGCCCCGTCGAGCCGGGGCTTTTTTACACGCCAACCCGATATTCACTGAGATCACAAAAGGAGAGAAAAATGAAAGAACTGCCCAACCCCACCTTCCCGCTGTCTCCCGTTGCCATGCCTCGGGGGTCGCTTCACCGCCCTGATCAGCCGGTCCCTGCGCAAGAGCGCGGCGGCATTGAAGTTTCGTGGGCGCGCCACCTCGATGAAGTCCGTGCGGCGCAGCGCCTGAGGCACGACATCTTCGCCGGCGAGATGGGCGCGCGCCTGTCCACCACGGTGCCCGGCCATGACGTGGACCTGTTCGACGACTACTGCGAGCACCTGCTGGTGCGTGACCAGGCTTCGCAGCAGGTCATTGGCACCTACCGCGTGCTCACGCCCGAGCAGGCGCAGCGCATCGGCAGCACCTACAGCGAACTGGAGTTCGACCTGACCCGCCTGCGCGCGCTACGCGAGCGCATGGTGGAACTGGGCCGCAGCTGCGTGCACCCCGACCATCGCCACGGTGGTGTCATCATGGCCCTGTGGGGGGCGCTGGCCGAGTTCATGGTGCGCAACAAGCTCGACACCATGATCGGCTGCGCCAGCATCCCCATGCTGCACAACGGCGTGATCAGCGGTGACGTGGCGGCCAGCATCTGGCGCCAGGTGCGCGAGACCCACATGGCACCCATCGAGCACCAGGTCTGGCCGCGCCTGCCGCTGCCGGTCGACGAGCTCGACAGCCAGCTCGACGTCGAGCCGCCGGCCCTGATCAAGGGTTACCTGCGCCTGGGCGCCAAGGTGCTGGGCGCCCCGGCCTGGGACCCGGACTTCAACAGTGCCGACCTGCCCATGCTGATGCGCATCACCGACCTGCCGGCGCGCTACCGCAAACACTTCTTCGGCGCCTGATGAAGAGCGCGCTCGATCACCGCAGCAGCTGGCTGGGACAGGCCATGGCGCGCCAGGGGCATGAAGACGAGCCTGACGACGACAAGGGCGGTGGCAAGCGCTACCGCGCCGTCTTCATCTCAGACCTGCACCTGGGAACCCCGGGCTGCCGCGCCGAGGACCTGCTGGATTTCCTGAAGGCCAGCTCCAGCGAGCACCTCTACCTGGTGGGCGACATCATCGACGGTTGGCAGCTGCGCCGGCGCTGGTACTGGCCGCAGGCCCACAACGACGTGGTGCAAAAGCTGTTGCGCCGCGCGCGCAAGGGCTGCCGTGTGGTCTTTGTGCCGGGCAACCACGACGAGTTCGCGCGCGGTTTCATCGGCCACCAGTTCGGCGGCATCGAGGTGGTGGACGAGGCCGTGCATGTCACGGCCTCGGGTCAGCGCCTGTGGGTCACGCACGGCGACTATTTCGACGGCGTGATCCAGTGCGCCAAGTGGCTGGCCTATGTGGGTGACAACCTCTATGAGTTCACGCTCAAGCTCAACCGCTACCTCAACCACCTGCGTGCGAAGTTCGGCCTGCCTTACTGGTCACTCTCGGCCTACCTCAAGCACAAGGTCAAGAAGGCGGTCAACTTCATCAGCGATTTCGAGCAGGCGGTGGCGCACGAGGCACGCAAGCGTGGCCACCACGGCGTCGTCTGCGGTCACATCCACCACGCCGAGATCCGCGAGATCGATGGCGTGCTTTACTGCAACGACGGTGACTGGGTCGAAAGCCTGACCGCCCTGGTCGAACACCACGACGGCCGGCTGGAGCTGCTGCGCTGGGGCGAAGCGGTACCGGCCCAGGCGCTGCAGGCCGCTGCCGTGCGCGCCGCCACCGCATGAAGCTCGCGCTGGTCACCGATGCCTGGGAGCCCCAGGTCAACGGCGTGGTCACCACGCTGGTGGAACTGGTGCGCGAGGTGCGAGCCGCCGGGCATGAGGTCGAGGTCATCCACCCCGGTCTGTTCCGCACGCGTCCCTGCCCGGGTTACGCCGGCATCGACCTGGCCGTGCGGCCACGCAAGGCGCTGGGCCAGCGTCTGGATGCGCTGGCTCCCGATGCCATCCACATCGCCACTGAGGGCCCGCTGGGCTGGGCCGCGCGGGCCTATGGCCTGCAACACGGTTTGGCCTTCACCACGGCGTACCACACCCGCTTCCCGGAAATCCTGCAGGCGGCGCTGCACATCCCCCTGGCCCTGGGGTATGCGCTGTTTCGCCGTTTCCACCGCCCCTCTTCGGGGGTGCTGGTGCCCACGCAAGGCGTGCTGAACCTGTTGCAGCAGCGCGGCTTCAGGAACCTGCGGCCGTGGACCCACGGCGTGGATCTGGGGCTGTTTCCCTACCAGGACGAGGCGCGCCCGTATCCCGGGCTGCAGGACCTGCCCCGGCCGCTGTCGCTGTTTGTCGGTCGCGTCTCGTATGAAAAGAACATCGAGGCCTTCCTGCAGCTCGATGTGCCGGGGAGCAAGATCGTTTGCGGCGTGGGGCCGCTGGAGGCCGCGCTCAAGGCGCGCTACCCGCGGGTGCACTGGCTGGGCATTCTGCCGCGGGCCGAGCT
>CALRZY010000012.1:0-86947 GCA_943372765.1 Curvibacter sp. AEP1-3
ATGGGGGTGTCGTCCTTGGAGGGGGCGGAGATGATGACTTTCTTCGCACCGGCAGCCAGGTGTTTCTCGGCGCCAGCCTTGTCCAGGAAGAGGCCGGTGGATTCGATCACCACGTCAGCGCCCACTTCGGCCCACTTGAGGTTGGCGGGATCACGCTCCTGGGTGAGGCGGATTTTCTTGCCGTTGACGATGAGGGTGCCGCCTTCAACGGAGACTTCGCCCTTGAAGCGGCCGTGCACGCTGTCGTACTTGAGCATGTAGGCCAGGTAGTCGGGCTCGAGCAGGTCGTTGATGGCAACGATCTCGATGTCCTTGAAGTTCGCCACGGCCGAACGCAGCACGTTGCGCCCGATGCGGCCGAAGCCGTTGATGCCTACCTTGATCGTCATGATTTGCTCTTTCGCTAAAAGTTAAAACACAAGGAAATCAGTTCCGGGCCAGCACGGCCTGCACCGTGTCGGCCACGTTCTCGGGCGTGAAGCCGAAATGCTTGAACAGCACCGGGGCCGGCGCCGACTCGCCATAGGTGTCGATGCCGACCACGGCAGCACAACCGTATTTCCACCAGCCGTCGGTCACGCCCATCTCGACAGCCACGCGCCGCAGTCCGGGGGGCAGCACGGCCTGCTTGTAGGCGGGCTTCTGCTGGTCGAAAGTGGTGGTGCTGGGCATGGAGACCACGCGCACGGCGATCTTCCTGGCGGCCAGCAGTTCCTGCGCCTTGAGCGCGAGCTGCACTTCGGAGCCGGTAGCGATGATGACGGCACGGGCCTTTTGCTTCAGGCCCAGGTCGGCCGGCTCAGACAGCACGTAGGCGCCGCGGCTGATGTCACCCAGGTCCTTCTTGGGTGCGTAGGGCAGGTTCTGGCGCGAGAGCAGCAGGGCGGTGGGCTTGCGCTTGTTCTGCAGGGCGACGGCCCAGGCCACGGCGGTCTCGGCCGTGTCGGCCGGGCGCCAGACGTCCAGATTGGGAATCAGGCGCAGGCTGGCGGCGTGCTCGACCGACTGGTGGGTGGGGCCGTCCTCGCCCAGGCCGATGGAGTCGTGCGTGAACACATGCACCACACGCTGTTTCATCAGCGCGGCCATGCGGATGGCGTTGCGCGAGTAGTCGCTGAAGGTCAGGAAGGTGCCGCCGTAGGGGATGTAACCACCATGCAAGCCCACGCCGTTCATGATGGCGGCCATGCCGAACTCGCGCACGCCGTAGTTGATATGGCGTCCGCCATTGCCCTGGCCCTTGGCGTCGAAACGCAGATTGGGTGTGTGGCTGGTGTTGGTGAGGTTGGAGCCGGTCAGGTCGGCCGAGCCGCCCAGCAGCTCGGGCAGGGCGGCGGTGAAAGCCTCCAGCGCGATCTGGCTGGCCTTGCGCGTGGCCACGGTTTCGGCCTTGGTGTGGGCCGCGACAGCGGCGTCCACCGCGACCTGGGCAAAGGTTTTGGGCAGATCGCCCGCCATGCGACGCTTGAACTCGGCGGCCAGTTCGGGGTAGGCAGCGGCGTAGGCGCTGAACCTGGTGTTCCAGGCGGCCTCGCGCTTCTCGCCAGCGGCCTTGGCGTCCCAGTCGGCATAGACCTCGGCGGGGATCTCGAAGGGGCCGTGGGCCCAGCCCAGGGCCTCACGCGTGAGCTTGATTTCCTCGGCACCCAGAGGCTCGCCGTGGGCCTTGGCGGTGTTGGCGCGGTTCGGGCTGCCCTTGCCGATGGCGGTCTTGCAGACGATCAGGCTGGGCTTGTCGCCCGAACGCTTGGCCTGGGTTATGGCGCGCGAGACGGCAGCGGCGTCATGGCCGTCCACCGGGCCGATGACGTTCCACCCGTAGGCGTTGAAGCGCTGGGCCGTGTTGTCGATGAACCAGGGGGTGACCTGGCCGTCGATGGAGATGCCGTTGTCGTCGTACAGGGCGATCAGCTTGTTGAGCTTCCAGGCGCCGGCCAGGGCGGCCGCCTCATGGCTGATGCCTTCCATCATGCAGCCATCGCCCAGGAAGACGTAGGTGTGGTGGTCGACGATGGCGTGCCCGTCGCGGTTGAACTCCTGGGCCAGCAGCTTCTCGGCCAGGGCCAGACCCACGGCATTGCTGACACCCTGGCCCAGCGGGCCGGTGGTGGTCTCCACGCCCGGGGTGTGCCCGGCCTCGGGATGGCCGGCCGTCTTGCTGCCAAGCTGGCGGAAGTTCTTCAGCTCCTGCATGGGCAGCGCGTAGCCGCACAGATGCAGCACGGCGTACTGCAGCATGGACGCGTGGCCATTGGACAGCACAAAGCGATCGCGGTCGGCCCACTGCGGGTTGCTCGGGTTGTGGCGCAGGTGCTCACCCCACAAGGCGACGGCCATGTCGGCCATGCCCATGGGCGCGCCCGGGTGTCCGGAATTGGCTTGTTGCACTGCGTCCATTGCCAGTGCGCGGATCGCGTTGGCCATCTGTCGGGTATTTGCCATGTAGGGCCGCTCCGGAAGGGGGGTGTCAGGGAGAACCCGGTATTTTACCGGGCCCTTGCCGAGGGGCCGGTTGGGCAGGCAGTGCCAGTGCCATGGTCTACAGTGCAGGCTGTGCAAGATCCGATTTCCATGAAGGCCATGGTGCTGGCGGCCGGGCGCGGCGAGCGCATGCGCCCGCTGACCGATGCCATCCCCAAGCCCCTGCTCGCGGTGCAGGGCAAGCCGCTGCTGCAGTGGCATGTCGACGCCCTGGCCGATGCCGGTTTCACCGACATCGTGATCAACACCGCCTGGCTGGGCGAACAGATCCCGGCATTTTTCGGCCCGCAGCCGCACAGCAGCAGCGGGCGCGCGCTGGCGCTCGAATACTCCTGGGAAGGCCTGGATTTCGGTGGCGCGCTGGAGACGGCCGGCGGCATTTCGCGCGCACTGCCCTTGCTGGGCGACATCTTCTGGGTGCTCGCGGGTGACGTGTATGCACCCGATTTCGTCTTTTCGCGTCAGGCCGTGCAACGTTTTGCCCGCAGCGACAAGCTGGCCCATCTCTGGCTGGTGCCGAACCCCTCGCACCATCCGAACGGCGACTTCGGCCTCGCGCCCGATCCGCAAGCCCCTGGCCGTCAGTTGGCCCTGAACCAGGCGACCATGAAGTACACCTACAGCACCATCGGCATGTACCGGCGTGAATTCTTCGCCCGGCCCTGGTGCGAGATCCCAGCCGGCAACCCGCAGGGCATGAAAACCCCGCTGGCACCTTTGCTGCGCAAGGCCATGGACAATCAACGCGTCAGCGCGGAGCTCTACACCGGGGCTTGGACCGATGTCGGCACCCCGGAGCGCCTGGCGCAACTCAACGCATCACCCGCAAGACCATGAGCACTGTCCCCAACGCCGCCCTCTACGCCCAGCGCCGCGCTCGCCTGGCCGCCCAGCTCGGGCCCGATGCCGTGGCCATCATCCCCACAGCCGCGGAGCACCTGCGCAACCGCGACAGTGAATTCCTGTTCCGCTTCGACAGCTATTTCCACTACCTGAGCGGTTTTGGTGAACCCAACGCCTGGCTCGTCATCACCAGTGAAGGCCATACCACGCTGTTCTGCAACCCCAAGGACCTGGAGCGCGAGATCTGGGACGGCATCCGACTCGGCCCTGAGGTGGCACCCGCCGCGCTGGGCGTGGACGCGGCCTTTCCCGTGACCGAGCTGGAACAGCGCGTCCCGAGGCTGCTGGAGAACAAGGCGTCGGTCTGGTACCCCTTTGCCACGCACCCCGGCCTGGAGGGTCACATCGAGGGCTGGCTCAAGGCCGTGCGCTCGCGCGTGCGCTATGGGGCGCTGTGCCCGGAATCCCAGCGCGACCTGTGCGCCCTGCTGGACGAGATGCGTCTGGTCAAGGACGCGCATGAGCAGGACGTGATGCGGCGTGCCGCGCAGATCAGTGCTGGCGCCCACATCCGCGCCATGCAGTTGTCGGCGCGCATGCTGCGCGCGGGCCAGGACGTGCGCGAATACCATCTGGACGCCGAACTGCTGCACGAATTCCGCCGCCACGGCTCGCAGTACCCGGCCTACGGCTCCATCGTCGCCGCCGGCGCCAACGCCTGCGTGCTGCACTACCGTGCCGACAATGCACCCATCCGCGACGGCGAACTGGTGCTGATCGATGCCGGCTGCGAGCTCGACGGTTACGCCAGCGACATCACACGCACCTTCCCGGCCAATGGCCGCTACACCGGCCCGCAACGCGCGCTGTACGAGTTGGTCCTGGCTGCACAGGAAGCCTCGGTCGAGGCGACCCGTGCCGGCGCGCGCTTTGTCGAGCCGCACGAGGCAACGGTGCGCGTGCTCTCGCAGGGCCTGCTGGACCTGGGCCTGCTCGACAGGCACAAGGTGGGCAGCGTGGACGACGTCATCGCCAGCCGCGCCTATTTCCGTTATTACATGCACCGCACCGGCCACTGGCTGGGCATGGACGTGCACGACTGCGGCAGTTATGTGGAGCCCAGCGAGCGCGGCCAGCTCAGCGAACGCAAGGATCCACTTTCCGGCGAAGTCATCAAGGACCGGCCCAGCCGGCTCCTGCAAGCCGGCATGTGCCTGACCATCGAGCCTGGCCTCTATGTGCGCCCGGCCGAGGATGTGCCGCGCGATTACTGGAACATCGGCATCCGTATTGAGGACGACGCCTTTGTTACTGCCGAAGGCTGCGAGCTGATCTCACGCGGTGTGCCCGTCAACACCGACGAGATCGAAGCCCTGATGCGCAGCTGAATCCAGGCGCTGCAGATGGCGCTGGCTGCTTTGCCGCACAAGCCCGGGGACCCTGAGATTGCGCGACGTATCGGTATCGCGGCCTTCGATACCGGCGCGCAAGAGCCCATGAATGCCGTCTGCTCGACTGGATAGAGAAGTAAGCCGGCCTATGTCGGTCTTTGGCAAAAGCAATTGGGCCAGCGGATAGATAAAAACTACCATCTCATCCCACTCATTTGTTTTCGGAGATGCTGTCATGGCCAATTTCGCCCGCGCCAATCTGCCCACGCTCAAGAAGACGGCCAGTTATTACCTGGTGCACATCACGGTGGCTGCCGCCGTGGCCTACGCCGTGACGGGCGATCTGTTCATCGCATTGACGCTGAGCCTGCTGGAGCCCACGGTCCAGGCGGTGGCCTTCTTCCTGCACGAAATGGCCTGGGAGCGCAGGTCAGGTCCGAACGCCGTCCATCCGGCAGCAGCACCGCAAACCGCGCTTTGACCATGAGAGACGGGACGCACCGCCTTTGCGTGTAAGTAAAAACCGAGGGCCCTTACCCTGTGACCTTGGGCAAAACCCTGGCGTTCGAGGTCTACAATCCCTTTCCCCACAGAAGCAGACCGTTGGGACGGGCAATGCGAATGACCGCAGTGTCCGGCCCCTACACAAATCAGGCCTGCAGCAGGAGTTGATTGATGTCCAGCACACCGTCGTCCAACGACAAACGCGAACAACTGCGTCGCGCCGCCCTCGAATACCACGAGTTCCCGACCCCCGGCAAGATTTCCATCGCCGCCACCAAGCAACTGGTCAACCAGCACGACTTGGCATTGGCCTACACCCCGGGTGTCGCTGCGCCATGCGAAGAAATCGTCAAGGACCCGGCTGCGGCCTACAAATACACCAGCCGCGGCAACCTGGTCGGCGTTATCACCAACGGCACGGCCGTGCTGGGCCTGGGTGACATCGGCCCGCTGGCCTCCAAGCCGGTGATGGAAGGCAAGGGCGTGCTGTTCAAGAAGTTCGCCGGCATCGACGTCTTCGATATCGAGATCGACGAGAAGACCGACCTGGACAAGCTGGTCGACATCATCGCTGCGCTGGAGCCCACCTTTGGCGGCATCAACCTGGAAGACATCAAGGCGCCGGACTGCTTCTACGTCGAGCGCAAGCTGCGCGAGCGCATGAAGATCCCTGTCTTCCACGACGACCAGCACGGCACCGCGATCACGGTGGCAGCCGGCCTGCTCAACGGCATGAAGGTCGCCGGCAAGGACATCAAGAATGTCAAGCTCGTCACCTCCGGTGCCGGTGCCGCTGCCCTGGCCTGCCTGGGCCTGCTGCTCAAGATGGGCATGCCGCGCAAGAACATCTGGGTCACCGACCTGGCGGGTGTGGTTTTTGAGGGCCGCACCGAACTGATGGACGACGACAAGCGCCAGTTCGCGCAGAAGACCGACGCCCGCAAACTGGCCGACGTCATCGAAGGTGCCGACATCTTCCTGGGCCTGTCCGCCGGCGGCGTGCTCAAGGCCGACATGGTCAAGAAGATGGCGGCCAAGCCCATCATCTTCGCGCTGGCCAACCCGAACCCCGAAATCGATCCCGCAGAAGCCAAGGCCGCGCGCGACGACGTCATCATGGCCACGGGTCGCACGGACTACCCGAACCAGATCAACAACGTCCTGTGCTTCCCCTACATCTTCCGTGGTGCGCTGGACGCGCGGGCCTCGACCATCACCGACGAGATGGAAATCGCCGCGGTGCGCGCCATGGCCGAACTGGCTCAGGCCGAGCAGAGTGAGGTGGTTGCCGCCGCCTACGCTGGCGAGCAGCTGTCCTTCGGCCCGGATTACCTGATCCCCAAGCCCTTCGACCCGCGCCTGATGATCATGATCGCGCCGGCCGTGGCCCAGGCGGCGATGGACAGCGGCGTGGCGCGCAACCCCATCACCGACATGGAGGCCTACCGCGAGCGCCTGCAGGCCTTCGTCTATGCGTCTGGCACCACCATGAAGCCCATCTTCATGGCAGCCAAGAAGGCCGCCAAGAAGCGCGTGGCCTATGCCGAGGGTGAAGAAGAGCGCATCCTGCGCGCCGCCCAGATCGTGGTCGACGAGGGCCTGGCCCGCCCGACCCTGATCGGTCGCCCGGCCATCATTGCCCAGCGGGTCGAGAAGTTCGGCCTGCGCCTGAAGGAGGGCCAGGACTATGACGTGGTCAACGTTGAACACGACGAGCGTTATCGCGATTTCTGGCAGACCTACCACCGCATGACCGAGCGCAAGGGCGTGACGGCACCGATCGCCAAGATCGAGATGCGCCGGCGCCTGACCCTGATCGGCGCCATGATGCTGCACAAGGGTTATGTGGACGGCCTGATCTGCGGCACCTGGGGCACCAATTCGATGCACCTGCAGTACATCGACCAGGTCATCGGCAAGCGCCCGGGCGTGAACACCTATGCCTGCATGAACGGGCTGATCCTGCCGGACCGCCAGATCTTTGTGGTGGACACCCACGTCAATTACGACCCGACGGCCGAGCAGCTGGCCGAGATCACCATCATGGCCGCCGAGGAGATGATGCGTTTCGGCCTGCAACCGAAGGCGGCGCTGTTGAGTCACTCCAACTTCGGCAGCAGCAGCCAGCCCAGCGCGCTCAAGATGCGCCACACGCTGGACCTGTTGCGCGCACAGGCCCCCTGGCTGGAAGTGGACGGCGAAATGCATGGCGACGTGGCCCTGGACGCAGCCGCCCGTGCCGTTCTGATGCCCAACAGCACCCTGAGCGGCTCGGCCAACCTGCTGGTCATGCCCAACCTCGATGCGGCCAACATCGCCTACAACCTGCTGAAGACGGCCGCTGGCGGCAACATCGCCATTGGCCCCGTGCTGCTGGGCGAGGCCAAGCCGGTCAACATCCTGACCGCTAGCACCACGGTGCGTCGCATCGTCAACATGACGGCCCTCACCGTGGCGGATGCCAACATCCGCTAGGCCTGACACAAAAAGGTAGTACGTACTCACGGCCTATCCTGTCACCAAGCAAGGGCTTGCCTAAGAATTAGGCAAGCCCTTGCTTTTTCAGACCAGATCGGCGACACTCTCGGGCTTGAATCCTTCGGGTTTACCCGGAGAGTAATAACAGGTTTGACTCATGGCACGCAGCTCAGGCATCAAGTTGGTACTCACTGGCTTTTTGCTGGCACTCGCTTGTGTGTCCACTGGGGTCGGGGCGCGAGGCCCGGCACTAGGGGATGCCGCCATGACGGTGTCGGTGGCGGAACTGCCACGCCAGGGTGCGGAAACCTATCGCCTGATTTTCAAGGGCGGGCCGTTTCCGTATGAGAAGGATGGCACGGTGTTTGGCAACCGCGAGCGTTTGCTCCCGGCCCACAAGCGCGGCTACTACCGCGAATACACCGTCCCCACGCCTGGGGCGCGCAACCGGGGCGCGCGCAGGATTGTGTGCGGTGGCCCGCCGACGACGCCGGATACCTGTTATTACACGGCCGATCACTACGCGAGCTTTCGCCGGATCGTGCCTTGAATCGGATCAGTGTTTTAGCCAAGAAAGAGACGCGGGGATGGATACACCACTTCGTACTGTAAGAACCAACATCGTTCAGTCGATCCGGGCCTTCCGGGTGTCGGACCTGCAGGAGGCTGCCCAGGGCCTGGGTCACCACTTCCTGTATGCCAACCTGGCCCAGGCCCAGTCACGACAGGATGTGCTGGACCTGATTGCCCAGCAGTTCATGCTGCCGGCCAATGTAGGCAAGAACTTTGACGCCCTGTATGACTGCTTGACGGATCCGCTGCACAAGTCGGGCCCGCAGCCCGGCTTCATTGCCGTGCTGGAGCACATCCCTGCCAACGCCAAGTTCGACAAGGAGGCGCGTGAGCAACTGCTGGACATCTTCCGAGATGCCGCAGATTACTGGAATGACCGCAAGGTCCCATTCCGGTGCTTCTATTCTTTTCTGTAGCCCGTTCTGCACAAACCAGCCAAGCAGAACGGGCGAATGAGGCTAAAGCGGAAGGTGTGAGCAGCGAGGCTGCACCGGCCGGAGTGGAAGTGATGGAAGAGGGCGGCGAGAAAATGCCGACCGACAAGTTGCTCGATGTATCGCCCCTGGCGCTGCGCATGAGCAGCCCGTTTAATGCTGGCTATTGGCTCGCTGCCGCGTAGCCAACAGCGAGCCGAAGCTACCTGGCAGAGCCAGTTCTGCAGGTGTCCACGAACAAAAGCCACCGCTCGCCGGTGGCTTTTTCACTTCATGGAGCCGGGGCTTGGGCCAAGGCCACGTACTCCGCCACCGGCACCTCTTCCGCGCGACGCTGCAAGTCGAAGGGCATGTTGACGCCCTTTTCCTCTATCCAGCGCCCCAAGGTGTGGCGCAGGATCTTGCGGCGCTGGCTGAACGCCACCTGCACCAGTTGCTCCAGCCGCTTCTGATCCAGTACGGCCGGCTGGGCATGCGGCACCATGCGCACCACGGCGCTGTCCACACGCGGCGGCGGGTCGAAGCTCTCGGGTGGTACAAACAGCACGTTTTCCATGGCGTAGCGCCACTGCAGCATGACACTCAGGCGCCCGTAGTCAGACGTTGCGGGCTTGGCCACCATGCGGTCGATGACTTCCTTCTGCAGCATGAAGTGCTGGTCCTCGACCACCGCCACATGCGCGAGCAAGTGGAACAGGATGGGCGTGGAAATGTTGTAGGGCAGGTTACCCACCACCCGCAGTTTCGGCGCGTTCTGCGCCAGGGCCAGCTGCGTGAAATCGACCTTGAGCACGTCGGACTCGATCACCACCAGCTGCGCATGGTCACGCAGGCGTGCGGCCAGATCCCGGTCCAGTTCGATGACCATGAGGCGCCCCAGGCGCTCGGCCAGGGGCTGGGTCAGCGCCGCGAGCCCGGGGCCGATCTCGACCATCGCCTGCCCCGGTCGCGGATCGATCGCGCGCACGATGCCATCGATGATGCCGCCGTCGGTGAGGAAATGCTGGCCAAAACGCTTGCGCGGGATGTGCTTCATATGCGCGCCGCCGGGCCGCCCCAAGTCGCAGAAGCCGCGTCGCAGGGCCGCGTGGTAAACGAAGTGTTCTCGAAGAGCGGCGTCGCCACAAGCGTTGGTGTCAACATTACTGCTGAGGCGCTTCGCGCAACTCCACATAGGCACGTGCGCGCACGTCGCGTGCCCAGCTGTTGTAGGCCTCGTCATACTTCTTGTCGCGCAGCATGTTACGCACCAGTTCGCGCTGCTCACGCGCACTGAGGCTGGCGTTGCGTCGCTCCATCAACTGGATCAGGTGCACACCAAAACGCGAGATCAGGGGTTGGCCGATCTGGCCGGGCGCCAGCTGGTTCATGACCCGCTCGAACTCGGGGACGAACATGCCCGGGTTGGCCCAGCCCAGGTCGCCGCCCTGGGCGGCACTGGCGTCCTGCGAGTGCTGACGCGCCAGCGTGGCAAAGTCGGTTTCGCCAGCCACGATGCGGCGACGGAAATCGTTGAGCTTGTCACGTGCCTGGGCCTCATTGAGCTGGGTGCTGGGCACCAGCAGGATGTGGCGTGCGCGGCTTTGCGTCACGGTGGTCGGCGGCAGCCCGGGCTGGCGCCGCTCGAGCAGCTTGATGACATGGAAGCCAGCCCCTGAGCGCACCGGCCCGGTCACATCGCCCGGTGCCAGCGCGCGCGTGGCGTCGAGGAACAGGGGCGGATAACGGTCACCGGTACGCAGGCCCAGCTGGCCGCCATTGGCGCGGTCGGCCGCATCGGAAAACTCACCCGCCAGCACCGCAAAGTCCTCACCCGCACGGGCCCGCTGCAGCGCGCGCTGCGCCTTGGCCTGCAGTTCGGCTTGCTGCTGTTCGCTGGCCGCCTCGGGCACAGCCACCAGGATGTGGGCCATGCTCAGGAGCAGGGTGGCAGGATCGGCGCTGCGCTCCTGCTGCTCGGCGAGGTACTGGTCCACCTCCGCGTCGCTCACGCGCACACGGGACTCCACCTCGCGCTCGCGCACACGGGTCAACAGCAACTGTTCGCGCAATTGCTCGCGAAAGATCTGCCGGTCCATGCCGTCGCGCTCCAGTTGCTGGCGCAGCTGCGCGACGGTCAGCTGGTTCTGGCTGGCAACGGACTGCTCGGCCTGGTCCAGCGAAGGCTCGTCGACCTTGAGGCCCTGTTCCCGGGCCAGCTGCAGCTGGGTCCGCTCGCTGATCAGCTGGTCCAGCACCTGGCGCGCCAGCTCACCCGCATCCGGCACGGGCTGGCGCTGGGCGGCCAGCTGACGGCGCACGCGCTCGACCTCGGCGCTGACCTGCAAGTTGGTGATGGGCTCGGCATTGACCACGGCGACGATGAAGTCGGCGGAACGCAGACCCGGGACCGGCCCGGAGAGCGCCGCGGGCGCAACGGCCAACGCTGCCGGCGAAGCGCCCGGAGCACGCAGACCCTGGGCTCCAGCCGGCAGACAAGTCATGGCCGCCAGTATCAGGGCCGGAAATGGGTAACGCTTCATGAGGTCAATCGTAATTGCTGAACCGGCTGGGGTAGCTCACCTCATCCCGCAGGATCTGGTACCGCGGTATGTTTCGTCTCAGGGTCTGGAGGGGATCTATGCCCAAACGCGATAAGCCCACGAATTCCAATTGGAACATGATGCGCTGCGTGGCAGTCGTCACGCCTGTCTGAAGCCGCTCGAAGACGATGCGGCCCAACCAGCAACCTCCATCGTACTCGAGTCCGAGTATGGAATCGACCAGCTTGCCGTCCTGCAGGCTGTAGTTCAGCCGTCCCACGCTGTACCAACGCCCAGAGCCCTGCCCGCGGCCACGGCCCAAATCCTGTCCACGGTCGCCCCAGAGATCATTCAGCGGCCACTGCCAGCCCATGTCCACCAGCTCGCTGCGGTTGCGCTGGTAGCGGTAGGACAGGTTCACGACCCGGTAGTTGCTGGGGTTGTAGCGCGTGCTGACGGTAGAGCGCTCGGACTCACCGGTTTCCTGGTTGTACTGCACCGTGGAGTCGACGTACCAGCGTGGATCGATCGTCAGGCCGGCCCCGAGCAGGATGTCGCTGATGCCCTTGGGCGAGACCGTGCCTCCGGGCAGGGTGACGCGCTGGTCCTCGAAGCGCAAACGCTGTGCGATACCCAGGCGCAAGATCTCTGCGCCGGTGTCGGGATCCAGCAAACGACTGGACAGTCCGGCCGTCAGCAGATTGTTGTCGGCAATCCGGTCGTTGCCCACAAAGGCATTCTCGGTGTAAATGCTGGCAAAGTTGAAGTCCAGCGCACCCGAGTCATAGTTGGGCAGATAGTTCTGCGCCACAAAGGGCGTGTAAGCGTAAAACAGACGGGGTTCTAGCGTCTGGCGGAAACGGTTGCCAAAGTAATCGGACTCCCGCTCGAAAACCAGGCCGCTGTCCAGGCTGTAGCTCGGCACGCTGCGTCCAGCCTGTCGTTGGCCGGTGGCCAGCGCCGTGTCAAAGTTGTAGTTGACCGCGTGCATCGATACCTTGGGCACGATGAAACCCGCCGCGCCCAACAGGGGGTAACTGAGCTGCCCGCGCAGCACACTGCGCTGGGCGTTGGGCTGTCCCGTGAGCTGTCGATCGGCCTGGAAGTCGGTGTAATCCGCCTCCAGCCCCACGTCGAAGCCACCGGCATCGGGCTGCTGATAACGGGCCACCAGCTGGGGCAGGCGGTTGTAGGGGGGAACGATCGGCGCCAGTGGGTCCTGCAGCGTCTGCCACTGAAGCGTACGCAAGCTAGCGGAGTAATGTCCCCGACCCCAATTGAGCGATGCATCGTTCGCCAGCAGACGCTGTGTCAGCGAAGTCGTGCTGCGCGGGAAGTCACGCCAGAAATTGTCATCGCTCACACGATTCAGGTTCAGGTTCAGGCCCAACTGGCCAACCTCCCCGCTGTAGAGACCCCCGAGATGTTGATACGAGTAGCCCCAGCGGTCCAGGTTGCGCAACTGGTCATCAGGCAGGTAATCGACGCGCAGACGCCCCTGGGAAGCGTTCTCGAGGTAGCGAAACTGGCCACCATAATTCACACCACGCTTGCTCATGACCGTGGGGTAGAACGTTGCGTCGCGATTGGGCGCGATGTCCCAATAGTAGGGTACCGTCACTTCGGTGCCGCTGATATTGTTGGCGGACACGGTCGGGGAGAGAAAGCCAGACCTGCGCCTTTCAGTCAGAGGAAAATTCATCGATGACAAGGCGAGCACAGGCACGCTTTTGAAGGTCAGTGTGACGTCCTCGGCCTCGGCTGCCTCTTCCTCGCTGTCAAAGCGCAATGTTCCCGCACTCAACAGCCAGTCAGGCATCCAGTCCGCCCCGGGGAGGCGCTGGCAGGTTGTGAAAGTCGCGTTGCTCACCACGGCGCGCTTGTCGTCCAAAAAATCGATGCGCTGAGCTTCACCATGCGCCTCGTTAGCGCGCAACATATAGCTTGCTTCGTTCAGGAAACCTTCGAACGTGTCTACCTTCAACTGCAAGGCCGTGCCTTCAAACACATCCCCAGTCTGGTTGATGCGGACATGGCCTTGAGCACGCACAAGATCACGCGCCTGGTCGTACTCCATGCGGTCGGCTTGGATCACCAGTTCGGGACGACGCAACTGAACCTTGCCTTCCAGGACCAATTCACTATCGGTCTGCGCTGAAAGTCGCTCGCCACTCACGAACGTGGGGGAGGCGTTGCGCTGCTCCGGCAGGATGCGCTCGTCCAACTGTGGACTCATGCGCAGCTGCAAGGGCTCTGGCCGAGCCGGTGCCTGTTGGGCATGCGCTCCATTGCCCTGCCACAGCACACAGGCCAGCAGTGCCAGTGGTTTCAGCACGGGACGCAAAGGAATGGACAAAACGCAGGGGCTCAGGGGAAGCAGGGTTTGTAGAATGGATTATCCATGAGCCTGCCCACTTCACACTCCGCCACCCACAGTCCCACGCCTGCCGTGTCCTGGTCCGATCCGCAGCGCGCTGCTGCTTTTGATCGCTGGCTGCTCGGCCTGGCCGATGCCCGGGGTCTGCACCTCGCCAGCCTGCGCCCGGCCTCGGCGGACGCCAGTTTCCGGCGCTACCTGCGCATCGATAGCGCGCAGGGCAGCCGCATCATCATGGACGCCCCGCCCGACAAGGAGAACTGCCGCCCCTTCGTGGAGATCGCCGGTCTCATGGCACAGGCTGGCCTGAACGTCCCGCAGATCCTGGCCTGGGACGAAGCCCAGGGCTTCATGCTGCTGTCCGACCTGGGCGGCCAGACCATGATGCAGGTCATTGATGCGCAGAATGCCGGCGCCAACCTGCCGCTGTACCTGAAGGCGGTCGATGCCCTGGTCCAGTGGCAAAAGGCCTCACGGCCGGACGTGCTGTCCCCCTACGACACGGCGCTGCTGCGACGCGAGCTCGAACTTTTCCCCGAGTGGTACCTGGGCCGCCACCGCGGTGTGGCGGTCGAGGGCAAACTGCGCGAGACGCTGGACCGGATGTTCAGCCTCATCATCGAGCGTAACCTGGCCTGGCCCGGCGTCTATGTGCACCGCGATTTCATGCCTCGCAACCTGATGATCCCCGGTGATGCTGCCGAACCGCGCCTGGGCGTGCTCGATTTCCAGGACGCCGTCTACGGCCCCATCACCTACGACATCGCCAGTCTCATGCGCGATGCTTTCCTCACGTGGGAAGAAGATTTTGTGCTCGATGTCACCATCCGCTACTGGCAACACGCGCGCGCCGCCGGCCTGCCCGTGGGTGATGATTTCGGCGAGTTCTACCGTGGCGTCGAGTGGATGGGCCTGCAGCGCCATCTCAAGGTCGCCGGCATCTTTGCGCGCCTGACCCTGCGTGACGGTAAGCCGCAATACCTCGCCGATGCCCCGCGTTTCATCGCCTACATCCGCGCCACCTGCGCGCGCTACATCGAGCTCAAGCCCCTGCTGCGGCTGGTCGACGAGGTCGAAGGCATCAGCGATGCCGGTGGCTACGCCTTCGGCCGCGTCTGACCCTATGGCCCTCACGCTTGTCACTACGTTTACTGCGCTGCCCCCCGAGGGGGCCGTAGCCGCCTTGGCGCGGCCCGGCGGCGACTGAACCCACATGCCCCGCTTTCACTGTCCCTCGGCACTGCCGCTTGGCACCACGCTGGAACTGCCCGACAGCGCAGCGCGCCATGTGCAAGTCCTGCGCCTGCAGCCAGGCCAGACCATCACCCTGTTCAACGGCCAAGGCGGCGAAAGCGAGGCCCGCATCACCCGCATGGGTCGCAGCGACGTGCTGGTGGAGCTGGTTTCGCACGCCGCCATTGAGCGGGAAGCACCGCGCGAAGTCCATCTGGCCCTGGGCATGCCCGCCAATGAGCGCATGGACTGGCTGGTCGAGAAGGCCACCGAGCTGGGCGTGGCCAGTCTGCAGCCGTTGCAGGCCGAACGCAGCGTGCTGCGCCTGACCGGTGAGCGCGCCGACAAGAAACGCGCCCATTGGCAAGGTGTGGCGATCGCCGCCTGCGAGCAAAGTGGGCGCAACCGTGTGCCGGTCGTCCATGCCATCCAGGCCCTGCCGGCCTGGCTGCCGGCGGCGCCTGCCAGCCACCGCCTGCTGCTGTCGCTGCAGCCCGACAGCCGGCCGCTGGCACAGCACATGGCCAGCCTGGGCAGCGGGGCTGTCCTTTTCCTCTCCGGGCCCGAGGGCGGGCTCAGTGCGTCCGAAGAGCAGGCGGCACGGGACCACGGTTTTGTGCCGGTCAGGCTGGGGGCCCGTACGCTGCGCGCCGAAACCGCGCCGCTGGCTGCGCTCGCCGCCCTTACACTGAGCTGATGAATCGCTCACTGCTGCTGCTGGCTTTCTGCCAAGGCCTGTTCTTCACCAACAACGTCGTTTTCATCGCCATCAACGGCCTGGTGGGCCTGAGCCTGGCCCCATTGGGCTGGATGGCCACGCTGCCCGTCATGGGCTACGTGGTCGGTGGCGCCCTCAGCACCGGCCTGGTGGCGCGCTCACAGGCGCGCTTTGGTCGCCAGATTTCCTTCCAGATCGGCCTGGGGGTGGCCCTGCTGTCAGCCCTGCTGTGCGCCTATGCCGCCTGGAGCCACAACTTCTGGCTGCTGGTGGCTGCCACCGTGGTGGCCGGTTATTACAGTGCCAACGGCCAGCTTTACCGTTTTGCCGCGGCCGAACTGGCGGTACCCAGTTACCGCGAAAAAGCGGTCTCGCTGGTACTGGCCGGCGGTCTGATCGGTGCCATCGCCGGCCCCAACCTGGCCAAATACACCAAGAACCTGATGGCCACGCCCTTTGCCGGCGCCTATCTGTCGCTGGCCGGGGTGGCGCTGCTGGGCCTGGGCCTGATGGCCTTCGTGCGTTTTCCGTCCGTGCCCCGGCCCGCCGCCGACGCGCCGGTTGGCCGCTCAATCTGGGTCATTGCGCGCCAGCCCCTGTTTTTCGTGGCCATCGTCGGCGCGGCACTGGGTTACGGTGTGATGAACCTGCTGATGGCGGCCACGCCGCTGGCCATGCAGGTCTGCGGTTTCCCGTTCGACGACATGGCCCTGGTGCTCGAGTGGCACGTGATCGGCATGTTCGCGCCGGGCTTTTTCACCGGCCATCTGATCAAGCGCTTCGGCACCCTCACCATCATGGGCGTGGGCGTGCTGCTCAACCTGCTGTGCATCGTCATCGCCCTCAGCGGCGTGGACCTGCACCAGTTCCTGATCGCCCTGTTCCTGCTGGGTGTGGGCTGGAACTTCCTCTTCACCGGCAGCACCACGCTGGCGCTGCAGGCTTACCGCCCCGAGGAAAAGGACCGGGCCCAGGCCGCCATCAACTTCTGCGTCTTTGCGGTCATGGCCGTGTCGTCTTTTGCCTCGGGTGCGCTGGTCACCACGCAAGGCTGGTGGCTGCTCAACGTCGGCTCCCTGGTGCCGGTGGCCCTGACCGGTTTCGCACTGATGTGGCTGGCCTTGCGCCGCCAGGCGATCTGAACCGCCTCAGAACCACTGGTCCAGCCACTGCTGCAAGCGGGCGTAGACCGGTTCGCGCTCCAGTTCGTTGAAGATCTCGTGGTAATGGCCCTCGAAGCAATGGGCCGTCACGGCCCGCGCCGGCGCGGCCTTCGCAAAAGCCGCGCTGCCGCGCGGGCTGACCAGCTTGTCCGCCCCCGCATAGAGCAGGAGCGTAGGTACCTGCCATAACGGGGCCGCAGCCAGCACCGCCGCGCCGCCATCGGCAATGAAACGGGCCAGCCGCCCGGAAATCCGGTCGTGGATCAGCTTGTCCTGCCGGTAGGCCTGCACCACTTGCGGATCATGCGAGATCCAGGTCGGATCCAGGCCATTGCGTACACGCAGATCGGGCGCGATGGCCGGTAGCACAGCCAGCAGCAACTGCTGGATGGCATTGAGCCCGGGATCGAAGGCAGGCGAGGACAGCACCAGACCATCCACAGGCGCCAGGCCCAGCGCCACCAGCCGCGCGGCGACCAAGCCGCCCATGCTGTGCCCCAGCAGGAGGAGTGGCAAACCAGCGTCCATGCGCTTGCGCGTGCTGCTCAGCACGTCAGCCAGGTCTTCCACCAGGCGGTTGTCCGAGGGCAGGCCTCCGCGCACGCCACCGGACTCGCCGTGGCCATACTGGTCGTAACCACGCACGGCGAAACCCCAGCTGTTGAGCCGCTGCGCGAGTTCGTCGTAGCGTCCGGCGTGTTCGCCCAGCCCGTGTACCAGCAGCACCACGCCCCGTAGCGGGGTGCCGGGATCGAGTGGCCAGTCCTGGATGGCGAGGTTGTCGCCATCGGCGGCAACAAAAGTGGTCAGGGTGGATTCCGGCATGTGGTCGTTCTCAGGCCATCTGTGCAATCACCTGCGCCACGGCCGCGGTCAGCTTGCGGGCATAGGGCACGTGCAGGAACTCGTTGGGGCCATGGGCATTGCTCTTGGGGCCGAGTACACCGCAGACCATCATCTGCGCCTTCGGAAAACCGCGCGACAGCATGTTCATGAGCGGGATGGTACCGCCCTGGCCGATGTAGCCGCAGGGTGCGCCATAGAAGTTGCGCGAGGCATCGTCCAGCGCCTGCGCGAACCAGGGCGCCGTCGCTGGTGCGTTCCAGCCAGTGGCCGAGCCCGAGGCCTCGAAAGTCACACGCGCCTGGTAGGGCGCGTTGTCCTCCAGCAGGGCCTTGAGCTCCTGCACCGCCGTGGCCGCCTCCACCAAGGGCGGCAGGCGCAGCGAGAGCTTGAAGGCGGTGTGGGGACGCAGCACGTTGCCGGCGTTCTGCAGATCCGGCAGGCCCTCGGCGCCGGTGACACTGAGCGTCGGCACCCAGGTGCGGTTCAGCAGGGCCTGCAGCGGGTCCGTGGTCATGGGCAGGGCGACCCGGCTGTCGCCCTCGCAGTCGTAATGCACCCAGGGGAAACGCTTGTACAGCTCCTCACCCAGGATGGCGGCTGTGGCCTGCGCCTGGGTGAGACGCTCGGCGGGTACCTCGCAATGGAAGCTCTGTGGCAGCAGGCGGCCGGTCTTGCTGTCTTCCAGCCGGTCCAGCACCTGGCGCAGGATGCGAAAGCTCGAGGGCACGACACCACTGGCATCGCCCGAGTGCACGCCCTCGGTCAGGATCTCCACCTTGAGCACACCGCTGGCCATGCCGCGCAGGCTGGTGGTGAGCCAGAGCTGGTCGTAATTGCCAGCCCCCGAGTCGAGACAAACCACCAGGCCCACGTCGCCCAGGCGGGTGCGCAGGGCGTCGACGTAGGGCAGTAAATCGTAGGAGCCGCTTTCCTCGCAGGTCTCGATCAGGCCGACGATGCGGGGGTGCGCGAGTTTCTGGCTTTTCAGCGCGGCAATCGCCGCGATGCTGGCGTAGACGGCATAGCCGTCGTCGGCGCCGCCGCGGCCGTAGAGCTTGCCGTCTTCGTACTTGGGTGTCCAGGGCCCCAGGTCCTTGCGCCAGCCGCTGAATTCGGGTTGTTTGTCCAGATGGCCATACATGAGCACCGTCTGTGACGACACGGGTGCATCGGATGCACCGCGGCTGGCCGGCAGTTCGAAGAAGATGACTGGTGTGCGACCCTCCAGCCGGATCACTTCGAGTTTCAGGCCCTCGACCTTTTGCGCCTCGACCCAGCTGGCCGCATGACGCACCACGGTATCGATGTAGCCATGCTGGGCCCACAAGGGGTCGAACATGGGCGACTTGGCCGGAATGGCGATGTAGTCGCTGAGCTGGCGCACGATGTTACCGTCCCAGGCGCGGCTGATCTCTTCCAGCGCCTGGGCGGTGTCGAGCACGGTGAGTGGAGCACGGGTGTTCATGCGCATCCTTGTCGAAATGCTGGGCCGCTGCCAGTATATTCATCCCCGGCCCTCTGTCGCGCCCGGCCTGCTTACACTCTCGACATCTGACCGAAATCAGGAGACTCCCTTGACGACAGCCTCTCCCCTGCGCCGCAGCCTGCTGGTGGCCTGCACCGCGGCCCTTTGCGTCCTGGCCCAGCCGGCCGTGGCGCAGGCCAAGATTCCCCTGCGCGTCTCCTCCCCCGCCGTGCCCGACGACTGGCACGCAAAGATGTGGACGGTGTTCAAGGAGTCGCTGGAGAAGTCCGCCCCGAACCAGTTCGACGTACAGATCAACCTCAACGCCTCGCTGTTCAAGCAGGGCACCGAGCCGGTTGCCATGGCGCGGGGCAACCTGGAGCTGGCTTCGATCTCGGCTTTCGACATCGCCAAGCTGGTGCCGGCCTTCTCGATCTTCACCGCGGGGTATGTGGTGCGGGACCCGCAGCACCAGCAGAAGGTCTTCAACGGCCCGATCGGCACCGAGCTGTTCAAGGCCGTGTCCGACAAGATGGACCTGACGGTGCTCTCCACGGTCTACCTCGGCACGCGCCAGCTCAATCTGCGCGAGGTGCGCGCTGTGCGCACGCCAGTCGATCTCAAGGGTGTGAAGCTGCGCATGCCCGGCACCAAGGAATGGCTGTTCCTGGGCGATGCGCTGGGCGCCACCGCCACGTCGCTGGCTTTCGGCGAGGTCTATCTGGGCCTGAAGACCGGCACCATCGATGGCCAGGACAACCCGTTGCCCACGGCGCGCGCCGCCAAGTTCTACGAAGTGACCAAACAACTGGTGCTGACCCAGCACCTGGTCGACAGCCTCTTCATCACCATGTCCAACAAGAGCTGGAACGCCCTGACGGCAGCGCAGAAACAGAACGTGATGGCCGCGGCACAGGCGGCCGCGAAGTTCAACAATGAGAACCGGATCAAGGAAGAGGGCCAGTTGGTGGACTTCTTCCGGCAACAGGGTTTGCAGATCAGCACGCCCGATGTCGAGGCCTTCCGCAAATCGGTCCAGGACAGCTACGCGCGTTCGGGCTACGCCAAGGTCTGGCCGGCGGGTCTGCTGGAACGCATCAACGCCACCCGCTGATCCATGGGTCTGCTGCGCAAGGCTGCCCAGACGCTGGGCGGTGTGATGTTCCTGGGGCTGTTCGGGGTCTTCCTGGTGCAGATCACGGCCCGCTTCGGCTTTGACCGACCCCTGCCCTGGACCGACGAGCTGGCGGTGGTGCTCTACCTGTGGGTCATCCTCTGGGCTTCGGCTTTCATGGTGCCCGAGCGCGAGCACGTGGTGTTCGACCTGCTGTGGAACAGCGCCAGCCGGCGCGTGCGCCGCGTCATGCGTTTTGCAGGCCATCTGATGATCGGCGGCCTGGCGGCAGTGGCCATCCCGGCCAGCTGGGACTATGTGCATTTCATGGGCCGCGAAGGCACACCCGTGCTCGGCCTGTCCTTTGAATGGGTTTTCCTGCCCTTCGTGTTCCTGCTGCTCGCCTTGGTCGCACGCAGTCTCCATGGCCTCTGGCGCACCTGCCGCGGCCACGACCTCGACGACCTGGAGCACCGATCATGAGTCCGGCGCTATGGGCCCTGGTGGGCGTGGTACTGGCCGGCATGCTGCTGCGCATGCCCATCGGTTTCTCCATGCTGATGGCCGGCGTCGCCTACCTGCTGGTCAAGGGCCAGGACCTGGGCCTGGTGGCCGAGCAGGTCAGCAACGGCCTGTACAACAGCTATGTGCTGCTGGCCGTGCCGCTGTTCGTCTTTGCGGCCAACATCATGAACGCGGGCACGGTCAGCGAACGCATCTTCGACTTCTGCCGCATCCTGGTGGGCCGCATGCGCGGCGGCCTGGCGCAGGTGGACATTCTGGTCAGCGTGATTTTTTCGGGCATGAGCGGCAGCGCGATTGCCGACGCGGCTGGGCCGGGCCTGGTGACGATCAAGCAGATGCTCAAGAAGCCCGGCTACAGCCGGGGCTTCGCTGGCGCCGTCGTGGTGGCCAGCGCCACGCTGGGGCCCATCATTCCGCCCTCGATCCCCATGGTGATCTACGCCCTGGTGTCGGGCGCCTCGGTCGGCGCGCTGTTTCTCGGCGGTGTCGTGCCGGGGGTCTGCATGACGCTGCTCATGATGGGTGTCGTCCACTACATCGCCCACAAGCGCCAGATGCCACGTGAAGCGCCGGTGCCGCTCAAGGACTGGCCGGGCATCCTGTTTCGCGGCGCCTTGCCGCTGTCCATGCCCATCGTGCTGCTGGGCGGCATCTACTCGGGCGCCTTCACGCCCACCGAGGCGGCGGCCGTCGCGGCCCTGCATGCGCTGGTGCTGGCGGCGGTGGTCTTCCGTGCGCTGAGCTGGCGCTCCTTCTGGGGCGTGGTGCTGGAGTCCACGCGCTCCAGCGCCGTGATCACCATCATCCTGGCCGGCTCTTTCATGCTGAACTATGCGTTCACTGCCGAAGGGGTGCCCCAGGCCATGGCCGCCTGGGTCGAAGGCCTGCAGCTGAGCCGTCTGCAGTTCCTGTTCATGGTGAACGCGCTGTTCCTGGTCCTGGGCTGTTTCCTCGACGTCTCGGTCCTGCTGCTGGTTTTCGTGCCCATGCTGCTGCCCGCCGCAAAAATGCTGGGCGTGGACCTGGTCCATTTCGGCGTGCTGGTGGTGCTCAACATGATGATCGGGCTGATCCATCCGCCCTTTGGCATGCTGCTCTTCGTCACCAAGGCCCTGACCGGCATTCCTATCGGCGAGATGATGCGCGAAGGCTGGCTCTTCCTGGTGATGCTGCTGGGGCTGCTGGTGGCGATCACCATCTTCCCCGAGATCGTGCTCTGGCTGCCCCGGACCATGGGCTACGGCACTTGACTTGGAACTCGCGAAGAAATCGTAGCGAGCGGCCCGAGGGCAAGGCGGACGGAGCGCAGGAACCGGAACGTACTTGAAGTACGTGAGGATTCCGAGCACCGCCCAACGCGGCCATCGGGTCGCGCAGTAGATTTATTAGTGAGTTCTAGATGTCGAGGGCCCAGATGCCCGGTAGATTGCGCCAGTAGCCGTAGGCGTCCATGCCGTAACCCACCAGAAACTTGTTCGGCACCACCAGGCCCACATAATCGGGCCGGGCCGGTTTGGACTTGCCGATGGCCTTGTCGGCAAACACCGCCAACAGGACCTCCGTCGCGCCCATGGCCAGCAGGCGCTCCTGCACATGTGCCAGGGTTTCCCCTTCGTCCAGGATGTCGTCGAGCACGATCACCGTACGTCCGCGCACATCGGCGCGCGGCTCCACCTTCCACTCGATACGGCCCCCGTGGTCCTTGGCGCCATAGCGGGTGACGTGGATGTAATCGAACTCCAGCGGAAAGCTCAGGCGGGTCAGGATCTGGCCCGCAAACACCACTGCGCCTCCCATCACCCCCAGCACCAGGGGGAAAGCGGGGGCGCCCTCCTGCTCAAAACGGGCGTTGATCTGGCCAGCCATGCGGGCCAGCGCCGCCTGCACGGCAGCGGCGTCAAACACCTCGGTGGCCTGAGCCAGCAGGGCGCGGGCTTTTTCGGCGTGGGCCTGGGCACTGAGTTCTGGGGTGATGGCCATGGTCGGTTCCCCGCAGGGGTTCAGCGCGAAAACTTCAGCACCGCCGTGCTGGCACGCAGATTGGGCAGGAAACGCAGCAGGCGCCCGTTGTGCAGGCCGAAGCTGTCCAGGATCTGCAAGCCATTGCGCTGGGCCAGCACTTCCAGGTCGGCATGCGTGCCGACGCGGATGTTGGGTGTGTCGTACCACTGGTAGGGCAGGCGGCGCGTGACGGGCATCCGCCCGCCCAGCACGCTGAGGCGATTCGGCCAGTGGGCGAAATTGGGAAAGGCCACGATGCCGGTCTTGCCCACGCGCGCGGTCTCGCGCAGCACGGTTTCGGCATTGCGCAGGTGCTGCAGGGTATCGATCTGCAGCACGACGTCGAAGGTCTGATCGCCGAACAGGGACAGGCCCTCGTCCAGGTTCAGCTGGATGACGTTGACACCACGCTGGACACAGGCCAGCACGTTGTCGTCGGCGATCTCGATGCCGTAGCCGCTGCAGCCGCGCGTGGCCTGCAGGTGGGCCAGCAGGGCGCCGTCGCCGCAGCCCAGGTCCAGCACACGGGCGCCCTGTGGCACCAGGCTGGCGATGGTTTCCAGGGTCAGGCGATCGCTCATGACACGAGCTCCCTTTCGATGCCCTGGAAATAGGAACGCACCAGCTTCAGGTAGCGCGCATCGTCCAGCAGGAAGGCGTCATGCCCGTGCGGGGCGTCGATCTCGGCGTAGCTGAGTTCGCGCCGGTTGTCGAGCAGGGCCTTGACCATCTCGCGGCTGCGCTTGGGAGAAAAACGCCAGTCGGTGCTGAAGCTCACCAGCAGGAACTTGCAGCGGGCCGCCGCCAGCGCGCGGCTCAGATTGCCATCGTGGCGGCGCGCCGGGTCGAAGTAGTCCAGCGCACGTGTGATCAGCAAATAGGTGTTGGCGTCGAAGTACTCGCTGAACTTGTCGCCCTGGTAACGCAGGTAGCTCTCGATCTGGAACTCGATGTCCTGCGTGCTGTACTGGTAAGCCTCGCGCACCGTGCCCGCGACGGCACTGCGGAGTTCGCGCCCGAACTTCTCGTTCATGACGTCGTCGCTCAGGTAGGTGATGTGGCCGATCATCCGCGCGATGCGCAGGCCGCGCTTGGGGATCACGCCGTGTTCGTAGAAATGGCCGCCATGGAAATCGGGGTCGGTCACGATAGCGCGGCGCGCCACCTCATTGAAAGCGATGTTCTCGGCGTTGAGATTGGGCGCGCTGGCCACTACCACCGCGTGGCGCACACGCCCGGGGTACTGCAGCGTCCAGCTCAAGGCCTGCATGCCGCCCAGGCTGCCGCCCATGACGGCGGCCAGCGTCTGGATGCCCAGGGCGTCGAGCAGGCGCGCCTGGGCATTGACCCAGTCTTCCACCGTCACCACCGGGAAATCGGCGCCGTAGACCTTGCCCGTGTCCGGATTGACGTGCATGGGGCCGGTGGAGCCGAAGCAGGACCCCAGGTTGTTGACGCCAATGACAAAAAACTTGTCGGTGTCCACCGGCTTGCCCGGACCGATCATGTTGTCCCACCAGCCCTCGCTCTTGGGCTGGCCTTCGTAGACCCCGGCCACGTGGTGCGAGGCATTGAGCGCATGGCAGATCAGCACGGCGTTGGACTTGTCGGCATTGAGCATGCCATAGGTCTCGTAGGCCAGCGTGTAGCCGCGGATGCTCGCGCCGCTCTGCAGGGGCAGGGCGGCGTCGAAGGTCATGGCCTGAGGCTGGGCAATCAACATCGGTGGCTTCAAAAACAAAAACCCGGCATAGCGTTCTGCTGGGCCGGGTCTCAGATGACGGAAACACCTTGCCTGTTTAGCTGAACTTCGGAACTCCAGGGTTCCGGCGCCCGCAATCGGGTTCAAATCGGCGCTAAGGATTAGTATAAGTCCAAGTCTTCACCACCCAATACCGGAGTAAGCCATGTCCGAGCTGTACGGATCCGACGCCTACGCCCCTAGCGAAATCGCCCAGCGCATCGAATCGGTGGGAGTGAGCAAGGCCAGGTTGGCCACACTGCCGCTGCTGATGCTGGGTGTGCTCGCGGGCGCTTTCATCGGGCTGGGGGCCATGCTTTTTGTGCTGGTCAAGTCGGATGCCACGCTGGGTTTTGCCGCGGGTGCCATTGGGGGCGGCCTGGTGTTCTCGCTGGGCCTGTTGTTGGTGGTGGTGGCCGGTGCCGAACTCTTCACCGGCAACAACCTGCTGGCGATGGCCTGGGCCGATGGCCGCATCAGCAGCGCGGAAGTGCTGCGCAACTGGGTGCTGGTGTGCGCAGCCAACTTTGTCGGCGCAGCCGGGCTGGCGGTGCTGGTGTTTGCCAGCGGCCACAACGACGTGAACGGCGGCGCCATCGGCCAGCAGGTCGTGAAAATCGCGCTGGCCAAGCAGGACCTGTCACCGGTGCAGGCTTTTTTCCGCGGCGTGCTGTGCAATGTGCTGGTCTGCATGGCGGTCTGGATGGCCATGGCCGGGCGCAGCGTGGTGGACAAGGCAGTGGCCGTCGTGCCACCCATCATGGCTTTCGTGGCCGCCGGCTTCGAGCACAGCATTGCCAATATGTACCTGATGCCGCTGGCCATGCTCCTGCAGCATTTCGGTCCGGCGGCGCTGGTCACGACGACACCGGTCACCTGGGGCGGCATGCTTGGCAATCTGCTGCCGGTGATCGCGGGCAATCTGGTCGGGGGCAGTGTGCTGGTAGGCCTGGCCTACCACGTGATCTACCGGCGCAAGCCGGCGGACTAAGCGCCCCAACCCAGCAGCACCGCCAGGCCCAGCACCAGGAAGATCCCCGCCGAAACGAGGTGCACCAGCAGGATCGGGATGCGGCGCGTCACGCGCTCGCCCAGCCACACCACAGGTGCGTTGGCCAGCATCATCCCCAGCGTGGTGCCAGCGACCACCCAGGCCCAGGACTGGTATTGCGCGGCCAGCATCACGGTCGCGATCTGGGTCTTGTCGCCCATCTCGGCCAGGAAGAAGGCGATGACGGTGGTACCGAACACCCCCCAGCGCGGCGCGCGATCGGTGCCTTCGTCGTCGATCTTGTCGGGGATGAGCATCCAGACCGCCATGGCCAGGAAGGACAGGCCCAGGATCCAGCGCAGCCAGACCGGGCCCAGCACTGTCGTGACCCAGGCGCCGACGGCGCCGGCCAAAGCATGGTTGACCACGGTGGCCACCAGGATGCCGGCCACGATAGGCCAGGGTTTGCGGAAACGGAGCGCCAGGATGAGGGCCAGAAGCTGCGTCTTGTCGCCCATTTCGGCCAGCGCGACCAGGCCGGTCGAAATCAGAAAAGCTTCCATCGATCGATTCTAACGAGCCGCTTGGTGGCTCTTCCCATCCCGCCTTGGTGCGTAGCCAGCACCCCCTTGGGGCAGTTTGGCCTGAATATTGCTTGTTATTGGTGCGTTTCTTAAAAATTCTGGTTTTTGCACCAGACAAAAGCATTTTTTCGGAGATCTCACAATGGACGCACTAAAGCAGGGCGCTGATGCCCTGTTCATCCTGCTCGGCGCCATCATGGTCCTGGCCATGCACGCCGGCTTTGCCTTCCTGGAACTGGGCACCGTACGGCGCAAGAACCAGGTCAATGCCCTGATCAAGATCCTGGTGGACTTCTCGGTCTCCACCGTGGTCTATTTCCTGGTCGGTTACGGCGTGGCCTATGGCACCAGCTTTCTGGTCGGTGCCGAGCAACTGGTGGCGAAGAATGGCTACGAGCTGGTGAAGTTCTTCTTCCTGCTGACTTTCGCGGCGGCCATTCCGGCCATCATCTCGGGCGGCATCGCCGAGCGCGCCAAGTTCTGGCCGCAGCTCATCGCCACCGCCATCATCGTCGGTTTTGTCTACCCCTTCTTCGAGGGCATCGTCTGGAACCAGGGCCTGGGCGTGCAGGCCTGGATCAAGGCCACGACCGGCGAGGAATTCCATGACTTTGCGGGCAGCATCGTGGTGCACGCCGTGGGCGGCTGGATCGCGCTGCCGGCTGTGCTGCTGCTGGGCGCGCGCTACAACCGTTATCGCAAGGACGGCGGCGTCTCGGCGCATCCGCCCTCGAGCATTCCCTTCCTGGCGCTGGGCGCCTGGATCCTGACGGTGGGCTGGTTCGGCTTCAACGTCATGAGCGCGCAGACCCTGGACAAGATCTCCGGCCTGGTCGCCGTGAACTCGCTGATGGCCATGGCCGGGGGCACCCTGGCCGCGCTGGCACTGGGCCGCAACGACCCGGGCTTTGTGCACAACGGGCCGCTGGCCGGTCTGGTGGCGGTCTGCGCCGGCTCGGACCTGATGCATCCCATGGGCGCGCTGGTGGTGGGCGGCGTGGCCGGCGCCATCTTCGTGGTCATGTTCACGCTGACACAGAACAAATGGAAGATCGACGACGTGCTGGGTGTCTGGCCGCTGCACGGGCTGTGTGGCGCCTGGGGCGGCATCGCCGCCGGCATCTTCGGCAGCAAGGCCCTGGGTGGCCTGGGCGGTGTGACGCTGACGGGCCAGCTGATCGGCACCGGCCTGGGCGTGCTGTGGGCCCTGCTGGGGGGTTTTGTGGTCTACGGTGTGCTCAAGCTCACCATGGGCCTGCGCCTGAGGCAGGAGGAGGAGTTCGATGGCGCCGACCTCTCCATCCACAAGATCGGCGCCACGCCGGACCGCGAAGTCAACTGGTGAGGCTGGCCGGTCGGCCCCCCGTGCGTTCCAGCAGCCAGGGCCAGACCCGCTGCTCCAGCGACCAGCGGCCGGGGCCGTAGATGGCCAGTCCCGCCAGCAGCGCGCCCCAGAGGATGTGCTGCTGCAGGGCGGCTGGCGCGATCTCCGCCAGGCTGAGCACGGCAACGACGTTCACCACGCTCAGACCCAGCGCGGCGAAACGCCCGCCCAGGCCGAACAGCAGCAACACCGGCAGCAGCAGTTCGCCGGCCGTGCCCAGCGCGGCGGCCGTCGCAGGTGAGAGCCAGGGCACTTTGTACTCCTCCTCGAACAGGGCCAGGGTGATCTCCCAGTCGCGGATCTTGGTCAGACCCGAGAGGAAAAAGACCTGGGCCAGGTAATAACGTGCCAGCAGGGCGGCGGCCGGCTGGAGCGCGGCCAGACCGCGGCTCAGGCGGGACCACAGGTTCAGGAACAGATGCCCGATCGCTTGTACTGTCGTTTTCATGGTGTCGCCTTGTCGCGAGATGTGGATGGAGCTTTCAACCGGCGCGGGCATCGCTGGCCACGACGCCAAGCAGCAGGCCCTCGTGGACCGCCGGGGCCAGCCAGGCCTGGAAATCGAAGGCCGCTGCGTGGGCCAGCGCCTGGTGCAGGCTCTGGCCAGCCAGCAGCGCCGAGACAAAGGCTGCCTCGCCGGGCTGTGCGACCCGCAACAGGGGGCGGTAAGCCTGGCGCCAGACCAGGGCCGTTTCACCCAGACCGGCAGCCAGGCAACGGGCGGCCCGCTCCAGCTCGGGAGGATCGATGGCGTGGGCGTCGATCATCGTTACCACCGGCCAGCGGCTGACCAGGCACACGATGCCAGGGGCGAGGACCAGCGAGAGATCGTCCGGATCAAGGCTTGCGAGCAAGGCAAAACTTTGCGGATCGGGCTCGGTATCGGCCGCCGTGGCGGCTTCATGCAGCGCCCATTCGGTGCGCGCCACATCGGCCAGATAAGGCTCGGCGGCGACCAGGTCGGGCAATTGCTCGATCAGCTGCGCCAGCGCACCGCCCCACAGGGCAAGATCGCCGCGCAGCGGTGGCTGCTCAGACCAGAGCTTGCGCGCCAGCGCGTCGAAGTTTTCATCGCCCAGCAGGCGCACCAGCACCGGGTAGGCCGCCCCCAGGGTGCGCGTGGCCTGGGCCGCAGCGTGGCTGCGGTAGGCAGCCAGCCCGCGCCAGAGATGGGCGGAAGCCTGGGCGCTTGCGGCATCGGCCTGGCGGGACAACAGGCCCAGGGCCGCATCGTGCGTTGGCGCCCACAGGGCACTGAGCAAGGTTTCTTGCCAGGCCTCCAGCGTCGGAGCGGCAGACGGCGCGCTCAGGCGCATGCCGTCTCCGGAGCAGGAATAGGCAGGGCCGCTGCGCGGGCCGCCTCGTCGAGCAGCACGGACAGCGCCGGCACCCCGGTGTCCCACTCGATCAGCGTGGGCACCGGCCCCAGCCGCGTGCGGGCATGGGCATACAGGGTCCAGACTTCTTCGCAGACGCGGCTGCCATGGTCGTCGATGACCATGCGCACACCCGCTTCGTCCACCTCGGCATGACCGGCCAGGTGGATCTCGCCCACGTGGGCCGGGTCCAGGGCATCAATCGTGCGGCGTACGGCGGCCAGCGGGTCGGCGCATTCGCCACGCAACGCGGCATTACGTGCATTGACGTAGAGATTGTTCACGTCCAGCAAGAGGCGGCAGCCGCTGCGACGTGCCAGTTCACCCAGGAACTGCGCCTCGTCCATTTCTTGCCCGGGACAGGGAATGTAACTGGACAGGTTCTCGACCAGCAAGGGACGGCGCAACCGCTCCTGCACCTGCTGGACATTGCGGCACAGCACGGCCAGTGCCTTTGAACTGAAGGGAATGGGCAACAGGTCGGCCGCATGCACGGTCGTGGCTCGCCCCGCCAGGGGTGCGCGCACAAAGCAGGCGTGGTCACTGACCAGCATCGGCTCGATGCGCTGCACCAGGTCAGCCAGGCGTTCCAGATGCCAGGGGTCGATCCCGGCCACCGAGCCCAAGCCCAGTCCGACCCCGTGCAGGCTGACCGGGTAGTGGGCGCGCCCCTGTTCAAGCACCGCCAGTGCCGCGCCACCGGCGCCGAAAAAGTTCTCTGAATGGACTTCGAGAAAAGCCAGGGCCGGCAATGTTTCCAGCACCTCGCCGTAGTGCGGATGCCGCCAGCCTATGCCCACGCCCGCCGCCTGCTTGAGGGCGGCGGCAGGGGGCACGGGCCGGGGCTCCACCATGGCTGGATCAGCTCTTCTTGCCGGCCGCCATCTTGGCTTCGTCGGCGCTCATGCCCATCATCTGCTTGCAAGTGCCCTTGGCCACGTACTTCCACTCACCCTTGTCGTTGTCCAGCTTGGACTGGCCAGCACAGGAATGGGAACCGGAGAGGTTGGCGCAGTCGTTCTGGCCGGCCTTGGCGATGCCGTAGCATTTTTCCTTGCTCTGTGCCATGGCCGGGGTGGCCACGAACAGGGTGGAGAGAAGGGTGGCCGCGGCGGCGGCGACGATGGCACGTTGGTTCATGGAAAAACTCCTGGTGGATAAGACCGGACGACCATCGTCCGGCTACATGGTAGGTCGAGACCTCTCCCGCTTTTCTTACAGAAGATCAGCAATGTCGTCCCAGGCCTCGGGCGGAATGCGTCCGGTGTAGGTCTTTTCCACCCGGCCGTTCTTGTTGATGATGAAAGTGGCCGGCAACAGGGACTTGGCGCCAAAAGTGTCGGCATACCCCGCCTGACCAGCCCACAGCTGTGGAAAACGTTGCGCGCGCGGCACGGTCTGGGAGATGATCTGTTCATAGGCATGGACGTCCTGCACGCGCCGGTCCGTGCTGACCAACACCATCTCGAAGGGCTGGGCGCGCCAGCCCTCGTAATTGGCCCGCAACTCGGACATCTTGTCGCGACAGACCGCACAGCTCGTGGACCAGAAAACCACCAGGACCACCTTGCCGCGCAGCTTGGCCAGGTCAAAGGCCTGGCCTTCCAGGGTCTGGCCGCTGAGAAGGGGCAGGCCAGCATCGCTGGACCGGGCAGGCTCGCGCAGCGTTTGAGCCGGGACCGCCATGGAAAAGGCCAAAAGGGCCAGGATCAGTAGACAGCCGCTGATTTTGCGCATGATGGGTCTTCCAAAGGCATGGTTTGTCGCGCCGGAGCGATAGATTCTTACAGTTTCGGCGCCAAGCCGCATTTTTATCTGGCGTTTCCTGGAAATCGCGCATAATGATTTCGTACTGCTGTATGACGGTGGTATTTATTAGCGGTGATTCGTCGGTTTTGCGTTTGCTTTAAGTCTTCAGTGCTTTGTTGCTCGCGGCTATCGGACTCCATCGCCTTATCTGAGTCTTTTTGAGGAGTCCATTGATGGGCAACAAACTTTACGTGGGCAACCTGCCCTATTCCTTCCGCGACGAAGACCTGCAGCGCGCCTTCTCTGCCCATGGCAGCGTCAGCAGCGCCAAGGTCATGATGGAGCGCGACACCGGCCGTTCCAAGGGTTTCGGTTTTGTCGAAATGGGCAGCGATGCCGAGGCGCAAGCCGCGATCGCCGCTCTGCATGGCCAACAACAAGGTGGCCGCGCACTGGTCGTCAATGAAGCCCGTCCGATGGAAGCCCGTCCCCCCCGTAGCGGTGGCGGCGGTGGTGGTTATGGCGGCGGCGGCGGTGGTGGCGGCTACGGTGGCGGCGGTTACGGCGGCGGCGGCGGTGGCCGTCGTGAAGGTGGCGGTGGTGGCTACGGCGGTGGCCGCAGCAGCTACTAAGCTCCAGACCCCAAAAAAAAGGACCCCGCGTGGGTCCTTTTTTCATGGTTTTTCCTAGGCTGCAGCACCTTGTCTGAACCGGATTTCTGTGCCAATAATAAAAATGTGACGGCTGGGAGGCCGCTCACGAAGATGGCGGTGCTCTGCCGAATTCGCATTCGTCGAGACGAATTGATTGCGTTTCTGGGACTCCATCGCTTGTTTTTGGTTTTTCAGGAGTCCCCGCATGGGCAATAAACTTTACGTCGGAAACCTTGCCTATTCCGTTCGCGACAGCGACCTGGAACAGGCCTTCAGCCAGTTCGGTGCCGTCAGCAGCGCCAAGGTGATGATGGAGCGCGACACCGGCCGCTCCAAGGGTTTTGGTTTCGTCGAAATGGGCAGCGATGCCGAGGCCCAGGCCGCCATCAACGGCATGAACGGCCAGCCGCTGAGCGGCCGCAGCATCGTCGTCAACGAAGCCCGTCCCATGGAGCCGCGTCCTCCGCGCACCGGCGGCTATGGGGGTGGAGGGGGCGGGGGCGGCGGTGGTTACGGCGGCGGCGGTCGACGTGAAGGCGGCGGCGGTTATGGGGGCGCAGAGGGCGGCGGCGGTGGCGAGGGCGGTTTCCGCAGCCCCTACGGCAATCCGCGCGGTGGTGGCGGTGGTCGTCGCGGCTACTGAGCCCGCTGGCGTTTCCCGTAGCAGGCCCCGTGAGGGGCCTTTTTCTTTGGGTCAGCGCAAAGTCTCTGCATGCCAAGCACCCGCAGCAAAGGCGCTGCCGCCGCCCCGGGCATCATGACGGCGATGCGCGATGCTTGCGTGGCCGCCCGGCCAGCAGACGGTCGAACAGTGCATCAGGCAGCAGACGCAGCAACTTGGCCGCCACGCCCATCTGCCAGGGAATGACGCGGTAACTGACCCCGGCTTCGATCGCCTTGAGAGCGCGCTCGGCAAACACCGGCGCCGGCATGAGGAAGGGCATGGGATAGCGGTTCTGTTGCGTCAGTGGCGTCTTGATGTAACCCGGCGCGAGCGTCACCACGCGCACCCCGCTGCCGCGCAGTTCGCCGCGCAGGCTTTCGCAATAGCTGATCACGCCGGCCTTGCTCGCACAGTAGGCCCCATGGCTGGGCAGGCCTCGGATGCCAGCCACGCTGGCCACGCCCACCAGGCGGCCGGAACCGCGACGGCGCATGGGCACGATGAAGGGGTGGAAGGTGGCGGCCAGGCCGGTGTTGTTGACGGCAAAGGTGCGCGCCATGACGACCAGGTCTTCGGGCTCAGCGGTATCCATGCCGATGCTGATGCCGGCATTGGCCACCACCACATCAGGCAGGCCCTGCTGCGCCAGGCAAGCCTGTCCCGCCGCCACGATGCTGGGCACCTCCGCCACGTCGGCGGCATACAGGCGATAACGCGCCGCTTCGAGCTGATGGGTCTCGGCCCACTGCTGCATCTCGTGCACACGCCGCGCCACGAGGGCCAGGTCGTAACCAGCCTGGTAACAGCGCCAGGCCAGGGCCTGGCCGATGCCGCTGGACGCGCCCGTGATGAAGACCAGCTTGCGCATCGGGGCCGGTTCAGCGTTCCGGCGGTGGCAGCAGGGTGCCGCGTACGCGCCCGCGCAGTTCCATGACCTGATCGAAATTGCTGTAGTCCAGGCTGTCGGCCGTGATGCGGTCACTGCCGCGCACAAGCTCGACCGGCTTGTGCGACTTGATGCGTTCCTCTTCGAGGTAGGCGTGCAGGAATTCGCCGCTGAAGCTCACACGCGGCAGGGGTGTGCCGCTGCGGTCCACCGTGGCTTCGCGCACCACCTGGGCGTCGCCGATGAGCTGCACCTCGGTAGCATCGTTGTTGGCCAGGGCGCGTTTGGCCGTCGCGACGGTCAGGTAACCACGCTGGTTGAAGCTGCGGATGCGAACCCGGTCGATCTCCAGCACATCGGTGTGCGGGTAGTGGCGGGCCTGCTCACCATAGACTTCGCTCTTGAGGCGTCCACTGCCGTCGAAAGTCTTGATGGAAAAGCGCTCCATCTGGTAGTCCGGGTCCTCACGCAAGGGCTGCTCTGTCACACCGACTTCGGGCGTGGGCGCGCTGCGCACCAGCCAGTAGGTGCCCAAGGCCAGCAGCCCCATGAGCATGATGGGCAGGTAGATCGACAGCCGGTCCCAGGCCAGGCGCACGAAGCGGATCACTGGCTGTACTCCTGCAACAGCTCTGCATACCGGCCACTGGCGACCAGCAGCAGGTCGCAAAACTCGCGGGCCGCGCCCGACCCGCCCGGCACCCCGGTGACATGGTGCGCACAGGCGCGCGCTTCGGCGTGGGCATTGGCCGGGGCACAGGCAAAAGCACAGCGCCGCATGACCGGCAGATCCGGCCAGTCATCTCCGATGGCGGCCGCCTGCGACCAGTCCAGCCCCAGGGCTTGCAGCGTCAGCTCAGCTGCCGGGCGCTTTTTCTCGGTGCCGTAGTGCACGTGGTGGATGCCCAGCGCCTGCAGGCGCACGCGCAGCGCAGCGCTGTCACGGCCGGTGATCACCGCCGGCGTGATGCCGGCGCGTTGCAGGAGCTTGAGACCGTGGCCGTCGAGCGTGTTGAAGCGCTTGAGGCTTTCCCCGCTCTCGCCGATGTACAGGCCGCCGTCGGTCAGCACGCCGTCGACGTCAAAGAAGGCGACACGCACGCCCTGCGCGCGCAGCAAGAGCTCGGGCGCAAAGTTCAGTGCCGGTCGCAGAGGGTTCATATGACTTTCGAACGCATCAGGTCGTTGCTGTTCAAAGCCCCGCACAGCCTTCCTTCCCCATCGACCACCAGCACGCTGGTGATACGGCGCTCCTCCATGATCTCGGCAGCCTCCACCGCGAGGGCATCGTGCCCGATGGTGACCGGATTGGGGTGCATGAACTGCTGGGCACTTCCCGTGCGCATGTCCACACCCTTTTCCAGCAGGCGCCGCAGGTCGCCATCGGTGAAGATGCCCAGCACCCGGTCCTGCGCATCCACGATGGCGGTGGCCCCGAGGCCCTTGGCGCTCATCTCGCGCATGATGATGCTGAAGCCGGCGTCGGGGCCGACCTTGGGCACGGCATCGCCCTGGCGCATCACGTCGCTGACATGTGTGAGCAGCTTGCGCCCCAGCGAGCCGCCAGGGTGCGAGCGGGCAAAGTCCTCGGCCTTGAAGCCACGTGCATCCAGCAGAGCAACCGCCAGGGCATCCCCCAGGGCCAGTTGAGCCGTGGTGCTGGCGGTGGGTGCAAGGTTCAGGGGACAGGCTTCCTTTTCGACGCCGGTGTCCAACACGAGGTCGGCGTGACGACCCAGTGTGGACTGGGGATTCCCGGTCATGGCGATCAGGGGCACGCCCTGGCGTTTGAGCACCGGCAGGATGGCCGTGAGCTCTTCGGATTCGCCGCTGTTGGAGATCGCCAGCAGCAGATCGGCTGCGGTGATCATGCCCAGATCACCATGACTGGCTTCGGCCGGGTGCACGAACATGGCGGGGGTTCCCGTAGAGGCCAGGGTGGCCGCCATCTTGCGACCGATATGCCCGCTCTTGCCCATGCCCATCACGACCACCCGTCCGGGCACCTTGAGCATCAAGCCCACGGCCTGGGCAAAGTGGTCGCCGATGCGCTGGCGCAGGCCCAAGACCGCAGCGGCCTCGATCTCGAGGGTTTCGTGTGCAAGCCGGATCACACGGTCTGCGTCCAGGGGTGCGGGTACCGGCTTGCTGTCACTCATGCATGGATTCTATCGGGGCCCGTAGGCTTGCTAGTATCCGGGTATGACCGGGCTTGAACTCACTCTGATCTACCTGCTGGCGGCTGTGCTGGGGGTGGTGGTTTTTCGCAGTCTCAAGCTGCCCCCCATGCTGGGTTATCTGGCGGTCGGCGTGGTGATCGGACCCAATGCGCTGGCACTTGCGCAGAACTCGGAAGGGATCCGGCACCTGGCGGAGTTCGGCGTGGTGTTCCTGATGTTCGCGATCGGTCTGGAATTCAACCTGCCACGCCTGCGCGCCATGCGTCGCCACGTCTTCGGTCTGGGCCTGCTGCAAGTGGTGTGCACCATGTTGCTGACCCTCGCCGGTGCCTACCTGTTGCAGCTTCTGCTGCCCGATCTCTGGTCGATCAGCTGGCAAGCAGCCCTCGCGCTCTCGGGCGTCATGGCCATGAGCAGCACGGCCATTGTGGTCAAACTCATGGCCGACCGGCTTGAACTGGAGTCCGAACATGGCAAGCGTGTCATGGGCATCCTGCTGTTCCAGGACCTGGCCGTGGTGCCGCTGCTGGTGCTGATCCCGGCCTTGGGCAGCCCCGCCAATGAACTGCTGGGTGCGCTCGGCCTGGCCCTGCTCAAGGCAGTTGCGCTTTTGGCACTGCTGCTGCTGGGCGGGCAGCGCCTGATGCGCAGCTGGCTCACGCAGGTCGCGCGCCACAAGAGCAATGAGCTGTTCATGCTCAACCTCTTGCTGATCACCCTCGGGCTGGCCTGGCTCACCGAGCTGGCCGGCCTCAGCCTTGCGCTGGGTGCCTTCGTGGCCGGCATGCTGATTGCCGAAACCGAATTCAAGCATCAGGTGGAGACGGACATCCGCCCTTTTCACGACGTGCTGCTCGGCCTTTTCTTCATCACCATCGGCATGATGCTGGACTGGAGCATCGTGTGGCAGCGCTGGCCGCTGGTCCTGATGCTCATGGCGTCTTCTCTGCTGCTCAAGCTGGTATTGATCACCCTGCTCACCCGCGCCCTGGGTGCCACCATGGGCGTGGCACTGCGCACCGGGCTGTACCTGACGCAGGCCGGTGAATTCGGCTTCGTGCTGCTGACGCTGACGCACCAGCAGGGCCTGATCGATGCGGCCATGCTCAATCCCATCCTGGCCTCCATGGTGCTGTCCATGCTGGCCACGCCTTTCATCATCATGTACAGCAACCGGCTGGTCCTGCGGCTGGTCGCCAGCGAATGGCTGCAGCAGTCGCTGCAGATGACCAGCATCGCGCGCCAGGCCATCGGCACCAGTGGCCACGTCATCATCTGCGGCTATGGCCGCTGCGGCCAGAATCTGGCGCGCATGCTGGAAGGCGAGAAGATCCCGTACATGGCGCTGGACCTCGACCCCGACCGGGTGCGCCAGGCCACTGCCGCCGGCAACAGCGTCGCTTATGGCGATGCGGCCCGCCTGCAGGCCCTGATGGCTGCCGGTCTGGGTCGCGCCAGCGCGGTTGTCATCACCTACCTGGATATCCCGGGGGCCCTGAAAGTGCTGGCCAGTGTGCGTGAGCACGCCCCGAATGTCCCGGTGATCGTGCGCACGCAGGACGATTTCGCACTGGACCGGCTGCGCTCGGCCGGGGCCACGGAGGTGGTACCCGAGTCGATCGAGGGCTCGCTGATGCTGGCCAGCCATGCCCTGGCCCTGGTGGGCGTGCCCATGCGCCGCGTGATCCGTCTGGTGCAGGACCAGCGCGATGCCCGCTACAACCTGCTGCGCGGTTATTTCCACGGCGCCGACGACAGTGCGATCGATGATGGCGCGCAGGAACGCCTGCAGTCACTGACCCTGCCGGCCGGTGCCCACGCACTGGGTCAGTCGCTGGGCGCGCTCTTGCCCCGCCTGGCCGACACCCGCATACTCAGCCTGCGCCGGCGCAACGGTAAAAGCCTGAGCCCGGACCGGGGCCTGACGCTGGAGGACGGCGATACGCTGGTGCTTTCCGGGCAGGCTGAGGCACTGGCACTGGCCGAGGAAAAACTGCTGCGCGGCTGACGCCGGCCCCACCTAGACCATCACTCCACGCCCTGAGTCCATCATGCAGGATCACTACATCACCGACTATCTGAGAAACCATATCCGCACCGTGCCGGACTGGCCGTCGCCAGGTGTGCAATTCCGCGACATCACGCCCCTGCTGCAGAACCCGAAGGTCTTCCGCGTCATGGTCGACGCTTTTGTGCACCGTTACATGGACCCGGGCATGCGCCCCGACGTGGTGGCCGGGCTGGACGCGCGTGGTTTCATCCTGGGCTCCGTGATCGCCTATGAGCTCGCGGTTGGATTTGTGCCCATCCGGAAGAAAGGCAAGCTGCCTTTTACGACCGTCGAGGAAACCTACGAACTGGAGTACGGGAGTGCGACAGTGGAGCTGCACACGGATGCCGTCAAGCCCGGCCAGCGCGTGCTTCTGGTCGACGACCTGATCGCCACGGGCGGCACCATGATGGCCGGCAAGCGACTGCTGGAGAAACTGGGCGCGCAGGTGGTGGAGGGCGCCGCCATCGTTGACCTGCCGGAACTAGGCGGCTCCGCCCGTTTGCGCGAAGCCGGCCTGCCCTTGTTCACCCTGCTCGATTTCGCCGGCCACTGAGAGCACCGGAGGCGGGGCTCAGATCAGGTCGCCGTACTGGGTGCGGCTCAGCGGCAGGCGCTCCACCTCTTCGTCCATCCGCGTCTCCTCGAACTCGGTCGGAGGAAACTCTGTGGGGGCGAAGTCTGCCGGTACCGGCCTTGCCGGGCCCGCCACCCGGCCTTTATCGCCCGAGGCCAGGGCCTGCTTGAAGGCGTTGACCTCATCCGGACGGATGGGCTCGAAGCGCCGCTTGCGATCACCGGTAGCCTGCGAGGCCACGAAGGGCTCGGGGCGCGGCTCCCTAACGGGAGGAGGTGCCGACAGCGCTGCACCGACCTCGCTCTCGGGACGCGGCTTGCGCAAGACCGGCATGCTGGTCTTGCCAAGTTCGTTGATGCGCCAGTAGACAGCGGTCACATCTATCTTGTGCCGCTGACGTGCGTTCTGCGTGACGACCGACTCGATCTCGGCCAGCTGTTCGATGTGCTCCGCCATCTCCTTGGGCAGGTCCATCATGATCAGGTACTGGCTGCCGCGCGAGTCGAGCGACAGGACCTTGTATTTGTAGCTCGACGAGAGCATGCCCACGCGCGCCATGGATTCACGCACCACGGCGTACAGCAACTCACGTCGCTCCAGCCGCTGGGTCTTGCGATCCAGAGCCTGCTCGTCGTCAGGCGGCAGGTTGGTCGGGCCGGCATCTTCCACGGGCGTGGGTTTGGCGGTAGCTTTTTTCGAGAAGAAGTTGTCCAGACGTACCATTTTTTGTTCCGATGGTGCAACTTGCGGGATAGGGGTCCAGACGGGCTGGTCTGCGGGTTGTATTTTCTTCCTAAATGCCGGGTCGTGCAGTGACGGCTGTCCAGCCTGCGTAAGAAATTGTTTCGTCGCCGATCTCCCAGCCCGGCTTGTGCACACCTCACGGTACGCCCATTTCCCGGTTCTGACAACGGGCACGGGCTCGTGCGGCCAGCATGGGCTTATCTGCGTCCGTTCATTTGCCGATGCAGAAACGGGAAAAGATGACGCCCAGCAGGTCATCCGACGTGAACTCCCCGGTGATTTCGTTGAAGGCGTTTTGCGCGAGGCGAAGCTCCTCGGCCAGCAGGTCCAGGACCTGCGCCCGGGCTGCAAGGTGAGCGACCGCCTGCGCCAGATGATCACGCACACGGTTCAGGGCCTGGACATGACGTTCGCGCGCAATGTAGAGGCCTTCGGGCGCGGCCTCCCAACCGACGGTTTCCAGCAGCTGGCGGCGCAGCGCTTCCAGGCCGGTCCCGGTCTTGGCCGACAGGCTCAGGCCCGAAACGGGCGCGGGCGCTGCGTCGGCCTTGTTCCAGACATCGATTACCGGCACTCGCGCCGGCAGGCGCTGCGCCAGCGTACGGCGGATGTCCTCGTCGGCCAAGCGATAGTCGGTCTGGTCCTGGCGGGTGAGGTCGTGCAGAAAAAGCACGGCATCCGAGCCGTCTATCTCGGTCCAGGCGCGTGCGATGCCAATGCGCTCCACCTCGTCGCTGCTTTCGCGCAAACCCGCGGTGTCAATCACATGGACGGGCACGCCTTCGATCTGGATGGTCTGTTGCACCTTGTCACGCGTGGTGCCGGGTATGGGCGTGACGATGGCCAGTTCGGCACCGGCGAGGGCATTGAGCAAGGAGCTCTTGCCGGCATTGGGCTGCCCGGCAATCACGACCTTGATGCCCTCGCGCAGCAAACTGCCCTGGCGCGCATGCTGCAGCACCGTCCCGAGCTGCGCCTGCAGGCGCTGTAACTGCCCCTGGGCATCGGCTTTCTTAAGGAAATCGATTTCTTCTTCCGGGAAGTCAAGCGTCGCCTCCACCAGCATGCGCAGCTGGATCAGGGCTTCACGCAACACGGCGATCTCGCGCGAAAAGGCCCCGTCCAGAGAGCGGCTGGCACTGCGTGCGGCGGCTTCGGTGCTGGCATCGATCAGGTCGGCAATGGCTTCGGCCTGGGCCAGGTCGATCTTGTCGTTGAGAAAGGCGCGCTCGGTGAACTCACCGGGCTGCGCCAGCCGCAGGTGGGGCAGGCAGGAAAGTCCGTTGTGCGCCTGGGCCTGGGCTGCCACCTCCAGGCAACGCGCCAGCAGCAGCTGCAACACGACCTGGCCCCCATGCACCTGCAGTTCCAGCACGTCCTCGCCCGTATAGGAGTGCGGCGCCGGGAAATGGATGGCCAGGCCGTGGTCCAGCACCTCACCCGCGGCGTCACGCAAGGGCAGATAGGTGGCATGGCGTGCTTGCAGATGACGGCCACACAAGGCCACAACAAAAGCGTCCAGGCCACGGCCGCTGATCCGCACGATGCCAACCGCCCCCCGGCCGGGAGCGGTGGCGACGGCGGCGATGGGTTCCTGTTGGCGTGCCAGCATGGTGCGCTATTTTGCGGCCACGAGGCCTGCAGTTGAAAGGGCCGCTGATGCGGCCCTTGTCTCTGTACTTACTTGAACTTCGGCAGATTGAACTGCGGAGGTACGCCCATGCGGGTGTTGATGACCCACTGCTGTGCGATCGACAGGATGTTGTTGGTCAACCAGTACAGCACCAGGCCCGACGGGAAGAAGAAGAACATCACACTGAAGATCAACGGCATGAACCACATCAGCTTGGCCTGGATCGGGTCCGGCGGGGTCGGATTCAGCGCTGTCTGCAGCATGGTAGTGACCGTCATCAACAGCGGCAGGATGTAATAGGGATCTTCGGCCGACAGGTCCTTGATCCAGAGGATCCAGGGCGCGTTGCGCATTTCCACGCTGGACAGCAGCACCCAGTACAAGGCGATGAACACCGGGATCTGGATCATGATGGGCAGGCAGCCGCCCATCGGGTTGACCTTCTCTTCGCGGTAGATGCGCATCATCTCCTGCTGCATCTGCTGCGGCTTGTCCTTCAGGCGCTCGCGCATCTCGGTGATGCGCGGGGTCACGGCCTTCATTTTGGCCATGCTGGCATAGGCCTTGGCGTTCAGCCAGTAGAAGGCGATCTTGAGCAGCAGCACCAGGGCGACGATGGACCAGCCCCAGTTGTGCAGGATGCTGTTGAGCTGGTCCAGCAGCCAGTACAGCGGCTTGGCCAGGATGGTCAGCCAGCCATAGTCCTTGACCAGCTCCAGGCCGGGTGCCAGCGCTTCCAGCTTCTTTTCTTCCTGCGGTCCGACGAACAGTCGCGCGTCGACCGAGCGGCTTGCACCCGGTGCCACGGCTTCCAGCGGGGCAATCATGCCAACCGCATACAGATTGGTGTCGACCTTGCGCGCAAAGATTTCACGCTGCACGCCGTCGCCCAGCAGCCAGGCACTCGCAAAGTAGTGCTGGACCATGGCGATATAGCCGTTGGGCGACTGTTTCTCGAACTCCGCCTTGTTTTTCTCGATGTCGCTGAACTCGACCTTCTGGTATTTCTTGGCGTCGGTAAAAACCGCCGGTCCGGTAAAGGTGGAATAGAAGGCGGATTCGCCGGCCAGCTTGTTGCCGTCCCGCACCAGCTGCAGATACAGCTGCGGGGCCACGGGCGTGCTGCCCATGTTCTGCACTTCGTGCTTGACGTCGATGGTGTAACTGCCGCGCTTGAGGGTGTAGGTCTTGAGCAGGCGAACACCGCCGATTTCCGGGGACTCGAACTTCAGCACCAGTTCATCCGCGCCGTCCTTGAGCTCACGCTCACCGGGCACCAGCTTCATGGGCGTCTTGTGCGTCGGAAGGTTTCCGCCAGCGGCACGGGCAATCAGGCCGGACTGGGAAAGGTAGACACGGTCCTTGCTTTCATCGAGCAGGACGACATAGGCCTCCGGATCTTTCTGGTCGCGATGCTTCAGAAACTCGGAGCGAACGAGTGAGCCGCCTTCGGTGTCGAAGCTCAGTTTGAGCACATCGCTGCTCACCAGCACCCGCTCGCGGATCACGGGCACCTGGGTCTCGGCCTTGACGATGCGGTCGCTGCTGCTGCCTGCCGGGGGCTGCACAGGCGTGGCCGCCGCCGGTACGGCGGCTGGCACAGAGGCGGCCGCTTCCGGCGACGCAGCGGCCGTCTTGGCGGGTGGGCCCGGGAAGAAAGTGGCCTGGCGGCCGTTGTGGATCTGCCACTGGTCCCACAGCAGGACCAGGGAAAAACCAAAAATCACCCACAGGATGGTGCGGCGAATATCGTTCATGAAGTCTTCTTTTCAGAGGAGGAATTAAGCAGGCCGGTGAAGAGACCGGGTTTATGCGCAGGCACGGGATCATGCCCGCCATCACACCAGGGATGGCAGCGCAGGAGCCGGTTGACGGTCAGGTAACTGCCAATCAGGGCGCCATGCTGGCGCAATGCATCGATGGCATAGAGCGAGCAGGTCGGCTCGAAGCGGCAGGCCGAGCCCAGCCAGGGGCTCAGGAAGAAGCGATAGCCCTTGACCAATCCGATAAGCAGCTTGCTGATCATTCCAAACCCTTGGCAGGCAGCAGCGCCTTGCTGAAGAGCCGTTCGATCTCGCCGCGTACGGCGACACGCAGTACATCGGACGCCGAACTGGTGAAATGCAAGCGGTCAAATGTGCTGCGCAATCTCACGAGGTAAGCGTGCGAGGGCAAATCCGCTGCATGCTGTGCGGCAAGGTTGTAGATCTGTCGCTTGATCAGATTGCGCGTCACGGCGCGACGCGCCCAGCGCTTGGGAACCATCGCCCCGATCCAGGGGCCTTCAGAGGCGAAGGAGGTCTGCGACACGGTTTGCGTGCCCGGGGCATCCAGGACCATGCGATGCATGACGAAGTGTTCCGTCCGGGCAAAGGGGGCACGCGCCAGCACGACCTGAAACTGTTCCCGGGTTTTCAGTCGTCGCGCCTGCATGCTGCGCCGTTGAATGCACTGCACAAAACCGGTGAGTGGCTTTGGCAGGGCCGTCGTCCGGCTTAGACGGCCAGACGCTTGCGGCCCTTGGCGCGACGTGCGTTGATCACGGCACGACCGCCACGGGTCTTCATTCGGACCAGGAAACCATGGGTGCGCGCACGGCGGATCTTGGAGGGCTGGTAAGTACGTTTCATCTCGAAATCCTAGTAAGCGGTGGAGTTTTTCTGTCCATGCGGGTACGCCACCCTTCGCGGCAGCGCTTCCCATGAACTGTCCCGACCACAGGTCCGTAACCTCGGCTGCTGCCTTGCGGCGCAGTCCGGGCACGTCACAGGCCTCGGGAAAACCATAGATTATCGCAAAAATTTCCAATGCTGGCAATGTCTTGGCTTTCTAAATGCGTGCGGCACATGAGGCTCGTCCGCCCTTCACCGCTTTGTGGATAAATTCTTGATAATTTACAATTTGGGCTCTTGTTGAGCATAAATATCCACAATAATCGGTACGCATGAGTGAGGGACAAAACAACAAGCAGGCCGCAAGCATTGGGCAGGAAGCCGGCCAAGGATTGTGGCAGGCCTGCGTTGACCAGCTGGCCCAGGAACTGCCCGAGCAGCAGTTCAACACCTGGATCAAACCCTTGACGGCCCAGGTCGCCGAGGATTTCTCGCGGGTCACCCTTTTTGTCGTCAACCGCTTCAAACTGGACTGGGTGCGTGCCCAGTACAGCCACCGCATCGCAGCCTTGCTGGAAAAGGTGTATGGCCAGCCCATGCAGCTTGAGTTGGCGCTCACCCTCCGAGAGAATCAGGTTCGGCCGAAAGAGTCATTGGTCGAAGCGGATGTCCTGCCAGCCGAGGAGTCGTACGCGGCAAGCGCGGAACGTAACCACTTGGCGAACCGGACCCGACTCAATACCGCGCTGACCTTTGAAACCCTGGTCGAGGGCACAGCCAACCGCATGGCCCGCGCAGCGGCGATGCATGTCGCCAGTTCCCCGGGCCAGCTCTACAACCCCTTGTTCATCTATGGCGGGGTCGGCCTGGGCAAGACCCACCTGATGCACGCCGTAGGCAACCGCTTGCTGGCCGAACGCCCCAATGCCAAGGTTCTCTACATCCATGCCGAGCAATTCGTTTCGGATGTGGTTAAGGCCTACCAGCGCAAGACTTTCGACGAGTTCAAGGACAAATACCACTCGCTCGACCTGCTGCTGATCGACGATGTGCAGTTCTTTGCCAACAAGGACCGTACACAGGAAGAATTCTTCAACGCCTTTGAGGCACTGCTGGCCAAGAAGTCCCATATCGTGATGACCAGCGACACCTACCCCAAGGGCCTGCTGGACATCCACGAACGCCTGGTATCGCGCTTCGATTCAGGTCTGACCGTGGCCATCGAGCCCCCCGAGCTGGAAATGCGGGTGGCCATCCTGATCAACAAGGCGCTGAGCGAAGGCAGTGAGATGCCCGAGGAAGTCGCCTTTTTCGTGGCCAAGAACGTGCGCTCGAACGTCCGCGAGCTCGAAGGTGCCTTGCGCAAGATCCTGGCCTATTCGCGTTTCAACCAGAAGGAGATTTCGATCCTGCTGGCCCGCGAAGCCCTGCGTGATCTGCTGTCCATCCAGAACCGGCAGATCTCGGTGGAAAACATCCAGAAAACGGTGGCTGATTACTACAAAATCAAGGTCGCCGATATGTATTCCAAGAAGCGGCCGGCCAGCATTGCCCGTCCGCGCCAGATTGCTATGTACCTGGCCAAGGAATTGACCCAGAAAAGCCTGCCGGAGATCGGCGAGTTGTTTGGTGGTCGGGATCACACGACCGTCTTGCACGCAGTACGCAAGATTTCCGGGGAACGCCAGCAATTGACCGAATTGAACCAGCAACTGCACGTGCTCGAACAGACTCTCAAAGGATAGAAGGAGCCATCACCCGATATCAAACAGCGACCCTGAACCCTGTGGACAGTTTTGGCACAAGTCATGACTTATCCACAGGAGAGACTGGTTTCTCCAAGTTATGCAATGTCGACCCGGATCAGACCGGAGCACTTCACACATGGTTAAACAACGCTCAAGTCGTTGATAAAAAAAGGGAAAATGATGCTATCCACAGAAAACTGCCCGCTCTATCTACTACTACTAATTTGAAATAGAGAAATCTAAGAAGAGGTTGAAATGATCGTCCTGAAGGCAACACAAGACAAAGTCCTATCCGTTTTTCAATCCGTCTCGGGCATCGTTGAACGTCGTCACACATTGCCCATACTGGCCAATGTGATGATTCGCAAGACCGGCAGCGCCTTGCAGTTCACGACCAGCGACCTGGAAATCCAAATCCGCACCACGTCGGAGCTCGATGGGGATGCCGGTAACTTCACCACCACGGTCGGTGCCAGAAAGTTGATCGACATCCTGCGCACCATGCCGGCTGATCAGACCGTCTCCCTGGAGTCCAGCCAGAACAAGCTCATCCTCAAAGGGGGCAAGAGCAAGTTCACCTTGCAGACCCTGCCAGCCGAAGACTTCCCGCTTGTGCAGGAAGCGGCCAATTTCGGTCCAGCTTTCAGCGTGCCGCAGAAAACCCTCAAGGAACTGCTCAGCCAGGTGTCGTTTTCGATGGCTGTCCACGACATCCGTTATTACCTCAACGGCATCCTGTTCGTGGCCGAGGGCAAGCAACTCAGCCTGGTCGCCACCGATGGTCACCGCCTGGCTTTTTCCTCGGCCATGCTGGACGTGGAAGTGCCCAAGCAGGAAGTCATCCTGCCGCGCAAGACTGTGCTGGAAATGCAGCGTCTGTTGAGCGACACCGAGGGTGCGATCGAGATGCAGTTCGCCAGCAACCAGGCGAAGTTCAGCTTTGGTGGCATGGAGTTCGTGACCAAGCTGGTCGAGGGAAAATTTCCCGACTACAACCGCGTGATCCCGAAGAACCACAAGAACGCCATTGTCCTCGGTCGTCAGCCCCTGCTGGCCAGCCTGCAGCGCACAGCCATCCTGACCAGCGACAAGTTCAAGGGGGTACGCCTGAACATCGACCCCGGCACCCTGCGTGTGGCATCCAACAATGCCGAGCAGGAAGAAGCCGTTGACGAACTGGACATCGATTACAGCGGTGACAGCATCGAGATCGGCTTCAACGTGACCTACCTGATCGACGTGTTGACGAATATGGAACAGGACATGGTCAAGGTGGAACTGTCGGATTCGAACAGCTCCGCCCTCATCACGATTCCCGACAACCACAGCTTCAAATACGTCGTGATGCCGATGCGTATCTGATCCGGTGCGTTTAGCCATGACCCGCGATGAACGTCAGGTTCATGGCGGGTCTGTTCATTCAAGAGTTTGAGTAGTGTTCGAAAAGCAAGCCATGACCGAAGAAAACAAGCCCAGCGCTGCCGAGAATTTCAGCGCACAGCCCCGTATTGATGCCCATCAGATCGGCGCATCGGAAGGTTATGGCGAATCGTCTATCCAGATTCTCGAAGGTCTGGAGGCGGTGCGCAAGCGCCCGGGCATGTACATCGGCGACACATCCGACGGCACTGGTCTGCACCACCTTGTGTTCGAGGTGGTGGACAACTCCATCGACGAGGCATTGGCGGGTCACTGCGATGACATCGTGGTGACCATCCACCTGGACAATTCCATCAGTGTGGTCGACAACGGCCGTGGCATCCCGACCGGTGTCAAGATGGACGACAAGCACGAGCCCAAGCGCAGCGCCTCGGAAATTGCCCTGACGGAGCTGCACGCCGGTGGCAAGTTCAACCAGAACAGCTACAAGGTCTCCGGTGGCTTGCACGGTGTGGGCGTGTCCTGCGTCAACGCGCTGTCCAAGTGGCTGCGCCTGACCGTGCGCCGCGAAGGCAAGGTGCACCAGCTCGAATTCGCGCGTGGTTTCGTGCAGAACCGCATCATCGAGCAGGTGGGCGGTGTGGACGTGTCACCCATGAAGGTGATTGGCGCGACCGAGAAGCGCGGTACCGAAGTGCACTTCCTGCCCGATGTCGAGATCTTTCAGCAGAACCATGAATTCCACTACGACATCCTGGCCAAGCGCCTGCGCGAGCTGAGCTTCCTGAACAATGGCGTGCGCATCCGACTCAAGGACGAGCGCAGCAACAAGGAAGACGATTTTTCCGGTGCGGGTGGCGTCAAGGGTTTCGTTGACTTCATCAACGCCAACAAGAAGGTCCTGCACCCCAATGCCTTCCATGCCGTGGGCGAACGCCCGGCTGACACCTACGGCGGCATTCCCGGCACCAATATCGGCGTCGAAGTGGCAATGCAGTGGAACGACGGCTACAACGAATCCGTGCTCTGCTTCACCAACAACATCCCGCAACGCGACGGCGGCACCCACCTGACCGGCCTGCGCGCGGCCATGACCCGCGTCATCAGCAAATACATCGAAAGCAACGAACTGGCCAAGAAGGCCAAGGTCGAGATCTCGGGCGATGATATGCGCGAGGGCCTGTGCTGTGTGCTGTCGGTCAAGGTGCCCGAACCCAAGTTCAGCAGCCAGACCAAGGACAAGCTGGTGTCCTCGGAAGTTCGGGCGCCCGTGGAAGACATCGTGGCCAAAACGCTGACGGACTTCCTGGAAGAACGACCCAACGACGCCAAAATCATCTGCGGCAAGATCATTGAAGCTGCGCGTGCCCGTGAAGCCGCCCGTAAGGCTCGTGAAATGACTCGCCGCAAGGGTGTGCTCGACGGCATGGGCTTGCCGGGCAAGCTGGCGGACTGCCAGGAGAAGGATCCTTCGCTCTGCGAGATCTACATCGTCGAGGGTGACTCGGCCGGTGGTTCCGCCAAACAGGGCCGTGACCGGAAATTCCAGGCCATCCTGCCCTTGCGCGGCAAGATCCTGAACGTGGAGAAGGCCCGTTACGAGAAGCTGCTGACCAGCAACGAGATCGTGGTCCTGATCACGGCGCTGGGCACGGGTATTGGCAAAGCGGCCGCGGAAAGCGGCAAGTCGGCGGTGGATGACTTCAACATCGATAAATTGCGTTACCACCGCATCATCATCATGACCGACGCCGACGTGGACGGTGCCCACATCCGCACCCTGCTGCTGACCTTTTTCTACCGGCAGATGCCGGAGCTGGTCGAGCGCGGCCACATCTACATCGCCCAGCCGCCGCTGTACAAGGTCAAGTCCGGCAAGGAAGAGCTCTACCTCAAGGACGCTTCTGCGCTCGATACCTACCTGCTGCGGATTGCCTTGATCAACGCCTCCATTCATACGGGTGGCGCCAATGGCACTGTGATCACCGGCGACACCCTGGCCGAGCTCGCACGCAAGCACCAGCTGGCCGAGCGTGTGATCGCCCGCCTGCACAACTTCATGGATGCCGAAGCGCTGCGCTCTATTGCCGACGGTGTGGAACTCAAGCTCGATACCGTCGCCGAAGCGGAGGCCTCGGCCGCGGCCCTGCAGGCCAAGCTGGCCGGCGCGGAAGTGGCTGGTGAATTCGATGTCCGCACCGACAAGCCCATCCTGCGCATCAGCCGTCGCCACCACGGCAACGTCAAGAGCAGCAGCATCACGCAGGACTTCGTGCATGGCGCGGACTACGCCGCCCTGGCCGAGGCCGCCAACACCTTCCGCGGGCTCCTGAACGAGGGTGCCAAGGTCATGCGTGGCGAAGGCGAGAAGCAGAAGGAAGAGAAGGTGAACGATTTCCGTCAGGCTATGGCCTGGCTGATCGTGCAGGCCGAAAACGCCACGGCGCGTCAGCGTTACAAGGGCCTGGGCGAGATGAACCCGGAACAGCTGTGGGAAACCACCATGGACCCCCAGGTGCGCCGCCTGCTGCGCGTGCAGATCGACGATGCCATCGAAGCCGACCGGGTCTTCACCATGCTGATGGGTGACGAGGTGGAGCCGCGACGCAACTTCATCGAGACCAACGCCCTGCGCGCCGGCAATATCGACGTCTGAGGCTCAGCGTCGTCTCAGGTAGACGTACTGGCCCTGGACTGCCCGTTGCTGGTCAAAGCGGATGGCCTCATCGTGCACGGCCATGGTCTCCAAACCATGGCGCCGCGCCAGTTCCTCCAGGTAAGGGGCAGAATGGGCGTAGCGCAGGCTGGGCATAAGTTCGACCGACAGCTCGCGCGCCGCCGCTTCGACCGTGAAAGCCAGCCAGCTTCCGCTGTGCATGCGGGTGGCCAGCAGGCCAAAGACCCGCTCCAGCGCGCCCACGTAGATGAACACGTCCGCGGCGAGCACCAGGTCATACGTTGCTTGCGGCTGTGCGAGGAAGTCGCAGATATCGCCCGCATACAGCGTGTCATAAACGTCGCGCTGACGGGCTTTTTCGACCATGGCGCGCGACAGGTCGACACCGGCCAGATATTCCACACGTGAACGCACATAGGTGCCGCACAGCCCGGTGCCGCAGCCGAGGTCGAGCGCCCGGGCAAACCGCGGGCCGGCCGCCGGCGGCAAAAGGTCGACCAGGGCCTGGTGGCCCCGGTAGCCCAGTTGCTTCACCAGATGGGCATCAAACTCCTCAGCGTATTCATCAAACAGCTGCTGCACATATTGCCTCGGCGGTGCCGAAACACCCTCCTGCCGAGTGACGGCAGCCAGGAAATAGCCCACGACCCCAGGATCGGCTCCCTGGGCCAGGGCCTGCCGGAAGCAGTCAGCCGCCTTGTCGTACAGGCCGGCTTCACGGTAGAGGCTGCCCAGTTGGGTCAGGCTTGCGATATGGTTCGCGTCGCATGCCAGGGCATCCTGATAGGCCCGCTGCGCCTCAGGGATGCGTCCCTGCCGTGTCAGGCACTGGGCGTATTGGGCATAAAGCTCGGCCGAGCGCATGCCCAGGGTAAAACAGCGTTCATAGCTGCCGCAGGCGGCTTCCAGTTGTTGCAGCTGCAACTGCGTCAGCGCCAGGGCTTGCCAGGCATCTGTCTGTTCCGGCTCGGCCGCCAGCACCTTGCGCAAGAGCGGCTCAGCCTCGGCATAACGCCCCAGCCGCAGGCGGGTGATGCCCAGGTTTTGCATGACCGAGGTCCGCCCCGGGGCCCAGAGCAGCGCCTGCTCGAAATGCGTTTGCGCCTGTGTCCAATCCGCGGCTTCGAAGGCCTGCAGGCCGCGAAGAAAGCACGCCTTGGCCTGTTCCAGATGGTCGTCACTCATCCATGAATTATGCGTTTGTGCCGCAACAGTTCAGGGCGCATGGTCTGCCCGGGGGCTTGCGTTACAGTGGCCCCGTGAAAAAACGTTCTTCGCTCCCGATGCGCTGTGCACAAGCCATGGGCTGGACCCGATGAAAGCCGTGGCGGTCATAGACTTCGAGACCACGGGTATCTCGCCCGAGCAGGGGGCCCGTGCCACCGAGGTGGCCATCGTGCTGGTGGAACAAGGGCGCATCGTCGATCGTTTCCAGAGCCTGATGAACGCTGGCGCGCCTATCCCTGCCTTCATTACCCAGCTCACAGGCATCAGCAACGCCATGGTGGCGGCCGCTCCGGCGACGGCCGAGGTCATGCGCCAGGCCAGCCGTTTTGTCGGGGACGCCCCCATGGTGGCCCACAACGCTTCCTTTGATCGCAAATTCTGGTCGGGTGAGCTCGCCCGCCTGGGCTTACCGGCCGACCAGCCCTTTGCCTGCACCATGCTGCTGTCGCGCCGGCTTTATCCCCAGGCGCCGAACCACAAGCTGGGAACACTGGTGGATTACCACCACTTGCCCCGCACAGGCGTCGCCCACCGTGCCCTGGCCGATGCCGAAATGGCTGCCGAACTGCTGGTTCGCATCCAGCAGGACCTGCAGCGCCGTCATCATGTCCCGCACGTAGACCATGGGCTGTTGATGAGCCTGCAGCAATGCCAGCGCCAGGGGGTATCGGCCCTGCTGTCGCGCCACGCCCGGGCATAGAACGTGGCCAGGCCGCATAATCAAAAGATGCTGGCCGAACCGTTCATTCCATGAGTGACAAAAAACCTTTCGAGATTGCGCGCGAAGCGCTCAAGCAGATCACGGCGCGCCAGCTGGCGCCCACGCCGGTCAATTACCAGACGATCTACAACGAGATTGCGGGCATGCCGAACGTGCAGCCCTTCCCGGAAGAGCCGTTGCGGCAGATCGCCCAGGCCCTGCCGGCGCGAAACCCGGGCCAGGAAAAGCAGCGCAGCCTGCTGGAGTACGCGATCGGGCAGCGCAACTGGCTGGGCGTGCAGAACGCGCTGGTGGCCTACAGCGGTTTTGCCATGCCCGGCAGTGGCGATTCGGCGCCGGCACCGCTGGCGCCCACGCCCGCGGCGGCACCGGCACTGACGCCTGAATTCTTCGAGCAGATTGCCCGCCTGATCGAATACGCCAGGCCGGCCCTGGGCACGGACGATGCGCGTTTCCAGGAGCAGATGCAGCATTTGATCCAGGCGCTGCGCGATCCGGCGGCCGAGGCCTACAAGGTCAAGGCCCAGTTGGCCGACTTCAGCCATCGCCTGTCCTTTGCTGCCGAAGACCAGGCCGAGATCCACCTGGCCCTGCTCAAGCTGCTGCAGCTCATCATCGACAACATCGGCGAACTCAGCCCGGATGACAACTGGCTCAAGGGCCAGACCGATGCACTGAAGGAGGCGGCCCAGCCGCCGCTGACCTTGCGCCGCCTGGACGACGTGGAGCGCCGCCTCAAGGATGTGATCTTCAAGCAGACCGAGGCCAAGGGGCGGGCGCAGGAAGCCCAGGAAGAGTTGCGCCATATGCTGGCCACCTTCATCAGCCGGCTCTCGCAGATGAGCGAGACCAGCGGCGCCTACCAGGGCAAGATGGAAGAGAGCATGCGCCAGATCGAGCAGGCCAAGAAGATCGAGGAGATCGCGCCCGTGCTCAAGGAGGTCATCAGCGCCACGCGGCACATGACCAGCGAGTCGACCAGCGCGCGCGACGAATTGCGCGCCATGCGCGAGAAGGCTCAGGCCACCGAAGCCGAGATGGTCAAGCTGCACCGCGAGCTCGACCGCGTCAGCGCCCAGGCCCGTCACGACAGCCTGACGGGCGCGCTCAACCGCCAGGGCCTGGACGAGGCCATGAACCGCGAGGTTTCCAGCGTGCGCCGCAAGGATGCCATCCTGTCGGTGGCCCTGCTGGACATCGACAACTTCAAGAAGCTCAACGACAGCAAGGGACACGACACCGGCGACGCCGCGCTCAAGCACCTGGCCACGGTGGCGCGTGAGTGCATGCGCCCACAGGACACGCTGGCGCGTTATGGCGGCGAGGAATTTGTCGTGCTGCTGCCGGACACGCCGCTGGACAAGGGCGTGGACGCCATGACGCGCCTGCAGCGCGAACTGACCAAGCGGTTTTTCCTGGCTGGCAACGAGAAGATCCTGATCACCTTCAGCGCCGGTGTGGCCCAGCTGGCCGCGGGTGAAAGCGGTGCTGACGCCATCAAACGTGCCGACCAGGCCATGTACCTGGCCAAACGTGCCGGCAAGAACCGCGTCATTGGCGCCTGAGATTTCGCGACAGGAGAAGCACCATGAAGTTGTTGATCACCGGACTCGTCGTGTTTTTAGGTGTGCACTCGCTGCGCCTGTTCGCCGAGGACTGGCGCCAGCGCATGCGCACCCGCCTAGGCCAGGGGGCCTGGAAAGGCCTGTATTCTCTGCTGTCGCTGCTCGGGCTGGCGCTGATCGCCTGGGGCTTCGACCTGGCGCGCGAACAGCCCGTGCTGCTGTGGACGCCGCCGACGGCCATGCGCCATGGCGCGTCACTGCTGACGCTGATGGCCTTCGTGCTGCTCGCGGCCGCTTATGTGCCGGGCAATGCCATCAAGGCCCGCCTGCACCATCCCATGGTGCTGGGCGTCAAGGCCTGGGCCCTGGCCCATCTGCTGGCCACCGGCACCCTGGCGCACCTGCTGCTGTTCGGTGCCTTCCTGGTCTGGGCCATTTTCAGTTTCAGCATCTCACGTCGCCGTGATCGTCGTGATGGCGTGCAGTACCCGCCGGGCCGCGGGGTGGCCACCGGCGTGACCGTGGTGCTGGGGGTGGCCGCCTGGGCCGCGTTTGCCTTTGGCCTGCATGGCCTGCTGATCGGCATCAAGCCTTTCGGCTGAATAGCCTCCCCTTAAGGGGATAACGCCAGCGGCCCGGCCAAGCCGGTTCCACGGCGTTCCCGGTGAATACACGTGTGACGGGTGATTTGGTTTACTTTTCCAGGATCCACTGGATCACGAATTTGGCGGCAAAGCCCACCATGCCGAAGGCCAAGCCTAGGAACAGCACAAAGGTGCCGAAGCGCCCAGCCTTGGATTCCCAGGCCAGGTGGGCAATGATGAACAGCATGTAGAGCATGAAGGCGCCCACGCCGAAGGACAGGCCGAAAGCGGCGATCTGCTCCTCGGTGTAGCCGAACATCAGTACGCTCCCGGTTGGCCTGTTGTGCGTTCGGGCCAGGCGGAGGCATCGACCAGGGCACGGTAGGCATGCCAGCTGGCGTGTCCCAGCAGGGGCATGACGACGATCAGCCCCAGCAGGGCCGACATCAGGCCCAGCAAGGTGAGCCCCATGATCAGCGTGGCCCACCAGGCCATCGGTACGGGGTTGTTCAGCACGGCTTCCCAGCTGGTGATAACGGCCTGCAGCACGCTGATGCGGCGGTCCAGCAGCAGGGGGATGGCAATGGCGCTGGAGGCGAACATGGGCGCGGCCATCAGGCCGCCCAGGGCCAGCCAGACCTCGAACAGCCAGCTGTCGCGTGCCAGTACCACGTGGCGCAGGAAGTCCAGGGGCTGCTGGATGGGCACGGGTGACATCAATGTGATCAGCGCTGCCGAAGTCAGGACCCAGCCGGTACCGGCCAGGCCCAGCAGCAGGCCGAACTGCACCAGGCGCCAGTCCTTGCCGTCGCGGCTGCGGCCGTGGCGGCGCCAGCTCAGCCAGGTCTGCAGCACCAAGCGCCAGGACCTGGGTTCGCCGCGCTCGGCCGCCCGGCTTAGTGCATACAGGCTGGTGGCAAGCACCGGCCCCACCACCAGCAGGCCCGAGAATGCACCGGCCAGCCACCAGAACTGGTGATGCGCCAGCGTCAGCAGGCCCAGGCCGACGACCGTCAGCGCCAGGCCATGTGCCAGGCTGACCCAGCCGCAGCGCCCAATGTCACGCCAGCCCAGCACCAGCCAGCGCAGTGGCTGCTGCAGGTCGATCGTGCGGATGACGGGTGCTGCGTCGGGTTTCATCAGGCCCCGATGTTAACCGTGGCCCCGGTGGTGCCCGTGGCGGTGCGAGCGCGCGGTGTTTTCATCGAAGACCTTTTTCTGTTCGGCGCTGAGGGCACCGTAAAAGGTCCGCGTGGCCGCATCACGTTGTGCGAAGGCCGCATCGCGCTGCTTGCGCATCTCGTTCATCTTGTCCAGGCGCTCGGGGGTGCTGAGCTTGGCCATCTCTTCGCGTTGGGGCTTGGCCGCGTGGGCCGGCGGTTTCATGGCGGCGACAAAGGCGTTCCAGCTGTTTTCCTGTTCGGCGTTCAGCTTGAGCTTGGCCTTGAGGTCGGCCGCGCGCTTGGCCATGTGGTCCTGCATGCGCTCCTGTTTCCGGGCGTGACGCTCGCCATCCGGCTGGTGCATGCCGTGACCGGCACCTTGATGACCGGTGGCAGGGCTCGGGCCGGACTGTGCCAGCGCTGCCAGGGCGGAAGTGGCCAGCACGGCTGCCAGCACGACGGGTTTGAAGTTGACTTTCATATCCTCATCCTTTCAGATCAGACCTGTTGTGAAGTAACAGGGTGCATGCAGTCTGCGCGGCTTGTGTATCGCGGGTATGAGGGTGTGCGTCGCCTGTGTAAAGTTGCTCGCGTCGGGTGCGTGTCAGGCGAGGCGCCCGTTCTGGAAATCCTCCACTGCGGCCATCAGTTCCTCGCGTGTGTTCATGACGAAGGGACCGTACTGGGCGATGGGTTCATTGAGCGGCCGGCCGGCGATCAGCAGGGCGCGCGCAGGCGTACTGCCGGCATCGGCTCGCAGACGCACGCCGTCGCCGCTGTTGTCCAGGATGGCCATGCGGTGCAGCGGTACCGGCGTTGCAGCTTCTGCACCGCCCAGCACCTGCACAGTGCCACGGTAGGTGTAGAGGAAAGCGTTGTGCTGCGGCGCCAGGGGCTGGTTGAAGCTCGCGCCCCCGGCGGGGAAATGCAGGTCCAGGTAGAGCGTGTCGGTCGGATAGGCGTCGACCGGGCGCGCCATGGCGCCGGTCATGCCGTGGCTGCGGCCGGCAATCACGCGCACCGTCACACCCTCCGCAGTGGTGAACTCGGGAATCTCGGCACTCTGGATGTCGCGGTACCAGGGCGTGCACATCTTGTCGCGCCCCGGCAGGTTGAGCCACAGCTGGAAGCCTTCCATCACACCGGCTTCCTGTTCGGGCATCTCGCTGTGCACCAGGCCCCGGCCGGCCGTCATCCACTGCACACCGCCGTTCTGCAGCAGGCCCTCGTTGCCGGCGCTGTCGCGGTGGCGCATGCGACCGGCAATCATGTAGGTTACGGTTTCAAAGCCGCGGTGCGGATGGTCGGGAAAACCGGCGCCGTAGTCCTTCGGGTCGTCGCTGGCAAAGTTGTCCAGCATCAGGAAGGGGTCCAGGCGGCGTTGCAGGTCGTGGGTGAGCACGCGCGTGAGCTTGACGCCGGCGCCGTCCATGGTGGGCTGGCCGGTGATCAGGCGTTCGACGCGACGGGGGGCGGTGACGGGGCTTGTTTCCATGGGGAAATTAGACCGCAAAGCTGGTAACCGTGTCGTCGTCGAGGTCCAGACCGCGGCCCGCGTTTTTGGCCCGGTACAGGGCACGATCGGCGCGTGTCCACAGGGTCTGCACGGTGTCGTCGGGAAGCGCGTGGGCCAGGCCGCTGGAGAAGGCCGTGCGCAGTTCGGGCAGGGCGGCCAGGGGCGGGTGGGCCGCCAGGTTGGCACGCAGGCGGCTGAGCACCTGCCGCGCGCCCTGGGTTTCGGTGTTGGGCAGCACCAGCAGGAATTCCTCGCCGCCGATGCGGCCCACCAAGTCCTGCGGTCGCAAGGCCTGTTCCAGATGGCGGGCGAAGTGCACCAGCACCTGGTCGCCCGTGACGTGGCCATGCGCGTCGTTGATCTGCTTGAACAGGTCCAGGTCGATCACGACCAGGCTCAGCGGGTAGCGCAGCTGGCGTGCACTGAGGAACATTTCCTCCAGCTGCTCGAAGACATGGCGCCGGTTGTGCAATCCGGTCAGGGGGTCGGTGATGGACAGGTGCACGGCCTGGTCGCGTGCCTGCCGCAGGGTGGACTCATTGACCTTGAGCGCCGTGACGTCGGTGGTCATCACGAGCAGCCAGCCGTTTGGCTGCTGGGTTTCGGTGACGTGCATCCAGCGTCCGTCGACCAGGTCGGATTCGAAGCTGCGCACCGCAACCCTTCGCCGCTTCTGCCCCACCCGAAGTAGCCAGACTTCGATGTCCTCCGATTCGATCAGCAGGCCCACGCGCTCCCGGTGGCAGCGCCGCATCATCTCTTCCCAGCGTGGGGCATCGCTTGCGCCCAGAGCATAGGCCAGGCGGAAATAGCGGTTGGCGTAACGCAGGCGATCTTCGGCATCGAAGAGGCCGATGCCGGTGCTGCCTTCTTCAAGGCTGATCAGGAGCTGCTGTTGGAGGTCGGTGTTCAAGCGCAGGAGCCCAGGCCGGTACCGGGGCTCATGGAACCACCGCCGGCATGGGCTGCGGGGTTCAGGTCTGGCCGCTGTCTTTCATGCGGCATGTGTTGATGCCGAGCATGGCGTAGGGCGGGCACCAGCCTATCAGCCCAGTGGCCATCGGGATGGCGCCCAGCCAGCCCCACCAGCCCACGGTGCCGGTGGCCGCCAAGCCGACCAGGATGGCGCCGACGAGGATGCGGGCGACGCGTTCCATGCCGCCGATATTGGTTTTCATGGGTGTACTCCTGTTGTGAATGCCGATCATTATTGGGCGGGACCCCGGGGGCGTCAACCCGCCCGTCGGGCGAGGTCGTCCAGGATGGGGCAGTCGGGGCGGTCATCACCATGGCAGTGGTGCAGCAGCTGGCCCAGGGTGCGCTGCATGGCCTGCATGGCGGCGATGCGGGTGGCCAGTTCGTCCACGTGTTTCTGGGCGATGCGCTTGACGCTGGCGCTGGTGCGCCGCCGGTTCTGCCACAGCGTCACCAGCTCGGCGATCTCGGCCATGGAAAAGCCCAGGTCGCGCGAGCGTTTGATGAAGCGCAGGGTGTGCACATCGGCCTCGCTGTACTGGCGGTAGCCGCTGTCGGTGCGGGCCACGCGGGGCAGCAGCCCGAGCGACTCGTAATGGCGCACCATCTTGGCCGAGATGCCGGACAAGTCGGCCGCGCTGCCGATGTTGACGGGCCAGCCGAGCTGCGGCATGGTCTCAGGCGGCAACGGCGTAGCCTTCTTCGCTGATGGCCTTTGCCAGGGCCTCGCGCGCCTGCTGCGACTGCACTTCCACCAGGTTCTTGCTGCGGTCGATCCTGACCTCGGCTTGCGGATCCACCTGCTTGATGGCGCGGGTCACGGCCTTCTCGCAATGGCCGCAGGTCATGCCGCTGACGGTGAAGTTCTGGTTCATGGTGTTGTTCCTTTCAGTTCCGGGAAGCATATCCTGAACCTTGCCATGATGGGAAGGTCAAGGGAATGCGGAACAACCTTGACTGCAGCAAGGTTGATCTTGCGCAAGATTTGACCCTGCCATCATGGCAAGGTTCAGAATTCCCCGCATGAACACAGCCACAACCCCTTCTTCTCCCGCCACGCTGGACATCGGCATCGGCGGCATGACCTGCGCGTCTTGCGTGTCGCGTGTCGAAAAAGCCCTGAGCAAGGTGCCGGGGGTGACGCAAGCCGCCGTCAACCTGGCGACCGAGTCGGCGCGCGTGAGCTTCGAGCCGTCGGAGCAGATGGAAGCACGCCTGCGCCGCGCCGTGCGCGATGCCGGTTACGAGCCGCGTGCGGCCGACGCGCTGGAGCAGCAGGAAGACGCCTCGCCCTGGGCCGGTTTTGCCCCGGTGGCCATCGGCCTCCTGCTGTCGGCGCCGCTGGCGCTGCCCATGGTGGGCGATCTTTTCGGCCAACACTGGATGCTGCCGGCCTGGGTGCAGTTCCTGCTGGCCACGCCGGTGCAGTTCATCCTCGGGGCCCGTTTCTACAAGGCGGGCTGGCACGCGCTCAAGGCCCTGACCGGCAATATGGACCTGCTGGTGGCCATCGGCACCACGGCGGGCTGGGCCCTGTCGGTCTGGTTGTGGCTGACGGCCGAGCCGGACAACATGGTGCACCTGTATTTCGAGGGCTCGGCCGTGGTGGTGACGCTGGTGCTGTTGGGCAAGTGGCTGGAGGCGCGCGCCAAACGCCAGACCACCTCGGCCATCCGCGCGCTGCACGCCTTGCGGCCCGATGTGGCCCACCTGATCGGGGTCGACGGTGAGGTCGACGTGCCGGTGGCCGAGGTGCTGGTGGGCGACCGCATCGTGGTGCGTCCCGGCGAGCGTTTCCCAGTGGACGGCACCCTGCTCGAGGGCCACACCCAAGTCGATGAATCCATGCTGACGGGCGAGCCGCTGCCGGTGGCCAAGGACGCCGGGGCGAAGCTGACCGGTGGCTCCATCAACGGCGAAGGCCGGGTGGTGATGCAGGTTGGCGCTGTCGGCAGCGAAACGGTGCTGGCCCACATCATCCGCCTGGTGGAGGACGCGCAGGCGGCCAAGGCACCGATCCAGCGCCTGGTGGACCAGGTCTCGGCGGTGTTCGTGCCGGTGGTTTTGCTGCTGGCCCTGCTGACGCTGCTGGGCTGGTTGTGGTGGGGGGTCTCGGCCGAGCAGGCCATCATCCACGCGGTGGCGGTGCTGGTGATTGCCTGCCCCTGTGCCCTGGGCCTGGCCACGCCGGCGGCCATCATGGCCGGGACCGGGGTAGCGGCCAAGCACGGCATCCTGATCAAGGACGCGCAGGCGCTGGAGCTGGCGCACAAGGTGGACACGGTGGCCTTCGACAAGACCGGCACGCTGACCGTGGGCCAGCCCCGCCTGACCGCGTTCGAGCTGGCGCCGGGTGGCGACGAGCCGGCCCTGTTGGCCGCCGCCGCCAGCCTGCAAAGCGGCAGTGAGCACCCGCTGGCCCGGGCCGTGGTGCAGGCGGCGCAGGCACGCGGCCTGGCCGTCGAGGCGCCCGACAATGTGCGCGCCGTGCCGGGCCGCGGCAGCGAGGGTGAGGTGGGCGTGAAAAGCTATCTGATCGGCAGCCTGCGCTGGATGGAGGAACTCGGCATCGCCATGGGTGCCCTGGCCGCACGTGCGACCGCCTTGCAGGCGCAGGGCGCCACGGTGTCGGCCATGGTCGAGCGCACCACCCAGGGCCTGACCCTGCGTGCCCTGCTGGCCTTTGGCGACGAACCCAAGCCCGGCGCGAAGGAGGCGCTGGCCGCCCTGCGCGCGCGCGGCATCCGTACCGTGATGATCTCGGGCGACAACCGCGGCGCGGCCGAGGCCATGGCGCGCCGGCTGGGCCTGCGGCCCGAGGAGGGCGAGGTGCTGGCCGAAGTGCTGCCCGGTGACAAGGCGGCCCGTGTCGTCGCCTTGAAAGAGGGTGGACACACCGTGGCCATGGTCGGCGACGGCGTCAACGATGCGCCAGCCCTGGCGGCGTCCGACGTCGGCATGGCCATGGGCAACGGCACCGACGTGGCCATGCACGCGGCCGGCATCACGCTGATGCGGGGCGACCCGCTGCTGGTGGCTGCTGCCCTGCAGATCTCGGACCGCACGGTGGCCAAGATCCGGCAGAACCTGTTCTGGGCCTTCATCTACAACGTGGCCGGCATCCCGCTGGCGGCGCTCGGTTATCTGAACCCGGTGATCGCCGGTGCGGCCATGGCCATGAGCTCGGTCAGCGTCATGAGCAATGCCCTGCTCCTGCGCCGCTGGCGGCCTTAGGCGCCTGCAGGTGACCCCATTTCACACCGGGGGGTATCGAGGCGCGGAACAGCCTGTTGTGTACGTGGTATTACCGCCGGATCTTGGAAAACCCGAGGCCTAGAATGCCCTGATGTATCACCAGTCAGGGGGAGTTCATGATGAACGGGGTTGATGTTCTCATGCGCCGGTTCACGATCCGTTTCCGCATGCTCGGCGCGATCGGCGTGGTCCTGGTCCTGCTCGCGCTGGTGGGCGGCGCCGGCATGTTCGGCATGTTCCGTATCCACCAGCTCAGCGGCGAGGTGATCGACGAGTCCATGGCCGTGGTGGACCGCGTGGCCCGCCTGCGTCTGGACATGTCGCAGGTGCGCCGCCACGAGAAGGACATGATCATCCAGTACGAGAAGCCGGAGCTGATCCGTCAGCTTCGGACCCGCTGGGAAACCGAGATGCAGCAGATCGAGCAGACGGCGGCCGGCCTGGAGAGCAGCCTGAGCGAGGCGCGACGCGCAGAGCTGCAGAAGGCGCTCGTTTTCCTCAAGAACTACCGCACCTTTTTCAGCGGCACTGCGGGCCAGCTCGAGAGCAGCGCCTACGAGACGGCCACGGTCGCTTTCCGCATGAGTGCGCGTTCCGTGGCGGAGTTCGAAGAGGCCGACAAACTGCTCACGCAGATCGACCAGGCGGTACGTGCCGAAGCGCAGGCCTCCAACGCCGGGCGTAATGCCGTGCTTCAGCAGATGCTGTTCGTTTTTGCCGGCCTGGTCGTGCTGAGCCTGGCCATCGTGGTGCCCCTGACCCTGCTCAACATGCAGGCCATCTGCCGCCCGGTGGAGCAGGCGCGCCGGCTGGCGCAGGCCATTGCCAGCGGCGACCTGTCGCAGCGCATGGTGGTTGAGGGCCGCGACGAGGCGGCCGACCTGCAGCGCGCGCTGGAACAGATGCGCGGCGAGCTGGCCGGCATGGTGGCGCAGCTGCGCGAGGCCGGCGAGAGCATCTCCACCGCCAGCAGCGAGATCGCCACCGGCAACCAGGACCTGTCCAACCGCACCGAGCAGACCGCCGGCAACGTGCAGCACACGGTCAGCGCCATCGGCGCGCTCAGCGGCAATGTCCAGCAGACAGCCAGTTCCGCGCAGACCGCCAACCAGCTGGTGGCCACGGCTTCCCAGGCTGCGCAGCGTGGCGGTTCGGTGGTGACGCAGGCGGTGCAGAGCATGCACAGCATCTCGCAGTCCAGCCGCAAGATCAACGACATCATCGGTGTGATCGACGGCATCGCTTTCCAGACCAACATCCTGGCGCTGAACGCGGCGGTGGAAGCGGCGCGCGCCGGAGAGCAGGGCCGCGGCTTTGCCGTGGTGGCCAGCGAGGTGCGCTCGCTCGCGGGCCGCAGCGCCGAGGCCGCCAAGGAGATCAAGGCCCTGATCGGCGCCAGCGTGACGGCCGTGGATGGCGGCGTGCGCCAGGTGGAGGAAGCCGGCACCGTGATGCAGGAGATCGTCAGCGGCGTGCAGCGCGTGCGCGACATCATCGGCGAGATCACGGTGGCGGCGGGCAGCCAGTCCAGCGGTATCAACGATGTCAACCAGGCGGTGCAGGAGATCGACCGCATGACCCAGCAGAACGCGGCGCTGGTCGAAGAATCGGCCGCGGCGGCCCAGTCCATGCGCGAGCAGGCCGAGCGCCTGGCCGGCATCGTGCGCCAGTTCCGCCTGGAAACCGGGGGTCAGGGCCAGCGCCTGCTGCGCTGACTGCGCAAAGCTTGACGAGCGTCAATCCGGCACCGAAGCCGCCGTGCCAAGCTGGGAACCTCTGATCCGATCCCAGGAGGTTCACCATGGCCCATGCCAGCCTACGTATCATTCATGACGAGCACGCTGCCTTGTCGGCGATGCTGCAATCCCTGCGCATGATGGTGCAGCGGGGCCCTGGGGATGGCCCCGAGCAGTTCTTCGACGTGTTGCGCGCCATGCTCTTCTACATCGACGAATTTCCCGAGCGGCTGCACCACACCAAGGAGACCCAACTGTTGTTTCCGCCAGTGCGTGCCCGTGCACCGCACCTCAAGGACACACTGGACAAGCTGGAGCGCGACCACGCGCACGGCGAGGCCGCCGTGCGCGAACTGCAGCACCTGCTGCTGGCCTGGGAGCTCCTGGGGGAGTCGCGCCGCGCCGCCTTCGAGGAGGCGGTCCGGCGCTACCTGGATTTCTACCTCCAATACATGAAGCTGGAGGAGACCGTCATCCTGCCCGAAGCCGAGAAGGTTCTCAGTGCGCAGGACTGGCAGGTATTGGACAAGGCCTTTGCCACCAACGGCGATCCCTTGACCGGCAAGTACCCGCGCGACCCGGTCTACGACCGTCTGTTCACACGCATTGTCATGCGTGCGCCGGCGCCCATCGGCGTGGGCGCGGGCTGAGTCCGGTTCAGATTTCCTCGGACAGGCGCTTGCCGGAGAACCAGGCCACGTAAAGGACAGGCAGCAGCACCAGGGTAAGCAGCGTGGCTGTCACCAGACCTCCAATCACCACGATGGCCAGCGGGCGCTGGGTTTCCGAGCCGATGTCATGCGACAAGGCCATGGGCAGCAGCCCCAGTGCGGCCAGCATGGCCGTCATCAGCACCGTGCGCAGGCGCTGCATGGAGCCGGTGCGCGCGGCTTCAAGGACGGTGCAGCCGGAACTGCGCAGCTGCTGGAAGACCGAGAGCATCACCACGCCGTTGAGCACCGCCTGTCCGGACAAGGCGATGAAGCCGATGGCCGCCGACACCGACAGCGGGATGTCGAACACCCACAGGGCGATGAAGCCACCGATCAGGGCCAGCGGCACGTTGACCAGGATCAGCAGGGCCTTCTTGAAGGAGCCGAAGGCGTCGAACAGCAGTACGAAGATCAGCAGCAGCGAGATCGGCACCACCACCGACAGGCGCTGCATGGCGCGTTCCTGGTTTTCGAATTCACCCGACCAGTTGATGGCGTAGTTCTCCGGCACCTTGACGTTGGCGGCCACGCGTGCCTTCATGTCCTTCACCACCGAGCCCATGTCGCGGTCGCGGATGAAGATGCCGATGGCCATGGTGCGTCGGCCCGCCTCGCGCGCGATGTTCATCGCGCCGCTGGTCTCGCGGATCTCGGCCACCTGGCCCAGGCTGGTGTAGCCGCCGGTAGGCGTGGGTATCAGGGTCGAGGCCAATTGCGCGATGGCGCGGCGCTCCGCCTGCAGGCGTACCGTCACCGCGAAGCGGCGCTCGCCCTCCCACATCTGGGTTGCGGCCTTGCCTGCCAGGGCCGCCTCGATCACGTCCTGAACGTCGCCTACGTTCAGGCCAAAGCGCGCGGCGCGCTCCCGGTCGATGTCGATCACCAGCTGTGGCAATTCGCCCAGGCGGTCGATCTCGGCGCGGTAGACGCCCGCGACCTGGCGCACCTCGCGCTCGATCGCCTCGGTGGTGCGGCGCAGCTCCACCAGATCGTCCCCCGCGACCTTGATGACGATCTGGCCGTCGATCTGCGAGATCGACTCCAGCACGTTGTCGCGTATGGGTTGTGAAAACACCGGGACCAGCCCCGGAATGGCTGTGACGGCGTGCTCCATTTCGTTGAGCAGGTCCTCACGCGTCAGCCCGGGCCGCCATTCCTCCTGCGGCTTCACATCGACGAAGACCTCGGCCATGCTGATGGTTTTGGGGTCGGTGCCGTCCTCGGGTTGACCGGCCTTGGACACCGTGGTGCGCACCTCTGGCACCGTCAGCAGTGCCTGGCGCGCGGCGCGTAGCATGCGTGCGGCCTCTTCGTTGGAGACGCTGGCCGGCAGGCGCAGGTTGACCCAGATGGTGCCTTCGTTGAGTTCGGGCAGGAATTCCGAGCCCAAGCGCGCCGCCGCGCCCAGGCCCACGCCAAAGGCCAGCAGCGCGATCACCACCACCCGGCGCTGGTGCGTCAGCGCCCAGTCCAGCACCGGGGCGTACACGCGCTTGGCGCTGGCGATCACCCGGTTGTCGCCGTGCGGCAGCTTTTTGCGCAGCATCCAGTAGGCGAGCAGGGGCACGAGGGTCAGGGAGAAAATCAGCGAGCCGACCAGGGCGGTGGTCACCGACAGCGCCATGGGCTGGAAGATACGACCTTCGTGGCGCTGCAGCGCAAAGATCGGGATGTGCGCGGCAATGATGATGAGCATGGAGAACAGGGTGGGGCGACCCACCTCGTTGGCCGCGTCGATGATGGTCTGGCGCCGCTCGCTCTCGGACATGTTTTCGCTGTCCTTCTCCAGCCGGTGCATGATGTTCTCGATCACGATCACCGCGCCGTCGACGATGATGCCGAAGTCCATCGCACCCAGTGACAGCAGATTGGCCGGCACGCCCATGATCTTCAGGCCCATGAAGGTGGCCAGCAACGCCAGCGGGATCACCACCACCACGGCCAGGCTGGCGCGCAGGTTGGACAGGAAGATGTACAGCACCAGCGAGACCAGCAGCGCGCCTTCCACCAGATTGCGGAACACCGTGGAGAGGGTCTTGCCCATCAACCAGGAGCGGTCGTAATAGGGCACGATCTGTACGCCTGTCGGCAGGATGCGCTCGTTGAGTTCGTCCACCTTGGCTTTCACGCCCTTGAGCACTTCGCTGGGGTTCTCGCCCTTGCGCATGACGACCATGCCGGTGACGATGTCGTCGTCCCCGTCCTGGCCTACCGTACCCAGGCGTGGCACGGCGCCGATGTGCACGCGCGCCACGTCACGGATCAGGATGGGCGTCGCGTTGCGGGTCGCCACCACGATGCGGCCGATGTCTTCCGGTGACTGCAGCAGGCCGATGCCGCGGATGGCGTACTGCTGCACGCCCTGGGCCACGTAGCTGCCGCCGGCGTTCGAGTTGCCGCGCTCCAGGGCATCCAGCAGCTGCTGGAAAGTGAGCTGGTAGGCGCGTAGCTTGTCCAGGTCCGGCTGCACTTCATACTGTTTGATGTAGCCGCCCATGGTAACCACATCGGCAATGCCAGGGACCTGGCGCAGGGCCCGCTCCACCACCCAGTCCTGCAGGGTGCGCAGTTCGGTGGTGGACTTGCCGTCGCCGCGCAGGCGGTAGCGCAGCACCTCGCCTACCGGCGTGGCGTTGGGCGCGATATTGGCTTCCACGCCCGGGGGCAGGCTCACGCTGCGCAGGCGCTCGTTCACCTGCTGGCGCACCTGCAGCACCTGTGCTGCGTCGTCGTAGGTGATGACGGTGAAGGACAGGCCGAACTGCGTGTGCGAGAAGACGCGGATGGAGTTGGGCAGGCCGGACAGGGCCATCTCGATGGGCAGGGTGACCTGTTTTTCCACCTCTTCGGCGGCGCGCCCCGGGTAGAGCGCGATCACCGTCACCTGGGTGTCGGTGACATCGGGGAAGGCTTCCACCGACAGGCTCTTGAAAGCGAAGATGCCCGCCATGACGAACAGCAGCGTGCCCAGCACGATGAACAGCGGCTGGTGCACCGCATAGTGGATCAGCCGCTTCATGGCTGCTTGGCGCTGGCGCCGGGGGCAGCGGACTCGGCCTGGTTCTGAGCCAGGCGGAACTGGCGCGCCAGCAGCAGGGCGTTTTCTGCCACCACCTGTTCCCCCGCCTGCAGGCCGCTGGCCACGACGACCTCCCGGCTGCCTTCGTAGGAGAGCTCCACTTTGCGCGGCTCGAACTCGCCGGGCCGGGTCTGCACAAAAACCCAGTGCTGCGAGCCCTGCAACAGCGCGCTGGTGGCGGGCACCATCAGGCCCTGCTCAAAGCGGCGTTCGAAGATGGCGGTGGCCAGCATCTCGGCCTTGAGCAGGCGCTCCCGGTTGTCGATGCGCCCGCGCACGCGGATCGTGCGGGTTTGCGGGTCGATGAAATCCGAACTGGTCATCACCCGTCCCTCAAACGACTGGCCGGCCAGTGCAGGCACGCGCAGCGTGAAGCGCTGGCCGGTGCGGACCATGCCGATTTCGTGATCCCGTGCGTCGATCTGTATCCACAGACGCGCCGGATCGGTCACGACAAACAGGGCGGGCACGCCCGGGCCGCTGAGTTCGGGGCGCAACTCTTGCCCCGGGTTCAGATTGCGCTCGACCACGACGCCGGCGAGGCTGGCACGCAGCACCAGCTGCTGGTCGACGTTGCCCTTGTCGCCATACAGCCGGGTGCGGGCCCGGGCGCGCTGCACTTCGGCTTGGGCGCGTGCGTGTTCCGCTTCCGCCACATCCAGATCCTTGCGCGCCACGATGCCAGCGTCGAACAGTTCGCGCTGGCGCTGCAGTGTGCTTGCGCTCAGGCGTTCATCGACCTCGGCGCGCGCCGTATCACTCTGGGCCTGGCCGAAGTCGGGTGAGGCGAGCACAGCCATCGCCGCGCCCGCGGCCACGCGCTGGCCCACGTCCGCCTTGATGCTCACCACCCGCCCGGCGAAGGAAGGGTAGATGCGCTGGGTGCGCTCCTCGTCCCAGATCAGCCGGGCTGGCAGCTCGATCTGGATGGCGCGCGCGGGGCTGGCGGTGGCCAGGGTGAGCAGCTTGAGTTGGGGATGGCCGGTCGGGAAGCGCAACTGGTTGGCCTGCACGATCGGGGCCGGCGACTCCGCCCGGGACTCGGGGCGTTCGCTGCAGGCCCCCAGCATCAGGGCCAGCAGCAGTGGGGACAGGCGCGTGAGAAGGTGGTTCAGCATGGGGCTCGACATTCGGGGTATGGGGGGCCGGGTGGCTCAGGGGGCCATGGCGGCGGTCAGTGTCTGGCCGGTGCGCAGCTGCCAGGCGCCCAGGGCCTTGGCGTGGTCGGCGCGTGCCGCCACGGCTTCCAGCACCGTGGTTCGCAAAGTGCGGCGTGCGTCCAGCAGGTCGGTCAGCGGCAGCGCACCCCGGCGGTAGGCCAGTTCGGCGCCTTCGGCGACCCGGCGCGCGCGCGGCAGGATCTCCTGCGCGTAGCTGGCCGTGCGGCGCGTGGCGCTTTGCAGCTGGAACTGTAGGCGCTGCAGTTCCAGGCCGGCCAGACGGCGCGTCTTCTCCAGTTGCGCTTCGGCCTGTCCGAGCTGGGCGCTGGCCCGGGCGATCTCGCCCTCAAAACCATAGCCCCATTGCAGGGGCATTTGCATGCGTAGAGCCAGCAGCGCATTCGAGGTCCCGGGGAAGTGGTTGTAGGCCACGCCCCAGATGATGTCGGACTTCTTCTGCGCACTGCTGCCGTCCAGCGCAGCGATCGCGGCCTGGACGCGCGCGCGCGCGGCCTGCACATCGGCGCGCGCCTCGATCTGCGCGTCCAGTGAGGCCGGCTCGAGCGCCGTTTCGGCGGGTTCGGGCCAGTCGGGGCGGGCCCGCAGCAGGCCGGGCGCCGGCGCCAGGGCGGTGAGCTGCCACAGCAGCAGCGCGGCGCGCTGCTGCTCCAGTTCGGCCTGGCCGAGGTCCGCGCGGGCGCGCTGCGACTCGATCTCGGTTCGCGCCGTTTCCTGGGCCGACAGGTCACCTGCCTGCAGGCGCCGCGCAGCGATGCGCGCCAGATTGGTGGCGCTCTCCTCGATCTGCGTTACCTCGGCCAGGCGTTCCTGGGCGGCCAGCAGGTCGTAAAAGCCGTACAGTGCGGCCAGACGCTGTTGCAGGTCCGTCTCGTCCAGATCCGCGCTGGCGGCATCGGCGGCGCGTTGAGCAGTCTGCGTGCGCAGTTCGCGTTTGTTGCCGCGCTCCCAGGTCCAGTCCAGTCCCACGGACTTGTCGTAACTGCGGTCCTGCAGTACCCGGCCCTGGCCGTTGCCGTTCTGCAGGTCGATCTGGTTGATGCTGGCCGACAGCAGGGGCAAGGGCGCGCGGTCGGCGCTGGTGATGTCGGCTTGTGCGCTGGCCAGGGTGCGCCGAGCCAGCGACACCTCCAGGTTGTCCTGGGCGGACTGCAAGGCCTGCTGCAGGCTGATCACCTGCGGTGTCTGGGCCGCGACGGCCAGGGGCAGCAGGCCGATGCACAGCAGGAAGTGACGTATGCTCATAGGTGGAAATGGCAGGGGGCACCCAGTGTCGATGTCGGCGCCTGACCACCGCCTGACTCCGCCCCTTGTAATAACGCGTAGCGCCGGTTTGCCGCACACTCCCTACCCATGAGAATCCTGCTGGTCGAAGACGATCCCGTTTTGCGCGAGGTGATGCGTCTGAGCCTGCGCGATGCGGGGCATCGCGTCGACGAGGCCGGCACGTTGGAGCAGGCCGCGCATTTCTGGCGCGTGCAGCCCTTCGACGCCGTGCTGCTGGACCTGAACCTGCCGCAGACCGCCTCCCCGGACAGCTCCATGGCCAATGCCCTGACCCTGGTGCGCGAGGCGCGCTCGCGTGGCGACCACACGCCCGTGCTGGCACTGACCGCGCGCAACCGCACCGAGGAGCGCATTGCCGGCCTGGACGCCGGCGCCGACGACTACCTGGGCAAGCCGTTCGAGCTGGCCGAGGTCGAGGCGCGCTTGCGCGCGCTGGTACGCCGCACGGCGGGCATCGGCGACGTCTCCTCCATCGGACGTCTGTCCCTGGATCGCAAGGCGCGCCGCTTTACGATCGATGAGGCCTTGCTGGAGTTGCCGGCGCGTGAGTTCGAGGTCCTGTGGGAATTGATGACGCCGCCGGGGCGCGTGGTCAGCAAGCGCAACCTCTCGGACAAGCTCTCCGACTTCAGCGATGCGCTGGGTGACAACGCGCTGGAAGCTTTCATCTCGCGCTTGCGCAAGAAGCTGTTGGGCAGCGGCGCCCGTATCCGTACCCTGCGCGGCCTGGGCTACGCGCTGGAGGCGGGCGGGGACAGCGCTTGAACACCCCACTTGCCGCCAAACCCTCGCTGCGCGCGCGCCTGGTGCGCCATGTGCTGTTGCCACTTGCGCTGACCTGGCTGGCTGGCACCGCGGGCACGGTGGCGGTGGCCTACCACTTTGCGCAGAAGGCGTTTGACCGTGCCCTGCTCGACGACGCCTACGCGCTTGCCTCGCGGGTGCGGGTCCAGCCCCAGGGCCTGGAACTGGAGTTGTCCAGTCGCGAGATGAGCACCGTGCTGTTTGACCAGAGCGAGAGCATCTACTTCGTGGTTCGGCGCCCGGATGGCACCATCATGGCCGGTCATCCCGGCCTGCATGCACCCTTGCCGCGCAGCCCGGCCTACATCCTTTTTTCCGAGACGGTCTATGAAGGGCGCGCGCTACGCACGGTGACCGTGGTGCAGGACGATCCGGATGACTTCGTCGTCATGGTCGGCCAGACCACGCGCAGCCGTCGCATCCTGATGCGCGACGTCCTGACCTACTCGGTGGTACCGCAGATCGCGCTGCTGCTCTTGCTCGCACTTTGGCTGCGCAACATCATCGGCCAGGAGTTGCAAGCCCTGAGCGCGCTGCAGCGCTCGGTCGAGCAGCGCGATGCGCTGGACCTGGCGCCCGTTCCTGCCGTGGCCAGTTCACGCGACATCGAACACCTGGCCGCGGCCATCAATGCCCTGCTGGCGCGGCTCGACCACAGCCTGCAGGCGCAGCGCGAGTTCTCCGGCAACGTGGCGCACGAGTTGCGCACGCCGCTGGCGGGCATCCGCGCGCTGGCCGAATACGGGCTGGCGCAAAGCGAACCGGCGGTCTGGCGCGAGCAACTCCAGCGCATCGGTGCGAGCGAGGCGCGTGCCAGCCGGCTGGTGGAGCAGCTGCTGGCGCTGGCCTTGGCCGAGGAGTCGGGTACCGGCGTACAGAACGAGGTACTGGCCCTGGACGAGGTGGTGCGGGAGACCGTGCTGCGTTACCTGCCGCGTGCCGATGCTGCCCGGGTGGATCTCGGCGTCCAGGGATTGGACTCGCCCGTGCATGTGGTCGGCAACGCGGCGCTGATCGAGGGCATTCTGGGCAATCTGCTGGACAACGCCTTGCGTTATGGGCCCCCCCCCGCCGGGCAGGCGGGCACGCTGACCGTGGAGCTGGCGCGCGAGGGTGATCGCGTGCGGCTTTCGGTGATCGACAACGGGCCCGGCCTGACGCCGCAGCAGCGCGAGCACCTGATGCAGCGTGGTGTGCGCGGTCTGCATGTCGAGCGTCTGGGGCAGGGCGCGGGCCTGGGCCTGGCCATCGTGGCCAAGTTCGCCCAGTTGATGCAAGCGCAGTTCGAGCTGAGCGATGCGCCTGCGGGCCCTGGCCTGTGCGCGAGTGTGCGCTTACTGTTTTCCGAGCCCCGGTGAACCGCTTCTAGAAGCGCGTGCCGAAGGCAAAACGCCACATGTCCTGGGGCGTGAAGTTGACCTTGGGGTCGTAGCTGACGCGCAGGAACCAGCGCGGCCAGTCGTAGGCCACCGACAGCCCGGTGCGTTCGATGTACTCGCCCTCGACCAGGCCGCGCTTGAGCAGCAGGTCCAGGGTGAGGCGGTGCCGCTCGGGCAGCGGTTGGCGCCAGATGAGATGCAGGTGTTGCTGGTCGGGGTTCTCGCGGTTGTCTCGCACGTAGATCAGGCCCAGGGCGCTGCCGTCTGTCCAGCGGTAACCGCTGTTCACGCTCCAGGCGTCGTTCGGGTCGAAGTTCAGGTTCACGGTCTGGCGCAGGTTGGTGCGGCCCAGGCCCGCGCCCACGTACCAGGTGTCGCCTGTTTCCACGTTCAGGCTGCCGTTCCAGGCGCCGCCAGTGGCCACCTGGGCCGAAGGCAGGATGCGCACAGACCCGGCCGTGAAGCTGCGGTCCCAGCCCGCACGGTCCTGCTTGATGTGTTCCGAGGACGCGACGTAACGCCCGTACCAGACACTGCCCAGCCAGGAACTGTGGCGCAGGTTGTAGTCATTGGCGTGGCTGTCGGGCTGGCCGCCGCTGCTGGACTGGTAGTGGCCCGCGGTGAGTTTGAAGGCCGGCGGCTCGCCCTGCGCCAGGGCCGGCTGCAGACAGGCCAGCAGCAGACCGGCCGCAGCGGCGGCGTAAAAGGTGTGCAAAACCTGTCTCCTAGAATGGTTGGATGAAGTTTGCCATGGCCTTGTGCCTGTTCTGCGTGATGCCGGCGTGGGCCGCGCGGCCTTTTGTGACGGACGACGCGCGCCTCACGACAGCGGGCAGCTGCCAGGTCGAGAGCTGGATGCGGACTTACGAACACAGCCGCGAAGCCTGGGTCCTGCCGGCCTGCAATCCCGGCGGCAATCTGGAGTTGACCGCAGGCGGTGGCCGCGCCCAGCAAGACGCTGGCCTGGCCACCCATGACTACGTGCTGCAGCTCAAGACGCTTTTCAAGCCCCTGGGAAGCGACGGCTGGGGCTGGGGCCTGGCGGTCGGGCGCGTGCTCCATCCGGAGATCGAACCCGGCCCCAACCAGATCGGCAACTACTATGGTTACGTGCCCCTGACGATGGCGTTCGACCGGGACCGTGTTTTCCTGCATCTGAATGTCGGCTGGCTGCGTGACCGTGCCAGCCGGCAGGACCGCGCCACCTGGGGCCTGGGGGCCGAGTATTACGCGCAGCCGCGCCTGGCCTTCATCGCCGAGTCTTTCGGTGACGACCGGGCCCGACCCTATTGGCAGACCGGTCTGCGCTATTCGCTCATCCCCGATCTGCTGCAGGTGGACACGACCTTCGGCGCGCAGCATGATGGAGGTCGTGGCAGTCGATGGCTGTCCTTGGGTCTGCGCTGGACCCCGGCGAGCCTTTTCTCGCGACCCTGATTTTTTGGAGGAGTTGGATATGAAGCTGAAAACCATGGCGCTGTGCGCCGTCCTGCTGAGCCCGCCGGTGCTGCTGGCGCAGACAGCGCAGGCGCTCAAGAGCGGTGAGCAGGTCTACCGCGAAACCTGCATGGTCTGCCACGGCCCGGGCCTGGCCAATGCGCCGCGGTTCGGCGACAAGAAGGCCTGGGGCAAGCTGATTGCCGAGGGCCAGCATGTGCTGACGGCGCACGGCTGGGTGGGCGTGCGGGGCATGCCGGCCAAGGGCGGTCGCAGCGACCTGAGCCTGGAGGAGTTTTCGCGTGCTGTGGCCTGGATGGCGCGCGGCTCGGGCGGCAGCTGGCAGGACCCGGACGCCCGCATGCTCGAGCGCATCCGTGCCGAGGAAAGCAAGCGCGTCGAGCAGCTGAAGAAGAAGGCACCCGCCAAGGGCTGAGGCCCGCATGCTGTGCAAAAGGAAGGTCCTGCTGTGGGCACTGGCCGGGCTGGTGCTCGTGCTGCTGGCCGCATGGCTGGCGCTGCATCGCTGGGTGTCCACCGACGCCTTCCGCGAACGTGTCGAACGCGAAGCGCAGACCGTGCTGGGTGTGCCGCTCAAGCTCGAAGGCGTGGGGCTCACGCTGTGGCCGCTGCCCGGTGTCGCACTCGACGGTGTGGAGTTGCGTACCCGGCAGCCGCTGAAGGTCGAGCGCATCGAACTGCGCCCGGCCTGGTCGCAGCTGCTGATCGGCCGCGTGGCGATCGCTACCCTGGTGGTCAGGCGCGCCGTGCTGCCGCAGCAGGGCATCGACGCCCTGCTGGCTTCGCTGCAGAAGATACGCGAGCGTGACCGGTCTGCGCCCAGCGAAACGTCGCTGCAGCTGCTGCCTCGGCGCACGGTGCTGGAGGAATTGAGCTGGATCGATGCCCGCGGCAAGGTCATCGTGATCCAGGCCGATGCCCAGCTCGACAGCGATGCCCTGCCCGAGCGGCTGGCGCTCGATGTCCTGCACGGTCGCTTGCAGGGTACGCGCCTGGACCTGCGCCGCAGCGACACCTTTGCCTGGGAGGTGCTGCTCCAAGTGGCCGGTGGCACGGTGCAGGGACGCATGGAGGTGCAGCCTCCCGCCGAGGCCGGCGCCGAGTTCGTGCTCAAGGGCCAGTTGCGGACGCGCGAGGTCGAGTTGTCGCAGCTCACCGCGCCCGAGCCGAGCGAGGCCGTGCGCGCCCGCCAGCCCCTGAGCGGCCGGCTGGAGGCCAGCACCACGCTCAACGCACGGGCGCGCCAGCCCTCGGCGTTGCTGGAGCTGATGCAGACGCAGTCCCGCTTCACCGTGCGCGGCGGCATGCTCAACGGCATCGACCTGATGAAGGCGGTGCAGACGGTAGGCGTGAGCCGTGGCGGCAAGACCCCGCTGGATACGTTGTCCGGTCAGGTCACGACGCGCGGTGCGGCGATCGAGCTGCAGAACCTGGCGGCCAGCTCGGGTGCGCTCAGCGCCACCGGCCAGGTCAGCGTGTCTACCACGCAGGAACTCAAGGGCCGTGTCAGCGTGGACCTGGGCGGGGCCGTGGGCATGCCGCTGCTGGTGGGCGGCACGGTGGGGGAGCCCGAGGTGTCCCTCACGGTCGGCGCCAAGATCGGCGCTGCGCTGGGGACCGTGCTGATGCCCGGTCTGGGCACGGGCGCGGGTGCGTCCATGGGCGGCAAATTGGGCGAAATGTTCGGCAAATAGCCTGCTCTCGGGTATCTGCCTCGCTATTTCGCCGCCTTCGCCTTGTTCTTCGTGCCCCGTGGAGGATGGGCCTCGGTCTGCGGCAAAAGCCGCAATTCCTTGTGCAGGCGTTCGCACAGGGTTTGCAGGATCTTCACCCGCGCATATTTCTTGTCATTGGCTTCTACCAGCGTCCAGGGTGCGTCGCCGGTGCTGGTGCGTTCCACCATGTCGCAGACGGCCTGCTGGTAGGCGTCCCATTTTTCGCGGTTGCGCCAGTCCTCTTCGGTGATCTTGAAGCGCTTGAAGGCAATCGCTTCGCGCTCCTTGAAGCGGCGCAGCTGTTCGTCCTGGCTGATCTGCAGCCAGAACTTGACCACGATGATGCCGCTGTCATGTAACGCGTGCTCGAAGTCGTTGATCTCGCTGTAGGCACGCATCCATGCCGTCTCCTCGCACAGTCCCTCGATACGCTCGACCAGCACGCGGCCGTACCAGCTGCGGTCGAAGAATGTGGCGTGGCCATGGCGCGGCAGATGGCGCCAGAAACGCCAGAGGTAGGGCTGCAGGCGCTCCTCTTCGGTGGGTGCAGCCACCGGGATGACCTGGTACTGCCGCGCATCCAGTGCGGCGCCGATGCGGCGGATCGCGCCGCCCTTGCCGGCGGCGTCGGCGCCCTCCATGACGCAGACCAGGGCGCGTTTCATGAAGTGCGCGTGGCGTACCAGCCGGGAAAGCTCGCCCTGCCAGTGGGCCAGTTCGCGTTCGTAGGACTTGTTGTCCAGGTGCTGTCGCAGGTTCATGGCCGTCAGGACAGTGGGCTCTTCGGTGCCGGACCTGGCGATGGGCGCTACCGGCGTGGTGGCGCTTTGTGTTTGGGCCAGGCGCGCGCGTAGTGCATCCAGCAAGACCCGGCCCACCGTCAGGGCGCGGTATTCATCGTCCCGCCCGTCCACGACCACCCAGGGTGCGCTGGGGGTGTCGGTCATGCGCAGCAGGTGGCCGGCCGTCTTTTGCAGATGCTCCACGCCCTTGAGGCGTTCCCAGCTTTTTTTCGTTACACGCCAGGCGGTTCGCGGGTCACGCTCCAGTTCCTGCAGACGCTTTTTCTGGGCCGCCTTGTCGAGGTGGAACCAGAATTTCAGGATCAGCGCGCCCTCGTTGTGGAGCATGGTTTCGAAACGCTTGATCTGTTCCGCCCGGGCATCGAGTGCCAGCGTGCCCAGTGTGCCGTCCATGTGTTCGCGGATCGGCGTGGAATACCAGGAGCCGGCAAAGATGCCGATACGACCGCGCGGCGGCAGGCTCTTCCAGTAGCGCCACAGGGCCGGCCGTTCGGACTCCTCGTCGCTGGGTTCGGAGAAAGCCAGGGTGCTGAGGTAATGCGGGTCCATCCACTCGTACAGGGTGTTGATGGTTTCGCTTTTGCCGGCGCCATCCTGCCCGCTCACCAGCAGGATCACCGCAAAGGGCTGGCGTGCATGCAGTTCGGCCTGGGCATCCAGCAGCGCCTTGCGTAACTCCGGCAGGGCCTTTCGGTAGTCGGCTTTGCTGATCTTGTGGGCAATCTCGGCGGCTTCGAACATCGGGGCTCAGGTCTTGTAGTCGGGGTCCAGGCGCTCGGCCTTGCGCAGCAGGGCCGGCCAGGCCAGGTTGGCGCCCTGGCCGGCGGTGGCGGTTTTCATCACGCCAGCCATGCCTTCGAGGATCTTCGGGTTCACGTGCACCAGTTCACCGCCGGCCTGCGCGTCCAGCTGGATGCGGCAGGTAGCCTCGAAGATGTACATGTTGAGGAAGGCCTCGGCGATGGTCTTGCCCACCGTCAGCAGGCCGTGGTTGCGCAGCATCAGGTAGTTGGCCGTGCCCAGGTCCGCCTGCAGGCGCGGCTTTTCTTCATCGCGCAGGGCAACGCCCTCGTAGGCGTGGTAGCCGAGGGAGCCCAGCACGAAGGTCGACTGCTGGCTGATCGGCAAGACGCCGCACTTCTGCGCGCTGACGGCCACACCTGCGCGCGAATGGGTGTGCAGCACGCAGCCGGCGTCCTCGCGCGCGGCGTGGATGGCGCTGTGGATCACGAAACCGGCCGGGTTGACGGGGAAGGGCGAGTCGCTGAGCTTGTGGCAGTGCTGGTCGACGCGCACCAGGCTGGAGGCCGTGATCTCGTCGAACATCAGCCCGTAGGGATTGATCAGGAAGTGGTGCTCGGGACCGGGGATGCGCGCGCTGATGTGCGTGAACACCAGGTCGCTCCAGCCGTAGTGCGCCACCAGCCGGTAGGCGGCGGCGAGGTCGCAGCGCAGCGACCATTCTTCGGCGCTGACGACTTCTTTCAGGGAAGGGATGTGCATGACGGCTCCTGTTCCAGATGCATGTGCTGATGCTTGCGCACTGTCCACCCTGCCGCCTGAACGATCAAGGCATCGCGGTCACGTGGGCGACGCGGCGCGGAATTCGCTGGGACTCTTGCCCGTGTGCTCGCGGAAGACGCGGCTGAAGTGAGAAGGGCTGTTGAAGCCCCAGGACAGGGCAATGTCGGTGATGGGGCGCGACTGCGCCATCGGGTGCTGCAGTTCGCGGATGCAGGCTTCCAGGCGCAGGGTCTGGATGTAGCTGGCCAGCGTCTGTTCTTCCTCGCTGAAGGCGTTGTAGAGATGGCGCTTGCTGCAGTTCAGGGCCACGGCGATCTGGTCGATGTTGAGCCCGGGCTCGCGCAGGTGCAGGGCCACGTAGCCACGGATGCGGTCCTTGAGGGCCTCGCGCTGCGTCAGCTGCGTTTCCTGGCCCGAGAGTTCGATCAGGGATAGGCGCACCAGCTGGGCGATCAGCTCGCCGGCACCGCGCGCGGCGTCCGCGCTCATGTGCGGCAGCTCCTGGAAGGTGCTGCGCATGGTCGAGAGCGCCACGCGTGCGATGCCGCTGGCGCCGCCCACCGGGCGCGCCATCAGGGTTTCCAGCCGCAGGCCGCGTTCGATCATCTGTGCCTTTGGGACCATGACGATCAGGTGTTCGACCCGCTCTGGGTTGGCCACCGAGTAGCTGCCGGTGGTGTCGTAGATGGTCCAGGCGCCCGGGCTGACCCAGGCCTGGCGTCCCATCTGCTCGACACCGGCCGAGCCTTTCATGGGCGCCACGATCTTGAGGTAACCCTCGTCGCTGGCGCGCACCATGTCCTGCGTGCGCACCACGCGGTGGCGATTGGCTTCGAGCTTGGTGAGGATGAGGTCGCCGGCGCGCGCCGAGGCCAGGTGGCCGTCGAAGTGGGTGTCGCCGTAGAGATCGGACTCCAGCCCGCCGAATTGCTTCGACACCCACTCCCGCCAGACCGGCGCGCGGTCGGCCGGCGCGTAGTCGTCCGTGGTGACGGCAGTGGCCGCGGTCATGCGGGATTCCGGTGGAGGGGTTGGGGGCACATGCTGCTGAATTATCGGGCATTGGGGCGCAGGGACAAACCCGCGAATCCGGGTTAACCCTAGTGCTCTTGCGTGAACCGTCAACTACTTTGTGCACGTTCAGCAAAGCCACTAGCCGCCAGGTTTCCTACTATTGCTGTGCGATCCCCAAAGACTATCCACTGGAGACAACCATGGTTCAACAGACAAAACGTACCCTGCTCAAAGGCACAGCCGCCGCCGTTGGCGCTGCCACCTTTGCCCCGCACCTGTTTGCTGCCGCGCCGGTGCGCGTCGGTTATGCCATGGCCCGTACCGGCCCGTGGACCGGCGGTGCCCAGGTCAGCCAGGAGCCCAACTACCTGCTGTGGGCCGAGCAGCAGAATGCCGCCGGCGGCCTGAACGTCAAGGGCGAGAAGCGCCCGATCGAGCTGATCAGCTCTGACGACCGCAGCGACATCGAGACCTGCGTGCGCTCCTACGAAAAGCTCATGGGCTCCGACAAGGTCGACCTGGTGCTGCCGCCCTGGGGGTCGAACGCCAACTTCGCTGTTGCGCCCCTGGCCAATCGCTTCCAGTACCCCTTCCTCGCGCCCACGGCCCTGTCGCGTCGCCTGGCGGAGATGAAGCTGCCCTATTTCTTCCTGCTCCTGCAGCAGCCCAAGCCCATGTGCGAGGCCCTGGTCGACATGCTCAAGGCCAATGGCGTCAAGACCATCGCCGTGATTTACGTGGACGACCTGTTCGGCCTGGAGAACTACGCCGCGCTCAAGGTGGCCCTGCAGGGCACCGGCATCAGCATGGTGGAAGACAAGAGCTACCCGGGTGGCGTCAAGGACCTGTCGCCGGTGCTGCGTTCGATGAAGGACAAGAACCCCGACGCCTTTGTCGGCTTCACCTACCCGCCCGACACCATCCTGGCCAGCAAGCAGGCCAAGGAGATCGGCTTCAACCCCAAGTACTTCTACGCTTCGGTCGGCACCGCCTTCCAGCTCTACCGCAACGTCATGACGCCGGCCGGTGCCGAGGGCGTGCTGGGCATGGGCTCCTGGAACAGCAAGACCAGCCCCGCGGCCAAGGCCTACTTCGACGCGCACACCAAGAAGTTCGGTGGCAAGGAACCCGATCGCTGGGCCAGCGGCGCCACCTGGGCCGGCCTGGAGATCCTTACCAACGCCGTCAAGGCGCACGGCCTGGACCGCAAGGCCATCCGCGACTACGTGGCCAACACCACCCACAAGACCATCATCGGCGACATCAAGTTTGCCGGTAGCGAGAACGTGGGCACCCCGGGCACCGTGGGCCAGTGGCAGAAGGGCGAGTTCGAGGTGGTGTGGCCGCAGAAGGTCGCCACCGCCAAGCTGGCTCCGAAACCGGTGTGGTGAAGTCCCCCTGAGTCGGCCCTGAGGCCGCCTTCCCCCGAAGGGGGACGCCACCAGCGGCCCGGCGAAGCCGGTTCCGCGGTGGCCCCGAATGAGGCCGGGTCCTTATGGCCCGGCCTTCGTCTCCCCTGACCCTTGTCCATCCTGTTTTCATGTCACTCACTGCCTGGCTCGAACTGATCGCTTCCGGTCTCATCACCGGTGGCATCTACGCGCTGGTCGCCCTGGGGCTCAATCTCCAGTACGGCCTGATGCGCATCCTCAACATCGCCCACGGGGAGTTCCTCATGGTGGGGGCCTACCTGACCTGGCTGGTCCAGACGCAGTTCGGCATCTCGCCGCTGCTGATGGTGCCCGTGGCCTTCCTCGTGCTGATGGTGCTCGGTGTGGTGCTGCACTTCCTGTGCTTCCGCCGCTTGACCGCCACCTCGCCCAATCTCGACGTCTTCGAGGCCCGTGGCCTGATGGTCGCTTTCGGTCTGATGTTCCTGGTGCAGAACGCCGTGTCCTGGCTCTGGGGTGGTGACCTGCGCGGTTACGACTACCTGACCGAACCCGTGAAGTTCGGCGAGGTGCAGTTCGCCGCCAACAAGCTGCTGGTCTTTTTCCTGGCCCTGCTGTTCTCCGGCGCGCTCATCGTGCTGCTGCGCATGACCCTGCTGGGCAAGGGCGTGCGCGCCCTGATGCAGTCGCCCATCGGCGCACAGCTCATGGGCATCGACACCAAACGCCTGCACCCGCTGATGTTCGGCATCGGCCTGGGCCTCTCGGGCATTGCCGGCGCGCTGCTCTCCATGGCCTACACCATCACGCCCTACATGGGCCAGCCCTATACCGTGACGGCGCTGATCGTCATCACCCTGGGCGGCTTCGGCAGCATGAGCGGCGCGCTGCTCGGCGGCCTGCTGCTGGGCGTGATCGAAGCCCTGGGCATGCACTTCACCAATCCCTCGCTCAAGGCCCTGCTGTCGTACGCGGTGTTCATCGCCGTGCTGCTCTTGCGTCCTGAAGGTCTGTTTGCCCGCAAAGGACGCAAGGCATGAATTCCCGACAATTTCTCATCCGCGACCTGCTGGTGCTGCTGGCCTTTGCCGGCTGGGCCCTGGCCCTGCCGTCCTACGCCAGCGAGTTCGTCGTTTCCATGGCGCTGACCTGCCTGATGTACGTGGCCCTGTCTTCCAGCTGGGGCCTGTTCTGTGGCAGCACACGTTACCTGTCCCTGGCCACCTCGGCTTTCTTCGGCATCGGCGCCTACAGCACGGCCATCCTGCTGGGCCAGTTCAGCTGGGTCGAGACCATTGCCATCGGCGCCGGTATTGCCGTCGTCGTGGCCATCGTCATGGGGGCGGCCGTGCTGCACCTGCGCGGCACCTACTTCGCCGTGCTGACCTTCGGTATGACCGAGCTCATCCTGCACGCCGTGACCTACTTCGAGAAGTCGGTCACCGGCACCGTGGGCCGGGTGCTGACGGTGATCCCCGAGCGCGACACCATCTACCTGACCATGCTGGCCCTGGCCGTGCTGGCTGTTGCCACCTCCATCGTGGTGCGGCGCACGCGTTTCGGCCTGGCGCTTATGGGTATCGGTGCCGATGAGCAGCGCGCCCAGACCCTGGGCGTCAACACCCGCCTGGTGAAGATCGCCGGTTTCGCCATCACGGCCGCCTTTGCCGGCGCTGTCGGTGCGGCCATGGCGGTGCGCTGGACCTATATCGACCCGCACACAGTCTTCAACCCCTTCATCGGTTTCCAGACCGTGCTGATCACGCTGATCGGCGGTGTGCTCACGCTGTGGGGCCCGCTGATTGCCGCCATCATCTTCAGCGTGCTGGCCGAATCGCTGCGCCTGCAGTTCCCGCAGATCTACCTGATGTCGCTGGGCCTGCTGCTCATCCTGTGTGTGCTTTATCTGCCGGGTGGCCTAGCCTCGTTGCGCTGGGCCACCTTCAAGGGCTGGTGGACCGACAGCCGCGACTGGGCCAAGGACCTGAAGCGCGAACTCAGCGGCGAGAAGGAACGTGAGAAGCAGCGCCTCAAGCGCCGCGAAAAGGAGAGCCATTTTGTCTGAGCAGACCTATCTGCTGGAGGCGCACGAGGTGACCGTGCGTTTCGGTGGGCTGACGGCCGTGGACGCGGTCAGCGCCAACTTTGCACCCGGTGAGCTGGTGGGCATCATCGGCCCCAACGGCGCCGGCAAGACCACCTTCTTCAACGCCATCTCGGGCGTGCTCGTTCCCACTTCGGGCCGGCTCGTCTGCAAGGGGCGCAATTTGACCGGCCGCGGGCCGCATCGTTTTGCTGCCAGCGGCGTGGCGCGCACCTTCCAGACCCCGCGCGTCTTTCCCGACATGACGGTGGCGGCCAACATCGAGTTCGGCCTCAAGTTCGCCGGCCGGCGCCGCCGCAAGTACGTCTTCTGGGGCGATGAGGTGGGCGTGCCCTGGGCGCTGCGTGACGCCATCAGCATCCTGCAGCTGATCGGCCTGGCCCCGCAGGCCGAGCTGCCGGCCGCCGCCATCACGCCCTCGCAGCAACGCCTGCTGGAGATTGGCATGGCCTTGGCCACGCGGCCCAAGCTCTTGCTGCTCGACGAAGTGGCCGCCGGCCTGACCGAGGCCGAGATCGAAGAGATGGCCCGCCTGATCCGCCGCCTGCGCGACGAGCTGGACCTGACCGTGATCTGGATCGAGCACGCCGTGACCACGCTGCTGCGCCATGTGGAGCGTGTCATCGTGCTGCACCAGGGCCGCAAGATTGCCGACGACACCCCGCGCAACGTGGTGCGCAACCCCGAGGTCATCGAAGCCTACCTGGGCGACGAGATGGCCGAAGCGTCGACCGAAGACGAGGAGGTGGCCGCATGATGTGGTACCGCGATACCCCCTTCGTGCTGGGTGACGAGAAGCACGCCCATCTGCAGGTGCGCGGCCTGAGCGCCGGCTACGGTGCCTTCCTCGTGCTGCGCGACCTGCGCTTCGAGGTCAAGCCCGGCCTCACCGTGATCCTCGGTCCCAACGGCGCCGGCAAGACCACCCTGCTCAAGGCCCTGATGGGCCTGATTCCGCGCAGCGGCATGGTGCTGCTCGACGGCGAGGACCTGGCGGAGAAAACGCACGAAATCGTCAAGAGTGGCGTGACCCTGGTGGCCGAAGGCCGCCAGCTGTTTCCGCAGATGAGCGTCCTGGAAAACCTCGAGCTCGGCGGCTGGCTGTGCCCGAAGGCCGAGCGCGCGCGCCGTATGGAGCAGGTGCTGGGCGACTTCCCCAAGCTGCGAGAACGCATCCATCAGCTGGCCGGCACCATGAGCGGCGGCGAGCAGCAGATGGTGGCGGTGGCGCGTGCCATGATGAGCGCGCCGCGCCTGCTGATGCTCGACGAGCCCTCGCTGGGCCTGGCACCGCGCATGGTCGACGAGCTGCTGGCGATTGCCCGCCGCATCGCCGACCACGGCACCACCGTGCTTATGGTGGAGCAGAACGTCAAGAAGGCACTGGCCGTGGCCGACCGCGGTTACGTGCTGGAGCGTGGCACCCTGGTGGCCAGCGGCCCGGCCCGCCTGCTGGAGCGCTCCAACGTCGTGCGCGAAGCTTATCTCGGCGCCGATGCCGCTGACCAGACCAGTGCGGCCGACGCCGTGGCGCGCCGCCGCAAGACCATCACCACCGTTTAACGAACCGATTTCCTCAAGGAGAAAACCATGTCCGACATGTCCATGCTCATCAACGGCCTGAAAGTGACGGCCGAGCGCGGTGCCACTTTCGAGCGTCGCAACCCCCTCGATGGCAGCGTCGCCTCGCGTGCCCCCGCTGCCTCACCGGCCGATGCCGTCATGGCCGTCGAGGCCGCCGCCGAAGCCTTCAAGACCTGGAGCCAGACCGGCCCCAGCGAGCGCCGCATGCTGCTGCTGAAAGCCGCCGACGCGCTGGAAGCCAAGACCCCCCAGTTCATCGAAGCCGTGGCCGCCGAGACCGGCGCTGCGGGCAGCTGGGCTGGCTTCAACGTGTTCCTCGCGGCCGGCATGATCCGTGAGGCCGCCGCGCTGACCACCCAGGTGGCCGGTGAGGTGATCCCCTCCGACATCCCGGGTTCGCTGGCCATGGCCGTGCGCCAGCCCGCCGGCGTGGTGCTGGGCATTGCCCCGTGGAACGCGCCCGTCATCCTGGGCGTGCGTGCCATCTGCGTGCCGCTGGCCTGCGGCAACACCGTGGTGATGAAGGGCTCGGAGAACTGCCCGCGCACCCACCAGCTCATCATCGAGGCCTTCCAGGACGCGGGTTTCCCGCCCGGCGTGGTCAACTACATCACCAATGCCCCGGCCGACGCCGGTGCCGTGGTGGAAGCCATGGTGGCGCACCCGGCCGTGCGCCGGGTGAACTTCACCGGCTCCACCAAGGTGGGCAAGATCATCGCCATGACCTGCGCCAAGTACCTCAAGCCCGTGGTGCTGGAACTGGGTGGCAAGGCGCCCATGGTCATCCTGGACGATGCCGACATCGACGACGCCGTCAACGGCGCGGCCTTTGGCTGCTTTGCCAACAGCGGCCAGATCTGCATGAGCACCGAGCGCATCATCGTGGACAACAAGATCGCCGACGCCTTCGTCAAGAAGTTCGTGGAGAAGGCCAAGGCCCTGCCGCTGGGCGACCCGCGCAAACCCGAGCCGGTGGTGCTGGGTTCGGTCATCGGCATGGGCACGGTGGAGCATTGCAATGGCCTGATCGACGACGCGCTGGCCAAGGGGGCGAAGCTGCTGTGTGGCGGCAAGGCCACCACCACGCTGATGCCCGCCACGGTGCTCGACTACGTGACGCCGGCCATGCGCATCTACCATGAGGAAAGCTTTGCGCCCGTGAAACCCATCGTGCGCGTCAACGGCGTGGAAGAGGCCGTGGCCTGCGCCAACGACAATGAGTATGGCCTGTCCTCCGCCGTCTTCGGTGGCGACATTGCCCGTGCTTTCAATGTGGCCCGCCGTATCGACTCCGGCATCTGCCACGTCAACGGCCCCACCGTGCACGACGAGGCGCAGATGCCTTTCGGCGGCGTCAAGGGCTCGGGCATCGGCCGTTTCGGCGGCAAGGCCGGCATCCACGAGTTCACCGAACTCCGCTGGATCACGATGCAGACGACCCCGCGCCACTACCCCTTCTAAGATCCAAGAAGAACAAGACCGAAGAACAACAAGAAGCTTTTGTTTCTCCAGCCGCGCCACCTGGCTTGTTCAGGTCGGCGCGGTTTCTTTTTCCAGCTTCTGCAGGTAGAGCAGGGCCTGTTCAGCCGAGTCGCCGCACATGGCCGGCGAGGGCGCCAGGCTGGCGCAGACCGCCGGCCGCTCGGGCCGGCCGAAGATCAGGCAGCGGCCGGCCGCGTCCAGCTGCACGCAGCGCACACCGGCCGGTTTGCCCCCGGGCATGCCGGGGATGGGGCTGGAAATCGAAGGGGCGATGCAGCAGGCAGCGCAGCCGGGGCGGCAATCCATGGGGTGTTGCTATGAAGTTTGTAGCTGCCGTGGTCCGCTGTGTGCGGGGCCGGGCCGGGTTGATGTCCCTGATTGTCGCCAAAATTTTCAGCAAGGGGTAAAATCTTGGCTTCGGCGCCCCGGCTGGGGGCGTTCGCCGGCGCAGGATGCGCTCACTCTCCCGGATTTTCCATGCTCTACCCACAAGAATTCGATGTCATCGTCGTTGGCGGCGGCCATGCCGGCACCGAAGCCGCGCTGGCCTCCGCGCGCATGGGCGCCAAGACCCTGCTGCTGACGCACAACATCGAGACCCTGGGCCAGATGAGTTGCAACCCTTCCATCGGCGGCATCGGCAAGGGCCACCTGGTCAAAGAGGTGGACGCGCTGGGCGGCGCCATGGCCATCGCCACGGACGAGGGCGGCATCCAGTTCCGCATCCTCAACAGTTCCAAGGGCCCGGCCGTGCGCGCCACCCGCGCCCAGGCCGACCGCATTCTGTACAAGGCCGCCATCCGCCATCGCCTGGAAAACCAGCCCAATCTCTGGCTGTTCCAGCAGGCCGTGGACGACCTGATGGTGGAGGGCGACCGCGTGGTCGGCGCCGTCACGCAGGTCGGCATCAAATTCCGCAGCCGCACCGTGGTGCTGACCGCCGGCACTTTCCTGGACGGCAAGATCCACGTGGGCCTGAACAATTACGCGGCCGGCCGCGCAGGGGACCCGCCGGCCGTCAGCCTGTCGGCCCGGTTGAAAGAGCTCAAGCTGCCGCAGGGCCGGCTCAAGACCGGCACCCCGCCGCGCATCGACGGCCGTTCCATCGACTTTTCCCATTGCACCGAGCAACCCGGTGATGGTATGCCCGGCGGTATGAACGAAGGGCAGGGCGTGCCCGTGTTCAGTTTCATGGGCCGGGCGTCCATGCACCCGCAGCAGATGCCCTGCTGGATCACCCACACCAACGAGCGAACCCACGAGATCATCCGCTCCGGTTTCGACCGCAGCCCCATGTTCACCGGCAAGATCGAAGGCGTGGGCCCGCGTTATTGCCCCAGCGTGGAAGACAAGATCAACCGCTTTGCGGACAAGGACAGCCACCAGATCTTCCTGGAGCCCGAAGGCCTGACCACCCACGAGTACTACCCCAACGGCATCTCCACCAGCCTGCCCTTTGACATTCAGTACGAGCTGGTGCGCAGCATGAAGGGCCTGGAGAACGCCCACATCCTGCGCCCGGGCTACGCCATCGAATACGACTACTTCGATCCCCGTTCCCTCAAGGGCAGCTTCGAGACCAGGCAGATCAATGGCCTGTTCTTCGCCGGCCAGATCAACGGCACCACGGGTTATGAAGAGGCGGCGGCCCAGGGCCTGTTCGCTGGCATCAATGCCGCACTCCAATGCCGGGGTGAAGAAGCCTGGCAACCGCGCCGCGACGAAGCCTACCTGGGCGTGCTGGTCGACGACCTGACCACCCAGGGTGTGACCGAGCCCTACCGCATGTTCACCAGCCGGGCCGAGTTCCGCCTGCAGCTGCGTGAAGACAACGCCGACCTGCGCCTGACCGAAACCGGCCGCCGGCTGGGTCTGGTGGACGACGCCCGCTGGGACGCCTTCTGCCGCAAGCGGGATTCTGTTTCACGTGAAACAGAGCGCCTCAAGGCCACCTGGGTCAACCCCCGCATCCTGTCCGCGGCCGAAGCCGAGCGGGTGCTGGGCACGACCATCGAGCGCGAGTACAACCTTTTCGATCTGCTGCGCCGCCCGGATGTGAGCTATCCCGGCCTCATGTCCCTGGACGGCGGCAAGTACGCCAACCCCGATGTTTCACGTGAAACGCTGGGTGATCTTGCCGAGCCCGTGGTCGAGCAACTGGAAATTGCCGCCAAGTATTCCGGCTACATCGATCGCCAGAAGGACGAAGTGGAGCGTGCTGCCCATTACGAAAACCTCAAGCTCCCGGCCGACCTGGACTACATGGCGGTCTCGGCTCTGTCCATCGAGGCGCGGCAGAAGCTGCAAAAGCATCGCCCGGAAACCCTGGGTCAGGCCTCGCGCATCTCCGGCATCACGCCCGCCAGCATTTCCCTGCTGATGATCCACCTGAAAAAAGGTGGTTTCCGCGGCTTCGCCAAGACCGAAGTGGCCGAGGCCGTATGAGCCTCGATCTCTCCACGACCCTGAAATCCGGGGTGGCCGAACTCGGCCTGGACCTGTCGGAGGCCCAGATCACCCAGCTGCTGGACTACCTGGCCCTGATCCAGAAGTGGACCAAGGTCTACAACCTGACGGCCGTGCGTGACCCGGCCGAGATGCTGACCCATCACCTGCTCGACAGCCTGGCCGTCATCAAGCCGCTACGGCAACAACTCGCCGGCCGCCAGCCGGCGGACGGGCAGGGCTTCCGCCTGCTGGACGTCGGCTCCGGCGCCGGCCTGCCCGGCGTGGTCATCGCCATCTGCTGCCCGGACATCGCCGTGAGCTGCGTGGACACCGTGGCCAAGAAAGCCACCTTCATTCAGCAGGCCGCCCTGACCTTGAAGCTACCCAACCTCAAGGGCCTTCACGCCCGGGTGGAAAACTTGGACGATCACTACGACGTGGTCAGTTCCCGGGCGTTTGCCTCCCTGGTGGACTTTGCCAACTGGTCGCGTTCGGCGCTGGCACCGGCGGGGATGTGGATGGCGATGAAGGGGAAATCTCCGGTTGACGAGCTGGCTGCTCTGCCGGCGGACGTGGCTGTGTTTCACGTGGAACAGCTATCTGTTCCTGGCTTGGGGGCGGAGCGGTGCATTGTTTGGATGCGTCTCTCTACTGCCTAAGTCTTCGCCTTTCGGCGCTTTTGTAACCCCCCACTCATCCCCCGCCCTTCTCTACCCCCGCCGGGGTAGAGAAGGGGCCTGGATTTGATCTCATCGTGCCGGCTACGCTTCTACGGGGGTGAGGTCGCCGCCTTGGTCTTTGCGCCAGGATTTCCCAGAAGTGGTCGTAGTAGATGGTGCTGGGTCGGTGCGGCACCGGCTGGCAGCTGCGCGCCAGCGACCAGAAAAGGGCGAGGCGGCCGGTCTTCTGGACTCGGAAACGGTAGGTTGGCGCAGCCAACCATCGTTAGTGGTCAGCTACTTCCGAGCCGTTCACTACGACAGCAGCCTAGAAATCCAGGCAAACCAAAGGCGGCGGCGACGCCCCGCTCTATAGAAGCGTATCCAGAAAACCAACCATCAAATCCAGGCCCCCTTCTCTACCCCGGCGGGGGTAGAGAAGGGCGGGGGGATGAGTGGGGGGCTACAAAAGCGCCGCAGGCAAAGACGCAGGACGAAAACTGTTCCACGTGAAACAAAAACCCGGGCGAACCAGCGATCCCCAAAGACAGAACCCCCAAAAAGCTGCCGTACACTCAACCCTTCCCTCAAGACCCCATTCCGAGAGATCCCCAACCCCCATGTTTGGCGTAGCCGACTACGGCGCTTTTGTCGTCACCGTCATCATTTTTCTGCTGATCCCGGGCCCCGGCAATCTGGCGCTGATCACCTCCACCAGCAAGGGCGGGGTGCGCGGTGGCTTGGCTGCGACCCTGGGTGTCATCCTCGGTGACCAGGTGTTGATGTGGGCGGCGGTGGCCGGTGTGGCCGCGCTGCTCATCGCCTACCCGACTGCCTTCAATATTCTGCAGTGGGGTGGGGCAGCATACCTGGCGTTCCTCGGGGTTCAGATGCTGCTGGCCAAACCCGGCGCGGCGCCGGTGCTCAACATCAAGGCCGGCCACTACCTGCGCCAGGCCATGGTCATCACCCTGCTCAATCCCAAGGCCATCATGTTCTACCTGGCCTTCTTTCCGCTCTTCGTCGACCCGGCCACGCACCAGGGCCTGTTCACCTTCGGCTTCATGGCCGTGACGATCGCCTTCCTCACTTTTCTCTACGGTCTGGGCATGACCCTGCTCACGCACTATCTCGCCGACCGCTTGCGCGCCAACCCGCTGTTCGGCCGCGTGCTGGAGAAAATCGCCGGCCTCTGCCTGATCGGCTTCGGCTTGCGTCTTGCTTTCACCCGCTGATCTCACATAAACAAGGGACGACCTGATGGCGAAAATTTTCTGCGTGGCCAA
>CALRZY010000013.1:0-81776 GCA_943372765.1 Curvibacter sp. AEP1-3
CACCGGCAGCACCGGCAGGTGCGTGGAGAACAGGGTGTCGAGCATGCCGGTCATCCTTGCGTGCTCCGTGCCGGCTTGTCTTCGGGTTCGTGGCCGTCCACGTGGTCGGTGCCGGTCTCATGACGGCTGCGCAGCGCCAGCTCGATCACGAAACCGGTGGTGGCAAAACCGATCACGATGGCGGTCAGCACCAGGGCCTGCGGCAGCGGGTCGGCCACCTGGCCGGCAGCGCCAAGGATGGGGGCGGCGTCCAGCCAAAGGCGGCCCATGGCGAAGATGAACACGTTGACGGCGTAACCCAGCAGGCTCAGGCCGATCACCACGGGCCAGGTGCGGCCGCGCAGGATCAGGTAGATGCCGGTGGCGGTGACGACGCCGATGCCGCTGGCCACCAGGAATTCCAGGCTCATGGCTTGTCTCCGACGGGGTGAGTGGCGGCAGGGCTTTCGCGTGTGACCGCGCCCAGCGTGGACAGGGTCAGCAACGTGGCGCCGACCACGGTGATGTAGACGCCCAGGTCGAACAGCGCAGCCGTGGCCAGCGGCAGTTCGCCCAGCACGGGCACGTAGGGATGGCCGTGCGCGCTCGTGAGGAAAGGCTGGCCGAGTAAGAAGGCTCCTAGCCCGGTCAGGCCGGCGATACCCAGGCCGATGCCGATCCAGCGCACGAAGCGCCGGCCGCCGCCTGCGTGCAGCAGCGCCTCAGCCCGCGTCTGGCCCAGCGCCATGTACTGCAGCACCAGCGCCACGGCAGTGATCAGGCCGGCGATGAAACCGCCGCCGGGTTGGTTGTGGCCGCGCATGAAGATGTAGAGCGTGACCACCAGGGCCAGCGGCAGCACCACACGTGCGGCCACGCGCAGCATCAGTGGCTGGGCAGCAAAGGTCCAGGGCTGGCCGGCAGCGTCATGGGCCGGGCGGCGCGTGCGCATGCCGTCCATCAGCGCCAGCACGCCGATGGCGGCGATGCCCAGCACGGTGATCTCGCCAAAGGTGTCGTAGCCGCGGAAGTCGACCAGGATGACGTTGACGACGTTGGTGCCGCCGCCTGCGATGGCCGAGTGGTTGAGGAAGTACCAGGAAATCGAGTCGTGGTCGCGCGTGAGCATGACCCAGGCCAGCCAGGCCATGCCACCGCCACCGGCCAGCGCCAGCGCGGCGTCGCGCAGGCGGCGCGCGCGGCTGGATTCGCGCGGGCTCTGGCGCGGCAGCAGGGCCAGGCCCATGAGCAGCAGCACGGTGGAGACCACCTCGACAGTGAGCTGGGTCAGGGCCAGGTCAGGGGCCGAGAAGGAGACAAAGGTCAGCGCCGTGACCAGACCCACCACGCCGGTGACCACCACCGACTCGAAGCGCTGATGGTGTCGCAGCGCCAGCCAGGCGCAGGCCAGCAGCAGCAGGGCCCAGAGCACGAGGGCGGGGAAGGAGGCCGGCAGCAGCGTGCGGGTGCCGGTGCCAGGTGCGCCCGCAGCCAGCAGCGGGGCCACAGCCACGGCCAGCGTGGCGATCACCATCCAGGCGATGTAGCGTTGCAGCGAGGCGTTTTCCAGCATGGCGGTGACGCGGCCGGCGCCGCCGAAGAGGCGGTCCATGCTGCGCGTGAAGAGGTTCAGACCGGTGAGCACGCCGAACCAGTTTTCCGAGTTGAGGCGGTGCAGGCGGTGGCCGCGTGCCAGCCAGAAGTAGAGGCCGGCGCCGGCGGCCAGGGCCAGCGCACTGAGCGCCAGCGGCAGGTTGAAGCCGTGCCAGATGGCCAGGTGGAACTCGGGCGCGGCCGTGCCCAGCATGGCGCTGGCGGCCACCCGCACCAGGGGCTCCAGCGTCAGCGCCGGCAGCACGCCCACGAGCACGCAGACCGCGGCCAGCAGCATCACGGGCAGGCGCATACCCAGCGGCGGGTCGTGCGGATGGGCCTCGGGCGGCAGGTCGCGCGCGGGGCCGTTGAAGAAGACGTCGTGCACCAGGCGCGCCGAATAGGCCACGCTGCACAACGCGGCCAGCGTCGCCAGCGCGGGCACGAGCCAGCGCCAGCCGCCAGCCTGGGCGAACTGCACGGCCTCGGTGAGGAACATCTCCTTGGACAGGAAACCGTTGAACAGCGGCACGCCGGCCATGGCAGCGGCCGCGGCCATGGCCAGGGTGGCGGTCCATGGCATGGTGTGCCACAGGCCGCCGAGTCGGCGCATGTCACGCGTGCCGGTCTCGTGGTCGATGATGCCGGCGCTCATGAACAGCGCGGCCTTGAAGCTGGCGTGGTTGAGGATGTGAAAGACCGCCGCCACGGCCGCCAGCGGCGAGCCCAGGCCGATCAGGAAGGTGATGAGGCCCAGGTGGCTGACGGTGGAGTAGGCCAGCAGGCCCTTGAGGTCGTGCTTGAAGAGGGCGATGAAGGCGGCGAAGGCCACGGTGGCCAAGCCAGCTGTGCTGACGATGGCCATGAACAGCTCGCTGCCGCCGATGACTGGTGTCAGGCGCATCAGCAGGAAGATGCCGGCCTTGACCATGGTGGCCGAGTGCAGGTAGGCCGAGACCGGCGTCGGTGCGGCCATGGCCTGCGGCAGCCAGAAGTGGAAGGGGAACTGCGCACTCTTGGTGAAGGCGCCGACCAGGATCAGCAGCAACGCGGCCGGGTAGCGCGGGTCGGCCTGGATGCGTGCGCCCTGGTCCAGCATCTGGCTGAGCTCGTAGGTGCCGGCGATCTGGCCCAGCAGCACGAAACCGCCCAGCATGGCCAGACCACCACCGCCGGTGATGGCCAGCGCCATGCGCGCGCCGGCGCGGGCGTCGGCGCGGTGGTTCCAGTAGCCCACAAGGAGGAAGGAGGAGATGCTGGTGAGTTCCCAGAACACCACGAGCAGCAGTAGGTTGTCGGACAGCACGATGCCCAGCATGGCGGCCATGAACAGCATGAGCGTGCTGTAGAACTTGCCCACCGGGTCGTCCACGCCGAGGTAGAAGTGGGCGTAGAGGATGATCAGCAGGCCGATGCCCGTGATCAGCAGCGCGAACATCAGCGCCAGGCCGTCCAGGCGCAGGCCGAGGTTGAGTCCGATTTCGGGGACCCAGGGGGTGTAGGCCTGCAGGACCTCGCCGCCCATGACCGCCGGCCATTGCATCAGCAGCAGCGCGAAGCTGGCGGCAGTGACGGCGGCCGCCAGCCAGGCGGTCTGGCTGCTCTGCTGTGCCGCGGAGCGGGTACCTGACCAGCCGGTGAGCACCGTGCCGGCCAGCAGGGGAAGCAAGATGATCAGGTAGAGCAAAGCGGTATGGTCCTTGTAAGCAGCCCTGGATTCTAGGCAGTCGCACGCAGGTGCGCCTTGGCCCGTCGGTCTGCATGGAAAAGACGAAGGGGCTCGCCGCGGTGGCCGGTCATGGCCGGCGGCTGCCTGTGGGCGGACGCCGCAGCAGGACCACCACCAAGGTGATCACGGTGAGCGGCAGGGCGAAGCCCAGCATGGCGGCCGAATAGGCCCCCAGTGCGTCGTGCTGCTGCGCGGCCAGGATCAGGTAAGCCACGTAGGCGGCGTAATACAGCATGAACACGCCGCCTTCCCAGCGCGCGATCTCGCGTCCGGTCATGAAGACCGGCAGGCAGGCCAGGGCGACGGCGAGCATGACCCAGATGTCGAAGTTCTGCACGGCCGCTGGCACCAGCAGCCCGGCATCGCCGGCGAGCAGACCCGCCAGACCCAGGCAGCCCAGGGTGTTGAACAGGCAGCTGCCCACCACATTGCCGACGGCAATGTCACGCTCGCCCTTGAGGGCCGCCATCACCGAGGTGGCCACTTCGGGCATGGAAGTGCCAGCCGCCACGATGGTCAGGCCGATGACCAGATCACTCACGCCCAGGGACTTGGCAAACGTGACGGAGGCACTGACCAGCCAGTCCGCACCCAGCACCAGCAGGGCGAGGCCGGCGACGATGAGGACCAGTTGCACGGGCAGTTTGGCGTCCCAGCTGCCGGGTGAGGCAGGGCGCACCTCGGCCGCGTATTCGTCGTTGGCGCTGGCGCTTTCACTGCGGGATTGCACGATCAGGAAGCCCGTGTAGGCCAGCATCAGCGCCATCAGTATGGCCGCATCGAACCAGCCCAGGCGGCCGTCGAGGGTGAGAACCAGCAGCAGCAGGGAGGCCCCGATCATGATGGGCACCTCCTGGCGAATCAGCTGGATGTTGACCACAAGGGGTGTGATCAGTGCCGAGAGGCCGAGGATGAACAGCACGTTGAAGATGTTGCTGCCCACCACGTTGCCGATGGCCAGATCCGTCTTGCCATCGAGCACGGCGCCTGCAGACACCGCCATCTCGGGGGCGCTGGTGCCGAAGGCGACGATGGTCAGTCCCACCACCAGCGGCGACAGGCCGAAGGACAGCGCCAGTTTCGACGCACCCCGCACCAGCAGCTCGGCTCCGGCGACGAGTGCGATCAGGCCGGCGATGAAGAGCAGGAGCGTCATGGTGGTCCGAGGTATGGGTATCAGTGATCCGCGCCAGCAGCGTGTGTGCTGGTGAGCAGCTTGTCGGTGTAGGCGATGGCCAGGGCGCTGAACAGGAAGACCACGTGGATGATGGTCTGCCACATCAGGACCTTGACATCGTAGTTGGCGGCATTGATGAAGGTCTTGAGCAGGTGAATGGAGCTGATGCCGATGATGGCAGTGGCCAGCTTGACCTTGAGTACGGAGGCGTTCACGTGACTCAGCCATTCAGGCTGGTCCGGGTGGCCCTCCAGGTTCATGCGACTGACGAAGGTCTCGTAACCTCCGACGATGACCATGATCAGCAGGTTGGAGATCATGACCACGTCGATCAGGGCGAGTACCACCAGCATGATGATGGTCTCGTTGAGTGATGTCAGGTTGGCGGTTTCCTTGTAGCCGATGCTGGTGACCAGGGCCTGCAAGGCGGTCTGGCTGCCAAAGGCGGCCTCGATCAGGTGCAGCAGTTCGACCAGAAAATGGAACACATAAACGCCCTGGGCGGCAATCAGGCCCAGGTACAGGGGCAACTGCAGCCAGCGGCTGGAAAAAATCAGGGCGGGCAAGGGGCGCAAGGGGGAAACTTTGGACGATTCGGGGCTGGACATGGTCTGAAAATCCGGGTTTCTATCTAGATGGCGGATTTTAGGCCGCATTTCAAACCGCCCCGGGATTCGGTACATTGCAAGGACTGTGTCAAGTCAGTGACTTGTAAGCGCCAGCCCTGACATTGCGGGGCGATCGAAAAAACCATCTGAGGAAACATGCCATGAGTTCACCAACGTCTGCCATCGAATCCGTCCTGGTCGAGAACCGTGTCTTTCCCCCGGCAGATGCGGTTGTCAAGGCGGCGCGCATCTCCGGCATGGCGCAGTACCAGGCCATGTGCGACGCCTTCGACAAGGATTTCGAAGGCACGTGGGCCCGGCTGGCCCGCGAGAACGTGGTCTGGACCAAACCCTTCACCCGCACCCTGGACGAATCGAAAAAACCTTTCTACAAATGGTTCGACGACGGCGAGCTCAACGCCTCGGCCAACTGCCTGGACAAGCACATGGGCACGCCGGTCGAGAACAAGACGGCCGTCATTTTCGAGGCCGACGACGGCGCCGTGACCAAGGTCAGCTACAAGGAACTGCTGGCCAAGGTGAGCCAGTTCGCCAATGCCCTCAAGGCGCAGGGCGTGAAGAAGGGCGACCGCGTCCTGGTCTACATGCCCATGACCATCGAGGGTGTGGTGGCCATGCAGGCCTGCGCGCGCATCGGTGCCACCCATTCCGTGGTGTTCGGTGGCTTCTCGGCCAAGTCGCTGCAGGAGCGCATCATCGACGCTGGCGCCGTGGCCGTGATCACCGCCAACTACCAGATGCGCGGCGGCAAGGAGCTGCCGCTCAAGGCTATCGTGGACGAAGGCCTGGCCATGGGGGGCTGCGAGTCCATCAAGACCGTGCTGGTCTACCAGCGCACGGCGACGGCCTGTAACATGGTGGCCGGCCGCGACAAGACCTTTGCCGAGGCACTGGCCGGGCAAAGCAACACGTGCGCGCCTACTGCCGTGGGCGCCGAGCATCCGCTTTTCATCCTCTACACCTCGGGTTCCACGGGCAAGCCCAAGGGCGTTCAGCATTCCACGGGTGGCTACCTCCTGTGGGCGCGGCTGACCATGGACTGGACCTTCGATCTGCGTCCCGACGACGTTTTCTGGTGCACGGCCGACATCGGCTGGATCACCGGCCACACCTACGTGGCCTACGGCCCGCTGGCGGCCGGCGCCACCCAGATCGTGTTCGAGGGCGTGCCGACCTACCCGAACGCCGGGCGCTTCTGGCAGATGATCGAGAAGCACAAGTGCACGATCTTCTACACGGCCCCCACGGCCATCCGCTCGCTGATCAAGGCGGCCGAGGGCGACGAGAAGGTGCATCCGGCCCGCTCCAACCTCAGCAGCCTGCGCATCCTGGGCTCGGTGGGTGAGCCCATCAACCCGGAAGCCTGGATGTGGTATCACAAGCACGTCGGCGGCGAGCGCTGCCCCATCGTCGACACCTTCTGGCAGACCGAAACCGGCGGCCATGTGATCACCCCGCTGCCGGGCGCCACGCCGCTGGTGCCGGGTTCCTGCACGCTGCCTCTGCCGGGCATTGCCGCGGCCATCGTGGACGAGGCGGGCCACGATGTGCCCAACGGGTCGGGCGGCATCCTGGTGATCAAGAAACCCTGGCCTTCCATGATCCGCACCATCTGGGGCGATCCCGAGCGCTTCAAGAAGAGCTACTTCCCCGAGGAGCTCAAGGGTTATTACCTGGCGGGCGACGGCGCCGTTCGCAGTGTCGACCGAGGATATTTCCGCATCACGGGCCGCATTGATGACGTGCTCAACGTCTCCGGTCACCGCATGGGCACGATGGAAATCGAATCTGCCCTGGTCTCCAAGACGGATCTTGTGGCCGAGGCCGCCGTGGTGGGCCGCCCGGACGACCTGACCGGCGAGGCCATCTGCGCCTTTGTCGTGCTCAAGCGCTCGCGTCCGACCGGCGAGGAAGCCAAGGCCATTGCCAAGGAGTTGCGCGACTGGGTGGCCAAGGAGATCGGCCCGATCGCGAAACCGAAGGACATCCGCTTCGGCGACAACCTGCCCAAGACCCGCAGCGGCAAGATCATGCGCCGCCTGCTGCGCTCGATCGCCAAGGGCGAGGCCATCACCTCGGACACCTCGACGCTGGAAAACCCGGCCATCCTCGATCAGTTGTCGCAGAACAACTGATCCAGCCTTCAAAGGGGCTGCCTTGCTGTTCAGCCCCCATTAAAAAAGCCCGCATGAGCAGGCTTTTTGATGTGCGGCTGCGGATTTACTTGGCAGCCAGGGTCCAGGCAGCAAGTTTCTTGGCGTCGGCCTCGCTGACCTGCGGATTGGCCGGCATGGGCACAGGGCCCCAGACGCCGGAGCCACCCTTGATGATCTTGGTGGCGAGCTTGTCGACAGCGCCAGCATCGCCGGCGTACTTCTTGGCCACGTCCTTGAAGGACGGGCCGACCAGCTTCCGGTCGACGGCGTGGCAAGCCATGCAGTTCTTGGAAGTGGCCAGGGCCTGATCGGCCAGCACGGGGGCGCTGACGGTGGCTGCGGCAAACAGGACGAAAAGGGCACGTTTCATTGATTTCCTCGAGGCTAGGGTTAAGTACATAATCAATGAACGTAATTGTAATGGCTGTGGTTGACCTGCGTGGCGGGACTGCGGCAACAAGACCAAGGGCTATCCATGTATTTTCTGGGACTGGGCATCATCCTGCTGCTGATGAAGTATCTCGACATCGATCCGGTCGTCGCCTGGAGTTGGTGGGTCGTGCTGGCGCCGTTTGGGATGGCGGCCGCCTGGTGGGCCTGGGCTGATGCCAGCGGCTATACCCGTCGCAAGGCGATGGAGCGCGAGGACAAGCGCCGCCAGGACCGGCTCAACAAGCAGCGCGATGCCCTGGGCATCAAGCGCCGTCGCTGATCCAGCCGTTTTCCCCGAGTCATGAAAAAGCCCCGGCATGCCGGGGCTTTTTGTTGGGGCAGGGTGGGATCAGTAATTGTCCAGTACCGCGCCCTTGCTGGCTGAGCTGGCGTTGAAGGCGAACTTGGCCTGAACGCCACGGGTGTAGCGCGGCTGCGGGGCGGTCCAGCCTTCGCGGCGCTTGGCGAGTTCGGCGGCTGGCACGTTGAGTTCCAGCTTGAGCTCATGGGCGTCGATGGTGATGCTGTCGCCTTCCTTCACGAACGCGATGGTGCCGCCAGCCGCCGCTTCGGGCGCCACGTGGCCGACCACCATGCCCCAGGTGCCGCCCGAGAATCGGCCGTCGGTGATCAGGCCCACGCTTTCGCCCAGGCCGGCGCCGATGAGGGCGCCGGTGGGAGCCAGCATCTCGGGCATGCCGGGGCCGCCCTTGGGACCGAGGTAGCGCAGCACCATCACGTCGCCCGCCTTGATCTTGCCGTCCAGGATGGCCTTGAGGGCCGACTGCTCGTCGTCGAACACGCGGGCCGGGCCGGTGATGACCGGGTTCTTCAGGCCGGTGATCTTGGCGACCGCGCCCTCGGGCGAGAGATTGCCCTTGAGGATGGCCAGGTGGCCTTCTTCGTACATGGGTTTGTTGATCGGGCGGATCACGTCCTGGTCGGCGCGCGGCTGGTCCGGCACGTCCTTGAGCACCTCGGCAATCGTCTGGCCGGTGATGGTGATGCAGTCGCCGTGCAGCAGGCCGGCATTGAGCAAAACCTTCATGACCTGCGGGATGCCACCGGCCTTGTGCAGGTCCACCGCCAGGTACTTGCCACTGGGCTTGAGATCGCAGATCACGGGGGTCTTCTTGCGCACACGCTCGAAGTCGTCGATGCTCCATTCGACATCGGCCGCATGGGCGATGGCCAGGAAGTGCAGCACGGCATTGGTGGAGCCGCCCGTGGCCATGATGACGGCCACGGCGTTCTCGATGCTCTTGCGCGTGACGATGTCGCGCGGCTTGAGGTCCTTCTTGATGGCCTCGATCAGCACCTTGGCCGATTCCTTGGCCGAGTTCATCTTCTCGTCATGCGGATTGGCCATGGTGGACGAGTAGGGCAGGCTGATGCCCAGGGCCTCGAAGGCGCTGGACATGGTGTTGGCGGTGTACATGCCACCGCAGGAGCCGGTGCCGGGGATGGCGCGCATCTCGATTTCGCGCAGATCGGCATCGCTCAGGTTGCCGGCCGCGTTCTGGCCCACGGCTTCGAAGACGCTGACGATGTTCAGGTCCTGGCCCTTGTAATGGCCCGGCAGGATGGTGCCGCCATAGACGTAGATGGCCGGCACGTTGGCGCGCAGCATGCCCATCAGGCCGCCGGGCATGTTCTTGTCACAGCCGCCGACCACCAGCACGCCGTCCATCCACTGGCCCTGCACGCAGGTCTCGATGCAGTCGCTGATGACCTCGCGCGATACCAGGGAGTACTTCATGCCCTCGGTGCCCATGGCCATTCCATCACTGATGGTGGGGGTGCCGAAGACCTGGGCGTTGCCGCCGGCTTCCTCGATGCCGGCGATGGCCGCGTCGGCCAGCTTCTGCAGGCCCGAGTTGCACGGGGTGATGGTGCTGTGGCCATTGGCCACGCCGACCATGGGCTTCTTGAAATCGCTTTCCTCGTAGCCCATGCCGTAGTACATGGAGCGGTTGGGAGCGCGGGACTTGCCTTCAGTGATGTTGGCCGAACGGCGGTTGATCTGGATGACTTTGGTGGCCATGGTTCGTGTGCGGTAGGTGAGACGATAAAACAATGCAGACCGTGAGTGTAAGCCGTGGCAGCGCCTGCGGCACAATGGCGCCCATGCTGATCCACCCCGCCATCGATCCGGTCGCCCTGCGTCTGGGTCCGCTGTCCGTCCACTGGTATGGCATCACCTATTTGGTCGCCTTTGGTCTGTTTTTCTGGCTGGGCCTGCGCCGCCTGCGGCACGAGCCCTATGCCTCGATCCGGGGCGAGGGCGCCTGGAGCCGGCGTGATGTCGAGGACGTGCTTTTTTATGGCGTGATCGGCGTCGTTATCGGCGGGCGGCTGGGTTACTGCCTGTTCTACAAGCCGGCCTACTACCTGAGCCATCCGCTGGAGATCTTTGCCCTGTGGCAGGGCGGCATGAGTTTCCATGGCGGCATGCTGGGTGTGGTCGTGGCCATGCTCTGGTTCGCGCGGGCCCGCCACCGGCACTGGCTGCAGGTCGCCGATTTCGTGGCGCCCTGTGTGCCCACCGGCCTCGCGGCCGGGCGCATCGGCAACTTCATCAACGGTGAACTCTGGGGGCGGGCGGCCGACCCCGGCTTGCCCTGGGCCATGGTGTTTCGGGGGGCTGGCGATGCACCGCGCCATCCTTCGCAGCTCTACCAGTTCCTGCTGGAGGGCTTGCTGCTCTTTGTCCTGCTGTGGCTCTACGCGCGCCGGCCGCGGCGCATGGGGCAGGTGTCCGCCGCCTTCCTGGTGGGTTATGGGCTGTTGCGTTTTATCGCCGAATACTTCCGGGAGCCGGATGACTACCTCGGCCTGCTGGCCCTCAATCTCAGCATGGGGCAGTGGCTGTGCCTGCCCATGATTGCCGGGGGCGCCGCTCTCTGGTGGTGGCTGGGTCGCCAGCCCCATCGCCCCTGAGCCCGGCCGACGCCCTTTGGGTGCCTTTTCCCCGTGGCCTGCCCTCGACTCAGGGTTACTCCCTGTTTCGTAATTACGCGTAATTACGGAAAATTACAGTCATGGTCCTTCCGCCATCCCTAAAGACGTGGCAGGGTGTTGCTCCCGCGAACAAGGCTCCGCCCATGCGTGTTGTCCACAACTCCTTGCACGAACAGGTCGCCGACACCCTGCGGCAGGAGATCTTCAACGGCACCCTGGCGCCGGGCAGTTTTGTGGACGAGGCGGTGCTGTGTGTGCGGCTGGAGATTTCGCGTACGCCCCTGCGCGAGGCGCTCAAGGTCCTGACGGCCGAAGGGCTGCTGCGCCATGAGCCACGGCGTGGTTGTTTTGTCAACGAGGTGACCGAGCGCGATCTCGACGAGATATTCCCGGTGATCGCGCTGCTGGAAGGGCGCTGCGCGCGCGAGGCCGCGGTCCACGCCAGCGATGCCGACCTGGTGGCCCTGGAGGCCCTGCACGAGCGGCTGCAGAAGGCGGCCCGGAGCAAGCGCATCGTCGACTACTACGAGACCAATTTCGCCATCCACGAGGCCATCATCACGCTGGCCAACAACCGCTGGCTGGCCCAGGTCATTGGCGACCTGCGCAAGATCCTCAAACTCGCCCGGCTGCAGCAGTTGCACGCCCCGGGTCGGCTGGAGCAGAGCCTGAGCGAGCACATGGCCGTCTTTGCCGCGCTCAAGGCGCGTGATGCCGACGGCGCCGAGGCCGCCATGCGTACCCATCTGACACGCCAGCGCGAAGCGCTGAGTGAAGTCACCCGTCAACACAGCCGGAGGCTGGCATGAACGCAACGAGCTGGATCAGCCGCAAGGTTTCCGATCTTTTCCCGCTGGGTCGCAAGGGCCTGCTGGCCGCAGGCACGGCGGGCTCGACGCAGGCCCCAACGGGGTCCGGCCATGGCGCCACGGCAGGACAGACCAGCGAGCGGCCCACGCGTGAGCGCCTGGCGGCCAGCCGGCGCCACCGTGACGAGGCCATGTCGCCGCGCATGCTGCGCCTCGTGCTCGAAGAGCTCAAGGCCACGATCGACCCGCGCATCAGCGAGGTCGAAGGGGGGCGGCGGGCCCAGGTCCTGATCGAGCGCTACGCCGGGGCCACGCCAGCCCGGCGGCGCGACATCTGGCTTCTGATGAGCGAGATGTTCATGGCCGACGCCGAGAAGGTCAAAAGCGCCCAGGCCAAGTTTGCCGCCGCCGTGGGCACCCCGGATGAGGCGGCGGCCGAGGTGCAGTACCGGCGCGCCACGGTGTCGCCGCGCCGGCGCCTGCTGCAGCGTTTCAGCGTGCTGCCAGAAGGCATCCGTTTCCTGGTGGACCTGCGCGCCGAGATGCAGCCCAGCCTGAAGAAGGACAAGCGGCTGCAGGCCCTGGACGTGGAGATGGAGTACATGTTCTCCACCTGGTTCGATGTCGGTTTCCTGGAGTTGCAGCGCATCAGCTGGGACTCACCGGCCTCTCTGGTCGAAAAGCTGATCAAGTACGAGGCGGTACATGACATCCGCAGCTGGGACGACGTCAAGAACCGGCTGGACTCCGACCGCCGCTGTTACGGCTTTTTCCACCCGCGCCTGCCCGGCGAGCCGCTCATTTTCGTCGAGGTCGCGCTGATCGACCACATGGCCGACAGCATCACGCCGCTGCTCGATGAGCAGGCCGCGGCGTCCGATCTGGGCAAGGCCACCACAGCCATCTTCTATTCCATCAGCAACACCCAGAGCGGCCTGCGGGGCGTGAGCTTCGGCGACTCGCTCATCAAGCGGGTGGTGGAGACGCTGAGTGCCGAATTCCCCCGGCTGCGGCATTTCGCCACCCTGTCACCGATTCCCGGCTTGCGGGCCTGGCTGACGCACAATGCGGCGCGCATGCTGGAGCTGACGCCCGAAAAAGAGCGGGCCGAACTGGGGCGGGCCGTTGGGTTCGAACCCCCGTCCGCGGTCCATGTGCTGCAGGCCCTCGACAGGATCGAGTCACTGGATGGGAAGGCGGTCCTGCGCCGCTGGCTGCTGCATTGCGCGGCCCATTACCTGGGGCGCGAGCTGGTCGATGGCAAACCGGCCGATCCGGTAGCGCGTTTTCACCTGGGCAACGGGGCCCGAGTCGAGCGGCTGAACTGGATGGGCGACCCCTCGCCCAAGGGGCTCAAGCAGTCCTTTGGCCTGATGGTCAACTACCTCTACGATCTCAAGCGGCTGGACCGGCAGCGGGACCAGCTGGCAGAAGGCAGAATAGCGGTGGCGCCCTCCATCGAGGACATGCAGTTCTGACGGCATGATCGCTGATTCATTCAACTAAAGGAGACAAGCATGACAACAGCATTCACTTTCGGCAGCAAGCGACGCGACATCCTGCGCCTGGCTGCGGCCGGCCTGGCCGCCGGTCCCCTGTGGGCTCAGGCCCAGTCCGGCTGGCCGACCAAGCCGGTGACCCTGATCGTTCCTTTTCCCGCGGGTGGCGGCACAGATGCCTTTGCCCGTCCGCTCTCGGCCTCGTTCGCCAAGCTGACCGGCAAGCAGATGGTGATCGACAACCGCGGCGGCGCCGGCGGTACGCTGGGTGCCAGCATTGCTGCCAAGGCGCAGCCGGACGGCTACACCCTGTTCATGGGGGCGGTGCACCACACCATTGCACCTTCGATGTACCCCAAGCTCGATTACGACATCGAGAAGGATTTCATGCCGCTGGCGCTGGTCGCCACGGTGCCCCAGGTGCTGGTGGTCAATCCCAAGAAGGTTCCCGAGGGTGATTTCAAGGCTTTCCTGGACATGCTGCGCAAGAATCCGGGCAAGCTGAACTACGGCTCGGCCGGCAGCGGCACATCGCACCACCTGGCCGGTGAGCTCTTCAAGCAGCAGACCAAGACCTTCATCACCCACATCCCCTACCGCGGCGCCGGCCCGGCCCTGCAGGACCTGATCGCCGGCAACGTGGACATGATGTTCGACGGCCTGGGTTCCTCGGCCGGCCACATCAAGGGTGGTCGCATCAAGGCCCTGATGGTGGCCGGCCCGAAGCGCAACCCGGCTTTCCCGGACGTGCCCTGCGCGGCCGAACTGGGCCTGCCCGAGTACACGGTGCAGACCTGGTACGGCATCTGGGCGCCCAAGGGCACGCCGGCCGACGTGATGGCACGCGCCTACGATGAGATCCGCAAGGCCGGCGATACGCCCGAGGCCAAGGCGATCTGGGCCAACCAGGGGGCCGAGTTCAGCAGCGCGAACCCGCAGCAGTTCGGCCAGTTCGTCGGTGCCGAGGTCAAGCGCTGGACCCAGGTGGTCAAGCTCTCCGGCGCCAAGCTCGACTGACCGTGGCCCTTGGTCCTGTCGCTTCACGCCTGATGCACCCGTCTCGACCATGAGTGGCCATCTCCAGCTGCAGCGGCAGGGCACCCTGGCCCTCGTCACCCTCAGCCATCCCGGCAAGTTCAACGCCATGTCCTGCGCGATGTGGCGTGAACTGCGCGCGGTGTTCCTTGCCTTGCAGGCCGACACTTCCCTGCGCTGCATCGTGCTGCGCGGGGAGGGCGGTCATTTCTGCGCAGGGGGCGACATCTCCGAGTACGAGAGCTTCCGTTTCAGCGAGACCAGCCTGCGCGACTTCCACGAGAACGCGGTCTGGGGTGGCCTGCAGGCCGTGCTGGACTGCGACGTGCCCGTGGTTGCCCAGATAGAGGGCAACTGCATGGGGGCCGGCGTGGAGATCGCCTCTTGCTGCGACATCCGGATTGCCACAGAGACAGCGCGTTTTGGCGCGCCGATCGGCCGGCTCGGTTTTCCCATGGCGCCGCGTGAGGCCGCGCTGGTGCTGCGTGAGGCGGGTGCCACGACGGCACGCGAGATGTTGCTGGAAGGCGCCGTGCTGACGGCCCAGCAGGTGCAGGCGCGCGGTTTTGTGCAGCGCGTGCTGCCACCGGCGCAGCTGGCCGCAGAGATCGACGCCACCACGCAGCGCATCCAGGCGCTGGCGCCGCAGGCCGCCCGCCTGAACAAGCAGGCCTTGCGCACCCTGCAGTCCGGTACCCCGCTGGCGCTGCAGGCCTTGCTGGACGGGGCCTATGCCTACGCCGACAGCGCCGAGCACCGCGAAGGCATCGCTGCCTTCCTGGCCAAGCGGCCCGCCGAATTTTCACACCCGACTTCCTGACCCTGTTGATCCGCACCATGTCCCGAACCAACACCAACCTGTTTTCCGCACTGCGTGCGGCTTTTCCCGCCGATCTCGACGCTGTCGCCATCGAGACCGACAACGGCCTGCACTACTCCTGGCGCGACCTGGAGCGTGCGACGGCCATGCTGGCCAACCTGCTGCAGTCGCTGAACCTGCCCGAGGGCTCGCGCGTGGCCGTGCAGGTGGAGAAGTCGGTCGAGGCCATGATGCTCTACTTGGCCACGCTGCGCGCCGGCTACGTCTTCCTGCCGCTGAACACGGCCTACCAGAGTGCCGAGATCGAGTACTTCATTGCGAACGCCGAGCCGGCCGTGGTGGTGTGCAGCCCAAAGAACTTCGGCTGGGTCAGCAAGCTGGCCTTCAAGGCCGGCACGCAGCATGTCTACACCCTGGACGACAACCGCAGCGGCTCGCTGCTGGAGCGCGCCGCCTTCTGTTCGGACCGCCACGTACCGGTCGAGCGTCAGGCCGATGACCTGGCCGCCATCCTCTACACCAGTGGCACCACCGGCCGCAGCAAGGGCGCGATGCTCACGCATGGCAATCTGCTGAGCAATGCCCGGGTGCTGAAAGATTACTGGGGCTGGAAACCGGGTGACGTGCTGATCCATGCCTTGCCCATCTTCCACGTGCACGGCCTGTTCGTGGCCCTGCACGGTGCGCTGCTCAACGGCAGCAAGATGTTCTGGATGGCAAAGTTCGACCCGAAGCGCGTGCTCGAGAAGATGCCCGAGGCCACCGTCTTCATGGGGGTGCCCACGCTCTACGTCCGCCTGCTGGCCGAGCCGGGCCTCACGCGCGAGGCGGTGCGCAACATGCGCCTGTTCATCGCCGGTTCGGCGCCACTGCTGATCGAGACCTTTGCCGCCTGGCAGCAACGCACCGGCCACACCATCCTGGAGCGTTACGGCATGAGCGAGACCATCATGCTGACCTCCAATCCCTACGACGCCAAACTTGGCGAGCGCCGCGGCGGCACCGTGGGTTTCCCCTTGCCGGGTGTGAGCCTGCGGGTCTGCGACGAGGCCGGCCGGCCCCTGCCCTTGGGCGAGATCGGTGGCATCCAGGTCAAGGGGCCCAACGTGTTCAAGGGCTACTGGCGCATGCCCGAAAAGACGAAAGAGGAGTTCACCGACGACGGCTACTTCCGCACCGGTGACGTGGGCAAGATCGATGATCGCGGTTACGTCAGCATCGTCGGTCGCAGCAAGGACCTGATCATCAGCGGCGGCTACAACGTCTACCCGGCCGAGATCGAGGGTTATGTCAATGAAATGCCCGGTGTGGCCGAGAGCGCGCTGGTGGGTGTGCCGCATCCGGACTTCGGCGAGGTGGGCGTGGCGGTGGTGGTGCGCAAGCCCGGCGTGACGCTGGATGGCGAGCAGATCATTGCGACCTTGAAGTCCAGGCTGGCCAACTTCAAGATCCCCAAGAAATGTTTCGTGGTCGACGACCTGCCGCGCAACACCATGGGCAAGGTGCAGAAGAACCTGCTGCGCGACCAGTACAAGGCGCTGTTCGGCTGAGACCCTGCCGTGATGAAAAACGCCGGCGCTGCCGGCGTTTTTTTGGGCGCGTGTCAGCGAAAGCGATAACGCAGTTGCAGCCCGACTTCGCGCGTGACGTTATGCGGTTCGTAACCCGTGTAGACGACACCGGGTGAGGTGCGGGTCCCGGTTTCCGAATCGGCGATATCCCAGTAGCGATAGAACACACTGGCCGACCACGATGAGGTTTCGTAGGCCAGGTTCAGGCGCAGGCCATGGCCCTTGCGCTCGCCGGCTGGCAACACCCCCCTGATGCGCGAGTTGCCAGCGCGAGGGCGTGTCCGGGACTCAGTGAAAGCGCAGTCTGAACTGGACGCCGACTTCGCGCGTGCTGTTGCGGGGCTCTTCGACCAGCGCCGCCGGGACGCCGGCCAGCGCCTGTCGGGCCTGGTCGGAGGCGGCCACACGCCAGTAATGCACGAAGAAGCCGAACGACCAGTTGTAGGTCTCGTAGCTGCTGTTCAGGCGCAGGCCATGGCCGCTGCGCTGGCTGGTGACCGGATCGCTGGAGGTCGCGTCGGTGTCCGAAAGCACAAAGCTCTGCTGGCCGTCGAGCAGCAGGTCGTATTCCAGGCTGGTCGAGAGTCGGGCCTGGGCCGGTAACTGAATGCGATGCGTCAGGCCCAGCGGCAGGTAGACATACTGGCTGCGGCGCCGGTAGCCCTCGTCACCCGTGCTGGTGAGGCCGCGCAGGTCGGTCCTGAGCTCGCGGTAGCCCAGGCCGAAGTAGGGCGCCAGCAGTTGGCTTCCTACCGGATAGTCCTTGCCGCCGGTGATGCGCACCTCGGTGATCACTTCCGGATTGCCGCCCTTGTCACCGCGGCTGGTACTGCTGTAGCTGCTGTTGCCGTGGGACTGGCGCGCATCGGCCCCCCAGTACCAGTTGTCGGCCAGGGCCTGCGTGAAGCGGAACATCAGGCCGACCTTGTTGCCTGCGAGGGTATAGGCGCTGGTGCCGCTGCCGGCCTCGTAGCGCTGGCTCACGACCTCGACGCCGAGCTCGCTGCTGTCGGAGGAGCGCAGCGAGAGCGGTTGCGCCTGCACGAACAATGGCAGGAGCAGCAAGGAGAAAAAGAGGGGGTGTGCGTTCATGGGTTCCCGTCAGCGTCGTTGCACGGGAATTTAACAGTTCGCCTCCCCCGTGGAGCGTCAGCGCAGAACCAGCACTGGAATGCTCGAGTGCGTCAGCACCTGCTGGGTCTCGCTGCCCAGCAGCAGGCGCTTGACGCCCTTACGGCCGTGGGAGGCCATGACGATGAGGTCGCACTTGTTCTTCTTGGCGGTGGCGATGATGGCCTCGCTGACCAGGTCGGACTTGACGACCACTGCCTTGACGCTGAGCCCCTTGGCCGCGGACGACCTGGCGACGCCGTCGACGATCGCCTGGCCGTGTGTGGCCCATTGTTTTTCGATCCTGGCGATGTCGCTGGGCGCCAGCGCCAGGCCGCCTTCGAAATAACTCTGCGGATAACGCGGCACCACCTTGAGGGCGACCAGCTCGGCACCGCTGAGCTTGGCCAGGGCGATGGCGCTACTCACGGCCTTCTTGGACAGGGTGCTGCCATCGGTGGCGACGAGGATGCGTTGGTACATGGCGTGTTCTCCTTGGGTTGTTGGAACGGACCTAGATTACTCCACGGGGTTCTGGTATGGTCTTGATCCATATCAAGTCGTAGACGGGTTCTGCCCGCTACGCTCGACCCCCATGCAATCTGCCAGTCCTGCCGTGCCTGCGCAACACCTGCCGATCTCCGGCGGGGTTAGGCCTGAGGCTGAGCCACTGCTCGACGATCCGGCGGCCTGGTCGGCATTCAGCCGTCCGCTGGACGGGCAGGGTGGTGGCTGGGAATCCCATCTGGTGATCGAAGGCATGCACTGCGCCGCCTGCGCGCTCAGCGTCGAGGACGCCCTGCGCGGCGTGCCGGGCGTCGCGTCCGCCACCGTCAGTGCCGGTAGCCGGCGCGCCCGCGTGCGCTGGCAGGCCGACGCCGTGTTGCCTTCGGGCTGGATGGAGGCCGTGCGCCGGGCCGGTTACCGCGCCGTGCCGGCCAACGACGCCTTTGCCAGCGAACGCCGGCGCCAGGAAACCCGCAAGGCCCTGTGGCGCTGGGCGGTGGCGGGCCTTTGCATGATGCAGGTCATGATGTACGCGTGGCCGGCCTATGTGGCCGAGCCCGGCGACCTGACGGCCGAGATGGAGCAGCTGCTGCGCTGGGCGTCCTGGGTGCTGACGTTGCCGGTCATGCTGTTTTCCTGCGGCCCTTTCTTCTCTGCGGCCCTGCGCGACATCCTGCAGCGGCGCATCAGCATGGACCTGCCGGTGGCGCTGGGCATGGGCATCACCTTCGTGGTCAGCACGGCCGGCACCTTCGAGCCGCAAGGCATCTTCGGCAAGGAGGTGTATTTCGATTCCTTGACCATGTTCGTCTTTTTCCTGCTGACCGGGCGCTGGCTGGAGCAGCGGCTGCGCGAACGCACGGCCGGGGCGCTGGATGCCCTGATGAACCGCCTGCCCGACAGCGTGCTGCGCCAGCGTGCCGACGGCGAGTTCGAGCGCGTGGCGGTGCGCCGCCTGTTGCCCGGCGACGTGCTGCGGGTGCTGCCGGGGGAAGCCTTTCCAGCCGACGGTGTGGTGATCCAGGGCGAGACCCTGGCCGACGAGGCCCTGCTCACGGGCGAGTCCCGCCCGCTGCTGCGCGGGGTCGGCGCCACCGTGATTGCCGGCAGCCACAACCTGAACGCCGCGGTGCAGGTGCGGGTGCAGCACACCGGGGCCGACACGCGTTTTGCCCAGATTGTGGCGCTGATGGAGCAGGCCGCCACCAGCCGGCCGCAACTGGCGCAACTGGTGGACCGTCTGGCCCGGCCCTTCCTGATCGGTGTCCTGCTGGCGGCGGGCGGTGCCGCGGCTTTCTGGTGGTCGCACGATCCGGGCCATGCCCTGATGGTGGCGGTCGCGGTGCTGGTGGTGACCTGTCCCTGCGCGCTCTCGCTGGCCACGCCGGCAGCCATGCTGGCCGCCGCTGGCACGCTGGCGCGCCAGGGCGTGCTGGTGCGTCGCCTCGGGGGACTGGAGGCGCTGGCCGAGGTGGACACCGTGCTGTTCGACAAGACCGGCACCCTGACAAGGGATGCCATGGTGCTGCAGTCCGTGTCGACCCGCGCAGGCGTGACGCGCGCCGAGGCGCTGGCCATGGCCATGGCGCTGGCGCAGCAGTCCCTGCACCCTGTGTCGCGCGCGCTGGCCGCCGCCGGGCAGGGCGAGGGTGTGCTGGCCTGGCGGTCAGAGCAGGTGCATGAGATGTCGGGCCAGGGCCTGCGCGGGCTGGTCAGCCCGCCGCCGGGGCAGGGTGGTGTCACCCAGGAGTTGCGTCTGGGCTCCCGGACCCACTGTGGTGTCAGCGTGGCCGCACCGTTGGGCCCGCATGCCGTGCTCAGTGATGCCCAGGGCTGGCTCGCCATCTTCGAGCTGGGCGAAGACATCCGCCCCGATGCGGCCGTCACCGTGGCCGCACTGCAGGCGCAGGGCATCGAGGTGCGCATCCTCTCGGGCGATGCGGCGCCGGCCGTGGCTCGTGTGGCCGAGCGGCTGGGCCTGCGCGATGCTCGTGGCGGCTGCACGCCGCAGGACAAGCTGGCCTTCCTGCAGGCGGCCCAGCGCCAGGGTCGCCGCGTGGCCGTGGTGGGGGATGGCCTCAACGATGGCCCGGCCCTGGCCGGTGCCCATGTCTCCTTTGCCTTTGGCCAAGCCGTGCCGCTGGCGCAGGCGCAATCCGATTTTGTCGTGCTGGGGGACCGTCTGGCCGCGGTCGGCCGCTCCCTGCTGCTGGCGCGCCGCACCCTGCGCATCGTGCGCCAGAACCTGGTCTGGGCCGTCGTCTACAACGCCGCCTGCGTGCCGCTGGCCGTGGCCGGCTGGCTGCCGGCCTGGCTGGCCGGTCTGGGCATGGCAGCGAGCTCGCTGCTGGTGGTGCTCAATGCCCTGCGGCTGGCCGTCGCCCCGAGTCACAAGGAAGCCATCTGATGGACATACTCTATTTGCTGATCCCGCTCTCGGTGGCCCTGGTTTTTTTCATCCTCGGGGGCCTGTGGTGGGCCATCGAGCGTGGCCAATTCGAAGACATCGAGGCCGAGGGCGAGCGGATTCTGCGGGATTCTTGACGCCGGTTGACATGCGTCAAATCGGAGACGGGCTTATAGGCTGACACTCGGCAAGGTTAATTTCAAGAAGAGAGGTGCACATGGCATTTGCAAACCAACAGGCGACCGTCTACAACGACACCGTTGTTCGACAGTTCGCCATCATGACGGTGGTGTGGGGGGTGGTCGGCATGCTGGTCGGCGTCATCATCGCCGCCCAGCTGACCTGGCCTGAACTCAATTTCGGCATCTCCTGGCTGAGCTACGGTCGCCTGCGGCCGCTGCACACCAATGCGGTGATCTTCGCCTTCGGCGGTTGCGGCCTGTTCGCCTCTGCCTACTACGTGGTGCAGCGGACCTGCCAGGTCCGCCTGTTCGGCGAGAAGCTCGCGGCCTTCACCTTCTGGGGCTGGCAGCTGGTCATCGTGCTGGCGGCCATCTCCCTGCCGCTGGGCTACACCCAGGGAAAGGAATACGCCGAGCTCGAGTGGCCCATCGACATCCTGATCACCCTGGTCTGGGTCTCGTTTGCCATCGTCTTCTTCGGTACCGTGGGCACCCGCAAGGTGCGCCACATCTACGTGGCCAACTGGTTCTTCGGCGCCTTCATCATCGCCGTGGCCCTGCTGCACCTCGTCAACAGCGCGGCCATCCCGGCCGGCATGATGAAGTCCTACTCGGCCTATGCAGGTGTACAGGACGCCATGGTCCAGTGGTGGTACGGCCACAACGCAGTGGGCTTCTTCCTCACCGCCGGCTTCCTGGGCATGATGTATTACTTCATCCCCAAGCAGGCCGAGCGTCCGGTGTACAGCTACCGCCTGTCCATCGTGCACTTCTGGGCCCTGATCTTCACCTACATGTGGGCGGGTCCGCACCACCTGCACTACACCGCGCTGCCGGACTGGACCCAGTCGGTCGGCATGGTGTTCTCGCTGATCCTGCTGGCGCCCAGCTGGGGCGGCATGATCAACGGCATCATGACCCTGTCGGGCGCCTGGCACAAGCTGCGTGACGACCCGATCCTGCGCTTCCTGATCGTCTCGCTGTCCTTCTACGGCATGAGCACCTTCGAGGGCCCGATGATGTCGATCAAGACCGTCAACGCCCTGAGCCACTACACCGACTGGACCGTGGGCCACGTGCACTCCGGCGCGCTGGGCTGGGTTGGCCTGGTGACCATGGGCTCCATGTACTACCTGATCCCGCGCCTGTTCGGCCAGAAGCAGATGTACAGCGTGAAGGCCATCGAGATCCACTTCTGGACGGCCACCATCGGCATCGTGATCTACATCGCGGCCATGTGGATTGCCGGCGTGATGCAGGGCCTGATGTGGCGCGCCATCAATCCCGACGGCACCCTGACCTATACCTTCGTCGAGTCGGTCAAGGCCACCTATCCGTTTTACGTGCTGCGCCTGCTGGGCGGCGTGCTCTACCTGGGCGGCATGTGCCTGATGCTCTGGAACGTGATCAAGACCGCCACCGCTGGCCGTGCGTCGCAGGTCACCATCCCGGCCGCCGCTGCCCACGCCTGAGAAGGAACACACCATGGCTAACAACACCAAATCCGGCGGCATCTCGCACGAGAAGATCGAGACCAACAACTTCCTGATGATCGTGCTCATCCTGCTGGTGCTGCTGGTCGGCGGTCTGGTCGAGATCGTCCCGCTGTTCTTCCAGAAGTCCACCACCGAGCCGATCAAGGGCATCCAGCCCTACACCGCGCTGCAGCTGGCCGGGCGCGACGTCTACATCCGCGAGGGCTGCTACAACTGCCATTCGCAGATGATCCGTCCCTTCCGCGCCGAGACCCTGCGCTACGGTCACTACTCGGTGGCCGGCGAGTCTGTCTACGACCACCCCTTCCAGTGGGGCAGCAAGCGCACCGGTCCGGACCTGGCGCGCGTGGGCGGCAAGTACAGCGACGAATGGCATCGCCTGCACCTGATCAACCCGCGCGACCTCGTGCCGGAATCGAACATGCCGGCCTACCCCTGGCTGGCCAACGACATGGTCGATGCGGCCGCCATGCCGCGCCACATGAAGGCGCTGCGCACCGTGGGCGTACCGTACACCGACGAGCAGATCGCCAAGGCGAGCGAGGAGGTCAAGGGCAAGTCCGAAATGGAAGCCGTGATCGCCTACCTGCAGGTCCTGGGCACGGCCCTCAAATAAGACGGAGACCCCATCATGGACGTCAACACCCTTCGTTCCGCCGTGACCGTTGCAGGCCTGGTCTGCTTCATCGGCATCGTGCTGTGGGCCTGGTCGAGCCGCAACGCGGCTGATTTCGAACAGGCCGCGCAGCTGCCCTTCGAGCAGGATTAACGCGCCGTCAAAGGAAGAAACATGAGCGATTTCACAAGCAACTTCTGGTCGGTCTTCGTCACGGCGGTCACCATCGTCGGCATCATTGCCTGCCTGGTGCTGCTCTGGGTCAGCGGCAAGGCCAAGGCCATGACCGCCAACGACAACACCACCGGCCACGTCTGGGACGGCGACCTGCGCGAGATGAACAACCCCTTGCCGCGCTGGTGGGTCTGGCTCTTCATCATCACCGTGGTCTTCAGCCTGATCTACCTGGCCTTGTACCCGGGTCTGGGCAGCAGCCCGGGCCAGCTGGGCTGGAGCCAGCACGGCCAGTACGAGGCCGAGATGGCCAAGGGCGAGAAGGAAGTCGCCCCGCTGTATGCCCGTTTTGAAGCCATGAGTGTGCAGGACATGGCGCGTGATCCGCAGGCCATGGGTATCGGCGAGCGCCTGTACCTCAACAACTGCGCGCAATGCCATGGCTCCGACGCACGCGGCAGCAAGGGTTTCCCCAACCTGAGCGATGGCGACTGGCTGTATGGCGGCGCACCCGAGCAGATCAAGGAAACGCTGGTCAAGGGCCGTATCGGCAACATGCCGCCCATGGCCGCCGCGGTCGGCACGCCTGACGACGTGAAGAATGTCGCGCACTACGTGCTGAGCCTGTCGGGCAGCCCCCACGACTCCCTGCGTGCTTCCCTGGGCAAGTCCAAGTTCGGCGCCTGCGCTGCCTGCCACGGCATGGACGGCAAGGGCAACACGGCCCTGGGCGCACCCAACCTGACAGACGACATCTGGCTGCACGGCTATGGCGAGAACACCATCATCGCCATGATCACCAACGGCAAGGTCAACCAGATGCCGGCCCAGGAAGGCAAGCTCAGCGCCGCCCAGATCCACGTTCTGTCTGCCTATGTCTGGAGCCGCTCGGGCGGAACCAAGGTAGCGGCCCAGTGAGGGGCGGGGAGTCGATTTGAGCGATCCTGACAGCGCCGGCCGCAAGGTCATCCCCATCACCGCGCTGGCGTCCGACAAGGCTGCCATCGCGGAGGATGCGGAGTTGGTCTCGCTCTACGAGGCCCACAAGAAGATCTACCCCCGCAGTGTCAGTGGCCTGTTCAGCCGCTGGCGCTGGGTTTTTGTCTGGCTGACCCAGCTGGTCTTCTACGGCCTGCCCTGGCTGGAGTGGGGGCAGCGCCAGGCGGTGCTGTTCGACCTGGGCGCACGGCGCTTCTACATCTTCGGCCTGGTCCTGTACCCGCAGGACTTCATCTACCTGACCGGCCTGCTGGTCATCTCGGCGCTGGCCCTGTTCCTGTTCACGGCGGTGGCCGGCCGCTTGTGGTGCGGTTATGCCTGCCCGCAGACGGTCTACACCGAAATCTTCCTCTGGATCGAACACCGGATCGAGGGTGACCGTTCGGCCCGCATGCGGCTCGACGCCGGCCCGTGGTCCTTCAACAAGATCGCGCGCAAGGGGGGCAAGCACGGGGTCTGGCTGGCCGTGGCGCTGTGGACCGGCTTCACCTTCGTCGGCTACTTCACGCCCATCCACGAGCTGGGGCAGGAGTTCCTCCAGTGGCGTATGACGTCCTGGGAGGTGTTCTGGGTGATCTTCTACGGCTTCGCCACCTACGGCAATGCCGGGTTCATGCGCGAGCAGGTCTGCAAGTACATGTGCCCGTATGCGCGTTTCCAGAGCGCCATGTTCGACAAGGACACGCTGATCGTTACCTACGACGAGGCGCGCGGTGAACCCCGCGGCGCTCGCTCGCGCAAGGCCGACCCGGCAGCACTCCAGCTGGGTGCCTGTGTCGACTGCAGTCTGTGCGTTCAGGTGTGTCCGACCGGTATCGACATCCGCAAGGGCCTGCAGTACGAGTGCATAGGCTGCGGCGCCTGCGCCGACGTCTGTGACACCGTGATGGACAAGATGGGCTACGCGCGCGGCCTGGTCAAGTACTCGACGCAGAACGCCATCAAGAACAAGTGGACGCAGGCCGAGACCTGGAAACACGTGTTCCGTCCGCGGGTGCTGGTCTACACCGCCATCCTGGCGGCCATCTGCATCGCCATGATGGTCAGCCTGGCCATGCGTACGCCCTTCAAGGTGGACGTGGTGCGCGACCGTGGTGTGATGGCGCGTATCGTGGCCGGCGGCATGATCGAGAACGTCTACCGCCTGCAGATCATGAACGCCACCGAAGCCGAGCAGCACTACCGCATCACCGTCAGCGGCCTGCCGGGCCTGTCGCTGGCCTCCGAGGAGGAGGTCGTGGTCGACTCCACGCAGTCGCGCTGGGTGGCCGTACGCCTGCAGCTGCCCTACGAGGCCGCCGCGGCGGGGACCCACCCCATTCATTTCGAGATCACCGCACGCGACAGCTCGGCGCAATTGCGCGAGAAGTCGGTGTTCCTGGTGCCACGTTGAGGAGTTAGCAACATGAACGAGACCAACCCTGCCGTGCCAACCCCGCCCTGGTGGACGTTCGGCTATGTCTGGCTGGTGCTGGCCGGCCCGATCATCGTCGTGATCGCCGGTTTCATCACGCTCTACCTGGCGGTGAGCCGGCCCGATCCGGTGCTCAGCCCCGACTACTACCGCAAGGGCATCGAGATCAACAAGACACTGGCCAGCGATCCGGCCAGCCTGGCGCCCGCCGTGCAGGCACGCAACCACGCGGCCACGGGCTCCCCGCCAGCGGTCGTCACCAAGCCTTGATGGCGCTCACATGAGGAGGGCACGATGAAACTGCAAAAGCTCATGTGGATCGCCTGGCCGGCCTTCCTGGTTGCCGGGTTGCTGGAAATGCTGGTGTTCGCCATGGTCGACCCGCAGGATCTGCACTGGTTCGGCCAGCCGGTCGAGATCTCGCGCCAGGGCATCTACACCCTGGCCTTTTTCGTCTTCTGGGGCATCACCATGCTGTCCAGCGCGCTCACGACGCTGCTTGCGATGTCGCCCTTCGAGCTGAACCAGTGTCCGTTGCCGCAGGACGCGCGGCCTGAAGGCTGCCCCAAGCAGGAAGGCTGCTGCTGAAAGGCTGAAAGAGCCGGGGGCGTGCGCCCTCAGTGGCACTCGGTCTGGTGGTTGACCAGGCGGGTCAGGGCCTCGGTGTCGAGGATGCGCACATGGCGCTGCTTGACCTCGACGATGCCGTCTTCCACGAACTTGGAGAAAGTGCGGCTGACGGTCTCCAGTTTCAGGCCCAGGTAGCTGCCGATTTCCTCGCGTGTCATGCGCAGGATCAGTTCGGACTGCGAGAAACCCCGTGCGTGCAGGCGCTGCACCAGGTTCAGCAGGAAGGCCGCCAGCCGTTCCTCGGCCCGCATGCTGCCCAGCAGCAGCATGACGCCGTGTTCGCGCACGATCTCGCGGCTCATGATCTTGTGCACGTGCCGCTGCAGGCCGTTGATCTCGCGCGACAGGTCCTCGATGCGGTCGAAGGGCATGACGCAGACCTCGGCGTCCTCCAGGGCCACCGCGTCGCAGCTGTGGTGGTCGTTGACGATGCCGTCCAGGCCGATGATCTCGCCGGCCATCTGGAAACCCGTCACCTGGTCACGTCCGTCCTCCGAGGCGATGCAGGTCTTGAAGAAGCCGGTACGGATGGCGTAGAGCGAGGTGAATTTCTCGCCGTTGCGGAAAAGGGCGGTGCCACGCTTGACCTTGCGGCGTGTGGCCACCATGTCATCCAGGCGGTCGATTTCTTCGGTGGTCAGGCCCAGCGGCATGCAGAGCTCACGCAGGTTGCAGTTGGAGCAGGCAGCTTTGATCGTTTGCGGATTCATGCTTTGTATTCTGACATCGGTCATTTTTCTATCTCACGCGGCTTCCTCTACCTTACCAGCATTTGATACACATCAAGACGTCTATTTCCCCTTACGGCACAGTGGTTGGTATTCGAGGGCCCCCTATGAACGTCCATACCGCTGAACCTCTTTCTCCAGACTTGCTCCGCCGCCACGACGTCGCAGGACCGCGCTACACCTCCTATCCGACAGCGGACCGTTTTGTCGAGGCTTTCGGTGCCGACGATTATGCGCGTGCCCTGCAGCAACGTCGCACCGGTGCGGCGGCACTGGTGCTGCCGCTTTCGCTGTACGTACACATTCCTTTCTGCGAGTCGCTGTGTTACTACTGCGCCTGCAACAAGATCATCACCAAACACCATGACCGCGCCGCCGAGTACCTGCGTTACCTGGGCCGCGAGGTGGATTTGCACACGGCCCAGGTAGGTGTCGGCCAGACCGTCACCCAGTTGCATCTGGGGGGCGGCAGCCCGACCTTTCTGAGCGACGCCGAACTGCGCGAGCTCATGGCCATGCTCAAGCGCAGCTTCAACCTGGCGCCGGGCGGTGAATACTCGATCGAGGTCGATCCGCGCACCATCGATGCCAAACGCCTGGACACCCTGGCCGAACTCGGCTTCAACCGGCTGAGCTTCGGCGTGCAGGACTTCGACCCGGCCGTGCAGAAGGCGGTGCACCGCGTGCAGCCGGCCGAGCAGGTCTTTGCCCTGGTGCAAGCTGCGCGCGAGCGTGGCTTCGAGTCGGTCAATGTGGACCTGATCTACGGCTTGCCGCAACAGACACCGGAGTCCTTCGCCCGCACGATCCAGCAGGTCAACGAGCTGCGGCCGGATCGCGTCGCCCTGTACGCCTACGCCCACCTGCCCGAGCGCTTCAAGCCGCAGCGCCGCATTGCCATCGCCGAATTGCCGGGCGCTGCGGGCAAAGTGGCCATGCTGACCGACGCCATGGCAGGTTTCATGGGGTCTGGTTACGTCTACGTGGGCATGGACCATTTCGCCCTGCCCAACGATGCGCTGGCCGTGGCCAAGCGCCAGGGACGGCTGCACCGCAACTTCCAGGGTTACAGCACCCAGCCCGACTGCGACCTCATCGGCCTGGGCGTTTCGTCCATCGGCCGCATCGGCGCCACCTACAGCCAGAACGCCAAGACGCTGGAGGAGTACTACGACGCCATCGACCACGGCCGTTTCGCGGTGGTGCGCGGCCTGGCGCTCTCGCGCGACGACCTCGTGCGCCGTGCCGTCATCATGGCGTTGATGTGCCAGGGGGAGGTGCTGTACGAGTCCTTCAACCCCGCCTACCTGATCGACTTCAAGACCTACTTCGCCCCAGAGCTCGAGGCCATGCAGGCACTGGCCGAGCAGGGCCTGGTGACGCTCGATGACGGCGGCATCCAGGTCACCGCCACCGGCTGGTACTTCGTGCGCGCCGTGGCCATGGCCTTCGACCGCTACCTGCAGGCGGACCGCAACCGCGCCCGGTTCTCGAAGATCATCTAGACTGCTTTCATGCAGACTTCCCTGGCCGTCACGGCCCTGCTCATGGGCCTGGCCGGCGGCCCCCATTGCATTGCCATGTGCGGCGCGGCCTGCGCCGGCATCGGCCAAGCCGCGGGTGCGCGGCGCAACGAGGCCCTGTGGGTGTTCCAGCTGGGCCGCGTGGCCGGCTACGCCCTCCTCGGCGGCCTGGCCGCCGCCTCCATCCAGGGCCTGGGCTGGCTCACCATCCAGTCGGCCGCACTGCGCCCGGTCTGGACCCTCTTTCACGTCGCGGCCCTCGTGCTGGGCCTGCTGCTGCTGATCCGCGCACAACAGCCGGTCTGGCTGGAGAGCGCCGCGCGCCGGCTCTGGAGCAGCGCACGCGCACTGGCTGCCGGCCGCGGGCGCGGGGCCCCGCTGGTGGTGGGCATGCTGTGGGCCTTGCTGCCCTGCGGCCTGCTGTACTCGGCGCTGCTGGTGGCGGCCATGACGGGCAGCGCGATCGAGGGCGCTGCGGTCATGGCCCTGTTTGCCACGGGCACGGCAGTGTCCATGCTCGCGGGCCCCTGGCTCTGGTTGCGCCTGCGTGGCAGCGGCTCGGGCGACTGGGGTGTGCGCCTGGCCGGCCTGGCGCTGGCCGCGAGCTCGGCCTGGGCGCTGTGGATGGGCCTGGTGCATGACACCGCACCTTGGTGCGTCACACCGGCCGTCTGAGCCCGGGTGGGATGTCGGGCCTCTTGAGGTCGTTTGCCATAATCCACCCCCATGTCACGTCCCTCCGGCACCGCGCCTTCGCGCACCCACCTTGTCCTGATCCCCACCTACAACGCCGGCGCCAAGGTGCTGGAGACCGTGCGTGAGGCCCTGGGCCAGTGGGCCCCGGTCTGGGTGGTGGTGGACGGCAGCACGGACGGCACGGGTGAGCAGCTGCAGGCCCTGGCCGCGCTGGAGCCGGACCTGAAGGTCATGGTGCTGCCACAGAACCAGGGCAAGGGCGCGGCCGTGCTGCACGGGCTCGCTGCCGCCGAGGCGGCCGGCTACACGCACGCGCTGACCATGGACTCCGACGGCCAGCATCCGGCGTGGCTGATCCCGGCCTTCATGCAGGCGTCACAGGAGCGCCCGCAGCACATGATCCTGGGCAAGCCGGTGTTCGACGCCAGCGCCCCGGCGCTGCGGGTGCAGGGACGCAAGGTCTCGAACGCCTGGGCCAACCTGGAGACGCTGTGGATGGGTATCGGCGACTCGCTCTACGGTTTTCGTGTCTACCCGGTCTCGCCGCTGCTGCAGATCATGCAGCGCCAGCGCTGGATGCGTCGCTTCGACTTCGACATCGAAGCGGCCGTGCGTCTGTGCTGGGCCGGCGTGCGCCCGCTCAACCTCGATGCTCCGGTCAAGTACCTGCTGGCCGGGGAGGGGGGTGTCTCGCACTTCAACTACCTGCGCGACAACATCCTGCTGACCTGGATGCACACGCGCCTCATGCTGGGTTTCGTGTTGCGACTGCCGCTGCTGCTGGTCCAGCGTTTGCGGGCTTCCTCCGACTGAACTGGGCCCCCTGTCGCGGGCCTTGCGAGCGGGCTGCACACGCGCCTATCTGGGTACAATTTGCACTGGTCTACGGGACTGCTGGTCGGGCCCGATAAGAATATTCCCTGGGGTGTCTGCTGTTCGCAGACCGCGGGAGCCCACGAGGACATCAAGCCCATATGCTGCGTCAGATCATCCAAGACTTCGTCATCCGACAGTTCAACGTGGCGCCCGCCGTGTTCGACCAGCCTGGCCTCCAGGTGGCTGATCTGGGCCTCGATTCCCTGGGGGTGGTCGAAATGCTGTTCGAGGTCGAGGACCTCTATGGCTTCCAGGTCGAAGACCCCGCACGCTACAGCAGCATGAGTTTTGACCAGATGGTGGCCGACATGGAAGCCACCATCCGGGCGGCCAACAACGGCCAGATCCCGGTTCCGGCCACCAGGGCCTGAGTGATTGACGCATCGCGCTGACCACGGCCCATGTCTGCTGTCCGCACCGCGCCGCGTGTCGTTGTCACCGGCATCGGCCTGCTGAACCCGCTGGGCCTCACGCGCACGAGCAGTTTTGAGCGTCTGGTCCAGGGTCACAGCGCCATCCGGCCGGCCGTGCCGGAGATCAGCCGCTGGCTGCCGCAGGCCCTCTCGGCCGATGTCGATCCCGCCTTTGCACAGCAACTCGACCGCAGCGAGTCAGGCCTGGACCGCGCCACGCAGTTCGCACTGCTGGCCAGTCGCGAAGCGCTGGCCGACGCCCGGGCGTCTGCATGGGAGATCAAGCCCGAGCGCGTGGGCGTGTTTGCCGGTATCGGTCTGGGCGGTGCCACGACCGGCGAGGCGCTCTACAGCCGCATGCACGAGCAGTTGCAGGCTGGCCGCAATCCGACGGTGATGCACCCCCTGTCGGTACCGCGGCTCATGCCCAACGCCGCCACGGCCGTCATCTCGATGGCCCACCAGTTCCGCGGCCCCACCCATACCTACAGCGTGGCCTGTTCCTCCTCGGCGATGGCCCTGGGCGAGGCTTACCGCACCATCCGCCACGGTTATGCCGACGCCATTGTCGCCCTCGGCGCCGAAGCCATGAACGTGCCGGGTGTCTTCATGGCCTGGAACGCGCTGCGCGTGATGGCCAAACCCCATGCGGCCGATCCGGCGGCGAGTTGCCGACCTTTCGACAAACAGCGCAGCGGTTTCGTATTGGGCGAGGGCGCCGCCGCCCTGGTGCTCGAAACGGCGGAGTCCGCGCTGCGCCGCGGCGCGACGATCTACGGAGAGATCTGCGGTTACGGCAGCAGCAGCGACGCCAGTCACCTTACCCTGCCGTCCAGTGCCGGCCAGTACCGCGCCATCCGCATGGCGCTGGACGAGGCGGGCATGACACCGGCCGCCATCCATTACCTGAACGCCCACGGTACGGCCACCGATGCCGGTGACGTGGTGGAGAGCGACACCATCCGCCAGGTGTTTGGCGACCATGCCGACCGCCTGCCGGTGAGCTCCACCAAGTCCCAGCACGGCCACCTGATCGGCGCGGCCGGTGCCACGGAATTTGCCATCAGCCTGCTGGCCATGCAAAACGGCGTGGTGCCGGCGACGGCCTTTCTCGACGAGCCCGACCCGCGTTGCACCCTGGACCACGTGCCCCGGCAGGCGCGCCATGGCCAGTCCCTGCAGGCGGTGATGTCCAACTCGTTTGCCTTCGGCGGCAGCAATGTCTCGCTGGTCGCGCGACGGTACGTTTGAGCCGCCGGGCGGAGCCTGACCGATGAGCGAGACGCTGAGCTACCCCATCGAACTCGATGCGGCTGGCGTCTACCGCCTGCTGCCGCACCGCGGCGAGATGCAGCTGATCGAGGCCCTCACCGTGCTGGACCATGACCATTTCCAGGCCCGTGCGCGCTGGTCGGCGGACGGCGCCATCCTGCGTGGCCACTTCCCGGGCCTGCCCCTGGTGCCGGGTGTGATGCTGGTGGAACTGGTGGCGCAGATTGCCGGTGCCGGCATGCGGGCCGGATCCCCCGCGGCGCGTCGCCTCGGCGAGGGTTACCTGGGCATGCTGGCCGGCATCCGCAAATGCAGCTTCAAGCGTCCGGTGCTGCCGCATGACATCGTTCTGGCCGACGTACACACGCGAGCCATGTCGGAAACGGCGGCCGCGGTGTCGGCCGTGCTGAGCGTGGCAGACGAGGAGGCCGCCCAGGTGGAGATCCTGATCATCAACTCCCCGCGCCAGGCGGTCGAGGACGGCCTGGCCGCGCTGGCCCGTCGCCAGGCCTGAGCGGCGGGCCGCCAGGCCTCAGCGCGGCTGCAGCGCCTGGCGGAAATAGGCTTCGAGTTCGGCCAGGGCCTGTGCGGTGAGTTCCGGTGGCTCGAAGCGCCGGCCCAGGCGGGCCCGGATGCGCAGGGGCAGCACGGGCGGCCTCAACAAGCCCCAGTGCTTGCCCAGGTAGGGCGTCGAAAATTCAAGGACGACCGCCTGCATGGGGACCTGGCTCTGCTTGGAGAGCAGGATGCAGGCGCTGGAGAAGGGGCTCAGGGGCAACTCCCGGCTGCGCCCCCCTTCGGGGAAGAGGATGAAATGCGCGCCCTGCTGCAGTTCATGGCAGGCTTCCGAAATCATGCGGCGTGCATCCTCGTTGCTCACATACACCGCCATGCGCGCACCGATGCCGAACAGCGGGTTGTGCAACAGGCTGGCCTTGAGCACGCAGCTCGCGTTGGGCAGGCTGCCCAGCAGCAGGACGGCGTCCAGCAGCGAGGGGTGGTTGGCAATGATGATCAGCGGGCGTTCAGACGCCAGGGCGGACAGTTCGCGCAGGTCGATCTCCACCCGGCAGACAGAGCGCAGCACGGCAAGGTAGGCGCGGAAGCCGTGCCGGATGAGCCGGCGCGAGGCCGCCTTGTGCCAGCGCCGCGGCAGCAGGACATGGAACAGCAGGAAGACGGGGATGGACAGCAGGCAGAGCACGGCGAGCAGTCCGAGCCCGAAGAGCATGGCAAAGACTTCATACAGCCGCCAGAGCAGCTTGCCCGTTCCTTCTTGCCCCATAGTCAGCTGATACCATCCTTCGCTAGACAGCCATTATTGACCATGACACTCCTGCACGAATGCGAACGGCGCGCGCACTGAACCAGTTGTTCTGGCGTCTGTGGTGGCTCAAGGCCGCCGGCTCGGCCTTGTTCATCTGGCTGTTTTTCGAAGCCTATTTTTTCCTGCTGCGTTATCCGCATGCGCAGGTGAGCACCATGCCGCTGACCTGGCTGGACACGGCCATTCCCATGCAGGGTTGGGCCTGGGTGCCCTATCTCTCGCTCTGGTTCTACACCTGCCTGCCGCCAGCCCTGCTGCCCAACCTGCGGCAATTGCTCTATTACGGGCTCAGTGTGGGCAGCGTCTGCCTGCTGGGCCTGCTCATTTTCTACTTCTGGCCCACGGTGGTGCCGGCCTTCGAGCGACCACCGGGCAGTGCCCTGGCCCTGCTCGAAGGGGTTGACACCGCGGGCAACGCCTGCCCGTCCCTGCATGTGGCCATCGCCGTGTTTTCGTTGCTCTGGCTGGACCGGCAGTTGGCCAGCGTGGGAGCCGGGCGCGCCTGGCAGATCGCCAACGGGGCCTGGTGCCTGCTCATCGCCTACTCGACCCTGGCGACCAAGCAGCATGTCGTGCTGGACGTGCTGGGCGGTGTGTTGCTGGGCGGACTGGGCGGCTGGCTGTCGCTGGCGCTGTTCGGCCGCTTATTCATCTTTCACCGCCCGTTCCGCGCAGGAACGGTGACGGTTTAGATCATTCCCCCGTTGACCGAGATCACCTGGCCGGTGATGTAGGACGCCTGCTCCGAGGCCAGGAAGGCGACCAGGTCGGCCACCTCCTCGGGGCGGCCAGCGCGTTTCATGGGCACCAGCTGCTTGATCGAGTCGGCGTCGAAGGCGTCCTTGCTCATGTCCGAGGTGATGATGCCGGGCGCGACCGCGTTGACCGTGATGCCGCGGCTGGCCAGCTCCTGCGCCAGCGACTTGCTGGCCGCATGCAGGCCGCTCTTGGCTGCCGCGTAATTGGTCTGCCCGCGGTTGCCGGTGATGCCGGCGATGGAGGTGATCGTGATGATGCGGCCCCAGCGCGTGCGGATCATGGGCATCGTCAAGGGCTGGGTGACGTGGAAGAAGCTGTTGAGCGAAACGTCGATCACGCGGTGCCACTGCGCGCTGCTCATGCCGGGGAAGACCGCGTCGTCGTGCATGCCGGCGTTGTTGACCAGCACCTGGATGGGCTGTTGCGCCACGAGGGGTTCGAGTGCCGCGCGTGCTGCCGCCTCGTCGGCGACATCGAAACGCACGGTGCTGGCCGAACCGCCCGCGGCCACGATCTCGGCGCACAGCTGTTCGGCGGCGGCCCCATTGCGGTTGGCGTGGATGATCACGTGCAGGCCGTCGGCCGCCAGCTTGCGGCAGATGGCCGCGCCGATGGCGCCGCTGCCACCGGTGACAAGTGCGTGTTTCATGCGGTGTCCGTGTGCAGGAAGTTCATGATGCGCCTGCGTCGAGCATGACGCTGGCGCGACCGCTCAGCAGGGTGCTACCCCCTGCTTCGAGGTGAAAGCTGTAGAGGATGGTGTTGCCGTCCCCCGAGAGGCGCTGGGCCGTCACGCGCATTTCGGGCGCCAGCGTGTCGAGCCGCAGGGCCTGCCACTTCACGTCACGCACGCTGGCCAGGAAGCCGGCGGCCGGTGCGCTGTCGCTGCCGGCCAGCAGGGCGCCGTGCACCGCCATGGCCTGGGCCGCGTACTCGATGCCGTTGGCCATGCCCAGGCTGCCGTCGGCGCGCAGCGGGTGGTCGGCCCGGGTGTGGCTGCTGGCGCGGCAGACAATGTGCGCGGCATCCCATTGCAGCACCGCATCGAGCAGACACATGCTGCCCTGGTGCGGGATGCGCGCCGCGATCCAGGCCTGGTCAGGCAGCGTGCTGGATGTCGACATCAAGGGCCATCCCGTCGAGGTAGTCCAGGCTCACCCGTCCGTTGCGGCCTTGCGCCAGGTGCTGCAGCAGGGGCAGGCAACGCGCTGCAGGAACGCTGCTCCGCATGGCTTCGAGCGTGGGATCGGGCAGGCGGCTGGGGGCCTGCCGGCTCAGGCTCAGGCGCAGCGCGGCCGCGTGGGCGGCCACCGGCACGGGGCTGAGCACCAGGCCCACGCCAAAGGGGTAGGGGATGCCGCGCACGTGGCCCAGGGGCTCGGGATAGGGGCTGTCGTAGGCCAGCAGCAGGCAGGGCTCCCCGGAACTTGCGACCTGGGTGGCCGCTTCGAGCAGGCCGGCGGCGAAGGAGCCGTCGTAGGCGCACAGGCTGGTGGACGTGGCGCGGCAGGCCGTGGCGATGCCCCAATAGCCCGAGGGCGCGTTGTGCACCGAGTTGTGGAAACGCGTGGGCGAGACCGCCCGGTCGGCCGAGGCCAGGGTCTCCAGGATGGCGTGGCAGTTGTCGCAGTCACCACCGGTCGAGGTGAAGACCGAGCGCAGGTGGGCCGGGTCGGCCCCGGCCTGGCGGATGGCGTCGAAGCCCGCAGCGAAGGCCAGCTTGATCGACACGCCGGCACGCCGTCGCTCGGCCGGCGGCAGGGCCTCTGCGGGTGGCAGGCTGATCGCTGCCAGGCTGAAAGGCTGGCGACCGGCCAGTACCTCGGCGGTCTGGGTCCAGCCGGACAGGCCTGGGCCGTAGACCCCGACACCCTGCACGTGAACCTGGAGCTGACGCTTTGGAATACCTTCGTCCTGGCGGACTGCGGTGCGAGCGTCTGCTGGCGGCCGTGCGACGCTCATGCCTCGACCCTCGACAGCACCATGCTGCAGTTGCTGCCGCCAAAGCCGAAGGAGTTGCTCAGGACATGGTGCAGGGGCTGCTCGAGATTGCTCAGCAGGTAGCGGGACTGCAGCTTCGGGTCCAGCGTCTCGGTGCCGCAGCCGCCCGGGGCCAGGCCGTGTCGCAGGGCCAGCGCGCAGATGACCGCTTCGATGCCACCGGCCGCGCCGAGCGTGTGGCCGGTGTGGCCCTTGGTGGAGCTGCTGGGGGTGGCCGTGCCGAACAGGGCACTCACAGCCTTGTCCTCGGCCGCGTCGTTGCTGGGCGTGGCCGTGCCGTGCAGGTTGATGTAGTCGATCTGCGAAGGTTGCAGGCCGGCCATGGCCAGCGCCTGCTGCATGGCCGCGCGCGCGCCCAGGCCTTCGGGGTGGGGGGAGGACATGTGGTGCGCATCGCTGGATTCACCGATACCGCTCATGACGATGGCACCGGGCGCGGCCCGCTCGGTCCGCCCGACCAGGGCAAAGGCAGCGGCCTCGCCGATGGAGATGCCGTCGCGCCCGGCGTCAAAGGGGCGGCAGGGCCGGGCCGAGACCAGCTGCAGGGAGTTGAAGCCGTAGAGGGTGGTCAGGCACAGTGAGTCCACCCCGCCGACGATGGCCGCATCGATCAGGCCGCAGTCCATCAGACGCTGCGCGTTGCCGAAGACCTTGGCGCTCGACGAGCAGGCGGTCGAGACGACGAAGGCCGGTCCGGTGAGGCCGAAATAGGAGCGCACGAAATCAGCCACCGAGTAACTGTTGTGCGTGTGCTGGTAGTCCAGCGGCACGGTGAAGGCGCCGGTGGCCGCATCGCGCTGGCGGTAGGCCAGCTCGGAACTCAGGATGCCCGAGGTGCTGGTGCCCAGGAACACGCCGATGCGCTCGGCGCCGTGGCGCTGCATGGCCTCGCGCACGGCCAGGACGAAATCGTCCTGTTCCAGGCCCCACTGGGCCAGACGGTTGTTGCGGCAGTCGAAAGCGGCGAGGTCCTCGCGCAGCCTGAAGTCGTCCAGGCCCTGCACCTCGCCCAGGCAGGTGTCGAGGTCCACCGTTTCCCAGCGGGTGGACCGCACGCCGCTGCGCTGCTGGCGCAGGGCCTCCAGCGTCGGTGCGAGTCCGGCGCCCAGGGCGCTGGTCATGGTGTAGGCGGAAAGGTGGAGCGGCGAGGGCATGGGGGCAGGGAAGGGGCGGGAGAGCCGGGATCAGGCAGGCAATTTTACCGGGCGGGCCTGTTTCGTGCCGGGCTGCGCGCGGGCGAGCACCGCCGAAAACACCAGGGCCAGCACCGTGCCCAGGCCCACGGTCGTACCCAGGATGGACAGCACCGGGACGCTGGACAGCGCTAGCATGCCGAAGCTGGTCACGATGGTGAGGTTGGCCGTCACCAGGGACAGGGTGGTCTGGCGTTGTTCCCGCGCGCTGTGGCCGGTGTTCGCGCTGTCGAAGAACAGCGCGTAGTTCGAGCCGATCGCCACCACCAGCAGCAGGCCGACCAGGTGCAGGATGGTCAGCGAGGTGCCACCCAGCAGCAGGGTACCGGTCACGCAGACCACGGCACAGGCCAGCGGCAGGGCCACGCGCAGCGCGCGCGAGATGGAGCGCAGCGTCACTAGCAACAGGGCCAGGATGGCCAGGCAGCCCAGGCCGGAAAACACCAGCGCTTCCTGCAGGTAGCTGTCGAACAGGGCGTTGGTCTCGGCCAGCAGGTCGATCACGGTGATGTTGGCCACGCCGCCGGCCTTCAGGGCCGCATCGACGCGCTCGATGTCTATGTCCTGCTCCACCGCATCGACGCTGCGCGCGCGCAGCGGCATCAGCAGCAGCACATCGCTTGCGCGCGGGATCAGCAGCGAGTCGTACAGCAGGGCCGAGGCCGTGCCGTCCAGATCGCTGCGTGTCAGCGGGGGCCGGGTGCGGCTGCTTTCCACATCGGCCAGGAAAGCTTGCAGGCGCTCGGGGCGCAGGGGCAGGTCCTTCAGTGCAGCGTCCAGGCGCTGGCGCAAGGCCGCGGGTTCCGGCAGCGCGGCCTGGCGGGCCTGCTGGCTGGCCAGGCTGGGCAGCACCTGGGCCGGCGAGCTGTAGCTGGCAAGCGCGCCGTCCCGGCTCAGGGCCTGCAGCACACGGCCGGCGCGTTCGGCCTGCTGCAGGGCCTGCTCGGGATCCGCCGCCGTCAGCACGGCCAGGTAACGCAGATCGGAGGCGCCCAGGTCGCGGCGCAATTCCTCGTGCAACTGCTGGTCGGCCCGGGTCACCGGGTTGAGGGCGGAGATGCTGCGGTTCCAGATGCGGTCTGTTTGCAGGCCTACCACCAGCAGCATGCCCAGCATGAGCGCCAGCAGCAGCCAGCGCAGGCGCGGCGCCTGCCGCAGCAGGCCCAGCAGCAGATCGCCGGTGCGCGGCAGATCCGGCGCCGGCAGGTGCTTGGGCATCAGCCCGGGCAGCACAAAACGCGTGACCAGCACGGCCGCAACCAGGCCCACGGTGGAGTAGAGCCCGAGTTGCGCCAGGCCCGGGAAGCCCGAACCCAGCAGCGCCAGGAAACCGGCGATCGAGGTCAGCAGGCCCAGCCAGAGCGTGCGCCAGAACAGGCGCGCCTGCTGGGGCGTGGCCGGCCGCTGGACAAAGAGGTAGATGGCGTAATCGACGGCCTCGCCGATCATCGTCGTGCCAAAGCCTAGGGTGATGCCGTGCACCTGCCCGAAACCCAGGCTTACTGCCGTGATGCCCGCCAGCGTGCCGGTGAGCATGGGCAGCAGGCTCAGGCCCAGCAGCCGGATGGAGCGGTAGACCAGCAGCAGCAGGCCGACGACCAGCACCAGGCTGGCAAAGGCGAGGCGGTGGACTTCGCTCTCGATCAGCGCGCGGGACGACACCGAGAACACGCTGGTGCCCGTCATCAGCAGCCGGGTGTCGGCCTGGCGATCGGGGATGGCGGCAAAGGCGCGGCGCACCGTCTCCAGCGTGCGGGCCTGTGCATCGATGTCCGAACCTTCGGCCCGGGTCTGCAGCAGCAGCAGGGCGCGCGCGCCGTCGCGGGTGGACCAGACGCCCTCGGTGCTGGGCGGCTGTTCGCTGCCTTCGAACTGGGCCAGCAGTTCGCGCGTCTCGCCGGTCGGGTCGCGCGGCAGCAGTTGCTTGAGCAGCATGCCGGCGCTGCCCGAGAGCTCGTCCACCGTGGTTCCGATGGCGCGTCGCAGGCCGTCCTCGGTGTAGCGTGCCGCGTCCACGGCGGGGCTGAGCAGGTAGCGGTTGTCGAACACATAGGCGCGGTCCAGCGCCAGGTCGGTCGCGCTGCCGTTTTGCACGCCGATGAAATCCGGCTGCTGGCGCAGGGCCGCCGACAGGGCCTTGGACAGGCGGGCCCGCTCGATGGCGTCCCCGCCCTCGATGCCGACCACGATCAGGCGCGCAATGATGCCGTCCTTGAACTGGTCCACCAGCATCTGCTGGCGTTCGCTGGGCGCGCGCGGCATGAAGGCCGAGAGATCGGCCACGAAGGTGGTGCGGGCGATCACGGCCGCGCAGGCCAGCAGGGTGGCCAGCCAGAGCAGGGTGGGCAGGTGACGGCGCCAGAGGCTCATGGCCGCGTCACCGGGGTGATCTGCATTTCGGAGCGGTCGCCGTCGGCGTGGTCATAGGCCACCTGCGTCACCTCGCCCTGGCTGCCGCCGATGCGGATGCGGCTGATGATGCGGCCCATGCCGGCATCGCGCGGCACCAGCATGAGCTGCCATCGGGCCGCGCTGCCAATCAGGTGCACCTTGTAGACCTTCTCAAGCGCCTGGCGGTCCCCCACCAGGGTGCCGCGTATGCCTTCGACGAAGGCCGCCACCTCGGGGTAGGACTGCAGGCTCACGGTCTTCTGGCGCCCGTCCTGCTCCAGGGTGAGGCGGTTGCCGTCCAGCAGCATGGCCTGCTTCTTCGGCTTGAGCGTGCGCATCTCCATGCGGTCCGGCGCCGTGAAGGACAGCTCGCCCGAGGACTCCACCGGCTTGTCCAGCATGGCGATGTACTTGCGCTCGACAAAACGGGCCTGGCCGCTTTTTGTCTGCGCCAGCAGCTGCATCAGCTCGCCCAGCTGCCATTCCGCGGCCAGGGCCGCGGGGGTGCCGGCCAGCAGCACGCAAGCCAGCAGTGCCAGCAGGCCACGCCGCAGAGGCGTCTCAATGGGGCGCACGGTGAGTCTCTTTCCAGAAGTCATAAAAATTGAACCAGTTATACGGTGCCTGGCGGCAGTGCAACTCGATCAGCTGGGCATAACGCCCGATGGCAGTGTGCAGGGCGGCCTCGCGTTCGGCCGGGGGCGTCTGGCTGAAGTCGGCCAGGCGCTCGAAGTGGATGTCGTAACGGTTGCCGCCGCGGTACAGGCCGGTCATGAAATACACCGGGCGACGCACGATGGCGGCCAGCCTGAACGGCCCCAGCGGGAAGGGGGCCGGTTCACCGAACAGGGGTACCTGCAGATGCGTGTCCGGCCCCACGGCGCGGTCGGCCAGCAGGGCCACCCAGGCGCCGGCCTGGACCCGCTCATTGAGCGTGAAGATGGCATCGAGCCGGCCCAGGGGAATGATGTCCAGCACGACCTGGGCGTTGACGCGGGCCAGCATGCTGTTGAGCAGGCGTGCGTTTTCCGGGTACATCGCCGCGCAGACCTTGTGCCTGGCGTTCTTGCGCGCCAGCGCGCGCAGCACCTCGAAGCTGCCCAGATGCGCTCCGAAGATCAGCAGACCGCCCGAGCTGTCCTCGGGTGCTGGCAGCAGTTTTTCGCCAAAAACGCGGATGTCGAAAAGCTCGTGCCGGTCGTTGAGCAGGTAGACGCGGTCATGGATGGTGCTGGCAAAGGCCAGGATGTGGCGGTACATGTCGCGCCAGCCGGCGGGCCGGCCCAGCACACGCTGCAGGTAGCCACGCGAGGCCGCGCGCGCAGCGGGCACGGCCAGCAGGAAATAAAGCGCAATGCCGTAGACGATGGGCCGGGTCAGGCGACGCCCCAGCGCCAGTGACAGCCAGGTCATGAAGCGCAGCATGGCGAGGCTGCCGCGCTCCTTGCGCTGCAGCCAGGCCGGCGTGTCGGTCTCGGCGGCGGTGCTGCGGGGGGGCGGGGACGTCATACCGGGCTGACCGTGAAGCGGCCGCTGGCGATGCGCCGTTCACCGCAGCGGATCTCGAAGCGCACCGCAGACGCGCCGGGCTCGTAGTCCAGCGCCAGGGCCTCGCCGGGCAAGGCGGGGCTGAGGAACTTGGCCATGGCGACGCCGCTGACGACGATGCCGCAGGCCTGCTCCACGGCGCGCTGGGCCTGATCGAGCAGGACAACCCCCGGCAGGATGGGATGGCCGGGGAAGTGGCCGGCGTAGGCCGGGTGGTCAGCGGCCACCGGCAGGGGCAGGGTGGCCATTCAGTGGCTTTCCGCAACGCCCGCGGGCGGCGCCAGCCGGGCCACGAGCAGGATGTTGGCGAAGGGCGTGCCCTGGTGCATGGGGATGGACTCCACGCGGAACCCCAGCTGGACCAGCAGGGCCTGCCATTCACCCAGCGGCCGGCAGTACAGGCGCGTGAGCCGGTGGCCACGGACGAAGGTGACCACGGCGTCGACCCAGTTGCTGATGCGGAAGGGCAGGCCGGCCGAGGCGTCCCCCACCCGCAGCAGCAGCGTGCCGCCGGGCGCCAGGGCGGCCCGCACACGGCGCAGCACGTCTTCCTGGGCTGCGTAGTCGACGTAGTGCAGCACGTCGAGGATCACCGCCACATCGGCCTGGCCGAAATCCGCCGTGCACATATTGCCCAGCGTGAAGCGCACGCGTTCACCCAGGTGCGCCAGCGCCGTGCGGGCGCGTTCCACGTCGCGCGGCATCAGCTCGATGCCGTGCACCTGCACACCCTGGGGCGCCGTGGCCCAGTGGGCGGGCCAGGCGCGTTCGGCCGCCGACTGGCCTGTGAGGCTGCCCAGCAGCGACGCCAGCAGGCCCTGGCCGCAGCCGATGTCGAGCAGGCGTGCGTGGGCAGGAATCAGGCCGCGCTGCAACAGCCCGGCAAAGGCCGGATCACCGCTGAGCTTGCCGCGGGCGAAATGCCAGGGGAAGGGCCCCAGGGGGCGGTAGGGCGCCGTGGCCTGGTCGAGCAGTTCGGACGGCAGGAAAGGGGAAGTCATCTCGTAGCAGGGTTCAGGCGGCAGGGTGGCGCATTTTAAGGCGCGCCTCAGTGCGATACGGCGTCCAGCCGCACCGGCTTTAGACCTTGTGCGCGGATGGCAGCCAGCAGCGGCGGCAGCACCTCCAGCAGCACGGGCCGGCCCGTCGGGCTGAGCGCAGCGTGGTGGTCGTGCAGCAGCAGGATGTCGCCAGCACCGAGCTGGTGGGTGAGGCGGCGCAGCACCAGGTCGGCATCACCGGTGCGGGTGTCAAAGCCGCGCCGTGTCCAGCTGGCCAGTTGCAGGCCCAGCTCGTGCAATACCGGGTCGAGGAAGATGTTGCGCAGGCCGGCCGGGGCGCGGAAGAAGCGCGGGCGGCAGCCGGTGATGTCTTCCAGCGTGGCTTGTGCGGCGCTGATCTCACGGCGCAGCTGGGTCGGCCCCATGAGGGAAAAGTGGTGCCGGTGATGCTGGCTGTGGTTGCCCAGGGCGTGGCCGCGGCGCACGATCTCGCGCGCCAGGGCCGGGTGCCGCTGCACGTGGTCGCCGATGCAGAAGAAGGTGGCCTGGGCCTGCAGTTCGTCCAGCAGGTCCAGCACGGCCGGTGTGACCTGCGGGTCGGGGCCATCGTCGATGGTGATCGCGACTTCCGGGCGCTGGCGCGACAGATGGGTCAGGTTGGCGCCCAGCCAGTTGCTGCGCGGCCACAGGCCGGTGGCCGCGATGAGTGCGTGGTTGGCGGCCAGGGCGCCCAGGCTCCAGGGCCAGGCCGGCGTGAGCAAGCCCACCCCGGCCAGGGCATGCAGGCCCAGCGTAGCCTGCACGAAGGGCGGGCGTTGCCAGCGGTTGGGAGGCTCGGCGCCGGTGGCGTGGGACCGCTGGGCGCTGCGGGCCTGGGCCACCTGCGTGGCCAGGCCGGCCAGCACCTGCTGCGGCAGCTTGCCGGTGGCATTGCGTGGCAGGGCCGGCAGGAAATGGATGGGGCGTGGCAGGAAAGCCGGGTCGATGCGCTCGCGCATGGCGTGCTGCAGGGCGGCTTCGTCCAGGGTGGGCGCCACCACAAAGGCCACCGGGCGCTGGATGCGGCCCTGCGCGTCCTGGGTCGCGTCCTGCGGCCAGTAAAGCGCGGCGTCCACCACGCCCGGGATGCTGCACAGCTGGTGGTTCAGGTAGGCCAGCGAGGTGCGCTTGCCGGCAATGTTGACCATATCGGCGTGGCGGCCCAGCAGGGCGAAGCGGGTGGGGGACTGCAGTTCCAGCACGTCGCTCAGCAGCACCACACCTTCCACATGGCCGCCGTGCGCGCTGAAACGCGGCTCGCCATCCACAGCGGGCTCGGCCTGTACTTCGATGCCGTCGAAGGCCTGCCACAGATCGCCGGCAGCGCAACGGCGCGCGGCGATCTGGCCGGTTTCGGTACTGCCGTAGATCTCCAGCAGGGGCGCGCCCAGCCTGGCCTCCGCCTCGCGTGCCAGCTGCGGCGCCAGCGGCGCGGTGGCGCACAGCAGTAACGACAGCGGTGGCACGGTGAGCTGTGATTCGACCAGGGTGCGCAGATGGAAGGGCGTGCTGACCAGCACCCGCGGAGTGGGGGTGTCCTGCAGCGCGGCGGCAATGTCGGCGGGGTAGAAAGGATGGCTGGCGTCGATCACGCCCGCGTTGAGCAGGGGCAGCAGCACCGTGGACTCGAAGCCGTACATGTGCTGGGGCGGCACGGTGCCGGTGACCGTGAAGGGTGCATCCTTGCCCAGCCATTCGCGCACCCGGCGCCCGGCGCCCTGGGCGTTCTGCACCAGCGGCCCCCAGTGCTTGGCGTGCGGCACGGGCTCGCCGGTGGATCCCGAGGTGAAAACGTAGGCCGCGATCTGATTCCCGGCGATGTCGGGTACTTCGTAGGGTGCGTCGGCGGCAGGGATGGGGCCACGTTCGTAGACGATCTGCGGCAGGCCGCCGCTGTCGCCGGGGTTGTCCACCACGGCGTGCAGGCCGGGGTAACGCTGGCCCAGGCGCTGCAGCATCTCGGGCGTGCGCGTGGAGGGCAGCAGCAGCGGCACGCCGCGCAGCAGGGCGGCGCCCAGGATCACGGCGAAGTGGTGCCGTCGGCTGCACAGGTTGATCACCGGTGCGCCGGGGGGCAGCAGAGCCGCCATATGGCGCACGGCCGCCAGGTAGTCCCGTGCGGTGATGCCACGGCCATTGGTCCAGGCCATCAGGGCCTGGGGCGAGCGGTGCGAGATCAGGGCGGGCATGGCAGGGTTCAGGGTTTGGACGCGGGGCGGGCGTCGGCTGCGCTGCGCTCCTCGCGGTAGAGGGTGAAGCTGCGCGAGAGTGGCACGTGCGGGATGCCGCGCAGGCACCAGCGGCGTGCCGCGTACTCGGCCACGAACATCCCGCCCAGCAGGGGCAGCGAGAGCACGTTGACAAAAAAGGAGAAAGTCTGGATCGGGGTCCAGGCGAAGAGCAGGATGGGGACCAGGACCATGGCCACGAAGAACAGGGTCCAGGCCCAGGTGGCCTGGCGCGCGTAACGGGCGATGCGCGGGGTGTAGTCGGCGCCGTGGATGCGGCGCGCAAAACGCGCGATCAGGGGCTCATGTCCCGGGCGCAGCGTCTGGCCGAAGAAAAGTGCCAGCAACAGTTGCATACCCACGTTCTGTAGCAGGCTGAACCAGGCCAGGGCCTCATGCGACCAAGTCGAGGCGGTGAGCAGCCAGTGCATGCCCAGCGGGTAACCCAGCACCACCAGGGCTGCCCCTACCAGCTTGAGCCACAGCCCGATCTTCATGGCGAGGGCGTGCCGCCGGTCTTCAGACGCGGTGGGAGGCGATGTGCGCGGCCAGGCTGCGCAGGGAGCTGAAGATCTGGGCGTTGTCCGGGTCGTCCGAACGCATCTGGAAGCCGTACTGCTTGGAAACGGCCAGGGCGATCTCCAGCACGTCGATCGAGTCCAGGCCCAGGCCGTCGCCATAGAGCGGGTCCAGGGGCGCGATCTGTTCGGGGCTGACGTCCAGGTTCAGGGCGGTGACGATGAAGCCGGCGATCTCGCGTTCGAATTCGGTCTGGGTATCGGTGGTGCTCATGACGGGGCGTGTGACAGGCGGGGAAACGAGGTGGGCTGAAAAGGGTAACCCGCCATTTTAACGGTGGGCGTCGTGTCGCCTGAGATAATTGGCGCATGTCCACCCCCCAGTCTGCCGCCCCCGGGCCCTGGCGCCTGTCGGTCGCGCCCATGATCGACTGGACCGACCGCCACTGCCGTTATTTCCACCGCCTGCTGAGCCGTCACGCGCGGCTCTACACCGAGATGATCACCACCGGTGCGCTGCTGCATGGCGATGTGACGCGCCACCTGCGCTTCAATACCGAGGAACACCCTGTGGCCCTGCAGCTGGGTGGCAGCGATCCGGCCGACCTGGCCCGCTGCGCGAAGCTGGGCGAGCAGTGGGGTTACGACGAGATCAACCTGAACTGCGGCTGCCCCAGCGAGCGCGTGCAGCGCGGGGCCTTCGGCGCCTGCCTGATGGCCGAGCCCAAGCTGGTGGCCGAAGGCGTCAAGGCCATGGTGGACGCCGTGTCCGTGCCTGTCACGGTGAAACACCGCATCGGCATCGACCGGACCGAAAGCTACGACTTCGTGCGCGACTTCGTCGGCACCGTGGCCGAGGCCGGTTGCGCCACCTTCATCGTGCACGCACGCAATGCCTGGCTGCAGGGTCTGAGCCCTAAGGAAAACCGCGAGATCCCGCCGCTGCGCTACGAGCTGGTCCACCGGCTCAAGCACGATTTTCCGCAGCTGGCCATCGTCATCAACGGCGGCCTGACCACGGACGAACAGGTGTCACGCGAATTGCGCCTGCTCGACGGCGCGATGATCGGCCGTGAGGCCTATCACAACCCCTGGTGGCTGGCCTCCTGGGATGCGCGGTACTTTGGCGCCGAACCCTCGACGCTCACGCGCGAGACGGTGGAGCAGCAGATGGTGGCCTACATGCTGCGCGCCGCGGCCGAGGATGGCTGCCCCTGGTACGCGATTGCGCGCCACATGCTGGGTTTGCGCCACGGCCTGCCCGGGGCGCGGCGCTGGCGCCAGGTTTGGAGCGACCACAAGCTCAAACCGCGCGATCCGCGCGAGGTGATGGCGCTGGCGCACCAGGGTGCCAGCGCCTGAACCGCGTCGCGCCCGCTGGCCCGCCGTGCCGCGGCGGGCTCATTGCAGGCCGTTCTTGCGGCTGCCCATGTAACTCTCAAATTCCGCAGCCGGCATGGGGCGGGCGAAGTGGTAACCCTGGGCTTCGTCGCAGCCGAAGCTCAGCAACTGGTGCAGCAGTTCCGGTGTTTCCACGCCCTCGGCGATGGTGAGCAGGTCCAGGCTGTGCGCCATCTGGATGATGGCGCGCACGATGGCCGCATCCTCCGGATCGCTGGCCAGGTCGCGGATGAAACTCTGGTCGATCTTGAGCTTGTCGATGTCGAAGCGCTTCAGGTAGGACAGGCTGGAGTAACCGGTACCGAAGTCGTCAATGGCCAGCTTCACGCCCAGCTGCTTGAGGCGGCGGACCGTGGCCATGACCTGCTCGACGTCCTGGATCAGGATGGATTCGGTCAGCTCCAGCTCCAGCCGTGACGGGTCCAGGCCCGTGTCGGTCAGCGCCTGCACCACGGTGTCCTCGATGCCGCCGCGCTGGAACTGCACGGCCGAGAGGTTGACCGCCATCATCAGGGTGGGCAAGCCCGCGCTTTGCCAGGCCCGGGCCTGGCGGCAGGCTTCCTGGATCACCCAGTCGCCGATGGGCACGATCAGACCGCTGTCCTCGGCCACCGGCACGAAACGGGCGGGATGGACCAGGCCGAATTCCGGGTGCTCCCAGCGCAGCAGGGCTTCGACACCGATGACGCGGCCGCTGCGCAGCTCAATCTGCGGCTGGTAGTGCAGCACGAACTCACCGCGCTCCAGCGCGCGGCGCAGGCCGCTGCGCATCAGCAGGTGCTCCACTGCTTCCTCGTCCATGGCTTCGTCGAAGAAGCGGTAGGTGTTGCGGCCGGCCTCCTTGGCGCGGTACATGGCCATGTCGGCCTTCTTGCGCAGGATGTCGAAGTCGGGCCCGTCCTGCGGATACAGCGCCACGCCGATCGAGGCCGAGGTGGAGAGCTCGTTGCCTTCGGAAAAGAAGGGCTCCTGCAGTGTCTCCATGATCTTGGCCAGCACCGGCAGGCAGCTCTCGGTGCCGTGCTGCTCGCTCAGGATGAGCACGAACTCGTCGCCGCCCTGGCGGCTGATGGTGTCGCTGTCGCGCACGCAATGCTTGAGCCGTGCCGCGACTTCCTTGAGCAGCGCATCGCCGGTGGCGTGGCCCAGCGAGTCGTTGATCTTCTTGAAGTTGTCCAGGTCCAGGAAGACCAGGGCCAGGCCGCTGCGGCTGCGCTCGGCCTGGGTGATGGCCTGCTGCAAGCGGTCTTCGAGCAGCAGCCGGTTCGGCAGGCCGGTGAGCGGATCGTGGTAGGCCAGGAACTCGACCTTCTGCTCGGCCAGCTTGCGCTGGGTGATGTCCGAGCCGGTGCCGCGGTAGCCCTTGAAGACACCGTCCTCGAACACCGGTTTGCCGTTGATCGCGAACCAGTGGAGCTCTCCGGGCTGGGTCTGCATCTGGTAACTGAAATCCTTGAAAGGCAGGCGCGCTTCCAGCAGGCGACGATGTTCAGCCCATTGCTCGGGGGTGACGCCGACGATGGGCAATTCCCAGCGCAGCTTGCCCAGGGTGCTGCGCGGATTGAGCCGGGTGGGCATCAGGCCGCCTGACATTTCGGTGAAGCGCAATTTCTCATCCATTTCCCAGAACCAGTCGGAGGAAAGCTCCGAAAGGTCGCGAAAGCGCGCCTCCTCGGTGCGCAGGTGCTGCTCGGCGGCGACGCGCTCGGCAATCTCGTGCTGGAGCTGCGCGTTCATCCGGGCCAGTTCGCGGGTACGCTCCTCGACCCGGCGCTCGAGCTCCTCGCGAGCCTCGGCCAGCGCCCGCTGCGCAGCCTTCTGCGCGCTGATGTCCTCGCTGATCCAGATCGCGCCCTGGCTGCCGTCCTGGTTGGGAATGGCCTTGGCCAGGTGCCGGCTCCAGATCAGGACACCGTCGTTGCGGCGGGCGTGGCGCCAGGCGATGTCGACCAGTTCGCCGCGCGCGAGCATGGGGCCCACGGCTGCGCCAAAGGCCCGGTAGTCCTCGTCATCGGCAAAAAAGGCCCGTGCGTACTCGCCGATCAGGCTGCCCGGGGCCCAGCCGTAGATGGCTTCCATGCGCGGGTTGCAATGCACGATCTGGCCGTTTCGCGTGAAGAGGATGCCCACCGAGGCGTTTTCCAGGATGGCCTGCTGGCGCTGCAGCAGTTCGTCCAGATGGGCCTGCTCACGCTTGCGTGCGCTGATGTCCTCGATGATCCAGATCGTGCCTTCGGCCGTGTTGGCCGGGTTGATCGCCTTGGCCCGCAGATGGCAGTGGACCTCACTGCCGTCCTTGCGGCACATGGGCTGTTCCACGTCCAGCAGTTCGCCGCGCGCCAGCAGGGGGCCGGCCTGCTGGCCCATGGCCTCGTAGGCTTGCTGGCTGGCATAAAAGACGGAACCCGGCTGGCCGACCAGTTCACCTTGGGGCCAGCCATAGATCTGGGAGGCGCGCGGGTTGCAGTGCAGGACCTTGCGGTCACGCGTGAACACGATACCGACCGAGGCGTTTTCCAGAATGGCCTCGTACTCCAGCAGGGTCTGCTGGATGCCGGGTGCAAAGGTATCGCCGGGCGTTGGAGCCATGAACTCAGGATAGGGCAATTCAGGCCGGGCGGCCAGTGCAAAAGTCTCAGGTTGCCGCTTCCAGCCCGTTGCGGAAGTGCTCCAGCATCTTTTGCGTAGCGGCGGCCGCATCGCGTGCCTGCAGCGCAGTCATGACCGCGCGGTGTTCGGCCAGCGATTCGGCGATGCGACCGGATTTCAGCAGCGAGTGGTGCCGGTTGAGCTTCATGACCTTGCGCAGGTCGGCCACCATCTGGTTGCGCCAGCGGTTGTCGGCGATTTCCAGCAGGCGCATGTGGAAGCGTTCGTTGAGCTCGAAGAAACGATCCCGGTCCTGGGTGCTGGCCTCCAGCGAGTCGTGCAGGCTCTGCAGTTCGCGCAACTGCTCGTCCGTGGCGTGCCGGGCCACCACGCCGCTGGCGTCCGACTCCAGCAGGCCCAGCAGGTGGTAGATGTCGACCAGGTCTTTTTCATTGACCTCGGTGACGTAGGCGCCGCGGCGCACCTTCATGGTCACCAGGCCCTCGGCGGCCAGGACCTTGAGCGCCTCGCGCAGGGGGGTGCGGCTGATGCCGTAGTCTTCGGCAATCTTCAGCTCGTCGATCCAGCTGCCCGGCTCCAGCTCGCGGCTGAAAATCCGCTGGCGCAACAGCTCGGCCACTTCTTCGTAGAGCGCGCGGGGGGAGAGGGAAACGGCAGACATGGGCGGGATTGTAGGTGGAAGCGATATTTTGCATCAATAATTATGAATGATGTAAACTCCGCGCAACAAAATAAAGGGCCTCCCGGGGCCGCCGCTTTGTCATGAGCCAGAAAAAAACCGAATTTGCAAACGCCAGCCTCGAGGCCTGGCACCAGGCCGCCGCCAAGTCCGCTCCCGGTGGCGATGTGGAGGCCCTGAACTGGCTCACGCCCGACGGCATCACGGTCAAGCCGCTGTACACCGCGGCCGACACCCAGGACCTGCCGCACGCCAACACGCTGCCGGGTTTCGAGCCCTATCTGCGCGGTCCGCAGGCCACCATGTACGCCGTGCGCCCGTGGACCATCCGCCAGTACGCGGGTTTCTCCACCGCCGAGGAGTCCAACGCCTTCTACCGCAAGGCGCTCGCCGCCGGCGGTCAGGGCGTGAGTGTGGCCTTTGACCTGGCCACCCACCGGGGTTACGACAGCGACCACCCGCGAGTGACGGGTGACGTGGGCAAGGCCGGCGTGGCCATCGACTCGGTGGAGGACATGAAGATCCTGTTCAGCGAGATCCCGCTGGACAAGGTGAGCGTCTCCATGACCATGAACGGTGCCGTGCTGCCGGTGCTGGCCGGTTATGTTGTGGCGGCGGAAGAGCAGGGCGTGTCGCAGGACAAATTGAGCGGGACCATCCAGAACGACATCCTCAAGGAGTTCATGGTCCGCAACACCTACATCTACCCGCCCGAGCCGAGCATGCGCATCATCGGCGACATCATCGAGTACACGGCCAAGCACATGCCGAAGTTCAACTCGATCTCGATCTCGGGTTACCACATGCAGGAGGCGGGCGCCAACCAGGCGCTGGAACTGGCCTTCACCCTGGCCGACGGCAAGGAGTATGTGAAGACGGCGATCGCCAAGGGCATGGACGTGGACGACTTCGCGGGCCGCCTGTCCTTTTTCTGGGCGGTCGGCATGAACTTCTACCTGGAGATCGCCAAGATGCGCGCCGCCCGCCTGCTCTGGTGCCGCATCATGAAAGGCTTCAACGCCAAGGCACCGAAGAGCCTGATGCTGCGCACGCACAGCCAGACCTCGGGGTGGAGCCTGACCGAGCAGGACCCCTACAACAACGTGGTGCGCACCACCATCGAGGCCATGGCGGCCGTATTCGGCGGCACGCAGAGCCTGCACACCAACAGCTTTGACGAGGCCATTGCCCTGCCCACCGAGTTCAGCTCGCGCATTGCACGCAACACCCAGCTCATCATCCAGGAAGAGACCCACATCACCAACGTGATCGACCCCTGGGCCGGCAGCTACATGATGGAAAAGCTCACCCAGGACATGGCCGATGCCGCCTGGACCATCATTGAAGAGGTCGACGCCATGGGCGGCATGACCAAGGCCGTGGACTCCGGCTGGGCCAAGCTCAAGATCGAGGCCGCCGCCGCCGAGAAACAGGCGCGCATCGACTCGGGCAAGGACGTGATCGTCGGCGTCAACAAGTACAAGCTCAAGAAGGAAGACGCTATCGACATCCTCGAGGTCGACAACGTCATGGTGCGCGACGGCCAGATCGCGCGCCTGAAGGAGATCAGGGCCAAACGGGACGGTAAAGCGGTGCAGGCCGCGCTGGATGCGCTGACCGCGGCGGCCGAGTCCGGCAGTGGTAACCTGCTCGACCTGAGCATCCGGGCCATCCGCCTGCGCGCCACGGTGGGCGAGGTCAGTGATGCGCTGGAGAAGGTTTACGGGCGCCATCGCGCCGATACGCAAAAGGTGACCGGTGTGTACGCAGCTGCCTACGACTCGGCCGAGGGCTGGGAAACCCTCAAAAAAGAAATTGCCGCGTTCGGCGAGCAACATGGCCGTCGCCCGCGTGTGATGATCTCCAAACTCGGCCAGGACGGCCACGACCGCGGCGCCAAGGTGGTGGCCACGGCCTTTGCCGACCTGGGCTTCGACGTGGACATGGGGCCGCTGTTCCAGACCCCCGAGGAGTGCGCGCGCCAGGCCATCGAAAACGATGTGCACGCCGTTGGTGTCTCGACCCTGGCTGCCGGCCACAAGACCCTGGTGCCGGCCATCATCGCCGAGCTCAAGAAGCAGGGCGCGGACGACATCATCGTCTTCGTCGGCGGGGTTATTCCGCGCCAGGACTACGACTTCCTCTACGAGGCGGGCGTCAAGGGCATCTACGGCCCCGGCACCCCGATCCCGGCCAGCGCCAAGGATGTGCTGGAGCAGATCAAGAAAGCGACGAAGGCTTGAACTCACACCCGTTCGGGCTGAGCCCTTCGACGAGCTCAGGACAGGCCTTGTCGAAGCCTTGAGGCCACCTGCTTGTGAAGCCCTTCCATGTCTACATCCTGCGCTGCGGCGATGGCAGCTACTATGCCGGTCACACAGACGATCTTGACGCACGCATGATGCAACACCACGACGGCCTGATCGGCTACACGTCGGCTCGCAAGCCTCTTGAACTGGTCTGGCAAGGCGAGTTTGAGGCCCGTGAGGGCGCCATCGCGTTCGAGCAGCAGATCAAGGGTTGGACACGGGCGAAGAAGGAAGCGTTGATTGCAGGTGATTGGAATCGTATACAGGAACTGGCGAGGTCCAAGAAGATCGTTGCTGCGAATCAAAAAACTGTCGTTCAGGCTGAGCTTGTCGAAGCCCCGCAAGCCCTTCGACAAGCTCAGGGCAAACGGATAGGTGTGCAAGCCGACAGGGGGGCGTTGTGAGCCATCCTCCGCTGCTCGACGGCATCCTGCAGGGTACACCCGCCCAGCAGCGCCGCGCCATGGCCAAGGCCATCACGCTGCTGGAGTCCACCCGGGCCGACCACCGCGCCCAGGGTGACGAGCTGCTCACGGCGCTGCTGCCGCACACCGGCGGCGCGTTTCGCCTCGGTATCAGCGGTGTGCCCGGCGTGGGCAAGTCCACCTTCATCGAGGCGCTGGGGCTCTACCTCATCGGCCATGGGCATCGCGTGGCGGTGCTGGCCGTGGACCCGTCCTCCAGCGTGTCCGGTGGCTCCATCCTGGGCGACAAGACGCGCATGGAGAAACTCTCTGTGCACGAGCAGGCCTATATCCGGCCCAGCCCGAGCAGCGGCACGCTGGGCGGCGTGGCCGAGAAGACGCGCGAGGCCATGCTGGTCTGCGAAGCGGCCGGTTACGACATCGTGATCGTGGAGACCGTGGGCGTGGGCCAGAGCGAGACCGCCGTAGCCAGCATGAGCGACATGTTCTGCCTGATGCAATTGCCCAATGCCGGCGACGATCTGCAGGCGATCAAGAAGGGCGTGATGGAATTGGCCGATCTGGTGGTGATCAACAAGGCCGACATCGACGCCGCGGCCGCCACGCGCGCGCAGGCGCAAATTACTTCGAGTCTGCGTTTGCTGGGCCAGCACGGGAATCCCGAGCACGCCCACCACGACGAAAAGATCTGGCACCCCAGGGTGGTCCAGCTCAGTGCCCTGCTGGGCCAGGGTGTGGACAGCTTCTGGGCCGCCGTGACCCAATTCAGATCCCTGCAAACTGCCAGCGGCAAGCTGGAGGCGCGGCGCCAGGCTCAGGCGCAGGCCTGGATGTGGGAGCGCATCGAAGCCGGTCTGAAGCAGGCGTTTCGCGCCCACCCCGAGGTGCGCAGCCAGCTGCCCGCATTGAGCCGCGACGTCATTGCGGGCAAACTGGCGGCCTCCACTGCGGCGCGCCAGCTGCTGCACGCTTACGAACAAAAAACCTGAACGATCAAGTCAAAGAAGGACGAACCATGCACGACATCTTGGAACAACTGGAGCAGAAACGCGCCGCAGCCCGGCTGGGCGGCGGTGAGAAACGCATCGCGGCGCAGCATGCCAAGGGCAAGCTGACGGCGCGTGAACGCATCGAAGTGCTGCTCGATGAGGGCACCTTCGAAGAGTGGGACATGTTCGTCGAGCACCGCTGCGTGGACTTCGGCATGGAGGAGCAGAAGGTGCCGGGCGACGGCGTGGTCACCGGCTACGGCATGATCAACGGCCGCCTGGTCTTCGTCTACAGCCAGGACTTCACCGTCTTTGGCGGTTCGCTCTCCGAGCCGCACGCCGAGAAGATCTGCAAGATCATGGACCAGGCCATGAAGGTGGGCGCACCGGTGATCGGCCTCAACGACTCGGGCGGCGCCCGCATCCAGGAGGGCGTGGCGTCCCTGGGCGGTTACGCCGAGGTGTTCCAGCGCAATGTCTGCGCTTCTGGCGTGATTCCGCAGATCAGCATGATCATGGGGCCCAGCGCCGGCGGTGCCGTCTACAGCCCGGCCATCACCGATTTCATCTTCATGGTGAAGGATTCGTCCTACATGTTCGTCACCGGCCCCGAGGTGGTGAAGACCGTGACGCACGAGGAGGTCACGGCCGAGGAACTGGGCGGCGCCATCACCCACACCACCAAGAGCGGCGTGGCTGACCTGGCCTTCGAGAACGACGTCGAGGCCCTGCTCATGCTGCGCCGGCTCTACAACTACCTGCCGCTGAACAACCGTGAGAAGGCTCCGGTGCGCAAGAGCGGTGACCCGATTGACCGCATGGAGCTGAGCCTGGACACCCTGGTGCCGGACAACCCGAACAAGCCCTATGACATGAAGGAGCTCATCGTCAAGACCGTGGACGACGGTGACTTCTTCGAGATCCAGCCCGAATACGCCAAGAACATCCTGATCGGCTTCGCCCGCATGGACGGCCAGACCGTGGGCATCGTGGCCAACCAGCCGCTGGTGCTGGCCGGCTGCCTGGACATCAAGAGCAGCATCAAGGCGGCGCGTTTCGTGCGCTTCTGTGACGCCTTCAACATTCCGGTGGTGACCTTTGTCGACGTGCCCGGCTTCATGCCCGGCACTTCTCAAGAGTACGGCGGCATCATCAAACACGGCGCCAAGCTGCTTTACGCCTACGCCGAGTGCACGGTGCCCAAGATCACCGTGATCACGCGCAAGGCCTACGGCGGCGCCTACGACGTGATGGCTTCCAAGCACTTGCGTGGTGACGTCAACTTTGCCTGGCCCAATGCCGAGATCGCGGTGATGGGCGCCAAGGGCGCGGTGGAAATCATCTTCCGCGAGGACAAGGGCGACCCGGCCAAACTGGCCGCCAAGGAGGCCGAGTACAAGGCCCGTTTCGCCAACCCCTTCGTGGCCGGCGCCCGTGGTTACATCGACGACGTGATCCTGCCGCACGAAACGCGCAAGCGCATCTGCCGCTCGCTGGTGATGCTCAAGGACAAGAAGCTGGAGAACCCGTGGCGCAAGCACGGCAATATTCCCTTGTGACTCCCTCCCTTCTGTTCGCCCTGAGCTTGTCGAAGGGCTCTTGCACAAGTTGGCTGGTCAGTGCTGGGCTTCGACAGGCTCAGCCCGAACGGTTGAAATAAGGAAAAGAAAATGTTCAAGAAAATTCTGATTGCGAACCGCGGCGAGATTGCATGCAGAGTGATCGCCACCGCCAAGAAGATGGGCATCGCCACCGTGGCGGTGTATTCCGAAGCCGACCGCGATGCGCGTCACGTGCTGCTGGCCGACGAGTCCGTGCTGCTGGGCCCGGCGCCGAGCCGCGAGTCCTATCTGGTGGCCGACAAGATCATCGCCGCAGCCAAACAGACCGGCGCCCAGGCCATCCACCCGGGTTACGGTTTCCTGTCCGAGAACGAGGACTTCGCCAAACGCGTGGAGGAGGAGGGCCTGGTCTTCATCGGCCCCAAGCACTATTCCATTGCCGCCATGGGCGACAAGATTGCCTCCAAGAAGCTGGCAGGCGCGGCCAAGGTCAACTGCATTCCGGGCTGGAACGAGGCTATCGAGTCGGCCGAGCGTGCGGTGGAGATTGCCAGGGGTATCGGTTACCCGGTGATGATCAAGGCCTCGGCCGGCGGCGGCGGCAAGGGCCTGCGCGTGGCCTTCAACGACAAGGAAGCGCTGGAAGGTTTCACCAGCTGCAGCAACGAGGCGCGCAACAGCTTTGGTGACGACCGCATCTTCATCGAGAAGTTCGTGCAGGAGCCGCGCCACATCGAGATCCAGGTGCTGGGTGACAGCCACGGCAATGTGATCTACCTGAACGAGCGCGAGTGCTCCATCCAGCGCCGCCACCAGAAGGTGATCGAGGAGGCGCCGTCCCCTTTCATCAGCGATGCCACCCGCAAGGCCATGGGCGAGCAGGCCGTGGCCCTGGCCAAGGCCGTGAAGTACCAGAGCGCGGGGACGGTGGAGTTCGTGGTCGGCAAGGACCAGGATTTCTACTTCCTGGAAATGAACACCCGTCTGCAGGTGGAGCACCCGGTGACCGAGTGCATCACCGGCCTGGACTTGGTGGAGCTCATGATTCGTGTGGCGGCGGGCGAGAAGCTGCCGCTGGCCCAGGCCGATGTGAAACGCAATGGCTGGGCCATCGAGTGCCGCATCAATGCCGAAGACCCGTTCCGCAACTTCCTGCCCTCCACCGGCCGCCTGGTGCGCTTCACACCGCCGGCGCAGAGCATGTGGCAGTCCGACACGAAGAGCTTGCGGGGTGTGCGCGTGGACACCGGTGTGCAGGACGGCGGCGAGATCCCCATGTACTACGACTCGATGATCGCCAAGCTCATCGTGCACGGCAAGGACAGGCTGGACGCGATCACCAAGATGCGCGAGGCGCTCAACGGCTTTGTCATCCGCGGCATCAGCTCGAACATCCCCTTCCAGGCCGCGCTGCTGGCGCACCCGAAGTTTGTGGCGGGTGACTTCAACACCGGTTTCATCGCCGAGCATTACGGCAAGGGCTTTTCGTCCGAGGACGTGCCGCACGCCGACCCCGACTTCCTGGTCGCGCTGGCCGCCTTCGTGCGCCGCAAATCGCGCGAGCGCACCACCACCATCTCCGGCCAGCTGCCGGGTTATTCCGTGGATGCCGGCAAGGACTACGTGGTCATCACCCTGGGAGCCGACGGCCAGCACGTGCATACCCACGTGCATGTCGACGAGTTTGTCGGCGAGACGGGCAAGGCCCGGGTGCGCGTGGGTGGCAAGAACTACGAGATCCGCAGCACCTCGCGCCTGAACGACATCATCATCGCCGGCACGGTGGATGGGCGGCCCTTCACCACCCAGGTTGAACGCGGCACCGCCCGCAACCCGCTGGCCCTGCGCCTGCAGCACAACGGCACGCTGATCGAGGCGCTGGTGATTTCGCCGCGCATGGCCGAGCTGCACCGGCTCATGCCCCACAAGGCGCCGCCGGACATGAGCCGTTACGTGCTCTCGCCCATGCCGGGCCTGCTGGTGGACGTGGCGGTGCAGCCCGGCCAGAAGGTGCAGGCCGGCGAGCGCGTGGCCGTGATCGAGGCCATGAAGATGGAAAACGTGCTGTTCGCTGCGGCCGACGGTGTCGTGTCCAAGGTGCTGGCCGCCAAGGGTGAAAGCCTGACGGTGGACCAGCCGATCGTGGAGTTCCTATGACATCCGGTCGGGCTGAGCCTGTCGAAGCCCTTGTTTGTGTGAGCCCTTCGACAAGCTCAGGGCCAACGGTGAGGCAAGTTGCGTCATGAATCAGACCAGGCCTTTCAAAGTGCTGGGTATCCAGCAGATCGCCATCGGCGGCCCCGACAAGGCCCGGCTGCGCACGCTCTGGGTCGACATGCTGGGCCTGCAGGTCACCGGCACGTTCATAAGCGAACGCGAAAACGTCGACGAGGACATCTGCGCCATGGGGCAGGGGGCCTACAAGGTCGAGGTCGACCTGATGCAGCCGCTAGACCCTGAAAAAAAGCCAGCCGTACACACCACCCCGCTCAACCACGTGGGGCTGTGGATCGACGACCTGCCCAAGGCCGTGGCCTGGCTCACTGCACAAGGCGTGCGTTTTGCACCCGGCGGCATCCGCCAGGGTGCAGCCGGCTACGACATCTGTTTCCTGCACCCCAAGTCGAACGACGAGTTTCCGATCGCCGGTGAGGGCGTTTTGATCGAGCTGGTGCAGGCACCACCCGAGGTGGTGGAGGCTTTCGGTCGACTTGCGACGACGTAACGCGTCGCGTGGGTCTGTCGTGTCGGTTGGGCGATGTCGGGGACTTGCCAAATCAGGGCATCCAACTGCCAAGGCTGCCGGGCATTGCTTTTCGGTTTCCCAGAACCCAAGATAAAAACTCTTGATGTTTCAAAGGATGGCTGAATAGATATCCTTGGAAATACTGGCAACCTTTAGTTTGTAGGAATCGCCACTGGGCTTCAGTCTCGACCCCCTCAGCCACTACTTGCAGTTTCAGCGTGCGAGCCATGGCAAGCACCATTTCCGCAATCGCAGCATCGTTGCTATCGACAAGCACGTCTCGCACAAAGCTGCGGTCGACTTTCAGCTCTTCTATCGGCAGTCGTTTCAGGTAGGAGAGCGAAGAATAGCCCGTACCAAAATCGTCGAGCGAGAAGCGCACGCCGTCTGACCTTAGTGCGTTCATTTTGGAGATCACCTCTTCGAGACGGTTTACCACGACGCTCTCCGTGATCTCCAGCTTGAGGCGACTCGGATCTGCCCCATGTCGTTGTAGCGCATTTCTGACGTCGTCGACAAAGCTGATGTGCTGGAACTGTCGAACACTCACGTTGACGGACAACGTGAGTTGCGACAGCGCAGGGCTTTCTGCCCACGCGGCGAGCGTGCGGCAAGCGTCATCCAGTACCCAGCGACCGAGTTTCAGAATCAAGCCGCTCTCCTCTGCGAGCGGAATGAACTCCGCCGGTGAGATGGGCCCACTGACCTGATCCACCCAGCGCAGAAGAGCTTCGGCGCCCACCACCCTGGCATCCTCTGCGACGAGGGGTTGAAAGCACAAGTGAAATTCCGGGCCGCCCACCGCGCGTCTCAGGCGATCTTCCAGACTGACTCTGGCCGAGATCGCCGCCTGGATGCCGGGGTCGAAATGACGCAAGGTATTTCGACCCGCCGATTTGGCTTCATACATTGCCATGTCGGCGCGCTTCAATGGCTCATCAACCGCTTCGATCCGGTTGCCAAACAAGGTGACGCCGATACTGGCGGTGCAGTGGAAATCGGTACCGTCAAGGACAAATGGCGTTTGAAAGGACTCGATCAGCTTCGTGCCGACCTTGTCCGCTTCCCGGGTCGCGATCAGCGGGTCGATGTCCAGGCCTTCGATGAGAACCACAAACTCATCTCCGCCCAGGCGGGCCACGGTGTCGTCATCGCGGACCGCCGACCCAAGACGATGCGCCACCATTTCCAGCAGGGCGTCACCCATGTGGTGCCCACGGGTGTCATTGAGGGACTTGAAGTTGTCCAGGTCGATGAATAACAGCGCCCCCTGGCGATATTGCCGTGCACTCTTGAGCAAGGCGTGTTGCAGCCGGTCGCTCAGAAGCCGCCGGTTGGGTAGGCGGGTCAGCGGGTCGTAGAACGCCAAGGTGTTAATGGCGGCCTCGGCCGATTTTCGATCGCCCACGTCGATGAAGTTCGCCACATAGTGGGTGATTTCGCTACCCGCGCCGCTGACAGCGGTGATGGTGATCGACTCTGGAAACAGCTCGCCATTCTTGCGGCGGTTCCAGATCTCGCCCTGCCAGGTGCCGTCCCGGTTGATAGCTTCCCACATGGAGGCGTAGAAGGTGCTATCGTGCCGGCCTGAACTGAGCAGCTTCGGCGTGCGGCCGACGGCCTCCTCCTCGCTATATCCGGTGATGCGGGTGAAGGACTGATTCACCCGAAGGATGTTCATGTTGACATCGGTGACAAAGATTCCCTCCTGGGACTCAAATGCGGCTGCGGAAATTCTCAGCAGCTCATCGGCCCGACGGCGGGCGGTGATATCACGCGTGACACCCACAAAATGGGTCAGCCGGCCCTCGGCGTCCAGCACGGGCGAGATGGTCAGCTCGTTCCAGAATGGCTGACCATCTTTCCGGTAGTTCAGGATCTCTCCGCTGAACGTCTTCTCGTTCGCCAAGGCGGCGCGAATCTCTTGCACGGTCTCCTTTCGGGTGTCAGGCCCCTGGAGGAAAGAGCAATTTCGACCTGAAATTTCGTCGAAGGAATAGCCTGTGATGTGGGCGAAACTCGGGTTCGCTGATTGAATTCTTTGATCCGCCCCGGTGATCAGCACGCCTTGTGAGATCGATTGCAAGGCGGAATCACTGATCCGCAGCAGGCCCTCCCGCTCGGCCACTCGATGCAAGAGTCCGTTGAAAGCCTGGATCAGAGCGCCAATCTCGTCAGGCTGTGTCACCGGCAAGGGGCGCGTCGCGGCTTCCTCGCCCGACGACTGCGAACGCAGGGCCATCGTCGCCATCTGCAGCGGCTTGAGCTCTCGCTGGAGGACCCAGAGGACCAGCAAGGTACCCAGCAGCATCAAGCCGCCGATGGCCTGCAGCACATGCCCTTGTGCATTCCGCACCGGCTCCAGTACCTGGCTGGCAGGGACGGTCAGCACCAGATGCCAGTTCACGCTCTGTATGGGCCTGGAGGTGGCGTATGTGGAGATGCCCTTGTCGGAGAGCACGGTCGATGCGCCACCCGTCACCAATAAGGCCCCCCATCCGCCGAGCATGTTCCCATCGGGCAGCTTCTCCATCGCACGGGTCCTGTCGGTGCTTGCGACGAACAGGCGATGTTGGCCATCGACCAGGTGGTACTGCATGGCATTCGGCACTTCGGTCTCCAGCAGGCCGTCGAGGAAGCTGGGGCGACCCAGATCGGTCACGCCCACCACGGCGCCCAGGATCTCCCCCCGACTGCCGCGTACTGGCACCGCGATCAGGAGCACGGGCTTGCCCAGGGGGCGTCCCAGCACCGGCCGCCCCACAGCCGTCCGGCCTTCGCGCAGCGCTGCCACCATATAGTCCCGTTCACCGTAGTTCAGGCCTAGGCGTCCGGCACTCTGCGGCCAGGATGCCACGGCCACGCCGCTGGCGTCCGTGACAAAGACCCCCCGGTTGAAAGAGGATGCAACCGCCACCTGTCCGTCCAGCCAGGACCGCAGCGCGCGCGATCCATCAGGAGTGATCGTGGCTGCCTGCTGCGCAAGCTGCGTCAGCGTGGCAATCCGCTCGTCGAATTGGCTGCTCAGTCCCCGCGCGATCATGCTGGCCAGCGAATGTTGCTGCCGTTCGATCTGCTCGCGCATGTCGCGCTGGATCCTGTGGCTGGCCAGCACAGCCACAGCAATACTGGCAGCGAGAAAGGCCAGCATCATGTAGGCAGCCATTCGGATTTTCAGCGATGCTCCCCAAAAGCTGGTCAGTCTCTTGAAAGGGGATGAGGCGGATCTCTGCGCGGCCGGGACGGACGGATTCGTGCCGCTCTGTTCGTTCGTGCCGGGGGTGTTTGCGTCGGGGCGACGCCGCGCTGCAGTCGTGTGGTCAATCTTGCCAAGGTCGCTCATGCTGCAACGACGTCCAACAGGAAAGCTTCGAATCTGTCGATCGGCATGGGGCGGCAAAACAGATAGCCTTGATAGGCCGTGCATCCGAGTTCGAACAGCCGCGCGCGGTGCTCCTCGGTTTCCACGCCCTCGGCGATCACCATCAGCCCCATGCTGTTTCCCAGCGCGGTGATCATCTTGGCAATGGCCGCATCGTTGGCGTCGACCAGGATGTCCCTGACGAAGCCCTGGTCGATCTTGAGCTGATCCAGCGGGAGACGTTTCAGGTAGGAGAGGGACGAATAGCCAGTGCCGAAGTCATCCAGGGAGAAACCGATACCGAGGTCTTTCAGCGCCGCCATCTTGGCGGCAACGCCTTCCGCGTTCGCAATGAGCAGGCTTTCCGTGACCTCCAGCTTGAGGCGGCTGGCATCGGCCTGGGTCCATCGCAAGGCTTCGCAGACATCATCGACGAAGCTTTCCTGGTGAAACTGCCTGGCGCTGACGTTCACGGACAAGGTCAGGTTCCGCCAACGCTCCGTCTGCTGCCAGCGGGTGAGCTGTTGACAGGCCTGCTGCAGGACCCAGTTGCCGATCGGGACGATCAAGCCCGTCTCTTCCGCAACCGGTATGAATTCAGCGGGTGAGATCCACTGGCCCGCCTCGCGCTGCCAGCGCAGCAGCACCTCGGCGCCGATGACGCGTCCCCCTTCGCCGATCTGGGCCTGGTAGTGCAGCGACAGTTGCCCCTTGGAGATCGCCTCGCGCAGGCTGGTCTCAAGCTCTGAGCGACGGTTCAGATCGGCCTGCGTTTCCGCGTCGTAGAAGCGCAGGCAATTGCGCCCTGCGGCTTTGGCCTGGTACATGGCCAGGTCCGCGCGTTTGAGTGGTTCGCCGGTGGATTCCGGCACGTCACCAAAAAGCGTGATCCCGATGCTGGGTGTGCTGTGATGGGGCGTGGCGTTGATTTGGTACGCGTGGTTCAGCTCCGTCATGATCTTGTTGGCGACCGTCTTCGCCTGGAGCGACGCCGCATGGATGTCGCCTCCCAGCGCCTCCAGCATGACCACGAATTCGTCGCCGCCGAGCCTGGCGACGGTGTCCTCGGTTCGTACGGTCTGACGCAGGCGCTGGGCCACCTGCTCCAGCAGCAAGTCGCCCTCGTGGTGGCCTCGCGTGTCGTTCAGTGTCTTGAAATTGTCAAGATCAATGAACATCAGGGCACCCAACCATCCCTTGCGCAAGCACAGGTCCAGGGCATGCTGCAATCGGTCCATCAGCAGGCGTCGGTTCGGAAGACCGGTCAGGGGGTCGAAGTTGGCCAGGGCCTGCACCTTGTCCTCCGCGGCCTTGCGCTCGGAGATGTCATTGAAATGGCAGACGAAGTGGCTGAGATCACCGCGGTGGTCCTTGACCGCGCTGATCGTCGCCCAGTAGGGAATGGTTTGACCGGCTGGTCCCGGCCCCTGCATTTCACCGTGCCAACCGCCCTGGAGGGTAACCTGATCCCAGAAAGCCGGTTCCGCGAGATCATGCGCCGGACTGTGGAAATAGGCGGTGATGGACCGACCGATGACTGATTCCGATCCACCGCCTGTCGTCCGTTCGAAGGCCTGGTTCACACGCAGGATGTTGTGGCGCGCATCGGTGATCAGGATGCTCTCCTGCGACTCAAAGGCGGTGGCCGCGAGTTGCACCTGAGCCTGGATCGACCGGTTCAAGGTCTCGTCCTTCTCGCGCTGCTCGGCGAGTTCCCACTGCCGCCGTTGAAACATCCACATCATCGCCACAGCCAGTGCCAGGGTGATCAGGTAGGCGGTCGCCAGCAGCCTTGTTTCGCGCCACCAGCCCGCGTAGAGGTCCGGGATGCTGCGTGAGATCGCCAGCACCAGCGAACGATCCATGTTCAAGCCTTCGGGCCGGAACGTCAGCTGTGCCACCAGGCGATTTTCCCCAGTGGTCATCACCCGCCCCTTGAGGATACTGATCGGCCCCGCCTCGGCGATGTGGCGCGAGAACATGCTGTTCGGCTGGGCCAGGTTCGACCCGGCGAGGTCCGGGCGCGCAGGGCTGGTCATCACGAGCTGCCCTTCGCCATGCGCCAGGGCGACCCAGACATCGTCGTCGTAGCGGGCGGATGACATGAGGGTCCGGAAAAAATCGGGGTCGATGGTGGCAGCTACCACCCCGGCGACCTGACCGCCATCATTCACCACTAGCTTGCTGAGGTTCATGGCATAGACGCCAAGCACCGTCCGAAAGGGGGGGGATAGGTGCAGGGCGCGCTCGGTTTCTTCGGCCATCATGGCGCGCTTGAAATAGTCTCTGTCACTGAAGTCGCGCCCGATCAGTTCGCGGCGACCACTGGCGATTGCAATCCCCTGGGTGTCCAGCAAAAGGATCGTGCGTACTCCCGGCAGGGCTTTGGTCAGCGCCTCCATCCGACGGTTCAGGAATTCTTGCCTGGAGGCCTGTCCCATCAAGTAGCCGAGATCGCTCTGGATGGTGTCCAGTGCAGAGCTGGCCGCCTGCAACTGCTGCGTCAGGTTCTCGTCCAGCACCCGCAGCATGGTGCGCATGCGTTGCCGCTCCTGCTGTTCGATGTACTGGTGCTGTGACCAGCTGTAGCCCAAGCCAGCCAACAGCAGCGGCAGCAGCAGGGCGATCAGTACCAGCCAATGGAGGCCGAAGGATGCGCGCCAGTCATACGATCGCAGCTTCTTCGAATTGAACTGTAAGCCCCCAAGCTGCAAGGCTCGGGCGTGGGCTAGCTCTGTAGAGTGATACTGCATCTAAGATCTTTTTCGCGTCCTGCAAGACTTGACGGGGCTGGGATCATCCTCGCACTCTTTGCTCGCTGCCCGCATTGACTTGGCTCAAGGAACGCTGATCTGGCCTGCGCGTGGCTTGCGGTGGTGAGCGTCGCGCACCACGACACTTGTGTCCTGTACTGGAGCTCGAAAGAAGCGTTTCCGATGGCCAGTCAAGGCGTGCTGATCGAGGCCTTACAGGCAGCGCCCGAGTTCATCCAGGCGCTGCGCTGATGGCTGTGGTTTGCAGGGCGGATGCGTTCGCCCTGGCCCTGTCAGCAGGCTGGCGGGGCCGGCACACTGACTCAGTCCGGATCGATGCTGGCCTGGCCGAGCCTGGGCAGAGCGGCCAACAAACCGGGCAGCTGCGCCTCGGGCACCGAGCGCGCATACAGCCAGCCTTGCAGGTACTCCACGCCCAGCTCGCGCAGCGCGTCGGATTGCCCCTGCGTTTCGACACCCTCGGCCACCAGGTTGTAGCCGCAGGACTGGGCGAGCCCCACAATCATGCGCACGATCGCCTTCGAGTTGTCCTCTGTCAGCAGCGAGCTGACGAAGCTCCGGTCGATCTTGAGCGTGTCCAGCGGCAGCGTGCGCAGGTAGGCCAGCGAGGAAAAGCCGGTTCCGAAGTCATCCACGGCAATACGCACTCCCAGTGCGCGGATACGCTCCAGTGTGTCGCGACTCTGCTGCGGATGGCGCATGATGTCGCTTTCGGTCAGCTCCAGTTTCAGGTTACCACCTGTCAGCTGATGGCGATCCAGTAGTTGCTGGATGCGCTGCGGCAAATCTGGCAGATCGATATCCCGGAAAGACACATTCACCGCGACCGAGCCCAGGCCCGTGCCGGCATCAAGCAATCGACGCATGGCCGCGCAGCTCATTTCCAGAACCTGCATGGACAGCTCGTGGATCAACCCGGAGCGCTCGGTGATGGCAATGAAACTGTTTGGTTGAAGCAGGCCTTTGACCGGATGGCGCCATCGCACCAAGGCTTCCAGTTCCACGGGCAGGTCGCGCCGGGTGGGCACCAGGGGCTGAAACTCCACGAACAGCTCGTGTCGGCGCAGCGCAAAGCGTATGTCGGTGGCGATGCTGAGTTCTTCCTGCACCCGCTCCATGAGTTGCGGCGAGTAGAACTCGTAGCAATTGCGCCCGATGGACTTGGCGCGGTACATCGCGGTATCGGCCTCCTGCAGCAGCTGTTCAGGCTTGTCGCCGTCATCCGGGTACAGGCAGATGCCGATGCTGAAGGTCATGAACAATTGTTGGTCGGGACCCAGTTCGATCGGCCCCGAGGCGGTATCGAGCAGGGACTGCGCCACCCGGCTGGCGTCGGCAGCGCTTTGCAGATGCTCGGCGATGATCAGGAATTCATCGCCACCGATGCGCAGCAGCGTATCGGTTTCGCGCAGACGCAGGCGCAGACGCCGGGCGATCTGCACCAGTGTTGCGTCGCCGGCCATATGGCCCAGGCTGTCGTTGATGTTCTTGAAGTTGTCCAGGTCCAGGAACATGATGCCGACCTTGGTTCCAGTGCGCCGCGCACGGTCGAAGGCCTGGTTGACCAGGGTCAGCATGATGTGCCGGTTGGGCAGGCCGGTGAGCGCATCTTCGTGGGCCAGGCGACGCAGCGTTTCTTCCTGGGCGCGGGTATGCGTGAGGTCATGAAAGATCGCCACATAGCGCCAGGGTTCGCCCTGGTCGGTTGTCATGGCGTCGATGGAGATCCATTCCGGATAGGAGATGCCATCGGGGCGCCGGTTGTTCAGCTCGCCCTCCCAGTGACCCGTCTCAAGCAGCCGGGTCCACAGGTCTTCGAAGACGGCAGGGTCGGTGTGGCCCGAGGCCAGCATGCGTGTGTGCTGGCCCAGCACCTGCGCCGCGCTGTAGCCGGTGATACGGCTGAAGGCCCGGTTGACCGAGAGGATGGTGCCTTCCAGGTCGGTCACCATCACCGCATCGCTGACCTGCTCGAAGGCCTTGGCATACAGCTTCAGGTCGTCGTTCTTGAGCCTAAGTTCACGTGCGTAGCGGCTCAACTCGGTGTGGTCCGAGAAAACACAAAGGTACTCGCCCTCCATGTCGACTTCAGGAGCGGGCAGGCGCAGCATCGAGATATCGCCCACCAGAACCTGGCCACTGCTGTCGATCATTTCTACATCGCTGGCCAGCTTGGTGGCCAGCGTCTGGGCATCGTCGCTGACACGCAGCAGAAGGCTCTCGATCTTGTGGCGGCTGCCCTCGGCCACAGAGCGGTAGAACAGGTGATGCCTTACCTTGTGGTGGGTCAGGCCGAAGCGCATGATGGCGCGGTCGTTGGCGTCCAGGATGATGCCGAAGCGATCCAGCAGCAGCATGCACGAGGGCGCGTGGCGAAACAGGACAGAGAAGCGTTGCAGCAGCTGCTCGGTGCGGCCCTGCGCGCTGCGCAGTTCCTCGTTCTGCACCTCCAGTTCTGCCTGGTAGACCCGCAACTCCTCCAGTAGCCGTTCCAGGTCCCGCACTTCGGTGTCCTGGGCGGTGGGCTCCTCCACTTGCAGTCGCCCACGTTGCTGCAGCCAGGCCTGTGCTTTGGTGCGCAGGGCCATGCTGCCCTCGGCGGAAGAACCCAGGGGGGCCGGACGCGAAGCCATGGGGGGCTGCTTACTCATCGGCTGCCTCCTGCTCGCGCAGCCAAGGTGTGATGTTGAGATGGCTCACGATGGCGCCGCCACTGGCCTGCTCGATGGGGGCGGCGTACATCAGGTACCAGCGCTTTTCCGTGGGCGAGTGGCAGGGGTACTGCATGCAGAAAAAATCCTCCTCGCGGTGGAGTACCCGGGTCAGGCCCAGGAAGGCACGCTGGGCATAGGGGTCTTGCGAGCGCCGGCAGATCTCCAGGTAGTTCACCCCCAGGCCTGTGGCGCCCAAGGTGCCGTCGCCATTGCGCCCGGCAAACGTCTCCCAGGCGCGGTTCACCAGCGTAATGCGGCCTTCGGCGTCGATCTCGGCAATGTGTTCGGGCAGCGAGTTCAGCACCGCCTGCAGCCGCTTGCTGGTGTGCAGCGAGGTGGTATCGATCACGCTGATCACCGCCCCCCTGGCGTCGCCCTCACGCACGGTGTAGGGCAGGATACGGATCAGGTAGGCGGCGCCGTCGCTGGCGCGCACCTCGCGCTCGGTCATCTGGCCGCTGACCATGGTGGAGCGGATCTCGCTGATGAAGTCCGGATAGGTCAGGTTGTGGGCAAAATGGTCCAGCGGGCGGCCGATATCGCTGTCCTGTACCCGGAAGTAGCGCCGTGCTTCGGCCGTGAAGCGGGTGATGCGGATGGCCGGGTCCACGAAGACCGTGGCAATGGACACGGCACGCGCCATGCTGTCCATGTCGGCGTTGAGCCGGTGCAGGATCTCGATTTTCTCCTGGTGTTCGGCATTGACCGTGTAGAGCTCCTCGTTGACCGACTGCAGTTCCTCGTTGGAGCTTTGCAGTTCCTCGTTGGAGCTCATGAGCTCCTCGTTCGTCGCCTGCAGTTCCTCGTTGGAGGTCTCCAGCTCCTCGATGGTGGCCTGCAGGCTTTCTCGGGTGGCCAGCAGCTCCTGCTCCAGCAGTTGGATGTAGGCCTGGTTTTCCCGGCCCAGGTCCAACCTTTCCTCGGGCGATGCCGGTTCTGCCGGCGCGTGCGCATCGAAGGTCAGCAGCAGGTAGGGCTGGACCTCGGGGGGGCAGGGCAGGGGACTGGCGCCCAGGGTCATCTGGACCTGTGAGCCCTCCGCCAGGGACATGCGCACGGGGGTGGACTGGATGGCCACGCGCTCCCGGCTGGCCTTGTGCAACAGCGCCGAGCCGATGGCCGAGATGTTCTCAGGCAGCAGCTTGGCGATCTCCAGCGTCACCTGGCCTTCGGACAACTGCAGGTAACGACGCGCGTTGCCGATCATGTGCACCACCGAGCGTTCGGGCGAGATCAGCACCGCCGGAGGCACGTGCGCCTGCATCAGCAACTCGTAGGCCTGGTCGATCACCGTCTCATCCGGTGTCGGGCTCTGGAGTGCTGGCCGAATTTTTGCGCGTGCCCTGGTTTTGCGGCCTTCCTGGCCCACCACCAGCCGGCTGCTGAATTCCATGGGCAATTCGTTGCGGCGCAGCACGCGGTAGATCTTCTGCCGTCCCGCCAGCGGCGCAAAATCGCCCGCTGCATCGCCCAGCGACTCACTGGAGCCCAGGAAGAGGGTGCCGCCCGGCACCAGGGCGTACTGGAAGCGTCGCAGGATCTGCAACTGGGCGGCCGCCTGTACATAGATCAGCATGTTGCGGCAGCTGATCAGGTTGACACGCGTGAAGGGCGGATCCTCCATCACGTTGTGGCGCGCGAAGATGATCTTCTCGCGCAGTTTCTTCTGCACCTCGTACTGGTTGTCGCGCCGCGTGAAATAGCGCTCCAGCCGCTCGGGGGGCACCTCGCTGGCGATCGACTCCGGGTACATGCCCGCCGAAGCCGTCTCGATGTTGATCCGGTTCACGTCGGTGGCGAACACCTTCAGGTTCGGCCAACGCCTGGTCTTCTCGAAGGCTTCCAGAAAGAGCATGGCGATGGAGTAAGCCTCCTCGCCTGTGGAGCAGGCGGCGACCCAGACCCGGATCTCCTGCCCCTCGGGGGTGTTTTGCACGATGGGCAGCACCACCTGTGCCGCCAGGGCCTCGAAATGCTCCGGATCGCGGAAGAAACTCGTCACCGGGATCAGGATTTCGCGTTGCAGCAGTTCCAGCTCGTCGCGCTCGCTTTCCAGAAAGCGGGCATAGGCGGCGTAGGAGGCGGCATCGCGCACCCGCATACGCCGCTCGATGCGACGGATCAGCGAATTGGGCTTGTAGGCGCGGAAATCCACCCCACCGGCGTTGTGCACCAGCGCCAGGATGGAGGAGATGGCGCCACCGTCGTCATGGCTGATGGCGGGTGCTGCGGTCGTTTCCTGAGGCACAGGCGAAAGCAGCAGGGCCTTGATCTTGGGGCCGATGTCCTGCATGGGCAGCACGAAGTCCATCACCCCCGTGCCGATGGCGCTGCGCGGCATGCCGTCGAATTTGGCCTGTTCGGGGTCTTGCGCGATCAGGATACCGCCGGCCTCGTTGATCTCCAGGCTCCCGCGCGAACCGTCCGACCCGGTGCCCGAGAGCACCACGCCGATGGCGGCGGGCCCATAGCTGCGTGCCAGGCTGCTGAAAAACAGATCGATGGGCAGGGTGAGCACCTTGCTCGGTTTGGAGGCCAGTCGCAGTCGCCCCTTCTCCACGCTCATGGTGTGGGCCGGCGGCAGCAAAAAGACCTTGCCACCCTGCAGCAGCAAACCGTCTTCCGCCATCATCACCGGCATGGGCGTATGGCGTGCGAGCAACTGCTCCATCATGCTTTTGTGGTCTGGAGACAGGTGCTGGATCACCACGAAGGCAGCATCCGGGCAGTCGCCCAGGCCGTTGAAAAAGCCCTCCAGGGCTTCCAGCCCACCGGCCGAGGCACCCACGGCGATCACCCGGCCCGGCCAAGTGGGCAAACCGTCAGAAACCAATGTTTTTGCCGCAGAGCGATCGTGGCCAAGATCGACAGAGGCTTGCGTGGTCGCTTCAGTGGGCGTGTCGGATGGCATGGGTTCCTGGTGTGGTGCGGGTGGGCAGTGCAGGGTTGAGGCAAGCTCGCATCCGTGCATGGTTGCCATCGTGAAGCAAAGCCTTGGCCAGGGCAACAAGGGCCCCGCGCTGAGGCTTGATCTGGGTCAATGTGTGGATCGAATGCTCGCCGCGACAGGCTGTTTGTCCACGACAGGGGCGTGCGGCGTCAACGGGCTGTTGGCCACTGGACAGGATGGACAGCAAGAAGCGCAGACGGAGGTTAGTCAAGCTTGCGCCAGCGCTTGCATGTCCAGCATCAGACCAAGCGCGCTGCCGTAAGACAGAGCGTAGGGCTGGAACTCCCGGCCGGTGCCGTTGCGCAGCAGGATCTGCTGCGTTGCCGACTCCACCGGCACAAAGCGCATGGACCACTCGGGGAAAGCGCGCTGGGTAATCTCTTCCAGGCCCAGCATCTGCATATCCGTGTGACGCGCATCGCGGTACAGATTGCCCAGCAGCTGGTTGACCTCCTGGCGCCCACCCTCGACCACTTGCAGGTAGTACTTGCTGCTGAAGACCAGCATGCCCGTCAGGTTGTGCTTCTCGTTGTTCGGCTGGGCCGTCCGCATGATGTCCTGTAGCGCTGCGCTGTCCTGGCGGTTGGTGATGGTGCTGACATAGATGGCGCGCATAAGGTACATGCTGATTTCCTGTGGGGTAGGGGAAGGCGGGTGAGATCCGATGTGCGGCCTAGGCCACCCGGAAATTGGCAATTTCCTGCACCAGTACATCAGCCTGGCTGCGCAGTGCCGCTGCCGCCGCACTGGTTTGCTCCACCAGGGCCGAGTTCTGCTGGGTGTCGTTGTCCAGTGACTGGATGGCTCTCACCACCTGCTCCACGCCGGCGGCCTGTTCCCGCGCAGCGGTGGCGATTTCGCTGAGGTAGATGTTCACCTGTTTGGCATTGGCCACCACGCTCACCATGGTCTGACCAGCTTCTTCCACCACCTGGGTGCCACTTTCCACCTTGTTGACGCTGTCGGTGATCAGCCCCTTGATCTCGCGTGCGGCTTCCGCGCTGCGCTGCGCCAGACTGCGCACTTCCGAGGCCACCACGGCAAAGCCCCGGCCCGCCTCGCCAGCGCGGGCTGCTTCGACGGCGGCGTTCAGAGCCAGAATGTTGGTCTGGAAGGCGATGCCATCGATCACGGCAATGATGTCGCTGATCTTGCTGGAGGAAGTGTGAATGTCGCGCATGGTGTGCACCACCTGCCCGATCACCGAGCCGCCGCGCTCGGCGACTTCCGCGTTTTCACCAGAGAACATGGAGGCGTTTTGCGCACGTTCGGCCGAAACCTTCACGGTGGCGCCAATTTCTTCCATGGACGAGGCCTGCTCCTCCAGGGTGGCCGCAGCCGATTCGGTACGGGCCGAAAGATCGGTGCTGGCCGAGGCGATTTCGGTGGCGGTGGTGTTGAGTTCCCGTGCCGAATGCCGCACGCGGCGGATCAGGTGGTGCAAGGCGTCATAGGTCTTGCGCAGGTCGACGATCACCAGTGCCGGTTCGTCCTTGCCCCAGGGCTGGCTGGGCGCCTTGCGCAGGTCGCCCGAGGCCATTTCCTGCAGGTGCTGGCTGATCAGGCGCAGGCCACCACGGGTGACGAGGAAGAAACAGTAGAAGAAATAACTTGCCAGCAGGATCGATGCCACGATCAGTACCGCAATGAGATTGCGCTCGGTGGTCAGGGATGACTCGCGTGCCAGCAGCAGCCGGTCCAGTTCGCTCAGGCCGACGTTGTAAAACGTGAAAGCATCTTTGAGGGCTTGTTCGCCACTGGCATAGGCTTGCGCAGGCGGCGTGTTGGCGGCCATCAACTGGTCCGGGTTCTGCATCTGCTTGTGGTAGGCCTCCAGCGACTTGAGCTGGTCGACGGGCAGCCTGCTGGCCAGCCCCGGGTTGGCTGTGCCCGCGCGTTGCAGGCTGTCACGCATGCTGCTCAGGCTGTTCAGCACACTGGCCTGCCAGACCACATAGCGGCGGGCATTGCGTTCTTCCATCTGGCCCGAAGCCAGGAAGTTCACGTTCCAGCCCCACATCTGGTCCAGGTCTTCGATCAGCTTGGGGGCCTCGATCACGAGGGCCAGTACCAGGTAAAGGGAATCGATATCGGGGTCCAGCACCAGGCTGGATTTGTCACCGATCTTGCGCAACAGCGGGGTCACGGTACGCGACACCTGGCCATAGCCCGTGTCGCCAGTGGGCTCCTTGGTGGGTGCGGATTTGGCCCAGGCTTCCGCAAGCGTGTCGAACTCGGCACGCAACTCCATGGGGTCGCCGGTGCGCTTGAGATAAGCGTCAAAGTCTTTCAGGCCGGTGTCCATCTGCCGGCGCCCGGCTTCGAAGCTCGCGTCGGCTCCTGTGTAGCCGCCCATCTTGGCGCGCATGGCGCCGCGCAAGGTGTTCAGGCCCTGGAGCACTGGGCTGAAATGCTGGAGCGCTTCAACGCCAGTGACCTCACTTTTTGCAAAGCTGATGTTGTTGCCCAGGGAGTTCAGCGAAAGGTAAGCGGTGAGCCCCAGTGGCAACAGAAAAAGCAGGCTGATGATGATGGCCTTGGCGCCGAAATTCAGGTTGCGCATCAACTTCACACCCAGGGCCCAAATGCCGTGCGGGTAGAAGACGCTGGACGGAGCCGGCTGGCTTGGGGGGGCGGGGAGATCGTTTGTTACGGTTGCCAACAGGTTCTGCTTCATAAGATGCCGTCGGGCGGATGCCCGACGCGATAGTTCTTGTAATGGATACCAGATCCCCCTGAGACCGCTTTTTATGGGATGCCTCTCAGGCACCACTTTTGACTGACCTGGGAATGACCCAATGCCGGCCGGGCGCCTTGACGGCACAAGCTTCGGTGTGTTGGAAGATAACCGAAGCTGGCGGGGTGCGCAAGGCGCGAGAGCGCTGAATATTGACGGTGATCCCGGTTCAGTTCATCGGCTTTCTTGACCGGCGTCATTAACGTGAAATATTCCGTGTTCGGGGCGGTCGGCCTGGCCGACCCCGACGCTCTTCATGATAGAACGCTCACATATGAGTCCTTCGAAATCCAGAAGCTTGCGTGTGCTGGCAGCCGACGACAACCCGGTCAACCACAAACTGATGGTCGCTGCGCTCAAGCAACTTGGCCACACCGGCGTCGTGGTCAACGATGGCGAAAAGGCGCTGCGCTGCCTGACGCAACTCAGCTTTGACCTCTTGCTGCTGGATGTACAGATGCCCGTGATGGACGGCCTGCAGGCGCTGGCTGCCATCCGTGCCCAGGAGCAGCAGGGCAAACCGCACCTGCCCGTGATCATGGTCACGGCCAACGATATCCCGGGCGACCGGGAGCGGTATATCAGTATGGGTGCTGACGGTTATGTGGCCAAGCCCGTCGATGTGGTCAAGCTTGAGGCTGAAATCAAACGTGTTTTGGGCCTTATTTGAACTTTACAGGCCAGCGGCGTGGCCCCTATGATGGTTCAGGCCCTTATCTTTTTTGCATCCTTGCTTGCGTGAGCGGCATCCAACGACCATGACCTCCAGTTCCGCCACGCGATCCGTCCCCCGGCTTTTGCGGCCGGGCGTTGCCCTCATGCAACGCCTGAGCATGCCGGTCAAGCTCTATTCCCTGGCGGCCATCCTGGTCATACCGCTGGCCCTCATGGCCTTTTTCCTGTTCAAGTCGCTGCTGGCTGAGTACGAACTGGCGCAGCAGGAACTGGCCGGCGCGCGCATCGTGGCCAGTGCCACCGATGTGGTGGTGCAGGTGCAGACCCATCGGGGGCAGACCAACATCATCTTGTCGGGCAACGCCGGGCCAACGGCTGCGCGCGAAGAGACGCGGCGCAAGCTGGACGCTGCCCTCAAAGAACTGGAGCAGCAGGTCGCCGCAGCCCCGGACTTTCAACTCGCCGCCAGCTGGAGGCCCGTCAAGACCGAACTGGAGCGCCTGATGCAGCTGGGCGCGGGGGGCGACCGGGCGGCCGTGTTTGCCGAGCACACCGCACAGGTGGATGCGCTGCGCCGCCTGGTGTTGCAGGCCAGCGAGGTGTCGGGCCTGCTGCTTGACCCCGCTGCTGCGAGCTACTTTCTGATGGATGTCCTGGTGGAACGGCTCATTCCCTGGACCGAGCAGATGGGGCTGGCCCGCGGTGCCGGTGCCGGACTGCTGGCGCGCAGCGACACCACGGTGCAGCAGGTGCTGCCGGTGGCGGCGCGTGCCGCGCTGATGGAAACCCAGACCCAGCGGATCGCTGAAACCCTGGGCGCGCTGGAGCGCGCGGGCGAGCCCATCCCCAAGAGCTGGACCGCGGCGCAGGCCGCTGCCAACGGTTTTGCCGCAGACATCCGCAGCGCCCTGGGCGGAGGTGTACCCAATGGCGACCCCGCCGCCTTTTTTTCGGCCGGCACCCGTGCCATCGAGGCCGCGATCGCCTTCGGCAAGGATAGCGACCGCCGGCTGCAGGAGTTGCTGAATGCCCGTGCGCAGGCCAGCCTGCAGTTGCTGACGGTCCTCCTGCTCATGGCGACGCTGGCGCTCCTGCTCACGGCCTACATCATCACCAGCTTTTTCCGGGCGACCACGGACAGCCTGAAAAACATGCACGTGGTGATGCAGCAGGGCAGCGCCGGCAATCTGTCGGCGCGGGTGCAGGTGCAGGGCAGTGATGAACTGGCCCTGATTGCCCGCGAGTTCGAGAAGATGCTCATGGTGCTCTCGGCGCTGGTGGCCGATGTGCGCAGCGCCTCCGCGCTGGTGACCCACGTGGGTGACATGCTGGTGAACGACGCCCACGACCTCTCGGACCGCACCCAGTCCCAGGCGGCCAGCCTGGAAGAGGCCACGGCCAACGTGGGCAACATCAGCGAGGACGTCACCAAGAATTCCGATGCCGCCAATGAGGTCAGCATGATGACCAAGAGCCTGCACGGCGAGGCTGATCGGGCCGGGCAGATGATGCAGGAGACGATGGGCAGCCTCGGGCCCTTGCAGCAGACGACGGTGCGCATGTCGGAAATCATCGGCACCATCGACGGCATCGCCTTTCAGACGAATATCCTGGCGCTCAACGCCGCAGTGGAAGCTGCACGTGCGGGGGAGGCCGGCCGCGGTTTCGCCGTGGTGGCATCCGAGGTGCGCAGCCTGGCCGGGCGCAGCCAGCAGGCTGCCGCCGAGGTACGCCAGCTGATCGCCGAATCCTCCACCCGGGTCAACACCACGGTGGAGGACATTGCCCGGGTGGGCGAAACCCTGCAAAGTCTGGTGGCCGGCATCCGCGAGGTCTCCAGCAATGTGGAGAGCATTGCCGAGGTCAGCGCCCGCCAGAGCATTGCCCTGCGCGAGGTGGTACAGGCGGTGGGTGACCTGGACCGCATGACCAGCCAGAACTCGGCCCTGGTGGAGCGCACAGCCCACCGCTCCAACCGTTTGACCACACGCTCGCGCCAGCTGCAGAGCGCGGTCTCGCACATCAGCCTGCGCGAAGGCACGGCGGACGAGGCCATGGCCCTGGCGACCAAGGCAGCAGAACACCTGAAGGCGGTCGGTTTCGACAAGGCCAGCCGCGACTTCATGGACCGAAACGGCCCCTTCCTTGACCGCGATCTCTATATCTTCGGCCTGGACCGCGAGGGTTATTACCGCATCATGGGCGCCGACGTGGCCAAGGTAGGCACCCACCTGAACCAGGCACCGGGCCTGGATGCTGACAAGCTGATCCGCGATGCCTGGTATCGTGCCGATGAAGGCGGCGGCTGGGCCGAATACAACATCGTGAACCCGGTGACGGGTGATATCCGCGGCAAGTCCTCCTTCATCGTCCCCATTGACGACAAGCTGCTGCTTGGCTGCGGTGCCTACCGCAGTGCGCTCGCGACTGACGAGATTCGCTGATGGAAAGAGCCGGCAATGCAAAGAATGCGCGCGCACGGGCCGCATCGCCGTAATTGATCTGGATCAAGGCCTGTGCTTATCTGCTTTGACACCTTGTATGTCCATGCCTTAGTCTTGTTTCAAGGCGAACGGGTTCAGTCCCGCACTTACCGGCGATCAGGCCAACTGTTTGGTTGTGACGCTTTTCAGAACGGAGCCATCCTTGGCCAGCGGTGAATACGAGAGCTTCTTCTTCAGGCCGGGCACGGCCCTGATGAAGCGTTTGCCGGGTGGCCTCAAGTTCTGGCTCATTTCCACACCTTTGCTGCTGGCACTGCTGGCGCTGGCGCTGCACCATCACCTGCGCCTGAGCCGTCTGGCCGAGTTACTGGCCAGCGAGCGCGAGGGCCTGGCCATTGAGATCTGGGGAACCTGGGGTATCGTCGCCGCCGCTGTCGCCGTCTGGTGCTATGCGGTGTGGAGTTTCTTTCTGGTCAACCGCGCCGAGCGCCAGCAGATCGATGACATCATGCGCCGGGCCTCTGTAGGCGACCTCACCGGCGAATCCCGGATCGTGCGCAACGACAGCCTGGGCAATTTCGACCGCAACGTGGAGTTGCTGGTACAGCGCATGTCGGCGATGGTCTCCGATATCCGCTGGCTCGCGGTGGCACTTGGTGACACCGGTAGCAAGCTGGTCGTGGGCACGCGCTCCCTGTCCGAGCGGGCGCAGACCCAGGGGAGCCATCTGCAGGAGACGACCAGCCATGTGCGCAAGGTCAGCGAGACCGTTGCCCGCAATGCACAGGCCTCGCAGGAAATCAGCATGATGACGGACAGCCTGCACAAGGAAGCGAGCAGCGCGGGCGACATGATGGAGCGCGCCGTGGCCAGTATGGGCCCGTTGCAGGCGAGTTCTACCCGCATGAGGGAAGTGGTCGGTGCCATCGAGGGCATCGCCTTCCAGACGAATCTGCTGGCACTCAACGCCGCTGTCGAAGCTGCACGGGCGGGCGAGCAGGGCCGCGGTTTTGCGGTGGTGGCGGGTGAGGTACGCAGGCTCGCAGGCCAGAGCCATCAGGCGGCGGCCGAGGTGCGTCAGCTGATCACCGAGTCCGCCGACCGGGTGGCCACCACCGTCTCGGAGATCGAAAGTGTGAACAGGCTGATGGAAAGTCTGGTCTCGGGCATCAAGGAAATCGCGCTCAACGTGTCCGTGGTGGCCGAAGGCAGTGCGAACCAGAGCGCCTCGCTCGAGGGCGTGGTGCACGCGGTCGGTGACCTCGATACGCTGACGGGCGAGAACACCAGCCTGGTGGAACGCTCGGCGGTGTTCTCGGACCGGCTGATCGACCAGGCTTCTCGTCTGGGCGTTCTGGTGCGCAATTTCAGGCTCCGCCAGGGCACGGCCGACGAGGCACGTCACATGGTGCTCGAGGCCATGGCCACCATCCAGAACATCGGACTGGCCGCGGCCTTGCCCCTGTTTCATGCGCCTGGCGGGCTGTTCATCCAGCGCGATCTTTACCTGTTCATTTTCGACCGGCGCGGTGTCTACCATGCCTTCGGGGTCACTCCCAGCTATGTAGGCAAGACACTGGGCGACGTGCCGGGGCTCGACGCGGAGCATCTCTTGCGTGAGGGCTGGGCCCGTTGTGACGAGGAGGGTGGGGGCTGGGTTTCTTATGCCATCACCAATCCCGAGAGCGGACAGATTCAGGCCAAGTCCTCGTATGTCTTGCCGATCAACGAAGAGCTGCTCGTGGGTTGTGGCTGCTATATCAACCAGGATCAGTCGATGAGCCCTGAAACACAAGGGACGGCATGAGCAAGACCACCGAATCCAATAGGGACACACGCCACGCGGCCTTGCCGCCCCAGGCGCAGGCGGCTCTGGCCGATCTCTGCCTGAACCTGCTGCCCATCTGGAGCCGCCAGTTGGTGACCTCGCGCGAGCAGTCCGAGCAGGCCGTGGGCCAGATCCTGTCGGCTTTCAACGCGATCAACCCGGTGCTTCAGCAGTTGATCCCGGAAGGCGGGACGACGGCGCAGTCGCTGGAGCCTCATATCGAGCAGTTGTATGTGGGACTGCAGTTCCAGGACCGGATCGCCCAGATGCTGGCCTTGCTGCAGGAAGACATTACGCGGCTGCACGGCCTGCTGGAACAGGCTGCCCCCGATGTCGCAGAGCTGGCCGTGCCGCACTGGCTGGCCCGGCTGGAGTCGCTCTATGCCATGGCCGAGCAGCGCCGTGATCATGACCAGAGCGCTCAGGGTGGCCAGCCCGGCACCGATAACGAAGTTTCTTTTTTCTAGTTTGCGAGGAAAACCATGGCCAAGACCATATTGATCGTTGACGACTCGACCAGCCTGCGTCAGGTGGTGAAGATGGCGCTGGAGGGCGCAGGGTATGCCGTGCTGGAAGCTGGTGACGGCGCCGCCGCGCTTGCTTTGCTCGACGGGCGCACCATCGACATGGTGGTGTGCGACGTGAACATGCCCCGCATGAATGGAATTGAGTTCGTCAAGGCATCAAAGGCCTTGCCCAAGTACAAGTTCCTGCCGATATTGATGCTAACCACCGAAAACCAGGAATCCAAGAAAGAAGAGGGCAAGGCGGCGGGTGCGAGGGCCTGGATGCTCAAGCCCTTTTCACCCGCCACCCTGCTCAATGCGATTGCCAAGATCTGCCCCTGAGGGATGACGGCATCCGCTTGCCCCACCCGCCAGGGCCTGACACCGATTCGACCGAGGCCACGATGAACGAACGATTCGAATTACCTGCCGAGCTGACCATCTACACCGCAGGGGAAACGCGTGATGCCATGCTGGCCTGGGCCAAGGAGCACAGCGCCAAGGCAGTGGCGCCGCTGAAGATCTCGGCGCGTGAGGTGGGTGCCGTGGACGGTGCCGGTCTGCAATTGCTGGCGGCGCTGGGCAATATGGAGCTGAGCTGGCAACTGGTGGAAAGCAGCCAGACTTTCAGCGACGCCTGTCGCCTGCTGGGCTTGCTGGACTGGCTGGACAGCCCTTACCTTGCCGCCCAACCTTCGGGAGCCAGCGCATGAGTCGTGCTCAAGACAATGACGAGGCTTTCATTGCGGCGGCCATGCCCGCCTTCATCAGCGAGGCACAGGAACAGACCAATGCCATCGAAGAGCTGCTGCTCGAACTGGAGGAGCAACCGGACAACCGGGAACTGCTCGATTCCCTGTTTCGCTGTGCCCACACGGTCAAGGGCTCGGCTGGCATTTTTGGTTTGAACCGGGTGGTGGAGTTCACCCACCACGTCGAAACCCTGCTCGACAAGATGCGCGAGGGCAAGATAGCCCTGCGGCCCGATCTCAACACCCTGCTGCTGCAGTGCAACGACCAGATCAAGTGGCTGGTGGAAACCTCCCAGAAGCCCGAGCTCGACACGCCCGAATTGCAGGACCAACGTGCCGATCTGGTCATTCAGTTGCAGGTGCACAGCGAGGTGGGAGGGGCGACGGCGGCGTCAGCCACCAGCGCTGATGCGGCCGCTCAGGATGCGCCGGCAGACGCTGGCGCGACCGTGGTCTGGACGATTTCAGCGCGTTTCGGCGACGAGACCTTCCGCAATGGCATGGACCCCCTGTCGATTGCCCGTTACCTTGCAGGCATGGGCAAAGTCGTGGGCATGCGCTGCATGCTGGACACGGTGCCCACACTGGAGAGCCTCAATCCCGAGACCTGTTACCTGGGTTTCGTGATGGAGCTGGAAACGCAGGCCTCTCGTGAAGAGATCGAGGGGGCTTTCAGTTTCGTGATCGATGATTGCCATCTGGATGTGGTGGCGCCCCTGTCAGCGCCGCAAAAACTGGCGGCAGCCATCGAAGCCATGCCGGATACGCCGCGGGTCGGTGATCTGCTGGTGGCGGCGGGTGCGCTCACGCAAGACAAGCTGGCCCAGGTGCTCAGCGCCCAGGAGCAGAGCCGTGGCATGCCGGCGGTGGGCAAGGCCATGATTGGAGATTTGCTGGAGTCCCAGGCGGGTGTTGCGCCCGAGGTGGTGCAGGCCGCGCTGGGCAAACAGCAGAAGATGCGCGAGACGGCAGGCAGCGAGGACCGCTACATCCGCGTGCAGGCCGACCGGCTGGATGCTGTGATCAACCTGCTGGGGGAGCTGGTGATTGCCAGCGCGGGCGCCATGCTCAAGGCCCGCGAGAGCCGCCGCACCGATCTGGTCGAGCTCAATCAGCACATGAACCGGCTGATCGAAGAGATCCGCAACGGCACGCTGGGATTGCGCATGGTGCCCGTAGGCGAGACCTTCAGCCGCTTTCGCCGTGTCGTGCGCGATACCGCTTCGTCCCTGGGCAAGGAGGTCAATTTCGAGATCGTCGGCGGGGACGCCGAGCTCGACAAGTCCATGGTCGAGAAGATTGCCGATCCGCTCATGCACCTGGTACGCAATTCCCTTGATCACGGCCTGGAGCCGCCGCAGGAGCGGCTGGCTGCAGGCAAAACCCGCGCCGGCCGGCTGGTGCTCAGTGCCCAGCATGAGACCGGGGCCATCCTGATCCGTATCGAAGACGACGGACGCGGCATCAACCGCGAACGCGTGCTGCAGCGGGCCTGGAACCGCGGACTGGTGGAGCAGGGGGTGGTGCCCTCGGACGACGCCATCAATATGATGATCTTCGAGCCGGGCTTTTCCACCGCGGAGCAGGTGACCAACCTGTCGGGGCGCGGCGTCGGCATGGACGTGGTGAAGCGCAACATCGAATCCCTGCGCGGCACGATTCGTCTGCATAGCCGCGCCGGCAAGGGCTTGCGCGTGGACATTCGTTTGCCGCTGACCCTGGCCATCATCGATGGCTTCCTGGTGGGCGTGGGCAAGACCAAGTTCGTGCTGCCGCTGGAAAACGTGGTGGAAGTGATCGAGGCCAGTGGTCAGCAGGTGCGCTCGGATGGGAGCGGTCAGCATTGCATTGAATTGCGTGGCTCGGTGCTGCCGGTGGTGCGACTGCGCTCGCTGTACGCCGTCGAATCCAACCTCCCGGACCGGGTGAGTGTGGTGGTGGTCAGTTCCATGAATGGCCAGTATGGCATTGAGGTCGAGGTGCTGATGGGTCAGCACCAGACCGTCATCAAGCCCCTGGGCCATCTGTTCAAGAATTTACGCGGCATTTCCGGCTCCAGCATCCTGGGCAGTGGCGAGGTGGCGCTGATTCTCGATGTGGATTCCCTGGCCCAACTCGCCGCCGACGCAGTCGAAGCAGTCGCTGCGAACTGAACCTCTTACCTGCACAACTTTCAACAAGCAAGCAACAACAACCGGACCCGTAAAGGAGCTACACCATGAACCAGGATACTCAGTACAAAGCCAGCTGGCTCGCACGCATGTTTGGCGCTGGTCTGCTGGAGGCACGCATCAAGGAGCTGGAGACCGAGCTCAAGGTGCGCACCGACATCATGAACATCACCAGCATCGTTTCGGAAGCGGACAAGAAGGGTGACATCCTCAACGTCAACCAGAAGTTCCTCGAAGTCTCCAAATACCCCGAGAGCGAGCTGATCGGGCACGGTCACAACACGACGCGCCATCCGGATATGCCCAAGGAGGTGTTCAAGGAGATGTGGCAGACCATCGGGCGTGGCGACATCTTCCGCGGTATCGTGAAGAACCGGGCCAAGGACGGCACGCCCTATTACGTCGATGCGGTGATCGCGCCCATCCTGGGCGACAACGGCAAGCCCATGAAATACCTCGGGGTGCGTTACGACATCACCGAGGCCGAACTGGAGCGTCACAACGCGCGCGGCATCATCAATGCCATCGACACGTCCTACGCCTACATCGAGTTTGATCTGGGTGGCCACATCCTGACGGCGAACAAGAATTTCCTCAGCACCATGGGCTACCAGAAGGAGGAGATCGTTGGCAAGCACCACCGCATCTTCTGTGCCCCTGCGATCTACAACTCGCCGGACTACACCCAGTTCTGGGCCGACCTGAACGCTGGCAAGCCCAAGAATGCCGTGTTCAAGCGGGTGACCAAGTCGGGCGAGGAGGTCTCGCTGCAGGCTGTGTATGCCCCGGTGACCGACGAGATGGGCCGGGTGGTGAAGGTCATCAAGATCGCCACCGATGTGACAGCCGAGGTGAATGCCAACGAAATGCTGAAGCTGGCGGTGGAGCAAGCGCAGAAAGTCGCCTCCGCCGCCAAGAACGGGGACCTGAGCCAGCGCATTCCCATGGAAGGCAAGAGTGGCCCGATTGCCGAACTGTGTTCCGGTGTGAACGATATGCTGGAGACCACCTCGGTGATCTTCGATGATGTGCTGCGGGTGTTTGGCGGCCTGGCCGAAGGCGACCTCAAGCAGCGCATCACGCGTGAATATGCCGGCAGCTTTGGCAAGCTCAAGGACGACGCCAATGCCACCAGCGAGAAGCTGGCCTTCATCATCGAGGACGTGGTGCGGGTGTTCTCCGGCCTGGCCTCGGGTGACCTTACCCAGCGCATCGAACGTCATGCCCAGGGCGTGTTCGATCAGGTCAAGCAGGATGCCAACGCCAGCTGCGCCAAACTCACCGAGATCATCGAGGAGGTGCGCGGGGCCGCCGACGCCCTGACGGGTGCCGCAGGCCAGGTCAGCTCGACCGCCCAGAGCCTGAGCCAGGCGGCCAGCGAACAGGCCGCCAGCGTGGAGGAAACCACGGCCAGCATCGACGTGATGAGCGCGTCGATCAGCCAGAACAGCGACAACGCCAAGGTCACCGACGGCATGGCGACCAAGACCAGCAAGGAAGCAGTGGAGGGCGGCGGTGCGGTGAGCCAGACCGTGACGGCGATGAAACAGATTGCCGCCAAGATCGGTATCGTCGACGACATCGCCTACCAGACCAACCTGCTGGCGCTCAACGCAGCCATCGAGGCAGCGCGTGCCGGCGAGCATGGCAAGGGCTTTGCCGTGGTGGCCGCCGAAGTGCGCAAGCTGGCCGAGCGCAGCCAGGA
>CALRZY010000014.1:0-78793 GCA_943372765.1 Curvibacter sp. AEP1-3
GGCGTGCGTAATGCCCTTGGGCTCCTGCAGGATGGCCATGAACAGCTGGTGGTTGACCGGGTCGTTGCGGAACTTGCCGTCCATGATGTCGCGCGCGTTGTACAGCGCGCGCAGCGTGCGCGCCGACAGGCCCTTGATGCCCACCGTTCGCTGGTACAGCAGGAAGGTTTCCAGGATGGCGTGCGGGTTCTTCTGGTACAGGTCGTCGCTGGCCACTTCCAGCATGCCGGCCTTGTCGGAAAAACGGCCGTTGATCGGGCGCGGCTCGTGCGTGCTGGGGTTCAGTCGCTCTTCAATGTTCAGCAGCAGGATCTGGTTGAGCTGGGTCACGGCCTTGGCGGCCCAGTAGTAGTGGCGCATCAGCGACTCGCTGGCACGCACCTTGGTCCTGACCTCGGCCGTGTCCGAGTTGTAGCCGAAGCTGTTGGCCACCGCCGTCTGCAGGTCGAACACCAGCCGGTCCTCGCGCCGGCCGGCCACCAGGTGCAGGCGCAGGCGGATGAGCTCCAGCATGGCCTCGTTGCGCTTGAGCTGGCGCACCTCGAAGGGCGTGGCCAGGCCGGTGCGGGCCAGCTCGTCCCAGGACTTGCCGTAACCGGCAGCCTGGGCCACCCACAGGATGATCTGCAGGTCGCGCAGGCCACCGGGGGATTCCTTGCAGTTGGGCTCCAGCGCGTAGGGGGTGTCCTCGAACTTGCTGTGGCGCTGCTGCATCTCCAGTGTCTTGGCGACGAAGAAGGCGCGCGCGTCCAGCGCCTGGCGAAAGCGCCAGCGGAAATCCTTGAACAGGGTGGCGTTGCCGCAGATCAGGCGCGACTCCAGCAGCGCCGTCTGCACTGTCACGTCCTTGCCGGCCTCGGCCAGGCAGTCGTCGACGGAGCGCACGCTGGAGCCGATTTCCAGGCCGGCGTCCCAGCAGCTGCTGATGAAGGTCTCGATGCGCTGGCGCAGGGACTCGTCCGTGTCCGGCGACTGGCCTTCGGGCAGCAGCAGCAGCACGTCGATGTCCGAGTGGGGGAACAGTTCACCGCGGCCGAAGCCACCGACGGCGACCAGCGCCGGACCTGGGCCGTAGCCGGCTTGTTGCCAGAGGGTCTTGAGCGTGCTGTCTGCCAGGCGCGCGAGCTGGCGCAGGGCGGCGTGCACGCCACGCGTGGACGCGCCGCTGTCACTGACGTTGCGCAGCAGTTCGGCCTTACGGGAGCGGTACTGCTCCCTGAGCATCTGGGGGGTCGCTAGCATGGCGACGGCGTTGCGGTAATCAGGCCAGGGCCGCGGCTTTGACGAAGGCCGGCGGCGGCGGGCTGCCGGCCGACAGCGTCAGCACCTCGTAGCCGGTGGGCGTGACCAGCACAGTGTGTTCCCACTGGGCCGAGAGCGAGTGGTCCTTGGTGACGATGGTCCAGCCGTCGCCCAGCTCCTTGATGTCGCGCTTGCCGGCGTTGATCATGGGCTCGATGGTGAAGGTCATGCCGGGGACGAGTTCGTCCAGCGTGCCGGGCTTGCCGTAGTGCAGTACCTGCGGCTCCTCGTGGAAGACCTGGCCGATGCCGTGGCCGCAGAACTCGCGCACCACCGAAAAACCGTTGCTTTCGGCAAACTTCTGGATGGCCCAGCCGATGTCGCCCAGGTGGGCGCCGGGCTTGACCTGCTCGATGCCGTGCCACATGGCCTCGTAGGTGAAGGAGCACAGGCGCTTGGCGGCAATGGAGGCGTCGCCGACGATGAACATGCGGCTGGTGTCACCGAACCAGCCGTCCTTGATGACGGTGACGTCGATGTTGACGATGTCGCCCTTCTTGAGCACCTTGTCGCCGGGAATGCCGTGGCAGACCACGTGGTTGATCGAGGTGCACAGCGAGGCCGGAAAGGGGGGGTAGCCGGGCGGCTGGTAGCCCAGGGTGGCCGAGATCGTGCCCTGGGCCTTCATGCATTCGGCCGCCAGGCGGTCGATCTCGCCGGTGGTGATGCCGGGTTTCACGTGGGGGGTCAGGTAGTCCAGCACTTCGGCCGCCAGCCGGCAGGCCAGGCGCATGCCGGCGATGCCGGCTTCGTCTTTGTAGGTGATCGTCATGGGGCGGAATTATCCCATCGCCGGCGCTTTCATGCCCGCTGCGGCCTGATCCGGGGCGGGGCGGAGTAAAGCGGCAGCTTCAGAGCAGACGCACCCTTGCCCAAGGGACTGGTGATGTCGGAGCTAAAATTTGACCTTTCCCCCGCACACCACCTCTAGGCCACCCTCGTGACCCTGCACATCTCCTCTTTCGAAGGCGGCAGCGCCCTCAGCCCTTTTCGCGTCCAGCAGCTTCTGCCCCGTCTGCAGGCCATCCACGACAGGATCAGCGGCATCGCCGCGCGTTACGTGCACCTGGTCGCCTGTGATGCCGAGCCGACCGCCGAACTGAAGCAGCAACTGGCCGCCCTGCTGACCTACGGCGATCCCTACGCCGGCCCGGTCGAGGGCCCGCTGGTGGTGGTGGCGCCGCGCCTGGGCACGGTCTCGCCCTGGGCTTCCAAGGCCACCGACATCGCCCACAACTGCGGCCTGGCCGTGCACCGCGTGGAGCGCGTGGTCGAATACCGCCTGACACTCAAATCGGGCCTGCTGGGCAAGGCGGCCCTGACGCCCGAGCAATTGGGCCAGGTCGCGGCCTTGCTGCACGACCGCATGACCGAAAGCGCCGTGGCCACCCGGGCCGAGGCCTGCGCCCTGTTCACCGAGCTGCACCCGGCACCGATGGAACACGTGGATGTGCTGGGGGGCGGCCGTACGGCGCTGGAGGCGGCCAATGTGCAGTTTGGCCTGGCCCTGGCCGAGGACGAGATCGAGTACCTGGTGCAGGCTTTCACCGATCTGAAGCGCAACCCGACCGACGTCGAACTCATGATGTTCGCCCAGGCCAACAGCGAACACTGCCGCCACAAGATCTTCAACGCCGACTTCAGCATCGACGGCGTGCGCCAGCCGCGCAGCATGTTCGGCATGATCCGCAACACCCACCAGCTCAGCCCCCAGCACACGGTGGTGGCCTATTCGGACAACGCCTCCATCATGGAAGGCAACGCGGTGGAGCGTTTCGTGGCCCCCATGGGGCCTGGCAGCGTACCCGGCTACCAGAAGACCGCCGCCGTGAGCCACGTGCTGATGAAGGTCGAGACGCACAACCACCCGACCGCCATCTCGCCTTTCCCTGGTGCCTCCACGGGTGCGGGCGGCGAGATCCGTGACGAGGGCGCCACCGGCCGCGGCTCCAAGCCCAAGGCAGGCCTGACCGGCTTCACGGTCTCCAAGTTGTGGGGCGGCTGGTCGGATCAACCGGGCGGCAAGCCCGAGCACATCGCCAGCCCGCTGCAGATCATGACCGAGGGCCCGCTCGGTGGCGCGGCTTTCAACAACGAATTCGGCCGCCCCAATCTGGCGGGTTATTTCCGCGAGTACGAGCAGACCGTGAGCAGCGACGTGGACACGGTGCAGCGCGCGTACCACAAGCCCATCATGATCGCCGGCGGTGTCGGTGTCATCGACGCGGACCAGACGAAGAAGATCGAATTCCCGGCCGGCACCCTGCTGATCCAGCTCGGCGGTCCGGGCATGCGCATCGGCATGGGCGGCAGTGCCGCCAGCTCCATGGCCACGGGTGCCAACGCGGCCGAGCTGGACTTTGATTCCGTGCAGCGCGGCAACCCCGAGATCGAGCGCCGCGCGCAGGAGGTCATCAACCACTGCTGGGCCCAGGGTGACCAGAACCCCATCCTGGCCATCCACGACGTGGGTGCGGGCGGGTTGTCCAACGCCTTCCCCGAATTGACCAACGACGCCGGCCGTGGTGCACGTTTCGATTTGCGCGCCGTGCCGCTCGAAGAATCGGGCCTGGCGCCCAAGGAAATCTGGAGCAACGAGAGCCAGGAACGTTATGTGATGGCCATCGCGCCCGAGTCGCTGGCGCAGTTCAAGGCTTTCTGCGAACGGGAGCGTTGCCCCTTTGCCGTCGTCGGTGTGGCGACTGAAGAGCGCCAGCTGGTGCTGGCCGATGCGGGCGCTGAATCTCCTGTCGACATGCCCATGAATGTGCTGCTGGGCAAGCCGCCCAAGATGCACCGCGACGTGCAGACCATCGCGCGCCAGTTCAAGCCGCTGGACCTCACGGGCGTGCAACTGCAAAAGGCCGTGATCGACGTGCTCAGCCACCCCACCGTGGCCTCCAAGCGTTTCCTCATCACCATAGGCGACCGCACCGTGGGCGGCCTCACGCACCGCGACCAGATGGTCGGCCCCTGGCAGGTGCCGGTGGCTGACGTGGCCGTGACCCTGGCCGACTACGCCGGTTTCAAGGGCGAGGCCATGAGCATGGGCGAGCGCACGCCCTTGGCCGCGCTGGATGCGCCGGCCTCCGGTCGCATGGCCGTGGCCGAGGCCATCACCAACCTGCTGGCAGCGCCCATCGAACTTTCGCGTGTCAAGCTCTCGGCCAACTGGATGGCCGCCTGCGGCGAGCCCGGCGAAGACGCGGCGCTCTACGCCACGGTGCAGGCCGTGGGCATGGAACTGTGCCCGGCCTTGGGCATCTCCATCCCCGTGGGCAAGGACAGCCTGTCCATGCGCACGCAGTGGAGTGATGGCAATGAGAAGAAAAAGGTCACCTCGCCGGTCTCGCTGATCGTCAGCGCCTTCGCCACCCTGGGCGATGTGTGCGGCACGCTGACCCCGCAACTGGACGACAGCGCCGACACCACGCTGCTGCTGGTGGACCTGGGCAAGGGCCAGAACCGCATGGCCGGCTCCATCCTGGCGCAGACGCTGAACCAGACCGGTGACACCGTGCCGGACCTGGACGACCCGCAGGACCTGATCAACCTGGTCAAGGCCGTGAATGCCCTGCGTGCGCAGGGCAGGATCCTGGCCTACCACGACCGCAGCGACGGTGGCCTGCTGGCCGCGGCGGCCGAGATGGCCTTTGCCGGCCACGTGGGTGTGGCCCTGAATGTGGACATGCTGGTCACCGAAGGCGATGGCATTTCCGACAGCCGCATGGACACCGGCGACAGCAAGAACTGGGCGGCCCAGGTCAGCGCGCGCCGCGAAGAACTCACGCTCAAGGCCCTGTTCAATGAAGAGTTGGGCGTGCTGCTGCAAGTCAGGAGCGAAGACCGCGACGCGGTGATGCAGGTGCTGCGCGATTTTGGCCTCTCGAAATTCAGCCACGTGGTCGGCAAGACCCGGCCGGCCGGTGGAACAATCGGCGCGGGTGTGGGTGAGCTGCAGGTCTGGCGCGATGCCAAGGCCGTGTTCTCGGCCCCACTGGTCGACCTGCACCAGGTCTGGGACAGCGTGAGCTGGAAGATCAACCAGCAGCGCGACAACACGGTCTGCGCCGATCAGGAACACGCTGCCGCCGGCGCGCCCAACGACCCGGGCCTGCACGTGCACCTCACCTTCGACCCGGCGCAAGGCCTCGCACCGGCGCTGCTCAAGAGCCGGCCCAAGGTGGCTGTGCTGCGCGAGCAGGGCGTCAACTCGCATGTCGAGATGGCCTACGCCTTCACCGAAGCTGGCTTCGAGGCCTATGACGTGCACATGACGGATCTGCAGAACGGCCGAGCCAACCTGAAAGACTTCAAGGGTGTGGTCGCCTGTGGTGGCTTCAGCTACGGCGACACGCTGGGTGCCGGCATCGGCTGGGCGCGTTCCATCACCTTCAACAGGGGGCTGTCCGAGCAGTTCCAGGCTTTCTTTGCCCGCCCCGACACCTTCGGCCTGGGCGTGTGCAACGGCTGCCAGATGTTCGCCGAGCTGGCCGACATCATCCCCGGGGCGCAGGACTGGCCGCGTTTCACCACCAACCGCAGCGAGCGCTTCGAGGCACGCCTGTCTTTGGTGGAAGTGCTCGAATCGCCCAGCCTGTTCCTGAAGGGCATGGCCGGCAGCCGCCTGCCGATTGCCGTGGCGCACGGCGAGGGTTACGCCAACTTCGCCTACCGTGGCAACGCGGCGAAGGCCATCGCGGCCATGCGTTTCGTGGACAACACCGGCGCGGCCACCGAGGTGTACCCGTTCAACCCGAACGGGAGCGCTGGCGGCCTGACCGCCGTCACCACGGCCGACGGCCGTTTCACGGCCATGATGCCGCACCCCGAGCGCGTGTTCCGCAACATCCAGATGAGCTGGACCTCGCTCGACGTGAACGCCCCCAGCCCCTGGATGCAGATCTGGCGCAACGCGCGCAAGTGGGTGGGTTGACACGGGCCCGGCGGGGTTTATTAATCAGGCTGACAGCGAGACCTCTTAAAAGCGCGCGAGCACAAGCATGAACTCCCGGTCCCTGCTACGGATTCTGGCCTCAGGCGTGTTCGTCCTCGCCCTGATGCTGGCTTGGGTGCTCTACCAGAGCCACGTTTCAGCGGTCAAGCGCGGCATCGATGACGCCGACAATCTGGCCGGCGCACTGCAAGGTCAGTTCACGGCCACCCTGCGGCGCATCGATGCCAATCTGCACAGCATTGCGCTTCAATTGCCGGCGGCCGCGCTGAACCGGCAGGCTGTGCCGCGTTACCGTACACAGATCGAAGTGATGCTCGAGCCCTACACCCGGATCTTTCCCGAGATCAACGGCTATTTTGTCTGGGATGGCGAAGGCGATCATCTTTACGATACGACGTCGGTCGCGCCGACCTCGCAGCGGCGCAGTATCGCCACGAGGGCAGGCTTTCAGCAGCTCAAGCTCAATTCGGATGCCACCATCGCCTTTTCCGAATCCATACGTGGCGTCGTTTCCGGTCGACAAGCCGTGGCGGTCTATGTGCCCGTGCGCGATCCTGTCGGTCGGTTGCGGGCGGTGGTGACGGCGACGCTGAACCTGGAGCAGATAGCTTATGGGTTCGAGCAGTTGCAGATCCCGGCGGGCAGCGTGGTGTTCATGCGGCGCAGCGACGATCACAAGCTCGTCATCCGCCATCCCTTCCGTGAGAGTGAGCTCAACAAGCCCGTGCGCAACGCCATCCAGCAGCGCATCGACGCCGGCGAGATGGCAGGGCGGGATCGTTTCCGGGCCGTCACCGATGGCGAGTACCGCCTGTATGGTTTTCGACGGCTGGAGGGCTATCCCTTCTACATGGTCGTGGGCCTGGCCGAGCGCGGGGCCCTGGCCGAATGGCGCAGGAACGTCGTGATCGTGATGTCCGGCCTGCTCTTCATGACCCTGGCGCTGGCGTTCGCGCTGTGGCGCGTCAACCGCATCGAACGTCAGCGGCTGGCGGCCCAGCAGGAGGCCCGGGAGACGCATGAACTCCTGCAGGATGCCATCGACAGCATCTCGGCTGGCATGATCATCTACGACGCCGAGGACAAGTTCGTGATGTGCAACAAGGCGCAGGCGCAGTTGTTCGACGGCCTGGCAGACGTGCTACGGCCCGGCATGCATTTCGATGAAATCACGCGCGAGGGGGTGCGCCGCGGCCTGTTCCCGGCGGCCATTGGCAACGAGGACGGCTGGATGGCCAGCAGGGTGCGCGAGCACCAGAACGCCGATGGCTTGCCGCGGGAGCTGGAGCTGGGCGATGGTCGCTGGGTGCAGTTCAGTGAGCACCGTACCCACAAGGGTTATGTCGTCGGCAGCCGCATCGACATCACCGAGCGCAAGAAGCTCGAGGTCGATCTGCGCGAGCAGGCCAGTACCGATGCCCTGACGGGCCTGCCCAACCGGCGCCATTTCCTGCGCCGGCTGGAAGATGAGCTGGAGCGGGTGCGCCGCCGCACCACGCGCGAAGCCTGTGTGCTGATGCTGGACCTTGACCATTTCAAGCGCATCAACGACCAGTACGGCCACGCCGCCGGCGACAGCCTGCTGCGCCATTTCGCCAACCTCTTGCGCCAGGAACTGCGTGCCACCGACACCGCCGGCCGCATCGGCGGGGAGGAGTTCGCCGTGATCCTGCCCGGCAGTGGTCTGCAGGCAGCACTCGGTTTCGCCGAGCGCGTCTGCGGCAAGCTGGCCGATCATCCGATGAGCCTCGGACGCCATGCCGTCAGTATCACGGTCAGCATCGGCGTGACATCGATCCTGGACGACGACCTGTCGGCCGATGCCGTGCTCTCGCGCGCCGACCAGGCGCTCTACCAGGCCAAGGATGGCGGCCGCAACCGCGTCGAACTCGCGGACAAGCCCGCTTGACAGGCCCTTGGCGGGCCCGACATACTGCAACGCAGAGACTGGTCTGCCTGGGGGCTGACCCGACCTGGAAAGGGCGCCCGATGAACACCTTCAATCCGCTCACGCAGAACAGCGCCATCAACGGCCTCATCACGGCCATCGCGCGCAATACCGAGGACGGCGTGCTCGCCAGGCACCTGGGGGCACAGTCCTGGTACATCGTGGCCGATCATCTGCGACCGCACCAGTACGAGCGCGGCCATCTGCTGATCTCCCAGGGTGCGCAGGACCGCAACCTCTACTTTCTGGAGTCCGGCAACCTCAAGGTCGATGTCAAGACCGACAGCGGCCTGATGCAACTGGCCATCCTGGGGCCGGGTACCGTGGTGGGGGAAGGCAGCTTCTTCTCGCATCTGCCACGCAGCGCCACCGTGGTGGCCTACAGCAGCTGCAAGGTGTGGTCCCTGAGCCCGGAGGACTTCGAGGTCCTGGGCAAGAAGCACCCCAATGTGGCGCTGTCACTTGCCATGGCGCTGGGCGCCATCGTCGCCTTGCGCATGGTGGACGTCAGCCGGCGTATTGCCGTGACCTGAGTCCAGGGGCGCAGGCGCCGGGACTGCCGTCAGAAGAGGTCGGGCTTGGCCTTGGCCCCACCGCAGAGCTGGATCAGGTGGGTCACCGCGCGTGCCACCTTGTCCGCCTTGTTGATGTCCTTGGCCTCGATGGTGATCTCGCCCTGCAAGGTGCCTGAATTGCGCGGGTCGATGCACTTTTTGGCCTGTGTACATTTGAACTGGGCGCCCCAGCCGTTGACGACCGGTACGGGGTTCAATGCCCTGGCTGAAAACCTGAGGTTGTTCCGGTAGATGAATTCGCAGCGGCCATCGTTCTCCACCAGCGGGTAACGGGCGTTGCCTTCGATGAAGACCAGCGTGTCCTCGTAAGAGGGCTCCTTGGCGCCCGCCTGGAGTGGCGCGAGCATCAGCAAGGCCATTGCAGCGAGAAGACAGGAAGCCCCCAGGGGCAGACGCCTGACTTGGACGGTCCTATCGTCGAGTTGCATGGTGGGAATCCAGGTATTTGCAAACGGAATCCTGAGCCGCAAGCCAGCGGCTCAGGGGAATCGTCCTGTCGGCCGCGTGGCGCTTCAGAAGCGGAAGGCAGCAGCCAGGGACAGCATCTGGGTGTTGCCGGTGGCCGGGTCGTCCGAGCCGACGAAATAACGATCGTAGGAAAGCCGCAATTCGGTGTTCCTGGCCACGTCGAACATCAGGCCGGTGCCGATCAGCAAGCCCGTCTTTGTCTGCGAAGTGGCGACTCCAGCAGCAGGAGCTGCCGACCAGCTGGTCTTGGCCTGTGCCACGCCGAATTTGCCGATGAGGGAGGTGCTAGTGTTCAGGGCCAGCGCGCCGATGCCGGCGACGCTGACGCCGTCCGTGGAGCCTTTGACGGTCCCGTTGGTGGAGACTTCGCCCAGGTCGAAATAGGCCACTTCGGCAGAGAAGTTGCGGCTGAAGCGGTAACCGGCCATCACGCCGTAGGCCAGGTCACTGTCCTCGCTGAGGGTGGTCGTCAGCTTGGAGCGGCTCTGGCCGAGGCTGAAGCCGATGTACACATTGGACGGCTCGCTGCTCGAAGCACCGGGCGTGTACACCTTGCGGTCCGATTGGGCCGATGCGAGCGAGGCCATGCTCAGGCTCAGGCAGGTGATCAGGAGTTTGGTTTTGTTCATGGTGGATCTCGTCTGGGTTTGAAAAAAAGGGGAGGGGCCGACCGTCGCTTCAGCGGAAGTTGATGACTTTTTCCTCTTGCTCGTCCTGGCGCACCGTGGCTTTGGTTTCCGTCGCCTCAGGCTGATCCAGCTGGGACATCAGTTCGGCCGCCGCGGCCTGGCCCAGCGAGCGCGACATCTCGCTCAGAGCCTTGCTGCGGCTGAGGGAATAGGCGCCGCCGCCGTGGCCGCTGACCAGCCGGGCGTCCGAGCCCTCACCACGCGCAGAGAAGGCGGCGATGATTTCATAGGTCTTGGTGTTGATCACCGAGAACTCCACCAGCAGTTCAAAGGTCAGGGCATGGTTGACGGCGCTGGAGCCCTGGATCGGGCTCGCTTCCTTGCGGGCATCGACCGACGTGACCGTGCCGAACATGACGTAATCCGCGTTGGGGTAGTAGCCATCCTTGATGCGGGCGATGATGTCGTACAGGGTGTCGGTGTCCTTCTTGAGCCAGGGGCGACCCTGCGTCAGGCGGAACTTGCGCGTCTTGATGATTTCACCCTTGACGTCACCGGTGAACTTGCGCAGTTCCCCGCGATCGATCAGGGTTTCCGTGCCTGTCTCCAGTCGCTCGTTGGTCTGGGCCTGCATCTGGCTGTTGCCGGAGTAGCCGCCGGGCCCGCCGCTGGCACCCTGCGAGGCCGAGCTGCTGCTGCTGCGGTCGTACTTGATGAAATGCTGCGAGACCTTTTCCTCGTAGGAGAGGTCGGTGACGGCCACCCTGGGCAGGTTTTGCGTGCTGGATTTGCTGGCCGTCGTCCGGCTCTCGACGCGCCTGCTGCTGTCCTGGGCCCAAACGGGATGCGCAGCCAGAAGCAGAGAGAGGCCGGCCAGACAGGTCGCTCTGAACAGGTTCTGGTTGATACGTGGAATCATCATGGTCTACCTTGACGGTGGGTGATCTTCTGGGCTGCATCGAAGGCCATCGGGCCTTCGGTCAGCGCTGGGCAACCTTGCGGATTTCCTTCTCGTCCATCCAGACCACCTCACCCGACTCGACGTCGGTCATCTGCAGGGTGAACTTGTAATAGACGTCCTTCAGGCTGCTGTTGCGCTTGACGATGGACGTCAGCGTGCCCTCGACACGGTACTTGGCGGCCTGCATCTGGCCCACCCGGGCGGTGGACGAGCGCTTGTACAGCCCGCTGTTGTTCTGGCGGGTCAGCTCGTCGGTCTGGTTCTGCATGTCGGCGATGTCAACGGCAAAACGCAGGGCGCGGCTCTTCAGGATCTGGGTCTTGATGGAGTCGGTGATAGAGCGCGTGTCGATGTACTCGTTGGTCTTGTTCTTGACGTTGGCGACGGTCACCAGCGGCTTGTCCTTGTAGCTTTCGGCCGAGAACTCGGACAGGGAGCGGGCCATCTTCTCGGCCATCAGCTGAAGATCGGTCGATCCGAAATCGCTGGTCACCTGCTCGACGTCGGTCGCGTTGCCATAGGACACGCTGCCACCGACGGTGGGCGTCGTCGCGGCACAGCCGAAGAGCAGTGCGGCAAAAAAGAGGGAGGAGAGGAGTTTGAAAGTCCGGTTCATGGGGGCCTCGTGTCTTGGGTGTATCAGGTGTGAAACATCAGTTCCGGCGGTTGTCTTCGGCGCTGAACTCGATCATGAAGTCCTTGGCCTTGGTGGTCGGCGCGACGGCACGGACCTGGACGTTCTGGTTGCCGCGGAACAGCATGGGTTTCCAGGGCTCGTCGTCCCAGACGCGGTCACCGGTCTCGTCGAGCCAGCGCACGCGGTAGAAGGCCTTGTTGTCGCGATCGTCCGAGTTCCTGATGGTGAAGTTCAGGATCAGCTGCTGGTTCTTGGTCCGGGCGCTCAGGGCCGTGACCTTGAGGTACTTGGGCGTTCCCAGCTGCTCGATCTTGGACTCGATGGTGTCCCCGGTCTGGGCCTGGCTCAGCAGGCTCGCACTTGCCAGCACTGCACCAGCGATCATCAGAATGAATTTTTTCATCGTCGTTTCCTCCAAAGGCTTTACTTTAAGGCTTCCAGGCCGGTACGGGCCACGGCAGAGACGCCGCTCTGGCCGCTACCAGGCACGCTGGATGTCACGGTGGTGGCAGGGCTGAGGGCGTAGAGCTGATTGCCGGTCACACGCATGGAGGTTACAGCATACTTGCCCGCGACCGTGAACTCGTACTGCCGGGTGACGCCGCCCAGGTTGACGGACATCGTGTGCTTGCCGGGGGGCAGCATGGCCCGGGCAATGTAGTAGGAATCCGGCAGGGTGCGCCAGGTGCGCTCATCGGCCACTTCCGTGGCCGCCACGGCCACCTTGGTCGCGATGGAAATCAGGCTGCCGAACGGACCCAGGGCGGCGCCGGCGCGGCTGGTGCTTTCGTCGACGGCCTGTTGTGCCACGACCTTGGTGATGGCGCGCACGGACGTACGCGCCACGATGGCGGGCATTTCATCGTAAATGGCGCGACGCGACATGGCATTGATGCTGGTCATGAAGGTCAGGGGCATCTCCTGGGCGTTGACCCTCACGCTGGTGGGATAGGCCGGCGTCACCGGGCGCACCACGGGCCAGGACAAGGCGATCATCTGCGGGCACAGGCCGTTGCGGCAGGGAATCGGCAGCAGCAGGGCGATCTTCTGGGTTTCCACCGCGGGCGCCAGTCCCATCTCGGCAATGATCAGGGTGTCCACCAGCAGCGAGTTGTTGTCGACGGGCGCGGCTGGCGCGCTCACCTCGACCGCAGGAGCGACGGGCGCGGGCGGCTGCTGGACCTGGTTGCGCCTGGTGCGGTCGTTGCGCAGGGGTGGGCGTTTGACCGCCGGGGCCTTGGGCGGCGTCACGACGGGGGCCGGTGGGGCCAAGCGGGGTGCCGTGCGACGGTCCAGGTCACGCAGGGCAGCCTCGATCAGCGGCACATTGGGCATCATCTCGGCGGCCTTGCGGTAGCCTGCAGCCGCCAGTGAGGTGTCGCCCAGGCTCTCGTACACATAACCGGCCAGGTAGTGGCCGAAGGCGGACTCGTAGGAGTTCGCGAGTTTCTGCACCTCCGGGTCTTCCAGCGTCTCGATTGGATAACCGCCCAGTTCCTTGAAGGAGGTGACCTTGAGTTTCTTGCCTTCGGCCTCTTCCTTGGCTTTTTCGATCACCTTGGACTGGTAGTCGGCAATCAGCGCCTGCCGCTCGTGCATCTTGCGGATTTCGACACGGGCCTTGTCCCAGTCGTTCTGAGCAATATGGTTGAGCGCCAATCCGACGTTGAGCATGACCTTTTCGTAGTCACGCCCCTCGTAGGTCCGCATGGTGTCGTTCAGCGTCAGGGCCCCGAGGTCCCCCAGGAACTTGCTGGGGTCGCGTTTCACGTCATCTTCCCAGGCCCTGACGACACTGTCGGCCTGCAGCCAGGAGTCCGTGCTGCCCGCTGTGTTGCCGCCCAGACGCTTGAGCTGGCCCGCTTCCATGTGAAACAGCAGGTCCTTGCGGGCATCGGCTTTGGGCTTGGCGGCGTCTTTTTCTTCCTTGTCGGAGGGGGCCGCCACCTTGTCCGGGCCGCCCGCGCTCTCCTCCAGCATCGCCAGGCTGGCCTGGACATTGCCAGTCAGGATGCCCGCCGAGATGTTCGTCAGCCTGCTGTTGTAGTTCATGTTCGCGCAACCGGAGACGGCCAATCCGGCCAGGGCAAGCGCGACCAAGCGGAGCATGTTCATGTCATTTCCTCTCCATTGTGATTTTTGGTATGGGTAACCACCGGATGGTTCCGAGGGATGGAGGGACCATCTCCGCAGTGCATTCCGACAGCTGGCCAATTTACCCCTGAAAACCGTAAGGCCTAGTGACTGAATTCACGGAATCGAGGATTTCAGCGGTTTGGGACTTAAAACGACAGCCCCCGACGCGATGCGCATCAGGTCGGCAGACGGTCGACCGGGGATGCATCGACTTCTCGCGCCAGACCAGGACATCCAGGGAATCCGCGCCGGTGTCAGGCGAGTTGCTGCATCAGACGCGCGGCGGTCCGGGCCAGGTCCGGCGCGTCCGTGATGGCGCGCACCACGGCCACCGAGCCCACGCCACTGGCCTTGACCTCCGCCAGCCGGCTTTCGTCGATGCCGCCTATGGCCACACCCGGGACCCCGCGCATCAGCCGCACATACGCAGCCAGCCGGCCCGGTCCCTGCGGTGCCGTCGCCATGCGCTTGAGCGTGGTGGGGTAGACCGCGCCCATGGCGATGTAACTCGGGCTCAAGCGGTCGGCGCGCACCATCTCGGCATAACCATGGCTGGACAGGCCCAGGCGCAGGCCGGCGGCGCGGATGGCTGCGAAGTCGGCAATCTCCATGTCTTCCTGGCCCAGGTGTACGCCATAGGCGCCAGCCGCGATGGCCTCACGCCAGTGGTCGTTGATGAAGAGCAGCGCAGACGTGCCGCGCACCGCCTCCACGGCGGCCTGCACCTCGCGCTGCACGGCTGCGGCATCGTGGGACTTGAAACGCAATTGCACCGTGGGCACGCCGGCGCGCGCCACACGGCCTACCCACTGGGCGTCGGGCAGCACGGCGTACAGGCCCAGGGCCTGGGGACAGGACGGGAAGGCATCGTCACGCGGCCAGGGGCGCAGGCCGAAATCGGCCGGTTCGTCGGGCCAGGTCTGCGGATCGAAACGTCCCGTGCGCTGCACCTGCGCCAGCCAGGCCAGGGCCACGCATTCGGCGTCGATTTCGATGAAACCCAGGGCCAGGCAGGCCTGCTTGGCGTGGCGGTACACCGTCTCTTCGCGGCTGTAGTTCAGGGCGGGCTCGCCGACGACGGGCAGAGCCAGGTTCTGGTGCGCGGCGACGATGGCCTGCGCTTCGGGGGGCAAAGGTGTCATAGATCAGGCGTGATGCCAAAAGGGGGTGCCCAGCACGGGCGTGGAGGGTTGCGCGGCGTCCTGCTCGCTCATGGCGCCGGAGCGCCAGGCGTCGCGCCCTGCCTCGGTGGCGGCGGCAAAGGCGCCGGCCATGGCCACAGGGTCTTGCGCCAGGGCAACGGCCGTGTTGAGCAGCACACCGTCGTAACCCCATTCCATCACGGTACAGGCGTGGGAGGGCTTGCCCAGCCCTGCATCGACGATCATGGGCACGGCCAGCCGCTCGCGCAGCAAGCGCATGGCATACGGGTTGACGGGCCCTTTGCCGGTGCCGATGGGCGCGGCCCAGGGCATGACGGCCTGGCAGCCCACGTCCACCAGGCGCTGGCACAGCACCAGGTCCTCGGTGGTGTAGGGCAGCACCTTGAAGCCGGCCTTGATCAGCCAGTCGGCCGCTTCCACCAGGTTCAGCGTGTCGGGCTGCAGGGTGTAGTCGTCACCGATCAGTTCCAGCTTGATCCAGGGCGTCTCGAACACCTCGCGCGCCATCTGCGCGGTGGTGATGACTTCCTGCACGCTGTGGCAGCCGGCGGTGTTGGGCAGCACCGGGACCTTGAGCGCCTTGAGCAGTTCCCAGAATTGATTTCCGCTCTCGTGCGGCACGGCGCCCTGGCGACGCAACGAGGCGGTCAGCATGGCCGGTTTCGCGAGCTTGACGGCTGCTTCGAGCACAGCCGGCGAGGGATAGCGCGAAGTGCCCAGCAGCAGGCGGCTGTGGAAGGTTTCGCCGTAGAGGACGAGAGGATCTTGGACGGTCGGCATGTCAGTGGTCCGATTCATTTGGCATTGGTGTTTGAGCGAGGAAAACCAGTCGGGGAACGCCGTGAAACCGGCTTTGCCGGGCCACTGGCGTTGCCCCCTGCAAGGGGGGTGGCGTAGCGACACGCAGTGCGCGGAGCCTGGGGGTGTGCCATGTCATCCGCCGGTAACGGGAGAGATGATTTCGACACGGTCGCCTTCGTTCAGCGTCTGCTGGGCGTACTGCGTCTTGGGAACAAACTGCGTGTTGACGGCGGCGGCAAAGGGCGGTTTCGCCTCGATGGCCGTGATGGCGTCGAGCAGCGTGGCGCCCGCGGCCAGCACGTGTTCCTGTTTGTTGATGATGACTTTCATGGGATTCAAACCACGGTTTCCATGCGCAGGTCCAGCGAACCCGCCAGTGTAGTGGTCTGCTGCTCGACGAACTCCAGCACCACGTCCAGCAGGGCGGGCGAGATCATGAAGCCGTGGCGGTACAGGCCGTTGATCTGCAGGCAACGGGGGCCCAGCTGGCGGATGGCCGGCAGGTTGTTGGGCAGGGTGGGCCGGCACTGGGTGGCGATCTCGATGATGCGGCCTTCGGCGAAACCCGGGTGGACGGCATAGGCGGCGCTCAGCAGTTCCAGCGTGGAGCGCACGCTGGGTGGCGAGACATCGTTGCTCTCGATTTCGGTCGCACCGATCACGAACAGGCCATCCTGCTTGGGCGCGATGTAGATGGGGTAACGCGGGTGGATCAGGCGTGTCGGGCGGCTCAAGGCCACCTCAGGTGCGTGGATACGTGCCACCTCGCCGCGCACGCCACGCAATTGGCCCCACTGGGCGTTGGCACCCAGGCCACGGCAGTCGAACAGCCAGTCGGGCTGCCCGGTCGCACCCGGCTGGAAGTCCTGCGGCGTACGCGGGCTGTTCCAGTGCAGTTCCACCTTCAAGGCCTGCAGCTCGTGCAGCAGCGCGGCCATCAGCTCGCGGTTGTCAAGCTGGCCTTCACCGGGCAGGTACAGACCCTGGGCAAAGCGGTTTTCGAGGCTGGGCTCCAGCGCCTTCACACCGGCGGCGTCCAGCGCCTGCACCTTGGGCAACGCTGGAATTTTTTCATTCGTGGCTTGCAGCAGACCGGCGAAGCGCCGTGCCTCCGCAGCGTCTTGCCTATGCCAGAGGATGAGTGTGCCGGTCTGCTGGAAGAACACGGGTAAGGAGAGCTGCGCCAGCAGTTGCGGCCAGCGCGTCAGCGCATGGCGCCCCATCTCGACCACGCTGGCCTCGGTAATGGCCGACTCGGCCAGCGGTGACAGCATGGCCGCGGCGATGCGTGCGGGTGAGCTCTGCGCGTCGGAACCGCCTGCCTCAAAGACCGTGACTCGGTGGCCGGCGCGCGCCAGCTGCCAGGCCAGCAGCCGGCCCATGATGCCGGCACCGAGCACGACAGAGGATGGAGAAGACAAATTCATTTCAAGATGTCACGCATGTGCAGTAATGCGCCGTTGGAAGTGATCTAAACCAAGAACGCCGCGGAACCGGCTTCGCCGGGCCGCTGGCGTTGCCCCCTTGAGGGGGGTGGCGTAGCGACACGAAGTGCGCGCAGCCTGGGGGTGTTCGATAATGCGCGCCATGACGAATCCCACGACGAACGACAAACACTACCCGCGTGTGCTCTCCATCGCGGGTTCGGACAGCGGTGGTGGTGCGGGCATCCAGGCCGACCTCAAGACCTTCAGCGCCCTGGGCTGTTACGGCATGACGGCCATCACAGCGCTCACGGCGCAGAACACCCAGGGCGTGCGCGCCATCCATGGCGTGCCGCCCGAGTTCCTGGCCGCGCAGATCGACGCGGTGATCGAGGACATCAGCGCCGACGCCGTGAAGATCGGCATGCTGCACGCGCCGGGCATCGTGCGTGTGGTGGCACAGGCCATCCGCCGTCACGGCCTGAAGCACGTGGTGCTCGACCCGGTGATGGTGGCTACCAGCGGCGACCGCCTGATCGCCGAGGAGACCGTGGCCGTGCTGGTGCAGGAACTCTTTCCCCTGGCGACCGTGATCACGCCCAACCTCGACGAGGCCGAACTGCTGCTGGGTCACAAGATCGCGGGCATCGCGGGGCTCGAACCCGCAGCCCAAGAGCTGCTGGCCCTGGGCGCGCCCAACGTGCTGCTCAAGGGTGGGCACCTGCAGGGCGACGAGGTGGTGGACCTGCTGCTGCAACCGGGACGCGAGCCGGTGCGACTGGCTTCGGCGCGCATCGCGAGCAGGAACGTGCATGGCACGGGTTGCACCCTGTCCTCGGCGATCGCCGCGCAGCTGGCCCTGGGCCAGCCGCTGGAAGAGGCGGTACGCCTGGCGCGCGCCTACATCCTGGGCGCCATCGCCGCAGGGGCGGAGGTGCGCACAGGGCAGGGCCACGGCCCGCTCAACCACGGCCATGCGCCGGTGGCCATGCGGATCCTGGCGGGAGCACGCTGAGACGTTCACGCGTTTCATATCAAAGCAGCAGGGGGAGGGGCCGGTGCCGGTGAACCCGGTTGGGGCCTGCTTCCCTGCGTGAGCATTACCTCAATCAGGTTCAAAGGGACTTTCTCAGTCGCCGTGGTTGGCACCACGGCAACACCCCTAGCAAATGTGCCCGGATGGACACGGACGAATTGTACGGCGTAGCGAAAAGGCCGGTGCCTAGGCGCGCGGCCGCAGACAGTGCTGATAAGCACGGCAAGGCCGCGCAACGCCGGCAGCGGCCTTTGCAGTAGCCGTCCTCAGTCGAAGACCGGGGATTCCACGCCCAAGACCTTGTGCAGCTTGGGGCTGGTGGTCGTGTACTGCAGGTGGATCTTGCCCTTGTCTGGGAAGATGATGGCGGCCGCGGCAAAGGCAGCCAGCGCGCATTCATGGAAGCCCGAGAGGATGAGCTTCTTCTTGCCGGGGTAGGTGTTGATGTCACCCACGGCAAAGATGCCGGGCACGCTGGTGGAGAATTTCTCGGTGTCCACCACCAGCTGCTTGCGTTCGATCTCCAGGCCCCATTCGGCGATCGGGCCGAGTTTCGGGCTCAGACCGAAGAAGACCAGCAGCACGTCCAGCGGCACCACGCGGGTCACGCCGTCGCCGCCCGTGACCTTGATGGCGCTGAGCTTGCCGTCCGTCTCGTCAAAGCCGGTGACCTGGCCGACGATGAACTGCATCTCGTAGGCGTCGCACAGCTCACGCATCTTGGCCACGCTGGCCGGGGCGGCCTTGAAGCCATCGCGACGGTGCAGCAGGATCACGCTCTCGGCCTTGTTCGGGCCTTCATTGGTGAAGTTCAGCGTCCAGTCCAGCGCAGAGTCGCCGCCGCCCACGACCACCAGGTTCTTGCCGGCGAAGTCGGCCGGGTTCTTCACGCGGTAGTGCAGCTGCGTGCCTTCGAACTTGTCCAGGCCGTCGACCTTGAGCGTGCGCGGCTGGAAGGCGCCCACGCCGGCGGCGATGAAGATGGTCTTGGTCAGGAACTGGGTGCCCTTGCTGGTCTCGACGAAGAAACGGCCGTCGTCCTGCTTGCGCACCACGGTCACTTCCTGGCCCAGGTGGAAGGTAGCGCCGAAGGGCTCGATCTGCTTGAGCAGGGAGTCCGTCAGTTCCTTGCCCGTGCACACTGGCACGGCCGGGATGTCGTAGATCGGCTTGTCGGGGTAGAGCTCCATGGGCTGGCCGCCGGGGTAGGCGAGCGAGTCGATCACATGGGCCTTGATTTCGAGCAGGCCGAGCTCGAAGACCTGGAACAGGCCGACAGGGCCGGCACCGACGATCACGGCATCGGTTTCGATCGGGCCTTCATGGGCCTGGGCGGTCTGGATCACGGCGGGGCTGAGTTTGGAGTCCATTCTTTGCGTGCAGGTTAGCGCGCAAGCTCCTTGAGCTTGCCGGTTTTGTCTTTCCACTCGTCTGCGTCGGGCAGCGGGGCTTTGCGTTTGGTGATGCTCTTCCAGGTCGGCAGCTTGGCCAGATCCGCGTTGAGCTTGGTCATGTGCTGCTGGTCGGCCGGCACGTCCTCTTCGGCGTAGATGGCATTGACCGGGCATTCGGGGATGCAGACGGCACAGTCGATGCATTCGTCCGGATCGATGGTCAGGAAATTCTGACCTTCGCGGAAGCAGTCGACGGGGCAGACGTCAACACAGTCGGTGTATTTGCAGCGGATGCAGGATTCGGTGACGACGTGGGTCATGTTGTAGTTCTGGCCAAGACTAAAAGTCCTTGATTTTATTGGGTTTTGAAGACCCCTGGGATTCTCGCCCTTGTCAGGCACAGGGTTGTTGAGATGGATCAAGCCCCGGGGGTGTCAATTGACCAGTACCGCCCCCGAGGTCTTGTGGCTGGCCGTGTCCACCAGGATCAGCGATCCCAGGCTCCGGGAGCGGCCAAAGGACAGGGCCGGAATCGCCTCCTGCAGGGCCAGTTCCACGTGGCCGATGGCATTCGGCTCCAGCTGGGTGGCGTCTTCCTCGGCCAGGGTGTTGATGTCCAGGCGGTGCACGATGCGCTTGACCCGGGCCTTGACCCAGCGGTGCCCGTGCAGGGCCCAGTAGACCCGGCCAGCCACCAGGGGCTCGTCGTCCATCCAGGCCACGGTGGCCTGCAGTTCGCGCGAGCTCTGGTCCTGGCCGACGGCCAGCAGCCAGTCGCCGCGCGAGACGTCCACCTCACGGTCCAGCACGATGCCGGCGCTGTTCCCGGCGCTCACGCTGCCCGGCTGGCGCACATGGTCGAGCACCTGGGCCACGGTGGCCGTCTGGCCGCTGGGGAAGATGCGCACGGTGTCGCCGGCCTGGACGCCGCCGGCGGCCACACGGCCCCAGAAGACACGACGGCCCTGGGAGGTGTCGCTCGAAGAGGAGAACTTTTCCACCCACTGCACCGGAAAAGCCAGCGGCAGGGCCGTGTCGGCGGCCGTCACCGGCAGCTGTTCCAGGATGTCCAGCAGGGTCGGGCCCTGGTAGCCGCACCAGCCGGCCTGCTCCGGTCCATCGACCACGTTCCAGCCCCGCAGGGCCGAGACCGGCACCGTGGCGCGCACGTCCAGGCCGGCGTGACGGGCGAAAGCCTGCAGGGCGGCGCTGATGTGCCTGAAAGCCAGCGCGGCGTCGTCCACCGCGTCCAGCTTGTTGACGGCGAAGACGATGGAGGGCACACGCAGCAGCTGCAGCAGCAGGCTGTGGCGGCGGGTTTGGGGAAGCAGACCGTGGCCACGGTCTGCGGGCGGCAGCACGGCATCTGGCTTCTGGGCCCAGTCCAGCTTGGTGGCATCGACCAGCACCACGGCGGCGTCGGCACTCGATGCTGCGGTGACCATGTTGCGCGTGTACTGCTCATGGCCCGGCGCGTCGCCGATGATGAACTTGCGCGTCTCGGTGCTGAAGTAGCGGTAGGCCACGTCGATGGTGATGCCCTGCTCGCGCTCGGCGGACAGGCCATCGGTCAGCAGGGCCAGGTCGGTCTGGCCCTGGCGCTGTACGCCGGCCAGGTGGTCCTGCAGCACGGCGCGGGTGTCGACCAGCAGGCGGCCGATCAGCGTGCTTTTGCCGTCGTCCACCGAGCCGCAGGTGATGAATTTGAGTGCGGCGGCCGTGGCTTGCTGCAAAGGTTCGGATGTCAATGTGTTCGTTGTCATATTGGGTCCAATTCGAGGGGCACCGTGGAACCGGCTTTGCCGGGCCGCTGGTGCCGCCCCCTGCAAGGGGGGTGGCGTAGCGACACGAAGTGCGCGCAGCCTGGGGGTGTTCTAAAAATACCCGTCTTTCTTGCGTTTTTCCATCGAGGCGTCAGAGGTCTGGTCGTCCATGCGTGTGGCGCCGCGCTCGCTGACCTCGGCGGCCAGGGTTTCGATCACGATCTCGCCGGCCGTGGCGGCCGTGCTGGCCACCGGGCAGGTGCAGGTGATGTCGCCCACGGTACGGAAACGCACGTCGCGCACGATGACCTGTTCGCCTTCCCGCGGCGGGGTGAGCTCGGTGACGGGTGCCAGCATGCCGCGGCGGTCCACCACCTGGCGCTTGTGCGTGTAGTAGATAGAGGGCAGGGCGATGGCCTCGCGGTCGATGTACTGCCAGACGTCGAGCTCGGTCCAGTTGCTGATGGGGAACACGCGGAAGTGTTCACCCGGGGCGATGCGGGTGTTGAACAGGGTCCAGAGCTCGGGGCGCTGGGCCTTCGGGTTCCACTGGCCGAAGCTGTCGCGGTGGGAGAAGATGCGCTCCTTGGCCCGGGCCTTTTCCTCGTCGCGGCGGGCGCCGCCAATCAGCGCGTCGAAGCGGAATTCCTCGATGGCTTCCAGCAGCGTGACCGACTGGTGCACGTTGCGGCTCTCGTCCGGGTGGGCCAGGCGCACTGTGCCGCGCCGCATGGAGTCTTCCACATTGCGCACGATGAGTTCGGCGCCCAGCTCAGTCGCACGCTGGTCCCGGAAAGCCGTCACTTCGGGGAAGTTGTGGCCGGTGTCGATCATCAAGAGCGGGTAGGGCAGACGGCCGGCGCCAAAAGCCTTCTCGGCGCACTTGAGCATCACCAGCGAATCCTTGCCGCCCGAGAACAGCAGGGTTGGGCGCTCGAACGTGGCGGCCACCTCGCGCAGGATGAAGATGGTCTCTTCCTCGAGCGCGTCGAGGTGGGCGTTGCTCAGCTGGTGCACGGTGGGGTTCAGTAATTCGTATTCGGTACGCGCGTTCATGTCGGCGCTCCTTGGTTCATTTCAGGGATGATGCTGGCGGGCAGGGTTTCTGCCTTGACGTGCAAACCACATTCCTTGGCGGCTTCATCCTCCCACCACCAGCGCCCCGCGCGGAAGTCTTCACCCAGCGAGATGGCGCGGGTGCAGGGCTCGCAGCCGATGCTGGGGTAGAACTGGTCGTGCAGCTGGTTGTAGGCCACGTCGTGGGTCTTGATGTAGTGCCAGACGTCACCCCAGGTCCACTCGGCCAGGGGATTGAACTTCAGGCGGTGGGCGTTGCTGTCGTCGATGAAGGGCACCTCGGCGCGCGCGCCGGACTGCTCGCGGCGCAGGCCCGTGACCCAGGCGCGTTTGTCGGCCAGGGCACGCTCCAGCGGCTCCATCTTGCGGATCTGGCAGCAGGCCTTGCGCAGGGCTATGCTTTTGTACATGGCGTCCTTGCCTTCGCGCTGCACGAAAGTCACCACGGCCTCGGTCTGCGGCCGGAAGATTTCCACCGGCGCATGCGAGCTGGCCTTGAGCTGGTGCATCAGTTCCAGCGTCTGCGTGTGCAGGCGGCCGGTGTCGAGCACGAAGATGCCGATGTTCAGTCGCAGGCTGTTGACCAGGTGGGCCAGCACCATGTCCTCGGCGCCCAGGCTGCAGGCCAGGCTGACCAGGGAGGGGCCGCCGGGCATGACGGGGGCGTAGTCGCGCGCCGCCTGCAGCAGCAGTTCCTGCGTGCGGGTCAGCTTGGTCGCGTAGTCGCTGCTGGCGCGGGCGTTGAGTTCGGTGGCTTTCATCACGGCTTTCGGATCAGGCGGCTTGCACGAAGCGCGGGCGCGACAACACGGCGTCGCCCTGGTAATAGGTCTTGAAACGCGCCAGCTGGCGCTCGGCCACGGCCAGGTCCTGGTCGGCCCGCAGCACGGCCACGTCGAAGCCGTTGCGCGCCAGCAGCGGCAACTGGTCGACGAGCACGTCGCCGGTGGCGCGGATCTCGCCCTGGTAGCCCAGGCGACGGCGCAGCAAGAAGGCCTGGCTGTGGGCGCGGCCGTCGGTGAAGCTGGGGAAATGCAGGTCGATGCGGGTCAGGCCTTCCAGTGACAGCGCGCGCGGGTCGGTGTCATTGGCCAGGATCAGCGTCTGCAGGTCCTGCGGCTCGGTCGGCGCGGTATCGGCGTGGATCAGTTTCATCAGGTGCACTCCTTCAGGCCGTGGCGCTGGCTTCATGGCCGGTGTCGTGGCGGGCCTGCTGGCCGGCCTGCTTGAACGGTTCGCTGCCGACACGGCGCAGCGTGTCGATGAAGGCCTCGCCGTCCTGGCGCTGCTCGCGGTAGGTGTCGAGCAGGGCCTCGATCACGTCGGGCACCTCATGGGCGGAGAAGGAGGGGCCGATGACCTTGCCCGGCACCGGGTCGCCCGACAGCAGCTTGCCGTCGGAGCCGCCCACGGTGACCTGGTACCACTCCTTGCCATCCTTGTCCACGCCCAGGATGCCGATGTGGCCGCTGTGGTGATGGCCGCAGGAGTTGATGCAGCCGCTGATGTGCAGGTCGATCTCGCCCAGGTCGTGCAGTTCGTCCAGGTCCTGGTAGCGCGCGGTGATGGCTTCGGCCAGGGGCAGGGAGCGGGCGTTGGCCAGGTCGCAGAAGTCGCCGCCGGGGCAGGCGATCATGTCGCTCAGCAGGCCGATGTTCGGCTTGGCCAGGCCCAGGTGGCGGGCCTCGCGCCAGAGTTCGGCGAGCTGGTCGCAGCGCACCCAGGGCAGCAGCAGGTTCTGTTCGTGGGTCACCCGCACTTCGCCACCGCTGTAGCGCTCGGCCAGTTCGGCCACGGCGTCCAGCTGGGCGGCGGTGGCGTCGCCCGGTGACTGGCCCAGACGCTTGAAGGACAGGGTGACGGCGCGCAGGTCGGGGTTCTTGTGCGCGCTGACGTTGCGTTGCAGCCAGCGGCCGAACTCGATGTCGTCCTCGGCGGCGGCGCGCAGGATCTGCGCGATCTTGGCGTCGGCGCTCTTGCGGTCGCAGGTCAAGGTGGGCGGCACGAAGGAACTTCCCACGCGCTCGAACTCGGCTGCGGTGATGGTGTGCGGGGCGCCGTCCACGTTGACGATCTGGCGGTATTCCTCCTCCACCTCGTCGATGTAACGTTGGCCCTCGGCCTTCACCAGGATCTTGATGCGCGCCTTGTACTTGTTGTCGCGGCGGCCCCAGCGGTTGTAGACCCGCACCACGGCTTCCACGTAGTTGAGGATCTGGTCGCAGGGCAGGAATTCGCGGATGGTGGTGGCGATGACCGGGGTGCGGCCCATTCCTCCGCCCACCAGCACCTTGAAGCCCAGGGTGCCGGCTTCGTTGCGCAGCAGCTGCAGGCCCACGTCGTGCCAGGCGATGGCGGCACGGTCTTCACGCGCGCCGGTGATGGCGATCTTGAACTTGCGGGGGAGGTACGCGAACTCGGGGTGCAGCGTGCTCCATTGGCGCAGGATCTCGGCGAAAGGGCGCGGATCGGCCACTTCGTCCACGGCGATGCCGGCGAGAGCGTCGCTGGTGATGTTGCGGATGCAGTTGCCGCTGGTCTGGATGCCGTGCATGCCCACCGAGGCCAGTAGGTCCATGACGTCAGCGCTCTTGTCCAGCGGGATCCAGTTGAACTGTACGTTCTGGCGCGTCGTGAAGTGGGCGTAGCCCGTGGTCAGGCGGCTGCCGATGGCCTTGCCGTCGCGCAGCTGGATGTCGCCCAGCTTGTTCTGCGCCGCCACCGCGCCCTGGAAGACGTCGTTGCCGGGCTGGTCGTACTCGCGGGCGATCTTCGCCAGCACCCGCACCTGGGCGCTGGAGAGTTCGCCATAGGGCACGGCCACACGCAGCATGGGCGCATGGCGCTGCACGTACCAGCCGTTCTGCAGGCGCAGCGGGCGGAAGTCTTCCTCGCTGAGCTGGCCGTTCAGGCGGCGCGTGAGTTGGTCGCGGTACTGCTCGGCGCGCAGGCGCACGAACTGGCGGTCGAAGTCGGTGTATTGGTACATGTCAGATGGCGATGAGTTTCAAGCCGGCCCAGGCCAGCAGCACGGAAAGAAGGGAGCGCACCACGCGCTCGTTGATGCGGTGCATCAGATGCGTGCCCAGCCAGATGCCGGGCAGGGAACCGGCCAGCAGCAGGGCCAGCAGGCTCCAGTCCACCGAACCCAGCGAGGCATGACCCAGGCCGGCGACCAGGGTCAGCGGCACGGCGTAGGCGATGTCGGCGGCCACGATGCGCGGCAGCGGCAGCAGCGGGTAGACGATCAGCAGCACACTGACGCCAATGGCGCCGGCGCCCACCGAGGTCAAGGTCACCAGCGTGCCCACCAGGGCGCCCAGCAGCAGCGGCAGACTCCAGTGGCGCGGCGTGGCCGCGGCAGCCTCCTGGCCGGCGACCAGGGTGGCTGGCAGGGCCTTGCCGCGCACGGCCTTGTAAAGGGTGGCGGCGGCCGTCAGCAGCAGGGCGACGCCCAGGGTGCTGGTCATCAGGCTCTGGACGGCCGGGTTGGCCGGGCCGACTTGGTGCAGGACACACAGCGTGATCAGGGCCGCGGGGATGCTGCCGGCCGACAGGCTGCCCACGATGCGCCAGTCGATCACGCGGGCGCGCGCCAGGCGTACGGTGCCGCCCAGCTTGGTGAAGGCGGCGAACAGCAGATCGGTGCCGATGGCCAGGTGCGGCTTGACGCCAAAAAAGAAGATCAGGATGGGCGTCATTAGCGAGCCGCCGCCCACGCCGGTCAGGCCGACGACCAGACCGACAAAAAACCCCGCCAAAACGAACGCCACGTCATCCATGGACGCGACTGTAGAAGCGGGGCTTCAGATTCCAAACTACATTTTTCTTGGGTTGCTATAAGAATCAGTAATAAGCACTGATCCTGCAGGGCTCAATCGGGCCGGGAGGAGAGCCAGTTAGGCCCCAAAGTGCTTTCGAACAGCGCCAGGCTGGCCGGGGCGTCCACCTGCAGTGCGGCCTGGATCCGGGGTATCTGAGCCTCCCAGCCCCCCTGGGGGTAGGGGATGTGCTCGCGCCGGTCCATGACGCTCTGGCCTTCGGCCAGGCCATCGGGCACCACACGCACCCGGCCGGATGCGGTCTTGAACAGCCCGGGCTGCAGCAGCCAGGCCAGGCCCAGCCAGCCCGGGGCGGGGCAGGCCGGTGGTGTCCCGGGCTCCCGCCGGGCCCGGTCGCTGGCGTGCTGGCGGGTCGCATGCAGCAGGGCTGCGGTGGCGGGGTGGGGCCGCCGGGCAACGAGTTCTTCGATCAGCGCCAGGGGCAGGGGCGCGGCCTGGCTCACGTCCAGGCCCAGCATCGTCAGCTTGAAGCCGGCCGTCAGCACCAGGTCGGCAGCGTGCGGATCGCACCAGAAATTGGCTTCGGCTACCGGCGACACATCACCCGGTGCGGCAATGCTGCCGCCGGCCACCACCACCTGGGCCAGCAACTCGGGCAGGTGCGGCTCCAGGCGCAGGGCCTGGGCCAGATTGCCCAGCGGACCAGCGCAGACCAGGCTCAGCTGACCCGGGTGGGCCTGCGCCAGCTCCACGATGCAGCGCGCGGCCGAGCGTTCGTCGGGGCCATGCGCTTCGGCCGGGCGCTGTGGCAGATTACCCAGACCGTCGGCACCGAAGGCCTCGGGGTCATGCCACCAGGTCGCCTTGCGCGTGGGCGTGGCCACGCCGCTGCAGACCGGCAGATCCGGGCGCCCGGCCAGGGCGCAGAGTAACAGGGCGTTGCGTGTGGCCTGGGCCACGGTGAGGTGGCCGAAGGTGGTGGTGACGGCCAGCAGGTCCAGATCAGGATGGGCGATCGCGAAGTACAGCGCCAGCGCGTCGTCGGCGCCGGGGTCGCAGTCCAGGATGAGCTTATGGGCCATAGGCGGATTCTCGGTCAAAGCTCAAGCGTCGCGCCGCACATGCAGCGCGCGGGCCAGACTGGCCTCCAAGGGCCAGGGCTCGGCGCCCAGGCGGGCGGCCAGCAGTTCGGCGCAGAGCATGGCGAAGCTCAGGCCGCGTGAGCCCATGGCGGCGCTGATCCACAGGGTGGGCTGAAGGCCTTCTTCCAGCGGGCCCACCAGGGGCAGGCGGTCGGCGCTGACGCAGCGGGTGCCGCCCCAGCCGCGCGCGGTGTCCGGCGCGAAGGAGGGCGCCAGTGCCTGGGCCGCGGCGGGCAGAAGGGTCTTCAGCTTTTCGAGATTGGTGTGGTGGTGTTCGCTGGCCGTGGCCGGTGGCTGGGTCGCAGCCTGATAGGTGGCGCCGGCATACCAGGCCAGACCGTCTTCGGTGGGCACGGCCGGGATCAGGCCGCCCAGGCCGTTGACGGGGAAGGGGGGCAGGGCGGCTTCGTCACCCGGCTGGCGCAGGCCGCTGCTCATCACACCACGCATTTCCTGCAGGGTTGGCAGCGCGGCGTCCAGGCCCAGCGGGGCCAACAGGCGCGGCGCATCGGCCGCATTGGCCAGCACCACGTGGCTGGCGCTGGTCAGCAGCTTGCCTTCGCGGTCCAGCAATTGCCACATCATTCCAGCGCGCTGCAGCCGCTCCACCTTGGTGTTGCCCCGGAAGCTCACGCCGTGCTGCTTCAGCCAAGCCTGCACCAGGCGCGCGGGTTTGATCCAGGCGGCCTGTGCGTGCCACAGCGCGGGCACGGACGCCATGCCAGTGCGCCAGGGTTCGGTACCCGTGGGGGCCGGGCGCGTGATTTGCTGGCCCTCAGTGGGCCACGGGGCCGGCAGGCCGGGGTTGCAGTCCAGGCGCTGCTCCAGCACGCCACTCGCTGCCCAGTCCTGCCCGGCCTGCAGCAGGCGCTGCGCTTCGGCGCGCATGAGCCGCAGGCCGGCGCGGGTGAGGCGCGAACGCGGGCTGTCGTCGGAGGAGACATGGGGCACCAGCAGGCCGGCGGGCAGGCCCGAGGCACCGGCGGCCGGCTCGGGGGCCGCATCCAGCACCTCGACCCGCCAGCCGCGCCGGGCCAGGGCCGCGGCTACGCTGGCACCGGCGAGGCCGGCGCCGATGACCACACAGCTGCCGGGTGCGGTCGCCTCGGTACGTAGTGTTTCGCGGCTGGTCTTGAGGTCCCAGGGCGGGTCGTAGCGCGCGTGACCGGGCTCCAGCACAAAACCGCTTTCGGGCAGCAGCTTGTGCAGCTCCGGCGTCAGTGCGTCGAAGGTGAGATGCGTGCCGCGCCGGCAGCAGCGCGCCAGGGCCTTGAGGCTCCAGCGGTCCCAGGGCTGGGTGCTGTCGAGGAAAACGGCATCGGCCTCGAACTGCTGTTCGCGCAGCAGCGCCTGCCGTTCGCCGATGCACAGTGTCAGCTGCAGCCGGCCCTCTGCGAGGGACAGGCGGTGCATGCCGGGAAGCAGGCCGGTCCACTGCGTCATCAGTTCATCGACCAGCGCGGAATGCTGCGGCGTGGCCGCAGCGGGTAGCGCCTCGGCTGAGGGCAGCGAGGCGGTGAGGGCGACGAGGTGCAGCACGCGGGGGCGCTGCGGATCAGCGAGCCAGGCTCGCCATAACGCGAACAGGCGTGACGCATCGAAACGCGTGTCGAGCACGCGCCAGGCCGCCTGGCCGGCCGCTGGCGGCGGCAGCAAAGTGCGCGCCGCTGCGTTCAAGGTGGGGCGGTGTATCGCTCAGGCGCTGGGCGGGACATAACCCGCCGCAGCGTCGGCGCCGCTGCCGAAGAAGTGGTTCTCCATCTGGCGGGCGAGGTACTGGCGGGCGCGGGCATCGGCCAGGTTCAGGCGGTTTTCGTTGACCAGCATGGTCTGGTGCTTGATCCAGGCAGCCCAGGCTTCCTTGCTGACGCTTTCCCAGATGCGTTTGCCCAGTTCGCCCGGGTAGGGGGGGAAGTCCATGCCTTCGGCTTCCTTGCCGAGCTTGATGCAGTTGACCATGCGTGCCATGACGAGCTTCTTTCAGTGTTCAGATGTTTAGGTAATTAGCAACTGAAATCTTATTGGTTCCAGTTTCCGGCATGTCTCTCCAGAATTCCTTACACCACATCGTGATGGTTTTCAAAAGGAAGAAACATGACGCAACGCCGAGACTTTATCAAGCTTTCATTGGCCTTGGCCCTGGCGGGGACGACCCTGGCCGCTCTGGCCCAGCCGGCAGCCACCCTGCTCAACGTCTCCTACGACCCGACGCGCGAGCTCTACGTCGAGGTCAACGCGGCTTTCGGCAAGCACTGGAAGGCCAGGACCGGCCAGGACGTGACCATCAAGCAGTCGCACGGCGGCTCGGGCAAGCAGGCCCGTTCAGTCATCGACGGCCTCGACGCCGACGTGGTGACGCTGGCCCTGGCCGGTGACGTGGACGCCCTGTACAAGAACGGCGGCTGGATCCCCAAGGACTGGCAGAAGCGCCTGCCGCTGAACTCCTCGCCCTACACCTCCACCATCGTGCTGGTGGTGCGCCAGGGCAATCCCAAGGGCATCAAGGACTGGGACGACCTGGTCAAGCCCGGCGTCAGCGTGATCACGCCCAACCCCAAGACCTCGGGCGGCGCGCGCTGGAACTACCTGGCCGCCTATGAGTACGCCAAACGCAAATACGGCGGCGAGACCCAGGCCCGGGAGTTCATCGCCAGGCTCTACGGCAATGTGCCCGTGCTGGACACGGGTGCCCGCGGTTCCTCGGTGACCTTCGCGCAGCGCAACCAGGGTGACGTCTTCATCTCCTGGGAGAACGAGGCCTATCTGCTGGAGAAGGAGTTCGGCAGCAAGGTGGACTTCGTCTACCCGAGCCTGAGCATCCTGGCCGAGCCGCCGGTGACCGTGGTGGACAGGAACGTGGACCGCAAGGGCACGCGCAAGCTGGCCGAAGCCTATCTGCAGTTTCTCTACACCGAGGAAGCGCAGGACATCATCGGCAAGCACTTCTACCGCCCGACCTCGGCCCAGGCCCAGGCCAAGTACGCCAGGCAATTGCCCAAGCTCAATCTGTTCACCATAGCCCAGGCCTTCGGCGGCTGGGACCAGGCCAGCAAGGAGCACTTTGCCGACGGCGGGGTGTTCGACCAGATCTACAGCCGTAAGTGAGGCGGATCGGGGCCAAGGATCCGGAAGTAATAAGCAAAGAAGAATTGATTCGTTGGAGATTCGCGCCCCGGTCCCCAGAATGCCAAGACCGACAAGAAAGACCGCTCATGACCCGATTGATCATCGTTCCCGGCTGGCGCGATTCGCCGCCTGGCCACTGGCAAAGCCTCTGGGCCCAGCAGTGGCCTGGGGCCGTGCGCGTGCGGCAGGACGACTGGGAGCATCCGCGCCGCGCAGCCTGGGTCCGGTCGCTTGCCGACAGCATCCTTGCGCAGGACGGGCCGGTGGTCATTGCCGCGCACAGCCTGGGCTGCATCACCACCGCGCACCTGCCGCCCGTAGCGGTGCAGCGCATACAGGGTGCCCTGCTGGTGGCGCCGGCCGATCCCGAACGGCGCAGCGTGCTGGCCGACTTCGCGCCGGTGCCGTACCAGCCCTTGCCTTACCGCAGCATCCTGGTGGCCAGCAGCAACGACCCCTATTGCCCGGTCCGCCTGGCCGGTGCCTATGCGCGCGGCTGGGGCAGCGAGTTCGTGCGCCTGCCCAAGGCAGGCCACATCAATCTCGAATCCGGCTTCGGTGCCTGGCCGCTGGGCCTGGCCCTGCTGCAGTCGCTGTTTGCCGACGCCAGGCTCGGACAAAAACAACCCACTCTGGAAATCGCATGAAGAAAAACATCCGTCATCTGCTGGCCGTTCTGGCCCTCACCACCAGTTCCCTGGCGAACGCCCAGAACCTGCTCAATGTGTCCTACGACGTGGCGCGCGAGTTCTACAAGGACTACAACGCCGCCTTCGTGGCCCACTACAAGAAGACCACGGGCAAGGACCTGAAGGTTGACCAGTCGCACGCCGGCTCCAGCGCCCAGGCGCGTGCCGTGGCCGACGGCCTGGAGGCCGATGTGGTGACCTTCAACACCACCACCGACATCGACTTCCTGGCCTCCAGGGGCGTCGTCGCGGCCGACTGGACCCAGCGCTTCCCCTTTGGTGCTTCGCCCACCACCTCGACCATGCTCTTCCTGGTGCGCAACGGCAATCCCAAGGCCATCAAGGACTGGGACGATCTGATCAAGCCCGGCGTGCAAGTCGTGGTGGTCAATCCCAAGACCGGCGGCAACGGCCGCATGGCCTATCTGGCCGCCTGGGGTTATGTGCGCAGCAAGGGTGGCAGCGATGCGCAGGCCGCCGAGTTCGTGGGCAAGCTCTACAAGAACGTGCCGGTGCTGGCGCGCGGCGGGCGCGATGCCACCGGCATCTTCCTGCAGCGCAATATCGGCGACGTGCTGGTGACCTTCGAGTCCGAGGTGGTGTCGGTGGACCGCGAGTTCGGCGCCGGCAAGGTCGACGCCGTGCACCCCAGCGCCAGCATCGTGGCCGAGAACCCGGTCGCCGTGGTGGAGCGCACCGTGCAGAAGAAGGGCACAGCCGCCGAGGCCAAGGCCTACCTCGATTTTCTCTACTCCGACGAAGGCCAGGAGATTGCCGCCCGCCACGGCATCCGTCCGCGTTCGCAGGCGATGCTGAAGAAATACGCCAGCACCTTCAAGCCGCTCAAGCTGTTCACGGTGGGCGACTATTTCGGTTCGCTGGCCGAGGCGCAGAAGGTGCACTTCAACGACGGCGGCAAGTTCGATCAGCTCTACACGGTGAAATGACCCACCCCCGAGACGCCTTCGGCATCCGATGCTCACGGCCTGAGGCCGTAGCCCTTCAGGCTGTCCAAGCCTGCGCGGGCAGGCTTGGAGCCGCAGCCCTCAGCCCCTCAAGGGGGCGCCACCAGCGGCCCGGCAAAGCCGGTTCCGCGGTGGCCCACGAAAAGAAACCATGAGCACTGCAATTTCTTCGCTACCGCTGCCCGCGGCCGCCGTGCCCCGGCGTGCCCCGCGGCGTGTGCTGCCCGGCTTCAAGCTGACGCTGGGCTACACGGTTCTTTATCTGAGCCTGATCGTGCTGATCCCGCTCTCGGCCCTGGTCTTCAAGACCTTCACGCTGAGCTGGGAAGCTTTCTGGGTTGCGGTCACCTCACCGCGGGTGCTGGCCTCCTACCGGCTGACCTTCGGCGCCTCGCTGATCGCCGCCGGGGTCAATGTGGTCTTCGGCCTGCTCGTGGCCTGGGTGCTGGTGCGCTACAAGTTTCCGGGCAAGAAGATCGTCGACGCGCTGGTAGACCTGCCTTTTGCATTGCCCACGGCCGTGGCCGGCATTGCGCTCACAGCCCTGCTGGCGGGCAATGGCTGGGTCGGCCAGGTCTTCGAACCCTGGGGCATCCAGCTGGCCTTCAACCCGAACGGCGTGGTGATCGCGCTGATCTTCATCGGCCTGCCTTTTGTGGTGCGCACGGTGCAGCCGGTGCTCGAAGACGTCGAGAAAGAGCTGGAAGAGGCCGCCACCAGCCTGGGCGCCACGCGCTGGCAGACCTTCCGCTACGTGATCTTTCCCTCCATCGCGCCGGCCCTGCTCACGGGTTTTGCCATGGCCTTCGCGCGCGCCATCGGTGAATATGGCTCGGTGATCTTCATCGCGGGCAACATGCCCATGGTGTCGGAGATCACGCCGCTCATCATCATCGGCAAGCTGGAGCAGTACGACTACGCAGGTGCCACCGCCGTGGCCCTGGTGCTGCTGGTGATTTCCTTCATCCTGCTGCTGCTCATCAACGGGCTGCAATCCTGGCAACGTAAGCGTTCGGGAGCCTCGGCATGAGCAACACTGCAAAACGCACGGCGCGCGCCGGCACCACCGAGCCGGCCTGGGTGCGCACCACACTCATCGGTGTGGCGCTGGTTTTCATGTTCCTGTTCCTGGTGCTGCCGCTGGCGGCGGTGTTCACCGAGGCCCTGCGCAAGGGCTGGGCGGCCTATTGGGAAGCGCTCCAGGAGCCCGACGCCTGGGCCGCCATCCGCCTCACACTGATCACCGCGGCCATCGCCGTACCGCTGAACCTGGTCTTCGGCGTGGCCGCGGCCTGGGCCATTGCCAAGTACGAGTTCCGCGGCAAGGCCTTCCTGACCACGCTGGTGGACCTGCCGTTTTCCGTTTCGCCCGTGGTGGCCGGCCTGATCTACGTGCTGGTCTTCGGCGCGCAGGGTTGGCTGGGCCCCTGGCTGCAGGCGCATGACATCAAGATCGTCTTTGCCGTGCCCGGCATCGTGTTGGCCACCGTCTTCGTGACCTTCCCCTTCATCGCGCGCGAACTCATTCCGCTGATGCAGGCCCAGGGCAACGAGGAGGAGCAGGCCGCCATCGTGCTGGGCGCCACCGGCTGGCAGACCTTCTGGTACGTGACCCTGCCCAACATCAAGTGGGGCCTGATCTACGGAGTCATCCTCTGCAACGCGCGCGCCATGGGTGAGTTCGGGGCGGTGTCCGTGGTCTCGGGCCACATCCGCGGCCAGACCAACACCATGCCGCTGCACGTGGAGGTGCTCTACAACGAGTACCAGTCCGTCGCCGCCTTCGCCGTGGCCTCGCTGCTTGCGCTGTTGGCGTTGGTCACCCTGGTCATCAAGTCGGTGGTCGAGTGGCGCCATGAGCGCGAGCTCAAGGCCGCGGCCGAATTGCCGCCCGAGCGGCCCACGACTTCCATCATTTCCGTTCGGGCTGAGCCTGTCGAAGCCCTTCGACAAGCTCAGGGCGAACGGCTACTGGGACAAACATCATGAGCATCGAAATCCGCGACATCAGCAAGCAGTTCGGCGACTTCCACGCCCTGCGCAACGTTAACCTCGACATCCAGTCCGGCGAACTGGTCGCGCTGCTGGGCCCCTCGGGCTGCGGCAAGACCACGTTGCTGCGCATCATCGCCGGCCTGGAAACGCCGGACCAGGGCACCATCCTCTTCAGCGGCGAAGACACCACCGAGGTGCACGTGCGCGAGCGCAATGTGGGTTTCGTGTTCCAGCACTACGCGCTGTTCCGCCACATGACCGTGTTCGACAACGTGGCCTTCGGCCTGCGCATGAAACCGCGCGCCCAGCGCCCTAGCGAAGCCCAGATCAAGAGCAAGGTGCACGAGCTGCTGGGCCTGGTGCAGCTCGACTGGCTGGCCGACCGTTACCCCTCCCAGCTCTCGGGCGGCCAGCGCCAGCGCATCGCCCTGGCGCGCGCGCTGGCCGTGGAGCCCAAGGTGCTGCTGCTGGACGAACCCTTTGGCGCGCTGGACGCCAAGGTGCGCAAGGAACTGCGCCGTTGGTTGCGCCGCCTGCACGACGAACTGCACGTGACCAGCATCTTCGTGACCCACGACCAGGAAGAGGCGCTGGAGGTGGCCGACCGCGTGGTGCTGATGAACCAAGGCCAGGTCGAGCAGATCGGCACCCCGCAGCAGGTCTGGGACCACCCCGCCAGCCACTTCGTCTACGGTTTCCTGGGAGATGTGAACCTGTTTCACGGCCGCGTGGAGCAGGGCGAAGTGGTGATCGGGGAGGGCCAGCAGGGCCTGCGCCTGGACTCGCCCGAACATCGTGATGCGGCCGATGCCAAGGCCTTTGCCTACGTGCGCCCGCACGACTTCGAAGTGCAGCGCTACGCCCCTGGTGCCACCGGCATCGCCGCGCGTCTGGGCCGGGCCATCGTGGTCGGCCCGATTGCCAGGCTGGAACTTATTCCCGAGGACGCGACTCAATCCGGGGACAATGCGGTGATCGAGGCGCAGCTTCCTGCGTCACAATACCGCGAACTCGGTCTGACAGAGGGCGAACTGCTGGTGCTGACACCACGCAAGGCCCGCGTTTTCGTAGAAGGAACCCCTGATCTTGCGCAAGCTGCTTGAATTCTCCACCCGGCGCATCTACGCGCTGGTCTGCGCCATTTGCATTGCGCTGCTGGCTTTCGGCCTCTATCTGCAGCACGTGGTGGGCCTGGAGCCCTGCCCGATGTGCATCGTGCAGCGCTACACCATGGTTCTGATCGCCGTGGTCGCGGCCCTCGGTGCCGCCGTTTCCGGGGGCCGCAGCCACAAGGCCCTGGGCGGGCTGTTGGCCGTGCTGGCGGTGTTCGGTGCCTTCGTCGCTGCGCGCCAGAGCTGGCTGCAGTGGTACCCGCCCGAGATCGCCACTTGCGGGCGCGACTTCTACGGCATGATCGAAAACTTCCCCCTGCAGCGCGCCATCCCCATGATCTTCAAGGGCTCAGGTGACTGCACGGCGATCGACTGGACCTTCCTCGGCGGTTCCATCGCCAACTGGTCCTTCCTGTGGTTCGCGGCCTTTGCCCTGGTTGGCCTCGTCTTGCTGCGACGTCGGTCCGCTTAAATTTGCTGCTGCGATGCCGCCAAGACGGAGTTTGTCCAGCAATTTCTGACAAAGCCCTGAAAAGCCCGGTACTATCCCCTTTAGCTTGCCGCTTGTTGGCCGACAATGACAGTGAAGCAAAGGAACAACAATGAGAAACCTCAAGATCGGTGCCCGGCTGGCCCTGGCTTTCGCGGCCATCCTGGTTATTCTGGCCTGCAGCGTCGCCGTGGGTATCTGGCGCCTGAACACCCTGGCGGAGACCACCCGGTTGATCGGCAAGGTTGACGCCGAGAAGCTGACGCTGGCCACAACTTGGCGCCTGCAAGTGGAACAGAACTGGATCCGCACCAAGGCCGTCTTGCTCGCCAGCGACAACAGCCAGACGGCGATGTGGCAGGCCGAGATGGACAAGACGTCCGCCGAGATCAGCAAGATCCAGAACCAACTCAAGGAACTGCTGCGCACCGATAAGGGCAAGGACCTGCTGGCCAAGGTGGACGCTGCGCGGGAAGCCTACCGCACGCCTCGCAGTGCTCTCAGCAAGCGTAAGGCCGCGGGCGAAGATGTGTCGGCTCAGGTGGAAAAAGAGCTTAAGCCGCTGGCGGATGCCTACAACCAGAGCCTGCTGAATCTGCAGATCTTCCAGCGTGGACTGGTCGATGCCTCGATTGCCGAAGCGGAACGCTCGGTGGTTCAGGGTCGCAACATCATGATTGGCGGTGGTGTGGTCTCGGTCTTGCTCGGAATCGCCTTTGCTCTTTTGATCACGCGCAGCATCGTACAACCCCTGCATGAGGCCTCAGACGGTGCCCAGGCCATTGCCGATGGGGATCTGACCTACAGGCTCAACGTTGAAGGCAAGGACGAAGTGGCCTTGCTGCTCGGAACCATGCGCAATATGCAGGACAGCCTCAAAAGCCTCGTGGGGCGCGTGCGCCAGGGTAGCGAAAGCGTGGCGACGGCCAGCGCCGAGATCGCCCAGGGCAACCAGGACCTGTCGGCGCGCACGGAGAGCCAGGCCAGCTCGCTGGAGGAGACGGCGGCTTCCATGGAAGAACTGTCGTCCACGGTGAAGCAGAACGCCGACAACGCCAAGCAGGCCAACCAGCTGGCGCAGAGTGCTTCCACAGTGGCAGTACAAGGTGGCGAGGTCGTGGCCCAGGTGGTGGACACCATGAAGGGCATCAACGACTCAAGCAAGAAGATCGCCGACATCATCAGCGTGATCGACGGCATCGCCTTCCAGACCAACATCCTGGCGCTGAACGCTGCGGTGGAAGCCGCGCGCGCGGGTGAGCAGGGCCGCGGCTTTGCCGTGGTGGCGGCCGAAGTGCGCAGCCTGGCCGGGCGCAGCGCCGATGCCGCCAAGGAGATCAAGACCCTGATTGGCGACAGCGTGACCCGTGTAGATCAGGGTACAGCACTGGTAGACCAGGCCGGCGCCACCATGAACGAGGTGGTGGCCTCGATCCGCCGCGTGACCGACATCATGGGCGAGATCAGCGCGGCCAGTGTGGAACAGGCCCAGGGTGTGGCGCAGGTGGGTGAGGCCGTGACGAACATGGACCAGGCCACGCAGCAGAATGCCGCACTGGTGGAAGAGATGGCCGCCGCGGCCAGCAGCCTGAAAGGTCAGGCGCAGGAACTGGTGCAGACCGTCGCCGTCTTCAAACTCGATGCGGCATCGGCTGGCATGCCCGCCGCAGCGATTGGCAGTCGCTCCGAGCCCAAGGTTTCTGCGCCCGGCCAGTTCAAGCCTGCCGCGCCCCGGGCGCTGCCGCCGGTCGCCAGCAGCCGGCCCAAAGCCAGCCCCATGGCGGCCGTCAAACCGGCAACCGCCAAGCCGGTGGCGCCCCCCAAGGCCGGTGACGACGGCGATTGGGAAACCTTCTGATAGGCTCACCCTACCAAAGACAACGGCACCTGCGGGTGCCGTATTTTTTTATGGGGCGTCGCATTGGGTGACTGCACGACGATAGGCGAGCACTGCCAAATGCTTAACCTCCCTCGCGCGGGACCGTCTGGTGCTTTGAGGGCTTGCCTCAGGAGATGAATGCGTGGTCTCCCAACTTTTCTGTTTTCAGAAAAGTCAGGCCACGTCATAATGGTTCATCATCATCAATGGATGTGCCTCATTCCAGCATGGCTCAGTTCGAGCAATCCAGACCTATGAACCAATTCAAAATCTCCACGCGCCTCATGGCGTTGCTGGCCGTTCTCTCGGTCTTGCTGGTTGTGATCGGCTCCCTGGGCCTGTTCGGAAACCAGCGTGCCAATGCGTCGCTGCAATCCGTCTATCTGAACAACGCGGTACCCCTCGGCCAGCTGTCCGAGATCGATTACTACCTGCAGAGCAACCGGATTCTGATCGTCCTGACGCTCATGTCACCTGGGGCGGAAACAGTCAAGCAAAATTCTGCGGCTGTGGAGAAGAACCTTGCCGAGGTTGAGCGCCTGTGGACGGCCTATATGGCGACAAAGCTGACGCCGGAAGAAGCAAAGCTGGCTGCCGAGTTTGACGAGGCAAGGAAGCGTTACGTCGAGCAGGCCGTCAAGCCAGCCGTCAAGGCCATGCGCGAGGACGATATCCCTCAACTGGCCTCTTTGGTGGGCGATGCATTGCCTGTGCTTTACGACAAGGCGCACGACGCGGTCAAGGGGCTGCAGGATTTGCAGCAGAGCATCGCCAAGCATGAATTTGAGGTGTCATCAGCCCGTTACCAAACTATTCTGACGATGTCGATTGCGGCGATTGTGATCGGTGTCGCATTTGCATGGCTAATGGGTTTGACGCTCATTCGCGGAATCTCGCGGTCCCTCGGGGACGCTGTGCATTTGTCTGAGGCTGTTGCCCGGGGTGACCTGACCGTGCACGTGGATGCTACCGGCAAGGACGAGGTCGCCCGTGTGCTGCAGTCGCTCACGGCGATGCAGAGCAGCCTGGCGCAGATCGTGAGCCGCGTGCGCTCTGGCTCGGAATCCGTCTCGACGTCCAGCGCCGAGATCGCCCAAGGCAATCAGGACCTGAGCTCCCGAACGGAGAGCCAGGCCAGCTCGCTGGAGGAAACGGCGGCGTCCATGGAGGAACTGTCGTCCACGGTGAAACAGAACGCCGACAACGCCAAGCAGGCCAACCAGCTGGCGCAGAGTGCGTCCACGGTAGCGGTGCAGGGCGGTGAGGTGGTGGCCCAGGTGGTGGACACCATGAAGGGCATCAACGACAGCTCCAAGAAGATTGCCGACATCATCAGCGTGATCGACGGCATCGCCTTCCAGACCAACATCCTGGCGCTCAATGCGGCGGTAGAAGCCGCGCGCGCGGGTGAGCAGGGCCGCGGTTTTGCCGTGGTGGCTAGCGAGGTGCGCAGCCTGGCAGGCCGCAGCGCCGACGCGGCCAAGGAAATCAAGGCGCTCATCACCGACAGCGTGGAGCGTGTGGGCCAGGGCACAGCCCTGGTCGACCAGGCCGGCAACACCATGAACGAGGTGGTGGCCAGTATCCGCCGGGTGACCGACATCATGGGTGAGATCAGCGCCGCCAGTGTGGAACAGGCCCAGGGTGTGGCGCAGGTGGGGGAAGCCGTGACAAACATGGACCAGGCCACGCAGCAGAATGCCGCACTGGTGGAAGAGATGGCTGCCGCGGCCAGTAGCCTGAAAGGTCAGGCGCAGGAACTGGTGCAGACCGTCGCTGTCTTCAAGCTCGATGCGCAATCGGACGGGACCGGGATGGCCGCCAGCCGACCCGTGCGTGCGGAAACACCGGCGCCGACGAACTACCCCGGGCCCGAGCGTCGTGTGATTCCGGCACCCGCGCCAGCACGGCCCAAGCCCCCCGCGAAAGAGCCGGCCACCCCGGCAGCTGCGCCCAAGGCCACCGGTTCCGACGGGGACTGGGAGACCTTCTGAGTCGACCGGATGGATGGACGAGGCGGCACCTGCGGGTGCCGTTTTTCATGGCGTGGAGACAGCAGGCGCTATGCTCGACAGACTGATGCAAAAGAGGAAACCCAAGTGAGCTCCCAACTGGATCGTAAGGCCAAAGGTGTCTACCTGATCGCCGTCACCCCCTTCACCGACAGCGGCGCGCTGGACCTGGCCAGCACCGACCGCATGGTGGACTTCTGCCTGGAAAAAGGCGTCACCGGCCTGACCGTGCTAGGCATCATGGGCGAAGCGCCCAAGCTCACCATGGAAGAGTCGCGCACCTTTGTCAAACAGGTGCTGGCGCGCGTGGCCGGCCGGGTGCCGGTGGTGGTGGGGGCCTCGTCGCCAGGCTTCGCGCCCATGAAAGAGCTGACCCAGAGCGTGATGGCGCTGGGCGCCGCCGGTGTCATGGTGGCACCGCCGTCCACCGTGCGCACCGACGACCAGATCACCGCCTATTTCGACATGGTCAACGAGACCCTGGGCGCCGACGTGCCCTGGGTGTTGCAGGACCACCCGGTGGCCACGGGTGTGGTGATGTCCACCGCCGTTATCCTGAAGATCCTCAAGAACTCGCCGAACTGCGTGATGCTCAAGCATGAGGACAGCCCCGGCCTGGCCAAGCTCTCGGCCATCCGCGCCGCCAGCGACAAGGGCGAACTCATGCGCGTCTCCATCCTCACCGGCAACGGCGGCGGCCTCTTCCTGCCCGAAGAGCTCACGCGCGGTGCCGACGGCGCCATGACCGGTTTTGCCTACCCCGAGATGATGGTGGATGTATGCGCCGCGCATGCGGCTGGCCATGTGGAGCGTGCGCACGACCTGTTCGACGCCTACCTGCCACTGGCGCGTTACGAGCAGCAGGCCAACATCGGGCTGGCGGTGCGCAAGCACATCCTGATGAAACGCGGTGTGATCGCCTCGGAGGCCGTGCGCAAGCCGGGGCCGAAGCTCTCGGCGCAGGACATGGCGGACATCGCCCGCCTCACGGCGCGGCAGGAAAAGCGGCTGGCCGAACTGGGTTGAAGGTAGGCCGCCCTCACCGTTCGGGGTGAGCTTATCGAAGCCCTGCTTGCGTTTCGACAGGCTCAGCGCGTACGGGCGCGGCCTTTCGCGCTAGACCAGCTTCTTCACCAGCACCTGGGACTTGCGGTCCCAGTTGTACTTGCGCTTGCGTGCCTCGGGCAGCCAGTCCGGATCCACGTTCTGGAAGCCGCGCTTGATGAACCAGTGCATGGTGCGGGTGGTCAGCACGAAGATGCTCTCTAGGCCCATGGCGCGGGCGCGCTGCTCGATGCGCTTGAGCACCTTTTCGCCGTCGCCCTGGCCCTGGGATTCGGGCGATACGGTCAGCGCGGCCATCTCGGCGGTCTTTGCCTCGGGGTAGGGGTAGAGCGCCGCACAGGCGAAGATCACGCCGTCGTGTTCGACGATGGTGTAGTTGCCGATGTCGCGTTCGATCTCGGTGCGGTCGCGCTTGACCAGGGTGCCGTCCTTCTCGAAAGGCTCGATCAGCTGCAGGATGCCGCCCACGTCGTCGGCCGTGGCTTCGCGCAGTTCTTCCAGCTTCTCGTCCACCACCATGGTGCCGATGCCGTCGTGCACATACACCTCCAGCAGCAACGCGCCGTCCACCGCGAAGGGGATGATGTGGCTGCGCTCCACGCCGCCCTTGCAGGCTTTCACGCAGTGCTGCAGGTAGAAGGCGGTGTCGGTCGGGCGCTGGCCGGCGGGCATCTGGGCCAGCAGCAGCTCGGCGGCGGCCAGTGGCAATTCGGTATCAATGGGGTTGTCGTCGGACTCGGGCTCGTTGGCATGGATGCGGATGCCCGGCACCTCGGTCACGAAGATCAGCTTGTCGGCATGCATGGCCATGGCCACGCTGGTGGCCACCTCTTCCATGGTCAGGTTGAAGGCCTCGCCGGTGGGAGAGAAGCCGAAGGGCGAGAGCAGCACCATGGCGCCCATGTCCAGCGTGCGGTTGATGCCGGCCACGTCCACCTTGCGCACCAGGCCCGAATGCTGGAAGTCCACCCCGTCGACGATGCCCACCGGGCGCGCCGTGATGAAGTTGCCCGAGAGCACCCTTACCGTGGCGCCGGCCATGGGTGTGTTGGGCAGGCCCTGGCTGAAGGCGGCCTCGATCTCGTAGCGCAGCTGGCCCGCGGCCTCCTGCGCACAGTCCAGCGCCACCTCGTCGGTGATGCGCATGCCGTGCGAGTATTTGGCCGCATGGCCCTTGGCCTGCAGCTGCTCGTTCACCTGCGGGCGGAAGCCGTGCACCAGCACGATCTTCACGCCCATGCTCTGGATCAGCGCCAGGTCCTGCGCCAGGTGCTGCAGCTTGCCGGCGGCGATGGCCTCACCCGCGATGCCCACCACAAAGGTCTTGCCGCGGTGCATGTGGATGTAGGGCGCCACCGAGCGGAACCAGGGCACGAAGGTGAAGTTGAAGACGGCGGACATGCTGGCTTGGGTGTTCTGGTGCGTAGAGACTGGGATAATTGCGAATTGTCCCTGAAGTTGCCCCTTGAGTTCCTCCCCCCTGAAAATCGAGTTCCCCGAAGCGCTGCCGGTGTCGGCCAAACGCGACGAAATCACGGCCGCGCTCGAGCAGCAACAGGTCATCATCGTCTGCGGCGAGACCGGCTCGGGCAAGACCACCCAGCTGCCCAAGATCGCCCTGGCCATGGGCCGCGGCAAGCTGAACTATCCCGACGGCCAGCGTGGGCGCCTGATCGGCCACACCCAGCCGCGCCGCATCGCCGCCAGCTCGGTGGCCAAGCGCATCGCCGAAGAGCTGAAGACGCCGCTGGGCGAGGTGGTGGGCTACAAGGTGCGCTTCCAGGACCGCCTGTCCAAGGACGCCTCGGTCAAGCTCATGACCGATGGCATCCTGCTGGCCGAAACCCAGACCGACCCGCTGCTGCAGGCCTACGACACCATCATCATCGACGAGGCGCACGAACGCAGCCTCAACATCGACTTCCTGCTCGGTTACCTGCGTCAGATCCTGCCGCGCCGGCCTGACCTCAAGATCGTCGTCACCTCGGCCACCATCGACGCCGACCGTTTTGCCCAGCACTTCGCGTCGAGCAAGGGCCCGGCGCCGGTCATCATGGTCTCGGGCCGCACCTTCCCGGTCGAGCAGCGCTGGCGGCCTTATGAAGAAAGCCGCGAGTACGACCTGAACGACGCGATTGCCGACGGGGTCGATGAACTCTGGCAAGGCAACGCGGCGGGCGACATCCTGGTCTTTCTGCCGGGCGAACGCGAGATCCGCGAGGCGGCCGACCACCTGCGCCGCCACCTCAGCCACAACGCCATCACGCGCAACGCCGAAGTGCTGCCGCTGTTCGCCCGCCTGAGCCAGGCCGAGCAGGACCGCGTGTTCGACAGCCACAGCGGGCGGCGCATCGTGCTGGCCACTAACGTGGCCGAAACCTCGCTCACCGTGCCCGGCATCCGCTACGTGATCGACGCCGGCACGGCGCGCGTCAAGCGCTACAGTTTCCGTAGCAAGGTCGAGCAGCTCATGGTGGAGTCCGTGAGCCAGGCCGCCGCCAACCAGCGCGCCGGCCGCTGCGGCCGCGTGGCCAACGGCATCTGCATCCGCCTCTACGACGAAAAAGACTTTGCCGGGCGCGAGCGTTTCACCACGCCCGAAATCCTGCGCAGCTCGCTGGCCGGCGTCATCCTGCGCATGAAGTCCCTGCACCTCGGTGTGGTGGAAGACTTCCCCTTCCTGGAAATGCCCTCGGGTCGCGCCATCGCCGACGGTTACCAACTGCTAGCCGAACTGGGCGCGGTGGATGAGCAGAACGAGCTTACGCCCATGGGCCGCGAACTCGCCAAGCTGCCGCTGGACCCGCGCGTGGGCCGCATGATCCTGGAGGCCAAGGCCCGGGGTGCATTGGAGGAGGTGCTGATCATCGCCTCGGCGCTTTCTGTGCAGGACGTACGCGACCGCCCCATGGAGATGCAGACCCAGGCCGACCAGGCCCACGCCAAGTTCGACGACGAAAAGAGCGAATTCACGGGGTACCTCAAGCTCTGGAAGTGGATCAATGACGCGCGTGGCGGCCATGGTGAGCACAAGCTGAGCAACCGTCAGTACGAGCAGCTGCTGCGCCAGAACTTTGTCAACATCCGCCGCGTGCGCGAGTGGCGCGACATCCACAGCCAGCTGCTGACCGTGGTGACCGAGCACAAGTGGCAGATCAATACCGCGCCAGCCGGTTATGAACAGCTTCACCTGTCCATGCTGGCCGGCCTGCTGGGCAACGTGGGCTGCAAGCTGGAGGAAGAAGCCAGCGCCGGTGAATACCTGGGCGCGCGCGGCATCAAGTTCCACCGCCACCCGGGTGCCCACCTGAGCAAACGGCCGGGTCGCTGGATCGTGGTGGCCGAGCTGGTGGAGACCACGCGCCTCTTCGGCCGCGGCATCGCCAACATTGAGCCCGGCTGGATCGAGCAGGTGGCCGGTCACCTGCTCAAGAAGCAGCTGCTGGACCCGCACTGGGAAAAGAAGGCCGCCGAGGTGGTGGCGCTGGAGCGTGCCACGCTCTACGGCATCGTGGTCTACAGCGGGCGCCGGGTGAACTACGGTAAGGTGGACCCCGTGGCTGCGCGCGAGATCTTCATCCGCGAAGGCATCGTGGGTGGCGAGTGGGAAACGAAACTGCCCTTCCTGGCCGCCAACGAGAAGCTGATCCGCCAGGTCGAGGAACTGGAGCACAAATCACGCCGGCAGGACGTGCTGGTGGACGACGAGCTCATCTACGCCTATTACGACCAGCAGCTGCCGGCCCACATCTGCAGCGGTTACGAGTGCGAGCGCTGGTACCGCGAGGAAAGCAAGAAGAACCCCGAGCTGCTGCGCCTCACGCGCGAAGAGCTCATGCGCCACGAGGCCGCGGGTATCACCACCAACGCCTTCCCCAAGACCTTGCGCTTAGGGGGAGTCGATTGCGCCGTCAGCTACCTGCACGAGCCCGGTGACCCGCGCGACGGCCTCACCGTGAGCGTGCCGCTCTTCGTGCTTAACCAGGTCAACGAGGACCGTTGCGAGTGGCTGGTGCCCGGCATGTTGAAAGACAAGATCCAGGCCCTGCTCAAGAGCCTGCCGCAGCGCCCGCGCAGCCGTTTCGTGCCGCTGCCGGAATCGGCGGCCAAACTGGCGGAAACGATGGGCACACCCGAGGCCTTCGGCCGTGGCGGTTTGACCGACGCGCTGCTCAAGCAGGTGCGCGACATCACCAGCCTGGACGTCAAGCGCGCCGACTTCAAGCTCGACATGCTGAGCCCCCATCTCTTCATGAACTTCCGCGTGGTGGACGAACACGGCCGCCAGATGGGCACGGGCCGCAACCTCGGTGCGCTCAAGGCCGAACTCGGCGCGCAGGCGCGCGGCGCTTTCCAGGCCCTGGCCGGGCTCAAGCTGGCCGCGCAACCGGCGCAGGCCGAGGCAGCCCCTGCATCGGCGTCCGCACCGGGCAAAGCCGCAACCGACGAGAAGGGCGGCAAACCCACCGTGCCCGCGGACCAGCGCTACACCGCCTGGACTTTCGGCGAGTTGCCCGAGCTGATGGAGATCCGCAAGGGCGGGCAGGCGCTGATCGGCTTTCCGGCCCTGATCGATCTGGGCGAGGCCGTGGGCATCGAGGTCTTCGACGAGCCCGAGGTCGCCGCGGCCAAACACCGCGGCGGCCTTCGCCGCCTGTTTGCGCTGCAGATCAAGGACGCGCTCAAGTACCTTGAAAAGAACATTCCCGACCTGCAGAAGATGGCCGTGGCCTACATGCCGCTGGGCACCATGGAAGAACTGCGCGCCCAGATCATCAACGTGGCGCTGGAACGCGCGTTTCTGCTCGACCCTCTGCCGGCCGATGAATTCGATTTCAGGAAGCGGCTGGAGGAGGGCCGGGGCCGCCTGACCCTGATCGCAAACGAGGTGGCGCGCCTGGCTGGCGTGATCCTCATCGAATACGCCGCCGCTGCACGCAAGATCAAGGACACGAAAAACGCGCCGGACGCTACGGCCGATTGCGCGCAGCAGCTGCAGCGCCTGTGCCCCAAACGTTTCATCATCCAGACCCCCTGGCCGCAACTCCAGCACTTTGCGCGTTACCTCAAGGCCATCACCCTGCGCCTGGACAAATACCGCGCCGACCCGGCCCGCGACGCCAGCCGCCTGGCCGAGCTGCGCCCGCAGGAACAACGCTACTGGCGCCTGGTGGCCGAACGCAAGGGCGTGATGGACGACCGCCTGCAGGAATTCCGCTGGCTGCTGGAGGAACTGCGTGTGAGTTTCTTTGCGCAGGAGTTGCGTACGCCGCAGCCGGTGAGTGTGAAGAGACTGGACAAGGCATGGTCTCAACTCACGAGTTGAGACCATGCCTTGCGGCGCAGGGTCACATCTGCCCGCGTGCCACCGGGCACATCTTTTGCGTGTTGCAATGCACGGCTTGTATGATGGCCGCGTACCTCCTGCACACCTGATTCTTCCAGATCCAGCGCATGCGTTCCCATCCCGACGTCCAGCGATCGCTCCGCAAGGAGTTGTACGACTGGCGTCCCTGGATGACCCGGGCCGTGGTCCTGACCTTCGCGGTGCTCTCCGGCCTGACGGTGGTGCTGTTCACCTGGCTCAGCGAGCGAGCGCAGGACCTCTTTCATGAACTCGCGGCCTGGCGGTGGTGGTCCCCGCTGATCTGGACGCCGCTGTGTGCGGCAGCCATCGTCTGTCTCACGCGCAAGTTTGCGCCCGGTGCGGCCGGTTCGGGCATCCCGCAGGTCATGGCCGCGCTCACGCCCGGTCTGGGTTCTTCGGCGCGCCAAGTTTTCGTCTCCTTGCGCCTGACCTTCGCCAAGATGGTGCTCACGGCCTGGGGCCTGCTGGGCGGGCTGTCGCTGGGGCGCGAGGGGCCTTCGGTACAGATCGCCGCCGGCGTCATGCACAGCGCGCGCCGCTGGCTGCCGCGACACAGCGGCGTGTCCGACCAGAGCCTGCTGGTCGCCGGTGGCGCGGCGGGTATCGCCGCCGCCTTCAACACGCCGCTGGGCGGCATCATGTTCGCTATCGAGGAGTTGACGCGTCGGCCCGAGCAGCGGAACACCGGCCTCATCATGGCGGCCATCGTGCTCGGCGGCCTGATGGCTGTTTCGGTCTATGGCAACGACAACTATTTCGGCGTCATCCGCGTCAACCCGGTCAACTGGTCGCTGCTCTGGCCGGGCCTGCTGGTTGCCGTCAGCTGCGGGCTGGTCGGCGGCCTCTTTGCGCGCCTGCTGGTCGTCTCCCTCTCGGGCCTGGGGCAGGACCGCTTCTCCGCCTGGCGCCGTCGTTACCCCGTGCGTTTTGCTGCCATGTGCGGGCTGGTCGTTGCCGTGATCGGCGTGGTCAGCCTGGGCGCCACCTTCGGCAGCGGAACCACCACCACCCGCGCCATCCTGGAGGGCTCGTCGCACGAAAGCTCGCCGCTGTACATGCTGCTCAAGTTTCTGGCCACCTGGCTCACCGCCTGGGCGGGTGTGCCGGCTGGCATCTTTGCGCCCTCGCTGGCCATTGGCGGCGGTCTGGGGCACGACATCGCCCTGCTCACGGCCCATGCCGACCGCACCACACTGATCGCGCTGGGCATGGTGGGTTTTCTGGCAGCGGTCACCCAGGCGCCCATGACCGCCTTCATCATCGTCATGGAGATGGTGGACGGCCACGCCCTGGTGCTGACCCTGATGGCCTGCGCGCTGATCGCCAGCGGCATCTCGCGCCTGATCAGCGCGCCCCTGTATGCCTCGCTGGCTGATCTGCAGCTGCTGCGCCTGCCCGAGGCCGAGCGCCCCGTGCGCGACGCGGGTGGGCCATCCTCGCATTCCGGCCACAACTGAGGCCTGGCCAGGCTGTTAGCCGTCCCGCTCGCGACGGCAGATCGTAAGCCTGCTTACTAAAATCGCGCCATGCGTCCCCGAGTCCTGCCCATCAAACCCCACCGCAGCCCCTGGCGGCGGCGCATGGACCTGACGCGGCATCGTGCGGGCCGGCTCGACCCGACGGTGCAGGGCCTGCTCTGGTCCATGGCGGCGGGCCTGTGTTTTGTGTTGCTCAACACCATGACGCGTTACCTCACCACGCAGATCCCGCCGCTGCAGTCGCAGTTCCTGCGTTACCTCTGCGGGGTCATCGTGCTGCTGCCCCTGGTCTGGCGCAGCGGTTATGCGACCTGGAAGCCGCGCAATGTGCGCGGGCAGTTCGCGCGGGGCTTCGTCCACACCTCGGGCCTGGCCATCTGGTTCACGGCCATTCCGCACATCTCGCTGGCCGACACCACGGCCATCGGCTTCACCACGCCCATCTTCATCATGCTGGGCGCCTGGATCTTCCTGCGCGAGCCCATGCGCTGGGAGCGCTGGCTGGCCGCGCTGCTGGGTTTTGGCGGCGTGCTCATCGTGGTCGGCCCCGGGCTCACGGCCAGCGGGGGGTATTACAGCCTGGTCATGCTGTCGTCGGCGCCCATGTTCGCAGCGTCCTTCCTCATCAGCAAGGCGCTCACACGCTACGAGTCGGCGGGGGTCATCGTGCTCTGGCAGTCCATCACCGTCACCCTGCTGAGCCTGCCCCTGGCTGTACTGAACTGGCAGCCCGTTTCTGCCGTGCAGTGGGCGGGTTACCTGCTTTGCGGCCTGCTGGGCAGCGGCGCGCACTACCTGCTGATGCGCTCCTACACGGTGGCCGACATCTCGGCCACCCAGTCCGTCAAGTTCCTCGACCTGGTCTGGGCTGCGCTGCTGGGCTGGCTGGTGTTTGCCGACGTGCCCACCAGCCATTCTCTGATCGGTGGTGTCATCATCGCCGGCGCCACGTTGTGGATTGCGCGACGCGAATCGCGCCGGGGTACTTGAGCGCTTGACAGGGGAAGGCGGCCCCAGATAAATTGGTCCTGGCCGGCTATCCCGCCGGTTCTTCCTTCCGCGGGAGCGTTCATGGACCGTCGCCAGTTTGTCGAAACCTGTTCCACCAGCGTGGCTTGCCTCACGGCGGCCGTGGCCCTGCCCAGTTTTGCGGCCGACGCCAAACCCAAGAACTACGCCCGCGTGCTGCTGAGCAACGAGTTCGGTGACCCGATCAAGGCCAGCCAGCTGAAGGCCCAGACCAATTACGTCTTCCACTACCCCTTCGAGGCCACGCCGGTTTTCCTGCTCAAGCTGGACAAACCGGCTGCGCCGCAGCCGCTGAGCACCAAGACAAAAGACAGCTACATCTGGCCTGGTGGCGTGGGGCCGCAGCGCAATCTGGTGGCGTTCAGTGCCATCTGCGCGCACCAGCTGGTCTACCCCACGCAGCAGGTGAGTTTCATCAGCTTTCGCAAGAGCAAGGCCAAGAAGGGCGTGGCGGACAACCTGATCCACTGCTGCGCCGAACACAGCCAGTACGACCCGGCCCAGGGCGCCCGCGTGCTGGACGGCCCGGCCGAACAACCCTTGTGTGCCGTGCTGCTGGAGCACGACCCCAAGGCTGACACCCTGACGGCCTACGCCACGCTGGGCGGCGAACTGTTCGATGACTTCTTCCGCAAGTACGAGTTCAAGCTGAGCCTGGACGTGGGGCCCAAGGCGAAGAACGCGGTGGCCGGCAAGGCGACGGTACGGGAGCTGGAGAAGTTTTGTCGGAATCCGATTCAGTGCTGAGTGTGGACGAGGTGCTTTTAGGCTGACCACTCAAGCGGACCTTAAGTCGCGTGTAGTTCTAAGCTGATACCGCAGCGCCTGGAAAGAGAGAGGCGCGAGGGCGCACCATGTCTTATTTTTGGACGCCTCCTCGAGGAGCGAATCGCGTGGTTTTCAACCACCAGACTGACGCCTATATCGCCACTTTCCCCAGTCACTAGAACGATTCCCAATCCCCTTCGCCAACAGTAGCTGTAGGTTTGGCCTTTGCGGTTGGGGTCGTCTTTGGCAAAGCAGCAGCAGCGGCCGGCGTGCTTTTGGACTTGTTCGCCAGCTGAGGAGCAGCGAGAGGGTTTGAATGGACCGGCTCGCGTGCCGCAACGCGGGCGTGAGACACCGCCGGGGCCGCAAGGCGGTTTTGGTGCAAACCTAACTGGGCATTCAGCTTGAACACGGCTACTGCCTGTACCAGGTCCTGGGCTTGAGATTTCAAGCTGCTGGCCGAGGCCGCCATTTGCTCCACCAGCGCCGCATTTTGCTGGGTATCACGGTCCATATGGGTCACAGCTTCGCCAACCTGGGCCACTCCAGCGCTCTGCTGTGCGCTGGCTGCACTGATCTCGCCCATGATATCGGTAACCCGCTTGATGCTGGACACGACCTCCGTCATGGTGCTACCTGCTTGGTCGACAAGTGCCGTGCCTTGCGTGACCTTGTCCACACTGGCGGAGATCAGTGCCTTGATTTCCTTGGCCGCCTCAGCAGATCGCCCCGCCAGAGAACGCACTTCGGATGCAACAACTGCAAAGCCTCTGCCTTGCTCGCCAGCGCGGGCGGCTTCTACGGCCGCGTTCAAGGCCAGAATATTGGTCTGGAAGGCAATGCCGTCGATGACGCTGATGATGTCAGCGATCTGCCTCGAACTGCTGTTGATCTCTTGCATCGTGTTGACGACTTGAGCAACCACCACGCCACCTTGTTCAGCCACGGCAGAGGCATTTTGTGCAAGTTGGTTGGCCTGCTTGGCATTGTCAGCATTGTGTTTGACGGTGGAGCCGAGCTCTTCCATACTGGCTGCGGTTTGTTCCAGCGCGCTGGCCTGGCTTTCGGTACGGCCAGACAGATCCTGGTTACCTTGCGCAATCTCAGCGCTGGACATCGCCACCGTCTCTGAACCCGTACGCACGCGGGCCACAACCTGGGACAGGTTGTCGCGCATGACTTTCATGGCAGCCAAAAGACTGGTCGAGTCGTCCGACGCGGTTTGTACATCAACCGCCAAATTGCCCGCGGCGATCTCCTTGACCAGGTCGGTGACCTTGTCTGGCTCACCGCCAAGCTGTCCCAGAACGGAACGTGCCACCCAGACACCCAACCCGGCTGCAATCAGCAAGGCCAACAGCGAACCGCCTATCACGGAATTCCGGTTTGTGGCTCGCAGATCTTCAGCAGTGGCAGTGCGTACAACCAGAAGGCTGCGTTCGGCTTGGTCAAACTCGGCCTGCAGACCACGAAAACCATCCATGGCGGCCTTGTCTTTGCCCAGCTTGAATTCCGCTATGAAGTCCGGAAGCGCGATCTTTCCGTCATTGACATCGCGACGGAGCTGGATCAAAGAACTGGCAACCGCCTTGAATTCAGCGTTCTTCGCTTTGATGTCATCCAATCGTTTTTGCTGAGTCGGGTTGTCCGAGGTCAGTGCCTTGGCCTCAGCCCATGATTTGTCGAACGAGGAAATACCTTTGGTCCAGGGCTCGAGGAAGCGATCCTCACCAGCGATCAAAAAGCCGCGGGCACCGGTTTCCATATTGATCATGCTCTTGAGCATTTCATCGGCCAGCCCCAGTGCTTTGTAGGTGTGGGTGTTCCAGCGATCAGCCTCTGTCAGCTTCGCGCCAATGTACAAAGTACTTGAACCCAGGACTAGAAAAACAAAAATGACAGATCCGAAGGCCAAGGTGAGGCGACGCGCAACGGTCATTCGCGATGTGGAACCCATCCAGCACTCCCAAGATGATTGAGTTACCAGCTTACGTGATTTGTAAAAGCCCGTTTCAGCCGCATGGCAAAGTAAGCAGGATCCAGGTCGGATGCGTGAATAAATACCGCGGTGCCTGTTTGTAAACGTCAGCAGAAAGAAGCAGAAGCGTTTTGCACTGCGGAGCAGACGCGCGAAAGCGTTCAGTCGCGCGGAGGTGTATCCGTCATATTTGGCGATACCAGGTACTGTCCGGTGAATCGTTCACTTGAAGAACCGCAGCTCAATCAGTAAACCCAGGGCAGGAAGCGCTTGGTTTGCTCCCGGTAATGCTCATACCCCGGATGCTGCCCCAGCATCCAGCGCTCTTCCAGCGTGGACTTGAACCACAGCACCAGCGAAAGAGCCCACCAGGCCAGCCAGGCCGCGCCGGCATCGGCCGTGCGCGCCAGCGCAAAGGCGCCCAGCAGGAAGGCGGTGTACATGGGGTGGCGGATCCAGGCGTAGGGGCCGCTGGTGACCAGCGTCCCGCCCACGCGCGGGCGAGGGTGGATGTTGAAGTTGCCCAGGCGGTTGGCGCGCAGGGTCCAGACGCCCAGCAGCACGGCGGCCAAGACCGCAAGCCAGGCAGCCAGCGGGATGCGCCATTCCAGCACGGTGGGCAGGGCCAGCCAGATCAGCACGGCCAGCAGGCCAAACTGCAGCAGCACCAGCCCCGAACCGAGCCACAGGCGTTGACGTTCATCCATGGATCACCTCACAGTCTGGCCAGCCGCTCCAGCGCGGTGTTCAGCGTTTCGTCCTTCTTCGCAAAGCAGAAGCGCACGACTTTCTGGTCGAAACCGTTGCCGTAGAAGGCGGAGAGCGGAATGGCCGCCACGCCAATCTCCGTGGTGAGCCACTTGCAGAACTCGGCTTCGTTCAGGTCACTCACGGCCGAGATGTCCACGCACTGGAAGTAGGTGCCCTGGCCGGGCAGCATGCGGAACCTGGTTTTCTTCAGACCTTCGCGGAACAGGTCGCGTTTGCGTTGGTAGAAGGCGGGCAGGTCCAGGTAGGGCCGGGGATCGGCCATGAAGTTGGCCAGGCCGTGCTGCACCGGGGTGTTGACGGTGAAGACGTTGAACTGGTGCACCTTGCGAAACTCGGCGGAGAGCGGCGCGGGGGCGGCGACGTAACCCACTTTCCAGCCGGTGACGTGGTAGGTCTTGCCGAAGCTGCTGACTATGAAACTGCGTGCGGCCAGCGCGGGGAAACGCGCGGCGCTTTCGTGCTGCTGGCCGTCGAACACCATGTGCTCGTAGACCTCGTCGGAAATCACCAGCACGTCGGTCTGGTCCAGCAGCGCCTGCAGCTGCAGCATCTCTTCTTTGGTCCAGACCATGCCGCTGGGGTTGTGCGGGCTGTTGATGAGGATGGCGCGCGTCTTGGGCGTGATGGCCGCGGCGATCTTGCTGAAGTCGGGTCGGAAGGTACCGGGGGTGAGCGGTACGCGCACCACCACGCCGCCGGCAAGTTCGATGTTGGGCACGTAGCTGTCGTAGCAGGGCTCCAGCACGATGACCTCGTCCCCCGGGTGCACGATGGCCAGGATGATGGTGAGGATGGCCTGGGTGGCGCCGGCGGTGATGGTGATCTCGGTGTTGGCGTCGTAACGGTGGCCGTAGATGGCCTCGACTTTCTTCGCAACGGCCTCGCGCAGCGCGGGCACGCCGGTCATGGGCGGGTACTGGTTCAGGCCGCTTTTCATGGCGCCGGTGACGGCGTCCACCAGGCGCGGGTCGCCCTCAAAATCCGGGAAACCCTGGCCCAGGTTGACGGCGCCTCTTTCCGTGGCCAGCGCGGACATGACGGTGAAGATGGTGGTGCCTACGTTGGGCAGGCGGCTCTGGAGGGCGGGTGTTCTGATATTCATGCTGAAAGGATACGCAAAGTTTGAATTCTCTTACCGGGGCTCCCGTGGAACCGGCTTGGCCGGGCCACCGGGAGCGTCCCCCTGGGGGGAAGGCGCGCAGCGACTCAGGGGGGCTTACAACTCATAGTCGGTGTGTTCGCCACGCATCACCCGGGCCACCAGCTCGCGCTGCAGGCGGTCGCTGAGCAACTGGGCGAATTCGTAGACGAAGTTGCGCAGGTAGGCGCCGCGTTTGAAGGCCACCCGCGTGACGTTCTTGCCGAAAAGCTGGCCCAACGGGCGCACCACCAGATCGTCGCCGCTGGCCTGGGCCGGCAGGTTGCGCACGGCCATCTCGGCCACCAGGCCCAGGCCCATGCCGAGCTTGACGTAGGTGGTGATGACGTCGGAGTCGATCGCTTCGAGCACGATGCGGGGCGCCAGCTTGCGCTGGGCAAAGGCCTGGTCGATGCGCGTGCGGCCGGTGAAGGTGGGGTGGTAGGTGATGAGCGGCTCGGTGGCCAGGTCTTCCAGGCTCAGGCGCTCCTTCGCCGCCAGCGGGTGGTTGGCCGGCAGCACCAGCACGTGTTCCCATTCGTAGCAGGGCAGGGTGACGAGTTCGTCGTAATTGGCCAGTGACTCGGTGGCGATGCCGATCTCGGCGGTCTCGTCGATGAGCATGCGCGCCACCTGGTCGGGGTTGCCCTGGTGCAGCGAGAGGTTGACCTTGGGCCAGGCCGCGCGCAGCTTGGCCACGGGCTCGGGCAGCACGTAACGCGCCTGGGTGTGGGTGGTGGCAATGGAGAGGGTGCCGCTGTCCTGCGCGCTGTACTGTTCGCCGATGCGCTTGAGGTTGCCCACCTCGCGCATGATGAGTTCGATGCTCTTGAGCACCTGCTGACCCGGCTCCGTGATGCGCTTGAGGCGCTTGCCGTGGCGGGCAAAGATGTCGATGCCCAGTTCTTCTTCCAGCTCGATGATGGCCTTGGACACGCCGGGCTGCGAGGTGTGCAGGGCCTTGGCCGCCTCGGTCAGGTTCAGGTTGTGGCGTGCGGCCTCCTGGACGAAGCGGAATTGGTGCAGGTTCATAGTGAAATCCAGCTAAGACTGGCATTTATTATGCCTCGATCATCTATCAAAGCGCTGGATTGAGGTGGCGACGGTGGCTTTAATAGCCCCTCTTACGGGTCAAGGACTGGAGGGTATCGATCCAGACATTCCTGAATTTTCAGAAAATACTGAAAATTCAGAAAGGCCGGACATGAAGCTACCCCCCCTGACGCAGCGCTTTGTGCTGCATTTCGGTGAAATGGGCAGTCGCTGGGGCATCAACCGAACCGTAGGGCAGATCTACGCGCTGCTCTATGTGTCGGCCCAGCCGCTGAACGCGGACGAGATCGGCGAGGCGCTGGCCTTTTCGCGCTCCAACGTCAGCATGGGGCTTAAGGAGCTGCAGTCCTGGAATTTGGTGCGTCTGAACCACCAGCCCAATGACCGGCGCGAGTATTTCCAGGCCCCTGAGGATGTGTGGGCCATTTTCCGGACCCTGGCCAATGAGCGGCGCAAGCGCGAGATCGACCCCACGCTGTCGATGCTGCGCGAGGCCTTGATGGAGCAGCCGGGTATCGCCGAGGACATCCATGCGCAGGAGCGCATGCGGCAGATGCACAGCTTCATCGAGCTCATGACCAACTGGCTGGACGATGTGCAGAAGATGGAGTCCGAAACCCTGGTCAGCCTCATGCAGATGGGGGCCAAGGTGCAGAAACTGCTGGAGATGAAGGAGCGCGTGAAGAGCGCCTTCAGCCCCGCCAAGTCCGCCAACGAAGGAGTCAGCCATGGACAGTCTTGATCCGGTAGTGCTGGCGCGCATCCAGTTCGCGGCCAACATCAGCTTTCACATCCTCTTTCCCACCATCAGCATCGGCATGGGCTGGGTGCTGCTGTTCTTCAAGACGCGTTTCAACGCCACGGGCCAGGCGCACTGGATGGACGCCTACCAGTTCTGGGTCAAGGTCTTTGCGCTGACCTTTGCGCTGGGTGTGGTCAGCGGCATCACCATGAGTTTCCAGTTCGGCACCAACTGGCCGGGTTTCATGAACACCGTGGGCAATGTGGCCGGGCCACTGCTGGCCTACGAGGTGCTGACGGCGTTTTTCCTGGAGGCGACGATGCTGGGCATCATGCTCTTCGGGCGCGGACGCGTGAGCGAACGGGTGCATACCCTCGCCACTTTCCTCGTGGCAGCGGGCACCACGGCCTCGGCCTTCTGGATCCTGGCGCTGAACTCCTGGATGCACACGCCGGCGGGCTTCGAGATGATCGACGGCAAGGCCCATGTGACGAGCTGGATGGAGGTGATCTTCAACCCCTCCTTCCCCTACCGCATGACGCACATGTTGCTGGCTTCGGGCCTGACAGTGGCGTTCCTGCTGGCGGGATTGAGCGCCTACCGCTGGCTGAAGGGCGACCGCGGCGAGACGGTGCAGGCCAGCCTGCGCACGGGCCTGTATGTGGCGGCGCTGCTGATCCCGGTGCAGATCTGGGTGGGTGATATGCACGGACTGAACACTCTGCAGCACCAGCCGGCCAAGCTGGCGGCCATGGAAGGTATCTGGGAGACGCAGAAGGGCGCGCCCGCCGTGCTGTTTGCCCTGCCGGACCAGGCCACCCAGAGCAACAAGTACGAGCTGGCCATCCCAAAACTCGCATCCCTGTACCTGACGCATGACTGGGACGGCGAGGTCAAGGGCATCAAGGACTTCGGCCCCGACCACCCGCCGGTGGCGCCGGTGTTCTGGGCCTTCCGCACCATGGTGGGCGTGGGCCTGCTGATGCTGGTGGTCAGCTGGCTGGGCGTGTGGCAGGTGCGCAAACGCGGTCTGCGACCCTGGCTGGCGCGCGTGCTGGTGGGCATGACGTTTGCGGGCTGGGTGGCGCTGCTCGCCGGCTGGTACGTGACCGAGATCGGCCGCCAGCCCTGGCTGGTGCAGGGCGTGCTCAAGACCGCGCAAGCCGCATCGCAGGTACCGGCGCACAACATCGCGTTCACGCTGGCGATGTACCTCGTGCTGTATGCCGTGCTGCTGGCGGCTTATGTGAGCGTGGTGTTTTATCTGGCGCGCAAGGCCGCCAGGACCGAGATGGAGGCAAGCCATGCTTGATGCCACGAATGTGCTGACCCTGCCCGACCTGAGCCAGCCCGCAGGCTGGCTGCCCCTGGTGTTTGCGCTGGTGATGGCTCTGGCCATGCTGGCCTATGTGATCTTGGACGGCTACGACCTGGGCGTGGGCGTGCTGCTGCGCCGTGCCGACGACGAGGCGCAGAAGGACACGATGATCGCGAGCATCGGCCCCTTCTGGGACGCCAACGAGACCTGGCTGGTGCTGGGCGTTGGCGTGTTGCTGGTTGGCTTTCCGCTGGCGCACGGCGTGATCCTGGGCGCCCTGTACCTGCCCGTGGCGCTGATGCTGGTGGCGCTGACGCTGCGCGGTGTGGCTTTCGACTTCCGCGTGAAGGCGCGCGCCGAGCACAAGCATCTGTGGGACCGGGCGTTTTACGCCGGCTCCACGTTGGCGTCCTGGTCGCAGGGCTTCATGCTGGGCAGCCTCGTCACCGGCTTCGCAACGGACTGGGGCAGCCGCGCGTTCTCGGCGCTGATCGGCCTGTGCCTGATCGCAGCCTACAGCCTGCTGGGCGCGGGCTGGCTCATCATGAAGACCGAGGGTGCGCTGCAGCGCAAAGCCGTGCGCTGGGCCCAGGGCAGCCTGTGGCTGACGGCGGCGGGTATCGCGGCGATTTCGCTGGCCACGCCCTGGGTCAGCGAGCGCATCTTCGACAAGTGGTTCAGTTTTCCCAACGTGGTGCTGCTGTTGCCGATTCCGGCCGTGACCGTGGCGCTGTTCGTGGTGATCGCACGCAGCCTCAAGCGTCTGCCCCTGCGCCTGGACCAGGGTAACCAGTACGGCGTGGCCGTGCCCTTCGCCTGCACGGTGGGCATTTTCCTGCTGGCGTTCTACGGCCTGGGCTACAGCCTTTTCCCCTGGCTGGTGGTGGACAAGCTCTCCATCTGGCAGGCCGCGAGCTCGCCCGAGGCACTGCTGGTGATTTTCTATGGCGTGGCCGTGGTGCTGCCGGTGATCATCGGCTACACGGTCTATGCCTACCGGGTGTTCTGGGGCAAGAGCACAGCCCTCAGGTACTGAGCAGGACCAACCGGTCGCCTTACCTGGCTGACGTCATCACCGCGATGGCCAGGGGCGTTCGCGGTACCAGGCCTGTCGCGCCAGGCGCAGCATGGGCCGGTCCCCAGAGGTGTCGCCATAGGCGTGCAGCTCGATTGCTGTATTGCCCTGCTGCTGCGCCAGCCAGGCCTGCAGGCGGCGTACCTTTTCCTCTCCGTGGCAGTTGGGTGTGGCCAGGCGGCCGCTGTAACGGCCGTCCACCACTTCCATCTCGGTGCAGAGCACGGCGTCCACGCCCAGGCTCTCGCCCGCGAGGTGCATGTAAAGACTGGTGGAGGCGCTGACGAGCAGGCAGCGGTGGCCGGCGTTTTGGTGCTCGACCAGGCGCTGCAGGGCCCAGGGGCGCCACTGCAGCGGCAGATCGTCCTGCACAAAAGACCGGGCGCAGCTTTCCACCTCGCTCACTGTGCGGCCAGCCAGCGCGGCATGCAGCAGGCGGGCCTTGGCGCGGTGGTTGCTGGTCAGGCGCAGGGCGTAGGCCAGCAGCCAGGGGCTGCAGATGAAGAGCACCCACAGCAGTGTGGGGGTGCCCAGCAGGCGGCGCAGGAAAGGCAGCAGGGTGTCGCGCCAGGTCAGGGTGCCGTCGAAGTCGAAGGCGGCGAACACCACGCTCGGCGGCGCGTTCACGGTGCCGGGCATGACACCTGGCCGCAGTAGCGCACGCAGTAGGGGCAGCCCGTCATGGGCAGCCAGGTGGGGATCTTGTAATAGCGCCTGAAGACCTCGGCCAGCACGCCCTTGCGGTAGGCCTCGAAGTTGAAGTCACGGCCCTCGACGACGTGGAAGGTGACACCGCTTTGCAGCACGGTCCAGGCCTGCACGCTCTCGAAATAGGGTTGGTAGTCGTCCAGGTTCGGCGCGTCCTGCATCAGCACGCGGATGGTCTTGCCCTGGTAGAGGCTGTAGTCGACCAGCATGTCGTCCTGGCGTGCATGGAACTTGCCCGGGCCGAAGACCGGCACGTACTGCTGGCTCACGTAACCATAGACCGCAGCCGGCGAATAGGCGTTGGCCATGAGCACGGTGTCGGGTGTGCGCACCTGGGCCAGCAGCTCGGCCGTGCGGAAGGCGCGCACGAAACTGGCGTAACCCGGCTTGCCGGCCCACTGCTCCAGCGTGGTGAAGGAGATGGCCAGCACGAACAGCACGTGCAGGCCGGTGAACCAGGCCAGGCCGCGGGCTGCGCTGCGTAGCGCGGTCACGGGCAAGGCAAAGGCCAGCAGCACGAAAACGAAGGGGTAGAAGGACAGCACCCAGTGCAGGCCCACCACTTTCTTGAACGATAGCAGCGCGAAGAAGAGCAGCGGCACCACGACGAGCAGGCTCACCAGGCGCAATTGGCTGGCGGTGGCGCGCAGGACCTGACGGTGTTTCCAGCCCAGCCAGAGCAGGGCGGGTGTGAGCAGGTAGGCCAGCATGCCCAGGTACATCAGGGGCTTGCGCAGCTCGAAGTTGGCGTCTTCGTTGCGGTTGATGGCGTTGAACATGATGTTGGACCAGCCGTGGTCCATGTTCCACGCGATGTTGATCGCCGGGCCGGGCAGGGCGCAGAGCACCAGCAGGGCGAAGGCCGGCCAGCGCTCGCGCCGGTACAGGGCGAAATAGACCAGGTAGCTCAGGCCCAGTACCACGGAGAAATACTTGGAGAGGAAGGCACAGCCCAGGGCCAGGCCGGCCAGCGCGTAGAGCGCCCAGGCGCGGCCATCGAGCTGCGTGCGTCGTTCGGCGCGCAGCAGCAGGGCGGCCGAGAGCACGGACCAGAAGATCAGCGGGGTGTCGGTGGTGATCAGCGCGGTGAGCCAGTTCAGCGGCGCCAGCCAGATCAGCAGCACGGCCCAGGCCGCGCGCTCGCGGTTCAGCGGCTTGAGCGCCCACCAGACCAGGGCCCCAATGGCCAGGGGCAGCAGCACGATGGGCAGGCGGATGGCCCAGGGTGCCTCACCGAAGAGCGTGCGCATGAGCCAGATCAGCCAACCGACCATGGGCGGGTGGTCGTAATAACCCCAGTCGGGGTAGACGCCCCACCAGTAGAAGAAGGCCTCGTCGCCCGTGATGGGCAGGGCGTAGGCGATCCAGAAGCGCAGCGCGAGCGCGCCCAGCGCGGTGATGAGCAGCCAGCGCGGCAGATGGAAGTCGGAATCGGTGGGCGTGGTGGACATCAGTGCAGGGAAATATCGCGGGAAACGGCTGCACTATATAGGAGGGCCAGCGCGCCGATGGCCACGGCCAGCCACAGCGTGAGCAGGCGCACCAGCACCGTGATGGCCAGGGCCGTGGCCAGCGCGGCGCCCTGCAGCACCAGCAGGCCGGTGAGCAGCGCTTCGGTGCCGCCCAGGCCCGCGGGCAGCAGCGAGAGCGCGCCGCCCACCATGGCCAGGGCGTAGAAGCCGGTGGCCAGCAAGGGGTCCAGGCCCAAGCCAAGTTCGCGGCAGACCAGCCACATGGCCAGGCCTTGCGCGGCCCAGGCGACCAGCGTCAGGCTCAGCCAGCGCCAGGGGCGCGTGGCCAGGCAGGACCAGGCCGCGCGCAGCCAGGGCAGGCGCGTGAACAGCCTGTGCCTGAGCTTCCAAAGCAGGCCCAGCACCAGCAGCCCTGTGACGAAGGCCACAACGGCGAGCTGCAGTTGCCAGGCGGCGGCACCGGGCAATTGCGACAACCACCACAGGCCGGGCAGGGTGAGCAGCAGCAGGGCCAGCAGGTCGGCCACACGCTCGGCGCCGAAGACGGCCAGGCTGTCGGCCGCACCCAGGGGCTGGCGCAGCAGCAGGCCGCGCGCGGCCTCGCCCACATTGCCGGGTGTGGGTGTGAAGGTGTAGCCGGCCAGGTACAGGCGCAGGCCCTGCAGCAGCCCGAAGGGGCGGCCGTAGTGCGCCATCCACAGGCGCCAGCGCTGGCCACGCAGCCCGTAGTTCAGCAGGCACAGTGCAGCGGCCAGCCCGCCGGCCGGCGTCCACAGGGCCGCCCCGAGTGCGGGCAGCGGGGCGTCGCCACTGAGCAGCAACACGACCGCATAGAGAGTGGCGGCGCCACCGATGACGAGCAGCAGCGGTTTGAGGGGCAGCTTCAAGCTCAGCGCCAGAACCGCGTGGCCAGGAAAAGGCCGAGCCAGGCGACGCCGGCGGCCAGGATCCAGGGATCCCGCAGCAGGTCGCGCGAGACGTCCTCGCCGCGGCCGCGGTGCACCTGGTAGGCATAACGCAGCAGGCCGAAGATCACCACGGGCACGGTGTAGATCAGGCGTTCGCCATGCTGCTGCATGGCCTCGATGCTGGTGGCGTACAGGCCGTAGGTGATAACGGTGGCCGTCATGGTGGCGGCGATGTAGGTGTCGAGCAGCGCGGGCGGGTAATGCTCCAGCACAGCGCGGCGCTGTTCCGGTTCGTGGAAGGTTTCGGCCTTGCGCTTGGAGAAGCCCAGGAACAGCGCGATGAACAGGCCCGTGAGCAGCAGCCAGCGCGAGGGCGGGATGCCCACGGCCATGGTGCCGGCCAGCAGGCGCAGCATGAAACCGCTGGCGATGATGGACACGTCGACCACCGGTACGTGCTTGAGGCGCCAGCTGTAGGCGAGGTTCAGGGCCACGTAGACTGCCAGGATCAGCAGCAGGGCACGGCTGCCCCAGGCGAGGGCGATGCCGACAATCAGCAGCGCGGCGGCCAGCGCCAGTGCGGCACGCGGGCTGACGGCGCCGCTGGCCAGCGGGCGCAGGCGCTTGCCGGGATGCTGGGCGTCGGCGGCGCGGTCGCGCCAGTCATTGAGGATGTAGACCAGGCTGGAGAAACAGCAGAAGGCCAGGAAGGCGTAGAGCACACGTTCGACCAGCGGGCCGTTGTGCCAGGCCTGGCTGAACAGCAGGCCTGCGAAGACGAAGACGTTCTTGAGCCACTGGTGTGGCCGCATCAATCGGATCAGCGGGGGCAGCTTGGAGGTGCTCATGGAGGTTCGCTGGAGATACGGGGCCGATCAGGCTGGGGACAGGGCGATGCGCGCCAGCATGTCGACCACACGCTCGTCTTCGCCGATGGCGGGACGCAGTTCGAAACGGATCTGCGGGTACTGCTGGGTGAGCCCGGCCAGAATCAGCGGCAGGTCTTCGCGCGCATGGCGGCCCACGCCCAGGAACATGGGCACGATGGTGATGTGTTGCAGGCCCTGCGCGACCATCGTGGCGGCACAGGCGGGCAGGTCGGGTTCCATCAGCTCCAAGTAGGCGCAGGCCACCCGGGCTTGCGGCTCCAGCGTGGCGGCGCGCGCGGCGACGGCCTCCATGGGCGCGCGCCACTGCGGATCACGCGAGCCGTGGGCAAAAAGGATGAGGCCGCGCTGGGTCGTCGGAGCTTGCATGGGTTTTACCTTCTGAGCACCAGCCAGCCGAAGGCGGTGAGCGAGATCAGCATGAAGATCATGCCCGGTGCGGCGGCGGTGAGCCAGGGGATCCAGTGCTGCAGCTCGCCGATGTAACCGAACATGTTGTTGAGGAAAAAGAAGCTGATGCCGGCCATCACGCCGCCGAAGACGTAGACGGAGATGCCCTCGCTGCGGAAGTGCAGGTAGGCGAAGGGCAGGGCCATGATGACCATCACCAGGCAGGACAGGGGGTAGAAGACCTTTTTCCAGAACTCGATCTCGTAGCGTTCGGCCGTCTGGGCGTTGGCCTTGAGGTGGCGGATGTACTGGAAGAGGTCGACCGCGCTCATGCGGTCGGGTTTGAGCACCGCGGCCGAGATCATCTCGGCCGAGATGCCGGTGGGCCAGCGGAACAGGGGCAGCTTGATGTGCTCGACGCGGGTAAGTGCGGCACCGGGGGCGTTGAACTCGGTGCGTTCGGCGTTCTCCAGCAGCCAGGCCTCGTCTTCGGTGAAACGCGCCACCGGCGCCTGGGTCATGGAGACCAGGGCGCTCTGGTTGTCGAACTCGAAGATGCGCACATTGCGCATGGAGCCGTCCGGTGCCAGCGAACCGACGTTGACACCGTACTGGGCGTAGGCCTCGCGCTCGCGCAGCCAGGCACCGGTCTGGCCGACCGTGAGATTGCCCTGGTAACGCGCCTTGAGCAGCTGGGCCGTGCGGTCGGCCCAGGGCGTGAGGTAGTCGCCGATCACGAAGGTCAGCAGCGCGAAGGTAAAGCCGGCGGACAGCAGCATGCGCAGCGCACGCCAGGGCCCCAGGCCGCTGGTGCGCAGGATGGTGAACTCGGAGCTCTGCGCCAGCCGCGTCATCACGTAGATGGTGCCGATCAGCACGGTGATGGGCAGCAGCTCGTACAGATGGCTGGGCACCAGCAGCAGCACATAGAGCGCGGCCTGTGGCACCTGGTAACCCGGCATGTTGGGCCGGCCGATGGCCGAGAGCTGGTCGACGAAGTCGAAGAAGGCAAACAGCGCGAGGAAGGCCAGGGTCACGAAGACCACGGCAGCGAAGACTTCGCTGTGGATCAGGCGGCGGATGGTCCTCATGCGGGATTGCCCCCTGCGGCGGCGGGACGGCGCCGGCCGGCCGTCATGGCCGACAGCGGCCACCAGGTCCAGTTGTAGTGGCGCTTGGCCAGCCAGAGCAGGCCGGAACCGAGCATGCCGCCGTGCAGCATCAGGTTGAACCCGAGGAAGCTGACCTGGCCGCGCGAGATCCAGTTCTGGCCCAGGATCAGCAGGTTCAGGTAGAGCTGGAACAGCAGCAGGGAGAAAATCAGGTTACCGGTGCGGCTGACCCGCGGGTTGATGCGGGTGGCCGCCAGGGCCAGCACGATGAGGTTGAGCGAGGCCAGGGCATAACCGATGCGCATGGTGAGTTCCCCCAGGTTTTCCGGGGTGGGCTGGGCGATCAGCACCAGCGTGGGGCGTTTGTCGGCCACATCGGCAGCGGCGCGGGTCAGGGGGTCGCGCGCAACGAGCATGGTGAAACGCTCGAATTCGCTGACCTTGACGCCGGCCTCCCCAGTCTGGCTCTCCAGGCGCTGGCCGCGCTGCAGGACGAGAAAACGGTCGCCGTCGATGAGTTCGGTGTAGCCGCTGCGCGCCGAGATCACGGTTTTCTTGCCCTGGTCGGAGGTGGAGACGAAGACATTGCTGGCTCGCAGTTCGTCGACATCGCTTTTCTCGGCGAAGAAGACGCGGCTGCCGTCGGCCGACTCCTGGAACTGCCCGGGCTGCACGCGCTCGAGGTCGCCACGGCGTTCGTACTGGGCGCGCATGTCATCGATCTGGTCCTTGGCCCAGGGGCGCACGAACAGGGCCAGCACGGCGATGGCCAGCAGCACCGGCCAGGCAAAACGCAGCAGCGGGCGCAGCAGGCTGCCCAACCCGACGCGGCTGGAGAACCAGATCACCATCTCGCTGTCGGCGTACAGGCGCGAGAGTGTCATGACCACGGCGATGAACAGGCCCAGGTTCATGAGGTTGGGCAGGAAGCTCAGCACGTTGTAGCCCATCACGAGCATCACGTCCGAGGGATTGAAGCTGCCGCGCGAGGCCAGGCCCAGCGTGCGGATCAGCGTCATGGTCATGACCACCGTGACCAGGACGATGAGCGTGGCGCCAAAACTGCGCGCCAGCTCCTTGCGGATAGAGGAATCGAATAACATTGCTCGTCAGGAAAACGCCATTATGAACTTCGAACTCAAGTCCCTGGACCTCGCTGCCGCTTCCTTGCAGGTCTGCGATGCCCTCATCCTCCTGGTTCCCGCCGGTTTCAAGCCGGGCCGGGAGCCCCTGTCGGCCCTGATCGGCCAGGCCCTCAAGGCCGGTGACCTGGACAGCAAGGCCGGCAAGCTGCTGGCCCTGTACCGCCCGGCCCAGGCCAAGGCGCCCCGTGTGCTGCTGGTGGGAGCCGGCGACGGTTCGCCGCGCCAGGTCAGGCTGGCGGTGAACGCGGCGCTGGGCGCCCTGCGTACCGGCACCCCGGCCGTGAAGAGGCTGGTGCTGGGCTTCACACTGGCGCCGCAGGCCGGTGCCGTGCGGGCAGCCGTGCAGACCGTGGCCGACAACAGTTATGTCTACACGACGACCAAATCCAAGGCCGAGGCCCGCAGCCTGGCGCGCGTGACCCTGGGCCTGCCCAAGGCGGCCGAGGCCAAGGCCGAGTTTGATCGGGCCGCGGCCGCCGTGGCCGGCATCGAGCTGGCCAAGGAATGGGCCAACCGCCCGGCCAACCATGCCACGCCCACCGACCTGGCCCAGGCGGCGCGGGCGCTGGCGAAGTTCCCGAAGATCAGCTGCCAGGTGCTGGGCCCGCGTGAGGTGGCCAAGCTCAAGATGGGTGCCTTCATGGCCGTGGCGCAAGGCTCGGAGCAGCCGCTGCGTTTCATCGTGCTGCAGTACAAGGGCGCGCCGGCGACCGAGGCCCCCACGGTGCTGGTGGGCAAGGGCATCTCCTTCGACACCGGCGGCATCTCCATCAAGCCGGCGGCCGAGATGGACGAGATGAAGTTCGACATGGGCGGCGCGGCCAGCGTGCTGGGCGTGTTCCGTGCCCTGGGCGAGCTCAAGCCCGCCCTCAACGTGGTCGGCCTGATCCCGAGCTGCGAGAACATGCCCGACGGGCGTGCCGTCAAGCCCGGCGACGTGGTCACCAGCATGAGCGGGCAGACCATCGAGATCCTCAACACCGACGCCGAAGGCCGCCTGATCCTGTGCGACGCGCTGACCTATGCCGAGCGCTTCCAGCCGCAGGCCGTGGTGGACATCGCCACCCTCACCGGCGCCTGCGTGATTGCCCTGGGCGCGGTGCGCAGCGGCCTGTTCAGCCCCAGCGATGAGCTGGCGCAAAAGCTCCTCAAGGCCGGAGAGACCGCGCAGGACCTGGCCTGGCGCATGCCGCTGGACGATGACTATGCCGACGGGCTGAAGAGCAACTTTGCCGACATGGGCAATGTGGCCGGTCGCGCGGCTGGCGCCGTCACGGCGGCCAAGTTCCTGCAGCGTTTCACGGCCAAGTTCCCCTGGGCGCACCTGGACATTGCCGGCACCGCCTGGAAGAGCGGCGCGGCCAAGGGCTCGACGGGTCGCCCCGTGGGCCTGCTGCTCGAATTCCTGCTGGCCCAGCAGGCACCCGCCAAGTCCGCCCGCCGCAAGGCCTGAGCGACCGGGCCGCCGCAGCATGACCGAAGTGGCCTTCCATTTCAACGCGCCGGACAAGCTGGCCTACGCCTGCCGCTTGCTGCGCAAGGCGGTGGCGGCCGGCTCCAGGGTGGTGGTCACGGCCCCGGCCGATGCGCTGGCCCGGCTCGACACCCTGTTGTGGACCTTTTCCCAGACCGATTTTGTGGCCCATGTGCGCCAGCCTGCCGAGCCCGGCGCGCTGGCGGCCTCGCCCGTGGTGCTGACCGAGACGCCCGCGCAGGACCCGCCGCACCGCCAGGTGCTGCTCAACCTGGGTACGCAGCTGCCGGCTGGTTTTGATCACTACCAGCGGGTGATCGAGGTGGTCAGCCTGGACGACGAGGACCGGCAGCTGGCGCGCGGGCGCTGGAAACAGTACACCGAACTCGGTTACACCATCGTGCGCCACGACCTGAACCTCAAGGGGAGCAGCTGATGGCCGAACTTTCGAAGAAGCTGTTGCGTACCCTGCCTACCCTGACCGAGGTGGTGGACGTGCCGGCACCCGCCGCGACGGGCTCCCCGGGCGAGCTGGAGGAGGCACTGGTCCAGCGCGTGCTGCAGCGCCTGGAGCAGACCCTGGACGCCCAGGTGCAGAAGGTGGTGGCCGACGCCTTGCAGGAGCAGATGAAGGAACTGGCCCCGCGCATCCGCCAGCGGGTGGACAACGCCGTGCGCAAGGCCGTGACCCAGGCCGTCGCCGCCGAGACCGGATTGCCGGCGCGCCGGGCCGGTTGAGTCGCCATCGCCCGCATGGGGGATAAGTGTGCGGCCGCGGAATTTGAGGTAGGCTTGCGGTCGTCGGTTTTTCTCACCTTCCCGTTTCAATAATGGAGTTCGCTATGCCCGTGAATCAAGTGAATCGTGTCCTGCTCATCGCCGCCGCCGCGGCCCTGCTGGTGGCCTGCGGCAAGAAGGAGGAGGCCGCCTCCGGCGCTTCTTCGATGCCCGTTGTGAAGATCGGCCACGTGGGGCCGGTCAGCGGGGCCATTGCCCACCTGGGCAAGGACAACGAATACGGTGCGCGCATGGCCATCGACGAACTGAACGCCGCTGGCGTCACCATCGACGGCAAGAAGGTCAAGCTCGAGCTGATGGCCGAGGACGACGGCGCCGATCCGAAGCAGGGCACGGCTGTGGCGCAGAAGCTGGCCGATGCCAAGGTGGTCGGCGTGATCGGTCACCTGAACTCGGGCACCACCATCCCGGCTTCCAAGATCTACAGCGACGCCGGCATCCCGCAGATTTCCCCCTCCGCCACCAACCCCAAGTACACCCGCCAGGGCTACAAGACGACCTTCCGCGTCGTGGCCGATGACGTGCACCTGGGCAGCACCCTGGGCAAGTACGCCGTGGGCACCCTGAAGGCCAAGAACGTGGCCGTGATCGACGACCGTACCGCCTACGGCCAGGGCGTGGCCGAGGAGTTCACCAAGGCCGCCGAGGCCGCCGGTGCCAAGGTGGTGGCCAAGGAGTTCACGACCGACAAGGCCACCGACTTCAACGCCATCCTGACCAGCATCAAGGGCAAGAAGCCCGACGTGGTCTTCTTCGGCGGCATGGACGCCGTGGGCGGCCCCATGCTCAAGCAGATGAAGTCCCTGGGCATCACGGCCAAGTTCATGGGCGGTGACGGCATCTGCACGGCCGAGCTGCTCAAGCTCGCCGGTGACGCCATCGGCAGCGAGCAGGTCTTCTGCGCCGAAGCCGGTGGTGTCGAGGGTGAGGGCAAGGCCGGCATGGACAAGTTCCGCGCCGACTTCAAGGCCAAGTTCAACGTCGACGTGCAGCTCTACTCCCCCTACGTCTACGACGCCACCAAGGTGATGGTGGCCGCCATGGTCAAGGCCAACTCCTCCGATCCGGCCAAGTACCTGCCGGTGCTGGCTTCCACCGCCGACTACAAGGGTGTGACCGGCCCGATCGCCTTCGACGAGAAGGGTGACATCAAGAACGGCGCACTGACCCTGTTCACCTACAAGGACGGCAAGCGCGAGCAGCTGGCCGTGATCCGCTGATTCGGCTACCGGCCCTCCTGAAAAAGCGCCTGCGGGCGCTTTTTCTTTGCCCGTTCCGGCGCCTTCATGCCAGCGACGACGCCAGGCTCGGCTACAATAGCTGGCTCCGGAGGGGTGGATGAGCGGTTTAAGTCACACGCCTGGAAAGCGTGCGTGGGGTAAAACCCACCGCGGGTTCGAATCCCGCCTCCTCCGCCAAAATGCAAAGGCCCACGCAGTGCGTGGGCCTTTTGTTTTGGTAGGGGCGCAGCCCCAAGAAATTCGCTTTAGACGAATTTCGAGTCATCCCGCCCTAGAGGGATGGGAAGCACGGTCGTTGGCAACAAGTAGTGGCAGGCGAAGAAAAAAGAGATCGTTGGGACGCACCGGCCATGCCGTTGCGCGCAGAAAACAGCTTCCGCAAGGCCCGTGCCCTTGCGGTGCTTCTGCTCGTCTGCCTGGCCTTTTCGAGCCCTGCCACCGTCCTGACAGGCCGCGTCGTGGCCATCGCCGATGGCGACACGCTGACAGCGCTCGACGAGCGCAAGGTGCAGCACAAGATCCGGCTGGCCGGCATCGATGCGCCTGAAAAACGCCAGGCCTATGGGCAGCGTTCCCGGCAGTCCCTGGCCGATCTGGTCTTCAACCGGGTGGTGCAGATCGAACTGGGCAAAAAAGACCGCTACGGCCGGGAGATCGGCAAGGTGATGCTGGACGGGCAGGACATTAACCTGGAGTTGTTGCGCCTGGGCCTGGCCTGGCACTACAAGGCGTATGAGCGCGAGCAGTCGGTCGAGGACCGCGCCCTGTATGCGCAGGCTGAGGAACAGGCACGTGCTCGCCGGATGGGGCTGTGGCGTGACGACCAGCCTCTGGCGCCCTGGGCCTACCGTCGCGGCGCACGACCCTGAGCGCGGGCCGCGGCGCCCTCAGCTCGCGTGGCGGATGGCCGCAAACTTCTGCTCCATCTCCCGTCGCATGGCGCGGCGCATTTCCGCCGCGGCATGACGCCGCCGCTCTTCGACGCTCACCGGGTGCCAGGGCGGCACGGCGGTCGGTTTGCCGTCGTCGTCGACGGCGATCATGGTGAAGAAGCAGCTGTTGACGTGCCGTACCACCTTGCTGCGGATCTCCTCGGCAATCACCTTGATGCCGATTTCCATGGAGGAGGTTCCGGTGTGGTTGACGGAGGCCATGAACGTCACGAGCTCCCCGACCTGGATGGGCAGGCGGAACATCACCTGGTCGACACTCAGGGTCACCACATAACGCCCGGCATACCGGCTGGCACAGGCGTAGGCCGCCTGGTCGAGCAGCTTGAGGATGGTGCCGCCGTGCACCTTGCCTGAGAAATTCGCGGTGTCCGGTGTCATGAGCACCGTCATGCTCAATTGGTTGGAAGGCAGGTCCATGGAGGTGATGTGAGAGGAAGCTGGCTGGGAGGCCGGTTCCCCGGCTTCCCGTCGGCCTGGCACCGCCAGGATCAGCCTTTGGGCTGGCGCACCAGGGTCATGGCCGAGGCGATGAGCGCAGAGACTTCGCTCATGTTGCCGGGCACGATGAGGGTGGTGGTGGCATCGGAGGCCACCTTGCCATAGGCCTCGACGGCCTTCTCGGCCACCTTGAGCTGAACGGCCTGCTCGCCGCCGGGCTGGCGGATGGCGGTGGCCACGCGCTCGATGGCCTCGCCGGTGGCCTGGGCCACCGCGCGGATCGACTCGGCCTCACCCTGGGCCTTGTTGATCACGGCCTGTTTTTCGCCCTCGGAGCGGGCAATGAAGGCCTCGCGCTCACCGGTGGCGATGTTGATCTGCTCCTGGCGGCGGCCTTCGGAGGCCGCGATCAGGGCGCGTTTCTCGCGCTCGGCGGTGATCTGGGCCTGCATGGCATGCAGGATTTCCTTCGGCGGCGTCAGGTCCTTGATCTCGTAGCGCAGCACCTTGACGCCCCAGTTCAGCGCCGCCTCGTCGATGGCCTGGACCACCTGGGCGTTGATGATGTCGCGTTCCTCGAAGGTCTTGTCCAGCTCCAGCTTGCCGATCACGCTGCGCAGCGAGGTCTGGGCCAGCTGGGTAACCGCCATGATGTAGTTGGACGAGCCGTAGCTGGCGCGCATCGGGTCGGTGACCTGGAAGTAGAGGATGCCGTCGACCTGCAGCTGGGTGTTGTCGCGCGTGATGCAGACCTGGCTGGGCACGTCCAGCGGCACTTCCTTCAGGCTGTGCTTGTAGGCGACGCGGTCGATGAAGGGGAAGATGAAGTTCAGGCCGGGGGTGAGCGCGCCGTGGTACTTGCCCAGGCGTTCGACGACCCAGGCGTTCTGCTGCGGCACGATCTTGACCGAGCGGCTGATGAAGATGGCGGCGATGACAAAAACGAGGATGGCGATTTCCATAGTGGTACTCCCTGGTTCAGCTTGCGATTTTTTCGAGGATCAACTGGCTTCCACGCACCTCGACGATACGGTACGCACCCGCGCTGCGGGGGCTGCCCTCGCGCGGCACGGCCAGCCACTGGGCACCGCGGTACTTGATATGGGTGCTGCCTTCGGGCAGCCAGGACTCAACCTGCACGGTCTCGCCGATGTCCAGATTGACGTCCGGGTTGGCGCTGGCGTCCTCGCTGGCGGGCGGGCGCGGACGCCAGAAGTGCCAGGCCAGCACGGCGCCACCGCCGACCAGCGCGGCGACCACCACCTGCGCCGTGGCCGCCAGTCCGCCGTGGGCCGCCAGGGCACCGGCCGCCAAGCCCCCCGCCAGCATCAGCAGATAGAAGGTACCGGTGGTCAGTTCGGCCGCCACCAGGATGCCGGCGGCCAGCCACCAGAGGGTCGAATCAGCCATGACTTGCTTTGCTCCTATCGGTGCTTGTGATTCAATTGCGACATTCTGCGGCAAATCCCGTGACAGATTCGGGGCAATCGCCAATTAATCCTTACACTTCGCGCTCGTTTTTCTTTTTTGTCCGTCCGGGAGTCCACCGTCCATGAAGTTTCGCTTTCCCATCGTCATCATCGACGAAGACTTCCGCTCCGAGAACACCTCGGGCCTGGGCATCCGGGCCATGGCGCAGGCCATCGAAGCTGAAGGCTTCGAGGTGCTGGGTGTCACCAGCTACGGGGATCTCTCGCAGTTCGCCCAGCAGCAGTCGCGCGCCAGCGCCTTCATCCTGTCGATCGATGACGAGGAGTTCACGCCCGGCCGCCCGGACCTGGACCCGGCCGTGCTGAACCTGCGCACGTTCATCGAGGAAGTGCGCCGCAAGAACGCCGACGTGCCGATCTACATCTACGGCGAGACCAAGACCAGCCGCCACCTGCCCAACGACATCCTGCGCGAGCTGCACGGCTTCATCCACATGTTCGAGGACACGCCCGAGTTCGTGGCGCGCCACATCATCCGTGAGGCCAAGAGTTATCTGGAAAGCGTGCAGCCGCCGTTTTTCAAGGCCCTGCTGGACTATGCCGAGGACGGATCCTATTCCTGGCATTGCCCGGGGCACTCGGGCGGCGTGGCTTTCCTGAAGAGCCCGGTGGGCCAGATGTACCACCAGTTCTACGGCGAGAACATGCTGCGCGCCGACGTCTGCAATGCGGTGGAGGAACTGGGTCAGCTGCTGGACCACGACGGTGCCATTGGCGAGAGCGAGCGCAATGCCGCGCGCATCTTCAATGCCGACCACTGCTATTTCGTGACCAACGGCACCAGCACCTCGAACAAGATGGTGTGGCACCACACGGTGGCGCCGGGCGACGTGGTGGTGGTGGACCGCAATTGCCACAAGTCCATCCTGCACGCCATCATCATGACGGGGGCCATTCCGGTCTTCCTCAAACCCACGCGCAACCACTTCGGCATCATCGGCCCGATCCCGCAGAGCGAGTTCGAGCCGGCGGCCATCCAGGCCAAGATCAAGGCCAACCCCCTGCTCAAGGGCGTGGACCCGAAGAAGGTCAAGCCGCGTGTGCTGACCCTCACGCAGTCCACCTACGACGGCGTGCTCTACAACACCGAGACCATCAAGACCCTGCTCGACGGCTACGTCGACAACCTGCATTTCGACGAAGCCTGGCTGCCGCACGCCGCCTTCCATCCCTTCTATGGCCGTTACCACGCCATGGGCAAGAAGCGCGGGCGCCCGAAGCACTCCATGGTCTACGCCACCCAGTCCATCCACAAGCTGCTGGCCGGCATCAGCCAGGCCAGCCACGTGCTGGTGCAGGACGCGCAGAACACCAAGCTGGACCACCACCTCTTCAACGAGGCCTACCTGATGCACACCAGCACCAGCCCGCAGTACAGCATCATTGCCAGCTGCGACGTGGCCGCCGCCATGATGGAGCCGCCCGGCGGCACCGCGCTGGTGGAAGAAAGCATCATCGAGTCGCTCAACTTCCGCCGTGCCATGCGCAAGGTGGACGAGGAATACGGCCAGGACTGGTGGTTCAAGGTCTGGGGTCCGGAGAAGCTGGCGGAAGAGGGCATCGGTGCCGCCGAGGACTGGATCATCCGCAGCGACAGCCGCAGCACCAAGAAGGGCAGCAAGTGGCACGGCTTTGGCCAGCTGGCCGACGGCTTCAACATGCTGGACCCGATCAAGTCCACCATCGTCACGCCCGGCCTGAACCTGGACGGCAAGTTCGACAAGACCGGCCTGCCGGCCTCCATCGTGACCAAGTACCTGGCCGAGCACGGCGTGGTGGTGGAGAAGACCGGCCTGTACAGCTTCTTCATCATGTTCACCATCGGCATCACCAAGGGCCGCTGGAACACGCTGCTGACCGCGCTGCAGCAGTTCAAGGACGATTACGACAAGAACCAGCCCATGTGGCGTGTCATGCCGGACTTCTGCAAGAAGCAGCCGAAATACGAGCGCATGGGCCTGCGCGACCTGTGCCAGTTCATCCATGAGATGTACGCCAAGTACGACATCGCACGCCTGACGACCGAGATGTACCTGAGCGATCTCACGCCGGCGATGAACCCGAGCGAGGCTTATTCCCATATCGCCCACCGCACCACCGAGCGCGTGGAGATCGACAAGCTGGAAGGCCGCATCACCGTGGGCCTGGTCACGCCCTATCCGCCGGGCATCCCTCTGCTGATCCCGGGTGAGGTCTTCAACAAGAAGATCGTGGACTACCTGAAGTTCGCCCGCGAATTCAACGGCCAGTGCCCGGGCTTCGAGACTGACATCCACGGCCTGGTGGAAGTGGTGGCCGAGGACGGCAAGAAACACTACTACGCCGATTGCGTCAAGGCCTGAAACACCCGCGTTTCAAGTAAAACGCCCCGCGGTTGCGGGGCGTTTTTGCTGGGAAAGGCCGGGACGGGATCAGATGTCCACAACGGCCACGGCGGTCTGGCTGAAGCCGCCGTCCACATAGGTGATTTCGGCGCTCATGCCGGCAGCCAGGTCGCTCAGCAGGAAGGCGGCGACATTGCCCACGTCCTCGATGGTCACGTTGCGGCGGATTGGCGAGCCGTTGGCCACCACGTTGAGCAGCTTGCCGAAATCCTTGATGCCGCTGGCGGCCAGGGTCTTGATGGGGCCGGCGCTGATGCCGTTGACGCGGATGCAGCGGCCATCGGGCAGGTGGCCCACGGCTTCGGCCAGGTAACGCACCGATGCCTCCAGGCTGGCCTTGGCCAGGCCCATGGTGTTGTAGTTGGGGATGGCGCGCAGGGCCCCCAGGTAGCTCAGCGTCAGCAGGGCGCCCTTGTCCTTCAGGTAGGGCAGGGCCGCCTTGGCCATGGCCGGGAAGCTATAGGCGCTGATGTCGTGGGCGATACGGAAGTTCTCGCGGGAGAGGCCATCGAGGAAGTTGCCGGCAATGGCCTCACGCGGGGCAAAGCCGATGCTGTGCACGAAACCGTCGAACTGCGGCCAGTGGGCCGACAGGTCCTTGAACAGCTTGTCGATCTGGGCATCGTCGCCGACGTCACAGTCGAAAATCAGCTTGGAGCCGAAATCGGCGGCGAACTCGGTGATGCGGTCCTTGAAACGCTCACCCACGTAGCTGAAGGCCAACTCGGCACCCTGGTCGTGGCAGGCCTTGGCGATACCGTAGGCGATGGAGCGGTTGCTCAGCACGCCGGTGATCAGAAACTTCTTGCCGGTAAGGAATCCCATATTTTTTCTCGGTAGGTCGGGGGAAGTAAAAATTCTGTGCAGAATTGTCGCATGCGGATGCGTTGTTTCCTTCTGGGCCTGGTTTCGCTGCTTTCGGCAGGGCCGCTGTGGGCCGCCCACGCCTATGCCCAGTTCGGCGACATCAAGTATGCGCCGGGTTTCAGCCACTTCGATTACGTGAACCCGGCCGCGCCCAAGGGTGGGGAGATCACGCTGGTGCCGCCCACCCGCCTGTCCAACTTCGACAAGTACAACCCGTTCACGCTCAAGGGCAGTGCGCCGCCTGGCCTCAATGGCCTGGTGTTCGAAAGCCTGCTGACCGGCACGATGGATGAGCCGACCACGGCCTATGGGCTGCTGGCGCAGGACGTCAGCGTGGCGCGGGACCGGCTTTCCGCAACCTTCACACTCAACCCGCTGGCGCGTTTTCACAATGGCGATCCGGTGCTGGCGGCCGACGTCAAGCACTCCTTCGACCGGCTGACGTCCAAGGAGGCCGCGCCCCAGTTCCGGACCATCTTCGGCGAGATCCGCGGGGTGACGGTGCTGGGTGAGCGCCAGGTGCGTTTCGATTTCAAGCGCGTCAACGCCGAACTGCCGCTGATCGCCGGCAGCCTGCCGGTTTTCAGCCGACAGTGGGGCCTGGAGAACGGCAAGCTGAAAGCCCTGGACCAGATCGTGACGGACATACCCATCGGTAGCGGCCCGTACCGCATCGGCAAGGTCAACTTCGGCAAGGACATCAGCTACGAGCGCGACCCGGCCTACTGGGCACGTGACCTGAATGTGCGCCGTGGCCTGTTCAACTTCGACCGCATCACCTACAAGATCTACAAGGACAACACGGCCCAGCTCGAAGCCTTCAAGGCCGGCGAGTTCGATTACATCCAGGCCTTCATCGCCCGCGAATGGGCGCGGGCCTACACCGGCAAGCAGTTCGAGCGGGGCGAGCTGATCAAGAAGGAGCTGCAGCACGGCAATGCCGGCGACTTCCAGGGATTTCTCTTCAATATGCGGCGTGACAAGTTCAAGGACGTCCGCGTGCGCCAGGCCATTGCCCTGGCCATGGACTACGAGTGGATGAACCGCCAGCTCTTCTACAACGCCTACACCCGGGTGCGCGGTTATTTCGTCGGCAGCGACTTCGAGGCCAAGGGCAAACCCACGGCCGAGGAGCTGGCCGTGCTGGAGCCGCTGCGCCGCCAGCTGCCAGCGGAGGTTTTCAGCGAAGAGGTGCCGCTGCCGCCCGTGACCAGCCTGGACCCGGCCTCCGGACACACCCTGCGCGACAACCTGCGCCGCGCGCGCGACCTGCTGGCCGCCGCGGGCTGGACCTACCGCGACGGCGCGCTGCGCAATGCCAAGGGGGAACCCTTCACCATCGAGTTCCTCGACAACTCGGGCTCCATGGGGCGGGTGGTCACGCCGTATGCGCGCAGCCTCGAGAAGCTGGGCATGCAGGTCAATTACAAGGTGATCGATTTCGCCATCCTGCAAAAGCGCATGGACGTCTTTGATTTCGAGATCATCAGCAACCGCATGATCGGCAGCGAGGCGCCCGGCACTGAGCTGCTGGAGCGTTACGGCTCCAAGGCCGCCGACACCGAGGGCTCCAGCAATGTGATCGGCCTCAAGAGCCCGGCGGTCGATGCCCTGCTGGACCAGGTGATCTCGGCCCAGACCCGGCCCGAGCTGGTGGCGCGCCTGCGTGCGCTGGACCGGGTGCTGCGCCATGGCCACTACGCCGTCCCGCACTGGTACAGCGGCGTACACCGCGTGGCCTGGCGCGCCGGCCGTTTCGAGCAGCCGGCCATGACACCCCGTTATTACCAGCCTGAGGCATGGGTGACCTACGTCTGGTGGGCCGCGCCGGCGAATCTGGCGGGAAGGAAATAAGCCATGCCGGCCTACATCCTCAAGCGCCTGCTGCTCATGATTCCGACGCTGTTCGGCATCCTGCTGCTGACCTTTGTCGTGATCCAGTTCGTGCCCGGGGGGCCGGTGGAGCAGATGGTGGCGCAGCTGCAGGGGCGGGACACAGGCGGCGAGGGCGCTGCGGCCAGTGGCGCCGGTTACCGTGGCCGCCAGGGTGTGGATGCCAAACGCATTGAAGAGATCCGTGCCTTCTACGGCTTCGACAAGCCGGCCCACGAGCGCTTCTGGCAGATGCTGGGCCAGTACGCGCGTTTCGACCTGGGCAAGAGCTTCTTTTATCCCAAGAGTGTGTGGGAACTGGTCAAGGACAAATTGCCGGTGTCGATCAGCCTGGGGCTGTGGACCTTCTTCCTGAGTTATCTCATCTCGATCCCGCTGGGTATCGCCAAGGCCGTGCGCGCTGGCACGCGCTTCGATACGCTGACCAGCCTGATCGTGCTGATTGGTTACGCCATTCCCGGTTTCGTGCTCGGTGTGGCCCTGCTGGTGATCTTCGGCGGCCAGCTGCAATGGTTCCCTTTGCGCGGCCTGACCTCGAGCAACTGGGAAACGCTGAGCTGGGGCGCGAAGATCGTCGATTACCTCTGGCACATCACCTTGCCGGTCACGGCCAGCGTGCTGGGCGCCTTTGCCGTGACCACCATGCTGACCAAAAATGCTTTCCTCGAGGAAATCCGCAAGCAGTACGTGCTGACCGCCCGCGCCAAGGGCCTGGGCGAGAGGCGCGTGCTGTGGACCCATGTGTTCCGCAACGCGCTGATCCCCATCGTCACCGGTTTCCCGGCGGCCTTCATCGGCGCCTTTTTCGCCGGATCCCTGCTGATCGAGACCCTGTTCTCGCTCGATGGCCTGGGCCTGCTCTCCTATGAGTCGGTGATGCGGCGCGACTACCCGGTGGTGCTGGGCACGCTCTATTTGTTCACGCTGATCGGCCTGGTGACCAAGCTGATCTCTGATCTCTGTTACGTCTGGGTCGATCCGAGAGTGAAGTTCGACTGATGGCTGGCGTTTCTCTTTCCCCCTCTCGTCGAGCCTGGCTGCGCTTCCGGCGCAACCGCTTGGGCTACTGGAGCCTGCTGATCTTCTGCACGCTGTTCGTCTTGAGCCTGGGCGCCGAGCTCATTTCCAACGACAAACCGCTGATCGCGCGCCACCACGGCCAGTGGTATGTGCCCATCCTGCACAACGTGCCGGAGACGGTGTTTGGCGGCGACTTCGAAACGCCGACCGACTACCTCGACCCCTTCATCCAGCAGCAGTTCGCCAAGCCTGGCAACTTCGCGCTGTACCCGCCCAATCCCTATCACCACAGCACCATCAACTACTTCGCCAAGGAGCCCAACCCCTCGGGCCCCTCGGCCGACAACTGGCTGGGCACCGACGACCGCGGACGTGACGTGGTGGCGCGCCTGCTCTATGGTTTCCGCATCTCGGTGCTGTTCGCGCTGGCGCTGACCGCCATCGGTGTGCTGCTGGGGGTGCTCACCGGCGCCGTGCAGGGTTACTTTGGCGGCAAGATCGACCTGGGGTTCCAGCGTTTCATCGAGATCTGGGGCTCCATGCCCGAGCTCTACCTGCTCATCATCTTCTCGGCCATGTTCGACCCCAGCGTGGCGTTGCTGCTGATCCTGCTCAGCCTGTTTGGCTGGATGGGCCTGTCCGACTACGTGCGGGCCGAGTTCCTGCGCAACCGCCAGCTCGATTACGTGCGCGCGGCGCGTGCCATGGGCCTGTCCAACGGCCAGATCATCTGGCGCCACATCCTGCCCAACAGCCTCACGCCCGTCGTGACCTTCCTGCCTTTTCGCATGAGCGCGGCCATCCTGGCGCTGACCTCGCTGGACTTCCTGGGCCTGGGCGTGCCGCCCGGCACGCCCTCGCTGGGCGAGCTGCTGGCACAGGGCAAGAACAACATCGACGCCTGGTGGATCTCTTTGTCCACCTTCGGCGTGCTGGTCATCACGCTGCTGCTGCTGACCTTTATGGGCGACGCGCTGCGCGACGCGCTGGATCCGCGAAAGGCCGAAAAATGAGCCAGTCATTACTGGACGTGCAAGGTCTGCGCGTCGCCTTCGCCGGCAAGGAGGTCGTGCGCGGCCTCGACTTCCAGATCGCCCCGGGCGAGAAGGTGGCCCTGGTGGGCGAGTCCGGCTCGGGCAAGACCGTCACGGCGTTGAGCCTGTTGCGCCTGCTGCCCGAGGCGGCCGTCAGCGGGACTGCCGGTTTCGCTGGCAGCGATGGCCAGGCCGATCTGCTGTCTCTGTCCGAGCGCGAGTTGCGTGGCATTCGCGGCCGCGACATCGCCATGATCTTCCAGGAGCCGATGACGGCCCTGAACCCGCTCTACACCATCGGCGACCAGATCACCGAGGTATTGCAGCTCAAGCTCGGCCTGGACCGTGGCGCAGCCCTGGCACGGGCTATCGAACTGCTGGCCGACACCGGCATTCCGGAGCCGGCACAACGGGTGTCTGCCTACCCGCACCAGCTCAGCGGCGGCCAGCGCCAGCGCGCCATGATTGCCATGGCCCTGGCCTGCCAGCCCAGATTGCTGCTGGCCGACGAGCCGACCACCGCCCTGGACGTGGCCCTGCGCGGCCAGATCCTGGACCTGCTGGACGGCCTGCAGCAGAAGCATGGCATGGCCGTGCTCATGATCACCCACGACCTGAACCTGGTGCGGCGTTTTGCCAGCCGCGTCATCGTGATGGAGGGCGGGCGCATCGTGGAGCAGGGCCTGGTGGCGGAGGTCTTTGCCCGCCCGCAGCATCCCTACACCCGCAGCCTGATCGACAGCCGCCCGGTACGCGACGTACAGGAAGTGCCTCAGCAGGCCGGCGCCCCGGCCCTGATGCAGGCGCAGGACCTGCGGGTGGCCTACCCCGTGCCGCTGCCGGGGCTGCGCGGCTGGTTCCGCCGCGGCGAGTTCGTGGCGGTGCAGGGGGCCAGTTTCAGCATTCCGCCCGGCCACACTCTGGGGGTTATCGGCGAATCGGGCTCAGGCAAATCGACCCTGGCCCTGGCCGCCCTGGGCCTGCTGCCCTTCCGCGGGCAGCTGCAGGTGGGCGGCCTAGCCTGGCAGGGCCGGCCCTCGCTGGACAAGGCGCTGCGCCGGGTGGTGCAGGTGGTGTTCCAGGACCCGTTTTCCTCGCTCTCGCCGCGCCTGACCGTCGAGGAGATCGTCGGCGAGGGCCTGACGATCCATGCGCCAGTGCTATCAAAAGAGGAGCTAAAGGTCAAGGTGGAGCGGGCGCTGGAGGAGGTGGGTTTGACCGAGGTCCAGTTCCCTGGCCTGTTGCAGCGTTATCCCCATGAGTTTTCGGGTGGCCAGCGCCAGCGCCTGGCGATTGCCCGGGCGCTGATCGTCGAGCCGCGCCTGATCGTGCT
>CALRZY010000015.1:0-69407 GCA_943372765.1 Curvibacter sp. AEP1-3
GGACGAATGGCTGGGCCTGGAGGTCGGCAGTGGCAGGTCACGCAGCAGCTGGCGCTTGAACAAGCTGGACGACCTGCTGCTGTATGCCGGCGGACATGCCAGGGTCCAGGCCCTGGTGGCACGTGACAAGCGCCTGCTGGGCCTGACCCTGAACCTGCCACGGCAGGTCAACAGCTGGCGCCTGTCGGTGCAGGAGAAGGAACGGGTCGGCGCCTGGCTGGGGGCCTAGGGCTGCATCTGGGCTTCGATCTCCGCGCCGAAGCGATCGGCAGCGGCCAGGCCCTTGACGTCGCGCACCACGGTGTAAGCGCGCTTCACGGTGTCGACGAACTGGGGCAGATCCTTGCTGGCTTCGACCTTGAGCGCCAGCTCATCGGCAAGAGGGCCGAGTTGCTCGATCAGGAGACGGGTCGCCAGAGCCTTGAGCTTGCCCAGATCGCCCCCCACCGGCATCGACGGGCTCGCAGCCCCCGTGGCTGCCGCCCCTGTGCTGACCGCTTCGATGAGGCCCTGGTCTTCCAGCGTCTGCAGCAACTGGGCCGACTCGCCCATGCCGGCAGCCAGACGGGTCAACTCTTCCGCGTTCTTTTTGCCATCGACCAGGATCAGCAGCATACGCAGCTTGCCGCCCACGCCATGGCCGCGAGTGGCAATGGCTTCTGCCCCCTTGTCGGATTTCCGGTATACAGCTTGCGCTTCCATGCCGCCCAACCTTGCTTTATTTAATCTGCGGATTATTTCACCACAATCAGCATACCCAGCCCCGTGTTTCCACTAGGGATACGCTGCATTGCAACAAGCCGCCCAACAGGCTCCGGATTACAGCAGCGTGACTTTCTTGAACTTGCGTTTTCCGACCTGCAGCACATAGGTGCCGACCCCCAGCTTGAGGCCCTTGTCGCTGACCACCGCAGCGTCCACGCGCACCCCCCCGCCCTCGATCAGGCGACTGCCTTCGCCGCTGGACGCGGCCAGGCCCGCCTGCTTGAGCAACGCCGCAATACCGATCGGACCGGACTCAAGTGGCAGGGTCTGCTCCTCGATGTCGTCCGGAATGCCGCCCTTGCTGCGGTTGATGAAGTCCTGCTCGGCCGCCTCGGCCGCCGCTGCAGAATGAAAGCGCGCCGTGATCTCCTTGGCCAGCATCACCTTGGCCTCCCTGGGGTTGCGACCCTGGGCCACCTCCCGCCTCAGCTGCTCGATCTCGGCCAGGCTGAGGAAGCTCAACAGCGTGTACCAGCGCCACATCAACTCGTCACTGATGGACAGCACCTTGGCAAACATGGTGTTGGCGTCCTCGGTGATGCCGATGTAATTGTTCTTGGACTTGGACATCTTGTCCACACCGTCCAGGCCCTCGAGCAGCGGCATGGTCAGGATGCACTGCGGCTCCTGGCCGAACTCCGCCTGCAGGTGACGGCCCATCAGCAGGTTGAATTTCTGGTCCGTGCCGCCGAGCTCCAGGTCGCTCTTGAGCGCCACCGAGTCGTAGCCCTGCATCAGCGGGTAGAGGAACTCGTGCACCGAAATCGGCGTGCCGGCCTTGAAGCGGTCGTGGAAATCGTTGCGCTCCATCATGCGCGCCACCGTGTACTTGGCAGCCAGCTGGATCATGCCCATGGAGCCCAGGGGCAGGCTCCATTCGCTGTTGTAGCGGATCTCGGTTTTTGCCGGGTCCAGCACCAGGCTGGCCTGCCGGTAATAGGTCTCGGCGTTGGCCTTGATCTGCTCTGGCGTCAGCGGCGGGCGCGTGCTGTTGCGGCCCGAGGGGTCGCCGATCAGGCTGGTGAAATCACCGATCAGGAAGATCACCTGGTGCCCCAGGTCCTGCAACTGGCGCATCTTGTTGAGCACCACGGTATGGCCGATGTGGATGTCGGGCGCCGTCGGGTCCAGGCCCAGCTTGATGCGCAGCGGTGTGCCCGAGGCTTCGGAGCGCGCCAGTTTCTGCACCCAGTCGGCCTCGGGGATCAGTTCCTCGCAGCCGCGTCGGGTCACGGCCAGCGCTTCGCGCACCCGGTCAGTGAGGGGAAAAGTCGACACAGACGCTTGATTCATAAAGATATTTTGAATGGACCCGGACATGGGCCGATATACTCGGGACACCCCTGAGGCCACGATTTTAAGTGGCACCCGTCGGCCGGTCTGACCGGCTGGTGAACCCCGGGCCCGCATCCTTGAAATACACCTTGCCACCCGCCCTGTCCGCTGCTCTGGCCACCCTGACCCAGGCCGCCAGCCAGCACCCGCGCGCGCTCAAGACCACGCTGCTCTCCCTGGTCCTGCTCGGCGGCGGCGCCTACGCACTGGCGGCGGCAATGGTCACGCTGGCGCCCGATGTGGCGCAACTGCCCGTGCGCGAGGTCAGCGAAACCGTCACCCCCCTGCCTGTGCCGGAGCAGACCGCAGCACTGGAAGCCCACACCTACCGCCTCTATCGCACCGATCTTTCCCGTGCCAATGACACCGTCGATGCGCTGCTGCGCCGGCTGGGCATGGACGATGCGCAGGCCGCCGATTTCATGCGCCGGGATACGCTGACGCACCGCCACCTGCTCGGGCGCACCGGCCGCCAGCTGAGCGCCGAGGCCAGCGAGCGCAACACCCTGCTCAAGCTGGTGGCGCGCTGGAGCCCGGACGACGACGGCAGCTTCAAGCGCCTCGTGATCGAGAAATCCGGCGCCGGCTTCCAGTCGCGGCTGGAGACGGCGCAGCTCACGGCCTCCATCCGCATCGCTGGCGCCACCATCGACAGCTCGCTGTTCGCTTCGGCCGACGAAGCCAACATCCCGGACGCCGTGGCCATCCAGATCGCCGAGATCTTCTCTGGCGACATCGACTTCCATAGAGAACTGCGCAAGGGCGACCGCTATTCGGTGGTCTACGAAGTGCTGGAAGGCGACGGCGAGCCACTGCGTGCCGGGCGCGTCCTCAGCGCCGAATTTGTCAACGGCGGGAAAACCTACCAGGCCATGTGGTTCCAGGAACCCAGCGCCCTCCATCCGCTGCCCGTCGAGGAAGGCCGCCCCACCCGGACCCGGGGACGCAGCGGCTATTACACGCTCGAAGGCAAAAGCCTCAAACGCGCCTACCTCGCCTCGCCGCTGGCTTTCTCTCGGGTGACCAGCGGTTTCAAGATGCGCTTCCACCCCATTTTGCAGAAATGGACTGCGCATCTGGGCGTCGACTACGCCGCCCCCACCGGCACCCCGGTGCGCAGTGTGGGCGACGGCGTGGTCGAGACGGCTGGGGTGCAGGGCGGCTTCGGCAATGTGGTCTTCATCCGCCACCGCAACAACCATGTCACGGTGTATGCCCACCTGAGTCGCATTGCCGTGCGCCGCGGCCAGCGTGTCGAACAGGGCCAGCATATCGGCGCGGTCGGCGCCACCGGCTGGGCCACCGGCCCGCACCTGCACTACGAATTCCGCATCAACGGCCGGCACCAGAACCCGCTGGCGATTGCACGCAACAGCGAGTCCATTCCCGTCTCGCCCGCCGCCCGCCCGGCTTTCGACCGCCTGGCCGCCGTGGCGCGCCAGCAGCTGACGGCTGCGCAGTTGCTGGCGATGCGCTGAACCCGGCATGTCCGAGCGCTACATCGGCCTCATGTCCGGCACCTCGCTGGACGGCGTGGACGGTGTGCTGGCCCTGTGCGATGTCGACCACACCCGCGTCCTGCAGCACGCCTATCTCCCCTTGCCCGCAGAGCTGGCGGCCGAACTGCTGGCCCTGAACAGCCCGGGCGACAACGAACTGCACCGTGCCGCCCTGGCCGCCAATGCGCTCAGCCGTCTCTACGCCCAGGTCGTGAATGAGCTGCTGCGCAGCGCCGGCCTGCCGCCCAGCGCCATCTCCGCCATCGGCGCCCATGGCCAGACCGTACGGCATCGCCCTGGCGCCTTCGATGGCACCGGCTACACCCTGCAGCTCAACAACCCGGCCCTGCTGGCCGAGCTGAGCGGCATCACCGTGGTGGCCGATTTCCGCAGCCGTGACGTCGCCGCCGGTGGGCAGGGGGCACCGCTGGTGCCGGCGTTTCACCAGTCCGTGTTCGGCCGTGCCAGCCAGACCGTGGCGGTGCTCAATATCGGCGGCATTTCCAATCTCTCGGTGCTGCGTGGGGCATCCGTGCTGGGCTGGGACTGTGGACCGGGCAACGCGCTGATGGACGCCTGGTGCCAGCGCCATACCGGCCGGCCGTATGACGAGGAGGGTCGCTGGGCGGCCAGCGGGCGCCCTCACCCGGAACTGCTCCAGCGGCTGCTGCAGGAGCCGTATTTCGCCCTGCCCACTCCCAAAAGCAGCGGGCGCGACCTGTTCAACCCCGCCTGGCTGAAAGGGCGGCTGGTGGGCTTTGAAGCCCTGCCGGCCGAGGATGTGCAAGCCACGCTCACCGAGTTGACCGCCCGCGTGTGTGCCGCGGATGTGCTGCGCCATGCGGCCGGCAGCCATCGCCTGATCGTCTGCGGCGGCGGCGCATTCAACCTGCACCTGATGCGCCGCCTGCAGGCCTACCTGCCGGCGCTGGAGGTGACCTCATCGGAGCAGCAGGGCCTGCCGCCGCTGCAGGTGGAAGCAGCCGCCTTTGCCTGGCTGGCGCGCAAGACGCTGCACGGGGAAACGGGCAGCCTGCAAAGCGTCACGGGCGCTCAAGGCGCCCGTGTACTGGGTGCGATCTACCCGGCCTGAGCCAGGGAGCGACTTAGACGGAAAAGGACGAACCGCAGCCGCAGCTGCTGCTGGCGTTGGGGTTCTTGATGACGAACTGGGCGCCCTGCAGATCTTCCTTGTAGTCGATCTCGGCACCGAGCAGGTACTGGTAGCTCATGGCGTCGATCAGCAGCGACACGCCGTTCTTGCTCATGACCGTATCGTCCTCGTTGGCCACCTCGTCGAAGGTGAAGCCATATTGGAAACCCGAACACCCGCCACCCTGCACGAACACGCGCAGCTTGAGGTCGGGATTGCCTTCTTCGGCAATCAGATCGGCCACCTTGGCCGCCGCACTGTCCGTGAAGAGGATGGGGGCGGGCATCTCGGTCTGGATGGATTCGGCAACAGCGCTCATGGAAGACTCCAGGGGAAAAATTAGCTGGATCAATAGTACACCAGCTTGCTCGGGAATTCCGGACTCAGTTATTTGCCGCCAGCTTCAGTGTGGGCTTTTCCTCCATCATGGCCGGGGTCGGGCGCAACAGCCCGGCAATGATGGCGCCCTGGTGCATTTCCAGGGAGGTGTAGTAGACATCGCCCTCGATGCGCGCCTTGGGCTGGAGTTCCAGCATGCGGCGTGCATAAACCGGCCCCTTGACGGAGCCATTGATGATGACGTGGTCAGCGTGCACTTCGCCCGTCACCGAAGCGGTTTCGGAGATCACCAGGATGCTGTTTTTGTCCTCATTGGAGCGGACATCACCGACCACCGAACCATCCACACGCAGTCCATCGGTAAAGTGAACATGCCCTTCGATATGGTTACCGTCGGCAATCAGGCTGCGGATGGCGGGCTGTTTTTTCTTGCTGAACATCTGGATTTCCCCATCAGGCTTGAATTACAACTTGATCGACTGCACGGCCTTGACCAGGGTGCCGTCCATGACTTTGACGCTGACCCCCTTGAGCAGGGTCTGGGGTGGCAGGTTGAACACCCCCTCGGCGCGGGCGTACTGGCGCAGCTTAATCGTTTGCGGTCCGCCGGGCAAGGTTGCCACCCAGGGCCGCCCCGCCTGCAAACCCGAGAAGCTGATCTCCAGCCGGCCCGAGAACTCCGGGGCATTCTTCAAGGGCTGGATCACCAGCACCTGCCACTTGACCTGGTGCCCATCCTGCACCTCGGCTTGCAGGCCACGGATGGCCAGGGCTTCCGTGCCGACGGTGGGGATGAGTTTTTCAAAGAAACCGAGATCGTCGCGCAAGCGCTGGTTGTCGACCTCCAGTTGCTTGTTGAGGGTGCTGAGTCGCTCCTGGGCCGCCTTTTCTGCGGTCATCAGCGTGGTCGAGGTATTGGCCAGGGACAGCGCCTTGTTGCGCTCCTCTTTCATGATCTCCAGCTCCTGCTGCAGATCAGCGACGTCGCGCTCGAGCCGCGCGAGGTACTCGATGCGCCCGTCATCGATGCCGGCAATCTCCTTGCCGAACTCGAAAGCCCATAACCCGAGGGCCGCGCAGAAACCCAGCACGACAGCCGCACCGATCCAGCGGAAAGGCCAGGGAAGAGCACTGCGCACGGACATGCGCGGTGCGCTGACCGTCAGGCGGCGGAGTAGCAGTCGCAATCGCATAAGCCAATGAGTCTAGCAGCCACAAAGACAAGGGCCGCCAGAATTTGCATTCTGGCGGCCCCGGTTTTGCAACAGTTTGTTGCCCTTGCGGGCAACACAGGCAGGCTTAACGCTTGCTGAACTGCTTGCGACGGCGTGCAGAGTGCAGACCGACCTTCTTACGCTCGACCTCGCGCGCATCGCGGGTCACGAAGCCGGCTTGCGACAGCACGGGCTTCAGGGAAGCGTCGTAGTCGATCAGCGCGCGCGTGATGCCGTGGCGGGTGGCGCCGGCCTGGCCGGACTCACCGCCGCCGTGCACATTGACCTGCACGTCGAAGGTTTCGCCGTGGTTGGTCAGCAAGAGCGGCTGCTTGGCAATCATGATCGAGGTTTCGCGGCCGAAATATTCCTGGATATCCTTGCCGTTGACCGTGATCTTGCCGGTGCCTTTTTTCAGAAACACGCGGGCGACGCTGGATTTGCGACGGCCGGTGCCATTGTTCCATTCACCAATCATCTCAAGGCTCCTTACAGTTCCAACACTTGCGGTTGCTGGGCAGTGTGCGGGTGCTCGGCACCACCGTACACCTTGAGCTTCTTGATCATGGCGTAACCGAGCGGGCCCTTGGGCAGCATGCCCTTGACAGCCTTCTCGAGTGCGCGGCCAGGGTGCTTGGCCTGCATGTCGCGGAAGTTGGTAGCGTAAATGCCGCCAGGGAAACCGGAATGGCGGTAGTAAATCTTGTCGAGTTCCTTGGTACCGGTCACACGCAGCTTGGCTGCGTTGATGATGACGATGAAGTCACCGGTATCGACGTGAGGCGTGTAAATGGCCTTGTGTTTGCCGCGCAAACGGAGAGCAACTTCGCTGGCTACTCGTCCGAGGACCTTGTCGGTCGCGTCAATCACAAACCACTCGTGCTTCACGTCAGCGGGTTTCGCGCTGATCGTTGTGGTCATGAGTTTGTCTCTTCAAAAGAGGGTTTGGGCAGCCCTTTTCCACGGTCGGTTTTCCTCTGTTGGGAATCTCTTAGGTGGGATGAAAGCCTTCGCCGCGGGGCCACAAAAGCGCTGCGAAGCCCGCCATTATACGAGTTTTGGCCCGCCGGCGGGCCAGATCGGGCTCAGGGCGAAGACTCGGCCGGCTGATTGACCGAGCGGCGGCTTTCGACGCAGACCGGGTGGTTGAAGTTCTCCTTCTTCAGGCACTCCCGGAAGAGGCACAGGGGCCGGGCAAACAAGTTGGCGTCCACACACAAGTTCTTGGGGGCCGGTTTGGCAGCGCGTGCCGCTGGCCGGGGCGCCGGGGGAGCGGCGGGGGCCGCGGGAGGAGGCGATGGGCGTAGCTCACCGGTCTGCGCTGCCGGCACCTCCCCCTCGGGGGCCACGGGCCAGGGGTCCGTGGGGTCGGAGGCCACCGGTTCAGGCACGGACGGCCGGGCCACCACGGGCGCCGGCATCGGGGCCGGATCCGGCGCCGCCACCAGAGGCGCATCAGCGGACAAGCCCCAGTAGATACCCAGAACCGTCAACAGGGCCGCCGCGCCCATCAGGCCCCAGGTCCGTCCACGCCGGCGCCGCTCGGGCGGGCTGGCCACCAACGGCACGGTCTGCGTCTGCGTCTGCGTCTGCGTCTGCGTCTGCGTCTGCGAGTTTGGGTGCGGCGGCTCGTTGCGGTCGGGCAGCAGATCGGCGCCCAGCGCGGAACGCCAGTTGAACTTGCCCAGCCCCGCCGGTGCCTGCAGGCCCATCTCCTGCACGAAGTCCTGCACGCTCTGCGGCCTTTCGGCTGGCTGCAGGGTCAGCGCATGGCTGATGGCCTGCACAAAAGCGGACGAATAAGCCTGTCCGAAATGCGCCTGCACCGTTTCGGCCACGCTGGACACAGAAGGCATGCTGTCGCTCACCACCCGCACCGTGGCCGGCAGCGGCGGATCATTGCGCAGGCAGCCGTAGACCACCGCCGACAGCGCATAGAGGTCGGTCCAGGGGCCCTGTTTCAGGCCCTCGGCCTCGGCGTACTGCTCGATCGGCGCGTAATTGACCTTGAGGATGGCGGTGAGCTTGCGCGACCGGTCACTGATGGCGCGCCGCGCCGCGCCCAGGTCCAGCAGCACCGGCGGCCCGATGTCCTGCAGGAAGATGTTGTCGGGCGAAACGTCGCGGTGCAGCGTGTTCTGATCGTGCAGCACCTGCAGGGCCTGCAGGATGGACCACAACATGGTGCGCAGCCAGTCTTCGGGCGGAGGCACCGTCATCTGGGTGCGCGCCTGCTTCAGCGTCATGCCGCTGTACAGGGGCATGACCATATAGGCCGTGTTGTTCGCCTCCCAGAAGCGATAGACCTTGACCAGCGACGGGTGGTCGAACTGCGCCAGCAGACGCGCCTCGGCCACGAAGGACTGGAGGCCCGCCTGGTAGGTGGCCTGGTCGGCCGAGGAGCGGATCGACAGCAGCAGGCCATCCTGGCGCGCCGCCAGGGCCGACGGCATGTACTCCTTGATGGCCACCAGTCGATGCAGCGAATGGTCGTAGGCACGGTAGACCAGACCAAACCCGCCCACCCCCAGCAGGCCCTGCAGCTCGAACTCGGCCAGGCGCGTGCCGGGCGGCAGCGCGTCCAGATGCACCACCGGCTGCGCCGGCTGGGGCGCAGCCGTCACGTCGGTCTCAAGCGGGATGTCGGCCATAAGAAATGATTCTTGCATGGAATGCCGGCCTCACGGCCCCGGCACGGGCTGGCAGCCGCTGGCGCGGCCACAGCGCACACCCGCCGTCAGGCCCGTCACTGGCTGGGGCCGGCGCCGTCCGGATAACGCTGCCGGTTCTCAATGCACACCGGCAGGGGCATGTTCTCTGCCTTCTGGCATTCCAGATGGATGCACATGGGGCGGGTGAAAAAATTGGCGTCCGGGCACAGCACCTTGTTCGTGTTCTGGACCGCGTCCGGGGGCGGGGGGGCGCTTGCCGCCTTGGGCGGCGCTTCCGGCGCCACAGGCCGGGCCGGGGGACGCACGACCGGGGCTCGCTCGGCCTCCCTGGGCACGACCTTGGCGGCCGGACGCGGCTGGGGAGCCGGTGAGGACGTGACTGGCGTGGCCGCAGCCTTGGGTACCGGCGTCGCCACCGGCGGCTGGGGCGGGGCAACGACAAGCGCCTCGCTGGCAGGTGACGGAACAACCGTGGGCGCGGACGCAGGCACCGGCGCGACGGGGGACGCCGGCTGGGCCACCACCGGGCGATCACGCCAGGCGCTGCCCTCCCCTGCCAGCCAGCCCCAGAGGAGTGCGCCCCCCGTCAGCAGAGCCAATCCCAGGCCCACGGGCTTGGCCCAGCGCGCGAAGCGGCCACGACGCTCACCGGCTTTCGCGGCCCGCGCGGGCGGAGCCGAGTGCCGTATGGTCTGTGGCTGGGTGTGCCAGAACTGGCGGGAGTTGTATTCCTCTTCATCGGTGCGCAGGGAAGTCCCGAGCTCCGCGCGCCAGTCGAATTTGCTCAGCCGGGGCGGGGCCTTGAGCTTCATCTCGGTCACAAAGGCTGCCAGGTTCTGCGGCCGGTCGCCGGGTTGCACGGCCAGGGCGTGCTGGATGGCCCGCACGAATTCGTCCGAGTAGCCCAGGCCAAAATGTTCTTTCACCGTCGCCACCACGCTGCGCACGGACGGCATGCTGTCACGCACCACGCGCGCCGTGGCCGGCAGCGGCGGATCGTTGCGCAGGCAGCTGTAGACCACCGCCGCCAGGGCGTAGAGGTCGGTCCAGGGGCCCTGTTTCAGGTCCTCGGCCTCGGCGTACTGCTCGATCGGCGCGTAGTTGACCTTGAGGATGGCGGTGAGCCTTTGCGACTTGTCGCTGATGGCGCGCCGCGCCGCGCCCAGGTCCAGCAGCACGGGCGGCCCCATGTCCTGCAAGAATATGTTGTCGGGCGAGATGTCACGGTGCAGCGCATCGTTGCGGTGCAAAACGTGCAGGCCCTGCAGCACGGACCAGAGGACGCTGCGCAGCCACGCTTCGGGGGGCGGCGCAGCCATCTGGGCCCGCGCCTGCTTGAGTGTCATGCCGCTGTACAGCGGCATGACCATGTAGGCCGTGTTGTTCCCCTCCCAGAAGCGATAGACCTTGACCAATGACGGGTGGTCGAACTGCGCCAGCAGGCGCGCTTCCGCAATGAAGGACTGCAGGCCGGACTGGTAGGTGGGCAGGTCGGCCGAGGATCGCACCGAGACCGTGGTGCCATCGAGCCGGGCGGCCAGCGCCGCCGGCATGTACTCCTTGATGGCCACCGCCCGCTGCAGCGAGGTGTCGTAGGCGCGGTAGACCAGGCCGAAACCGCCCACTCCCAGCAGGCCCTGCACCTCGAACTCGGCCAGGCGCGTGCCCGGCGGCAAGGCGTCCACGTGCGACACCGCCTGCGCCGGCTTGGGCGCCGCAGACTGGGCAGGATCGGGGACAATATCGGGCATAACGGATGATTCTTGCATGGAAACGCAGGCGTCCCGGACACGGCCGCCCCGTCATTAACATCCCCTTACCATGTTCAGCTACCGCCACGCTTTCCACGCCGGCAACCACGCCGATGTGCTCAAGCACACCGTGCTCATTGCCATGTTGCGCCACCTGACGCAAAAAGAGGCGGCCCTGACGGTGCTCGACACCCACGCCGGTGCCGGCCTGTACCGGCTCGACAGCGAGTTCGCCGAGACCAGCGGCGAGGCGGTCGACGGCATCCAGCGTCTGCTCACCGCCCCCGACAGCGAGCCGCTGGCGCCCGCCCTGCAGGACTATCTGGACCTGGTGGCCAGCTTCAACAGCAAGGGCAGCCAGCGCGTCTATCCCGGCTCGCCCTTCATCATCCAGCGCCTGCTGCGCGAGCACGACCTGCTCAAGCTCTACGAGCTGCACCCGACCGATGCCAAGACCCTGGACGCCAATGTGGCGCAGCTCCATGCCGGGCGCCAGGTGGTGGTGCTGCGTGAAGACGGCTTTGGCTGCGTCAACAAATTCCTGCCTCCGCCTGCACGCCGCGCACTGCTGCTGTGCGACCCGAGCTACGAGATCAAGAACGACTATCCGCGCGTGGCCGCCATGGTGGCCGATGCGCTCAAGCGTTTTGCCACCGGCACCTATGCCGTGTGGTATCCCATCATCCCGCGGCCCGAGGCGCACGACCTGCCGCGCCGGCTCAAGACCCTGGCCACCAAGGCTGGCAAGCCCTGGCTGCACGCCACGCTGACGGTCAAGTCCAGCAAGCTGACGAGCGATGCCGCGGGAGAGACCAAACGCCCTGGCCTGCCGGCCAGCGGCATGTTCGTGATCAACCCGCCCCACACCCTCAAGGGCACCCTGCAGCCCGCACTGCCGCAGCTGGTGAAGTTGCTGGGCCAGGACCGCAACGCCGCGTTCACGCTGGACAGCGGCGGCTGAGCAGGCTGAGCCCAAAGGCATGCGCGCCCTGTCCCGCCGCCGCCTGGCCCTGGCGCTGCTGTTCATCACGCCCGCGCTCTGGGCCGTCAATGCCCTGATCGCACGCCAGGCCACAGGCGTGATCGAACCGCATCTGCTGGCCATGCTGCGCTGGCTGCTGGCCAGCGGGCTCTTTGCCCTGGGCACCCACACCGAGATCTGGACACATCGGCGCCAGGTACTGGCCGACTGGAAACATTACCTCGTGCTGGGCGCCCTGGGCATGTGGATCTGTGGCGCCTGGGTCTACATCGGCGGACAGACCACCAGCGCCGCCAACATCGGCCTGATCTACGCGATCTCTCCCATCCTCATCGTGCTGGCCTCGGCGCTGTGGCTGGGCGAGCGCTTCCAGCCGCGCCAGGCCCTGGGCGTGGGGCTCGCCCTGGCGGGTGTCCTGCATGTGGTGCTCAAGGGGCAATGGAGCGCGCTGGCCGAGGTGCAGTTCGTCCCGGGAGACGGCTGGATCCTGGCCGCCACACTGGCTTGGACAGGCTACGCCCTGCTGCTCAGGAAATGGCCCAGCCCGCTGGGTGCTGCGGCGCAGCTGGCCGTCATCAGCCTGGCCGGCGCGCTGGTCAACCTGCCCTTTGCCCTGTGGGAGGTCGCGCACAGCCCGCTGCCCGCGCTGTCAGGCACGGGCCTCACGCTGGCCGTCCTCGCCGCCGTCGTTCCCGGCTTCGGCGCCTACCTGGCGCATTCGGTCATGCAGCGTGAACTGGGGGCGGCTCGCGTGAGTGTGGTGCTCTACCTGGGCCCCATCTACACCGCCGCCATGGCCTGGCTGGTGCTGGGCGAAGGCCTGAGCAGCTTCCACTTCTGGGGATTGGCGCTGGTGCTGCCCGGCATCTACCTGGTGACGCGCAATCCGGCGCGCTGAGGATCAGAGTCCCAGGCGCTTGCAGATCTCCAGCGTGGCACCGCTCTGGTTCATGCTGTAGAAGTGCAGCGCCGGCGCGCCACCGGCACGCAGCTGTTCGCACAGCTCGGTCACCACGTCCAGACCGAAGGCCTTGATGGAGGCCGTGTCGTCGCCAAAACTCTGCAGGCGCAGCCGGATCCAGCGCGGGATCTCGGCGCCGCAGGCATCGCTGAAGCGCATCAGCTGGGTGGAGCTGGTAATGGGCATGATGCCCGGCACCACCGGCACCGTCACCCCAAGCGAGTCAGCCTCTTCGACGAAACGGAAGTAGGCGTCGGCGTTGTAGAAATACTGCGTGATGGCCGAATCGGCGCCGGCCTTGACCTTGGTCACGAAGGCCTGCAGGTCGGACGCCGGCGACTTGGCCTGCGGATGGATTTCCGGATAAGCCGCCACCTCGATGTGGAAGTGGTCGCCGGTCTCGGCACGGATGAAGGCCACCAGGTCGCTGGCGTACTGGAACTGGCCGCCAGCACCATAACCGCTGGGCAGGTCGCCGCGCAGGGTAACCAGGCGCTTGACGCCCATGGCCTTCAGGGTGGCCAGGTTTTCGCGCATGGTGGCCTGGGTGGCGCCGATGCAGGAGATGTGCGAGGCCGCGTCCATGCCCTCGGCCAGGATCTCGCGCACGGCGGCAAACGTGCCTTCCTGCGTGGAGCCACCGGCACCATAGGTGACCGAGCAGAACTCGGGCTGCAAGGCCTTGAGTTGCTGGCGCACGGCGCGCAGCTTCTCCACGCCCTCGGGCGTCTTGGGCGGAAAGAATTCAATGCTCAGGGGCAGGGCTTGCAGGCTCATGGCGGCCTCTTCACTTGATGGCGTGGATGAAAAATTCGCGGTTGCCGTCGCCACCTTCGATGGGCGAGTCGAACCAGTCCTGCACCGCGAGGTCCAGGGCCGAACACGCATCGCGCAGACGCTGCTCGACAAAAGCATAGAGCGCGGTATCGCGCACGATGCCGCCCTTGCCCACCTGGCCGGGCTGCAGCTCGAACTGCGGCTTGACCAGCATCAGCAGATGACCGCCGGACTTGAGCAGCGGCACCACGGCCGGCAGCACCAGGGTCTGCGAGATGAAGGACAGGTCGCCCACCAGCAGGTCGAAACCGGCCTCGAGCACCTCGTCATCGGCCAGGGCCTCGGCGATCGCGTCCGGGTCACGCGCATTGACCTTCTCGATGCAGAGCACGCGGGCATCGTCGCGCAGGCTGGGGTGCAATTGCGCCTGCCCCACGTCCAGCCCCACCACCCGCGCGGCACCGGCCTGCAGCAGGCAGTCCGTGAAGCCGCCGGTGGACTGGCCGACATCCAGGCAGGTACGGCCCGTCACCGACAGGCCGACACGTTTCAGCGCGGCCTCCAGCTTGAGCCCCCCGCGCGAGACGTAGCGGGCTTCGGCGTCGTCGAGCAGGCGCAGCTGCGCGTCATCGGGCACCTCGTCGCCGTTCTTGACGACGCGTTTCCACGCCTCGCCCTGCAGCCACTCCACCCCACCCGCAATCAGGCGCTGGGCCTGGGAGCGGGTGCTGGCGAGTTGGCGCTGGACCAGCAGTTGATCGATTCGCATAGGTCCTTCGTATTACGGCGTAGCGAGCGGGATGCAGTGCGAGGCGGACGGAGCGCAGGAACCGGAACGTACCTTGGGGTACGTGAGGATTCCGAGCACCGCCCAACGACGCAATGCGCCCGCGCAGTAGCCGCCGCTCAGTAGCGGTACGTATTGCTCTTGTACGGGCCTTGCTTCGGCACGCCAATGTAGGCGGCCTGCTCGTCGCTCAGTTCGGTCAGCATGGCGCCGACCTTCTTCAGGTGCAGGCGCGCCACCTTCTCGTCCAGGTGCTTGGGCAGCACGTAGACCTTGCCCGACTCGTACTGGTCCGGCTTGGTGAACAGCTCGATCTGCGCAATGGTCTGGTTGGCGAAACTCGACGACATCACGAAGCTGGGGTGTCCGGTGGCGCAACCCAGGTTCACCAGACGGCCCTTGGCCAGCAGGGTGATCTTCTTGCCGTCGGGGAAGATGACGTGGTCGACCTGGGGCTTGATCTCGTCCCACACGCACTTCTCGAGCGAAGCAACGTCGATCTCGTTGTCGAAGTGGCCGATGTTGCAGACGATGGCTTCGTCCTTCATCGCGGCCATGTGCTCGTAACGGATCACGTTCTTGTTCCCGGTGGCGGACACGAAGATGTCGCACTTGTCGGCAGCGTATTCCATGGTCACGACCTTGAAGCCTTCCATCGCGGCCTGCAGGGCGTTGATGGGGTCGATCTCGGTCACCCAGACCTGGGCGCTCAGGGCGCGCAGGGCCTGGGCCGAGCCCTTGCCCACGTCACCGTAGCCGGCGACCACGGCAACCTTGCCGGCGATCATCACGTCAGTAGCGCGCTTGATGGAGTCCACCAGCGACTCGCGGCAGCCGTACAGGTTGTCGAACTTGCTCTTGGTCACCGAGTCGTTCACGTTGATGGCGCGGAACATCAGGCTGCCCTTGACGGACATTTCGTTCAGGCGCAGCACGCCGGTGGTGGTCTCTTCGGTCACGCCGATGATCTGGGCGCTCTTGCGGCTGTACCAGGTCGGGTCCACGGCCAGCTTGGCCTTGATGGCGGCGAACAGCTCGCGCTCTTCCTCGCTGCCCGGGTTGGCGATGACCGAGGCGTCCTTCTCGGCGCGCTTGCCCAGGTGCATCAGCAGGGTGGCGTCACCACCGTCGTCCAGGATCATGTTGGGGCCTTCGCCTGCGGCGCCCTTGGGGCCGAATTCGAAGATGCGGTGGGTGTAGTCCCAGTAGTCTTTCAGGGTCTCGCCCTTGTAGGCGAACACCGGCGTGCCCTTGGCCACCAGGGCGGCGGCGGCGTGGTCCTGCGTGGAGAAGATGTTGCAGGAGGCCCAGCGCACGTCGGCACCCAGGGCTTGCAGCGTCTCCACCAGCACGGCGGTCTGGATGGTCATGTGCAGGGAACCGGTGATGCGCGCGCCCTTCAGGGGCTGCTTGGCCGCGAATTCCTCGCGGATGGCCATCAGGCCGGGCATCTCGGTTTCGGCGATCTTGATCTCTTTGCGACCCCAGTCGGCAAGCGACATGTCGGCAACAACGTAATCCTGGGCGGGTTTGAGAACAGCACTCATGGTGGACTCCAATTCAAAACAGATTGAATGCCACCGGGATGCCAGGAGAGAGCATGGACTCACCTCACGACAAATCGGTGGGTGAGCGCAGTTGGAATGCAGGGGCCAGCCCTGGGATCCGAGCCTAACCCGTCGGCCTGGGGACCAGGCAAGACGAGCTGCAACGCTCCTCGGAAAGACGTGATTATACGAAGCTTGGCGCTTTTGCGCTGAGCCGTCGGTTACGGCCCGGCCAGCTCGCGCGTGAGTTGTGCCGCCGGCACCCGACGGCAGCCACTGGTGTTTTGCCCCGCCCAGAGGGGCGAAAAGTCCCCGCTGCCCGCGGCTTCAGCCCTGGCGCGCAGGGGGGCCACCGCCGCCGTGGCCAGCGGGAAAGCCGGCGCGATGGCGTTCATCGGGCCCTGTTCACGCATCAAGCGGGTCAGGATGCCGCGCGCCGGGCGTCCGGTGTACAGATTGGTCAGGGCCGTGTGCGTCGCCGCCGGGCTCTGCAGGGCAGCGCGGTGCACGGCACTGGTGGTGGCCTCGGGGCACAGCAGGTAGGCCGTGCCGACCTGCACACCGGCAGCGCCCAGGGCCAGGGCCGCCCGCACACCCTCGGCGTCGCTGATGCCGCCGGCCGCCACCACCGGCACCCGCACCGCCCGCACGACCTGTGGCAGCAGCGCAAAGGTGCCGAGCTGGGTGCTCAGGTCTTCGCTCAGGAACATGCCGCGGTGCCCGCCGGCCTCCAACCCCTGGGCGATGATCACGTCCACGCCGCGGGCTTCCAGCCAGCGCGCCTCGTCAACCGTGGTGGCGGAGGACATCACTTTCGCGCCCCAGCCACGCACGTGCGCCAGCAGGCTGTCATCGGGCAGGCCGAAGTGGAAACTGACCACCGGCGGCTTGAATTCGGCCAGCAGTTCAGCCGCCGCGGCATCAAAAGGCAGGCGGCCGGGCCCCGCGGTCAGGGTCGCCGGGTCAATATCGAACTCGCGGTAGTAGTGGGCCAGATTTTGCCGCCACAGCGCCTCGCGCGTCGCATCCGGGGCCGGCGGGCGATGGCAGAAGAAGTTGACGTTGTAGGGCCGGTCGGTCTGCGCGCGGATCCTGCCCAGCTCGGTCCGCAGCGCGTCCGGCCCCAGCATGGCGCAGGGCAGCGAACCCAATCCCCCGGCGTTCGAGATGGCAACAGCCAGCGCACCGTCCTGCGCACCGGCCATGGGCGCCTGGATGAGGGGCAGTTCAATGCCCAGTGCCTGCTGAAGAACCATGGATGCCTCCTGTCGCTGCGACCTGCTTCCAGACGACTGTACAAGACCGGCCGGGTAAAATTGCAACCCTGGACGCCGCCTGCCCCCAGGCAGGGTCGGCAACCCGCTCCTCCATCCTGGCTGCGCCACGCGCCGCCCCTAGCTTCTGGAACCCCTGTGTCCTACGCCCCCGAAACCCGGCGCCGCCGTACCTTTGCCATCATCTCGCACCCCGACGCCGGTAAAACGACGCTGACCGAGAAGCTGCTGCTGTTCTCGGGCGCGATCCAGATCGCCGGCTCGGTCAAGGCGCGCAAGGCCTCGCGCCACGCCACCAGCGACTGGATGGAGATCGAAAAACAGCGCGGCATCTCGGTGGCCAGCTCGGTGATGCAGATGCAGTACCGCGACCATGTCATCAACCTGCTCGACACGCCCGGCCACAAGGACTTCTCCGAGGACACCTACCGCGTGCTCACCGCCGTCGATTCGGCGCTCATGGTGATCGACGCCGCCAACGGCGTGGAGGCGCAGACCCGCCGCCTGATCGAAGTGTGCCGCCAGCGCGACACCCCCATCATCACCTTCGTCAACAAGATGGACCGCGAGGTACGCGACCCGCTGGACATCCTGGACGAGGTCGAGCGCGAACTCGGCATGCCCTGCGTGCCCATGACCTGGCCCGTGGGCCAGGGCAAGAGCTTCGGTGGCATCATCAACCTGCGCACCCAGGCCATGACGGTGTTCGAGTCGGGCAGCGAACGCCGCCCGCAGGACTTCGACACCGTGCCGTTGAGCGACCGCGACAAGCTGCTTCAACGCTTCGGCTCCGAATTCACGGCCGCCGAAGAAAGCATGGAGCTGGCCACCGGCGCCTCGCCCGCGTTCGACCGAGCGGCCTTCCTGGCGGGCAAGCAGACGCCCGTGTTCTTCGGCTCCGGCGTGAACAACTTCGGTGTGATGGAAGTGCTGGACGCGCTGGTCGACCTGGCCCCCTCGCCCGGCCCGCGCACCAGTTCGCTGATGGTCAACAAGCAGCCCGTGGTGAAAGAGATGCAACCCGACGACAACGCCTTCTCGGGCGTGGTCTTCAAGGTGCAGGCCAATATGGACGCCAACCACCGCGACCGCATCGCCTTCGTGCGCGTCTGCTCGGGCAAGTACGCGCCGGGCATGAAGCTCAAGGTGCAGCGTTCGGCCAAGGAACTGCGCCCCACCAGTGTGGTGACCTTCATGAGCCAGCGCCGCGAGGCGGTGGAAGAAGCCTATGCCGGCGACATCGTGGGCTTTACCACCCACGGCGGCGTGCAGCTCGGCGACACCATCACCGACGGCTCCATTGCCCTGCAGTACACCGGCCTGCCCTTCTTCGCGCCCGAGCTTTTCATGACCGTGGTGCTCAAGAACCCGCTGCGCACCAAACAACTGCAGCAGGGCCTGGCCCAGCTCGGCGAAGAAGGCGCCATCCAGGTCTTCCGCCCCGAGATGGGCGGCAACATGCTGCTGGGTGCAGTCGGCCAGCTGCAGTTCGAAGTGGTGCAGCACCGCCTCAAAGGCGAGTACGACGCCGACGTGCGTCTGGAAGCCTGCCAGTACACGGGTGCACGGTGGATCACCGCCGACACCCCGGCCGAGCTCAAGGCCTTTGTGGACGCCTATCCCACGCGCATGGCGCGTGATGCGGCGGATACGCTGGCCTATCTGTGCACTTCACCGTATGACGTGCGGCTGGCGCAGGAGCGGTTTCCGAAGATCCACTTCCATCCGCTGCGGGAACACGCGGGCTTGGCACTGCAAAGCGCTGGCTGAGCCGGATTACCATCGCGGCATCAAGTCCTCATACTGGCGTCATAACAGTCAGGAAGGATTTGATCGATGACTTTCATCAGCTTCAGCGCTGCCGCACTTCGGGTAAGGGGATTTTTTCTCTTGCTGCTGGTCTGCTGCCCTTCCTGGGCGACGGAGGACACACCCAAAACGCAGAGCAAGGATTTCGCCTTTGCCTTCCAGTGCCAGGACGGGGCGTCCTGCCTGATCGGCGAATTTCCGAAGAATCGGTCCATCACGCTGCTCAGTCCGGATGGCGTTCTGTGCCCTGCCAAAACGCAGGAGGCCTTCGAATACCAAGGACCGGTGGGCCCTATACCCGCGACAAACCTGGACACCTCAAGCTGCAAACGCACCAACTTTGCCTTGGCATGGCTGGCTCCGGAAAAAGAGACGCTCCAGTACCTCCCGCTGCAAGCGGTGGAGGACCGCCAGCGGCTGGCTGAGATTCAAAAGCGTGTCCTGCGCTCCCCTAAGTTCCGTTTCAATGAAAAGCAGTGGCTAAAGGAAAACCCGGATCCCGACCCGAATCAGGTATGGCCCGAGGCCTACCAAAGAAATGAGTGGCTGAAGAGCCTGGTTTATCTGAAGGAATACCACAGGCAATTCCAGCAAACACCATACGCCTACCGGCTGGGTTCGTCAGAGAAAGATCCCCTGATCCTGCGGTATGCCCCCCGGGAATCCACCGGTCCTTTGCTGGTAGATCGCAAAGGTGCACCGCACCTGCTTGAGCGCATTGCCGCCATGCCCACAGCCTTCACGATCGGAGGGCGGAAGTATGTGTACTTCAGCTGGATGGCGGGCGAAGGTGGCCTGGTCGGCACCGCCATATGGCAGATCGATGATAGCGGCATCAAGGAGGTCGCCAACGACGCCTCCTTCGCGACTTAGTCTCTCAAGGCACGGCGAAACAGTTCGGACAAAGAGTCGGGGTCGAAAGTCAGGGTCGGGTCTTGTCTTTTGCCTCATACAGGGTCATGTCCTGCCGGCGACAAAACGCATCCAGGCTCAGGATAGGACAGCCGCCCGTCTTGGCAAAGGTATCCGCCACAGCCAGCAGATCCCTATCCCCACTGACCAGCGCCCGCGCCCTTCCCGCCAGCGCGAGCTGCATGAACGGCTCGTCCATCGGGTCCCGGCAGGACGGCACCGCCGGCGGCGGGTTCGGGATGCGTACCGTCTGCACATAGGGCAGATAGTCGGCCAGCAACTCCTCTTGCTCAGCCGCACTGAGGCGGAACTTGGGATAGGCCAGTACACGCACCAGTTCCTGCACCGTGGCCGCGCTGGCCAGGGGGCGTAGCTTGCCGCTCTGCCAAGCCATACGTACCACCCCCGGCAGGCCGCCGCCGAAGACCAGCGCGGACAGCACGACATTGGTGTCGAGCACCACGCGCAGGGGCGCGCTCATTTTTTGACCGTCTTGCGGGCAGCGTGTTTCTTCTTCGCCGCGCGACCTTTCGCAGGCGCCACATAGGCCTTGACGGGCTCGGCCGCCATCGGTGCCGCGGCAGAAGCGCGCGCCCAACGCAGAGCATCAGCCACATCCGCCTCACCCAGCCCCAGCTCGGCCAGCTTGGCGCGCACGGCGTCGCCACGCTGGATGCGCACCGGCGTCAGGATGATCTGGCCGTCGCGCACCTGCACGTCCAGGTACTCGGTGGCGCCCACGGCCTGCGTGGCGCTCTTGGGCAGGGTGAGCTGGTTCTTGGCGGTGATCTTGGCAAGCATGGTTAGTGGCCAAAGTAAGGAATCCTTACTTTAGCCACTGCCCCGCCATTTGTCCAGCCGCTGCGTCGCTCAGGGCGCCGAGAACCAGGAGGCCACCGCGTGCTGCAGACGCGCGTAGCCTTTCTGCAGATGCAGCATGTGGCCGCCGTCCGGAACCACCACATACTGCTTGTCCGGATTCGGCAAGGCCTTGAAGAAGGGCAGCAGCCCTTCCAGATCGGCCACGTCGTCGTGCTGGCCGTGGATGAGCAGCGTGGGCACGGTGATCCGGGTCGGGTCGACCAGCGGCAGGCGGGTGAGCAGGTCCACCTGGGGGCCGGTCGGTGATTTCGTTTCGACCAGGGCGGCCGAGCGCGCGAAGGCGTCCATCACGACCGGGTCGTTGACGGCCTCGGGCGTCATGGATTTGAAGCGCAGTTTCCAGCCCTGTTCGGTGATACGGATGTAGGGCGCACGCTGGAAGGTCGCCAGGCGCTCGCGCCGCGCCAGCAGGTCCGGGCTCTGCGCATGCATCTGCGCATAGGCGGCGTAACGTTTCACCTTCTGCGGGTGCGCCATCACAAACTGGCCGCTGTACTGGGTACCCCAGGACCAGGCCAGCAACTGCACCTGCGCCACACCACGCAACTTGCAGATGAAGTCCACCACGGCATTCAGATCGCCCGCCGCCTGTTCGGTCGTGATGTGGCCCTCAGGCCGGGTGGAGCTGCCGAAGCCCCGCATGTCGGGCGCGAAGACATCGAAACCCCGGCGCGCCAGGAAGTCCATCAGGCTGTATTCAGGTTGGCCCGGCACCTTGAGGTCGAAGCTCTCGCGGCCGGCGGTGGCCGAGCCGTGGGCCAGCACAACCACCTTCTTGCCCTGTGGGCTGCCCTGGTATTTCTCCCACACGAAGAGCCGCAGCCCTTCCTGCACCACCCAGTGCTGGGTGCCCTGCACGGGCAACTCTTCATCTCTCATACCGGCGCCTCAGTTAAAGTTGTTGTGATTTTCCTCGAACTCTGCATGCAAGCCCTCTCCGACTGGCCCGCCGGGCAACGCCGCACCATCCACGGCGTGCTGACCGACATCGACGACACGCTGACCACCGAAGGCGCCATCACGCCCGATGCGCTGCAGGCCTTGCATGCACTGCGCGCCGCCGGCCTGCGTGTGATACCGGTCACAGGCCGCCCGGTCGGCTGGAGCGTGCCTTTTGCCCAGACCTGGCCGGTGGACGCCATCGTGGCCGAAAACGGTGCCGTGGCGCTGGTGGACGGCGGCACGCGCAAGATCTACCAGCAGGACAGCGCCACGCGCCTCACCAATTACGCCCGCCTGCAGCAGGTGGCCCAGCGCGTGCTGCGTGAGGTACCGGGCACCACCCTGGCCCAGGACTCGGCCGGCCGCGAGACCGACATCGCGATCGACCACAGCGAGTTCACACAGCTGCCGGCTGAAAAAATCGAGCAGGTGGTGCAGTTCATGCGCAGCGAGGGCCTGCAGGCCACGGTGAGCAGCATCCACATCAACGGCTGGATCGGCGCGCATGACAAGCTGGCCGGCGCGCGCTGGATCGTGCGCCAACTGCTGGGCCGCGACCTCGATGCGGAAATCGGACACTGGGTCTACGTGGGCGACTCCACCAACGACCAGCTGATGTTCCAGCACTTTCCGCACAGCGTGGGTGTGGCCAACATCCGGCGTTTCGAGGCCCAGCTCAGCCACAAGCCGCGCTACATCACGCGCCTGGAGCGGGGCGGCGGTTTTGCCGAAGTTGCGCAGGCCCTGCTGCAGCACCGGTCCACCTGAATCGGCGCCCAGGGCCTGGCCGGCTGGCGCCGGCAACCTACGTATACTGAGACGCGGGAAAAGGAGGAGCCCTACTTCCTCCCTCACGGCCGGGGAGGTCGTCGCGTCGATGCCCAGCGCTACCAGCTTCTGTCCCGGCCGGAACCGGCAGGCCACGTCCATGGCCTGCACGCAGCCCGTGCGCGTTGGTCTGAACCCACCATGAGCGTAGGCGCGGTCGATCCCCTGCTGACGCTGCGCCAGGCCCTGATCGCCGCGCTGCTTTACGCCCTGGCCTGCCTGCTCTCGATCTGGCTGTCGTCGCTGCCGGGCATGGCCGCCGCCCCCTGGTTTGCCAGCGCCATCGGCACCGTGACCCTGCTGGCGCTGCCCCTGCGGCGCTGGCTGCCCATGCTGCTGGCCCTGGGCCTGATCCACCTGCTGACGGTGGTGGTCCCCCAGGGCGGCGTTCCGCAGGACTGGCTGCAGGCCGCCTCCCCCCTGCCCGGCAGCACCGCGGGCATGCTGCTGTCGGCGGCCCTGTTGCGTCGCCTGGGCGTGAACGCCGACACCCTGCGCCAGCCCGGGCAGTTCGGCCAGGTGCTGGTGCTGGGTGCCGTCATTCCCGGTTTCTGCACCGCCCTCATCGGGGCCGCCCTGATCGCCGCGCCGGCACGGCCGACGGCCGAAATCTGGTCCCAGGGCTTCGCGGGCCAGCTGATCGGCAGCGTGGCCGTCCTGCCCCTGGCCCTGACCCTCTGGCTGCACGGGGCCACGTCACTGCGCAAGGTCCTCGGCCAGCCCCGCACGCTCGCTTATCTGTCGCTCAGCCTGGCCATCACCCTGCTGGCCATGACCACGCTGCCCCGCCCCTTTGTGGTGATGAGCATCGGCCTGGTGCTGGTCGCCACCCAGACCAGTTTCACAGTCACCACCCTGGCCACCCTGCTCAACGCCATCCTGCTGGAACTGCTGCACGCCACCGGCCTGCTGCTACCGCCACCAGCCATCCACTGGTGGGATCCCGGCCTTTACCAGCTGTCCGTCATCGCGAGCCTGCTGCCCGGCCTGCTGCTGTCGAGCTCGATGGAAGGCCAGACCCAGGCCATGCGACACCTGCTCGCCAGCGAGCAGCGTTTTCGCTCGCTCTATACGCGGACACCGGCCATGATGCATTCGATCGACCCGCAGGGCCGCATCCTCAACGCCAGCGAGCTCTGGCTCCAGACCCTGGGTTACGAGGAACGGGAAGTGCTGGGCCATCACACCACTGAATTCATGACGCCGGAAACAGCGCGTTATGCGCGCGATGTCGTGATTCCCCAGGCCAAGCGCAACGGCCGCTGCGACAACATCGAGTACCAGATGCGCGCGCGCGACGGCCGCGTGCTGGACGTGCTGCTCTCGGCCATCTGGCTCTACGACAAGGACGGCCAGCCCATGCACAGCCTGGCCGTACTGCAGGACGTGACCGAGAAAAAGCGCCTGCAGGCCCTGAGCTACTACGCCGCCCACGACCCGCTGACCGGACTGCCCAACCGCGTGCTGCTGCAGGACCGGCTGGAGCGCAGCTGCGTGCAGCACGCACGGCACGGCACGCGCTTTGCCATCGGCTTCCTGGACTTGGACCACTTCAAGGCAGTCAATGACACGCACGGCCACCATGCCGGCGACCTGCTGCTCAAGCGCGTGGCGCGTCGCCTGCTGACGGCGCTGCGCGCCTCCGACACGGTCTGCCGGCTGGCGGGTGATGAATTCGTGCTGCTCTTCGCCGATGTGGAACAGGACGCGGACCTGCACCACCTGGTGCAGAAGATCCTGGCCAGCGTGGCCCAGCCCGTGCGCCTGGGCGAGCAGCCCGACTCCCCTGTCGTCAACGTGGCCGCCAGCATGGGCCTGGCGCTCTGCCCCGACCACGGGCAGGACCCGCAGACCCTGCTCGCGCATGCCGACCAGGCCATGTACGCCGCTAAACGCAGCGGACGCAATCACTACGAGATCTACCAGCCCGGCAACACTCCCGGCCTGTCGAGCCGGCGCGAAGCCGGCGAAGGCACCCGCTAAAGCCTCAGCGTGCGACGACCTTGATGGCGACCGGCTCGGAGCGACTCATCACGTTGCCGGCCGCCGTGGTGCTGACCAGCTCCAGGCGGAGGGTGTAGTCGTCGGCGGGCGGGTTGAGCCAGACTTCCGTCTGCCCGGCGGTGAAGTTCATCACCTCCGGCTTGCGACCGGTGCGCTCCATCAGCAGACGGAAGTGGCCGGTGTCAGCGGCCTTGGCCCCGATGTGGGAGATGTTGTAGCCGCTGGCATGGAACTGGACACGGAAGGGCGGACGCACCGCCTCCTGGTCGGCCGGGCTCTGGATCTCGATGCGCGCCGGGCCCAGCAGGCTGGCCGGCGTCACGTCCTTGTTCTGCTTGCTGATGGTGAGGGTCAGGGGTTTGCTGTAGACGAAAAAGGGGATGTGCCCCTGGTCGGCCAGCAGCATGCGCAACTCGTACTTGCCCGGCGGCAGATTCAGCACGGTCTCCATCTGGCCCTTGCCGAAGTGGATGTACTGATCAGTGAAAGGCAGGGGCTTGTTGAAGTCCAGCGGCAGGGGCTGGTTCACCAGCAGGTGGTGGTGCCCGGCACGCCCGGCCGTCTTGCCGGCCGGCACGATGCCACGCATGGACAGGCCGAAGCGCACCACGAGCGGCGCCTCCCTCACCTCCCCGTCCTTGAGGTTGGTGAAATAGGACTCGGCCGTGCGCGAGGTGGGCAGCGTCACCCAGGGATGCGGCAGCAGTTCGGGTGCATCGTTGGCCGCAGCCACGCCCTGGGCTGCCACCGTGCTCGCGAACAACAGGGCCGCGAGGGCGGAAAACAAGAGGCGGGGCTTTTGGGTTGGCATGCGGTCTTCTAGAAGAGTGACCGCTGAGGCTAACAGGAAGTCTTGACTTGCGTCAAGACAAGGGCAATCACACCGGAATGGATCGCCTCCGTTCTGTCTGCCTTTTGTGTTCAGCCCCGCGCCAGCACCGGCCCCAGCGCCTGCCCCGTGTGCGTGCGCAGCCGCACCACCTCTTCCGGCGTAGCGGCAGCCACGATGCGGCCGCCGTCCTTGCCACCGTCGGGGCCCAGGTCCAGGATCCAGTCGGCTTCGGCGATGACGTCCAGGTCATGTTCGATCACCACCACGCTGTGGCCGCCATCGACCAGGCGGTGCAGCACGCGGATCAGCTTGTCCACGTCGGCCATGTGCAGGCCCACGGTGGGTTCGTCCAGCACGTACAGCGTGTGCGGCGCCTTCTGGCCGCGCCGGCCCACTTCGTCGCGCACCTTGGAAAGTTCGGTCACCAGCTTGATGCGCTGCGCCTCGCCGCCGCTCAAGGTGGGCGAGGGCTGGCCCAGGGTCAGGTAACCCAGACCCACGTCTTTCAGCAACTGCAGCGGGTGCGCGATGCTGGGCATGGCGGCGAAGAAATCCACCGCCTCGTCCACCTCCATCTGCAGCACGTCGCCGATGCTCTTGCCCCGCCAGGTGACCGCCAGCGTTTCCGGATTGAAGCGCGCGCCCTTGCAGCTCTCGCACAGCACCTTCACGTCGGGCAGGAAACTCATCTCGATGGTGCGCACGCCCTGGCCTTCACAGGTCGGGCAGCGGCCTTCGCCGGTGTTGAAGCTGAAACGCCCGGCGGCGTAACCGCGCGCCTTGGCTTCGAGTGTTTCGGCAAACAGCTTGCGGATGGTGTCCCAGAAACCGATGTAGGTGGCCGGGCAACTGCGCGGGGTCTTGCCGATAGGGGTCTGGTCCACTTCGAGCACACGGTCCACGGCTTCAAAACCGCTGACGCTCTCGCAACCGCTCCAGTCCACGCCACGGCTCAGCGCATCGCGGCCGGCCTTGGTCGCGCGTTGGGTCACAACGGCCGCCACATTGGCCAGCAGCACGTCACGCGCCAGCGTGGACTTGCCCGAACCGCTGACGCCGGTGACGGCGACCAGGCGCTTGAGCGGCACCTGGGCCGTGACGTTCTGCAGGTTGTGCAACTGTGCCCCCTCGACGGTGAGCCACTGCAAATCTGCGGCTTTCATGTCACGGCGCGGCTGCAGCGGATGCTTCATGGCGTGCAGCAGGTAACGACCGGTCTGCGAATCCGCCGCGTCGGTCACGTCTTGCACCGAACCCTGCGCCACCAGCCGGCCGCCGCGTTTGCCGGCGCTGGGACCGATGTCGATGATGTGGTCCGCGCGGCGAATGGTGTCCTCGTCGTGCTCCACCACCACCAGGGTGTTGCCCTGGTCGCTCAGGCGCTGCAGGGCATTGAGCAGGATCTGGTTGTCGCGCGCATGCAGGCCGATGGTGGGCTCGTCCAGCACGTAACACACGCCCTGCAGATTGCTGCCGAGCTGGGCGGCCAGGCGGATGCGCTGCGCCTCGCCGCCGGACAGCGTGGGCGCGCCACGGTCCAGCGTGAGGTAACCCAGGCCCACCTGCTCCAGGAATTCGAGGCGGCTCTTGATCTCGGGGATCAGGTCGCGTGCGATGTCGGTTTCACGCTGCGTGAGCCGGCCGATCAGCTGCAAGGTCTCGACCCAGGCCCGCACATCGCTCACGCTCAGGCGCGCGATCTCGGTGATGCCCACGCCGTTGAACTTGACGGCGCGCGCCGTGGCGTTCAGCCGTGTGCCCTGGCACGAAGGACAGGCGACGTCGGCCACATCCTCCACCTCGGGCTCGGCAAAGGTCTGCTCGCGGCCCTTGTCCTTGTCGTCGCGCACCGAGTCGTCGAGCAGCTTGCGCTGTTCCTTGCTGAGCTTGACACCCGTCCCCACGCAGTCCGGGCACCAGCCGTGTGTGCTGTTGTAGGAGAAGAGGCGCGGATCGAGTTCGGCATAGGAGGTGGCGCAGACCGGGCAGGCGCGCTGCGTGGAGTAGGCCTGCAGCGTGCCGATGCCGGCGGTGGGCGCGCCACTCTTCATGGCCTCGGCCAGGCCGTCCAGGGAACTCAGCACATGCAGCACGCCCTTGCCGTGCTCCAGCGCCGTGGTCAGCGCCAGGCGCAGCGCCGCCTCGTTCGCAGGATCCACCCTCAGGCTGGCGACCGGCAGCTCGATGGTGTGCTCCTTGAAACGGTCGATGCGCGGGAAAGCCGTGGTGGGCAGGAAGTTGCCGTCCACCCGCAGATGGGTGTAACCCCGCGGGCGCGCCCACTCGGCGAGTTCGGTGTAGACGCCCTTGCGGTTCATCACCAACGGCGCGAGCAGGCCGATCTCCTGGCCGCGGAACTGCTTCATGAGCTGGGCCAGGATGCTGTCGGGCGTCTGCGGTGCCACCGCAGCGCCGTCGTGCACGCAGTGCTGCATGCCGAGCTTCACGAACAGCAGGCGCAGGAAATGCCAGACCTCGGTGGTGGTGCCCACCGTGGACTTGCGACCGCCGCGGCTGAGGCGCTGCTCGATGGCCACCGTGGGCGGGATGCCGTAGACCGCGTCCACCTCGGGGCGGCCGGCCGGCTGCACGATGCTGCGCGCATAGGCATTGAGCGATTCGAGGTACCGGCGCTGCCCCTCGTTGAAGAGGATGTCGAAGGCCAGGGTGGACTTGCCCGAGCCGCTGACGCCGGTGATGACGTTGAACTTGCCGCGCGGGATGTTGACGCTCAAGGACTTGAGGTTGTGTTCCTTGGCATTGACGATCTGGATCGCGTCCGGCGCTTCGGATTGGATGCGCACCGGCTTGTGCCCGGGCGTGAAGGCCTGTGGGATGAAACGCGCTGCGCCCTCCGCAGCCTCGTGCACCTCGCCCATGGCCAGCGCGTATTCGCGCAACGCACGGCCCGTGTGGCTGCTGGGGTGCAGGCGCACCTCTTCGGGCGTGCCCACGGCCACCAGTTCACCGCCGGCGTCGCCGCCTTCGGGGCCCAGGTCGATCAGCCAGTCGCTGGCGCGCATCACATCCAGGTTGTGCTCGATGATGAGCAGGGAATGGCCGGCGTCGAGCAATTTGCGCAGCGCGCGCATGAGCTTGGCAATGTCGTCGAAATGCAGGCCCGTGGTGGGTTCGTCGAACAGGAAGAGCGTGCCCTTCTTGCCCACCACCTGCCGGCTGGCCGTGGCGCTTTTGGCCGCCTCGGCCAGGAAGCCGGCGAGCTTGAGGCGCTGCGCCTCGCCGCCACTGAGCGTGGGTACGGGCTGGCCCAGGCGCACGTATTCCAGTCCCACGTCCACGATGGGCTGCAGGGCGCGGATCACGTCGCGGTCATTGGCGAACAGGCCTGCGGCCTCGCTGACAGTGAGCTCCAGCACATCCGCCACGTTGAGCAGGCGACCGCCGCGCTCGATGGTGATCTCCAGGATCTCGGGCCGGTAACGTTTGCCATCGCAGTCCGGGCAGCGCAGGTAGACGTCGCTCAGGAACTGCATCTCCACGTGCTCGAAACCCGAGCCACCGCAGGTGGGGCAGCGGCCGTCGCCGCTGTTGGCGCTGAACTTGGCCGCGGTGTAGCTGCGCTGGCGCGACAGGGGCGCATTGGCGTAGATCTCGCGGATGGCGTCCCAGGCGCCGACATAACTCACGGGGTTGGAACGCGCCGTCTTGCCGATGGGGGACTGGTCGACAAACACCACGTCGGCCAGCTGCTCGGCGCCCAGCAAGCGGTCGTGCAGGCCCGGCGTTTCCGTGGCGCGGCCGAAGTGGCGCATCAAGGCCGGAGCCAGCACGTCCTGGATCAGCGTGGACTTGCCCGAACCCGAAACCCCGGTCACGCAGACCAGGCGCCCCAGGGGAATATCGATGGAAATGTTCTTGAGGTTGTGCTCGCGTGCACCTTCGAGGATAAGGCGCGGCGTGTTCTCGGCCACCATGCGCTTGAAACCCATGCCGACCTGCTTGCGCGCGCCCAGGTAGGCCCCGGTCAGCGTGTCCGCATTGCGCAGGTCATCGGTGCTACCGTCGAAGACGATCTGGCCGCCGCGCTCGCCCGGGCCCGGGCCCATATCGATCATGCGGTCGGCGGCGAACATCACGGCCGGGTCGTGCTCCACCACCACCAGGGTGTTGCCGGCGTCGCGCAGGCGGTGCATGGCCTCGATGATGCGGTGCATGTCGCGCGGGTGCAGGCCGATGCTGGGCTCGTCCAGCACGAACAGCGTGTTGACCAGCGAGGTGCCCAGCGCCGTGGTGAGGTTGATACGCTGCACCTCCCCACCCGACAACGTGCGGCTCTGCCGGTCCAGCGTGAGGTAGCCGATGCCCACGTCGCACAGGTACTTCAGGCGCGTGGTGATTTCCTCGAACAGCAGTTTCAGCGCCTGGGCTTCGCCCTCGGCATGCGTCGAGGCCGTGATCTCACTTTGCTGGAAGCCGTCAAAGAAGCGGCGCAGGCGGTCCAGCGGCAGCAGCATCAGGTCGTGCAGGCACAGGCCGGGCAGGGCCTCCAGCTGGGCGCGGCTCCACTGGGTGCCGGCCGGCAGGAAACGCTTGGCGGGTTCGAGCACCGCGTCGGCATCGGCCTTGCTGCCGATGCGCCAGAGCAGGCTTTCGGTCTTGAGGCGCGCACCGTTGCAGGTCTCGCACGGCGTGTAGCTGCGGTACTTGGACAGCAGCACCCGGATGTGCATCTTGTAGGACTTGGTTTCCAGGTACTCGAAGAAACGCTTGATGCCGTACCACTGCTGGTTCCACTTGCCCTTCCAGTTGGGCGAGCCGTTAATGACCCAGTCTTTCTGTTCTTGCGTCAGCTTGTACCAGGGGGTGTCGCGCGGGATGCCGGCCGCCTCGGCATGGCGCATCAGGTCGTCCTGGCACTCGGCCCAGGCGGGGGTCTGGATGGTCTTGATGGCACCGGCACGCAGGGTGACTTTGTCGTTCGGGATGACCAGGCCGTAGTCCACCCCAATCACACGGCCGAAGCCGCGGCAGACCTCGCAGGCGCCCACGGCCGAGTTGAAGGAGAACATGGACGGGATGGGATCGGCGTAGCGCAGGTCGCTGTCCGGGTTGTGCAGGCCGGTGGAGAAGCGCCAAATCTCGGGTTCGCTTTCGTCCTTCAACTGGTAGACGTTCAAGCGCCCGCTGCCGCGTTTGAGCGCGACTTCGATGGCCTCGATCACCCGGGCGCTTTCCGCACTCGACAAGCGGAAACGGTCCGCCACCACATCCAGTACCTTGTGCGGACCGGCCGGGGTGGCCACCTCACGCTCGGCCTGCACCTTGGTGAAGCCGCTGGCCGAGAGCCATTGTTCGATCTCCTCGCGGCTGGTGTTGCCCGGCAGTTCGACCGGGAAGGTCAGCACCAGGCGCGGATCACCGGCTTGGGCGGCACGCTTCTGCAACTCGGCATAGATGCTGTCGGCGCTGTCGTGCCGCACGGCCTGGGCAGTCTGGCGGTCAAACAGTTGGGCCGCACGCGCGAACAGCAGCTTGAGGTGGTCGTTGAGCTCGGTCATCGTGCCCACCGTGGAGCGCGAGGAGCGCACCGGGTTGGTCTGGTCGATGGCGATGGCCGGGGGCACGCCCTCGACCTTGTCCACCGCCGGCTTGTCCATGCGGTCGAGGAACTGGCGCGCGTAGGCGCTGAAGGTCTCGACGTAACGGCGCTGGCCCTCGGCGTACAGGGTGTCGAACACCAGGCTGGATTTGCCGGAGCCGCTGGGCCCGGTGACCACTGTCAGCTCGCCTGTGCGAATGTCCAGATCAAGGTTCTTGAGGTTGTGCTGGCGCGCGCCGCGGATGCGGATGGTCCCCTGGGTCATGGCTGCTGTCTTTCGGTGTGGCCCGAACATTCTAGGCATGCCCCCTTACCCCAGCATGGCCACGGGGCATGCAGCCGGTCAAACCGCTTCCGATAGACTAGGCCCTCCTCCAAAACCACGAGTCCACGGAGACATGATGCAAAGCTACAAAGTGTTGGGAACCCTGCTGCTTACCCTGGCGGCGACGGTCAGCCAGGCCCAGATCCTGATCGGCCAGACCGCCGGTTTCACCGGCGCTGCTGCGGCCGGTGTGAAAGAAATCACCGACGGCGCCAAACTCTACATCGACGCCATCAACGCCAAGGGCGGCATCGCGGGCCAGAAGATCGAGCTGATCTCGCTGGACGACAAGTTCGATCCCAAGCTCGCGGCGGAAAACGCCCGCAAGCTCATCGAGGAGCAGAACGTGGTGGCACTGTTCCTCAACCGCGGCACGCCCCACTCCGAAGCCATCATCCCGCTGCTGGACAAGCATGGCATTGCCCTGATCGCCCCTTCCACCGGGGCCATGAGCCTGCACCGGCCGGTGCGCAAGCATGTCTTCAATGTGCGCGCCACCTACCAGCGCGAAGCCGAAAAGGCAGTGGGCCATCTGGTGACCATCGGCATCGACAAGATCGCCGTGGTGCATGTAGACGACAGCTTTGGCAACGACATCCTGGCCGGCGCACAGCGCGGGCTCGACGCCGCAAAACTCAAGCCCGTGCTGCTGGAAAAGTTCGACCGCACCAAACCCGACTTCAGCAAGATCGCGCCGGCGCTGGCCCAGTCTGGTGCCCAGGCCGTGGTGCTGATCGCCACGGGCGCATCCGCCGCCGATGCCGTGAAAGCCTTCCGGGCCGCGGGCAGCTCGGCCCAGGTGGTGACCCAGTCGAACAACGCCTCCGGCGGTTTCATCAAGAGCCTGGGCGAGCATGGGCGCGGTGTCATCGTCTCGCAGGTGTTCCCGCAGTCGCTGACCTACACGCTGGTCAAGGAAGCCCAGGATTTCGCCCGTGCCAAGGGCGGCGTGGAGGTGACGCCCTCGGTGCTCGAAGGGTTTGCCGCCGCCAAGGTGCTGGTGGAGGCCTTGCGCCGCGCCGGCCCCAAACCCAGCCGCGAGCGCATCCAGGCTGCCCTGGAAGGCCTGAGCAAGTTCGACATCGGTGGCCTGGAGGTGAACTTCAGCCCGCAGGATCACACGGGCCTGGACTTCGCCGACCTGTCCATCATCACGGCGGACGGCCGCTTCCGACGCTGAATCGCGGGCGCCTGCGCGCGCGCATCAGGCCGCGGCTCAGGTCGGTCCGGCCGTCTGCGCCCGCCAGCCCGGCCCGTCGAACCAGGCATCACCTTCGAGGTAACGCCGTAGCATGGGCAGGCTGTCCAGGCCCCAGAACATGCGACCATCCACCACAAAGGACGGCACGCCGAACACGCCGGCGGCCACGGCCTCGTCGGTGTTGGTACGCAAGCGGGCCTTGACGGCTTCGTCATCCGGCGCCAGGGTGGGCGCCAGCTGCTCACGCAAGGCCTGCAGGCGCACGGGGTCGTTGGCATCCAGACCGCCATGCCAGACATGGCGCAGCAGGGTCTCGCAGACATATCGGTTGGGGTCGCCGCCCTTGGCTGCGGCAATCGCCAGGCGCAGCAGGGGCAGCGGGTTGAAGGGGTGCACGGCCGGCATCTGCAGCGCCACCTGGTTCTGCTGGCCCAGCCACATCACATGCCGGTAGGTCCACTCGCGTTTGGCCGGCACCTCGGCCGGGCCCAGCAGCTTGTGGTGCCGCAGCAGGGCCCCCAGCAGCACCGGCCGGTAGCTGACGGAGTAACTCAGTCCCATCAGCGCCTCGGGCAGCCGCTCGAAAGCCAGGTGCGTGTAGGGCGAGATGAAGTCCAGGTAGAAGGTGATCTGTTTCATGGTCGTGCTCTTCCCTCTTGCGTGGCCCGCACTTCGATGCGCGCCCAGATGGCGCGTTTGCCCGCGTCGTCCAGGGTGGACCAGACGCCGATCTCCTCCAGCGTGCGCAGGCAACCCAGGCACAGGCCGCTGGCGATCTCCATGGTGCAGACCGAGATGCAGGGCGAGGGCAGATCCCGCTCCTTGGCCTGCGCCCGCACCGCCTGTCTGGCCAGCCATTCCATACCGGGTACCTCAGCCACGCTGGTTGAGCAGCGCGGTGGCCGCACGCGAGTTCGGCTTGCGCTGCAGGAAATCGCTGATGTACCGGCCGGCGTCGACCAGCCGGTCCAGATCGATGCCGGTGGCTATGCCCATGCCGTGCAGCAGGTAGACCACGTCTTCGGTGGCCACATTGCCGGTGGCCCCCTTGGCATAGGGACAGCCGCCCAGCCCGGCCACGGAGGACTGGAAATTCCAGACTCCCATTTCCAGCGCGGCATAGGTGTTGGCCAGCGCCTGGCCATAGGTGTCGTGAAAGTGGCCCGAGATGGCGTCGATGCCGAAGTGCGGCAGCGTCGCCTCGATCGCGCGCTGCACCTTGAGCGGCGTGCCCGTGCCGATGGTGTCGGCCACGTCCACGCGCTGCACGCCGATGTCTTTCATCAGCCGGGCCAGCAGGCCCACGCGTTCGGGCGCGACCTCGCCCTCGTAGGGGCAACCCACGGTGCAGCTCATGGCGCCGCGCACCCGGATGCCGGCCTTGAGCGCAGCCTCCACCACGGGCGCGAAACGCTCGATGCTCTCGGCGATCGAGCAGTTGATGTTCTTCTGGCTGAACAGCTCGCTGGCCGCGCCGAAGACCACGATCTCGTCGGGCCTGGACAGCACCGCCGCCTCGTAACCCTTCATGTTCGGCACCAGCACCGAGTAGCGCACACCCGCCTGGCGCGTGATGCCGGCCATGACGGAAGCAGCGTCACCCATCTGCGGCACCCACTTCGGCGACACGAAACTGGTGACCTCGATTTCCGTCAGGCCCGCCGCCTGCAGCCGCTGCACCAGTTCGATCTTGACGGCCGCCGGCACCGGCTGCTTCTCGTTCTGCAGGCCGTCGCGCGGACCGACATCGATCAGCTGGACTCGGGTGGGCAGGCTCATGGTGTGCTCTCGAATGGGGTGCTCAGTATCCCTTGTGGTGATCAACCACACCCGCAATGGGCTCTCCGCGCTCCAGGCGCTGGATTTTCTGGGCGATCTGCGCCACGCTCTCGTCGCGCAGGGTGCGCGCCGCCGTGTGCGGCGTCATGGTGATCTTCGGATGGCGCCAGAACGGGTGACCGGCCGGCAACGGCTCCTGGCGGAAGACGTCCAGCGCGGCGCCGGCCAGCTGGCCACTGTCGAGCAGCGGGATCAGGTCTTCCTCCACGAGGTGCGCGCCGCGCGCCACGTTGATCACGTAGCCGCCGGGCTGAAGTTGCGCCAGGGTCTCGCGGTTCATGATGCCGCGGGTTTCCTCGGTAAGCGGCAGCAGGCAGACCAGCACCCGGGTCTCGGCCAGGAATTCGGCGAACTGCGCCTGCCCCGCGTAACAAGGCACGCCTGGCAGCTCCTTGGGGGAACGGCTCCAGCCCCGCACCGGGAATTTAAAGGCCTGCACGGCACGGACCACGCGCTGGCCCAGCACCCCCAGGCCCATGATGCCCACGGGGAAGTCCTCGCGCAGGCGCGGTTTGCGGAAGGACCACTTGCCGCTGGCCACGTCGGCCGCATACACGTCGAACTCGCGGAAGTGGCGAATCAGGGCGTGCACCACGTACTCGGCCATCTGCACCGACATGCCGGCATCGTCCAGCCGCACCAGCTTTGTCTTGGGCGACAGCCTGAGCTGGGTCAGCGCATCGACGCCGGCGCCGATATTGAACAGGGCCTTGATCTGCGGCTGCTCGTCCAGGAATTGTTGCGGGGGCGCCCAGACCACGGCGTAATCGGCCGGGCCGGCACCGGGCGCCCAGACTTCGATCTCGGCCTGCGGGAGTACGGCGCGCAGCGCGGCCAGCCAGGGTTCGGCCTTGAAGTCGGTGCAGCAGAAATAGATCTTCATGAGACCGAGCTTAACCGTCACGTGAACCCGAAGCGGTCACGCAGCCGACAACTTCAGCAGTTCCGCGCCCTCGGCCACCTGATCCCCCGGCCCGTAGAGCAGCTCAGCCACCACCCCCGCGGCCGGTGCCGCGATGGTGTGCTCCATCTTCATGGCCTCCATCACGGCCAGCACCTGTCCTTTGCTCACGGTGTCACCCGCCTTGACGGCAAAAGACACCACCTTGCCCGGCATGGGCGCCGTCAGGCGCCCACCCTCGGCCTGCGCCTCGCCGGCATGGGCCAGTGCATCGAGTACGGTGATCTGGGTCGCGCCCTGCGGGGTGAACACATGGGCCACCTCGCCGCTGCGCAGCACCTGCGCGACCACCCGCAGGCCGCCGTAGTGCAGGACGATGTCGCTTCCATGGCGGCTGAACTGCAGCGCAAGCGCCGCCTCTTCCACCCGCAGCTGCAAGGCACCGTCGTGCAGATAGGTCAGCACAGCCGTGTGCTGCTCGCCATGAAACGCGAGGTCGAAATAACGTTGTGTCAGGCCGTGCGAAGACCAGCCGTCGCGTCGCGCCCAGGGATCGACCCAGCCCGCCGAGGGGGCGGCATCCTGTTCCTGCAGCAGCGTGTGCGCCACCACGGCCGCAGCAGCCAGCGGCAGGCCCACCTTTTCCTGCTCGAACAGCACCGCCGCCTCACGCGGAATCAGCGCGGTGTCCAGGTCGGCCTGCGCAAAGGAGCGGCTGCCCACGACATGGCGCAGGAACTGCACATTGGTCTGCAGGCCCACGATGCGCGTGGCCGCCAGCGCAGCGTCGAGCCGGGCCAGGGCCTGCTCGCGGGTGTCACCGTGCACGATGAGCTTGGCGACCATCGAGTCGTAGAAAGGCGAGATCGCATCACCCTGGCGCACACCGGAATCGACCCGAACGTCGCTGCGCTCAAAGGCGCTGCACGGCGGCAAGGTGTAGACCTGCAGCGTGCCCGTGGCCGGCAGGAAATGCTTGTCGGGGTTCTCGGCGCAGATGCGCGCCTCGATGGCGTGACCGCTGATCTTCAGTTGCTCCTGCTTCAGCGGCAGCGGCTGGCCCGCGGCCACCCGCAATTGCCACTCCACCAGATCCAGCCCCGTGATGGCTTCCGTGACGGGGTGTTCCACCTGCAGGCGCGTGTTCATCTCCATGAAAAAGAAGCTCATCCGGCCTTCGCGCTGTTCGACGATGAACTCCACCGTGCCCGCGCCCACGTAGTTCACCGCGCGCGCCGCGGCCACCGCGGCCTGGCCCATCTGCTGCCGCAGCTCCTCTTTCATGCCCGGCGCCGGCGCCTCCTCCAGCACCTTCTGGTGGCGGCGCTGCACCGAGCAGTCGCGCTCGAACAGATAGACGCAGTTGCCCTGCGTGTCGCCGAAGACCTGGATCTCGATGTGGCGCGGTCGCAGCACGTATTTCTCGATCAGCACCGCCGCGTCGCCAAAGCTGTTGATGGCTTCGCGCTGGCAGGAGGCCAGCGAACTCTCGAAGTCCTCACGTTTTTCCACCACGCGCATGCCCTTGCCGCCGCCGCCCGCGCTGGCCTTGATCAGAACGGGATAACCGATACGGTCCGCCTCGTGCTGCAGGAGCTTGGTATCCTGATCGGCACCGTGGTAACCCGGCACCAGCGGCACGCCGGCTTTTTCCATCAAGCGCTTGGACTCGGCCTTCAGCCCCATGGCCTGGATGGCCGCGGCCGGCGGGCCGATGAAAACCAGCCCGGCTTTCGCACAGGCCTGGGCAAAGGCCTCGTTCTCGCTGAGGAAACCATAACCCGGGTGGATGGCCTGCGCACCGGTGGCTTGCGCCGCCTCGAGGATGCGCTCCCAACGCAGATAACTTTCGGCCGGTGAACTGCCGCCGATGAACACGGCCTCGTCGCAGACACTGACGTGTTTGGCATTCGTATCGGCGTCGGAATAGACAGCGACGGTGCGGATGCCCAGGCGCTTCGCCGTGGCCGCCACCCGGCAGGCGATCTCCCCCCGGTTCGCAATCAATATCTTCTTAAACATGCTTCACCTTTCCCAGATCCAGATAGGCCGCCGCCGCGGCTGCGGTGGGATGGCCGAGCCGTGGTACACGACCCAGCAGCGGGGCGGAAATGCGCGCAGCGATCGCCTCGATGTTGCCGTCTATATGGCCCATCGCCGGATCCACGGTGTTGGCCACCCAACCGGCCAGCCTGAGCCCGCGCGCGGCGATGGCCTCTGCCGTCAGCAGGGCATGGTTGATGCAGCCCAGGCGCAGGCCCACCACGAGGATGACGGGCAGACCCAGCTGGCGGGCCAGGTCAGAGGTGTCGTAGCCATGGGTCAGCGGCACGCGCCAGCCGCCCACCCCCTCGACCACCACGGCCTCGGCCTGGGCGCGCACCTGCTCGTAGGCAGCGACGATACGCCGCGGCGCCATGGGCTGGCACTCCAGCGCCGCAGCGATGTGCGGCGCGGCGGGCGTGCGGAAGAGATAAGGCGTGGTCAGTTCGCGCGGCAGCTTGAGTGGCGCGGCTTCGTACAGGAAGTCCACGTCCTCGTTGCGCAGCACGCCGTCACGCTCCTCGGCGCCGGCGGCCACGGGCTTCATGCCGGCCGCGCGTACACCCGCCGCACCCAGGGCATGCAGCAGCGCGCCGCTGATCAGGGTTTTGCCGATCTCGGTATCAGTGCCGGTGACGAAACAGGAAAAGGCGGACATTCAGGATTCTTTCGCGAGGGTGAACAGGGCGTCGAGCAAACGCGCCACATCGTCGTGGGCATGGGCCGCCGACAGCGTGATGCGCAGGCGCGCCGTGCCCACCGGTACGGTAGGCGCGCGGATGGCCGAGACCCAGAGGCCCTGGGCTTCCAGCGCCTGCGCCACCGCCATCACCTCGGCATTGCCACCGATCACCAGCGGCTGGATCGGTGTGGCGGAGGCCAGATGCGACCAGCCCGCGCGTACCGGCATACCGGCCAGTTGGTGGCGCAGCAGGTCCAGCTGGGCGCGGCGCTGCTGCCCTTCCCGGCTGTCGATCAGGGCGATGCTGGTCAGCAACGCGTGGGCCAGCGCCGGCGCAGCGGCCGTCGTGTAGATGTAGGGCCGTGCGCGCTGCACCAGCCAGTCGATCACGGTTTCATGCGCAGCCACGAAGGCGCCGCCGACACCGGCGGCCTTGCCCAGGGTGCCCATGTAGACCAGCTGCGGTGAGCGCAGCTTGAAATGTTCCAGCGCGCCGCGGCCATGCTCGCCCAGCACGCCGAAGCCGTGCGCATCGTCCACCACCAGCCAGGCACCAAAGCGTTCGCACAGGGCCAGCAGTTGCGGCAGCGGGGCGATGTCACCGTCCATGCTGAACACGCTGTCGGTCACGATAATCTTCGTTGTCGCCGTGCTGGCGGCCAGCGCCGTTTCCAGTGCCGCAACATCGTTGTGCGGGTAGACCGTCACCTGGGCCCGCGCCAGGCGCGTGCCGTCGATGATGGAAGCATGGTTCAGCGCATCGGAAAAGATCTCGGACTCGCCCGGCGTGGCCGCCGCCAGGGCCGTCAGCACCGCCAGATTGGCCATGTAACCGGTGCTCAGGTACAGCGCACGCGCCTGCTCCAGATGAGCGGACAGGAAGGCGGCCAGACGCTCCTCGAGTTCCTCGTGGGCCCTGGAGTGCCCGCTGACCAGGTGCGAGGCGCCGCTGCCGGCACCGTAGAGGCTCACCCCCTCCTGCAGCGCCGCGGCGATGCGCGGATCGGCCGCCAGGCCCAGGTAGTCGTTGCTGTTGAAACTCAGCACGCGCTGGCCGTCCACCGTGACATTTGGCGCGCAGGGGGTCTCGGCCGTGCGGCGGCGGCGGCGCAGGCCTTGCGCATCGAGTTGTTCTATCTGCGCTTGCAACTGGTCCAGCAATGCGAAACTCATGCCATCACCTCGTCGAAAGTCGCGCGGGTCCGCTCGGCCATCTGGGTGATTTCTTCGTCGTCCAGGATGTAGGGGGGCATGAGGTAGACCGTGCGGCCGATGGGGCGCAGGAGCAGCCCGCGCTGAAGCGCCGCAGTGAAGAAACGCCGCGAGAAGGTGGCCGCCTGGGCCGGGTCATCGACCACGGCGTCGAAAGCCCAGATCATGCCGCGCTGGCGGAAATGCCTGACCCGTTCATCGGTCGCCAGCGGCGCCAGGGAGGCAGTGAGCTGCTGCGCTTTCCCTCGGTTGGTCTTCAACACATCGTCTTGCGCAAAGATGTCCAGCGTGGCCAGCGCCGCGCGGCAGGCCAGCGGGTTGCCGGTGTAGGAATGCGAGTGCAGGAAACCGCGCGTGACGTCGGCGTCGTAGAAGGCCTGGTAGATGCTCTCGCGGGTCATCACCAGGGAGAGCGGCAGGTAACCGCCGCTGATGCCCTTGGACAGACAGACGAAGTCGGGCCAGATGCCAGCCTGCTCGCAAGCGAAGAAGGTGCCGGTGCGGCCACAGCCCACAGCGATCTCGTCGGCAATCAGATGCACCTGGTGGCGGTCGCAGATGGCACGCAGCTGCCGCAGGTAGGCCGGGTCGTGCATGGCCATGCCGGTGGCGCATTGCACCAGGGGCTCGACGATGACGGCGGCGACCTTGCCGCTGCGGTCCTGCAGCAGCGTCTCAAGTGCGGCGGCCGCACGCCGCGCCACATCCTCGGCGCTCTCTCCGGGCTGGGCCAGCCGCGCGTCGGGCGAGGCCACCACATGCGCGCGCTGCAGCAGCGGGCCATAGGCGTCACGGAACAGCGCCACATCGGTCACGGCCAGCGCGCCTATGGTTTCGCCGTGGTAACTGCCCGAGAGGCAGACGAACTCCTGCTTCTGGCTCTGGCCGCTGTTGCGCCAGAAATGGAAACTCATCTTCAGCGCGATCTCCACCGCCGAAGCGCCGTCGGAAGCATAGAAGCAATGCCCCAGCACCCCGCCGGTCAGCGCGCCCAGGCGCTCGGACAGTTCCACCACGGGCTGGTGCGTGAACCCCGCCATCATGGCGTGCTCCAGCCGGTCGAGCTGGTCTTTGAGTGCCGCGTTGATACGCGGATTGGCATGCCCGAAAAGGTTGACCCACCAGGAACTGATGGCGTCGAGGTATTCGCGCCCCTGCACGTCCACCAGCCAGGCACCGCGGCCGTGGCTGACCGGGATCAGCGGCACGGTCTCGTGGTGCTGCATCTGGGTGCAGGGATGCCAGACGCTGCGCAGGCTGCGCGCGACCCAGTCGTTGGCGGAAGTGGAAATCGTCATGCGCTCGTGAAATTCATGAGGGGCCTGCATTCTGGCAGGCTAGGGCCTGCTCATGCCAATTTCGCAAGGTGCGTTGCGGATCAAAAAAGTCATGCGGTAGGCGCGTGGACGCCGCCGGAGTAATCTCCGGCAAGTCCGCGCAACACCCCGCATGGTTTTTTTGGCCGCAACCCGTAGGGAACGGGGTGAAAACCGCGCCACTCGTCGTTGCGCTCCTAGCCCAGGCGGCCAGCCTGGGCGTCGTCGCGCGCCTAGATTCGCGCGGTTTTCACCGCGTTCGCACTTGCGAAATTGGCATGAGCAGGCCCTCACCTTCACATCCTGAAAACGCCGAACTTCGTTTCTTCGATGGGCGCATTGAGCGCAGCACTCAGGCCCAGGGACAGCACGCGCCGCGTGTCGGCCGGGTCGATGATGCCGTCGTCCCACAGGCGGGCGGTGGCGTAGTAGGGGTGGCCCTGCTCCTCGTACTGCTGGCGGATCGGGTCCTTGAAGGCCTCTTCCTCCTGCGCACTCCACTGTCCGCCCTTGCCCTCGATGCCGTCACGCTTGACGGTGGCCAGCACACTGGCCGCCTGCTCGCCGCCCATGACGCTGATGCGCGCATTCGGCCACATCCAGAGGAAACGCGGGCCGAAGGCACGGCCGCACATGCCGTAGTTGCCGGCACCAAAACTGCCGCCGATGATGACGGTGAACTTCGGGACCTGCGCCGTGGAAACGGCCGTGACCATCTTGGCGCCGTTGCGCGCGATGCCTTCGTTTTCGTACTTGCGGCCCACCATGAAGCCCGTGATGTTCTGCAGGAAGACCAGCGGGATCTTGCGCTGGCAGCACAGTTCGATGAAATGCGCGCCCTTGAGCGCGCTCTCGGAAAACAGGATGCCGTTGTTGGCGATGATGCCCACCGGCATGCCTTCGATGCGCGCAAAGCCTGTCACCAGGGTGGTGCCGTAACGCGCCTTGAATTCATCGAAGTCCGAGCCATCGACGATGCGCGCGATGATCTCGCGCACATCAAAGGGCTTGCGCGTGTCGGCCGGGATCACGCCGTAGAGCTCTTCGGCCGGGTAACGCGGCGGCACGGGCTCGGTCAGCGTGGTCTGCGGCTCCTTGCGCAGGTTCAGGTTCTTCACCGAGGCACGCGCCAGCGCCAGCGCATGCAGGTCGTTTTGCGCCAGGTGGTCGGCCACCCCGGACAGGCGGGTATGCACGTCACCACCGCCCAGGTCTTCGGCCGTCACCACCTCGCCGGTGGCGGCCTTCACCAACGGCGGGCCACCCAGGAAGATGGTGCCCTGGTTCTTGACGATGATGGCCTCGTCGCTCATGGCCGGCACATAGGCGCCGCCGGCCGTGCACGAGCCCATGACCACCGCAATCTGCGCAAGCCCCAGGGCACTCATATTGGCCTGGTTGTAGAAGATGCGGCCGAAATGGTCGCGGTCGGGAAAGACCTCGTCCTGGTTCGGCAGGTTGGCGCCACCCGAGTCCACCAGGTAGATGCAGGGCAGGCGGTTCTGCTGCGCGATCTCCTGCGCCCGCAGGTGCTTCTTCACCGTGACGGGATAGTAGGTGCCGCCCTTCACGGTGGCGTCGTTGCAGACGATCATGCAGTCCACGCCGCTGACGCGGCCGATGCCGGCGATCAGGCCGGCACAGGGCGCGTCACCGTTGTACATGCCCATGGCCGCCAGCGGGCTGAGTTCCAGGAAAGGCGTGCCGGGATCCAGCAGGCGCTGCACCCGCTCGCGCGGCAGCAGCTTGCCGCGAGCCGTGTGCTTGGCACGTGCGGCCTCGCCGCCGCCCTGGGCGACCCTCTCCACCTGGACCTTGAGATCGTCCAACACGGCGCGCATGGCGGTCGCGTTGGCCTGGAAGTCGGCGGAACGGGCGTTGAGCTGGGTTTCCAGTAGGGACATGGGCGTGTTTTCCGTAGAAGGTCCGGCGCGGGATCAGCAGTGGCGAATTGACGTTTACGTAAACGTCAATTGTGGCAGATTTGGGGCCGTCCAAGCCAGTCCGCCGCCCGAACGCACCACGGCGGTGCGCAACCCCGGCATGTTGTTTGCTTCTTTAAACGGACACGCGCCCAGAAGCACCACCATGACCGTCCACCCCGCCCGCATCCGCCGTACCAGCCTGCTCAGCACGGGCGAACTGGACCGGGCACGTGTGCTCGACACGCTGGTCAACAATCTGGATGGCATGGCCTACCGCTGCCAGAACGACGCGAACTGGCGCATGGTCTTCGTCAGCCAGGGCTGCCTGCCCCTGACCGGCTACAGCCCGTCCGAACTGGTGCAGAACGCGGCCATCAGCTGGGAAGACATCACCCACCCGCTGGACCGCATCCGCGTGCGCGGACAGATCGATACCGCCGTGCGCAGCGGGCAGCGCTTCACGGTGGAGTACCGCATCACGACCCAGGCCGGGCAGATCAAATGGGTGCACGAACGCGGCATTGCCGTGCCCGACGAGCAGGGCGACCTGGTGATCGAGGGTTTCATCGAGGACATGAGCGCGCAGCGCGAGATGGCACAGGCCCAGAAGGAGGCCGAGCTGCGTTACCGCAACATCTTCGAACACGCCTCCGAGGGCATCTTCCAGACCTCGATCGATGGCCGTTACCTGGCGGCCAACCCGGCCCTGGCCCGTCTCTACGGCTACGCCAGCCCAGCCGCGCTGATGGCCGGCCTGGACAACATCGAGCGCCAGCTCTACGTCAGGACCAGCCAGCGGGAACGCTTCCGCCAGCTCATGGCCGAAAAAGGTGAGGTGCTCAACTTCGAGTCCGAGGTCTACCGCCAGGACGGCACCCGCATCTGGATCTCGGAGAACGCGCACGCCGTGCGGGATGGCGATGGTCACACCCTCTATTACGAGGGCACGGTGCAGGACATCTCGGAGCGCAAGCGTTACCAGGAGGAACTGGAGCGCCAGGCCAACCACGACATGCTGACCGGCCTGCCCAACCGCATCCTGCTGGCCGACCGGGTCGAACAGGGCATGGCACGCGCGGCGCGCCTGGGTTATTACCTCGTGGTGGTCTTCATCGACCTGGACAACTTCAAGTTCATCAACGACAGCCTGGGCCACAACGCGGGCGACGAATTGCTCAAGGAAATCGCCGGCCGCCTGAGCCACTGTGTGCGCACCTCCGACACGGTGGCGCGCCTGGGTGGTGACGAGTTCGTGTTGCTGCTGAACGACCATTTCCGCAGCAGCACCATCATCTCGCAGCTGCGCCGTGTGCTGGCCGAGATCGGCCGCCCCGTCATGCTCTCGGGGCGCGAATTCCACGTGGGCGCCAGCCTGGGCGTGGCCATGTACCCGGCCGACGGCGAAGACCCGGCCAGCCTGCTCAAGCATGCCGACACCGCCATGTACGCCGCCAAGAACCGCGGGCGCAACAACTTCCAGTTTTTCACCAGCGAACTCAACCGCGTGGCCGACGAGCGCCTCAACCTGGAAGCCGCGCTGCGCCAGGCCATCGAACACGACGACTTCGAAGTGCACTACCAGCCCAAGGTGGACCACCGCCGTCGTATCGTCGGCGTAGAGGCGCTGGCGCGCTGGAACCACCCCGAGTACGGCCCCATCAGCCCCGACCGTTTCATCCCCATTGCCGAGGAAACCGGGCTGATCGTGCCGCTGACCACCGTCATCCTGCGCCGCGCCTTCGCCGCGGCGCGTGACTGGAACCGGCAATTGCCCACGCCCTTGCATGTGGCGGTCAACCTCTCACCGCGCCTCTTCCTCAGCGGCGACATCGTGGCCCACGTGGCCGGGCTGCTGGAAGAAGCGCAGCTGCCCTCGTCCCTGGTCGAGTTGGAGATCACGGAGACCCTGTTCATGGGCGACAGCGACAGCGTGGTCGCCACCCTGGGCGACTTCAAGGCCCTGGGCGTGCAGCTGGCCATGGACGACTTCGGCACCGGTTATTCCGCGCTGAGTTATCTGCGCCGTTTCCCGCTGGACATCATCAAGATCGACCGCTCCCTGGTCACCGGCATCGAGCATGAGGAAGAGGTGGCCATGATCGCGCGCGCCGTGATCTCGCTGGGCCAGAGCCTGCGCAAGACCGTGGTAGCCGAGGGCGTGGAGAACCAGGCGCAATTCGACTTCCTGCGTTACCAGGGCTGCCACGAATTCCAGGGATATCTGCTCTCGCGCCCGCTGCCGCAGGCCGAGATGACACGGCTGCTGCAGGCCGGCGGCGTGATAACGGCTCCGGCGCGGCCGGCCTCGGGGTTTGTGCCGCTGGCCTAGGACAGGAGCGCGGGCAGCTGCGCCATGTCGCTGAACACCGCGGCCACACCCGCGCGCAGGAAAGGCCCGGCATCCCCCTGCGGCACGTAGGCAAACACCGTGGCACCAGCAGCCAGGCCGGCGGTGGCGCCGATCAGCGTGTCTTCCACCACGGCGCAGCGCTGCGGCGGCGCCGCGAGTGCGCTCGCCGCGGCCAGGTAGACATCGGGGTGCGGCTTGGAGCGCGGCATCTCGTGGCCGCTGAAGATGCGGCCCTCGAAATAGTCGTGCAGGCCCACCTTGCGCAGCTGCAGCTCGACCTTGTGGCGATCGGCGCCGGAGGCGCAGGCGATGCGTGCGTCCAGCCGTTCGTGCACGGCATGCACGGCGGCCTGCGCATTGGCCACAATGCGCAGCTCGTTCTCCAGTGCGCTATTGCGGCGCTCGCGGAAGCTGGCCAGCCAGGCTTCGGTCAGCGGCTGGCCGGTGTGGAACTCGATACGCTCCTTCTCGTCACGCACCATCTTGCCGATGAAGATGCGCATGCACTCGGCCTCGCTCAGCACCCAGCCCCGCTCGGCCAGCATGGTGCGCAGTACGCCGTTGACGATGGGCTCGGAGTCGACCAGCACGCCGTCGCAGTCGAAGAGCACGGCCTCGAATCTCACTTCAGGTCTCCATCGACATAGAACCAGCGCCCGTCCTCGCGCACGAAGCGGCTGCGCTCGTGCAGGCGCACGGCGCGTCCGCTTTTGTCGCGCTGGCGCGCCACAAACTCGACTTCGGCATGCGTGGCATCGATGAGCTGGTGCTGTTTCACCTCCAGCCCCAGCCACTTGACGCCGGCATCAAAACCCAGGTCCGTCGGCCGCGTGCTGGCATGCCAGGTGGCGAGCAGGTAGTCGGCCCGTTCCCGCACAAAGGCGCTGTAACGCGAGCGCATCAGCGCCTCGGCATCAGGGGCCGGTCTGCCGGCGAAATCAGACAGGTAAGGGCCGCAACAGCGCGCGTGGCTCAGCGCACGACCAGCCGCATCGCGCCGGCCGCAGGGGCAATCCGTGCTCATCCGCCCTTCTTGGCCTTGCGCTGTTCCAGCGTCTCCACCGGGCCGCCGTGCTTGACCCACTCGGCAAAACCACCCTCGATGTGCGAGACATTGGTCATGCCCATGTCCTGCAGGGTCTTGGCCGCCAGCGCGCTGCGCCAGCCCGCGCCGCAGAAGAGGATGAAGTGTTTGCTTTCGTCGGCCCACATGGGCTTGTGGTACGGCGACTCGGGGTCCACCCAGAACTCGAGCATGCAGCGCGGCGCATGCGTGCTGCCGCTGACGGTGCCCTCTTTCAGCTCGCGCACATCGCGGATGTCGACGATGTGCACCTTGGGGTCGTCCAGCATGGCCAGCACCTCGGGCACGGTGTGGGTGGTGACCTCGGCCATCGCTTCGTCAACGAGGGCGCGGAATCCTTTGGTGATGGGCATGGCGCTACTCCTTCAATCAATCCGCCAGACGGTACACGCGCGCGGCGGTGCCGCCGAAGATATCAGCCTGCTCGGCCGCAGTCAGGTCTTGCACGGCGGCGCGGTGCGCCGCGATCAGGCTGGCGTGGTCGGTCCAGAGTTTCTCGATGGGGAAATTCGATCCGTACATGCAGCGCTGCGCGCCGAAGAAACGCACGGTCTGCTCGACCACCGTGGCGATGTGGGCCGGATCGTTGCGCTGCAGGAAGGTGCCCAGGCCCGAGAGCTTGACAAACACATTGCGCTGCGCGGCCAGCTTGCCCATGCCCTCGCGCCAGGCCCGCAGGCCCACATGCGAGGTGTCGGCCAGCATGCCGGCGTGGACCAGGATGAAATTCACCTTCGGGTTCGCACCCGCCAGATGGGCGGCGTCGGCCATCTGGCCGGCGAAGACCTGCAGGTCGAAGCTGTAGCCGTAGTCGGCCAGGTGAGCGATGTTGCGGCTCAGCAGGGGGCTGCGTACCTGCTCAGGCCCGGGGGCAAAACGGTACAGCGGGTTTTCGTGCCAGTGCAGCTGCATGCGCACGCCGCGCACCAGCGGGTATTTCTTGAGGATGTCGAGTTGTGGCCGCACGTCGGGCGCCATCATGTCGGCATAGGCCACCATGGCCTGCGGCCAGCCGCTGCGCTGGGCCTCGCCCTGCACCCAGGCGGCTTCCCGCTCGAATTGCGCCGCCGGCCAGTTGGTCTGCACGTAGACGGACTGCGTGATGCCCGAGCCGGCCTGGTCGGCCAGGAACTCTTCCACCGGGTAGTCGCGCCGGATGGCCTCGTAGGGCCCGAAGATGCGCGGCACCATGGGGCCCTGCAGCCAGGGCAGGTCCTGCTGGCGCCAGATGTGGTGATGGGCGTCGATGATGTGCATGCGGGGAGTATGACGCTCAAAGCGCGCGCTGGATCAGTATTTTCTGCACGTCGCTGGTGCCTTCGTAGATCTGGCAGACGCGTACGTCGCGGTAAATGCGCTCCAGAGGGAAATCACTCACATAACCATACCCGCCAAGGGTCTGGAGGGCAGCGCTGCAGACCTGCTCGGCCATTTCGCTCGCAAACAGTTTGGCCATGGCCGCTTCCTTGAGGCAGGGGCGCCCGGCGTCGCGCAGGGCGGCGGCGTGCCAGGTCAGCTGGCGCGCGGCCTCGATCTTCGTCGCGCACTCGGCCAGGCGGAAACCCACCGCCTGGTGGTTGAAGATGGGCTGGCCAAAACTCTCGCGCTCCTTGGCGTACTGGATGGCCACCTCCAGCGCGCTGCGCGCCATGCCTATGCTTTGCGAAGCGATGCCGATGCGCCCACCCTCCAGGCCCCCCAGCGCGATCCTGTAGCCCTCGCCCTCGGTACCGATCAGGTTCTCTGCCGGAATGCGGCAGTTCTCGAAATTGATCTGCGCGGTGTCGCTGCTGTGTTGCCCGAGTTTCTCTTCCAGGCGAGCCACCACGTAACCGGGCGCGTCGGTGGGCACGAGGAAGGCGCTCATGCCCTTCTTGCCCGCGCCCTTGTCGCTCACCGCGATGACGATGGCCACCTGCCCGTGCTTGCCGCTGGTGATGAACTGCTTGACGCCGTTGAGCACATACGCGTCGCCATCGCGCACAGCCGTCGTGCGCAGGCCCGAGGCGTCCGAGCCCACGTGCGGCTCGGTCAGGCAGAAGGCTCCCAGCATCTCGCCACGGGCCAAAGGTCCCAGCCACTTCTGCTTCTGCTGCGCGTTGCCGTGTTTCATGAGGATAGCGTTGACCGGGCAGTTGGTCACGCTGATCGCCGTGCTGGTGCCGCCGTCACCCGCGGCGATTTCTTCCAGCACCAGCGACAGGCTGAGGTAGTCGAGATGGGCGCCGCCGTATTCCTCGGGCACACAGATGCCGTAGGCGCCCAGTGCCGCCAGGCCGCGGTGCACATCCTTGGGGAAGTGGTGCTCCCGGTCCCAGCGTGCGGCATGAGGCCAGAGCTCGGCACGCGCGAAGTCGCGCACCGCATCGCGGATCATTTCCTGGTCGGGGGTCAGCAGCATGGCAGGGCGGCTTCCAATTGACGTTGACGTAAACGTCAATTATGCCGATCCGCGCCGGCCACCCCGTCCGACGGCGACTCAGAGCCGGAAAGTGCCCACCAGCTGGTTCAGGTGCTGGGCCTGTTCGCGCAGGCTCATGGCGGCAGCGGTGGACTCCTCCACCAGGGCCGCGTTCTGCTGGGTGGCCTGGTCCATCTGGGTGACGGCCTCGCCCACCTGGGCCACGCCGGTGCTCTGTTCGCTGCTGGCCGCACTGATCTCGCCCATGATGTCGGTCACACGGCGGATGCTGGCCACCACCTCGTTCATGGTGTTGCCGGCCTGGTCGACCAGCGCTGTACCGTGCCCCACGCGCTCCACGCTGTCGGTGATGAGCGTCTTGATTTCCTTGGCCGCTTCGGCGCTGCGGCCCGCCAGGCTGCGCACCTCGGAAGCGACCACAGCAAAACCGCGGCCCTGCTCACCCGCGCGCGCAGCTTCCACGGCGGCGTTCAGCGCCAGGATATTGGTCTGGAAGGCAATGCCGTCGATCACGCTGATGATGTCGGCGATCTTCTTGCTCGAATCATTGATGCCCTTCATGGTGTCCACCACCTGGGCCACGACCTCGCCGCCTTGCACCGCCACCGTGGACGCGCTCTGCGCGAGCTGGTTGGCCTGGCGGGCGTTGTCAGCGTTCTGCTTCACCGTGGACGACAGCTCTTCCATCGAAGCCGCGGTTTCCTCCAGCGCGCTGGCCTGGCTTTCGGTGCGGGCCGACAGATCCTGGCTGCCGGCAGCGATCTCGCTGCTGGCCGTGGTGATGCTGTCGGTGGAATGGCGCACCTCACCGACCAGACGGCGCAGCGACTCCTGCATCGTCACCAGCCCTTCCATCAGGCTGCCCTGGAAACGCGTGGGCGGCACGGGGTAGGCCAGGTTGCCCTCGGCAATCTCCGACAGGGCCTGACGCGCATCGCCCGGGTCGCCACCCAGTTCGTTGCAGACCGTGCTGCGCAGGTAGATCGTGAAGCCGGTGGCCACCACGATGGCCAGCACGGCCAGGGAGATGGAAAAGAAGATCACGCGATTGGCCTGGCGGTCGACGTCGGCCTGGGCTTCTGCCGACACCTTTTCGGCCATCTCGACCTGCTTGAGCAGCTCGCCGCGCAGATTGCGCCAGGCTGGCGTCTCCGCGCTGTTGAGGAACTGCACCGTCTCCGCCGACTGCGCCTTGACCAGGGCCAGCACCTTTTCCTGGGCCTGGGCATGCACTGCGCGCAGCGGCGGCAGCTTGCTCAGGCCCGCTTCGAAGACCGTGCCACTGGCGGTCTTGACGGCATCGGCATAGGCCTTGTCGTAGGCCGCGCGTGCCGTGTCCAGATTCCTGGGGGCCTGGGGGTTGACCGGGTCGAGCACGATGTTGCGCAGGGCCTGCCCCATCTGCAGGCCCTGCGCGTACATCTCGTTGAGCCCGGTGCTGATGCGCTGCTCGGTCTGGATGTAACGGCCGAACTGGTTCTTGGTATAGACCAATCCACCGATGCTGCCGGCCAGGCCGACGATGAAAAGCGCCGCCGGGACGATGGCACAGAGCAGGAGCTTGGAGCTGAATTTCATGGTGAGCCGGATGGGATCAATGGACACTCACACATCATCGGCCACTTATGAAGGCTTATGAATACTCCCCGGCCTATTTTCCCATCCCAAACTTCAAAAAAAAACCGCTCAAAGCAGTTCCAGCGCCACAGCCGTGCCCTCACCGCCGCCGATGCACAGCGTGGCCAGGCCGCGCTTGAGACCACGGGCCTTGAGCGCGTGCATGAGCGTGACCATGATGCGCGCGCCACTGGCGCCGATCGGGTGGCCCAGCGCACAGGCGCCGCCGTTGACGTTGACGATGTCGTGCGAGACCTTGAGCTCTTCCATCAGCGCCATGGGCACCACAGCGAAGGCCTCATTCACTTCCCACAGGTCCACGTCCTTCACGCTCCAGCCGGCCGCAGCCAGGGCTTTTTGCGTGGCGCCCACGGGGGCGGTGGTGAACCACTCGGGTTCCTGCGCGTACATGGCGTGCGAAACGATCTTGGCCAGCGGCTTGCAGCCCAGTTTGGCGGAGGTAGAAGCGCGCATCATCACGAGCGCTGCGGCGCCGTCGTTGATGGAGGAGCTGCTGGCGGCGGTGATGGTGCCGTCCTTCTTGAAGGCGGGCTTGAGCGCCGCAATCTTGTCGAGCTTGGCCTTGCCCGGACCTTCGTCGATAGAGACCACGGTCTCTCCGGCACGGGTCTTCACGGTCACCGGCGTGATCTCGGCCGCAAAGCCGCCGTTCTGGATGGCAGCCTGCGCGCGGCGCACGCTGCTGCTGGCGAAATGGTCCTGCTGCTCGCGCGTGAACTTGTACTTGGCGGCACAGTCTTCGCCGAAGGTGCCCATGGAGCGGCCGGCCTCGTAGGCGTCTTCCAGGCCGTCGAGCATCATGTGGTCGTAGATCTTGTCGTGGCCCATGCGGTAGCCGCCGCGGCCCTTCAGCATCAGATACGGTGCGTTGGTCATGCTCTCCATGCCACCGGCGACGACCACGTCGGCCGTGCCGGAATGCAGCATGTCGTGCGCGAACATGGCCGCGCGCATGCCCGAGCCGCACATCTTGGACAAAGTGACTGCGCCCGCGCTCTTGGGCAGGCCGCCCTTGAAGCCGGCCTGGCGTGCCGGGGCCTGGCCCTGGCCGGCCATCAGGCAGTTGCCCATCAGCACCTCGTTGACAAGCTCGGGGGCGATGCCCGCGCGCTCGACGGCAGCGCGGATGGCCGCGCCGCCCAGGTCATGGGCCGAGAGGGAAGAGAAGTCGCCCTGGAAAGCCCCCATGGGGGTGCGGGCGGCGCCGACGATGACGATTGGATCGGACATGGTTGTGCTCCTTCTTTAAGTTGTTCACAGGTCGGGACTTCGCTTCCCCACCTTCCAGAAAAATCTTGTCTGTCAGCCGCGCCGGGCGCCGGCCACGGCGGCGATGGCCTGCTGGTAAAGCGGCTCCAGCGCCTCCTGGCCGTCGACCGTCATCTGCAGGTCTTTCAGCAGACCGTCGTGCACGCCATAGACCCAGGCGTGCAGGGTGACACTCTGGTTGCGCGTCCACGCGTCCATCATGACCGTGCTCTGCGCCACATTCACGACCTGCTCGATGGCATTGAGCTCCACCAGCGCATCGTGGCGATGCGCTTCGGCGATGCCGTCGAGCAGGGTGCGATGGCGATCGCGTACATCCATGATGTGGCGCAGCCAGTTGTCGGCCAGGCCAATGCGCGCGCCCTGCAGGGCCGCGTGCACGCCGGAGCAGCCGTAGTGCCCCACCACCATGATGTGCTCGACCTTGAGATGCTCCACGGCGAACTGGACGGTCGACAGCGCATTGAGATCGGAATGCACCACCACATTGGCCACGTTGCGGTGCACGAAAACCTCACCTGGCTCCAGGCCGGTGATCTGGTTGGCCGGCACGCGGCTGTCGGAGCAGCCGATCCACATGTACTTGGGGCGCTGCTGCGACTTCAGGTTGGTGAAGAAACCGGGGCGCTCACGCTCCATCTGCGCGGCCCAGGCGCGGTTGTGGGCGAAAAGATCATCGAGGGTTTTGCTCATGGGCCTATTTTCGCCTCAGTTCACCAGGGCCTGCCACATCCTGTTTCTTTACATCGTCTCGGCAAACAATTCGCGCCCGATCAGCATGCGACGGATTTCGCTGGTGCCAGCCCCGATCTCGTACAGCTTGGCGTCGCGCCACAGGCGACCCAGCGGGTACTCGTTGATGTAGCCGTTGCCACCAAAGATCTGCACGCCCTCTCCCGCCATCCAGGTGGCCTTCTCGGCCGTCCACAGGATCACCGAGGCGCAGTCCTTGCGCACCTGGCGCACGTGCTCGGCACCCAGCAGATCCAGGTTCTTGGCCACGGTGTAGGCGAAGCTGCGACCGGCCTGCAGCACGGTGTACATGTCGGCCACCTTGCCCTGGATGAGCTGGAACTCGCCGATGCTCTGGCCGAACTGCTTGCGGTCGTGGATGTAGGGGATGACGTTGTCCATCACCGCCTGCATGATGCCCAGCGGCCCGCCCGTGAGCACGGCGCGCTCGTAGTCCAGGCCGCTCATGAGCACTTTGGCCCCGCCGTTGAGCGTGCCCAGCACGTTCTCGGCCGGCACCTCCACATTCTGGAACACCAGCTCGCCGGTGTGGCTGCCGCGCATGCCCAGCTTGTCGAGTTTCTGCGCGATCGAAAAGCCCTTCATGCCCTTCTCGATCAGGAAGGCCGTGACACCGCGCGCGCCCAGTTCGGGTTCGGTCTTGGCGTAGACCACCAGGGTGTCGGCGTCGGGGCCATTGGTGATCCAGAACTTACTGCCGTTGAGCAGGTAGTAACCGTTTTTTTCTTCTGCCTTGAGCTTCATGCTCAGCACGTCGCTGCCGGCGCCCGGCTCGCTCATGGCCAGCGCGCCCACATGCTCCCCGCTGATCAGCTTGGGCAGGTATTTCTTGCGCTGCGCCTCGTTGCCATTGCGCTTGATCTGGTTCACGCAGAGGTTGCTGTGTGCGCCGTAACTCAGGCCCACGGAAGCGCTGGCGCGGCTGATCTCTTCCATGGCGATCATGTGGGCCAGGTAGCCCATGTTGGCGCCGCCGTACTCTTCGCCCACCGTGATGCCCAGCACGCCCAGATCACCCATCTTGCGCCAGAGGTCCATGGGGAACTGGTCGTTGCGGTCGATCTCGGCCGCGCGCGGGGCGATCTCGGCTTGCGCGAATTCACGCACCGCATCGCGCAGCGCGTCGATGTCTTCGCCGAGCTGGAAGTTGAGTCCGGGCAGGTTCATGAAAGTCTCCGTGATGCTTATTTGCCGTTTTTCTTGTCGAGTTTGGCCAGCAGGGCGCGGGCCTCGCGCTGGTGCGCCTTGATCTCGTCCAGATTGGCCTGCAGGTCGGCCATCTGCTCCTCGACCTGGCTGCGGTGCGCGGCGAGCACGTCGAGGAATTTCTTGAGCTGCAGCCCGGTGTCGCGCGGGCTGTCGTACATATCGATGATCTCTTTGGCCTCGCTCAGGCTCAGGCCCAGGCGCTTGGCGCGCAGGGTGAGCTTGAGGCGGGTGCGGTCGCGCCCGCTGTAGACGCGGATGCGTCCGCCCGGCCCGCTGCGCTCGGGCTGCAGCAGGCCCATGTCTTCGTAAAACCGCATGGCACGCGTGGTCAGGTCGAATTCCCGGGCCAGATCGCTGATGCTGTAGGTCGTTGCCATGGTCGGTGGTGGTGTAGAACAAAGGCGACAAGACAGCGCCATGGGCGCGCCTAGAATGCCGGATGCCAATTGACGTTTACGTAAACGTCAATTATGTCGCAATTCATACCGCCCATGAACGAACTCGAACGCCAGCTGCACTACCCCCTGGGCGACACCCTGCCCGCGCCCGGCACCACGCTGGAGGTGGCCCCCGGCGTGCGCTGGATCCGCATGGCCCTGCCCTTTGCGCTGGACCACATCAACCTCTGGCTGCTGCGCGACACGCTGGATGGCCGCGAAGGCTGGACCGTGGTGGACTGCTGCATCAGCCGCGACGAGGCCCGCGCCCAGTGGGAGCAGCTGTTTGCCGGCAGCTTCGCAGGCCTGCCCCTGTTGCGCGTGATCGTCACCCACATGCACCCGGACCACATCGGCCTGGCCGACTGGCTGTGCGCACGCTGGAGCACCCCCGAGCACCCCTGCCGCCTGTGGATGAGCGCCACCGACTACAACCTGGCGCGCATCGGCTCCTCCGGCAGCAACGGTTTTGGCGGCGACAGTTCCGCGCTCTTTTTCGCTGCGCACGGCCTGCGCGACCCGGCCTCGATGGACAAGATCCGCGAGCGCGCCAGCTACTACCCTACCCTGGTGCCAGCGGTGCCGCGCCAGTTCCGCCGGCTCATGGAAGACGACGTGGTGCTCATCGGCGGGCGCGGCTGGCGCTGCATCAGCGGCCACGGCCATGCGCCCGAGCACATCGCGCTGTACTGCGAGGAGCTCAAGCTGCTGATCGGCGGCGACATGATGCTACCGCGCATCTCCACCAACGTCAGCGTCTTCGACATGGAGCCCGAGGCCGATGCGCTCAAGCTCTTCCTGCAGTCGATCGACAAGTTCAAGAGCCTGCCGGCCGACACCCTGACCCTGCCCTCGCACGGCAAACCCTTCAACGGCCTGCACCGGCGCATTGAGCAGCTGCATGAACACCACCGCGACCGCCTGGCCGAGGTGATGGCAGCCTGCGCGCTCCAACCCTGCAGCGCGGCGGACGTGCTGCCCATCCTCTTCAAGCGCAAGCTGGACCTGCACCAGACCACTTTCGCCATGGGCGAGGCCGTGGCCCATCTGCACGCGCTCTGGTTCGAAGGCAAGCTGCAACGCGCACGCGATGCCGAGGGGGTTTACCGCTTCAGCCTTCCAGCCTGAGAGCCGCCACGCCTACAATGCCCCGTTTTGGTGCCTTTGGGAGTGAGTGTGCATCCCCGTCTTCTTTGGCTGCGCAGTTTCTGGCCTGCGCCGCTGTCGGTCAGCCGGCGTGAGATCTGGCTGGGTTGCCTGGGCGCCGGCCTGGGCCTGTTTGGCAGCGAAGGGCTCAGCCATCTGGCGCTGGGCGAAATCAATCCCTGGTTCATCGCGCCCATGGGCGCTTCGGCGGTGCTGCTGTTCGCGGTACCTGCCAGTCCGCTGGCCCAACCCTGGTCCATCCTGGGCGGCAACCTGGTCTCGGCGCTGATCGGCGTGCTTTGCGCGCAGACCCTGGGTCATGGCGGGCTGGCCGCCGGTGTCGCCGGGGCCGGCGCCATTGCCGCCATGTTCATGCTGCGCTGCCTGCACCCGCCTGGTGGCGCCGTGGCGCTTACCGCCGTGCTGGGCGGGCCGGCCATCAGCCAGCTCGGTTACGGTTATGCACTGTGGCCGGTGGCCGCAAATTCCATCCTGCTGCTCGGCCTGGCGCTGCTCTTCAACAACCTGATGCAGCGGCGTTACCCGCACCAGGCCGTTTCCCAGCCCCATCCGCATCGCACGGCCGACCGGCTGCCCAGCGCCCGCCTGGGCGTGAGCAAACAGGATCTGGAGGCCGCCCTGGCCAGCCAGGGCCAGTTGCTCGACATCAGCCCCGACGACCTGGAGCAGATCCTCACCCGCGCGCAGCTGCAGGCGAGCCGGCGCAAATGGGGTGATGTTTATTGCCGCGACATCATGTCGCGCGACGTGATCCATGTCCGGCCACTGGATTCGGTGGACGAGGCCTGGGCGCGGCTGGTGCGGCACAAGGTCAAGGCGCTGCCGGTGATCCGCCTCGACGGCACGCTGGCCGGCATCGTCTCGCTGCACGACTTCTTCGTCGGGCACAGCGCACCCGATCCGCGCAAGATGCCCGTCATGAGCACGGCGCGTTACGTGGCCGACATCATGACGCGCAAGGTGCGTGTGGCCCGCCCCGAGACCTTGATGGTGGACCTGGTGGCCCTGTTCTCCGACGGCGGCCTGCACCACATGCCGGTGGTCAACGACAAGCTCGAGGTGGTCGGCATGATCACGCAGTCCGACGTGGTGGCCGCGCTGTTCAAGACCGGTTCCTGAGGACGCTCAACGGCCGGCCGGCGCCACCGCCGCGCCCTGGATCGCATGCCGCCTGAGCGCTTCGGCCACGAAGCCGCTAGCTTTCATTTCCTCCACGAAGGCATAGAGCGCGTCACTCGCTGCCTGGCCGCGGCTCTTGGGCGTGCCCATGGCCTGCCGGATGACCATGAAACGTTCCGGCAGCAGACGCAAGCCGGGAAAACGCCGCGCATCGGCCTCCAGTTGCTGCTTGACGCCGGCCGCCACATCGTGCCCCTGCGCCAGGAAGGTCTCCACCACAGCGGGTGAACTGGACGCGCGCACCAGTTCGGCCTGCTTGATCTCGCGGCTGAGGTACAGGTCGTAGGCGCTGCCGCCACCGACCGTGATACGCCGGCCAGGCTGGTCGACCTCTTCATTGCGCTGCAACGGCGAATCCTGGCGCACCAGGTAAAAGCCCTCGATCAGCACATAGGGCCCGGTGAAGGAGATCTCCTGGCCGCGCAGCGGATCGACCGCGAAGAAGCCGATGTCCGCCTGCTCCTGGCGCACGGCATCGACCGACTTGCCGGCCGTGTCGAGCACCACCAGTTCAAGTGGTACCCCCAGCCGTTCAGCAAAAGCGCGCGCCAGATCGACCGACACGCCCACGGGCTGGCCGCTGCCCGGGACCTTGTTGGCCAGGATCGGATTGCCGAGATTGATCGAGGCGCGCAAGCGGCCCGTCGGGGTGAATGAGGCCTTCAGGCTGGCGTCCATCGTTGTGCTTCCTTGTTCATCATGGGCTCGGCCGGGCAACACCGTCCTTGCGTCGTCCCGCCGCGACCGAAACCGCGTCTTGCAGACATCCGCGTTTCATCATAACGAGCCCCACCCGGGCGCACTCAGGACGCGGACAGACGCAGCCAGAGCCAGGGCATCCAGGCCGCCAGTGCCACCAGCGCCAGCCCCGCACTCACGATGCTGCCGTAACGCGCCCCGCCGGCCGCATAAGCGGCTACCATCTTGCTGAGGCTGTTGCTGCTGAAGGCGAGCAGCACGGCGGTGAGCATGGTGGGCGGCCTGAGTTCACCACGCGCAGCCAGGCCGATGACGGCGGCAGAAGAAGAGTGCGCGTCGGCCAGGCCCGCCAGCGCCGTGGCCGCCAATGTGGCGGTCGTGCCCAGGCCCTGCTGCAGCCACGCCACGGCCACCGCGATGCCGGTGAACAGCAGGGCCAGCAGGATGGACTGCCGCAGACTGAAAGCGCGCCCCGGCGCCGCCGTGTCATCCAGGGGTAGCGTGCTGCGGCGAAAGGCAGCCAGCCCGAGCAGCAGCGCCACCAGCATCGCGCCGCCCATGGTCGGCGCGATGAGCGCCAGCCCCGCCGGATACAGCAGGGCGGCGATCAGCAGGATCTGCAGGGCCGTGGAGACCGTGGAAAACCAGGCACCCGCCACGCAGGCCGTACGCAACTCGGGATGACGCACGGCACGCGCGCCCATGGCCGCGATGGTGGCGGTGCTGGAGACGAAACCGGCAACCAGTCCCGACAGGGGCAGGCCGAGCCGGGCGCCGAACAGGCGCAGTGCCACATGGCCCAGAGCCTGCACCGCCATGATCAGCACGACCAGCTGCCAGACCACACGCAGGTTGATGCCGCCCAGCCAGGGCAGGGCCTGGTTGGGTGCCAGCGGCAGCACCACCAGGGCCGAAGCGGCCAGCAGCAAGGCATCGTGCAGTTCCTGCTCGCTCAGCACCTGGGTCGAGAAACGCTGCAGCGGGACACGTGCGGCCAGCAGCACGGCCACCGTGACGCCCAGCGCCGCGGCCAGGGCCGGCTCGGGCACGCTGAGCAGGCCCAGCAGGAACGTGAGGAAAAGCGCGATTTCGGTGGTGACCCCCGGATCGCGCGAGCGGTCCTTGTAGTGCGACACCAGCGCCAGCCCCGCCACCAGGGCGGCGGCCACGGCCGTCAGCCAGACCTGTCCCAGCACCTGCACGCCGGCCCCGGTCAGGGAAGCCAGGGCAAAGGTGCGGATGCCGGCAAAGTGGCGGCCATGCCCGATGCCCTTGCGGCGTTCGCGCTCGACACCGATCAGCAGCCCGAGACCCAGGGCCAGCGCCAGGCTCGTCAGGGTGGCGGTGTCGAAAACCATCTCAATGCCAGCGCGGCAAGGCTTCGTCGCGCAGTTCGCCGCGCAGGCTCTGGTAGTCGGGCACGACCGAACGCACCGTCTCCCAGAAACGCGGGCTGTGGTCCATCACGCGCAGGTGGCTGAGTTCGTGCGCGACCACGTAGTCGATCACGCTCTGGCGGAAATGGACCAGGCGCCAGTTCAGGCGGATCGCACCGTCACTGCTGGCGCTGCCCCAGCGGGTGCCGGCGCTGCTGAGCGAGAGCTTGCGCCACTGCACGCCCAGCTGGGGCGCATAGTGCTGCAGGCGCTCGGTGAAGATGCGGTGCGCCTGGCGCATCAGCCAGGCCTGCACGGTGTCGCGGATCTGCTGGGTGGTCGCGTGTTGCGGCAGGCCGATGTGCAGCGTGAGGCGCGGCACGCCGTCCAGCGTGAGATTGGGGGCCTGGGCGTCGGTGTGCAGCACCACCTCCACGTCATCGGCCTTGAGGCTGCCCCCCACCGTGCGGTAGGCATGGGTCGGGTCGAGCACCACGATGACCGTCTCGCCCAGGAAAGGAAAACTGCTGCCATCGCGCCACTCGATGTGGGTCGAGTCCAGGCGCTGCTGGCGCTCGCGCATTTCGCCGAGCTTGCGCACGATCCAATGGGCTTTTTCCTGCAGCGCGGCCTCTACCTCGTACAGCGGCACCCAGCGCGGCGCGCTGACCACCAGGCCGTCGGGCCCCACCTGCATGCCGATGGTGCGGCGCTTGCCGCGCTTGAATTCGTAGGCCACGTGCGCGTCACACAGACGCGTCTGGCGGTTGGCCCGCGGGTGGCTGAACAGCGCCGGCGCCATCACGCTGGTGATGGACTGCGCCGGCTGCTGCGGGCCGTGCACTTCGGGGGCGGGCGTGGCCGGCTGCGGCGCGGGCGTCGGCTGCGCCTGCACGGGCGCTGCATCGAAGAGGTCGAGGGCGAGCTGGAGGAAGCTGCGCATGCCCTGATCTTAGTGGTGCATCACTTGTAGGCTTCGGGGTCGAGCCGGCGCATCTCGGCCTCGATCCAGGCCTCGACTTCGCGCATCAGCTCGGCCGGCTCACGGCCCGCACTGGGAATCGGCGTGCCGATCGACACGTCCACCACGCCCGGCCGCTTGATGAAGGCCTTGCGCGGCCAGCACTTGGCCGAGGTCACCGCCACCGGAATCACCGGCGCGCCGGTGGCCACGGCCAGCCGGGTGCCGCCGGTCTTGTAGGTCCCCTGCTGGCCCCGCGTGATGCGCGTGCCCTCGGGAAACATGATGATCCAGACGCCGCGCGCCAGCAATTCCTTGCCCTGCGCCACCACCTTGGCAAAGGCCTGCGAGCCCTGCGAGCGGTCGATGTGGATCATGTCCAGCCGGCCCATGGCCCAGCCGAAGAAGGGTACGTACAGCAGCTCCTTCTTGAACACGTAGGCCAGCGGGTGCGGCATCAGCGTGGGCATGAGGAAGGTTTCCAGCGTGGACTGGTGCTTGACCAGCAGGATGGCCGGGCTGGTCTCGCCCACCGGCAGGTTCTCCATGCCGGAGACACGGACACGGATGCCCAGCAGCACGCGGGCACCGTCGATGGCCCAGCCCAGCCAGCGCGCCGCCATCCAATACAGCGGGTTGCCGCGCACGCGGATGGAGGCCACCACCATGATGATGCCCCACGGAATCACCGTGACCAGCATCCACAGGGCATGAAGGAGGGAACGCAGCAGCGCCATGGTCGGGGTCCTCAGGCGGTGTCGCGCGACACCAGGTAGTCGGCAAAGGCCAGCAGGTCTTCGTGCACACGCGTGCCGGCCGGGAAGTTGTCGGGCAGGGGCTGGCCGCGCAGGGCTGCGCCCTTGCCGGTGAGCACCAGGTGCGGCTCGCAACCCACGGCCGCCCCGGCCACGATGTCGCGCGCCGAGTCACCCACGGTCGGCACGCCCTTGAGCGCAACGCCGTAGCGTTCACCGATCTGCTCGAACAGCCCTGGCAGCGGCTTGCGGCAGCGACAGGCCTGATCGGGCGCGTGCGGGCAGTAGAAGACGGCTTCGACACGCCCTCCGGCCAAGGCCAGCAGCTTGTGCATCTTGGCGTGCATGGCGTTGAGCGTGGCCACGTCGAACAGGCCGCGGCCCAGGCCCGACTGGTTGCTCGCCACCACCACATGCCAGCCGGCATGGTTGAGCTTGGCGATCGCCTCCAGCGCGCCGGGCAGTGGTTTCCATTCGGCGGCGGACTTGATGTAGTCGGCGCTGTCCTCGTTGATGGTGCCGTCGCGGTCGAGGATGACCAGCTTCATGGTGTGCATTTCAGGAGGCCAGACGCGAGAGATCGGCCACGCGGTTCATGGCATCGTGCAGGCTCTTGAGCAGGCCCTGGCGGTTCAGGCGCAGGTCCAGCTCTTCGGCATTGACCATCACGCCATCGAAGAAGGCATCCACCGGCGCGCGCAGGGCCGCCAGCGTTTTCAGGGATGCGGTGTAGTCGCCCGCTTCGAACTGCTTGTTCGCCTGGGGCACCACATCCTTGAGTGCGGCGTAGAGGTTTTTCTCGGCCGTTTCCTTCAGCAGCACTTCGCTGACGTGGGCGTCGACTTCCTGCGCTTTCTTCAGGATGTTGCTGATGCGCTTGTTGGCCGCGGCCAGGGCGGCCGCTTCGGGCAGCGCGGCGAAGGCGCGCACGGCGGTCAGGCGTTGTGCCACCTCACCCAGGCGTTGGGGTCGCAGGGCCAGCACCGCATCGACTTCCTGCGCGCTGTAGCCCTGCTCGCGCAGGCTGCCGGCGAGGCGGTCGTAGATGAAATCGGCCAGCGCCGGCGTGGCGTCGGTGATCTTGTCGCCGAAGGCCGGCAGGGCGGCAGACAGCAGCTGCGACAGATCGAGCGCCAGGTTCTTTTCGGCCAGCATGCGGATCACGCCCAGCGCATGACGACGCAGCGCAAAAGGATCCTTGTCGCCGGTGGGCAGGTTGCCGATGCCGAACATGCCCAACAGGGTCTCCAGCTTGTCGGCCAGCGCCACCACCAGACCGGTCGTGTTGCGCGGCAGTTCGTCGCCGGCAAAACGCGGCTTGTAATGGTCTTCGATGGCGTTGGCCACCTCGTCGCCCAGGCCGTCGTGGCGCGCGTAGTAGCCGCCCATGATGCCCTGCAACTCGGGGAACTCACCCACCATGTCGGTCAGCAGATCGGTCTTGGCCAGACGCGCGGCCGTATCGGCTGTGGCGACCAGCTTGGCGTCGCCCAGTTGCTGCGCGATCGCCTTGGCGATGGCGCGCACGCGCTCCACCCGCTCGCCCTGGGTGCCGAGCTTGTTGTGATAGACCACCTTGCCCAGGCCCTCAACGCGCGATTCGAGCGTCTTCTTGCGGTCCTGGTCAAAGAAGAACTTGGCGTCGGCCAGGCGCGGGCGTACCACGCGTTCGTTGCCGCCGATCACGGCGCTGGCGTCGCTGGGGCTGATATTACTCACCACCAGGAACTGGTGGCTCAGCTTGCCCGCGGCATCGAGCAGGGGGAAGTACTTCTGGTTGGCCTTCATCGTGAGGATCAGGCACTCCTGCGGCACGGTCAGGAATTCCTTTTCGAAGGTGCAGACCAGTACATTGGGGCGTTCGACCAGGGCCGTCACCTCATCGAGCAGGGCGTCGTCCTCGATGGGACGGACACCGCCACCCACCTTGGCTGCCGCGGCAGCCAGCTGGCGCACGATCTCGGCACGGCGCTCGGCAAAAGAAGCAATCACGGCGCCGTCCTCGCGCAGGGCTGTCGCATAGCTGTCGGCATCCTTGAACACCACGACATCCTTCTTCGCCTCGAAACGGTGGCCACGTGTGCTGTTGCCAGCCTTCAGGCCCAGAGCCTTCACGGGCACCACGGTGCTGCCGTGCAGGGCCACAAGGCCGTGTGCGGGGCGCACGAAATTCACGCTGCTCCAGCCGGGCAGCTCGCAATCGGTCTCGAGCTGGTAGCTCATGACCTTCGGGATGGGCAGCTTCGCGATGGCTTCATCGAGCGCCTTCTGCAGGCCGCTGTCGAGCGTGGCGCCGGTGACCAGGCTGTCGTAGAACAGGGCCTCGGCCTTGCCATCGGGCGCCCGCTTGAGCGCGGCCACGGCCTGGGCCGGGTTGGACACATCGGCACCGAGGACCGACAGCTTCTTCAGCAGGGCCGGTGTGGCCTGGCCGGTCGCGTCCAGGCCCACGGCCACGGGCATGAGCTTTTGCTGCACGGCCTTGTCGGCGGCCTTGAGGTAGACATGGCTGATGTGCGCGGCCAGCCGGCGGGGCGAGGCGTAGGCGGTCACCGCGGACCCTGCCGTGGCCAGGCCCATGGCACGCAGCTGCTCGGCCAGGGTGGTGGCGAAGCTGTCACCGAGCTTCTTGAGCGCCTTGGGCGGCAGCTCTTCGACAAACAGTTCAACAAGAAGGTTTTGGGTCGTCATGGTCTCAGGCTGCCTTCTTCGTCATTTGCTCGACCCAGGCGCGCGGGGCCATGGGGAAACCCAGGCGTTCGCGGCTTTCGTAATAACTCTGCGCCACGGCACGGGCCAGGTTGCGGATGCGGCCAATGTAGGCGGCGCGTTCGGTCACGGAAATGGCGCCGCGTGCGTCCAGCAGGTTGAAGCTGTGCGCGCACTTGAGCACCTGCTCGTAGGCGGGCAGCGCGAGTTGCTGCTCCATGAGGTGTTTGGCCTGCTTTTCATGCGCCGTGAAGGCGGTGAAGAGAAAGTCGGCGTCGCTGTGTTCGAAGTTGTAGGTGGACTGCTCCACCTCGTTCTGCTTGTAGACATCGCCGTAGCTCAGGCCTTCGGTCCACTGCAGGTTGTAGACGTTGTCCACGCCCTGCAGGTACATGGCCAGACGCTCCAGGCCGTAGGTGATCTCGCCCGTGATGGGCTTGCAGTCGATGCCGCCGACCTGCTGGAAGTAGGTGAACTGCGTCACCTCCATGCCGTTGAGCCAGACTTCCCAGCCCAGGCCCCAGGCGCCCAGCGTGGGGTTCTCCCAGTCGTCTTCGACAAAGCGGATGTCGTTCTTCTTCAGGTCGAAGCCCAGCGCTTCGAGCGAACCCAGGTACAGCTCAAGGATGTTGCTGGGCGCGGGCTTGAGCACCACCTGGTACTGGTAGTAATGCTGCAACCGGTTCGGGTTCTCGCCATAACGGCCATCCTTGGGGCGGCGGCTGGGCTGCACGTAGGCGGCCTTCCACGGCTCGGGTCCGATTGCTCTCAAAAATGTAGCGGTGTGGGATGTGCCGGCGCCGACTTCCATGTCGTAGGGCTGCAGGAGCGCGCAGCCCTGGGCATCCCAGTAGGACTGCAGTTTCAGAATGATTTGTTGGAAGGTCAACATGGTTGGGTCAGGTGCAGGCGCATGCACCCGGCAGGCGGGTGCAGCGCCCTGGGGCGCTGAAATAGGCGGATTTCCGCGTAAGCCCTTGATTTTACGGGGCTTCGGGCCGCGCCTCAGAGGCGCTCAGGCTCTTTTGCGCCAGACCGCCCACAGCAGCACGGCCAGCCCGGCCAGCCACAGCGGCCACAAGCCGGTGTGCGCCACCCAGCGGGCGTACAGGGTCAATCCCTCGCGGCCCTCGACTTCGCCCCGCAGCACGCCCTGGGTGTGGCGCGGCAGTTCGGCAATGACCTGGCCGCGGTGGTCGATGATGGCCGTCGAACCCGTGTTGGTGGCCCGCACGAAAGGCCGTGCGAACTCCAGCGTGCGCATGCGCGAAATGTGCAGGTGCTGGTCGATCGCCACCGTGTTGCCAAACCAGGCGATGTTGCTGAGGTTGACAAACACGGTTGGAGCCTGGGCCGGGTCCCGGAACCGCGCCGCCAGCTCTTCGCCAAACAGGTCTTCGTAGCAGATGTTGGGCGCCAGGCGCTGGCCTGACCAGGCAAAGGAGGGTTGGCCGACATCCCCGCGCTGAAAATCCCCCAGCGGGATCTGCATCATGGCCGTGAACCACTTGAAGCCGGTCGGTATGAATTCGCCGAAAGGCACGAGGTGGTGTTTGTCGTAGCGCCAGGTCGGCTGGTCCGGCGCCAGTCCTACCGCCGAATTGGTGTAGCCCTCGCGGTGGCTGCCCAGCGGCAAGCCAACCAGTGCGGCCTGCTCGCCCCGGGCATAACGCGCCCGCAGGGCCTCCCCGTACCCGTCGGGCAATTGCTGCGGCAGCAGCGGCAGCGCTGTTTCCGGGGCCACGACCAGGGCGGCGGTCTGCTGTTGCAGCTGTTCACCGTACCAGCGCAGGGCCGTGGGCACGCCGGTCCCGGGCTGAAACTTCTCGTCCTGGGGGATATTCCCCTGAAGCAGGGCCACCTCCAGCCGACCGGTGGAACGGGTGCTCTCGACGCCATCCATCTGATGCACCGAGGGCAGGGCCAGCACTACCAGGGCCGCCAGGCGCTGCCAGTGCCCGCAGGCCCAGATCTGCGGGATCGTCATGGCCAGCCAGGCGGCCAGTGCCGAAATGCCGTAGACCCCCAGCCAGGGGGCGTAGCCCGCCAGCGGCCCGTCGACATGGGCGTAGCCGCTGCCACCCCAGCCGAAACCCGTCCACCAGACACCACGTGCCAGCTCGGCTAACAGCCAGAGCGCTGCAAACAGCAGGGCCCGCCAGGCGCGCTGTGCAGGTGCATAACGCTGTTGCAGCGCGCAGGCCGCCGCGTAGTAGAGCGCGAGTGCCGCTGCCAGGGCCAGCACGGCGAGCACGGCGAGTGCGGCCGGCAGCCCGCCATAAGTGTGCATGGAGATGTAGAGCCACCAGAAGGTGGCGGCCAGCCAGGCCGTGGCAAAAAGCCAGCCGGCCAGGGCGGCCTGTTTCCAGCTGGCGCTGCGCTCGAGCTGCCAGGCCAGCAGGCCCAGGGCGAGGAGTTGCAACCACCAGCGGGGCTGGCCGTCCCAGGGCGCGGCCATGGCCAGCGCCTGGGCCAGCCCGGCGGCGGCGCTCAGCGCCCCGGAGCCAGCCCGCGCCCAGCGATCACGCATCGGGCGCGGCCTTGCGTGGCGTGACGGGCGAAACCTTGAACCACTTCACGGCACCGCCCTTGGTGTGCAGCACGAGGAACTTGAGCCCGGCGATCACGTGCTGCTCTCCGCGGCGCGGCACATGGCCCATCTCGTGGGCGATCAGGCCGCCGATGGTGTCGAAACTCTCGTCGGGGTCGCTGCCGGTGATGGTGACACTGAAGGCCTCGTTGACACGCTCTACGGCGGCGCTGCCGTTGACGCGGTAGGTCTGGTCGGCCAGGCCGAAGATGTCGCCCTCGTCCTCGGAGATGTCGAACTCGTCCTCGATCTCGCCCACGATCTGCTCGAGCACGTCCTCGATGGTGATGAGCCCGGCCACGCGGCCGAACTCGTCGATCACGATGGCCAGGTGATTGCGATTGCCGCGGAATTCGTGCAGCAGGTCGTTCAGGCCCTTGCTCTCGGGCACGAAGACGGCGGGCCGCAACAGGGCCCGGATGTTGAGCTCAGGTGCCCGCTGCAGCTTGAGCAGGTCCTTGGCCATCAGGATGCCGATGATGTTCTCGCGTTCGCCCTCAAAAACCGGGAAGCGGGAGTGGGCGGTGTCGATCACCACATTGAGGAGTTCGTCGAAGGGCGCGTTGATGTCGATCAGGTCCATGCGCGGCGCCGGCACCATGACATCCCCGGCCGTCATCTCGGCCATGCGCAGCACGCCTTCGAGCATATAGCGCGATTCAGCCCCGATGACCTGGTTGTCTTCGGCCTCGGCCAGGGTTTCGATCAGCTCGGCGGTGGAGTCCGGTCCGGGGTGGATGAACTCGGCCAGTTTCTTCAGGAACGTGCGTTTGTCCTCTTTTTCGGGGACACGCGCGGGATAGGGGTCTGACACTGAGGCAGCACGGAGGTGCGGTGGTTACGACCCCCATAGGATAGCGGATCACCGCGGCAGGCTCATGACGAGCGGACGGCCGGCTCAGGGTGAGGATTTGTGCCTGGCCTCGCGCACGCCTCGGCGCACGTCCTGCAGGCCGGAGATGAATTCCCAGAACTGTTTGGCCTGCACCTTGAGCCGGTAATCCGTCTGGGCCAGTTGCTCCTCGACCATCTCTGTCACCTGGCTCTCGAAGTTCGCTGGCGGCAGGCGCAAGTAGGCGCTCGCCTCTGAGCCCTCGTACTCCACCGACGCACCTGCCTTGCGCGCGATGCTGAGCATGGCCTTGTTCTCGCTCAGCGCGTGGATGAACATCAGGTGCACACCCTCATTGCGTGCATGCCGCATCGCCCGCGCAAACAGCTTGCTGCCATACCCATGGCCGCGCACGGAAGGCAGCACCGAGACCCCGAACTCCGCGCAGGCATCGAAGTTCCGGTCCACCGAATGCGCCAGGTGGGCCATGGCCACCAGCTCCAGTCGCCGGTTGTAGATGCCAAACACGGCGTCGTTCTCGAAATCCAGGGTGTCCACATAGGCCTGGATCTGGGCATCGTTGGCCAGATACCCGAAGCGCAGGTAACGGTCGTGTTCGTCCAGCGCCTGCAGATGGCGCGCGATGCGCCCCCGGTGTCGCGCGCCCAGGCGACGGATGACGGCCACCCAGGGCGCCCGGGCCGAGGCACTTTGTTCCGGGGGCAACACCCGCAGCAGTTCACTGCCCGGCTCGGTTCCGCCGCTGTCCTTGTTGGTGTCCATGGCGCGAATGTAAGGTCATTTGCCGTTTTCATCCAGTCCACCATCTTGACGCTTGCGTGACAGTTTGGGCCCGAACCTAGGAGAAGCCCGGTGTCGCGCCCTGCGCCTCTGCGGTTCAATAGCCGGGTCATGGAGTGATTGATGGAAAAATTCTGGTTACCGAGTTACCCCGCCGGGGTGCCGCACGATGTCGATCCGGGCCAATACAGCTCACTGGCCCAGTTGCTGGAGGAGTCCTTCCGCAAGAATGCCACCCAGCCCTTTTCCGTCTGCATGGAAAGGTGGATGAGCTACCGGCAGCTCGACGAGCTGTCTTCGGCGCTCGGTGCCTGGCTGCAGCGCCTGGGACTGGAGCCGGGCTCTCGGGTGGCCATCATGCTGCCCAATGTGCCGCAGTTCGCCGTGACCATGGCGGCCATCCTGCGTGCCGGGTACACCTGCGTCAATGTCAACCCGCTCTACACCGCGCGGGAGCTTGAACACCAGCTCAAGGACTCGGGCGCCACCGCAATTGTCGTGCTCGAGAATTTCGCGCACACGCTGGAGGAGGTCATCAGCCGCACACCGGTCAGGCATGTGGTGCTGACCGCTTTCGGTGACCTCCTGGGCCCCTGGTACGGCCGCTGGCTGACTTTCGCCGTGCGCCACCTGGCCAAGATGGTGCCGCCTTTCCGCCTGCCAACCAACGAGGGGCGCACGGTCACCCCTTTCCGCAAGGCACTGGCCGAGGGCGCCCACCTGTCGCTCAAACCCGCGGCCACCAACCTTGATTCGATCGCTTTCCTGCAATACACCGGCGGCACCACCGGTTTGAGCAAGGGTGCGGTGCTGACGCACCGCAACGTGGTGGCGGCCATCCTGCAGGCGGAGGCCTGGTTCACGCCGGCGCTCGGTCGGGTCGGCAACGTACGCGATACCAACAGCATCGCGGCGCTGCCGCTATATCACATCTTTGCGCTGACCCTGTGTTTCCTGGCCATACGTTGGGGCTCACACGTCACGCTGGTGCCCAATCCGCGCGACATCGGCAAATTTGTGGAGGTTCTCAAGCGGCGCCCGTTCCACATGCTGCCTGCCGTGAACACCCTCTTCAATGCCCTGTTGCAGCACCCGCAATTCCGTACCGTGGATTTCTCCCACCTTTGCGTCTCCCAGGCTGGCGGCATGGCGGCATCCGAAGGGACCGCCAGGCACTGGCGTGAAGTCACCGGCTGCGCCATGGTGGAAGGTTGGGGCATGAGCGAGACCTGCGCGATCGGCACCAACAACCCGGTCACGACCGACAAGTTCAGCGGCACCATCGGCCTGCCGCTGCCCGGCGTCGAGATTGCCATCAAGGACGACGAGGGCAAGTCGCTCGCCGTCGGTGATTCGGGCGAAATCTGCATCAAGGGCCCGAACGTGATGACGGGTTATTACATGCAGCCGGCCGAGACGGCCCAGGCTTTCACGCCTGACGGTTTCATGCGTACCGGCGACATCGGCATCATGGACGCCCGGGGTTACACCCGCATCGTCGATCGCAAGAAGGACATGATCCTGGTCAGCGGCTTCAACGTGTTCCCCAGCGAACTCGAGAATGTGATTTCCCTGTGTGACGGCGTGCTCGAATGCGCCGTCATCGGCGTGCCGGATGCCAAGCAGGGCGAAGCGATCAAGGTGTATGTGGTGCGCAGTGACTCGACCCTGAGCGAGGACGACGTGGCCAAGTACTGCGCCCAGAACCTGACCGGCTACAAGCACCCCAAGTACATCGAGTTCCGCGACGAACTGCCCAAATCCAATGTCGGCAAGATATTGCGGCGCGAGTTGCGAGCCGGCAAGTGAGCCCTGCCAACCTGCCGTCTGACATCGTCGTCCTGGAGCGGGGCTGGTTATCCTCGAACAATATCCTGCTGCTGGGTTCGGAGCAGACGGCTCTGGTCGACAGTGGTTACGGTACACATGCGACTCAGACGCTGGCCCTGGTTCAGGCCCAGCTTGCTTCGCGCCCCCTGGATCTGCTCGTCAACACGCACTTGCACAGCGATCATTGCGGCGGCAACGCCGCTCTGCAGGCGACTTACCCGGCATTGCAAACCCATATCCCGCCCGGACAGGCGGCAGCCGTCCGCGCATGGGACCAGGAAGCGCTGACCTACGCAGCAACCGGACAGTTTTGTCCTCGTTTCACCTATCAGCAACTGCTGACGCCCGGCGATGTGATCCATCTGGGCGGGCGCGACTGGGATATTCACGCCGCCCCCGGTCACGACCCCGACTCGGTCATCCTGTTTCAACCCGAGCTGCGCGTCCTGATATCGGCCGATGCGCTCTGGGCCCATGGTTTTGGTGTGGTTTTCCCCGAGATTGAGGGGGTAGATGCCTTTGACAAGGTCGCGCAGACGCTGGATCTCATTCAGTCCCTGCACCCTCACCTTGTTATACCTGGGCATGGTCCGGTCCTGCATGCCGTACAACACGCACTGGACTATGCACGCCAACGGCTGGATTCCTTCACCGCCGATCCAGTCCGCCATGCACGCTACGCCGCGAAAGTGTTGCTGAAATTCAAGCTGCTGGAATTGCAACAGATCACGCGCAGGAACTTATTCAGCTGGGCTCGTGCGACACGCTATTTCAGCCTGCTGCAGTCGCAACACTTCCCGGATATTGCTTTCGAGGCTTGGCTGGACGATTTGATCCAGGACCTCATGCGCTCAGGTGCTGCCGAGGCCGTTGAGATCGCCGGCGAACCAGGGCTGCTGAATCATTGAATCGTCTTTCTGACGCACAAATAAAAACGCCCCGTCGAATGACGGGGCGTTTTCTGCTGTAAGAGCCTGACGATGACCTACTTTCACACGGGAACCCGCACTATCATCGGCGCTGAGGCGTTTCACTGTCCTGTTCGGGATGGGAAGGAGTGGGACCACCTCGCTATGG
>CALRZY010000016.1:0-66161 GCA_943372765.1 Curvibacter sp. AEP1-3
TTCGGCCTGGCCCTGGCGCTCGATGCGCTGGGCGCGGCCTCGGGCCTGGGTGCGGCCGGGCAGTGGAGCCGCATCGGCGCCGGTGTGGCCTTTGCCATGACGGCGGCCGCCGTGTTCGGCGCGGCGCTGGTCTTCACGCAACACGAAGCGGCCGCTGTGGACGGGCGCCTGCGCACCGCCATCACCATGGCTCTGGTCGGCCTGCTGGCCCTGGTGGTCGTGCCGCTGCAGGGCGGCCTGCACCTGCCGCAGGCTGCGGCTGGCTGGTGGGGCCTGGCTGGCTTGACGCTGTGTTACGGCACGGCCTTCACCATCATGTTCACGCTGCTGCCCAAGCTGGGCGTGGTGGGCAGCTCGCCCATCATGAACGTGGAGCCGGTGGCCGCGCTGGTGCTGGCCTGGGCCCTGCTGGGCCAGACCATTGCGCCGGTGCAGGTCGCCGGCGCGCTCATCGTGGTCGGCACGGTGATGGCGCTGGGATTGCGCAAACGCTGAAGCGCGCGCAGCGTTTGCGCGACCAGCTTCAGCGCCGGATCTTCTCGCGTGCGCGCCGCACGCGCTCGATGTTGATCGCCACCTTGCCGCTGCGAAACAGCATGGGGGAGGCGATGGCAAAGGCGGGGTCTGCGGTGTCGAGGCAGTGGTAATTGAAGGCCGGCATGCCGTTCTTGTCGACGATGACGATGACCCAGGGCGTGTTCGCGCGTTGTCCGCGCTGCACCGCCACCGCCGTCTCGCCACTGACCAGACGCACATAGGTCCCCGGCGGGTAAAAACCGACTGCGGCCGTCAAGGCGCCACCGACCGAGGCGGTGACCTCCTTCTCGGTCGACAGGTAGATGGACTTGGCCGACTCCAGGGGCGAGAGCGCCTCGCGCGACCGGCGCGCCGCCATCTTGGCAACAAAGACGTCGGTCATGCTCAGCAGCCGTCGCGCCTGCAGGTTGTGCGGCAGGCCTTCGGCGCTGTCGGGCTGGTGGTGCCAGCGCACCAGGTCCAGTTCCTCGACGTCCTCGATGCCCAGCCAGACCAGGATCTTGAGGCTGAGCTGCGGATGCTCCTGGATCAGCTGGCGCTGCTCGGGCGTGGGGGCCTCGTTCTGCCTGGCCAGCACGTCCTGCGCGCGGGCCATGCCGATGTTCATGGTCAGCGCCGCGCTCATCAGCGACTGCCGCTGCTGCGGGTTCAGGCCCAGCTTTTGCGCCGCCAGCTCGCAGACGCAGGCACACAGCAGGGCATGGGTGGCGCAATAACCCAGGCTGCTGTCGGCCAGGGCCTGGAACAGGCAGAACAGGCTGTCGTCGGCGTCCGCCTGGAGGAGCGCGCGCGCCTTGTTCTCCAGGGCCGCCAGCCGCGGCAGGGGATTGAGCGCCAGCCCCCCCTGGTAGAGGATGCCGCGCAGCACCTCCTGCAGGTCCATCCAGCCGCCATTGAGCTGCTCGCCCACCATGTAGTCGCGCTCGCGGATGGCGCTGGGCATGGGCAGGCGCGCGATCGCCTCGACCTCCACCCCCTCCATCAGCATGGTGTGCACCATGCGCTCGTAGGAGCGCTGCCAGGCCTGCGCCTCGGCCTCGGTGGTCGATGCGTTGTGCGCGTAGAGCTTGTCGCGGTGCTGCTCGGAGACGATGGGCTGGCCCTTGCGCAGCAGCAGCAGGCCGTCGGGGTTCCAGACGTTGACCGGCAGCGGCTTGCCCACCGGCAGCATGGCGATGGGGATGGGCACGTACTTCATGCGAGCTCCACCGGCACGCGTGCGGCCAGCGCACACATCAGCTCGTAGCCCACGCTGCCGCCGGCCTGGGCCACCTCGTCGATAGGGAGCAACGCGCCATTCGAGGCGCGCCCCCAGAGCGTGACCTCCGAGCCCATGCCGGCAGCGGGCACCGGCGTGAGGTCCACCGTGATCAGGTCCATGCTCACGCGTCCCACCAGGCGCGTGCGCACGCCGTCCACCAGCACCGGCGTGCCGCGCTCGGACGTGCCAGCGCTGGCACGCAGGTAACCATCGGCATAACCACAGGCCACCACGCCGATGCGCATGGGCTGGGCAGCCGTGAAAGTCGAGCCATAACCCACGCTGTCCCCGGCGGCCAGCTGCTGCACCCCGACGATGCGCGAGCGCAGTGTCATGGCTGGCTGCAGCCCCCAGTGGGCGGCGCTGTGCTCGGGGAAATCGGGCGAGGCCCCGTAGAGCAGCACGCCGGGGCGGATCCAGTCCGAGCGCAGGCTGGCGGAGGCCTGCGGCCCCATATGGCGCAGGACGGCTGCGCTGTTGCTCACCGAACGCTCGCCCGGCAGGTCCTGCGTGGCGGTGTTGAAGGCGGCCAGCTGCTGCGCCACGCCCTTGGCGCCATCGGCATCGCTGAAGTGCGTCATGAGGGAAATCTCGTCGACCTGCGGCAGCGCGTTCAGGCGGTGCCAGGCCGCGCGGAACTGGTCCGGCCTGAAGCCCAGGCGGTTCATGCCGCTGTTCATCTTGAGAAAGACGCGGTGCGGCACATGCGTCTTGTGCACGGCCAGCATGTCGATCTGCTCGCTGCAATGCACCACGTGCCAAAGGTCCAGGCGCGAACACAGTTCCAGGTCGCGCTGGTCAAACACACCTTCCAGCAGCAGGATGGGCCCGCGCCAGCCGAGCGCGCGCAGCACGGACGCCTCGGCCAGGTCCAGCAGGGCAAAGCCGTCGGCAGCACGCAGCCCCTCGTACGCACGCTCGATGCCGTGCCCGTAGGCATTGGCCTTGACCACCGCCCACACCCTGGCGTCAGGGCTGGACTGGCGCGCCCGCGCCAGGTTGTGGCGCAGGGCTTCAAGGTGGATCTGGGCTTGGATCGGGCGGGACATGCTGGTGCAAACTATCTCAGTGCCGGGGTATGCGGCAACCCCTTACCTTGAATTGTGACATTGCCCACCATGCTATAACCCAGCGTCGATTGGATTTTCATAACAAGTACGAGCCCCTACGGTCCCCCTGCCCATGAAACGCGGTTTCTACACCATCATGTCGGCGCAGTTCTTCAGCTCGCTGGCTGATAACGCGTTGTTCGTCGGGGCCGTGCAGCTGCTGCGCAGCGGTGGCGCACCCGAATGGCAGCAGGCGGCGCTGGTGCCGATGTTCGCCCTCTTCTACGTGATCCTGGCGCCCTTCGTGGGCGCTTTTGCCGACGCCTTGCCCAAGGGCAAGGTCATGCTGATCAGCAACGGCATCAAGATCATCGGCTGCCTCATGATGCTGTTCGGCACGCATCCGCTGATAGCTTATGCCATCGTCGGCCTGGGCGCGGCGGCCTACTCGCCGGCCAAGTACGGCATCCTCACCGAACTGCTGCCGGCCTCGCAGCTGGTCAAGGCCAATGGCTGGATCGAAGGCCTGACGATTGCCTCCATCATCCTGGGCGTGCTGCTGGGTGGCCAGCTGGTCGGGCACGCCATCTCCTCCGCGCTGCTGACCATCGACCTGCCGATGGTCAACACCGGCATCGACAGCGCCCCGGAGGCGGCGATTTCGGTGCTGATCCTGGTCTACCTGCTCGCCGCCTGGTTCAACACCCGCATCCCGCACACTGGCGTGGAGATGCGCCCCATGCCGAAGAACGCATTGGCCCTGCTGCCTGACTTCTGGAAATGTAACACCCGGCTCTGGCAGGACCGCCTGGGCCAGATCTCGCTCTCGACCACCACGCTGTTCTGGGGCGTGAGCGGCAACCTGCGCTACATCGTGCTGGCCTGGGCAGCGGCGGCTCTGGGCTACAGCGTCACGCAGGCGTCCTCGCTGGTGGGGGTGGTGGCCATCGGCACCGCCGTGGGCGCCGTGGTGGCCTCGGTGCGCATGAAACTGGAAGATGCGCCACGCCTGATGCCCCTGGGCATCGCCATGGGCCTGCTGGTCATCCTGCTCAACTTCATCGACAACGTCTGGGTGGCTGCACCCTTCCTGATCCTGCTGGGCGGCCTGGGCGGTTTCCTCGTGGTGCCCATGAACGCGCTGCTGCAGCACCGCGGCCACAACCTCATGGGCGCCGGCCGCTCGATTGCCGTGCAGAACTTCAACGAACAGGCCTGCATCCTGGGCCTGGGTTTCCTCTACAGCTTCTCGACCGGCATGGGCCTCTCGGCCTTCGCCGCCATCACCGCCTTTGGTGTTCTGGTGGCCGGGTTCATGTGGCTGATCAAGCGCTGGCACGAGAACAACTGCAAGAACTATCCCGAGGAGGTTGAACACCTGCTCGAGATCGCCCGCAACGACCACCTCCACGGCTAGCAGCCCTGTGCTGGGCAGGCCGCTCTGGGCTATATTGATCGCACCATGGCCAAGCGCACCCGCCACCTTGCAACTCACGCCCTGCGGCCCGGCATGGTGCTGGCGCAGCCCCTGACCCTCGTCGAGCACGGTTTCGTCACCTACGACCTGCCGGCCGCCCATGTCCTGACGCAGGAGAACCTGCACCAGCTGGCCAGCCACCATGCCTTGTGCGTCCAGATCGAACAGGACGACCCGCGCACCGACGCCCAGCGGGAGGCCGACACACAGCGCCAGGCGGGTCGCCTGCAGATGATCTTCCGCCACGCCGATCTCGCCGCGCCCGAGAGCCAGGCGCTGTTCCAGGCGCTGCTGGCGCACCGGAGCGCCTGATGCGGATCCACGACAGCGAGGTGGTGCAGACATTGCAGGTCCTGCCGGCCTTTCCTGCCATCGTCACCCGCATCCTGGAGACGCTCAGCGACGAGCGGGCGGCACTGGACCTGCTGGAGCAGTACCTGCAATCCGACCCGGTGATCAGCGCACGCATCCTGTCGGCCGCCAACCGGCTGGTCCGACACTCTGGCCGCGAGCCGGTCGGCGACGTGCACACCGCCGTCAGCTACCTGGGCCTGGTCCGGGTGCACGAGATCGTGGTGTCCACCAGCCTGCTCGACTTCGTGCACGCGAGCCGCTGCACCAGCGTGTTCTGGGAGCGCAGCCTGGCCGTCGGCCTGTGTGCACGCGAACTCGCAGGCCTGGCCGGTGAGGACCCGGAGCACGCGCTGGTGGCCGGCCTGCTGCACGGCGTGGGCATCCTCTGGCTCCAGGTCTGCCATCCGCACGAGTACCAGCAGGTGCTGATCGAACGACAGCTGCACGACAGCGACCTGGTGGAGACCGAACGCGCACTGCTGGGCATCGACCACCTGCAGATCGGCCACCTGCTGGCCCAGCATTGGGATCTCCCCGGTGACATCGCGCAGGCCATCGCCGGGTACCGCACGCCGCCGCACGGCGCCTTGCCGCCCCTGGTGGCGATCGTCCATCTGGCGACCGTCATCTGCAGCGGCCTGGACCTGCCCTTCCAGCCGGACAGCGAGGTCCCGCATGTGTCGCCGCAGGCCCTGCGCACCCTCGGTGAACACTGGGCAGACAACTTGCCGGACCTGCTGGGCCGCATAGAGGTGCGTTTTGCCCAGGCCCGCGCCCTTCTGAAATAGGTTCCGCGCCCGACTTCCGCGCTACGCCCCGTTCCATGCCACTTCAATTCGCCGTCTGGGCCCTGGTGCTCAACGCTTTCATCTGGGGCGTCTCCTGGTACCCCTTGCGCCTGCTGGAAGCACAGGGCCTGCATCCGCTGTGGTCCACCTTCCTGGTCTACGCGCTGGTGCTGCTGGCCCTGCTCGCCTGGCGCCCGGGGACCTGGCGCCACTTCCTGCGCCATCCGATGCTCGTTCTGCTGCTGGTCGCCGCAGGCCTGACCAATGTGGGTTTCAACTGGGCGGTCACCATCGGCGACGTGGTACGCGTGGTGCTGCTGTTCTACCTGATGCCCATGTGGTCGGTGCTGCTGGCCTGGGCGCTGCTGGGTGAACGCCCTGGGCTGGGCGCACTGCTGCGCCTGGGGCTGGCGCTGGCCGGTGTGGTCATCGTGCTCAAGACACCGGGCTCGCCCTGGCCGCTGCCGCACAGCCTGCCCGACTGGCTGGCCCTGATGGGCGGCTTCTGTTTTGCCCTGACCAATGTGCTGCTGCTCAAGCTCAAGGACACGGCCGAAGAAGCGCGCATGGTCGCCATGTTCGCCGGCGGCGCGCTGCTAGCCCTGGGCACGGCCTTGCTGGGTGCGCCTTCGGGCCTGGTGCCCATGCCGCCGGCGGTCGATGTCGGGTGGGTCTGGCTGGCGCTGCTGACCAGCCTGGCCTTCCTGGTCTCCAACCTGGGCCTGCAGTACGGCGCAGCACGCCTGCCGGCGGCCACCACGGCCCTGGTCATGCTGACCGAGGTGGTGTTTGCCAGTGTGTCCTCGGTGCTGCTGGGCGCCGCCGATTTGCAGGCGCGCACGCTGCTGGGCGGGGCGCTGATCCTGCTGGCGGCCTTGTGGGCAGCGTGGCCTGCGAAGCCGCGGTGCTAGCATGCAGGCTCCTCATCTGAAGCCGCCCTCTCGAGCATGCCCTCTGTCTACGATTTCGAAGCCGAACAGATTGCCGGCCAGCCCGTCGCCCTGAACCAGTTCAGGGGCAAAGTCATGCTGATCGTGAACACCGCCAGTGCCTGCGGCTTCACGCCGCAGTTTGCGGGGCTGGAGGAACTGCACAAGGTCTATGGCCCGCAGGGCCTGGTCGTGCTGGGTTTCCCCTGCAACCAGTTTGGCGCCCAGGACCGCGGCAGCAACACCGAGATCGCCAGCTTCTGCCAGCTCAACTACGGCGTGAGCTTTCCCATGATGGCCAAGGTCCAGGTGAACGGGCCGCAGGCCCACCCGCTTTACCAGTGGCTGGTGCAGGAGGCCCGGGGGGTGCTGGGAACGAAGTCCATCAAGTGGAACTTCACCAAGTTCCTGATCGGCAAGGACGGCGCGGTGCGCAAGCGTTATGCGCCTTTCACAAAACCCGATCGCTTGCACCGCGATATCGAGGCGGCACTGGCCGCCTGATCCACGGCGGGTCTTTAAGCCAACGCTTCGTCCAGCAGCTCCACCCAGTGCCTCACCGGCGTGCCGGTGCCGCTCTGCAGGTGCGTGATGCAGCCGATGTTGGCCGAGACGATTTGCTCCGGCTGCATCTCGCCCAGGTTCCTGAGCTTGCGGTCGCGCAGCTCATAGGCCAGCTTGGGGTTGAGCACCGAGTAGGTGCCGGCCGAGCCGCAGCACAGGTGAGGCTCGACGCGACAGGTGTTCACCTTGAAGCCCAGCGCGCCCATGTGCTCTTCCACACCGCCGCGCAGTTTCTGTCCGTGCTGCAGGCTGCAGGGCGGGTGAAAAGCGATCTGGCCGGCCTTGGCGCTGACCTTACCGCGCAGCTGTTCCACCAGCTCAGGCAGCAACTCGCTCAGGTCCTTGGTCAGCTCGCTGATGCGTTGGGCCTTGGTTGCGTAGTGCGGATCGTCCCGAAGGATATGGCCGTATTCCTTGACGGTCACGCCGCAGCCGGAGGCGTTCATGACGATAGCGACCACACCGTTCTCCACGTGCGGCCACCAGGCGTCGATATTGGCCCGCATTTCGGCCTTGCCGCCGTCCTGGTCGTTCAGATGGAACTTCACGGCACCGCAGCAGCCGGCTTTCGCCGCCACCACGGTCTGCAGACCGGCGGCGTCGAGCACACGGGCGGTGGCGCTGTTGATGTTGGGCATCATGGCCGGCTGCACGCAGCCGGCGAGCATCAGCACCTTGCGCGCATGGGTGCGCGTGGGCCACTGACCAGCATCTTGCGCGGCCGGCACCTTGGCCTTGAGGCTGGCGGGCAGGAGGCCCCGCACCAGCTGGCCCATCTTCATGGCCGGCGCGAACAGCGGCGAAGGCAGGCCCTCTTTCAGCGCCCAGCGCACGACGCGCTCGCTGGCGGGGCGCGGCACCTTGGCGTCCACGATCTTGCGGCCGATGTCGACCAGATGCCCGTAGTCCACGCCTGAGGGACAGGTGCTTTCGCAGTTGCGGCAGGTGAGGCAGCGGTCCAGGTGGGCCTGGGTCTTGCGCGTGGGCGCCGTGCCCTCGAGCACCTGCTTGATCAGGTAGATGCGGCCACGCGGGCCGTCGAGTTCGTCACCCAGCAGCTGGTAGGTGGGACAGGTGGCGGTGCAGAAGCCGCAGTGCACGCACTTGCGCAGGATGGCTTCGGCGGCCTGGCCATCGGCCGTGTGCTTGAACTCGGGAGCGAGATTGGTTTGCATGACGGCTTAAAAGTCCGGATAGAGACGACCGCGGTTGAAGATGCCGGCGGGGTCGAACTGCTTCTTGAGTTCGCGGGTGATGCGGTCCAGCGGTGCGGCCAGCGGCGTGAAAACACCGGCACTCTTGTCTGCTGCGCGGAACAGCGTGGCGTGGCCGGTGGTGCTGTCCAGCACCTCGTTCATATCCGGGCGCTGCGGCAGCGGCAATTTGAGCCAGCGTTGCGCGCCGCCCCATTCGATCAGCGTAGGGCCCAGGCCCAGCGGCGGTGCGGTGTCGGGCACGCTCAAGCGCATCAATGACTCGCCCTCGGCCAGCTGGAAAAACGGCGCGGTCTGCTCGCGCAACGCATTCCACAAGAGCGTGGCCTGCCCGGCGTCCATGACCGTGCCGCCCATGCTCTTCTGTGCAGCCGCCACGGCCGCCTGTGCGCCACGCAGGCGCACCATGAGCGCGCCCTCGTGCCAGCAGGACGCGTTGACGGGCAGGGGCAGCGCGCCCCAGCTGTTGAGCTGCGCCAGGGCGCGGGCTTCATCCAGTTCAAACACCAGGGTGCTCTCGGCCACGGCACGCGGCAGCACCTTGAGTGAGACCTCGGTGATCAGGCCCAGGGTGCCCATGGCGCCGGCCATCAGGCGTGAGACGTCGTAGCCCGCCACGTTTTTCATGACCTGGCCGCCGAAAGTCAGCAGCTCGGCCTTGCCGTTGAGCAATTCGAGGCCCAGCACGTAGTCGCGCACGGCGCCCACGCTGGCACGGGCCGGGCCGTTCAGACCCGAAGCCACCATGCCGCCCACGGTGGCCATGGCGCCGCCTTGGGCGAAATGCGGGGGTTCGAAAGGCAGGTATTGCCCGCGCTCGGCGAGGACTTCCTCCACCTCGGCCAGCGGGGTGCCGGCGCGCACGGTGATCACGAGCTCACTGGGTTCGTAGCTGACGATGCCCTGCAGTGGCCGGGTGTCGAGCACGTCGCCCTGCAGGGTCTGGCCGTAGAAGTCTTTGCTGCCCCCGCCGCGGATGCGCAGCGGGCTGCGGTTGGCGGCGGCCTGGCGCACGATGTCGGTGATATGTTGAAGGGCTGTATCCATACCGCCATGTTAACGGCTGACCAATAGCCTTACAGACGAAAAAAGGCCCGCTCGAGCTTGCGCTCTTGCGGGCCTGAACCAGAGGAGACTCTCGTTGCCCTGGTGCGGCAGCCGGACCCTGATGAAGCTCAGCTGCCGTCCATTGCTCGTTTACCGGTTGTAGGCGGTTTCGCCGTGGGCGGTAATGTCTAGACCTTGGCGCTCGTCTTCTTCGCTGACGCGCAGGCCGATGGTCAGGTCGACGATCTTGAATGCCACGAAGGCCACCACGCCGGACCAGACGATGGTGATCAGCACACCCTTGAGCTGGATCCACACCTGGCTGGCGATCGAGTAATCGGCCGCAGCAACCATGCCCACCGTGACCCAGTCGCCGACCAGGCTCGGGCCGCCCAGAGCCGGGCTGTTGAACACGCCGGTCAGCAGGGCACCGACGATGCCGCCGATACCGTGCACGCCGAACACGTCGAGCGAATCGTCGGCACCCAGCATCTTCTTCAGGCCGCTCACACCCCACAGGCAGGCAAAACCGCCAACCAGGCCGATGATCAGCGCGCCACCGATACCGACGTTGCCGGCAGCGGGGGTGATGGCCACCAGGCCGGCAACGGCGCCGGAGGCGGCACCCAGCATGGAGGACTTGCCCTTGAGCAGCGCCTCACCGATGGACCAGGCCAGCACGGCAGCGGCGGTAGCAACCAAGGTGTTGGCGAAGGCCAGGGCGGCAAAGCCGTTGGCTTCCAGGGCGGAGCCGGCGTTGAAGCCGAACCAGCCCACCCACAGCAGGGAGGCACCGACCATGGTCAGCGTCAGGCTGTGCGGAGCCATGGCTTCCTTGCCGTAGCCGATGCGCTTGCCCACCATGTAGGCACCCACCAGGCCCGCAACGGCGGCGTTGATGTGCACCACGGTACCGCCGGCGAAGTCCAGCGCGCCATGCTGCCAGATGTAACCGGCTTTGGCGTTCATGGCGTCCACCACTTCCTTGGCGGTGTAGGCGTCCGGACCCATCCAGAACCAGACCATGTGAGCCATGGGGATGTAGCTGAAGGTGAACCACAGCACCATGAACATCATCACGGCGGCAAACTTCATGCGCTCGGCGAAGGCACCGACGATCAGCGCGCAGGTGATGCCCGCGAAGGTCGCCTGGAAGGCAGCAAACACGATCTCGGGGATGTAGACACCCTTGCTGAAAGTCGCGCCGTTGGCGAAAGTGCCCGCAGCGTTGTCCCAGATGCCCTTCATGAAGAGTCGATCAAAGCCGCCGACGAAGGCATTGCCTTCGGTGAACGCCAGGCTGTAGCCATAAATGAACCACAGCACAACGATCAGCGAGAAGGTCACCATGACCTGCATCAGCACCGACAGCATGTTCTTGCTGCGGACGAGGCCGCCGTAGAACAGGGCCAGGCCCGGCACCGTCATCATGATCACCAGCAGGGTGGCGACCATCATCCAGGCGGTGTCGCCCTTGTTGGGCACGGGCACGGCTTCTGCAGGTGCGGCCTCTGCGGGGGCAGCGGCCGGTGCAGCAGCAGCTGCGGGAGCAGCGGCCTCGGCCACCGGGGCCGGAGCCGTCTGAGACCAGACAGCGGCCGAACCGGCCAGCAGGCCCAGGCCCAGCACGAAGGAGACAAGTAGTTTTTTCATGTCAGTGTTCTCTCTGTTGTGGGAGGCTCAGAGCGCTTCCTTGCCGGTTTCACCGGTGCGGATACGCACGACCTGCTCGAGGTTGTACACAAAGATCTTGCCGTCGCCGATCTTGCCGGTACGGGCAGAACCTTCGATGGCCTCGATGACGCGGTCGACGAGCTCGTCGGCCACCGCGGCTTCGATCTTCACCTTGGGCAGGAAATCGACCACATACTCCGCGCCGCGGTACAGCTCGGTATGGCCCTTCTGGCGGCCGAAGCCCTTGACCTCGGTCACCGTGATGCCCTGCACCCCGATGGCCGACAGGCCTTCTCGCACCTCATCGAGCTTGAACGGTTTGATGATGGCTGTAACGAGTTTCATAAGTTCTCCTCTGGAATGAGAGCTGAAAGGCTTAGAAGCTGTACTTCACGCCAAGGATGATCTGGTCTTTGGCCAGGTTGCGGCCATAGGTTCCCTCGGTCTTCTGATCGACGGTGACATAGGTCAGGCTACCGGTGTAACCAGCGCCAAAGTCCTTGTTCAGAGTCAGGGTGTAGTCGGTGTAATCCAGACGGTCGTTGTTAGTGCCGTTGTTGCTCTTGAAGTCCTGGAAACCCACATGCGGCACCAGGCTGAAACCCTTACCCAGGTCGAAGGTGGCCGACAGGTCGGTGTAGGTCGTACCCTTGCTGTCCGGAGCGCCGAACAGGTTGGAGAAAGCGTAGGAGTACTTCAGGGTAAAGGGGCCGTAGCTACCAGCAACATAGCCCTCGTCGGTGTTGGCGTTCTTGAAGCCGGTCACATCGCCAAGCTTGTTGCCCGGGTACTCGTAGCGCAGGTAACCCACGTCATAAGCGATGGGGCCGGCAGTGCCTTTGTAGCCACCGTACAGGTCCAGCTCGAAGCTGCTGTCCTTCGCGCCAGAGTCCTTGATCCAGGAGATGTTGCTACCCCAAGCGCCAAGGTAGAAACCATTTTTGAAAGCATAGTCAGCACCGCCTTGCACCGCCGGGTCGCCATTGGTCTGGGACAGGCCGCGGTAACGGTACTCGCTCACCACACCCACGTTGTAGGCCAGTTGGGCAAAGGCGGTAGAGCCAGCGGTCAGGGCCAGGGCGGCGAGGGCGATCTTGGATTTCAGGTTCATGTGGTACTCCATCAGAGGGTTAAGGGGACGAACCGAATAAGCAGGGACCGTGCCAACTCCAGGTTCAGAAATTCCACATGAATATGTACACGTATCTGCACAAGATGCGTTAAGATAACTGTACAAATATACAGACCGCACCAATAGTGTGCGCCTTCTGGGTGGCAAGTGCAAGACTTGCACCGATTTGTGGAGGAATTTGCCATGAGCCTGTCACTGGTGCATAGCCGGGCCCTGCTGGGCCTGGACGCCGCCGCGGTCACGGTGGAAGTCCACCTCGCCAATGGACTGCCCAGCTTCACGCTGGTCGGCCTGGCGGAAACCGAGGTCAAGGAAGCGCGCGAACGCGTGCGCTCGGCCATCCTGAACGCCGGGCTGGAGTTCCCGCACAACAAACGCATCACGGTCAACCTGGCCCCCGCCGACCTGCCCAAGGACTCCGGGCGCTTCGACCTGCCCATTGCCATGGGCATCCTGGCGGCCAGCGGCCAGATCGACCCCGGGGCCCTGGCCGGCCATGAGTTCGCTGGGGAACTGTCCCTGTCGGGTGAGTTGCGCCCGGTCCGAGGTGCCCTTGCCATGGCGTTGGCCCTGCGCGCCGTGCCCACCCGACTGGTGCTGCCCCCGGGCAGTGCCGAGGAAGCCGCCCTGGTGCCGGGCATCACCATCTACAAGGCCACCCACCTGCTGGAGCTGGTGCAGCAGTTCCTGCCCGGCGGGGGCCCGGCCCAAGCCGATGCCCCCAACTGGTCCCCGTTGGCCCCGCAGCCGCTCCATATCAGGTGGGATGACCCCGATCTGGCCGATGTGAAAGGCCAGGTCGCCCCCAAGCGGGCCCTCGAAATCGCCGCTGCCGGCGGCCACAGCATTTTGTTCAGCGGCCCGCCGGGTGCCGGCAAGTCCATGCTGGCCGAACGTCTGGCCGGCCTGCTGCCCCCCATGTCGACCGACGAGGCGCTGGAAAGCGCTGCGATCGCGAGCCTGGCCGGGCGCTTCGAGATCACCCACTGGGGCCGGCGACCCACCTGCAGCCCCCACCACTCGGCCAGCGCGGTGGCCCTGGTGGGCGGTGGTTCACCGCCACGCCCCGGCGAGGTCTCGCTGGCGCACCATGGCGTGCTGTACCTCGATGAACTCCCGGAATTTCCGCGGGCCGCGCTGGAGGCCTTGCGCGAGCCGCTGGAAACCGGCCGTATCACCATTGCACGGGCCGCGCGCCGCGCCGAGTTCCCGGCACGTTTCCAGCTGGTAGCGGCCATGAACCCCTGCCCCTGCGGCCACCTGGGCTCGACCCAGCGCGCCTGCCGCTGCACGCCCGACCAGGTGGCGCGTTACCAGGGGCGACTCTCCGGCCCCCTGCTGGACCGCATCGACCTGCATGTGCCGGTGGGCGCCCTGCCCAGCACCGAGCTGTTGCAGGCCAGCGCCGGCGAAGGCACGGCCAGTGTGCGTGGGCGCTGCACGGCGGCCCACGCACGCGCCCTGGCACGCCAGGGCAAACCCAACCATGCCCTCACCCCCCAGGAAATCGACACGCACACCCGCCCCGAAGACGCCGCCCTGCGTTTTCTCGACACGGCCGCGGTGCGGCTGGGTTGGTCGGCACGCGGCCTGCACCGCACGCTGCGGGTGGCACGCACCATTGCCGATCTGGCCGATGCACCACGCATCACGCTGGAGCATGTGGCCGAGGCGCTGCAGTACCGGCAGCCGGCGCGGGCCTGAGGCCCAGCCCGCTTACTCCAGCTGCATCAGGTCGGCGCGCCGGCGCAGTGCGCTGGCAAAGTACAGACCCACCGCCACCAGCACACTGCAGCCCAGCGCGATGACAGCCGTTGAGCCGATGCGCCCCACCAGCGCGGCCGCCAGCAGCACACCGATGGACTGGCCCATGAACAGGGCCGAGGCGAACAGGGACACCGCCGTGCCGCGCGCGGACGGTGCCATCTGCGTGGCATTGGCCTGCATGGTGTTGTGGAACATGAAAAAACCGAAGCCGGCCAGCAGGCTGGCGGGCACGCTGGGCCACCACACGGGCGTGAAGGCAATCACCAGCGAGGCCAGGCCCAGCAGCGTGACCCCCGCGCGCGCCAGCCCGTGTTCACCCAGGCGCTGGATCATGAAACGTGCGACGGCCATGTAGGCCATGCCGCCCAGGCCGAACAGGGCGACGATGGCGCCCGACGCGGACAGCGAGAGGCCCAGTTCATGGTGCAGGTGCGAGGCCCAGATGGCCAGCACACCGAAACCGGAGGCGCCCTCGAACAGGGCCACGATGAGCACGATGCGCGACCAGCGCCCGGTGATGATCTGCAGCGCCTGCTGCACGAAACCGGGGCGCACCTCGGGCACAGGGTTGTGCGTCACCGCTGCCTCGCTGCGCTGGCGCCGCTCGTCGCGCCACAGCAGCAGGCCCACCACGCCGAACAGCAGCGTCATGAACACAAAGGCCCAGCGCCAGCCCAGGGTGTCGGTGAACACCCCGCCCAGCAGCTGGCCACCGGTGATGCCCAGCGTGGTGCCCAGGCCCACGCGCGCCAGCGTTTCCTGGCGCAATTCGTAGGCCACCGCATCGCCAATCCAGGCCAGCGAGAGCGGAATGATGGCCGCCGCGCCCAGCGCCACCAGCATGCGCGCCAGCACCAGCATGTCCAGGCTGGCCGCAAACACCGCGAGCACGCTGGCCACGCTGCAGCCCAGCGTGGCCCAGGTGACGATGCGGAACTTGCCCAGGCGGTCCCCCAGGGGGCCGTAGAACAGCTGGCACAGGCCGTAGACCACGGCAAACACCGAAATCACGCTCGCCACCTCACCCAGGCTGGCAGAGAACTCGCGGGCCAGCTCGGGCAGCATGGCGTCGCACAGGCGCTGCACCGCCATGCTGGCAAAGGTGGCAAACGACAACAACAGGACGGAGCGGCGCGTGGAGGCGGAAATCGTGACGGGGCCGGAGCTCATGCAGGGAGGTGGTGTGAGAAACAGTGGGCAGGGCAGACGCGCCCGGGCTTGCGCGAGGAATCACAAGAAGCGTGCTGAATCATAATCTTCGCCATGCTCAAGCGCTCTGGCCAGTCTGCGTCACTGATCGGCTGGCTCTCCCTGACGCAGCTCATCAGCTGGGGCAGCGTGTTTTATCTCTTCGCCCTGCTGCTGGAGCCGGTCGAGCGTGAGCTGGGCCTGAACCGGGCGCAGGCCTCGCTGGCTTTCAGTATGGCCCTGCTGGCCGAGGGTCTGCTGGCCTGGCCCGTGGGGCGGCTGATAGACCGCGGGCACGAGCGCCTGGTGATGACGCTGGGCTCCCTGGTGGTGGCGCTGGGCCTGGCCCTGCACACGCAGGTCGACAGCCTGGCCGGCTACTACGGTGTCTGGATCCTGCTGGGCGTCGGCCTGGCCGGTACGCTTTATCCGCCGGCCTTTGCGGTCGTCATCCGCCGTTACCCGAACGACTTCCGCCGCGCCATCATCGTCATCACCTTTCTGGGCGGATTGGCCAGCACCGTCTTCATGCCGCTGATCGCGTGGCTCATGTCCCTGCTGGGCTGGCGACTGGCTTTATGGCCGCTGGCAGCGCTGCATCTGCTGGTGTGCGCACCTATCCATGCCGTGGTGCTGCGCGGGGCACCGCCACCCCGGGCGGCGCAGGCCGATTCGCCTCACGTGCCCTTGCGCCGCCATCTGCTGAGCGCGCCCTACCTGCTGGTGGGTGTTTTCATCGTGCTGCTCATGGGGGTGACCGCGGCGCTGCCCGCGCACATGGTCAGCCTGCTGCGCAGCTACGGCCTGAGCGAGACCTGGGTCATCGCCGTGCCGGCGGCCGTGGGCCTGTTGCAGGTGGGTGGCCGGGCCCTGCTGTTCTTCTTCGAACATCACATGGACCTGCACCAGGTGAACCGGTTCATCCCCTGTCTGATCCCGGCGGGCCTGCTCATCCTGGTAATGGCCCCCTGGGCCGGCCCGCTGCAGATCGCACTGGTGCTGCTTTTCGTCGCAGTCTATGGCGTGGGCAATGGCATGTTCACCATCGTCAAGGGCACGGCCGTGGCCGAGTACGTGAACCGGGAACAGGCCGCCAGCCTCAACGGCGCGCTGGGCCTGCCCATGGCCCTGGGCCGCGCCACCGCGCCCTGGCTGCTGGGCCTGATGTGGACCCCGGAAGCCGCCTACAGCAGCGGCCTGTGGCTGATGCTAGGCCTGAGCGTGCTGGGGGTGCTGGCCCTGGTGCTGGCCCAGCGCTTGGCGGCCCCCCATCCATCGCCTTAGCGGGAGAGCGGCTCCACCCTGCTGCCGTCGTAGCGCACGCGCTCCCCCACGGCGATGGCGGTGTCCGACTCCAGCACATGGCGGGCCCCGTCGTCCATGCGCAGTTCGACCCGGTAAGCCACCACCTTCTTCATGTTCTTCTCAACCTGGTTGCCGGCAATGCCGCCGCCGATCGCGCCAATCACGCGTGCCACATCGCGGCCCGAGCCTTGGCCGATCTGATTGCCGACGATGACCCCCAGCACCCCACCGGCGACCGCACCGGCACCGCTGGTGGGCACTTCGCGCTCAAAGGGCGTGACGGCGGTCACCGTGGCGCAGTCGGCGCAGACCGGTTCCGGCACAGGTGCTGATGGTTCAATCGGCACGGGTTTGGCTTGCGAAGGCGCCTGGGCCTTCTTCACCGGGGCCGTACGAGGCTTGGGCTGGGTCACAGGCGCCGGCTCGACCACGACCGGCTTCTGCGCAACGGGGGCTGGCGCAATGATCTCCGGCAAGGCGCTCACAGCCTCTACCTCGATGGTCGTTTTCGGCTGCAGGGTGGAATAAAGGGCACCGCCCAGGCCAACCACCGCCAGCCCCAGCACGCCCACGGCAACCCACAACCCCTTGGTTCCGGCGACCACGGCGCCGGTGCTTGTCACATCACTCATCTGTTTCCTCCTGCTTGGCATGACCGCGAAGAACGGCGGCACAGCCACCGCCTTCATCTTCAACGCGGCACGCAGGGGATGGTAGACAGCGTCGTGCGACGCAGCGCCGTCGCAGGTGTAAAACTGCGTAAAGAAGCGAAACGCAGGGGGCTCAGAGATTGGGCGCCAGCAGACGCTGGAGTTGCTGCTCGCTCATGCCCCGACGGCGCGCGAGGTCGTGCAACTGGTCGTCGCCGATACGGCCTACGTTGAAATATGCGCTCTGCGGGTGCGCGAGGTAGAAGCCGCTGACGCTGGCCGCCGGTGTCATGGCCAGGCTCTCGGTGATGCCCATGCCGATCTCCTCGCACTGCAGCAGTTCGAACATCTCGCGCTTGACGCTGTGGTCCGGACAGGCCGGGTAACCTGGGGCCGGGCGAATGCCCTGGTACTTCTCGGCGATCATGTCCTCGTTGCTGAGCTGCTCACCCGTTGCATAGCCCCAGAGGTCGGTGCGCACGCGGTGGTGCAGGCATTCGGCATAGGCCTCGGCCAGGCGGTCGGCCAAGGCCTTGAGCATGATCGCGGAGTAGTCGTCATGGTCGTCCATGAAATACTTCTCCTTCTTCTCGACGCCGATGCCGGCCGTGACCGCGAACACACCCACGTAATCCGCCGACGCTCCCTTTGGCGCCACGAAGTCGGCCAGGCAGCGGCTCGGGCGCATGACCCCGTCGATCATCTGCTTTTCGGTCTGCTGGCGCAGGCCATACCAGGTCATGGCCACGTGCTTTCGGCTCTCGTCGGTATACAGCTCGATGTCGTCATCGTCCACGCTGTTGGCCGGGTAAAGGCCCAGCACGGCGTTGGCCGTGAGCCAGCGGCCTTCGATCAAGCGCTGCAGCATGCGCTTGCCATCAGAAAAGACGCGTTGCGCCTCCGCACCCACAACCTCATCCTTCAGGATGGCTGGGAAGGGGCCGGCCAGGTCCCAGGTCTGGAAGAAGGGGCCCCAGTCGATGTATCTGGCGAGTTCGGCCAGGTCGAAGTTCTTGAACACACGCCGGCCGATGAACTTCGGCCTCACCGGTGCATAGCCGTCCCAGGCCATGGGCGTCTTGTTGGCACGTGCCTTGTCCAGCGACCAGAGGGGCGTCTGCTTCTTGTTGGCGTGCTGCAGGCGCACCTTGTCGTAATCGGTGTTCAGATCGGCGATGTACTGCGCTGCCTGGTCGCTCAGCAGGCCTTGGGCCACGCTCACGCTGCGCGAGGCATCCGGCACGTAGACCACCGGGCCTTCGTAGTGCGGCGCGATCTTCACGGCCGTGTGCACGCGGCTGGTGGTGGCACCCCCGATCAGCAAGGGAATCTTGCGGATGCGGAAGTGGTCGTCCTTCTGCATCTCGGCGGCCACGTACTGCATCTCCTCCAGGCTCGGGGTGATGAGGCCCGACAGACCCACGATGTCCGCGCCCTCGACCTTGGCCATGGCCAGGATCTCGTGGCAGGGCACCATGACCCCCATGTTGATGACCTCGAAGTTGTTGCACTGGAGCACAACCGTGACGATGTTCTTACCAATGTCATGCACGTCGCCCTTGACGGTGGCGATCACGATCTTGCCCTTGGCGCGCACGTCCTGGCCCGCAGCTTCCTGCTGGCGCTTCTCTTCCTCGATATAGGGAATCAGGTGGGCCACGGCCTGCTTCATCACGCGCGCGCTCTTGACCACCTGGGGCAGGAACATCTTGCCAGCACCGAACAGGTCGCCCACGATGTTCATGCCGTCCATCAACGGGCCTTCAATCACGTGAAGCGGGCGCCCGCCTTTGGCCAGGATGGCCTGGTAGGCCTCCTCGGTGTCGGTGGTGATGTGGTCGGTGATGCCGTGCACCAGCGCATGGCTCAGTCGCTGCGCCACCGTGCCGGCACGCCATTCGTTCTTCTTGCTGTCGTCCTTGGCCGCGCCCTTGGCGGTTTCAGCGATCTCGACCAGGCGCTCACCCGCGTCGGGCCGGCGGTTCAGCACCACGTCTTCCACGCGCTCACGCAAAGCGGGCTCCAGGTCGTCGTAGACGCCCACCATGCCGGCGTTGACGATGCCCATGTCCATACCCGCCTTGATGGCGTGGTACAGGAACACGGTATGAATGGCCTCGCGCACCGGGTCGTTGCCGCGGAAGCTGAAGGAAACGTTGGAGACACCGCCCGAGACCTTGGCGCCAGGCAGGTGGTGCTTGATCCAGCTCGTGGCCTCGATGAAATCGACCGCGTAGTTGTTGTGTTCCTCGATGCCGGTGGCGATGGCAAAGATGTTGGGATCGAAGATGATGTCTTCCGGCGGAAAGTCGACCTCGTCGACCAGGATACGGTAGGCCCGCTCGCAGATCTCGATCTTGCGCGCGTAGGTGTCGGCCTGGCCTTTCTCGTCGAAAGCCATCACCACGGCCGCTGCACCATAGCGCTTGACCAGTCGCGCTTGGCGCGTGAACTCCTCGACACCCTCTTTCATGGAGATGGAATTCACGATGCCCTTGCCCTGGATGCAGCGCAGGCCGGCCTCGATCACGCTCCATTTGGAAGAGTCGATCATGATGGGCACGCGCGCGATGTCGGGTTCGCTGGCGATCAGGTTCAGGAAACGCACCATGGCGGCCTGGCTGTCGAGCATGGCCTCGTCCATGTTGATGTCGATCACCTGGGCGCCGTTTTCCACCTGTTGGCGCGCCACCGCCAGCGCCTCCTCGAACTGGCCGTTGAGGATCATGCGTGCAAACGCCTTGGAGCCGGTGACGTTGGTGCGTTCGCCGATGTTGACGAAGAGGCTGTCGGCGCCGATGAGCACCGGCTCTAGGCCGGACAGCTTCATGGGGGGAACGGAGGTTTCGGACATGCGGCTCACCTGGTGAAAAACACAAAACAGGTGAGCGTCGTTGGGAATTCCAAGCCTGACAGCACGGGTGTGCCGCTGCAACGCTCCTTGGAGCGAACGATTTTACCTCGGCCGGCTATGCCGTGCCCGTACAGTCTGATGACGAGGCCATCATCTGGCCCCGTCGGCGTCAGTAATAGAACACCAGGCCCGCCGCCACATGGTTGCCGCTGATCTTCTCGGCGCCTGCGCCACCGTTGTTCTGCGTATAGCCCTCGGTGATGAGACGCAGTTGCACGCCCAGGACGGGCGCCCGGTCAGATGTGGAGGGCACGCTGAAAAGATATTGCGCCTCCAGCACGGCACCTGCCGAGCTGTCGTAAGTCCGGTAGACGCTTGACGCTACGCCACCCCCTACCACCTTGGCACTTTGCGACTGGCGCACCCCGAGCCCCAGGCGAAACTGCTGCGTCACAGCATAAAAACCCAGCAGCTCGACCGGCACACGGGCAAAGGCAACATTGCCATTCGTCCCGTCAATGCTGTTGCGCTGATGGCCTACGCTGCCCTGGATCGTGATGCGGTCGGCAATCCTGACATCAGCCCCCACGGCCAGCACCGGGCCACTACCGGCCCGAAGATCCCAAGGCTCGCCATTAGTCCAGGTACCTTTCACCAACGCATCCCCGCCGAAACCATGGCCCACGCTTCCATAAAGACGCAGCCTGGGCGCCTCGGCCTGCGCGGCCATGGCCGACGTCACGATCATGCAAGCGATCAACCAGCTTTTCATATTTACCCCCCCCTCTTTGCGACACAAAACAATCGAGAAGGATTCTTCCATAGAGACAGCAAACACCCAAGCCAGGCAGCTGCGCTGGCTCAGGCATTGTTGTTAATGAACCACCCGCAGGTCATCACCGGCTCACGCGGGGTGCAAGGGAATCACACGCGCGGGCGGTGCCGACCGCGCCCGCAGCTGGCCGCAGCCGCCGTCCACGTCCTGGCCGGCCGACTGGCGCAGCTTGGTCAGGATGCCGCGCTGGTGCAGACGGCGCGCCAGTTCGGTCGCACGGGCCGCATCCGGCCGACGGTAGGGCATGCCCTCGACCGAGTTGTAGGGAATCAGGTTGAGGATGGCGTATTTACCGTGCAGCAGGCGCACCAGACCCTCGACTTCCTCATCCGTGTCGTTGATGCCTTCGAGCAGCGTCCACTGGTACTGGATGGGGTAACCGCTGGCTCGGGCATAGCGTTCGCCCGCATCCACCAGTTCTTCGGGCGACATGCGTGGCGCACGCGGCAGCAGGCGGGCGCGCAGTTCGGCGCGGGTGCTGTGCAGGGAGAGCGCCAAGGCCGGCTTCACGCGACCCTGCGGCAGTGCCTCGAACACCCGCGGATCACCGACGGTAGAGAAGACCAGGTTCTTGTGGCCGATATTGCCGGCCGTGCCCAGCAGCTCGATGGCTTCGAGCACGTTGTCCAGGTTGTGCGCCGGTTCGCCCATGCCCATGAAGACGACGCGCTGGACCGGGCGGTGCTGGCGCGCCAACGCCACCTGGGCCACGATCTCGGCGCTGCCGAGCTGGCGGATCAGCCCCGTGGTGCCGGTCATGCAGAACACACAGCCCACCGCACAGCCGACCTGGGTGGAGACACACAAGGCCGGTGTGCGGCCTGGGGGCATGTGCACGCTTTCCACCAGCTGGCCGTCGGCCAGCGCCACGACGCGGCGTTGCGAACCGTCCTCGCCCGGGTGCTCCGAATGCACGGTCGCCAGTGCCGCCAGCTCATGCTCGAGCTCCGGCAAGGCCTGCCTGAGCGTGGTGGGCAGGAAATTTTCGATCGGCCGGCTGCCATGGGTCTGCGGCAGAGCCTGCGACCACAGGCGCAGCACGCGATGCTCGTGACGGGGGTTGGCGCCGAGCGCCCGCAGGCGCCGGCGCAGTTCTTCGATCTGCATGGGTAAGGGCTTCAGGCCCTGACCGGGCCCGCGCCCTTAGCTTACCCGTTTGTCCGCCGGCTGCCTGGAGGAGGTGCGCACGCTCCAGAACATGGTCACGGCCAGGATGCCCACCACCACGGCCAGCGAAACCGCCACCGGGATCTTGAAGAGATCGATCAGCATCATCTTGGTGCCGATGAAGACCAGGATCACGGCCAGCCCGTAGTTCAGCAGATGGAAGCGGCTGGCCACCGCCTGCAGCAGAAAGAACATGGCACGCAGGCCCAGGATGGCAAACACATTGCTGGTCAGCACGATGAAGGGATCCTGCGTGATCGCGAAGATGGCGGGGATAGAGTCCACCGCGAAGATCACGTCGGTCAGGCCCACCAGCATCACCACCATCAGCAGCGGCGTGGCGATACGTTTGCCGTTTTCAAAGGTCCAGAACTTTTCGCCGTCGAACTCGCGGCTCACCGGCATCACGCGGCGCAGGAGCTTGAGGGCCGGGTTGTCGTCCAGGCTGCCTTCCTTGCCGGCGGCCCACCACATCTTGATGCCGGTGAGTACCAGGAAACCGCCGAAGACGTAGAGGATCCAGTGGAACTGCGTCAGCAGCCAGCTGCCAACCAGGATCATCACCGTGCGCAGCACGATGGCGCCGATGATGCCGATCATCAGCACCCGCTTCTGGTAAGCCGGAGGCACCGCGAAGTAGGTGAAGATCATCAGGAAGACGAAGATGTTGTCGACCGCCAGGCTTTTCTCGATGAGGTAGCCGGTCAGGAATTCGAGCGACTTCTCGTTGGCGAGCTCGCGCGAACCCGAGGTTTCAAGCACCGCCCACCAAAACAGGCCGTTGAAGAGGAAGCTCAGGGCGATCCAGACGAGCGACCAGTTAAACGCCTCCTTGACGCCCACCGCATGGGCGCCCTGCTTCTTGAGGACAACGAAATCGACGAAGAGTGCCGCCAGGACGAAGGCGACAAAAACGATCCACAGCCAGAGTGGCGCAATGCTTTCCATGAACAAGACCTCTTTTGCCAGTGTTGAAGAACACCCGCAAGGTCTTGCCGAACCACCCGCTTGCAATGCGGTTGGCCGGGGGCCCCGGCCGCTGGTTTCCAGCGGCGTATTGACGTGACCCCCGCAGACTACGCGGGCATGCACGCCCGGTGGTCTGCTTGACTACTCCCCTTGATGGGAGCCACGATTGTGCCGCTTGTCGCATTTCCCCAGCAAGTCTGGGGATCAAGCCGCCGCAGTTTCAGGCGGCTTCACGGTAGAAAGGGCCGCCGCTGCCCAGCACGCGCGTGGGCAGCGGCGCCACAGCATCGTGGATGGCACCGATGTGCTCCGGTGTGGTGCCGCAGCAGCCGCCCACGATATTGACCAGGCCTTCGGCCGCAAACTCGCGCAACAGGCGGCTGGTGACGTCGGCCGTCTCGTCGAAACCGGTTTCGCTCATGGGATTGGGCAAGCCAGCGTTCGGGTAGCAGCTGATGTAGGTGTCACCGGCCACCTTGGCCAGCTCCTGGATGTAGGGTCGCATCAGCGCCGCGCCCAGCGCGCAGTTCAGGCCCACGGCCAGCGGGCGGGCGTGGCGCACGCTGTGCCAGAAGGCGGTGACGGTCTGGCCGCTGAGGATGCGGCCCGAGGCATCGGTCACGGTGCCGCTGATGATCAGCGGCAGACGTTCACCGGAGGCCTCGAAATACTCGTCGATGGCGAACAGCGCCGCCTTGGCGTTGAGCGTGTCGAAGATGGTTTCCACCAGCAGCACGTCGGCGCCGCCCTCGACCAGGGCCTCGACCTGCTCGTAGTAGGCTGCGCGCAATTCCTCGAAACTGATGTTGCGCGCGCCGGGGTCGTTTACGTCCGGGCTGATGCTGGCGGTCTTGGGCGTCGGGCCCAGGGCCCCGGCGACGAAACGCGGATGGTCGGGCGTGCTGAACTTGTCGCAGGCTTCGCGCGCGATGCGTGCCGAGGCCAGGTTCATCTCGCGCGCCAGGTGCGCCATGTCGTAGTCGGCCTGGGCCACCGTGGTGGCGCCAAAAGTGTTGGTCTCGACCAGATCGGCCCCGGCGGCCAGGTACCCCTCGTGGATGTCGCGGATGATGTCCGGGCGGGTCAGAGACAGCAACTCGTTGTTGCCCTTGACATCCTTGTGGAAGTCCTGGAAGCGCTCCCCCCGGTACTGCGCCTCGTTCAGCTTAAAGCGCTGGATCATGGTGCCCATCGCGCCATCCAGGACGGCGATGCGGCGGGCCAGGATACCGGGCAGGGTTTGGGCGCGGGTGTAGTTCAGCGGCTTCATAACCCTCTATTGTAGAAAGGCCGCCCTGTAGACCCCGGTACCGGCCCAAAACCCGGGACAATAGAGCCCCATGAAACACCTCTTGCCCAAGGAAGCCTGGGAGTTCCTGCAGCAGCAGCCGACAGCGCTGTTCGTCGACGTGCGCATGGAAATCGAGTCCCTCTATGTCGGGCGCCCCCCGGGCGTGATCAACATCCCCTGGTACGAGTACCCGGACCTGACGCCGGATCCGACCGGTTTTGTGGCCGCTGTCGAGCGCGAGGCCGGTGGCGACAAGAGCCGCCCGGTGGTGCTCCTGTGCCGCAGCGGCAAGCGCACGCTCGATGCCGGACAGGCCCTGGCGCAGGCCGGCTTCAGCGGGCTCTACAACGTGCTGCACGGCTTCGAAGGCGACCTGGACGACCATTTCAAACGCTCCACCCTCAATGGCTGGCGCTTTGACGGCCTGCCCTGGGAACAGATGTGAGCAACCCGTCCGCGCAGCTCCGCCCCACGCGGTCCTGAATTGAACGCAAGCTCCGTCTTGTCCCCCCAGGACATCCTGCGCCGCGTCTTCGGCTACGAGTCCTTCCGCGGCCCGCAACAGGCGATCGTCGAGCATGTGGTGGGCGGCGGCGACGCGCTGGTGCTCATGCCCACGGGCGGCGGCAAGTCCCTGTGTTACCAGGTCCCTGCCATCGCGCGGCAGCAGGCGGGGCACGGCACCGCCATCGTCATCTCGCCGCTGATCGCCCTCATGCACGACCAGGTCGGCGCCCTGCACGAAGCGGGTGTGGAGGCCGCCTTCCTTAACTCCAGCCTTTCGGGCGATGAGGCCGCGCAGGTCGAAAAGCGCCTGCTGCGCGGTGAGCTGACCCTGCTGTACGCGGCGCCCGAGCGTGTCACCACCCCGCGCTTCCTCGCCCAGCTCGACGCCATGGCCGAGCGCGGCCAGGTGGCCCTGTTCGCCATCGACGAGGCGCACTGCGTGAGCCAGTGGGGCCACGACTTCCGGCCCGAATATCGGGCGCTGACGGTGCTGCACGAACGCTACCACGGCGTGCCGCGCATTGCGCTGACCGCCACGGCCGACGCGCTGACGCGCGCCGACATCCTGGAGCGCCTGCAGCTCGAGGAAGCGCAGCAGTTCGTCAGCAGCTTCGACCGGCCCAACATCCGCTACACCATTGTCGAGAAAAAGGACGCGCTGACGCAGTTGCTGCGTTTCATCGAACGCGAGCACGCGGGGGATGCCGGCATCGTCTACTGCCAGTCGCGCAAGCGCGTGGAGGACGTGGCCCAGTCCCTGGTCGAAGCAGGCATCGCGGCCCTGCCCTACCACGCCGGCCTGGATCAGGCGGTGCGGCAGCAGAACCAGAACCGTTTCCTGCGCGAGGAAGGGTTGGTCATGGTGGCGACCATCGCCTTCGGCATGGGCATCGACAAGCCCGACGTGCGCTTCGTCGCCCATCTGGACATGCCCAAGAACATCGAAGGCTACTACCAGGAGACCGGGCGCGCCGGGCGCGACGGCGCGGCCGCCGACGCCTGGATGGCGTATGGCCTGCAGGACGTGGTGAACCAGCGCCGCATGATCGACGAGAGCCCGGCTGGTGAGCACTTCAAACAGGTCATGCGCGGCAAGCTTGATGCCCTGCTCGCCTTGGCCGAGGCGACCGACTGCCGGAGGGTTCGGCTGCTGGGCTACTTCGGCGAGAAAAGCGAGCCCTGCGGCAACTGCGACAACTGTCTGCATCCGCCGGCCGTACAGGACGGCAGCGAACTGGCGCGCAAGCTGCTCTCCTGCATCTACCGCGTACAGCAGGCCAGCGGCATCAGCTTCGGCGCCGGCCACATGATGGACATCCTGCGAGGCAAACAGACGGAGAAAGTGGCCCAGTACGGGCACGAGCAGTTGAGCACCTTCGGCATCGCCAAGGAAGCGAGCGAGAGCGAGCTGCGGGCGGTGCTGCGCCAGCTGATCGCGATCGGCGCAGTCGCGGTGGACGGCGGCATGTTCAATACCCTGCGGCTGACGGACGGGTCCCGGGCCGTACTCAAGGGGGACGTGAAGGTGCAGCTGCGCGAATCCGTGGCGACACCTTCAGCGAAACGCAGTCGCCGCAGCGGCGCCCTGGCACCGGCAGCACAGGCGCTGGGGGTGGACGACCAGGTGCGTTATATTAACCTCAAGACCTGGCGGGCCGAGGTGGCACGCGAGCACAACCTGCCGGCTTATGTGATTTTCCACGACGCCACGCTGGCGGAGATTGCGCGGCGCCAACCCCGGACCCTGGAAGATTTGCAGGGCATCAGCGGCATCGGCGCCAAGAAGCTGGAAGCTTACGGCGCCGATGTGTTGCGGGTGGTGGCAGAAGGCGCGTGAAGGGCTGCCTGCCGACGCCCTGGTTTTCCGCTCAGTGGCGGCGGAAATTGCTTTCGTAGGACATGGCCGCGGCCGACATGGTGTTCTGCAGGCGCTCGATGGCGCGGCTGTGGCGCTGCACCTTGGAGATGTCGCACAGCTGCTTGCGGTGGTGCTGCATGAGCTTGTCGAACTTGGTGCGGCAGGGCTCCAGCACGCCGGCCAGATGCAGGGCAATGTAGGCCACATGGTCCGCCTGGGTCTGGCGGAACTCGTCGGTCCACTGCTTGAAAAGCTGCCACTTGTAAGTGCCTTTTTCCGGCACTTTGATGATGTCTTTGCGCATGGTCATAACAGTCCTCTGCTTGCGGGCTCCAACGACTTCGTGATCTTGCCGGGACCGTCCCGGCGGCTTATTCCGGCGCCCGCCATGCACCTATGACGCCTGAGCCATGCAAACGGTTGACATAGACCCGCTGGACCCGGCCGGTCGGAGGTATCCAGTCGCAACAAGCCCCCGAGCTTTTGGGGGTTATTGCATGAAACCGACGCTGCGGCTTTCCCGGACTTCGGGTTTGATGCGGTGCTCCGCCTCGAGTTGTTCCAGGAACTCCAGCGCATCGAAGCCGTCCCCCAGGATGCCGGCCTGACGCTGCACCGCAGCAAAATCGCCCAGGCAAAGCTGGTCCAGCAAGTCCAGCCGGTGCTGCAACGCGGGGCTGAGTTGCTCGGCCTGCCCGCCCAGGGCCTCGGTCACGAACATGGTGTGGCGCTGCTCACGCGCCAGCGGCTTGAAGCGGATCTTGAAGGTGAAACGCCGCAGCGCCGCCTGGTCGATGCGGTCGAACAGGTTGGTCGTACAGATGAAGACCCCTGTGTGCCGCTCCATGCCCTGCAGCATCTCGTTGACCTCGGTCACCTCGTAGGTGCGCTGCGCGCCACGGCGGTCCTGCAAAAAACTGTCGGCCTCGTCCAGCAAGAGCACGGCGTTCTCGACCTCGGCCTCGGCGAACATGGCCGCCATGTTCTGCTCGGTCTCACCAATGAACTTGCTGACCAGGTCGCTGGCCTGGCGGATCATCAGCGGCCGCCCCATCTGCTCGGCCAGATGGGCGGCGAGCGCGGTCTTGCCGCTGCCGGGCGGGCCATAGAAGCACAGGCTGCCGTGGCCGCGCGTCTGCAAGGCCTGCACCATTCGCGGCAACTCGAAACGACTCTCCACGTTCAGCAGGGCCAAGTCGTAGTGCGTGTCCTGCGGACGCGCCGGTGCGTTTTCGCGCCGGCTGCCCAGGGCCAGATCGGCATTGCGCAACTGCCGTTCGATCAGCGCCTCCAGCCCGCCCTGGGCGTTCGCCGCTTCGGGCGCCGGCACGACCAGGCCGGCAAAACGCACCGCCGTGTGGATCTGGGCCGGGGTCAGCCCCTTGCGCGCCACCAGGCGGGCCACAAAGGCGTCGGACACGACCACTCCCTCCAGGGCCCGGTGCACCAGCTGTTCGCGCGCACCGGGTGGCGGCGATTTCAACTCCAGGTGGTAGGCAAAACGGCGCCGGAAGGCCGGGTCGATTTGCTCGATGCGGTTGGTCACCCAGACGGTCGGCACGGCATTGGATTCCAGGATCTGGTTGACCCAGGCCTTGCCGCTGACACTGCTGGACGCCGGCACCCCGGACTTCTCGGCGCGCACCAGCAGCTGGGCCGCCTCGCTGGAGATCGGTGGGAAGACGTCTTCCACCTCATCGAACAGCAGGGCCGATTGCGCACTGCCCTTGAGGAAGACCTGCGCGATCTGCAGCGAGCGGTAGCGCTCGCGCCCGCTGAGCGAATTACCTTCGCGATCAGCGTATTCCACCTCGAAGAGCTCCAGCCCCGCGGCCTGAGCCGCCACCTTAGCCAGCTCGGTCTTGCCTGTACCCGGCGGACCGTAGAGCAGCACGTTGACGCCGACCTCGCGCCGCGCCACGGCGTTGCGCAGCAGGGTCGTGAGCATCTGGGCCTCCTCGCCGACGAAGGCAAAGTCCTCCAGCGCCAGGCCGCTCTTGCTCGCCGGACGGGTGAAAACGGCCATCAGCTCGGCCTGGTCGCGGTAGGCACGCATGAGCACTGGCGGCAGCTTCTCGCTGACCTTCATCAGGTCCGCCAGGTCGGTGATGTTGTGCTCGGAGATCAGGTTGTCGACCAGGCCGATGCGCTCCAGCCTTGAGCCGGTGCGCAGCGCCTCGCCCACCTCTTCGGCCTTGACGCCGGCCACTTCGGCGATGACGGCGTAGGCCTCGGCGGCATTGTTGACCTTGAACTCCACCAGCAGGCTGCGCAACTCGCGCTGGTAGCGCGTCAGCGTTCCGTAAAGCAGCAGCGCGCGCTCGGCCTGGTTGAGCTGCAGCAGCTTGGCGAGGGCATCGATGTTCTTCTGCACCAGCGTAGACTGCTTCTTCAGCGTCTGGCGCAGCCAGTCGCCAGTGGCGCCCAGCACCGCCAGCAGATCACGCGGCTGGCTTTTGGCGTAGTCGTCCAGGTAGAAGAACAGCGTGCCTTCCTCGTAAGGCCCGCGCCAGTCGCCGTAACGCGCCAGGAAGCCCTCCATGTCCAGGTTTTCGTGACCAGTCCAGTGCTCGTTGCCGGCGCAGCGCCAGGCGAGGTAGTCACGCAGACGTTGCAGCACCGGCTGCGGCCAGACCAGGTGCCGGCCCGCCAGGTCGATCACGCCGTGCAGGTCGCGCCGCGCGTTGAAGGCGCCACCCATGCGGCTCACCAGGGTCAGTACGAAATGCGAGCACATCAGGTCCAGCACCGGCGCATCGCGCAGGCCGGGTGAGGCCAGCAAGGGCCCGTATGCCTTGTCGATCGTCAATCGCTTGACCATGCAATGCCCTCCATCAGGACCTGCTCCCTGGACGCCTTCACGATAGCGCAGACCACGCCCGCTGGGAAGACCCGGCCCGCCAAGACCCCCCAGCCTGATGGTGCTTGACTTCTGCAGCACTCAGGTACACGCTCGCCGGTTGCCTGCCCCGGGCGGGGTCGGGCTCGCGATGTAAAATGCGTGCTGTCGTTTATCCGTCTATTGAGGAAATACCATGTCCCACGAGCCGTCCCAGTCCGACGATCCCATCGAGAACATCGTGCATTCGGCACCGGTGGTCATCCCTGTGCTGGGCGGCCTGATGATTTTCCTGCTCGCCTTCATCGCCGTTTTCATGGCCTAAGGAAGGTCTGCACAACTCCCGCCGTGCGCGGCGCTTCATCCACCCGTGCGCTGCGGCATGATGTGGATCCCCTGCCGGGGGATCTGCACCAGCAGTTTCCCCCCCACGTCCGATCCCAGTCGCCGCAGTTGAGCGGTCGACAGGTTGAGCGTCAGCTTCTCCGACGGCAATCTCTCGGGCACCAGCGTGCACAGGCTGGTTTCGCCCAGGGCCAGCACCTCCACCAGTTCGCAAGGCAGCAGGTTGTGCGTGTCGCCATCCGGCTGCGGCGCATCCGCCCGCAGCACGTCCACGTGCTCACCCGCCAGCACCCAGGTCACGGCCACGCCGTCGTCCAGGCGGTGCTTGTCGATCACCTGCAGATCCAGCCCGGCATCGTCCCGCCCCTCCCAGCGCAGCACGCCCTGGTCGCCAGGTAAACGCCGGAAGCGGCCGCGGAAGTGGTTCTGGATCCCCACCAGGTCGGCCACGCGGGCATTACGCGGGCTGGCAAACACCCGCTCCGGTGTCCCGCTTTGCAGGGTGGTTCCGGCGTCGACGATCACGACGCGATCTGCCAGGCGACGCGCTTCCGACAAATCGTGCGTGACCAGCACCATGGGCGTGGAGACCTGCTGGCGCAAGGCGGCAAGTTCGCGATAGAGCGTCTGGCGTGTCGGCGCATCCACCGCGGAGAAAGGCTCATCGAGCAACAGCACCCCGCCCTGTTCCACCGCACCATCCTGCGGGCGCAGGATGCGGCGCAGGGCCCGCGCCAGCGCCACGCGCTGCTGCTGGCCGCCTGAGAGCTGGGCCGGCCGCCGGTGTTCCAGCCCGGCCAGGCCCAGCCGTTCGAACAGCGCGCGCAGCGAGGCGTCCTGCCGGATGTCCAGATGGGACGGACACGCCACGGCCACGTTTTCAAGCGCGCTGAGGTGCGGGAACAGGGCGTAGTGCTGGAACACCAGCCCCACACGGCGCTGCTGCGGTGTCAGATGAATGCCGCGCGTGCTGTCAAACCAGTACTGTTCACCGACCTGGACCGTGCCCTGCAACTGCGGCGCGCGCAGCAGGCCGGCGACCGCGCGCAACAGCGAGGTCTTGCCGCTGCCCGAAGGGCCGACCAGCGCAATCAGCTCGCCGGCCTCGCACTCGAATTCGGCCGCCAGCGGCATGGGTGCCTGGTTCTGCAGCCGGACCTGGAGCCTGCGCATCAACGCTCCTGCAGACTGCGTGCCGCGGCCTGCCGGCGATCGGCGGCAAAGACCAGCGCCAGCGCCAGCAGCGAGAACAGCACCAGCGCCAGCGCCATGCTGTGCGCGCCGCCCAGGTCGAAAGCCTGCACCCGGTCATAGATGGCCACACTCAGGGTGCGCGTCTCGCCCGGAATACTCCCGCCCACCATCAGCACCACGCCGAATTCGCCCAGGGTGTGCGCCACCGTCAAGGCCACACCGGCGAGCAGGCCGGGCCAGGCCAAGGGCAATTCGATGCGCCAGAAGGTCTGCCACACACTCAGGCCCGAGACCCAGGCCGCTTCTCGCAGGCTGTGCGGCAAGGCGGCAAAAGCGCGCTGGATAGGCTGCACCATGAAGGGCAGGTTCACCAGCACACTGGCCAGCAGCAAGCCCTCGAAACTGAAGACCAGGCGCAGGTTCAGCGCCGAGCCCAGCCAGGCGCCGAGCGCCGAGCCCTGGCCAAAAGCCAGCAGCAGGTAAAAGCCGATCACCGTGGGCGGCAGCAGTAGTGGCAGCATGAGCAGCGCCTCCACCAGCGGCTTGCCGCGCCAGTCACTCAGCGCCAGCCAGCGCGCCAGCCACAGGCCCGGCGGCAACAGCAGCAGCGCGGTGGCCGCGGCAAGCAGCAGGGAAACGCGGGCGGCCTGGTAATCCATGCGCCGATTATGTCCGGCCGCTCTTCAGCTTCAGACCATGAAGCCATATCGCCGGAACACCGCCTGAGCCGACGGCGTCTGGAGGTAGGCATAGAAGCGCTCGGCTTCAGGGGGGGCATCTTTCAGCAGCACCATGCGCTGGCGCATGGGCTGGTGCAGGCTTTCCGGAAGGACGATGTACCGCACCTGGCGTGCCACCTCCGGTGCCAGGGCCAGAGCCTGCGCCGTGATGCCGGCTTGGGCGGCGCCGGTGGTAACGAACTGGGTGGCCTGGGCAATGTTCTCGCCCAGCACCAGCCTGGTTTTTGCCACGCGCCACACGCCCAGCTTCTCCAGTGCTTCCTGCGCGGCCCGACCATAGGGTGCGTGCTCGGGATTCGCGATCGCGAACTTGCCCACCTGCGACCACCCCGCCTGCAAGCCCTTGAGTTCCTGGTCCAGCTGCAGCGTCGAGGCCGCCGGAACGATCAGCGCGATCCGCCCCAGGCCGTAGACCACGCCGCGATCCGGCAAGCCGTCTGGCAAACGCCGCGTCAAGCCTGCCTCAACCAGTTGCAGGACCCAGCCCTCGTCGGCCGACATGAAAAGATGCACGGGCAGGCCTTGCCGGATCTGGCGCGCAAAGTTGCCGGACGATCCAAAACTGACCTCGACCCTGAGCCCCGTTTCTCTCTGGAAGGCATCCAAAAGCTGAGCCAGTACAAACTTCAGGTCGCTCGCCGCGGCGACCCGCATCACAGGCTGGCTCGCCCAGGCGGTCGGCATCGTCAGGCCCATGGCCAGCAGACCCAGGCAGTGCCGGCGTCGCAGGTCCGGGCCTGCTTCGGAGGTCTCGCTTTGGTGCGGCATAAAGTTATGCATGCTTTGCATGGGTTTTGCTCGTAACCTGAATGTAACTCGGGGTCCAGTTCATACAATGGCCCGCACACCGGCGTCGGCCGCCCCTTGGGGTTGCGGGTGCCAGGGATTATCCGGAAGCTGCGGGCCAAGCCGCGCGGGCCGGTTCTGAAAATATCACCATAACCAGGAGCCTAATCCATGAATTCTCCCGTGATGCAAGGCCTGCACCTCAATGCCCCCAGCCATGTGAAACACGCCCGGCTGCTGGCCTGGGTGGCCGACATGGCCGCCCTGTGCAAACCCGACGCCATCTACTGGTGCGACGGCAGCGACGAGGAGTACCAGCGCCTGTGCGAGCAGCTGGTCCAGGCCGGCACCTTCACCCGGCTCAACGACGCCAAGCGCCCCAACAGCTACCTGTGCCGCTCCGACGCCAGCGATGTGGCGCGCGTGGAAGACCGCACCTTCATCTGCTCGGCCCGCAAGGATGACGCCGGCCCGACCAACAACTGGATCGACCCCACCGAAATGCGCGCGCTGATGCAGTACGGCAAGGCCGACGGCACGCCCGCCCTCTTCAACGGCTGCATGAAGGGCCGCACCATGTACGTGGTGCCCTTCTCCATGGGCCCGCTGGGCAGCGAAATCGCCCACATTGGCGTCGAGCTCTCCGACAGCGCCTACGTGGCCGTCAACATGAAACTCATGACCCGCATGGGCAAGGCGGTCTATGAGGTGCTGGGCACCGACGGCGATTTCGTGCCGGCCATGCACACCGTGGGCGCCCCTCTGGCCGCGGGCCAGCAGGACAGCAGCTGGCCCTGCAACCAGACCAAGTACATCGTGCACTACCCCGAGACGCGCGAGATCTGGTCCTACGGTTCCGGCTACGGCGGCAACGCGCTGCTGGGCAAGAAATGTTTTGCGCTGCGCATCGCCTCCAACATGGGCCGCGACGAAGGCTGGCTGGCCGAACACATGCTGATCCTGGGCGTGACCAATCCCAAGGGCAAGAAATACCACGTTGCGGCAGCCTTCCCCAGCGCCTGCGGCAAGACCAACTTCGCCATGCTGGTGCCTCCCAAGGGCTTCGAAGGCTGGAAGGTCACGACCATCGGCGACGACATTGCCTGGGTCAAGCCGGGCAAGGACGGCCGCATGTACGCCATCAACCCGGAAGCCGGCTACTTCGGCGTGGCCCCGGGCACCAACTACAAGACCAACCCGAACTGCATGGAGTCGCTCAAGAGCGATGTGATCTACACCAACGTGGCGCTGACCGACGACGGCGACGTCTGGTGGGAGGGCATGGACGGCGAGCCGCCAGCCCACGCCATCGACTGGCAGGGCAAGGACTGGACGCCGCAGATCGCCAGGGAAACGGGCGCCAAGGCCGCCCACCCGAACTCGCGCTTCACCGTGTCCGCCAGCAACAACCCGGCGCTGGACCCCGAGTGGGACAACCCCAAGGGCGTGGCGATCGACGCCTTCATCTTCGGCGGCCGCCGCTCCAACACCGTCCCGCTGGTGACCGAGGCCCGCAACTGGGTGGAGGGCGTCTACATGGCCGCCACCATGGGCTCTGAAACCACCGCCGCCATCATCGGCCAGCAGGGCGTGGTGCGCCGCGACCCGTTTGCCATGCTGCCCTTCACGGGCTACCACATGGGCGACTACTTCCAGCACTGGCTCAACCTGGGCGAGAAGGTTGCCGCACAGGGCGGTCGCCTGCCGTCCATCTTCACGACCAACTGGTTCCGCAAGGGTGAGGACGGCAAGTTCGTCTGGCCCGGTTACGGCGAAAACATGCGCGTGCTCAAGTGGATGATCGACCGCATCGAGGACGAGGTCCAGGGCAAGGAGCACTTCTACGGTCTGACGCCGAGCTACGACGAAGTCAACTGGAAGGGCCTGGACTTCACGCCCGAGCAGTTCCACGCCGTCACGAGCATCGACAAGCAGCAGTGGCTTGCCGAACTCAAGCTGCACGACACACTGTTCGAGCAGATCGACGCCCGCCTGCCCAAGGCCCTGCGTGACACCCGCCAGCGCATTGAAAAGCTGCTGACCGCCGGCTGATCCCACTCTTGCCGACATGAAAAAAGCCACCGCTTGCGGTGGCTTTTTGCTGGGCAGAGAGACTCGCCAGACGCTGGTGACCTGACGGCCCTCAGTTCTGCTCGGTGGGCGCCACGCTGACACCCCGGCTGGCGCGGATGCTGCCGGAACTCTCGCGCAGCCTGAGCGCGACCGCTTCCGGCACCAGACCGGCCGGCATCTGCAGGCTGCCCTCGGTCTTCAGGTAACGACCGACCCGCATCTGGAACTTGCCGCTGGCGCGCTGCCCTTCCGGAGGGTAGGTCCAGACCGTCGGGCGCCCATCCAGGACCCCCTGCACGAGGAATTCCAGCGTCCCCTCATAAAGACGCCCCTCGTTTGAAATGGCGAACGCATAACGCAGCAGGCCCGGGGTACCGCTGTCACGCACGACGGTCAGCGTCTGGATGTCCAGACCTTCAACCTGGCGCTGCGCCATCACGTCCTGTTTAGCCGCTTCGGGGAGGGTTGGCGCCGGCTGGGCCTGTTCGGGCTGGCTGGACGCCGCCTGGGCCGGTCGACCCAGCCCCTGCCGGTAGCGCTCGAAGTACATGCCCGCGTAGAACAGCCCCGAGCAAAGCAGCACCACACCCGTGACCCGGAGGCTGCTCTGCAAGATGGCTTTCCAGCGTGGCACGGGTTCGTTGATCACGATGCTGGGCGGCATCCGCGCAAACAAAGTCCGACCGATAAAAAAAGTCATGCCCATGTGTCTCTGAATCTCTGGTCTGCTGAAGAAACACCCGCAGCTGGATGTCCAGAACATGACATCACCACGATGCCCGCCCACAACTGCTGTCCGATTATCAACCGGGACTTGCCCTGCCCACGAAAAAAGCCACCGCAAGCGGTGGCTTTTTTCTCATCCGCGACCTCGGCGAACGGTCCGCAGGATGCAGCTTATTCGTTCCAGACACGTTGCGTGAGACGTGCCACGCGTGCCGCGGCGGCGTAATTCACCACCGGGGCAGCCGTCGTGCTGACCACCACGCCAGCGACGTCGCTCTCGGCGCGGCTGGCAGCGGCCTGGATGTCCGCCATCACGCGGGAGTCCTTGCGGGCCAAGTCCAGCAGACGCTCGTCAGCGCGGCGACGGGCCACGCCTTGCGACCAGCCGTCCAGGCCTTGCATGACACGTGCTGCCACGTTGCGGGCGGTCGGCGCCAGCAGGGCCAGCGCGCTGAAACCGATCACCCACATCAGCACCCATGCGGCCAGCAGATGGCCGTCGGCCCAGGTGTCCATGAGCTGATCAGCCACCACGACCAGGGTGGCCACCATGGCCGCCAGCAGCAAGGCGGCCAGGCTGCGGGTCGGGTTCAGGCCTTTGCGCAGGCTGTCTGCCGCGCTGATCGCGCGCTCGAAACGGTCCACGCCGGTATGGGTGGTCGAGTAGTCAAGGTGAATGAAGCTGTTGTTCATGGTGGAACTCCTGCGTGGTGAGTGTGCTGCGATGGGGTGATACTAGGGTTTTCACTACTGTGACTCAACTTTATCTTGATGATGGCAACTATTCATAACGGTGATATATTATGAATCCATGGCAGAACTCAATTTCCGCACGCTGGACCTGAACCTGTTGCGGGTATTCAACGAGGTCATGACCGAGCGCAGCCTGACAAAGGCTGCCAGCAAGCTTGCGCTTACTCAGCCGGCCGTGAGCAATGCCTTGCGGCGGCTGCGCGAGACCCTGGGCGACGAGCTGCTGCGCCGCAAAGGCCAGGGCCTGGAGCCCACGCCGCGTGCCCTGGCCCTGTGGCCCACGGTGCAGCAGGCCCTGCGCCAGCTGGAGGAAACCCTGGCGCCCGGGCGCTTCGTGCCGGGCCAGGCCACCACCACCTTCGTGCTGGCCATGGCCGATGCGACGGCCGCCGAGTTGATCCCGGGCCTCATCAGCGTCATCGACCAGGACGCGCCAGGCGTGACCATCCGCGTCGTGCCGCTGACCACACGCGACCCGCGCCGCCTGCTCGACGAGGAGGCAGCCGACCTGGCCATCGGCTACTTTCCCGCGGTCCTGGCGTCCCTGACGGCCCAGGCCCAGGCCGGCGAGACGGTGGCCTTCGACCACCAGGGCCTGTACCGCAGCAACTACGTTTGCGTGATGCGACGCGACCACCCCCTGGCCCGCGAGGAACTGACGCTGGACCAATACTGCGCAGCACGCCACCTGCTGGTCAGCTTCTCGGGCCGCCCCTATGGCTTCATCGACGAAGCCCTGGCGGGACTGGGCCGGCGGCGCCACATCGTACTCACGGTCAACCAGTTCTTCACCGCCGGCCGGGTGGTGGCCACCTCCGACCTGCTCACCGTGCTGCCGAGGCACTTCGTGAGTGTCACCGGCATCGCCGACCAGCTGGTGCTGCGTGAGTTGCCCTTCGTGGTGCCGGCGGTGCACGTCGATGCGCTGTGGCACCGGCGCCTGCAGCACAGCGGGGCGCACACCTGGTTGCGCGAAGTGCTGGCGCGCCTGCCGCAGCAGCGGAATAAGTAATACCCCTTCTTATTGACCCGGGTCAATAGGATCTACGATGCTGCCGATACACTCCGGTTCACCGAAAAAAGAAAGGACACCTCCATGAAAATTCTTCTGGCCGTTGATGGCAGCGAGTACACCAAGAAGATGCTGGCTTACCTGACCACCCACGAAGGCTTGTTCAGTGGCGACAACAGCTACACGATCTTCACCGTGCAGGCGACCCTGCCGCCCCGCGCCCGCGCCGCCGTCGGCAAGGAAATCGTGGACAAGTACTACAGCGAAGAAGCCGAAAAAGTGCTGGGCCCGGTCTCCAAGTTCCTGGCCCGCCATGGCATCGAAGCCAAGAGCAACTGGAAAGTCGGCCACGCTGGCGAAACCATTGCCAAGGTCGCCGACGCCGGCAAGTTCGACCTGCTGGTCATGGGCTCGCACGGGCACGGCGCCTTGGGCAATCTGGTGATGGGCTCGGTCGCCACCCAGGTGCTGGCCCACTGCGGTGTGCCGGTACTGCTGGTCCGCTAAGCCACACGCCTCTTCACACGCGCCGTCACCGCTGCCAGCCGGCGGTTGACGGCGTTTTGGCGTGCGCCGGCTGGCCCTTCAGCGCTGCAGCGGTGCCTCCTGCGGCTCGGCCACCACGCCAGCCAGGGTCACGCCCATCCACTGGTGCAGATCGGTCCACATGCGCTGGATTTCCACATTGCGTGGTGTCAGCAAGGCGCTGGGCAGCTCGATGGTCACCACCGGCATACCCTTGTGCACGCCGCCGTAGTTGCCCAGCGAGCCCGGAAAAATGCCCACCTGGTCCAGGTAGAGCCGCCCCAGCCGGCGCGGGGGCTCGATCGGGCCGTCGAAGTCGAGCACGCCATAGGGCGCATGGATGCTGACGATCAGGTTGGGTTTGAAACGCTGCATCTCGTCATGCAGGTAACGGCTCTCGGGCTCGCTCAACGGGGTCTTGCCGGGCCAGCGGCGCGGGTCCTTGCGGGTGCGTTTTTCCCAGTAGAAGGCCGCCTCGCGCTCCCAGTTGGGCGTGGGGAAGTTGCGGTTCAGGTCCACCCCGTTGGCGTTCATGCGGCGCGCCGGCTTGTCGAACAGGCCGTCGGGATTGAGCGCCGGGATGAAGCGCCAGTGAATCTGCTCGGGCGAGCCCTGGGCCAGACGGATCCAGTGCAGCGCCACCGAGGCCGATGACAGTTCGTCGCCATGCATGCCGCCGATCACCAGCACGCGCAGGCGCGTCGTGGCAGGGCGCACATCACGCGTGTAGATCGTGCGGCCCTTCACGCTGCGGCCCTCGCCGGGCTGCAGGCCGGCCGCCTGGCACAGGGCCCAGCTCACATTGGGCAGGCGGGCATAAAACTCGTCGCAGGCCCGGTCATTGGCGTGAACGCCGGTGACCAGCAGCAAGGGCAGGACCGCCGCCGGCATCCATTTCCAGAAACGCATGCTGTCATTCTATGGCGCCCCCAATTTCAGGTAAATTGCACGCATGTCAGTTTCTTCCCAGGGACAGCGCGCCCGCCCGCCGAGCTTCACCCCCACCGAGTTCCGCGCCGCGCTGGGCATGTTCGCCACCGGCGTCACCATCGTCACCGCACGCGCCGCCAACGGCAAGCTGGTGGGCCTGACGGCCAACTCCTTCAACTCCGTCTCGCTGAACCCCCCACTGGTGCTCTGGAGCCTGGCGCGTGCGGCCGCCTCGATGGCCGCGTTCAGCACGGGCTCGCATTACGCCATCAATGTGCTGGCGGCCGACCAGCAGGCGCTGGCGCTACGCTTCGCGTCCAAGGACGTGGACCGCTGGGCGGATGTGGCCTGGACCGAAGGCGTGGCGGGCGCGCCCCTGCTCGAGGGCGCCGCCGCCAGTTTCGAATGCTTCAACCGCAGCCGCTATGAAGAAGGCGACCACGTGATCTTCGTCGGCGAGGTCGAACGCTGCAGCCACCGCGCCGATGCCTCACCGCTGCTCTTCCACGGCGGCCGTTTTTACGCCGAGCACCCGCTCTGATGTTGCACGCCCCCAGGCTGCGCGCACTGCGTGTCGCTACGCCATCCCCCTTGCCGGGGGCAGCGCCAGCGGCCCGGCCAAGCGGGTTCCACGGCGTTCCCCGCTGGGATCACCGCATGTTTGCATCTTTTATTTCAACTTGCACAGCTTCTCGCTGACATGACCCAAGCAACACGCAAGGACCACCTCGATGGCCTGGCCGCGGGCATCCTGCTGGCCTGCTGCATGTTCTGGGGCTTCCAGCAGGTGCTGGTGAAGGCCACGCTGCCGGAGTTGCCCCCCATCTTCCAGGCGGCCCTGCGTTTCGTCGGCGCCACGGCCTTGCTCATGCTCTGGTGTCGCTGGCGCCGTGTGCCCCTCTTCACGCGTGACCAGACACTGGGGCCCGGCCTGCTGGCCGGCGCCCTGTTCGCCGCCGAGTTCGCCTGCCTCTACATCGGCCTGCAGTACACCAGTGCCTCGCGGCTGACGGTCTTCCTCTACACCTCTCCCTTCTGGGTGGCGCTGGTGCTGCCGCTGCTGGTGCACGCCGAACGCCTGCGCGGCCTGCAGTGGGCGGGGCTGCTGCTGGCTTTCCTGGCCATGGTGTTTGCCCTGCGCGAAAGCCTTGTGGCCCCGCAGTCCGAAAACCAGCTGCTGGGCGATGCGCTGGCACTGGCGGGCGGCCTGGCCTGGGGCCTGACCACCGTGACGATCCGGGCCAGCCGGCTGGCCCGTGCCTCGGCCGAAAAACTGCTGTTCTACCAGGTGGCCGTGAGCGCGGCCGTGCTGCCCCCGCTCTCGCTGGTCTTGGGCGAAACCTGGCACTGGCAGTTCAGCCCCTTTGCCATCGGCTCGCTGCTGCTGCAGACCGTGGTGGGTGCCTTCGCCAGCTATCTGGTGTGGATGTGGATGCTGGGGCGTTACCCGGCAACGAAGATCTCGGCCTTCGCTTTTCTCACACCGCTGTTCGCGCTGCTGTTCGGCGCGCTCTGGCTGCGCGAGCCGCTCACCCCCAGCCTGCTGGCTGCCATGGCCCTGGTGGCCGTGGGCATCGTGCTGGTGAACCGCAGGACGGCTTGAGGCCGCCCTGCGGGCCGGCTCAGATCTTGCCGGCTGCCTTCAGGCGGTCGATGGTGGCCTTCTCGGCCGCGAAGGTGCGCTCGGCGTAGCTCGTGTACTCGGCCGTGCTCATGTGGATCGTGGGCATGTAGAACTTGTCCAGGGTGTCCTGCACGCGCTGGTCCTCCAGCGTCTGGCGGAAGGCGTCATGCAGGATCTTCACCAGGGCCGGGTCCATGTTCTTCGGGCCGCCGATGCCGAAGGGCGACTCGGTCACCGTGTCCCAGCCGCTTTCCTTGACGGTGGGCACATCGGGGAAGGCCTTGTTGCGCTTGCTGCCCAGCGTGGCCAGCAGGTTCAGCTTGCCGGCCACGACGTGGGGCGCGAACTCGGTGGTGCCGCTCATGAGCGGGATGTGGCCGCCCAGGATGGCCTGCAGGATCTCGGCCGAACCCTTGTAGGGAATGTCCTGCAGCACGATGCCGGCCTTGGACGCAAACTCCTCGATCGCCAGATGCGGCGTGGTGCCGGTACCCGTGTGGCCGTAGTTGACCTTGCCGGGGTTGGCCTTGGCATAGGCCACCATCTCCTTAAGCGTCTTGTAGGGCGCGTCGGGGCGCGCCGCCAGGCCGAAGGTGTAGCCCGTCAGGCACACGATGTGCGTGATGTCCTTGACCGGGTCGAAGCTGGTCTTCTGCATGTGCGGAATGCGGTAGATGCCCAGCGGCAGCTGCGTGAGCGTGTAGCCGTCGGGTTTGGCCTGCACCATGGCGGCCGCACCCAGCGTGCCGCCGGCGCCCGGCTTGTTCTCGATGATGACGGTGCCGCCCAGCGCGCGCGCGGCGCTCTCGCCGAAGGCGCGCATCACGGCGTCGCTGCTGCCGCCGGTGGGCCAGGGCGTGATCAGGGTGATGGGGCGGTTGGGGAATTTGTCCTGGGCCAGCGCCCAGGGGCTGACCAGGGCGGGTGCGGCGACCAGCGCGGCGCTGCGCGTGATGAGCTGGCGGCGGCTCAGGGAGCGGGGGGAGGATGAGGTCATGAAGGTCTCCTGTTGTAGATCTGCCATGCCATTGTGATCCGCCTGTCATCGCCGGACTGTCACCTAAGTGCACCCGCCCTTATAGTGCGCAGATGTCACGCCGCCATGAGTTTCTGGAACTGGTCCTGGACCAGATGGCCGCGCTGGGCGCCATCTCGGAACGCGCCATGTTCGGCGGTCACGGCCTGTACTGCAACGGCCTGTTCATCGCCATCGTCACCCGCGACAAGCTTTACTTCAAGGCGGACGCGAAGAGCCAGCCCCGCTTCGAGGCCCGCGGCCTGCCGCGTTTCCAGTATGAGGCGCGCGGCAAGGCCGTGCAGCTGCTCTACTATGAAGCCCCGCCCGAAGTCTACGAAGACGCCCAGGCCATGCTCGACTGGGGCCAGCTGGCACTGGCGGCCGCCGTGCGGGCCAGCCAGCCCGCCCGCCAGAAGCCCCACTAGGGGCCGCTTCCGCACAGGTCCCCCAGCTGCGACGCCGCCGCTAGACCACGCCGGCCTGGCGCAGCGCCGCGATGCGCGCGGCGTCCAGCCCCAGCTCGGCCAGCACCTCCTCGGTATGCTCGCCCAGCACAGGTGCTGCGCGGTGCAGCACGGGTGGGGTGGCGCTCAGACGCAGCGGACTGGCCACGCTGCGAAGGGTGGGCACGCCTTCGGCGGCGACGGCCTGCGGCGAGCGCGGCTGCTCGATGGCCAGGCCACGGGCCTGGACCTGCATATCCGCAAAGGCCTGGCCGATGTCGTTGATCGGGCCGCAGGGCACGGCCTTGTGCTCCAGCGCGGCAATCCACTCGGCCGTGCTGCGCGTGCGCGTGATGGCCTCCAGCTGCGGCACAAGTTCCGCGCGGTGCGCCACACGCTGCGGGTTGGTCGCGTAGCGCGCGTCCTGCGCCAGTTCGCTCCGGCCGGCCGCTTCGCAAAAGCGCGTGAACTGCCCGTCGTTGCCGATGGCCAGCAGCATGGCGCCGTCTTTCGTCGGCATGTCCTGGTAGGGCACCAGGCTGGGGTGGCTGTTGCCCTGGCGCTGCGGCACCTTGCCCGTGTTGAGGAAACCGCCGGCCTGGTTGGCCAGGATGGCCATGCCCACGTCCAGTAGCGACATGTCAATGTGCTGGCCCTCACCCGTGCGATGCCGCACTTCGAGCGCCGCCAGGATGGCGGTCGAGGCGTAGACCCCGGTGAAGATGTCCGTCAGCGCAACCCCCACGCGCTGCGGGCCCCCGCCAGGTACTTCATCCGGGCGGCCGGTGATACTCATCATGCCGCTCATGGCCTGCACCATCAGGTCGTAACCCGCGCGCTCGGCGTAGGGCCCGTCCTGGCCGAAGCCGGTGATCGAGCAGTAGATCAAGCTGGGGTTGACCGACTTCAGGCTCGCGTAGTCCAGCCCGTAATGCGCCAGGCCCCCGACCTTGAAGTTCTCCACCAGCACATCGCTCTGCCCGGCCAGCTGGCGGATCAACGCCTGGCCTTCGGGCTTGGCGATGTCCACCGTGATCGAGCGCTTGTTGCGATTGGCGCAGGTGTAATAGGCCGCATGCTCGGTGTCCTGGCCCTGCGCGTCCTTCAGGAAGGGCGGGCCCCAGTGGCGCGTATCGTCACCGGCGCCGGGGCGTTCGACCTTCACCACGTCGGCGCCCAGGTCCGCGAGGATCTGCGTGCACCAGGGGCCCGCGAGCACGCGGGACAGGTCCAGCACCTTGATGTGCGGCAGGGCAGCAGGTTTGCTCATCTCAGTTCGCGAAGGCCGCAATGCCGGTCTGGGCGCGCCCCAGGATCAGCGCGTGGATGTCGTGCGTACCTTCGTAGGTGTTGACCACTTCCAGGTTCACCAGATGGCGTGCTACGCCGAACTCGTCCGAGATGCCGTTGCCGCCCATCATGTCGCGCGCCAGGCGCGCGATGTCCAGCGCCTTGCCGCAGCTGTTGCGCTTGAGGATGGAGGTGATCTCCACCGCCGCCGTGCCCTCGTCCTTCATGCGGCCCAGGCGCAGGCAGCCCTGCAGGCCCAACGAGATTTCGGTCTGCATGTCGGCCAGCTTCTTCTGGATCAGCTGGTTGGCGGCCAGCGGGCGGCCGAACTGCTTGCGGTCCAGCACGTACTGGCGCGAACGGAACCAGCAGTCCTCGGCCGCACCGAGCGCGCCCCAGGCAATGCCGTAGCGCGCCGAGTTCAGGCAGGTGAAGGGGCCCTTGAGACCTTGCACGTCGGGGAAGGCGTTCTCTTCGGGGCAGAACACGTTGTCCATCACGATCTCGCCGGTGATCGAGGCGCGCAGGCCCACCTTGCCGTGCACGGCCGGCGCGGAAAGGCCCTTCATGCCCTTCTCCAGGATGAAACCGCGGATCGGGCCGACGGCGCCGCTTTCGCTGACCTCCTTGGCCCAGACCACGAAGACATCGGCGATGGGGCTGTTGGAGATCCACATCTTGCCGCCGGTGAGCTTGTAGCCGCCGGCCGTCTTCTGCGCACGGGTGATCATGGAGTTGGGGTCGGAGCCGTGGTCGGGCTCGGTCAGGCCGAAGCAGCCGATCCACTCACCGGTGGCCAGCTTGGGCAGGTACTTCTGTTTCTGCGCCTCGCTGCCGAATTCGAAGATCGGCACCATCACCAGCGAAGACTGCACGCTCATCATGGAGCGGTAGCCGGAATCGACGCGCTCGACCTCACGCGCGATCAGGCCGTAGGCCACGTAGTTCAGGCCCGGGCCGCCGTATTGCTCGGGGATGGTGGGGCCCAGCAGGCCGAGCTCACCCGTCTCGCGGAAGATGGTGGGGTCGGTCTTCTCGTGGCGGAAGGCCTCCAGCACGCGGGGGGCCAGCTTGTCCTGGCAATAGGCGGCGGCGGCATCGCGCACCATGCGCTCGTCATCGCTCAGTTGCTGGTCCAGCAGAAAAGGGTCGTTCCAGTGAAAGGTGGCATTGGCCATGGGGGTGCTCCAGAAATCAGCCCCCATGGTACGGCCGCGGCGCACACGGAGGCAAACGAAAATACCGCATCCAGATATGAGTCCAGCGCATAGATAAAACCAAAGACTCGGGCTTTCTGAGAACAGACCGGGCCATCAGTTGTGTATATTGCTCACACCATGCGCCGCAAGATCCCCTCCCTGCAAGCCCTGGCCTGTTTTGACGCGGCGGCCCGCCACGAAAGCTACACCCGCGCGGCGCAGGAGCTGGCGCTGACCCAGGGCGCGGTCTCGCGCCAGATCGGCGCGCTGGAGGCCTACCTGGGCATCACGCTGTTCCGACGCACCCGCCACGGCGTGGCGCTCACCCCGGGCGGCGCCGACTACGCGCGCCAGATCGCGCCGCGCCTGCAGGCGCTGGAGCGCGACACCCTGGACGCCATGTCACGCCAGGGCACGGCCGGCAGCATCTCGCTGGCCGCAGTGCCCACCTTTGCCACGCGCTGGCTTGTGCCCCGCCTGCCGCAGCTGATGGGCGCGCACCCCGAGCTGATCGTGCACATCGAGACCCGCACCCGCCCCTTCCTGTTTGCCGACACCGGTTTCGACGCTGCGCTGTATTCCGGTACACGCGAGCAGGTGAGCAACTGGGCCGGCACGCAGGCCCAGTTGCTGATCGAGGAGGAAGTGGTGCCGGTCTGCGCCCCGTCCCTGCTGGGCGGGCGCAAGCGGCTGCAGCCGGCCCAACTCGCCCGGCTGCCGCTGCTGCAGCAGAGCACCCGGCCCGAAGCCTGGCGCCAGTGGTTCGAAGCCATGGATGTGGACGCTTCCACCGCGCTGTCCGGTCCGCGTTATGAGCTGTATTCGATGACCGCCGCCGCAGCCGCGCAGGGCCTGGGCCTGGCCCTGGTGCCGCGCCTGCTGATCGAGCCGGAGCTTGCACGTGGCGAGCTGGTGGTGCCCTGCCCGCGGCCCCTCAAGAGCGGTCGCGCCTACTGGCTGGTGCTGCCGGAGCGTGGCGAGCCACGCCCGGCGCTGGCGGCCTTTGCGAGCTGGCTTCAGGCTCAGGCGACAGAGGAACGGGCGGCGTAGCGGCGGGCGAAGTCCACGTACCAGCCCAGACAGGCCGGGTTGGCCATGGCGTCCTTGTTGACGACCTTCTCCAGCGGCTGGCCCAGCATCAGCTTCTTGATCGGCAGCTCCTGCTTCTTGCCGCTGAGCGTGCGCGGGATCTCGGCCACCTGCAGGATCTCGTTGGGCACGAAACGCGGCGACAGCGCGATCTTGATGGCCTCGTTGATCTTTGCCTTCATGGCGCCGTCCAGCGCGTGGCCCGGGCGCAGCACCACGAACAGCGGCATGTAGCTCTCGCGACCCAGGTACTCCAGGTCCACCACCATGCTGTCCAGCACCTCGGGCAGGGCCTCGACCGCGCTGTAAAGCTCGCTCGTGCCCATGCGCAGGCCATGGCGATTGATGGTGGCATCGCTGCGACCGTAGATGATGCAGCTGCCGCGCGGCGTGATCTTCAGCCAGTCGCCGTGGCGCCAGACCGGGCCGGCCGTCGCCGGCGCGTCACCGCCACCGGGGCGCCGTCCGTGCCCGGCCGGGTACATGTCGAAGTAACTGGAAAGATAACGCTCATTGCGGTTGTCACTCCAAAAATACAAGGGCATGCTGGGGATGGGCTGGCTGCAGACCAGTTCACCCACGGCGTCGACCACCGGCTCGCCCTGCTCGTTCCAGGCCTCGACTGCGCAGCCCAGCACACGGCACTGCATCTCGCCCGGCACCTGGGGCAGCTCGCGGTTGCCGGCGATGAAGGCCCCGGCAAAGTCGGTGCCGCCGGAAATGTTGGACCACCAGATGTCACCTGCCCGCTTCAGCGTCCCGCCGGCTTTCGGGTTCACGCGCCGCATCTGAGCATTGGTCCAGCGCTGCACGTCCTCTGAGAGCGGCGAGCCCGTGGAGCCCAGCGCGCGCACACGCGTCAGCGGCCCGCACTGCTTCAGGTCGATGCCCGCCTTCATGCCACTGGCAAAAAAAGCGGCGCCGGCACCGAAGAAGGTGGTGCCGGTGTCGGCAACGAACCGCCAGAGCGTGGTCCAGTCCGGCGCTACTTTGTGGCCGGCCGCGTCCACCGTGGCGCCGCCCGGGCTGCCGTCGAAGATGCAGACCGTGGTGCCGGTCAATAGGCCACCAATCTGGCAGTTCCACATGACCCAGCCAGTCGAGCTGTACCAGTGGAAACGTTCGCCCCAGCTGTTGGGTGCGTAGCTGCAACCGATGTCGGTGTTGAGCGTGAAGGCCAGGGCCACGATCAGTATGCCGCCATGCCCGTGCACGATGGGTTTGGGCAGGCCTGTGGTGCCACTGGAATAGACCACCCACAGCGGGTGGTCGAAGGGCACGGAAAGGGGCTTGAAGGCCGCGGTCTGCGCGTCGTTGCGCGCCACCGTCTGCGCCCAGGCCGTCACGCTGACGCCGTCGCGAACTCCGACAGCCGGCAGACCCAGCGTTGGCAGGACGATCAGCTCTTGCACCGAGGGCAGCGCCGCGCAGATGCCGGCCACCACCTCGCGCCGGTCGGTGTCGCGCCCGCCGTAACGCACGCCGTCGCAGGCGATCAGCACCGCGGGCTCGATCTGCCGGAAGCGGTCGAGCACAGCCGCCTCGCCCATGTCGGGCGCGCAGATGCTCCAGACCGCGCCGATGCTGGCCGCGGCCAGGAAAGCCACCATGGCTTCGGGCACGTTGGGCATATAGGCCACCACCCGGTCGCCTTTTTTCACGCCCTGGGCCTGCAGGTGCAGGGCCAGGGCCGCCACCTGGCGCTGCAGTTCGGGCCAGCTGATCTCGCGCGCCGGCTCGCCCGTGGCCAGGCTCTGTTCGTTGTGGCTGACGATGGCCGGAAAACCGGCCGCGTGCGCAGGCTGCACATGGCGCAGCACCTGCTGGGCGTAGTTCACCCGGGCCCCGGGAAACCAGCGCGCACCCGGCATGCGGTTCTCGGCCAGGGCCGCCGTGTGGGGCGTGGGCGAGTGGACGCCATAACAATCCCAGATGCTTTGCCAGTACGCGTCCAGCTCCGTGACGGACCAGCGCCAGAGCGCGTCGTAATTCTCGAAGCTCAGGCCGCGCTGCGTACGCAGCCAGTCCTGGTACAGACGGATTTGGGGGATGTAGGGCGCTTGCATGGTCTCCTGCCTTGTTCTTTTCTGCCGACGCACTCTAGCACCGGCACGTGGCCCCGGACACGCCAGCACTCCTCTCAGGCGGCCTTGAAATTGTCGGCCAGGTAGCGCTCAAAGTCCTCGGCGCTCATGGGCTTGCCGAAGTGGTAACCCTGCAGCAGGGTGACACCCTGCTGGGTCAGCACATCAGCGATGTCGTCGGTCTCCACGCCCTCGGCCACGGTCTGCAGGCCGAAGGCCGAGGCGATCTTCACCACGGCCTGGATCAGCTGGCTGCCCTGCTCGGTCTTGGCGCGACGCACGAAGGAGATGTCGATCTTGATCTTCGAGGCTGGCATGTCGTGCAGCTGCGAGAGCGAGGAAAAGCCGGTGCCGAAGTCGTCAATGGCGATGCCAAAGCCGGCCTCGGTCAGCTCGGCCAGGCGCCGTTCGGTGTGTTCGGCGTCTTCCATGGCCACGCTCTCGGTGATCTCCAGGTCCACCACCGAGACGGGAATCGCCAGCCGGTCCAGATCTTCCAGCAGGTCGGCCGTGAAGGTGGGTGTGAAGAGCTGGCGGCGCGAGACGTTGACCGAGATGCGCATGTCCAGGCCGCGCTGGCGCCAGTGGTGCAGGTTCTCGATGGCCTGCTTCCAGACCTGCTGGCCCATCTCGCGGATCAGGCCCAGGTTCTCGGCCATGGGCACGAAGGTGGCGGGCGATACCCAGCCATAGGTTTCGTCCTGCCAGCGCGCCAGCGCCTCGCAACTCACCACACGGCGGGTGCGCGCGTCCACGATGGGCTGGAACCAGGTACGGATCTTTCCTTCGCGGATCGCCGTGGCGAGCCGGTTCTGGATGTAGAGCGCCTTGCGGTCTTCCTCGCGCTGCGCGATCTCCGAGAAGAAACGCACCGCGTTGCGGCCCTGCTGCTTGGCCGCGAACATGGCGCGGTCGCCCTGCGAGAGCAGGGTCTCGACCGTCTTGGCGTCCCCGGGGAAGAGGGCCACGCCCATGCTGAAGGTGGCGTTGAACTCCGCCCCGCCGAGCTGGATCGGCGACTGGCAGACCCCGGCCAGCTTGGCGATGGCCTCCTGCGCATCAAGCTGGCTGCCCAGGTCGGTGAGCAGCACCACAAATTCGTCGCCGCCCCAGCGCGCCAGCGTGTCGCCGGCGCGCAGGCAATTGCGCATGGCCGTCGACAGGGCCACCAGCAGCTCGTCGCCGGTCTTGTGGCCGAACTGGTCGTTGACGTGCTTGAAGTGGTCCAGGTCCAGAAAACCCAGGGCCACCATCAGACCGCTGCGTTCGGCGCTGCGCAGCGCCATCTTGCAGCGGTCCTCCAGCAGCACGCGGTTGGGCAGGCCGGTCAGCGCGTCGTGCAGCGCCATGTGGGTCACGTGCTTTTCCAGCTGGTAACTCTGCGTGATGTCACGCAGCACGCCGCGCAGGCTGCCGCCGCGACGTGTGCCGCTGATGAAGCGGTACTCGATCCACAGCTCCTTGGCATCGGCCCGGCGCAGACGCAGGCGCCCGCTCAGGCTGGTCTTCTCGCCACTGCCCAGCTGCTGGAACTGCAGCTGCAGGTTTTCCACGTCTTCCAGGTGGATGTGATCGAAGATGCGTGCGCCGGACTGCATCTCGATGCCGGCCAGGTGCATCCAGCCCGGGCTGGCGCGCAGGTAGCGGCCATCCGGGGCCAGCTCGACCACACCCTCCTCCAGCATGTCCAGCGTCTGCAGATGGGCGAAGTGTTCCTCGTCGTGCTGCAGCACGCTTTGCATCAGGGTGCGGCTGGCCTCGGCCATCTCGCCGATCTCGTCGGGTTCGGCGCGTGCATGCGCCAGCGCCTGCTCCACGGGCGCGCTCAGCGCATGCTCGCGGGCGAACAGGGTGGTGGCGCGCGACAGGCTGGCGATGCGCAGAGCGCCCGCCGTGGCCCAGCGCCCCAGCACCAGCCACAGCACCGCCCCCAGCAGGGCCATGAGCGCGAAGCTGACCAGCATCACCAGCGCTGGTGACAGCACCTGCTGCACGTTCTGCCGCAGCACCAGGCGCGGCGCCGCATCGTCATCGGCCAGCACCGGCAGGACACGCTGCTCCTGCTGGCGCGCACCATCGGCGACCGGGCCGCTGTAGTCGGCCGGGAGCTCGCGGCCAAAATCCTGCGAGCCGCCGGAGCTGGCGAGCACCCGGCCGTCGTGCACCAGGTACAGGCTGATGCCGGCGGCGCTGAGCTGGCGCATCACGCCATGGTCCAGTGGCTGCAGCAGCACCAGCCGCCCGCTGCCCTGCGAGCCCAGCCACAGCGGCACGCTCAGCACCTTGAAGGCGGTGCGCCGCTCCGCGCTGTAGAACCAGCGCGGCTGGAGCTGGCCGATCGAGAAATGCCGTCCCAGCACCGCACCCTCGGGGCCGTACTGGAACACGGCACGCCCCTTGCCGTCCAGCACCACCCCGGAAGGAAAGCGGTCGAGCTTGCCCTCGATCGCGGCGAAATAGGCACGCAGCCGCAGCCAGCCCTGGGCCGGGTCATCCTGCGCGAAGATGCGCATGAAGTCGATCTGCGACTTCACCTCGTCGGCGTTGCGCAACCAGTTTTCCTGCTGCGTCTCGTAGCTGCGCTCCAGGTGGCGCAGCGCCTCGTCGGCACTGCGGCGCTGGCTCTGCTGGACCAGCATCTGGTAACCCAGCAGGGCCAGCAGGCTGCCGCACAGCGTGACCAGCATGAAGACCAGGGCGAAACGCAGGATCAGCTGGCGCTGCAGGCTATGCCGCGCCGCTTCCGGCCAGGTCGAAGGGCTGCTCAGGGTCGGCTCGAAGGTGTTACGCCGCATGGTTGCGTGGGGTCTCGGTCTGGGCTCAGGGCATGCGCCCGGCCCAGCGGGCGTCCACCAGATTGCGCACGCTCAGGCCCTGGGCCACGACGGCCGGCTCGGTCGCGCGCAGGAAACGGTCCACCGTGAGCAGTTGTTCGTCGGAGATGCGGCCATCGGGGGAATAGATGTTCTTGCGCAGGCGCAGCACGTCGCGCAGGGCACGCCGCTCCTCGGGCTGGCCCGGGTTCAGCGCCTCCACCATCTCGTCGGCGCTGTGCGTCTCGACCCAGACCAGCGTGCGCTTGATGGTGCGCACCAGTTTCTCCACCAGCTCCGGCTTACCGGCGAGCATGTCCTCGCGCGTGCCCACCATGCCGTTGAGGAAAAGGCCGCCCATCAGCTGGCGGGTGGTATCGATGTCGTGGAAATCGGCCAGCGCAAAGGCCACGTTCTGGCGCACCAGTCGGGTGACAAAGGGCTCGTCCCCCACGATGGCATCGACCGTGCCCGAGAGCAGGGCCGCATGCTGGCTGTCGTAGGACTGCCCGGCCGACACGTAGTTGACCTGGTCGGGCTGGAGCCCGGCCCGGGCCAGCAGGTATTCGGCGAACAGCTGGGAGGTGGAGCGTCCGCCGGGCACATGGCCTTTCACGCCCACCACCCGACCCTTGAGGTCGGCCATCTGGCGAACCTTGCCACGCAGGTCCGCACGCACCAGCAGGGTGTAGGCCGGCACCCGCGTCATGGGGGCGATGCAGACCACGGGTTTGCCGTTGAGCTTCTGCAGGGCCAGGGCCGACAGGCCGGCCGCCGCAAAGTCGCTGTTGCGCTCCAGCATGGCGCGCATGGCCTGCGGGCCGCCGCCGGTGTAGCGTATGTCCAGCTCCAGGCCCTCGGCCACGTCCGCGCCGATCCTGCTGGCCAGCGGGATCGGCAGGTAGAGCAGATTGCCGGGGCCGGGCACGGAAATGATGGCGCGCTGGGGCGACGCGGCAGCGAGCGGTCCGGACAGACCACCGGCCACGGCCAGCTGCGCCGCACGGGCGAGGAACTGCCTGCGCTTTTCCATCACAACCCTCCCGCTTGTGTTGGTCCAGCGGTCAGATTACCCGAATTCGGGCCGCCACGCTGCATGGACGGGGCAAATGCGGGGGTTTCGTGAAAAAGGCCAGCCGCCCTTACTGCGTGCCGAAAATGCGGTCGCCCGCATCGCCCAGGCCGGGCAGGATGTAGCCGTGGTCGCTGAGCTCGCGGTCGATGGCCGCGGTGTAGACCGGCACGTCCGGGTGTTCCTTGCAGAAGGTGTTGATGCCCTCGGGGCAGGTCAGCAGGCACAGGAACTTGATGGACTTCGGCTTGCACTGCTTGAGGCGTGCCACCGCGGCAGCGGCCGAGTTGCCGGTCGCCAGCATCGGGTCGACCACCACCACGTCGCGCTCTTCCATGTGCTTGGGCATCTTGAAGTAGTACTCCACGGCCTGCAGGGTCTGCGGGTCGCGGTACAGGCCGACGTGGCCCACGCGCGCGCCGGGCACCACCGAGAGCACCCCGTCCAGGATACCGTTGCCCGCGCGCAGGATGCTGGCGAACACCAGCTTCTTGCCGTCGATCACGCGACCCGTCATGGTCTCCAGCGGCGTCTCGATCTGCACGTCCTGCAGCGGCATGTCGCGACAGACCTCGTAGATCATCAGGCTGGCGAGTTCATTGAGCAAGCGCCGGAAGCTGCTGGTGCTGGCCTCCTTCTTGCGCATCAGGGTCAGCTTGTGCTGCACCAGCGGGTGGTCGATGAGGTGGACGTTGGCGCGCGCGGCCGGGTCGATGGCAATCATGGTCCTGTCATTCCTGGGAGAGATTGAAAAACAACGCGGAGATGGCCGCATTGTCACGCACGCGCACGTCCCGCTGGGACTTTTGTAGCAAATGTCTTAGCATCGCGGCACCTCAACTCCCGGGAGTCACCACGATGAGTCTGTTTCAATGGACCGAAAAAAGCGCGGATGTGCTGCAGCAGGGCGGCGTGATCGCCCCCGATGAGCGCCTGCCCTGGCCGCAGACCGCCGTGATGGGCGTGCAGCATGTGATCGCCATGTTCGGCGCCACCGTGCTGGCCCCCATCCTCATGGGCTTCGATCCGAACATCGCCATCCTGATGAGCGGCATCGGCACCCTGATCTTCTTTTTCATCACGGGCGGCAAGGTGCCCAGCTACCTGGGCTCGAGCTTCGCCTTCATCGGCGTGGTGATCGCGGCCACGGCCTATGCCGGCAAGGGACCGAACGCCAACATCGGCGTGGCCCTGGGCGGCATCATCGCCTGCGGCGCGCTCTACACGCTCATCGGCGTCATCGTGCAGGCGGTGGGCACCGGCTGGATCGAGCGCTTCATGCCGCCGGTGGTCACCGGCGCGGTGGTGGCCGTGATCGGCCTGAACCTGGCCGGCATCCCGGTCAAGAACATGGCCGCCGGCAACTTCGACGCCTGGATGCAGCTCGTCACTTTCGTCTGCGTGGGCCTGGTGGCCGTGCTGACGCGCGGCATGGTGCAGCGCCTGCTGATCCTGGTCGGCCTGATCGCCGCCAGCATCATCTACGCGGTGCTCACCAACGGCCTGGGCCTGGGCAAGCCCATGGACCTGTCGGGCGTGCTGAACGCCAACTGGTTCGGCCTGCCCAACTTCGCCGCGCCGGTGTTCGAAGCCAACGCCATGCTGCTGATCGCCCCCGTGGCCATCATCCTGGTGGCCGAGAACCTGGGCCACATCAAGGCCGTCACCGCCATGACCGGCAAGAACCTGGACGCCTACATGGGCCGGGCCTTCATCGGTGATGGCGTGGCCACCATGGTCAGCGGCGGCGCCGGCGGCACCGGCGTGACCACCTACGCCGAGAACATCGGCGTCATGGCCGCCACCAAGATCTACTCCACCGCCATCTTCTTCGTGGCCGCCCTGATCGCCGTGCTGCTGGGCTTCTCGCCGAAGTTCGGCGCCGTGATCCAGGCCATCCCGCTGCCGGTGATGGGCGGTGTCTCCATCGTGGTCTTCGGTCTCATTGCCGTGGCCGGCGCCAAGATCTGGGTCGACAACAAGGTGGACTTCAGCGACAACAAGAACCTGATCGTCGCCGCCGTCACCCTGGTGCTGGGCACGGGTGACTTCACGCTGAAGTTCGGCCAGTTCGCGCTGGGCGGCATCGGCACCGCCACCTTCGGCGCCATCCTGCTGTACGCGCTGCTGAACCGCAAGCGCTGAGCGCCTGCGCCCTCGACAAGCCCGCCATCCGGCGGGCTTTTTTTCGTCTGGCTGGCTCAGCGGCTACACGCATGGAACTTTGCCACTTGCCAGGCACTCCGAGTTGTATGCCACACCTCCTGCGCTCCCGGTTCTGCCCGACGTTCTTCGGCCTGCTGCTGGCCCTGCTCCCGGTGCTGCCGGTGCCGGCCCAGGTCCTGCCCTCGCAGGCATCGTCCGCCCCAGCGGCGGATGCGGCCATCGCGCTGGCGCAACTGGGCCCGGCCTTGCGCCAGGGGGGCTACGTCATCTATTTCCGCCACACCGCCACCGACTTCTCGCGCAACGACGCCAATATGAAGGGTTACGAGGACTGCGCCAACCAGCGCCTGCTCTCGCCCGCCGGCCGCACGCAGGCGCAGCAGATCGGCCAGGACATCCGCCGCCTGAAGCTGCCCGTGGGCGATGTGCTGGCCAGCCCCTACTGCCGCACCCTGGACACCGCCACGCTGATGATGGCGCGCGCCGCGCCACGCACCGAATTGCGCGAGCGCCAGGACGGTGACTACCCCGGCCTCAAGCAGTTGCTCGCCAGCCCCGTGCCGGCAGGCAGCAACCGCTGGCTGATCGGACACGGCATCCCGTTTCGCGCGGTAGCCGGCGCGCCACATCTGGCCGAGGGCGAGGCTGTGGTGATGCGACCGGGCAGCACGCACTGGACCGTGGTGGCCCGGGTGCTGCCGCAGGAATGGGCTGAGCTGCGCTGAGCCTGCGTCTCAGTCCTCGCGCTCACAGCGCCCCTGGGAGCTGACCAGGCCACGCAGGTCGCTCTGCCAGGACAGGCGGGCCGTGTCGAAGGTGATGCGTTCGTTGTCCAGCGCGGTGCGAAGCACGGCGCCGTCGACGGCAAAGCTGTACACCGCGACGCCGTCGATACGCAAGCCACGGACCCGGCGGTCGTCATGCTCGATCTCCACGCTGCGCACCCAGGTGCTGCGGGCCGGCAAGTAGATGGCCTCGCAGCGATAGCGCACCTGCTGCCCGTCGGTCGCCTGCGCCGTCGCGGTCTGCAGCCCGGCCAGCAGGGCCAGTCCGATCGACCGCAGGGTCATAGCGCGCTCACTCTGCGGTCGCGTCCTTGAGCCGCTCGCTCTTCCAGTAGACATCGTCGCCGCCATGCATGCGGTTGAGCACACGCGCCAGCACGAACATCAGGTCGCTCAGGCGGTTGAGGTACTGGCGCGGCGCCTCCTTGATGGCTTCCTCGTTGCCCAGCGCCACCACGGCGCGCTCGGCACGCCGCGCCACCGTGCGGCAGACGTGGGCCAGCGCCGCCGCGCGCGAGCCGGCCGGCAGGATGAACTCCTGCAATTTCGGCAGCTGTTCGTTGTGCTTCGCCAGCGCCTCGTCCAGCGCCAGCACGGCCTCGCCCTTGAGCAGCTCGAAGCCGGGGATGGACAGCTCGCCCCCCAGGTTGAAGAGCTGGTGCTGTATCTCCACCAGCAGCTCGCGCACGTCGACGGGCATGTCCTCGCAGAGCAGCACGCCAATGTTCGAATTGAGCTCGTCCACTTCGCCCATGGCGTGCACACGCAGGCTGTTCTTGGAGACGCGCTTGTTGTCTCCCAGGCCGGTCGTACCGTTGTCGCCGGTACGGGTGGCGATTTGTGTCAGGCGATTTCCCATGGTGGCAACCTTGCGTGAAAATGTCAGGGTAAGGCCGGGCTTGCCCCGGCATCAGAATCGTCACATTATTCCCCAGCCCCCGCCGCGCGGAGACCCCGACATGAATGCACCCGCCCTCGCCCACCAGCTCCAGCCCGACGTCCGCCTGCGCGCCGTCCCGCCCGCGCTGATCGACGCCCTCCAGGCCCGCTTCGGCGAGGGCTGCTCGACCGCCCTGGTGGTGCGCGAGCAACACGGCCGCGACGAATCGGCCTACACCAGCGTTCCCCCTCCCTCGGCCGTGGTCTTTGCCGAAAGCCCGGCCGACGTGGCCGCCGCCGTGCAACTGGCCAGCCGGTTCGAGGTGCCCGTCATCCCCTTTGGCGTGGGCTCCTCGCTCGAAGGCCATCTGCTGGCCGTGCAGGGCGGCATCAGCATCGACGTCAGCCGCATGAACAAGGTGCTGGCCGTCAACGCCGAGGACCTCACGGTCACCGTGCAGCCCGGCGTGACGCGCAAGCAGCTCAATGAGGAGATCAAGAGCACCGGCCTGTTTTTCCCGATCGACCCGGGTGCCGACGCCACCATCGGCGGCATGTCGGCCACCCGCGCCTCCGGCACCAATGCCGTGCGCTACGGCACCATGCGCGAGAACGTGCTGGCACTGGAGGTGGTCACCGCCAGCGGCGACATCATCCGCACCGGCACCCGCGCCAAAAAGAGCAGCGCCGGCTACGACCTCACCCGCCTGATGGTGGGCAGCGAAGGCACGCTGGGCGTGATCACCGAGATCACGCTCAAGCTCTATCCCCTGCCCGAGGCCATCTCGGCCGCCGTCTGCTCCTTCCCCAGCATCGAAGCCGCGGTGCGCTGCACCATCCAGATCATCCAGATGGGCATCCCGATCGCGCGGGTGGAACTGATCGACGCCAACACCGTGCGCGCCGTCAACGCCCACTCCAGACTGAGCCTGCGCGAGGAAGCCATGCTGCTCATGGAGTTCCACGGCTCACCGGCCGGCGTCAAGGAACAGGCCGAGACCGTGCAGGAGATCGCCGGCGAATTCGGCGGCAATGCCTTCGAGTGGGCCAGCACGCCTGAGGAACGCACGCGGCTGTGGAGCGCGCGTCACATGGCCTATTTCGCGGGCCTGCAGTCGCGCCCGGGCTGCCGCGCCATCACCACCGACGCCTGCGTGCCGATCTCGCAGCTGGCCACCGCGGTGCTCGAGAGCGTGGCCGAGGTCGAGGCCAGCGGCATCCCCTACTTCATGGTCGGCCACGTGGGCGACGGCAACTTCCACATGGGCTACCTGATCGACCCCGACAGCGCGGCTGAGCGCGCCACGGCCGAGCAGCTCAACCACCAGCTGGTGCAGCGCGCCCTGCGCCTGGGCGGCACCTGCACGGGTGAGCACGGCGTGGGCCTGCACAAGATGGGCTTCCTGGTCGACGAGGCCGGCACCGGCGCGGTCGACATGATGCGCACCATCAAACGCGCACTCGATCCCAAGAACATCATGAACCCCGGGAAGATCTTCGCGCTCTGACACGCCCGCATGAGCAAGCCCGAAGCCCACGCTCACCGACCGCCATCCGCTGCCTCGCGCCGGGCGGTCACCGTGGTGCTGGTTTATGCCTGCTTCGCGGCGCTGTGGATCCTGCTGTCGGACCAGGCGGTGGACCTGCTGTTCAGGGACCCCGGGCTGATCCTGCTGGCCAGCACCTTCAAGGGCTGGGTCTTCGTGGCCGTCACCTCGGCCCTGCTGTACTTCATGCTGCGCCGTCAGCAGCCCGCCCCGGCGGCCGAGCCGCAGCTGTCGCGCGAGCGCCGCCGCCTGCCTTATGCCGTCTTCGCCCTGCTGGCCGCCGCCGTGACGGCACTGGTGGTGCTGGCCATCTGGAACAGCCTGCGCGAGGAAAAGGAGCGGGCCTATGCGCAGCTGCTGGCCATCTCGGAATCGAAGGCGCGCGAGATCTCCACCTGGCACACGGAGCGTCTGAGCGACGCCTCGTGGGCCAAGAACGCGCCCTATCTGCGCCAGCAGTGGCTGCTCTGGCGCGAAAGCGGCAAACCCGAGCATGGCCGCCAGTTGCAGCAGTTCCTGCAAGCCTTCGTCAAGGACTCCGTATTTCCGCGCATGGAGATCATCGATGCCCAGGGCCACCGGATCTTCGACAGCCAGGAGCCCGAGCTGATGCTGCGCCCCGCTGAGGCCACCCCCTTCGCCGATCCGACCCTGCACCTGGAGGTGCTGCAGGCCCTGACCCTGGGTGAGCCCAAACGCGCCGGCCCCTGGCGCGACCCACAGGGCCGCCTGCGCCTGGCCTTTGTGGGTCCGCTGGCAGCGGACTCCCACCACCCGGCTGCGCTGGTGCTGCACATCGACCCGCCCGATTACCTGCACCCGGCGCTGACCGACTGGCCGCTGCCGCAGAAAAGCGCCGAGACCTTCCTGTTCCGCCAGGACAAGGACAAGGTACTGTTCCTGAGTGACCTGCGCCACGAGCGCGATGCCGCGCTGCGCAAGACGCTTCCCATGGACTCGCCGCAACTGGCCACTCGCGTGCTGCGCGGCGAGGTCCCCTCGGGCGCGCTGATGGAGGGCGTGGACTACCGCAACGTGCAGGCCTATGCGGTGGCGCAAAGCATCGGCGACACCGGCTGGTGGCTGATGGCCAAGCAGGACCGCGCCGAGCTGTTGCAGAACGCCCTGGTGCGCAGCGCCTGGATGATGCTGACCGGCGCGCTGGCGCTGCTGGCCCTGGGCGGTGCGATGTACCTGCACGACGAACGCCAGCGCCGCCTGCGCTCCCAGCGCGACCTGGAAGAACTCAAACGCGTCGAGAAGACCCTGAGCGAGAGCGAGGCCCAGTACCGCCTGCTGGCCGAGAACAGCAGCGACGTGGTCTGGCTCTACGACGTGGTCGAAGACCGCTTCCTGTACGCCAGCCCCTCGGTGGAGCGGCTCTTCGGCTACACACCGGCCGAAGTCAGCGGGCTCACCTTCAAAGACATGATCCCGCCCGAAGCGCACGAGGCCGCCTACGAACGCCTGCGCCTGCGGCGCCTGGCGGTCGAAGGCGGCGACGAAAGCCAGCGCACCGCGACGCGCGAGAACGTCAACGTGCACAAGGACGGGCGCCATGTGCAGGTCGAAGCCGTCAGCACCCTGCTGTCCGACGAACGTGGCCAGGCCACGCGCCTGCTGGGTGTCACGCGCGACATCACGCAGCGCAAGAAGGACCAGGCCCAGCTGACGCAGCTCTCGCAGGCCATCGAGCAGAGCCCGGCGAGCGTCATCATCACCGGGCTGGACGGCAACATCGAATACGTCAACCAGGCCTTCGTAGCAACCAGCGGCTACCAGCGCCACGAAGTCATGGGCCACAGCCCGCGCCTGCTGAGCTCCGGGCGCACGCCGCCCGAGGTCTACGCCTCCATGTGGTTCACGCTCAATGCGGGGCAGACCTGGCACGGCGAGATGATCAACCGCCACAAGAGCGGGCGCGACTACGTGCAAAGCATGAACGTGGCGCCAGTGCGCGATGCGCAGGGCCAGGTCAGCCACTACCTGGCCGTGCAGCTGGACGTGACCGCGCAGAAGGACGCCGAGGAAAAGGCCCACCAGCTGGCCTGGTTCAATCCGCTCACCGGCCTGCCCAACCGCCACCGCCTGCTGATGGACATCCAGGACGTGCTGCAGGCCCATGCGCGCACCCACGAGCAGTGCGCCCTGCTGCTGCTCAACCTGGACCGCTTCCAGACCGTCAACGACGCGCTGGGCCATGCGGCCGGCGACCAGCTGCTCAAGCAGGTCGGGCAACGCCTGGGCGGCCTGCTGCATGCCGACGACCGCCTGGCCCACCTGAGCGCCGACGAGTTCGCCATCCTGCTGCACGCCGGTGATGCCGACGGCGAAGGCGCCAGCGCCCTGGCCCTGCGCCTGGCCCAGGCCCTGCAGGAGCGGCTGGACGCGCCCTTCGAGCTGGAACAGGGCGAAGCCCTCAACATCAGCTGCTGCGTGGGCATCACCCTGCTGCCCCAGGGCGAGGCCGACAGCCCGGGCGATGTGCTGCGCCGCGCCGACACCGCGCTGCACCGCGCCAAGGACGGCGGCACCGGCCAGAGCGCCTTCTTCGACGTGTCCATGGAGCAGCTCATCAGCCGCCGCTTCCTGATCGAGCGCGACCTGCGCCGCGGCCTGGCGGCCAATGAACTGCGCCTGTACCTGCAGCCCCAGGTCGACGCGCAGGGCCGTGTGATCGGCGCCGAAGCGCTGGTGCGCTGGCTGCACCCCGAGCAGGGCCTCATCGCGCCGGGCAACTTCATCCCCATCGCCGAGGAAAGCGAACTCATCACCGAACTCGGCCGCTGGGTGCTGCAGACCGTGTGCACCCACCTGGGCGTGCTGCGCCGCGACGGCCTGCGCCTGCCCATCGCCGTCAACATCAGCCCGCGCCAGTTCCACCAGCCCGGCTTCGTACATGTTGTGCAGGACATCCTGCAGTCCAGCGGCGCCTCACCCGACGACTTGGTGATCGAGATCACCGAGAACATCGTGATGGACCAGATGGAAGTCGTGGTGCAGAAGATGTCGCACCTCACCAGCCTGGGCGTGAAGTTCTCGCTGGACGACTTCGGCACCGGCTACTCGTCGCTCGCCTACCTCAAGCGCCTGCCCATCCACGAGCTCAAGATCGACCGCAGCTTCGTGCAGGACGCCCCCACCGACCCCAGCGACGCCGCCCTGGTGGAGGCCATCCTTTCGGTGGCGCGCCACATGCGCCTGAAGGTCGTGGCCGAAGGGGTGGAGACCATCGAGCAGGCCAACTTTCTCAATGCGCGCGGCCAGGTCATCCAGCAGGGTTATCTGCACGGCCGCCCGGCCCCCGCCAACGAGGTGCTGGCGCGCTGGCGCCAGAGCCAGCAGGGCAACGCCTGAGGCGAATAAAAAAAGCGGGCCGTAGCCCGCCTTTTTTGAGTTGCGTGCAGCGTTTACTGCGTCACGCGCACCCGCGTCTCTTCCTTCACCGTGTAACGCACTTCCACACGACGGTTCTTGGCGCGACCGTCGGCCGTGGCGTTGTCGGCCACCGGATCGGCGGCGCCCTTGCCGTCGGTGGTGATGCGGCTGGCCGCCACACCCTTGCCCACCAGATAGGCCTTGACGGCATCGGCGCGGGCCTGGGACAGGCGCACGTTGGACTGCGCATTGCCCTGGCTGTCGGTGTAACCGGTGATGGTCAGGCCGGCCTCCGGGTACTGCTTGGCGGCATTGACCACTTCATCCAGCTTGGGGCCGGCTCCCGGCAGCAAACGGCTGGAGCCGGTGGCGAAGCTGGCACCTTCCAGGCGCACGGCCTTGTCGACGATTTGCGTGCGGAAGACGGGGGCCGGGGCCACCACGGGTGCCGGCGCCGGGGCCGGAGCCACCACCGGTGCAGGAGCGGCAGCAACCGCCACGGGCGCGGGGGCCGGTGCCGGCGCGGGAACAGGAGCAACTGCCTTGGCCGTCACGCCGCCTTCGCACTCGGGGATGGCCAGCTCCGGCGTCCAGGAGCCGCTGCGCCAGCACAGGCCGAAACCGCTGCGCACGACGATGCCATTGCTGTCGCCCCAGTAGCCGGGGTTGGCGCGCACGTTCTGCGCCTGCACGGCGCCGCTGGCGGCCAGCAGGGTGATGCCGGCAGCGATCAGGGTGATCTTGTTATGGGTTTTCATGAGGGTTCCTTTCGGTTGGGGCCGTGACAGACGGCGACGCTTGGAGTCTAGTGAAGATTGCCGGCGCTGCCTTTGCTGCACGGCCGGATTCACGGACTTATTCCCAGATATTCTCAGAAAGGAACAGCGCTCAGGGTCCTTGCCTGCGCCGTCAGGCCCGGAGCGGCAACGGCCCATGGATGCGGCAGGAACCGGTCGTACCGTCGCTCACGCAAAGGTACGCCACCCGATCGCCCTGCCCATCCGCGCGGTAGCCGCACAGCCACCACCGAACCGGCTTTACGACGACGCTTGCGTCATCTCGGGCACCGGCTCCAGCAGATGCCCGGTCTTGACCAGGATGGTGCAACCCTCGACGCTGAAGGGCCGGTGCGCGCTCAGGTGCGGGCTGCGCAGCCAGCTGCCGGCCGGGTAACGCCCGTGCTCGTCTTCGAACACGCCGTCGACCACAAAGATCTCCTCGCCGCCGTAATGCCGGTGCGGGTTGAACTGCGTGCCCGGCGCCCAGCGCACCAGCGCCGTGTGGGTGGTGCCGAACTCGGCCAGCGGCAGCACCGTGAGGCCCTCCACCAGCCCCTGGTACCAGGCCGCGCGGGTGGCGTCCACCACCACCCGCGCCTGGTCTGCGGGGTGCTGGTAACGCAGCTTGACGAACAGCGTGCAGCCCGTGGCCGACGCCGGGGCATGGGCCGAGCCCGGCGGGTTCTTCAGGTAGGTGCCGGGGCCGTAGTCGCCGGTCTCGTCGCTGAACACGCCCTCCAGCACCAGGATCTCTTCGCCCAGTTCGTGGGTGTGGCGGGGAAACTGTGAGCCGGGCGCGTATCGTACGATGGAGGTGGCGCGCGCGACCTCTTCGCCCTGGCGTTCCAGCAGCTTGCGCTGCACGCCGGCCGCAGGCGCGTCGACCCAGGGCAAGTCGGCGCTGTGCAGCACGACGCGTTGGGTGTAATCGGTATTCAGTTGCATGGGCACGCATGGTAAAGACAAGGCGCCCGTCTGTCCCGCCGCGGGAGCGATGCCCCTACGGGCGTCTTCAGGTCTGGCGCCGAATCACCAGCGCGATACCGCCCAGGATGGCGAGGGACGCCAGCAGCAGGCGCAGCGTCAGCGGCTCCCCCAACCAGAGGATGCCGCCCACGGCCGCGATCACCGGCACGCTGAGCTGCAGCGTGGCCGCACTCGTGGCCTTGAGGTGCGGCAGCGCGGTGTACCAGATGGCGTAGCCGATGCCGGAGGTGAGCGCGCCGGAAGCAATGGCATACAGCGCGCCCGCCGTGTCCACCTGCGCGCTGCCCAGGAACAGCAGGCTCATGCCCAGCGCCACCGGCACCGTGCGCACAAAGTTGCCCGCCGTCACGCGCAGCGCATCGCCCGCGCCCTTGCCGCGCAGAGAGTACACGGCCCAGGCCAGGCCGGCGGTGATCATCAGCAGGGCCGCGCCCAGCGGCGGCGCGGAGAGCCCAGGCAGCAGCAGGCCCACCAGCCCCGCGAGTGCCAGTGCCAGGCCGAGCCACTGCATTGCTTTGAAACGCTCGCCCTTCACCAGCCCCCAGCCGATCATGCCGGTCTGCACCGCGCCGAAGAGCAGCAGCGCGCCGGTGCCGGCGGGCAGGTTGACGTAGGCAAAAGAGAAGGCCGCCGCATAGGCGAAGAGCGCGAGCGCCGAGGGCCAGCTGCCGCGGCTGGTCACGCCACGGCGGGTGAACTGCACCAGTAGCCAGAGCGTGAGCGCGCCGGAGACCATGCGGATGGTGGTGAAGCTGGCGGCGTCGATGGGGGTGTGCTGCAGGGCGGCGCGGCAGAGCAGGGAGTTGCCGGCGAAGGCGACCAGGGCTAAGGTGACTAGGCTAATGAGTCGGAGTTGGCCCATATACGTACTAGCTTGCGTCGCCTTGTGTTGTTTTCGGATACAGCTTGTCTAGCAGACGATGCAGGGCTCGTGATGACATTGCGGCGTCATTGCTCAGGACAAATTCTCCATCTAGTGTCCAAGCAGTGCTGAAGTAGGCCCAGCCCAATACACCGATTAGATCCTTGCCCAATTGCGCGAACTCATCTAGAGAATCCCATTCGAGCCCCTTCAATGACACGCCGTGCTCGCTATGAGCCAGTACCTTGTCTCGAACGTCTTTCAGCCTTCTCAGGTTTTCTTGCCATTGCAGTTGATCAAGTACCGTTTGGAAATGACCCGACAGATTGATCGCAAATTGTTTGGTGTCCGAGGCGGCTAGTTGAACAAGCTCGCTTGGGGCATTTATTGCTTCAAGTTGTTTCCGCAGTTGGTATGGTTGCGAAATCGGAGGCAGGTTTTCTGCCTGCACACGCAGATAGTTAAGCACTGCGCGGATACATCTAGTTGGGTATTTCTTGTCAGGCACGTCAAATACACGGGCGATTGCCATCACGGCCTCAGTAGTCAACGCGGCGTGAATGGCGACGAAAAACGTCCCGAAGTTGCCTGGACCCGTGTCGATCTCGGATGATCGATCTGCAATGACAGAGAGCAATCGACGCGCCCGATCAAAGCGGAAGAGGTCTGACGCCAAACCTTCGTCCAGCACTCTTTTGAGGTCTCCTTGGGGAATCGTCATCCGCGAATCCTTCTTCTACGAAACGATTTTGTCGGTTGTTAATTGATAGACCCACACCGGCTTCCCCTGCGCTCCGTCCAGCTTGGCCAGCGGTTTCAAGCCCACCGCCTCAAACTCCAGGCTCACCAGCCAGGCCCCGGGCTTGAGTTCCGCTCTCGCCTTCTCGATCGCGCGCGGCATGCTCTCGGGCCGCTGGAAGAGATAGACCAGGTCGTAGCCCGACCAGTCGGCTTTCCAGATATCGCCCCGCTTCACCTGCGCCCAGGGGCAACGACGTGCGCAGAGCCAGCGCAGGGGCCAGCTCCATTCGATGCCGTGCAACTCGGCCAGCGGGTAGGCCTGCCGCAGCGCATCGAGCCCGTGCCCCAGGCCGCAACCGGCATCGAGCACCTGGGCGCCCGGCTCCAGCGGCGCGACACCGGGCAGTTCATTCAAGGCATCGACCGGTGTGGGGAACAGCGGTGCGTCACGCCAGGCATTGAGCGGGTAGATGAGCGCGAGCAGGGCAAGCGGCAGCAGCCAGCCCCAGGCCGGCAAGCTCAGGCCGCCGGCGAGCAGCAGCGAGAGCGGGTAACCGAAGCCGATGAAGAGGCGGCGCCACCAGCTTTTGCCCAGCAGGCTGAGCAGTACGCCGAGCAGCGTGGACGCAGCGAGTGCATCCGTGGTGCCGAGGCCGGCGCGCAAGAGAAGTGAAAGCACCAGCCAGCACAGGCCCCAGCTCAGCAGGGCCGGCAGTGGCCAGGGCAGGCGCTGGAGCATGGCGAGAACTTAGTCGCGGGCCACCGCAGAACCGGCTTTGCCGGGCTGCTGGTGGCGCCCCCTTGAGGGGGAGGAGCCGAAGGCGCCTCGGGGGTGGTTCACTTCAGTTGCCGCCGCTGCGGCGCAGCCGGTCGATCAGGCCGTTGAGTTCGTCCAGCGAGCCGAACTGGATGCTGAGTTCACCCATCTCCTCCACACGGCCGTGACGCTTGACGCGCTTTTTCACTCTTACTTCCACTTCGGCGGTGAGCAGGTCCGACAGCTCTTCTTCCACGCGTTTCAGGTCACGTGATTTTTCCTTGCCGGGTTTCTGTGGCGTGAGCGAGAACTCGGCGCTGAGTTTCTTGACCAGGTTCTCGGCCTCGCGCACCGACATCTTCTTCGCGGTGATCTGGTTGGCGGCGGTGATTTGCGTGGCGCGGTCCAGCGAGAGCAGCGCACGGGCGTGGCCCATGTCGATGTCGCCGGCCATCAGCAGGGTCTGCACCGGCTCGGCCAGGTTCAAGAGACGCAGCAGGTTGCTGGCGGCGCTGCGCGAGCGGCCCACGGCCTGCGCGGCCTGTTCGTGCGTGAGGCCGAATTCGCGGATCAGGCGCTGCAGGCCCTGCGCTTCTTCCAGCGGGTTGAGGTCTTCACGCTGGATGTTCTCGATCAGCGCCATGGCGGCGGCGGCCTCGTTGGGCACGTCGCGCACCAGCACGGGCACGCTCTCCAGGCCCGCGAGCTTGGCAGCGCGGAAGCGCCGTTCACCCGCGATGATTTCGTGCTTGCCGGCGTTGGGGCCGTCGGTCAGCTTGCGCACCAGGATCGGTTGCATGATGCCCTGGGCCTTGATGGACTCGGCCAGTTCATACAAGGCACCTTCGTCCATGCGGGTGCGCGGCTGGTACATGCCGGCCACCATCTCGTCGAGCTTGAGGCTGCCAGTGCCCTGGCTTTCACGCGCCTCGCTCATCGCGGCCACTTCGGCGCGGGTGTCGTCGACCTTGGGGCCCAGCAGGGCTTCGAGTCCGCGGCCGAGGCCCTTGGGTTTTTTGGTGACCATATCGTTCTGCTCTCGGTTTTCAGTGTGTGGTGTTCTTCACCTGGATGGCCATCAGGCGCTCCAGGTGGGCGTGGCCTGCGGGCCAGTCGCCCAGGCCGGAATCGGCGTTGAGATGGCCGGCCTTGCCAGCGTCGATGAATTCAGCGCCCCAGTCTTGCGCCAGGCCCTGGGCCAGCTCGAAAGGACAACGGTCGTCGTTGCGGCTGGCGACCAGGATGCTCTTGAAAGGCAGGGGCTTGCGCTCGATGGGCCACCAGCTGGGCAACATGGCGCGGGTCTCTTCACGCGCCACATCACCGGGCGCCACCAGCAGCGCGCCCTTGACGCGGTGCACGTTGCGCGAGTGCGCGGCCCAGGCCGCGACCAGGATGACACCGAGGCTGTGCGCCACCAGCACGGCCGGCTCGGGGCACAGCAGCACGGCTTCTTCCAGCTGCATCTGCCAGTCGCCGCGCAGGGGGCGCTCCCAGTTGTGCTGCTGCACACGCGTGTAGCCGTGCGTGGCCTCCCACCGGCTCTGCCAGTGGCCCGGGCCGGAGTTGTGCCAGCCCGGCAGAACGAGGACGCTTGAGGCTTGCATGCTATTATTTTTGTAGCTTACGAGGTGGGTCGATCACATCTTCTGGATGCGGTCGACCATCTCCTGCGCGAAGCTCACGAAAGACTGCGCGCCCTTGGAGGCCGGGTCGAACACCACGCCGGGCACGCCGTAGCTGGGCGCTTCGGCCAGGCGCACATTGCGCGGGATGACGGCGTCGAACACCTTGTCGCCGAAGTGGGCCTTGAGCTGCTCGCTCACCTGAGCCTGCAGGGTGATGCGCGGGTCGAACATGACACGCAGCAGGCCGATGATCTGCAAGTCGGGGTTGAGGTTGGCGTGTACCTGCTTGATGGTGTTGACCAGATCGGTCAGGCCTTCGAGCGCGAAGTACTCGCACTGCATGGGCACGATGACACCGTGCGCGCTGCACAGGCCGTTGAGGGTGAGCATGGACAGGCTGGGCGGGCAGTCGATGAGCACGAAGTCGTACTCGTTGCTGACCTTGGCCAGGGCTTCCTTGAGCCGCTTCTCGCGGCGCTCCACATCGACCAGCTCCACCTCGGCACCGGCGAGTTCGCGGTTGGCACCCAGGATGTCGTAGCTGCAGCCGCCTTCGATGAGCTTGTCGCTTTTCACGCGCGCTTCGGCGATGCTGGCCGATTCGAGCAGCACGTCATAGAGGCTGAGCTTGAGTTGCCGCTTGTCCACGCCCGAACCCATGGTGGCATTGCCCTGGGGGT
>CALRZY010000017.1:0-57459 GCA_943372765.1 Curvibacter sp. AEP1-3
AGGGCGCCAGGCCCGGATCGGGCGCGCGCAAGAAGGCCTCGCCCACCAGGAAGGCGTCGATGCCCGCCGATCGCATGCGCTGCACGTCAGCGCGGTCCAGGATGCCGGACTCGGTGACCAGCAGGCGATCCGCCGGCACACGCTCGCGCAAGGCCAGCGTGGTCTCCAGCGTGACCTCGAAGGTGCGCAGATTCCGGTTGTTGATGCCGACCAGCGGCGTCTTCAGTTTCAGCGCACGGTCCAGTTCGGCACCGTCGTGCACCTCGACCAGGACGGCCATGTCCAGCCCACGGGCGATGGCCTCCAGGTCGGCCATCTGCGCATCGTCCAGGCAGGCGGCGATCAGCAGGATGCAGTCGGCCCCCATGGCGCGCGATTCGTAGATCTGGTACGGATCAACCATGAAGTCCTTGCGCAGCACGGGCAGCTGGCAGGAAGCGCGCGCCTGCTTGAGGTAGTCGGGCTGGCCCTGGAAGAACTGGCGGTCCGTCAGCACCGAGAGGCAGGCCGCGCTGGTATGGCCGTCGCCCTCGGCATAACTCTGGGCAATGTCGGCGGGGATGAAATCCTCGCGCAGCACGCCCTTGCTCGGGCTGGCCTTCTTGATCTCGGCGATCACCGCCGCCTGGCCGGCGGCGATCTTGGCACGCAACGCACCGACGAAATCGCGCGTGAGCACACGCGACTCGGCGTCGGCACGCATGGCCGCCAGTGATGTCTTCTTCAGGGCGGCGGCGATTTCTTCGCGCTTGACGGCCACAATCTTGTTCAGGATGTCACTCATGGTCAGGCGGCGGTGAGCCGTTTTTCAGAATCTTGACGAAGATGCGATGGAGGGCCAGGCCGACCACCACGAAAAGGGCCGAAACGCCCAGGGCGATCCAGGTGCCCGGGTCTTGCCACACGGGGATCAGCCCGCCTGGCCCAGGCGATGCGCCACGGTCACCAGCTGCTCGAGCTTGGCCTTGGCCGCCCCCGAAGCGATGACCTCACGCGCAAGCGCCATGCCCGCCGCCATGCTGTCCGCCACATTGGCAGCATACAGCGCCGCCCCGGCGTTCAGGATGACGATGTCACGCGCAGCGCCGGGCTGGTTGTCCAGCACGCCCAACAGCATGGCACGCGAGGCCTCCGGCGTGTCCACCTTGAGGGCGCGCGTGCTGGCCATGGTCAGTCCGAAGTCTTCGGGGTGGATCTCATACTCCCGGATCTCGCCATTCTTCAGCTCACCCACCAGGGTCGCCGCGCCCAGGCTGATCTCGTCCATGCCGTCCTTGCCGTAGACCACCACGGCGTGCTCGGTACCCAGGCGCTGCAGGGCGCGCACCTGGATGCCCACGAGGTCTGCATGGAACACCCCCATGAGGATGTTGGGCGCGCCGGCCGGGTTAGTCAGCGGGCCCAGGATGTTGAACAGGGTCTTGATGCCCAGTTCACGCCGCACCGGCGCCACGTTTTTCATGGCCGGATGGTGGTTGGGCGCGAACATGAAACCCACGCCGGTCTCGGCCACGCACTGCGCAATGGCTTCGGGCTTGAGGTTGATGTTGATGCCCAGCGACTCCATCACGTCGGCGCTGCCGCTCTTGCTGCTGACGCTGCGCCCGCCGTGTTTGCTGACCTTGGCACCGGCCGCAGCCGCGACGAACATCGAACAGGTGGAGATATTGAAGGTGTGCGCGCCGTCGCCGCCGGTGCCGACGATGTCGACCAGATGCCGGCGGTCGGCCACGTTGACCTTGGTCGAGAACTCGCGCATCACCTGCGCGGCAGCCGTGATCTCGCCGATGGTTTCCTTCTTCACCCGCAGGCCGGTGATGAGCGCGGCCATCAGCACGGGCGACATCTCGCCACCCATGATGAGACGCATGATGTGCAGCATCTCGTCGTGGAAGATCTCGCGGTGCTCAATGACGCGCTGCAGCGCCTCCTGTGGGGTGATCTGGTGGGGCTGGGTCATGTTCTTGTGGTCCTCAGGCTGGGCGCAGGAAATTCTTCAGCATGGCGTGGCCATGCTCGGTCAGGATGGATTCGGGGTGGAACTGCACACCCTCGATGGCCAGCGTCTTGTGCTTCACGCCCATGATCTCGCCATCCTCGGTCCAGGCCGTGACCTTGAGTTCGGGCGGGCACGTGGCGCGCTCGATCGCCAGCGAATGGTAGCGGTTCACCGTGAACTGCTGCGGCAGGCCGGCGAACACACCTTCCTGCGTGGTCGTAATGACACTGGTCTTGCCGTGCATCAGTTGCTGCGCGCGGATGATCCGGCCACCGAAGGCCGCGCCTATGCTCTGGTGCCCCAGGCAGACACCCAGGATGGGCAGTTTGCCGGCGAAGTGGCGGATCGCCGCCACCGAAATGCCGGCCTCGGCGGGCGAGCAGGGGCCGGGCGAGATGACCAGGCGGTCCAGTTGCCCGGCCTTCAGCTTCGCCTCGATCTCCGCGAGGGTGATTTCGTCGTTGCGGTGCACTTCCACGTCGGCACCGAGTTCGCCGAAGTACTGCACCAGGTTGTAGGTGAACGAGTCGTAGTTGTCCACCATGAGGAGTTTGATGTTCTTCATGGTGTTCACTCCAGACCCTGCTCGACCAGTTCAGAGGCACGCACCAGCGCGCGCGCCTTGTGCTCGGTCTCGCGCCACTCCATCTCGGGCACCGAATCGGCCACCACACCAGCGGCCGCCTGCACGTAGAGTGTGCCGTTCTTGATGATGCCGGTGCGGATGGCAATGGCCACGTCCATGTCACCGGCATAGCTCAGGTAGCCGCAGGCGCCACCGTACAGGCCGCGCTTGCTGGGCTCGAGCTGGTCGATCAGTTCCATGGCGTGCACCTTGGGCGCACCGGTCAGGGTGCCGGCCGGGAAGGTGGCCTTGAGCACGTCCATCGAGCTCATGCCGTCCTTCAGCAGTCCCTCGACGTTGCTGACGATGTGCATCACGTGGCTGTAACGCTCCACCACGAAGGCCTCGGTCACCTTGACGCTGCCGGTCTTGGCGATGCGGCCGATGTCGTTGCGCGCCAGGTCGATCAGCATCACATGCTCGGCCCGCTCCTTGGGGTCACCCACCAGCTCGACCTCGGCGGCCTTGTCCAGCTCGGGCGTGGCGCCGCGCGGGCGGGTGCCGGCCAGCGGGCGGATGGTGACCTTCTGCCCCTCGGGCGTCTGCTCCTGCCGCACCAGGATCTCCGGCGAGGCCCCCACCACGTGGAAATCCCCGAAGTGGTAGTAGTACATATAAGGCGAAGGGTTGAGCGAGCGCAGCGCGCGGTACAGCGACAGCGGGGACTCGGTGTAGCGCTTGTGCAGGCGCTGGCCCACCTGCACTTGCATGAAGTCGCCGGCGGCGATCAGCTCCTTGGCGCGCTCCACGGCCGCGATGTAGTCGTCCTTGGCGAACTCGCGCCCGATCTCATGCGAGGAACTGGGCTTGATGGGCGGCGCCTGCACCGAGGTGTTGAGGCGCTCGCGCAACTCGGCCAGCCGGGCCTGCGCCTGCGCATAGGCCTGCGGCTGGCCGGGGTCGGCGTAGACGATGAGGTAGAGCTTGCCCGAGAGGTTGTCGATGACGGCCAGCTCCTCGCATTGCAGCAGCAGGATGTCGGGACAGCCCAACGTGTCGGGTGGGCAGCTGTGCACCAGCTTCTTCTCGATGTGACGCACCGTGTCGTAGCCGAAGTAGCCGGCCAGGCCGCCACAGAAACGCGGCAGGCCGGGCTGCAGCGCCACCTTGAAGCGCTGGTGGTACGCGGCCACGAAGTCCAGCGGGTTCAGGTTCGAGGTCTCGACCACGACGTCGTCGGTCACGACTTCGGTCACGGCCTGCTCGCCAAAACCGCGCGAGCGCACCAGGGTGCGCGCCGGCAGGCCGATGAAGCTGTAGCGGCCGAAACGCTCGCCACCCACCACTGATTCCAGCAGGAAGGTGTTCTTGCCGCCGTTTTGCGCGTGCGCCAGCTTCAGGTAAAGCGAGAGCGGCGTTTCCAGGTCGGCGAAGGCCTGGGCCAGCAGGGGAATGCGGTTGTAGCCCTGGCGGGCCAGTTCGTTGAATTCGGATTCGGTCATCACGGGGAAACTCCGGTTCGGCGCCAGGGCGGCTGGCCCGGGCGTCAGGCACTTCGTGCCCTGTTCATTCATTCAGTTCTGGAACCCCGTGGAGTGGGGGGGGGTGGCGCAAGACCGGGTGGGTGGGCAGCCGGCCTCAGTCGCGCGAGCGGGCGCGCAGGTCATGACAGGTACGCCAGGGCCAGGCTCCCCGGTCGCTGCAACCTGTGCTGATGAGACGGTGAATGAACATGGGGCCAGTTTAGCAAAGGCGCCCACCCCCAGAAAAACCCTGAATCGGGCCGGACCCTGGGTCTGGGATAATTAGAACGAACGATCGTACTATTCTCGGAGGTCTTCGACCATGCGTTCCCTGTTACGTCCTATCTTCTTTGCCCTGCTGCTGGGCGCAAGCCCGCTGGCGTTTGCCGTGGAAGTGGCGGGGGTCAACTTCCCGCCGCAAGTCGAGGTTAACGGCAGCAAACTGGACCTCAACGGTGCCGGCGTGCGCTACAAGGCCATCTTCAAGGTCTACGCGGCCGGCCTCTATACCGGTCGCAAGGCTGGTTCGCTGGAGGAGTTTCTCAAGGCACCCGGCCCCAAGCGCATGAGCATCACCATGCTGCGCGAGATCGACGCCGCCGAACTGGGCAAGCTGTTCTCCCGCGGCATGGAGGACAACATGGACCGCGCGGCCTTCGTCCAGCTGATCCCCGGCATCATGCGCATGAGCCAGATCTTTTCCGACCACAAGAAACTGATGGCCGGCGATAGCTTCACCCTGGACTGGATCCCCGGTCAGGGCCTGTCGATCGCGGTCAAGGGCAAGGTCCAGGGCGCCCCCTTCAAGGAGCCCGAATTCTTCGCCGCGTTGATGGGCATCTGGCTGGGCAAGGCCCCGGCGGACTGGCAGCTCAAGAACGCCCTGCTGGACATCAAGTCCTGAGCGCGGCCGCCGGCATGGCCAGGGCCCACACCTCGAGGTCCCGGGCGCCCAGCGGCCGGCTGTACAGATAACCCTGGCCCTTGCCGCAGCCAAGCTCGGTCATCAGCGCGGCCTGCTCGGCTGTCTCGATGCCTTCGGCCACGGTCTGCAGGCCCAGCGTACGCGCCATGCTGATGGTGGCGGCGATCATCACGCGGTGGTAATTGCTGGTGAGCGCCTGGCTCACGAAGGAACGGTCGATCTTGACCTGGTTGACCGGCAGCTCGTGCAGACAGGAGAGCGATGAGTAGCCGGTACCGAAATCGTCCAGCGAAAGGGACACGCCCAGGGCCCGGATTTCACGCAGGATGGCCTGCATGCCCTCGTCCTGCGCCGCCAGGCTCTCGGTCACCTCCAGCATCAGCGCCCCCGGCGCCAGCCCGGCGCTGTACAGCAACTCCGACAGCTTGGCGGTGAAACCCGCCTGGCGCAGCTGGGCCCGCGAAAGGTTGACCGACACCGTCTCGGGCGCCTGCGCACCCAGCAGACCGCGCAGGCGCACCAGCTCATGGCAGGCCGTCTTCAGCACGAATTCCCCCAGGCGGCCGATCACGCCCGTGGCCTCGGCCACCGGAATGAAGGTCAGCGGCGACACCAGACCGCGTTGCGGATGCGACCAGCGCGCCAGCGCCTCCATGCCCACCAGACGACCGCTTCCCAGGTCGATCATGGGCTGGTACACCACATGGATCTCGCCCTTCTCGACGGCCTGGCGCAGGTCGTTCTCCAGTTCCACGTCGTCGTGCACGCGCTTGCGCATGGAGGGCTCGAACATCTCATAACGACCGCGGCCCTGGCGCTTGGCCTCGTACATGGCGATGTCGGCGTCGCGCAGCACGCTGTCAGGGTCCTCGGCCATCTGGGCCGTGGTGACGATGCCGATGCTGGCCGTGGAGCTGACGCGGTGCGGACCGATCTGGTAGGGCTCGGCCAGCACCTCCAGCAGGCGCGCAGCCACCACCTGCGCGTCCAGGTCGCCGCGGATGTTGTCCAGCAGCACCACAAACTCGTCACCCCCGATGCGCGCGGCCATCTGCTGGAAATCACTGGTCTGTACAAAGGCGTCGCCCGGGCGCAAGCTGTCCTCCAGGCGCTTGGCGATCTGGCGCAGCAACTCGTCACCGACCGAATGGCCCAGGGTATCGTTGACCTGCTTGAAGCGGTCGAAGTCCATGAACAGCACGGCAAACGAGTAACCCGGCTGCTGCCGTGTGCGCTGGATCGAGGCCTCGATGCGGCCCAGCAGCTCGACCCGGTTGGGCAGGCGGGTCAGGCTGTCGGTGCGGGCCGACTGCCGCAGCTGCTCCTCCAGCTCCTTCTGGGCGTTGATGTCGTAGCAGATGCCCGCCATGCGCAGGGCCCGCCCGCTGCCATCGCGCGCCACCACGGTCCCGCTGAACAGCGTCCACATCCAGCGCCCACTGCCATGGTGCATGCGCACTTCCCAGTGCAGGGGCTGGTGCGAGTCCCGCAGATTGGTACGGATGGCCCAGCCCCAGCCCTCACGGTCATCGGGGTGGATCAGCTGGAGAAAGCCGTCGGACGTCAGATCCATCTGACCCGGCTGGTAGCCGAACAGGGACAGCAGGCGGTCGTTCACGTCCATGCGTCCGCTGGGTATGTCCCATTGCCAGACGCCCAGCGAGGCGCTTTCGATGGCCAGCGTGAGCAGTTGCTGCTGTTCGCGCTGCTGCGTCACGTCAACCAGGCAGGAAATCACGCCGGTCAGGTGCCCCGCTGCATCGTGCATGGGCTCGGTGTTGACCATGTGCCAGCGCAGCTCGCCGGCCGTGCGCATGTGGCCCACCAGTTCGCCGCGCAGCCCCCGGCCGCTGCGCAGGGTGCGCACGCTGGGGCGATCCGCCATCGCATACGGCGTGAGGTCGGAGCGCACCACCATGTTGTCCTCGGCCAGCCGGTCACGACCCAGCAGCTTCTGCTGCGGCAGCGCCAGCATCTCCTGCGCCTGGCGGTTGCACTCGATCACCACGCCCTGCGCCGACTGCAGCACCACCCCGGCGGGCAGGGTGTCCAGCAGGGTCTGGATGCGCACGCGCTCGTTGACCGTGTCGGTGATGTCGCGGGCCACCAGCGTGAAGCCGGTGTGCAGACCGTGCGCGTCATGGATGGGCTGGTAGTCGACATCGAGCCAGACCTCCTCGCCCTGGCGTCCGCGGTGCATGACATCAACCCTCACCGCCAATCCCATGTCCAGTTCGGCCAGCAGACGTGACATTTCCTCGGCATCGTTGTAGTCGTTGGTGGCCAGCAGGGCCGCATGCTGGCCCAGCACCTCGTCCAGCGTGCCGCCCTTGCCGCGCAGGAAAGCCTCGTTGCACCAGAGCACCCGGCGTTCGCGGTCCACCACGGCCACCCAGTTCGACGTGCGTTGCGCCACCAGGGCCAGACGCTGCAGCTCCATCGATTGCTGCTGCAGATCCTCGCTCTGCCGTCGCACGAACAGCACCAGCGGCTCGGCCACCGCGAGGATCAGCAGCAGGAGCACGCCCAGCATGACGTTGCCCGAGAACTCGATGCGCTCCAGACTGGCGCGCGACCGCCGCTGGGCTGCGAGTTGCAGCTCGTCCACCAGGCTTTGGCTCGTCAGCCAGAAGGATTCCAGCTCGGTCAGCAGGAACTGGGCCGCGATCGGGCGCTTCTCCAGATTGTTCTGGTCGATCAGCCACAGCAGGGATTGGGCCCGATACCAGACCTTCTCCCGTCGGTCCTGCCATTCGAAGATGGCGCCGCGCAGCTGGCGGCGGTCATCGAGCTGCCAGGCCCCCTGGCGCGCCAGCAAGCCGTCGAGCAGCGTGGCCTGGGTCTGGGTCTGGTTCAGGGTTTCGGCCAGGGCGTTGACATGCTCCTCTTCGCTGCCGTCCTTGTACTGTAGCCGGGTCAGCAGCATGATCATGCGCTGGATCTGCGTGCTCTGGGCGGCCGCCACGCGGATGATCTCGGCGTCGGCTTGCCGGATTTCTTCGGCCTGCTGCTGCTGGCGCATCTGCCAGTAGGTCAGCGCCCCCACCACCACCAGCACCGTGTACAGGGCCAGCCGCACCCAGCGGTGCACCTGGGTGCCGTTTTCGGGCCGCTTGCGCCCGGGCAACCATTGCAGCACGCGCCGCCAACTCGACCCGCGCGCTTCCTGCGGGTCGGTGGCGATGGAGGTCGGGGCGCTGCTTTTCATGAACTGGCACCGATGCTAGCCGTGTCGCATGCGCCCCGGCCTCATGGCTAACACGTAGACGCAGGGGCGCGCCCCCACCCGCCGCTCAGGCCAACGCCTGCCGCATGGCCTGGATCACGGCGCGGTAGTCCGGCTTGCCGAAGATGGCGCTGCCAGCCACGAAGGTATCGGCGCCGGCATCGGCCACGCGGCGGATGTTGTCGGCCTTGATGCCACCGTCGACCTCCAGGCGAATGTCCTTGCCCGAGGCCTCGATGCGCTTGCGCGCGGCCTCCACCTTGCGCAATGCCGAATCAATGAAGCTCTGGCCGCCAAAGCCCGGGTTGACACTCATGATGAGGATGAGGTCGATGTCCTCGATCACCCAATCCAGCACGTCCAGCGGCTGCGCCGGGTTGAACACCAGGCCGGCCTGGCAGCCCTTGCCCTTGATGGCCTGCACGCTGCGGTGCACGTGGCCCGAGGCGTCGGGGTGGAAGCTGATCAGATCGGCCCCGGCGGCGGCAAAGGCCTCGGCGAGCGCATCCACCGGCTGCACCATCAGGTGCACATCGATCGGCACCGCCTGGCCGGCGGGGGTCTTCGCGTGCGGCTTGAGGGCCTGGCACACCATGGGGCCGAAGGTCAGGTTGGGCACGTAATGGTTGTCCATCACGTCGAAGTGGATCCAGTCGGCGCCAGCGGCGATCACATTGCGCACCTCCTCGCCCAGGCGGGCGAAATCGGCCGAGAGGATGGAAGGGGCAATGCGGAAGGTTTTGGACATGGGCGGTATTTTCACAGGTACGATGCAGGGCATGTTGCTCAGGAGCTCGCGCCGTGCGCACGGGTTCTGACCATCATTTCCTCGACTATATCCATATATGGCAAAGTACCAGATTCTTGTCGAAGTCCAGCCCCGCCATATGCCCGAGCAGTCGGCCCCGGCGCAGGAGCTGTATGTCTTCGCCTACACCGTCACCCTCACCAACACCGGCGACATCCCTGCGCAACTGATCGCGCGCAGCTGGAACGTGAACGACGCCAATGGCCACACCGAGAAGGTGCGCGGCCTGGGCGTGATCGGCCAGCAGCCCCTGCTGCAGCCAGGCGCAACCTTCGAGTACACCAGCGGCACCCGGCTGCGCACGGCCACCGGCACCATGCACGGCAGCTACTTCTTCGTGGCCGAAGACGGTGAACGCTTCGACGTGGACATCCCCATGTTCGTGCTGGACGCGCTCAGCGGCACCAGCGCCGGTGGCAACCGCACCCTGCATTAGGGCCTGTTCATGGCGTCACCGCGCGATCTCGACACCCTGCTGGACGCACTGGACCCCGAAGCCACGCTGGTCGAACGCCACCTCTGGCTGGTCCGCCTGCTGGACTGGATGCGCGGCGACCGCAGCTCGGTCGGCACCACCCTGGAACGCCTGCAACTGCTGATCGAACGGCTGGAGACCAGCGCCGAGCTGCGTACTCGCGCCCAGGCCTGGTGGCTGGCCCTGCTGGACGGTGTGGACGGCACCACCCTGCTGGCAGACCACGGCCTGGCCCAGCGCCCGGCTTTCCTGAGCGAATTCATCAGCCGCCTGTTGCAGCACGTGCTGCCGACCACGCCGCAGACACGCGACGCGTCCGAGCTCCATACCCTGCTCTTCCCGCACGACTTCGATGCCGCCTGGCTGGGCCGCCTGAACGAGGAAACCGAAAAACGCCTGGCCGCGGTGCTGGGCCTGCCGGCTGCGGGCTCCCGGGCCTGGCTGGCGGCCCTGGAGGAATCCATCGCCTGCTGCGTGAGCCAGATCTGCGCCGTCGGCTACGCCCCCGAGCTGCGCCTGCGCATGGACAACAGCGCGCAGCAGCAGTCCTACCGTGAACTGCTCGTCGACTTCGAGACCCTGCGCCGCGCCCTGCAGCAGCGCCCCCAGGACGCAGCGGCCCTCGACCAGGCCGTGCAGGCCTTCAAGGACCGGCTCGACGCCTGCCGCCAGGCCGCCGCCAGCGTCTACACCCACCTGGACGAACACGGCATCTCGGTCGACGTGGTGTTCCGCCTGCGCCAGCTGCGCGAACGCGTGCTGCGCTGCCGCCTGCTGCTCGACGTGCTGCTGGCCCCCGACGCCGTGGGCACCGGCAAGCTGCTGGCCCAGCTCACCCTGGCCGGCCACAACAACCGCAGCCTGCGCGCGCTGATCGCGAGCAACTCCTCGCTGCTGGCGGCCAAGGTGACCGAGCGCAGCGCCGAGACCGGCGAACACTACATCACGCGCAACCGGGCCGAGTACGCCGACATGCTGCGCAAGGCCGCGGGAGGCGGCGCGCTGATCTCGGTCACCACGCTCATGAAGTTCGCGCTGCTGGGCCTGGGCCTGTCGGCCTTCTGGGGCGGCTTTGCCGCCGGGCTCAACTACGCCCTGTGCTTCGTGCTGGTGCAGCTGCTGCACTGGACCGTCGCCACCAAACAGCCCGCGATGACCGCGCCCGCCATGGCCGCCAAGCTGAAGGACCTGCAGGCGGCTGGCGCCGTCGAGGACTTCGTTGACGAGGTCAGTCACCTCGTGCGCTCCCAGGTGGCCGCAGTGATCGGCAACCTGGCGCTGGTGGTGCCCGGTGTGCTGCTGCTGAGCGGCGCGTACTGGCTGGCCGTGGGCCAGGCACCGCTGAGCATGGAGAAGGCCGGATACGTACTGCAGTCGCTGACGCTGTTTGGCCCCACGCTGCTCTTCGCGGCCTTCACCGGCGTGCTGCTGTTCGCCTCCAGCATCATCGCGGGCTGGACCGAAAACTGGTTCGTGCTGCAGCGCATGGACTCGGCCCTGCGCTACCACCCGCGCATCACTGCCGCGCTGGGCGCAGCGCGCGCCGACCGCTGGGCCACCTGGATGCGCCACAACATCTCGGGCCTGGCGGCCAATATCTCGCTGGGTTTCATGCTGGGCCTGGTGCCGGCCTTCGCCGCCTTTTTCGGCCTGGGGCTGGACGTGCGCCACGTCACGCTCTCGGCCGGCCAGCTGAGCGCGGCCGCGGTCACCCTCGGGCCAGACATCCTGAAGCTGCCGCTGTTCTGGTGGTGCGTGGTCTCGATTGTGCTGGTGGGCGTGCTCAATGTCGCGGTGAGTTTCTTCTTCGCCTTCCGCCTGGCCCTGCGCGCGCACAGCGTCACCGGCCTGGACCGGGCCCGCCTGTACCAGGCCATCCGGGCCCGACTGCGGCGCACGCCGCTGAGCTTCTTCTGGCCGCCACGCGAAACGCCTGCGGCGCAGCCGATCCAACATGGGTGAGTTCGAGCTGATCCGGCGCTACTTTCAGCGCGCGGGCGGCGCCACCCCCGCCGTGGCGCTGGGCATCGGCGATGACTGCGCCCTGCTGCAGCCCGCCCCCGGCACACAGCTCGCCATCTCCAGCGACATGCTGGTTGTAGGCCACCACTTCTTTCCCGACGTCGACCCCGAAGCCCTGGGCCACAAGGCCCTGGCGGTCAACCTCAGCGACCTGGCCGCCTGCGGCGCGCGCCCGCTGGCCTTCACCCTGGCCCTGTCCCTGCCGCGCGCCGACGAGGCCTGGCTGGCTGGTTTTGCACGCGGGCTGTTTGCATTGGCCGATGCACACAATTGCACCCTCATGGGAGGCGACACCACACGCGGTCCGCTGAACATCTGCATCACGGTCTTCGGTGAAGTGCCTGTGGTGCATGGCCGCAGCCTGGCCCTGCTGCGCTCGGGCGGGCAGGTGGGCGATGAGCTCTGGGTCAGCGGCACGCTGGGCGACGCGCGCCTGGCCCTCGAAGCGCTGCAAGGAAAGCGCACCTTGTCCGCCGAACTGCTGCAGGTCGCGCGCCAGCGCCTGGAGCGCCCGGCCCCACGGGTGGCCCTGGGCCAGGCTTTGCGCGGCATCGCCACGGCCGCGATGGACCTGAGTGATGGCCTGGCCGGCGACCTGCGCCATCTGCTGCAGGCCTCGGGCTGCGGCGCGCGGCTCGACGCTGCCGTGCTGGCTGCACTGCCGGCTGCGCGCGATGCTTCACTGGACGAAACGGCGCGTCTGGTCCTGGTACTGGACGGGGGGGACGATTACGAACTGCTGTTCAGCGCGCCCGCGGGGCAGCAGGCTGAAGTGCAGGCCGCAGGCCGCGCGGCCGGCGTGCCACTTACGCGCATCGGCCGGCTCGAAGCCAAACTTGGCCTGCGGGTGGTGGACGCGCAGGACCGGGAACTACCCGGTCACTACGCCTCCTACGATCACTTCGCCTGAACCGGACCGCCCCGCAACTGCGTGTTCCGGCCCAGGCTGTGCGCCAGACGCCGGGCTTTGCGCTGCGCCGTGGCCAGACCGGCCAGACAGATGCTGTCGGCCCCGTGCCAGAAATCGGCCCAGGCTTCGCGCCGCAGGACCTGGGCCTGTTGCAGGGCCTGCTCGTGCAGGGCGTTCCAGTCGGCCGCGCTGTAAAGACGCTGAAGGCTGTGGGGACTGTGGCTGCTCATGCGCTGCTCCTAACTGCCGGAATGAAAGTCGGCATGGATCGCACTTTATTGGCGTAAGCAGAGGACGGAAACGGCAGAAGATCAAAGATGGTTTTGCAGTTAATGCAAAACCAGACGATACTGTTGGTCATGCAATTGCAGTTGGACGACGTCGCCCTGTTCGCCCGCATCACCGAACTGGGCACCCTCTCGGCCGTGGCGCGCGAGCGCAATGTGCCGGTCAGCCAGGTCACGCGCGCGCTGGCGCGGCTCGAAGCCGACTGCGGCGTGCGCCTGCTGCACCGCACGACCCACGGGCTGAGCCTGACCGACGAGGGCGACACCTTCCTGGCCCACGCGCGCCGCCTGCTCGACACCCGTGATGAACTGGCCAGCGAACTCAGCGGCAAACTGGCCGGCCCTGGCGGCTGGGTGCGCATCAGCGCCAGCCCCCTGGTGGCCCAGGTGGTGATCGCGCCGGGCCTGAGCGGCCTGTACCGGCGCTACCCGCAGCTGCAGCTGGACATCAATGCCGACGACCGCCTGGCCGACATGGCGCGCGACGGCATCGACATCGCCATCCGCTCGGGCTCCCCCAGCAGCGAAACCCTGGTGGCACGCGAGATCGGCCACTCGGGCCGCTCGCTCTATGCCGCGCCCGCCTACCTGGCCGCCCACGGCACACCGCAGCACCCGGACGAGCTGGCGCGGCATCGCCTGATCGGCAACAGCGCCAGCCCCCTGCTCAACCGCTGGCCGCTGGCCCCCGGCGGCAAAGGCCAGGAACTGCTGATCCAGGGCCACACACGCACCGACAACTCCTCGGTCATCCTGGCCCTGGCCCTGCAGGGCGCGGGCATCGCCCGCCTCATGGACCTGCTGGCGCGACCCATGGTGGAACGCGGCGAGCTGGTGCCCGTGCTGCAGGGCCACTTCAGCGCCATGCCCGTGCCCATCTACGCCGTGATGCTGCAGGAGCGCCACCGCCTGCCCAAGATCCGCGCCTGCATCGACTACTGGGCCGAGTGGCTGCGCGACATGGCCACCGCGCCCGGTGCTCCACCATAATCGCCACATGAACGCCCCCAGCCCCCTGCGCCCGCCCATGACACGGCCCAACGGCCGTTTCCTGCTGGCGCACCCGGCGCACGCCATCGCGCTGGGCTTCGGTTCGGGCCTGAGCCCCAAGGCCGCCGGCACCGTGGGCACCCTGTGGGCCTGGGTCGCCTTTCTCGCACTGCAACCCTGGATGAACGAGACGCGCTGGGGCCTGCTGCTGCTGGTCGGGCTGCCGCTGGGCTGGTGGGCCTGCAGCGTCACCGCGCGCCACCTGCACGCGGGCGACCCCGGTTGCATCGTCTGGGACGAGATCATCGCCTTCTGGCTGGTGCTGTGGCTCATCACGCCCGCCGGCTGGCCCGAGCAGCTGCTGGCCTTTGTCCTGTTCCGCTATTTCGACGCGGCCAAGCCCGGCCCGGTGGGCTGGGCCGACCGGCTGTACCACGACATGGACCCCAGCCACGCCCGCCACGGCTGGGCCAAGGCCGGCTGGGGCATCATGCTGGACGACCTGGTGGCTGCCTTCTGCACCCTGCTGCTGATCGCGTTCTGGCGAAGTTTATGAAGCACCCCTGTGCCGGCTGTCGCCGTCTCCCCCTCAAGGGGGCAACGCCAGTGGCCCGGCAAAGCCGGTTCCACGGCGTTTCACGGTTGGATCCCTGCCGAGTCAAATAGGTTTGTCATGACCGCCCACACGCATTCAGACCCTATGGCCCTGGTCGAGCGCCTCGCCGCGCAGCTGCTGCAGCGCCAATGGATGCTGGCCACGGCCGAGAGCTGCACCGGCGGCCTGATCGCCGGCGCCTGCACCGACCTCAGCGGGTCGAGCAACTGGTTCGAGCGCGGCTTCGTGAGCTATTCCAACGCGGCCAAGACGGAATTGCTCGGCGTCGATGCCGGGCTGATCGCACAACACGGCGCGGTCAGCGAGCCTGTCGCGCGCGCCATGGCCGCCGGGGCGCTGGCGCATTCGCAGGCCCAGGTGGCCGTGGCCGTCACCGGCGTGGCCGGCCCCACCGGCGGCACACCCGACAAACCCGTGGGCCTGGTCTGGTTCGGCTTGGCCCTGCCCGGCCGGGTGCTGACCGAAAAGATGAATTTCCCCGGCGACCGCGCCGCCGTGCGAGCGGCCACCGTGCGACACGCATTGCAACGCCTCGTGGAGTTGACCGCATGAGTATCTGGTTCGAAGGTTTCGAGTCGCGCCGCTTCGAGGTCAACGGCGTACAGATCCATGCGCGTGTGCCCACTGCAGCACGCGGCGATAAACCGGCCCTGTTGCTGGTCCATGGCTTTCCGCAGACCCATGCCCTCTGGCACCGCGTGGTGCAGCAGCTGCAGAAAGACTACTGGGTCGTCGTGCCCGACCTGCGTGGTTACGGCGACTCGGCCCAACCCGCGGGCCTGCCCGACCATTCCAACTACAGCAAGCGCACCATGGCGCAGGACCTGGTGGACGTGATGGACCAGCTGGGCTGCCCGCAATTCTTCCTCTGCGGCCACGACCGCGGCGGCCGGGTGGCGCACCGCCTGGCCCTGGACCACGCCGAGAAGGTGGCAAAACTCTGCGTGATCGACATCGCGCCCACGCTGGACATGTACAACGCGACGGACATGGCGTTCGCACGCGCCTACTACCACTGGTTCCACCTGATCCAGCCCTGGCCCCTGCCCGAACGCATGATCGGCGCCGACGCGAAGACCTACCTGCACGCCAAGCTCGGGGGCTGGGGCAGCCAGGGGCTGGCCTACATCGAGCCCCTTGCCCTGGCCGAGTACGAACGCTGCTTCTGCAAGCCCGAGGCCATCCACGGCGCCTGCGAGGACTACCGCGCCAGCGCCGGGATCGACCTGGAACACGACCGGGCCAGCCGCGTGCAGGGCGAGAAGATCGCCTGCGACACGCTGGTGCTATGGGGCGAGCGGGGTGTGGTGCACAAGCTCTTCAAGCCGCTGGAACTCTGGCAGGCACAATGCAGCGCCACCTTGAGTGGCCAGCTGCTGCCGGCCGGCCATTTCATCCCCGAGGAGTTGCCGACCGAGACGGCTGGAGCGCTGAAGCACTTCTTCCGTTAAACAACCGGGGCGCGACTCAGGTCGCGCCGTGGCACTTTTTGTACTTCTTGCCGCTGCCGCAGTGGCACAGGTCGTTGCGACCGGGCGTCACTTCCTTGCGCACGGTTTCCACCCGCGGGCCGATGCTGCGCCAGACCTCGCGCAGGTCGTAAACGGCCCAGATCGCGTCGCCGAAGGCGTTGAGCCGCTCCACGCTGACCGAAGGCGGCGTGTCGTCGCCGAAGGGTGCAATCTCGGGCGGGGCCGTGTCGTCTTCGGTCATGGCCACCATGGCCTGCAGCGAGGCATCCAGCCACTCGGCCGCTTCCTTGTCGCGCGGGGGCGCCCACTCCTCGGGCCAGTTCTCCACCGCGAACATGAAACCCAGGGCCCAGACCTGGGCGAAGGCGGGCACCTCGCCACCGAGTTCCGCGCGCTCGGCCGGCGACAGGGCCGCGATCGCGCCGCGCACATCCATGACCTCGGGCTGGTAGGCCGCCTCGTCTTCCAGGTTGTCGACCTCGGCGTCGAGTGCCGTCTGCACCTCCTGCCAGCGCCGGGTCCAGAGCGCGAGAAAGCGCTCGCGCTGGGCCGCATCGGCAAAGGGCGCAACGGCCCCGGCATCGTCCATGCCCAGCAGCATCGGCAGGTATTCCGCCGCAGGGATAGGCCGGCGGCAGCAGACCAGGGCGGCCAGGAAGCCTTCGCAGAATTCCCACTGCGGGATTTCCTCGTCGCGTTCGCGCAGGTCGTCGAGGATGGCGTCGAGCTCGTCGAAATCTTCGGGCTGCAAGAGTTCGCCGGGTTGGGAGGTGTCGGATGTCGTCATGGTCGTTCCCGAAGGTGGTGATCAGTGGGTCGCGGCGGCCAGCGCCGGGGCGGTGCTCACCCCCAGCGGCAGCAGGCGTCGCTTGAGGCGCAACACGGCGTGGTCCTTGCTGAGCAGCAGCGCGCGGTGCGCCACGGCCAGGTCGATGAACTTCTGGTCGTCCGGGTCCTTGCAGACGCAAGACACCCGCGGGGCCGTCTCGACGATCTGTACCTGCCGGTCGAAAGCGGCCAGCACAGCGTCGGCGCCGAGCTGGTAGTAGGCCAGGCGCAACACGATGTGCGGGTAGGCCAGCACGCGGGCCAGTTCCTCGCGCATGGCGGGCGTGGCAATCCATTGCAACTGGCGGCTGTCGAGCGCCTCTTTCAGTGGCGGCGTGGCCGGGTCGTCAAAGACCAGCAGGTCCAGCACGATGTTGGTGTCCAGCACGATCATGGCTGGCCCGGTTTCTCGCGTGCCGAACCCCTGATCATCTCGAACTTGAAGAGCCGGCACTCCAGCGGACCGTTCCACATGGGGACGCGGCGCGATTCCTTCAGGCGCATCTTGCTGGGCAATTTGAGGTCGGGTGTGAGCACCCAGGCGGTCCAGCCGCTGTAGTTCCTCTTCCAGTGGCTGGCCAGCTTGCTGAAGAATTCGTTGTCGTCGCCAGACTGTTCGGTCTCGGGCAGTTCACGCGCGCCGAATCGCGCGGCGCCTGCGAAGCCGCCGGCCTCGATGCGTTCACCATAAGGCGGGTTGACCAGCATCACGCCAGGTTTTTCGCAGGGCGGCAAACGCTGCAGCGCGTCACCGCCCCGGAACTCGATCACGTCGGCCACGCCGGCCCGCTGGGCATTGCGCTGGGCAAAGTCCACCATGCGGTGCGACACGTCGCTGCCGTAGATCAGGGCGGGCTGGCCCGGCTCGGGCTTGACCACCGCCTGCGCGGCCTCGGCTTTCATGGCCGCCCATTCGGGGGCGCGGAAGGGCCGGTATTTCTCGAAGGCAAAACGGCGCAAAGAGCCGGCCGCGATGTTGCACGCGATCTGCGCCGCCTCGATGGCGATGGTGCCGCTGCCGCAGCAGGGGTCGTACAGCGGCGTCAGGTCACCGTCGGCGTCGCCCTCGGCCCAGCCGCTGGCGGCGATCATGGCGGCGGCCAGGGTTTCCTTCAGGGGCGCGTCGCCCTTGTCCTCGCGCCAGCCGCGCTTGAACAGCGGCTCACCCGAGGTGTCGATGTAGAGCGAGCAGCTGTCGGTGGTCAGGTGGGCGTAGATGCGCACATCGGGCCACTGGGTGTCCACATCGGGGCGTACGCCACCGGCGATTTCGCGGAAACGGTCACAGACCGCGTCCTTCACTTTCAGGGCTGCAAAGTTCAGCGAGGTCAGCGGGCTGTGCTGCGCCGTGATCTCGACCTTGATGCTTTCGCGGGGCGTGAACCACTGCTCCCAGGGCACCGCCATGGCCCCGCGGTACAGGTCCTGCTCGTTGCGGTACTCGGTGTACGACACCAGCACCAGCACACGCTGCGCCAGGCGGCTGTAGAGATTGAGCAGCATGGCCTGCGCAAACGAGGTGCGCACCGCCACCCCGCCGCGTTGTTTGGTGATGCAGCCCGGCGGCAGGTCCGTGATCCGAAGGATCTCGGGGGCCAGATAGTCCTCGACGCCAGCGGCGCAGGGCAGAAACAATTGAAGCTGGTTCACAAGGCTTTCCGTAAGTTCGCCGGCGCGATCTTGAGCGCCTCGCGGTATTTGGCGACCGTGCGCCGCGCGCATTCGATGCCCTGCTCCTTGAGTATCTCGGAGAGCTGGCTGTCGGACAGGGGCTTCTTGACACTCTCGGCGCTGACGAACTGCTTGATCAGCGCGCGCACCGCCGTGCTGGAGGCATTGCCGCCGGACTCGGTGCCCAGGCCCGAGCCGAAAAAATACTTGAGCTCGTAGGTGCCAAAGGGCGTGGCCATGTACTTGGCCGTGGTCACGCGGCTGATGGTGGACTCGTGCAGGCCGAGCTCGTCGGCGATCTCGCGCAGCACCAGCGGGCGCATGGCCAGTTCGCCGTGCATGAAGAAGTTCTTCTGCCGCTCGACGATGGCGCTGGAGACGCGCAGGATGGTGTCGAAGCGCTGCTGGATGTTCTTGATGAACCAGCGTGCCTCCTGCAGGCGCTGCTGCAGGGCGGCGTGGTTGTCGGCGCTGCGGCCGCCAGCCTTGTGGCCCTTGAGCGCATTGGCATAGATGTCGTGCACGCGCAGCCGCGGCATGATGTCCGGGTTGAGCTGCACGCGAAAGCGGGTCTGCGCGCCGCTGCCGCTGCGCACGACCAGCACGTCGGGCACGATCACATTGCGCTCGACGTTGACGAAACGCCGCCCGGGCTTGGGCTCCAGCCGCGCGACCAGGCCCAGGGCCTCGCGCGTCAGCGCTTCGCTGCCGCCACAGAGCTGGGCAAGTTTGCGCAGGTCGCGCCGCGCCAGCAGTTCAGGCGGCTGCTCGACCATGCGCAGGGCCTGGGCCACCACGGCCCGCTCCGGCAGGTTCTGCGCACCGCGCATGGCCTCGGCCTGCAGGGCCAGCAACTGCAGGCGCAGGCACTCGGCCATGTCGCGCGCGCCCACGCCGGTGGGCTCCAGGCTTTGCAGCAGGCGCAGCGCGAGCTCGAAGTGCGCGAGCAGGGCTTCGAGATGCTCGCCTTCCTCGCCGGCCAGGCCCTGGGCCAGCGATTCGAGCGTGTCTTCCAGGTAACCGTCCTCATTGAGGGACTCGATCAGGAACTGCAGGGCGGCGCGGTCTTCGGCCCCCAGGCGCAGGGACAGGGCCTGGCGCTTGAGGAAGTCCTGGAGTGATTCCTGGCTGCGCGCCAGCTCGGTGGCGTCGGCCTCATCGTCCTCGCGCGCGCCGTTGCGCGCCGGCGCATCGCCACCCCACTCGCTGTCGTCGGGCGACATGTCCACGCTGCCGTCGCCTTCCCAGCTGCCTTCGGTCTCCAGGCTGCTCACCGCGACACTCTCTTCCGGTGCCTCGCTGGACAAGGCACTGCTGCTGTAGTCGTAGTCGCCCTCGTCCCGCGCCACCGGGGTGTCGGCACGCTCCAGGCCATGGGCCTCGCGTTCGACGCTGTCGTCGGCGCGCTCCAGGAAGGGGTTTTCGTCGAGCAGCTGCTCGACCTCCTGGTTGAGCTCCAGCGTGGAGAGCTGCAGGAGACGGATGGACTGCTGCAGCTGGGGCGTGAGCGCCAGATGCTGGGAGACCCGCAGCGACAGTCCCTGTTTCATGTTGTCAGTCCGATGTGCAGGGCAAGCCCTCTCACATCTTGAAGTGCTCGCCCAGGTAGACCCGGCGCACGTCGGCGTTGTTGACGATATCGCCGGGCGTGCCCTGGGCCAGCACGCGGCCTTCGCTGATGATGTAGGCGTGGTCGCAGATGCCCAGCGTCTCGCGCACGTTGTGGTCGGTGATGAGCACGCCGATGCCGCGCGCCTTCAGGAAACTGATGATGCGCTGGATCTCGATCACGGCGATCGGGTCGATGCCGGCGAAGGGTTCGTCGAGCAGGATGAAACGCGGCTGGGTGGCCAGGGCGCGGGCGATCTCCACGCGGCGGCGCTCGCCACCCGAGAGCGCCAGCGCGGGCGACAGGCGCAGCTTCTCCACGCGCAGGTCCTGCAGCAGGGCCGTGAGGCGCAGCTCGATCTCGTCCTTGCGCAGCGGATGGCCCGCCTCGTCGCGCTGCAACTCCAGCACGGCGCGCACGTTGTCCTCGACGTTGAGCTTGCGGAAGATCGAGGCTTCCTGCGGCAGGTAGCTCAGGCCCATGCGGGCGCGCTGGTGGATGGGCATGTGCTCCACCGGCTCGTCGTCGATCAGGATCGCACCGGCGCTGGCGCGCACCAGGCCCACGATCATGTAGAAGGAAGTGGTCTTGCCCGCGCCGTTGGGCCCCAGCAGTCCCACGACCTCGCCCTTGCGCACCGTCAGCGAGACGTCCTTGACGACCTCGCGGCTGCCGTAGAACTTCTTCAGGTGGCGGGCTTCGAGCCGGCTCGCATCGGCGCCGGGCAAGGTGTCGGGGGCGGTGGCCGGGTCGGGCTGGGTATCGGGCGGGATGGTGCCGGTCATCTGCTGGCTGTCGCTCACTTGCGCCCTCCAAGGGAGTCGTCGTTGCGCAGCGGCACCCCCGGGCGCGATGCGGCCGGCTGCGGCGCCTCGCTGCGCGGCGTCAGCGTGGCGCGCACGCGCTCGCTGCCCTTTTGCTTGCCGCCGTCCACGGTGAAGACATCCGTCAGGCTGTTGTACTGGATGATGTTGCCGGTCACCAGATCGGCCACCTGGCTGCCGCGCAGGCGGCGCAATTCCGCGTTCGTGATCAGCTTGAAGACGTCGGTGCGGCCGTCGTATTCGATGGTCTCGCTCTCGCCCTCGATGTACTCGTCGTCACCGTCGCGCTTCTGGCGGAAGGTGGCGCGCTGGCCGGCCGCGGCCGTCACCACGCCAAACTGGTAACCCTGCGGGTCCTGGCGCACCTCGATGCGCGCGCCCTTGATGATGATGGAACCCCGGGTCAGTACCACATTGCCACTGAAGACACTGGTCTGCTTGAGGTCGTCATAACGCAAGGCATCGGCCTCGATGTTCATCGGCTTCTTGCTGTCGGCCTTTTCGGCCCCGGCCAGGCCCGCGCTCAATGCACAAGCGGCACACAGCAGGAGCCGGAGGATGGGAGATTTCATAAAGGCACGAATCTTGCTCTTTGGGGTCTGGGGCATTGTAATCGTCCCGGGGCGCGGGTCCAGCCCAAGTCCGGGCCTCTTTTCCTGCGCCCTGCGGTTTCGTGAGAGACTTCCTGCCCCAGGCGCCAGCGTTGGCTGGCGCCCGTCCGAACCCCGCCCACCGCGCGGGGGATCCCAACGCCCACCTCAGCTTGCGACCGCCCGCCATGGACCTGCTTTTCATCGCCGACCCGCTGGAATCGTTCAAGACCTACAAGGACAGCACCTTTGCCATGATGCGCGAGGCGCAGCGCCGCGGCCACACCGTGGCCGCCTGCGAGCCGCAGCAGATGAGCTGGCTGGCCAGCACCGGTGTGCAGGCGCATGTGCGCCGCATCCGGCTGACCGGCCACGAAGAGCACTGGTTCCATGAATCGCCGCTGGCGCCGGCCCAGCGCCTGGTCGCGCTGCGCGATTTCGACGCCATCGTCATGCGCAAGGACCCGCCCTTCGACAGCGAGTTCTTCTACGCCACCCACCTGCTGGAGCAGGCCGAGCGTGAAGGTGCGCGCGTCTTCAACAAGCCGCGCGCGCTGCGCGACCACCCGGAAAAGCTGGCCATCCTCGAATTTCCGCAATTCACCACGCCCACCCTGGTCACGCGCGAGGCGCAGGCCGTGCGCGACTTCCACGCGCAGCACCGCGACATCATCCTCAAGCCGCTGGACGGCATGGGCGGTGCGGGCATCTTCCGGGTGCGCGACGACGGCCTGAACCTGGGCAGCATCATCGAGACGCTGAACCGCCACGGCGCGCAGACCGTGATGGTGCAGAAATTCCTGCCCGCCATCACGCAGGGCGACAAGCGCATCCTGGTCATCGGCGGCAAGCCCGTGCCCTACAGCCTGGCACGCATCCCGCAGGGCAGTGAAGTGCGCGGCAACCTTGCCGCCGGCGGCAAGGGCGTGGCCCAGCCCCTGAGCGCACGTGACCGCGAGATCGCCGAGGCCATCGGCCCGGTGCTGGCCGCGCGCGGCCTGCTGCTGATCGGCCTGGACGTGATTGGCGACTGCCTCACCGAGATCAACGTCACCAGCCCCACCTGCTTCCAGGAAATCACCGACCAGGCCGGCTTCGACGTCGCGGCCATGTTCATCGACACGCTGGAAGTGGCGCTGACGGTACGCTGAGCGCCCGCCTCAGCCGGGCAGCGCCGGGCGTTCGCCCAGTTCGAAGACCGCCACCGTCTGCACCAGTTCCTGTGCCTGGCTCCTGAGGCTGCCGGCCGCAGCCGCCATCTGCTCGACCAGCGCCGCGTTCTGCTGCGTGGCCTGGTCCATCTGGGTCACGGCCTCACCTACCTGCACCACACCCCGGCTCTGCTCGGCGCTGGCCGCGCTGATCTCGCCCATGATGTCGGTCACCCGGCGGATGCTGGCCACCACCTCGTTCATGGTCGCGCCGGCCTCGTCGACCAGCACCGAGCCCTGCCCGGCGCGCGTCACGCTCTCGTCGATCAGGGCCTTGATCTGCTTGGCGGCCTCGGCGCTGCGGCCCGCGAGCGAGCGCACCTCGGAGGCCACCACCGCAAAGCCCCGCCCCTGTTCGCCCGCGCGCGCGGCTTCGACCGCGGCGTTGAGTGCCAGGATGTTGGTCTGGAAGGCGATGCCGTCGATCACACCGATGATGTCGGCAATCTTGCGGGAGCTGTCGTTGATGCCCTGCATGGTGTCCACCACCCGTGCCACCACCTGGCCGCCGCGCACGGCCACACTGCTGGCCTCCTGCGCGAGTGCATTGGCCTGGCGGGCATTCTCGGCGTTGTGCTTGACGGTGGCGCCCAGCTGGTCCATCGACGCCGCGGTCTGCTGCAGCGCGCTGGCCTGGCTTTCGGTACGCGCACTCAGGTCCTGGTTGCCCTGGGCGATCTCGGAGGAGGCCGTGGCCACGCCCTCGCTGCCTTCGCGCACGCGGGCCACCACCCGCGACAGGTCGGACTGCATGGCCGCCAGCGCATGCAGCATCTGCGCCAGCTCGTCGCGCCCGCGCACCTGCACGGTATTGCCCAGCTGGCCGGAGGCAACCGACTGCGCCAGGGCCAGGGCCTGCTGCACCGGCCGCACGATGGAGCGGCTGAAGATCACCGCGCCTGCCAAGCCCAGGACGAAGACCAGGCCCATCAGGCCGGCGGCCAGCCAGACGATTCGATCGGCATCCTCGCTGGCCTGCGTGGCCAGGGCCTGGGCCTGCGTGGCAATCTTTTCGCTGGCCTCGTCGAGCAGGCGCGTCGGGGCGCGGTCCATGCCGCTGACGGCCTTGTCACCCACGCTGGCTTCGAAGTCGGCGGCTTTGTAGGCCTCCAGACCCTGGCGGTAGGCGGCGCCCATCTTGGCGTGCTCACGCAGGAAGTCGTCCACCTTCTGGCGGCTCTCGCCCGCGGGCAGGCCCGCCAGCAGCTTGCGGCCCTGCTCGGCAACCTCGGCCTCCTGCTTGACGAAGCTGCCCCAGAAGCGCTCCAGCTGCTTGGGGTCCTTGCCGCGGAGCAGGACGTTTTTCCATTCCTGCACCTGGGTCTTGAACTTGTTCTGCATGGCCGACACCGCGCGCTCCTGCTCCAGGCTGAGGAGCACCACCGTCTCGTAGACGTGCAGGCTCTGGTTCAGCTTGACGATGCCGAACAGGGCGGTAGCCAGCAGGAGACCCAGCGCCAGCAGGAAGGCCAGGGGCAGACGCAGACTGATATTCATGACATGCCTCGCGGAATGAAAACTGGATAAGGCCTGATTCTGGGCGGAACGCCGCGTGGACGCACGCCCCGCCCGGTCGCCGGCCGTGAACAAATCCTGCAGCGCCGGTTTTCCTGCGGAAATCAAGCAGGAAACGCGCCAGGAATCAGTCTGGCGCGACGCTTCCGTCCACAAACACCTTCAGTTCACCCGGCGCAAACGGCGTCCACAGCTCGTCGGTGGTCAGCGGGGCCGTCACCACCACGGCCACCCGGTCCCCCGGCGCGGCGTGCTCGGCAAAGTTCACGCTCAGGTCTTCGTCGCGCAGCGTGGCGCTGCCGAAGGGGTGCTGGCGCACCACGTGGTACAGCTTGGTGGAGGCATGGGCCCACAGCGCCTCGCCATTGCTCAGCAGGAAATTGAAGGTGCCGTGGCGCGCGATCTGCGGCACCAGTTCGCGCAGGGTCAAGGTGAGCTCGGCGATGGGGGGCACGCTGGCGTGCGACTTGGCCAGCTCCTGCAGCAGCCAGCAGAAGGCGCGCTCGCTGTCGGTGTGGCCCACCGGGCGGAAGCTGCCGTGCAGGCGCGGGTTGTAGTCCTTCAGGTCGCCGTTGTGCGCAAACACCCAGTAGCGGCCCCAGAGTTCACGCACGAAGGGGTGGCAATTCTCCAGCGTCACCTCACCCTGCGTGGCCTTGCGGATGTGCGAGATGACGTTGCGGCTCTTGATCGGGTAATGGCGGATCAGTTCGGCCACGGGTGACCCGGCGGCCGACTGGTGGTCGACGAAATGGCGCAGGCCCTTGTCCTCGAAGAAGGCGATACCCCAGCCGTCACCGTGGTGATCGGTGCGCCCGCCGCGCTCGGCAAAACCAGCGAAGCTGAACATCACGTCGGTCGGTACATTGCAGTTCATGCCGAGCAATTGGCACATGGTCTTACGTCTCCAGTCGTGCCGGCGTGCGCATCTGCCAGGCGGCCAGCATGGCCAGCGCGCAGACCCCCGCCAGCATCACGAAGGTCTCGTCAAAGGCGGCCAGCCGCGCCAGGCTGCTGTCGGGACGACCAAGGCTGTCGCCGTGCGCGGCAATGCGCCACTCCAGCACGATGCCGCACAGGCTCACGCCCACGGCACCGCCCAGCATGCGCAGGAAATTGATCGCGCTGGAAGCCTGCGAGATCAGCCGCGGCTCCAGGCCCGCCATGGCACCGTTGTTCAGCGAGGGCAGGATGAAACCCAGGCCGATGCGCCCCAGCACCACCCAGGCCACCAGCAGCCACAGCGTGGCGTGCAGGCTGATCGTCACCATCAGCGCAAAGGAGGCAGCCAGCAGTGCCAGTCCCAGGCAGATCAGCACGCGGATCGGCCAGTGGTCGGACAGGCGGCCTGCCAGCGGAATCGTGACGGCCAGCACCAGCCCCGCCGGCAGCATGATGGTGCCCACGTGCGAGGCCGAGAGCTGCTGCGCCATCTGGATGTACAGCGGCAGCAGGTAGGTCGAGCCGAACAGCGCCGTGCCATAGATGAAGGCCACCAGGCTGCCCATGGCGAAGGAGCGGAAGGCGAACAGGTCCGGGTGCATGAGCGGCATGTCGCCGCCCCGCGCCAGGTGCCGCTGCCAGGCGATGAAGGCCACCGTGCAGGCCAACGCCACCCCCAGCAGCACCCAGGCCTGCGTGGACGTGGCGCCGTGCAGTTCGACCATGCCGTTGAGCAGGCACAGCGTGCCCACGGTGGCCAGCAGCAGGCCGACCCAGTCCAGCCGGTTGCCCTGGCGGTCGGCTGCGGCGCCACCGGGCGCGTTGACCGGCACATAACGGTAGGCCAGCCAGATCGACGCCAGGCAGAAGGGCACGACCATGAAGAAGATCGAGCGCCAGCCGAACCAGTCCACCAGCAGGCCGCCGATGCTCGGGCCCAGCGCCGGGGCCAGCACCACGCCCATGCCGAAGATGCCGCCGGCGCGACCGCGCTCCTGCGGCTGGAAGGCGCGCATGATGATGATGGCCGGGATGGGCTGCACCACCCCCGCGGCCAGGCCCTCGACCACACGCGCGGCCAGCACCACCTCGAAATTCGCGGCCAGGCCGCCCCAGACACCGCCGCCGAGCAACATCAGCATGGCCACCACATAGGTGCGGCGGTAACCGAAACTTGCCAGCAACCAGGGCGTGCACAGCATGGCCACCGTGGTCGCCACCATGAAACTGGAGGTGGCCCACTGCGCGCGCTCCTGGCCCAGCGCGAACTGCTGGCTCATGTCGGGAATCGCCACGTTGATGATGGTGGACGACATGATGGAAGCCATGGTGCCCACCATCACCGCCAGCAAGAGCAACCAGCGGTAGCGCTCCCCGTAACGCGCCTGCAGCTCGGGCAGGGTGGCGGGATGCGTCACGCAGGCCCTCCGGCAGGGGCGCAACGCAGGCTGACGCTGGCCACGTGGCCGAGCGCCGCGAGAGCCGTCTGCAATTCACGCTGCAGGCGCTGCAATTCCGCTGCCGTGACGTGCACGGCCAGCTCCGCCTCCACCTCCAGCCCGCCCTCCAGGTAATGCAGGCGCAGCGTGACCGGATGGCCCAGCACCTCCTGCGCCGTGGCCTGCACCAGCGTGCGCGCCGGCAGCGCCAGCACGCGCGGCAGGTGCCGCACCGTGCCCGGGTCGATGTGCACGGTGCACTCGGCCACGCGGTGCGCGGCCTTGACCTGCGCGCTGATCTGCTCGGCGATGTAATGCCCCTCCGACACCGACAGATGCGTGCCCACCTCGACGTGCATGTCGATCACGGCCCAGTCACCCATGCGGCGGGTGCGCAGGTTGTGCACGTCCAGCACGCCGTCGACCGCCTCGGCGGTCTGCAGGATGCGCGCGATCTCCCCGGGGTCGAGCGCGTGGTCGGTCAGGCTGTGGAAGGCATCGACCGAAAAATCCCAGCCGGCCTTGACGATCATGAAACCCACGATGACGGCCGCCACCGCGTCCATGCTGTGATAACCCAGCAGATTGGCCGCGATGCCCACCGCCACCACCAGCGACGAGGCGGCGTCGGCGCGCGCGTGCCAGGCGTTGGCGATCAGCATGGCGCTCTTGAGCCGCTCGCCGATGCGCTTCATGTAGCGGAACAGCCCTTCCTTGGCGACCAGCGTGATGAAGGCCGCCACCAGCGCCAGCGGATGCACGGCCCCCAGGCTCTGGCCGTCGTGCAGCTTGACCCCGGCCGTCCACACCATGCCCACGCCGGTGGCCAGCAGGATCAGGCCGATGGCCAGCGAGGCGGCCGTTTCGAAACGCGCGTGGCCGTAGGGATGCTCCGCGTCGGCCTCGGCATGCGAATGGCGTGCGGCAAACAGCACCACGCCATCGGCCACCAGATCGGACAGGGAATGCAGGCCGTCGGCGATCAGGGCCTGCGAGCGCGCGAACACGCCGATCACCACCTGCGCACTGGCCAGGAACAGATTGACCCAGACGCTGATCCAGGTCGAGCGCAGGGCCTGGCGTTGTTCTTCGTGGCTGCGGGTCATGGCAGAGGTCGGTTCCGGGAGACGACGGGACACTGATGCTAGCAGGCACGCCAACTTGGTGGCACCATGGATGGCATGACACCCCGCACCCTGGCCTGCCTGTGGCTCACCCTGCTGTTCACGCTGCCGGCCCAGGCCAGCTCGCAACTGGCCCTGGACAAAGGCTGCTACAGCTGCCACGGCGAACCTCCACGCCGCAACGCCCCCGGCATGGCCCAGCTGGCGGCCGACTACGCCCGTTACCGGGGCCAGGCCGATGCGCCGCAGCGGCTGGCCGAGAAGCTGCGCGAGGGCGGCCTCTTCGCCCACATCGCCGCGCACGAACGCCTGAGCCAGGAAGAGTGCATCACGCTGATGCGCTGGATCATCGAAGGCGCGAAGTAGGCGCGCTCAGCGCGGTGCGGCGCCCGCACAGGCCGCGCAGATGCAGGCCTGGCGCTGCGCCTCGGGCGGCACGCGCGCCAGCAGCTCCGGCGTAAAGCTCGCGGTGGTGCACCAGCAGGGCGGCTGGGCCTGCCCGGTGGCGCGTGCGACCTCGTTAGCGCAGGCATTGGGCTGGCCGCACAGCGGGCAGCGGCAGGGGTCGATGGCAGCGGGGTTCGGGCTCATGGCAGGTCGGGTGGGCCGCAGTTTAGCGGCACCCCGCGGCATGCCCCTCGTTTAGACTCCACGCTACCCACCCGGCCCCCGCCCCCGTGCCCATCGCCATCCGCCCCCCCGTCGTGCTGGCCCTGCTCCTGCTGGGCCACAGCCTGCTGCATTTCATCCTGGGCTGGGTGCTGGGCCTGTCCGGTGACGAGGCGCTGCACCTGCTGTACGCGGCCCATCCGGCGCCGGGTTACGTCGACCACCCCCCGCTGGTCGGCTGGGTCCAGTGGCCGATGCTGGCGCTGGGGGCGCCCGAAGGCTTGCTGCGCCTGGTGCCCGAAGTGCTGTGGGTGCTGACGGCGCTCTTCATCCACGACACCGCGCGCCGCCTGCACACCCTGCTGGTGCCGGCCGCCGGCCGCATCGACGACGCCGGCCTGTGGGCGGTGCTAGCCTACAGCCTGGCACCCGTGCTGCACATCCTGGGCATCGGCCTGCTGCCGGACACGCTGCTGATGCTGTTCACCGCCGCCCTGCTGTGGCAGACCCTGCGCCTGCTGGACGACAGCCGGGTCGGGCAGCTGCACGAATGGCTGCTGCTGGGTGCCCTGCTGGGACTGGCCGGTCTCTCCAAATACACGGCCCTGTTCGCCTTGCTGCCGGTGCTGGCCTGCCTGCTGAGCGCCCACGGCCTGCGCCTGCTGCTGCGCGCCGGCCCCTGGCTCGCCCTGCTGCTGGTGCTGGCGCTGGTGTTGCCGGTGCTGCTCTGGCATGCCGGGCCCGACGGGGCCAATCCGCTGCGTTCTGCCATGGGCGGCGCCTGGGACCTGGGCCAGCTGCTGGTCTTCTTGCTGGCGCAGTCCCTGCTCTACCCGCTGCTGATCTGGGGCGTCTTCGGCCTGCGCCACAAGGTGCTGGGTGGCCTGGAGCTGGACCCCAGCCAGGCCTGGCTGCTGGCCTTTTTCGCCCTGCCTTTTACCGTGCTCACCGGCGTGTCGGGCGGTGGCGCCAGCCTGACGCACTGGACGGCACCGGCCTGGGTGGCGCTGGCGCCCTTCGCCGGTCTGGGCCTGGCAGCCCTGTGGGCAGGCGGGCAGCGCAGGCTGATCTGGCTGCTGGGCGGCCTGCAGGCCCTGTTCACGGTGGGCCTGTACGCGCTGATGCTGCTGGCCGGCCCCCCCTGGCTCAGCAGCGAAGCGCCGGGCAGCCCTGAACCCGAGAGAAGCAACCCCTTCGCCGATTTTTATGGCTGGCACGACGCCGGCCTGTACGCGCAGCAACTGGCCGGTGAACACCGGATCCCGCGCCTGGCCGTGCAGCACCGCAGCCTGGCCAGCCGCCTGGCCTGGTACGCCCGGCCCCTGCCGGTGCACGTGCTGGCCCCCGACGAGACCGACCCCTTCTCTCTCTGGAACGGCCCGCTGCCCCCGGGCGCAAGTGCCGTGCTGCTGGACTGGTCGCAGCTGGCCTACCAATTGCCCGTCGGCGAGGGAATGTTCGAGCGCTGCGAACCCGCCCAGAGTTTGACCGTGCAACACGCCGGGCGCGCGGTCTCGCGCTTTCGCCTGCACCTGTGCCATGGCTGGGGCGGCCTGCCCGCGCCACGCCGCCAGGACGCGGCCTGAACCTCCCCCGACAACCCCAGGAGACCCACCCATGCTTCTTTACGATCTGGTCAACGCGCAAGGCGCGCACTTCAGCCCCAACAGCTGGCGCGCGCGCCTGGCCCTGCTGCACAAGGGCCTGGCCTTCGAGGTGCGCGACGTGCTGTTCGGCGATATCGCCGGCATCAGCAGCGGCGACAAGCTCACCATCCCCACCCTCGCGCACGAGGGCCGGCTCGTCACCGACAGCTGGGCCATCGTGCAGGACCTGGACATGACCTTCCCCGACACCCCGCGCCTCATCCCCGCGGGTGCCGAGGGCCATGTGCTGAAGTTCTTCCAGTACTGGGTGCAGACCACGATCCATGGCGGCATCGCGCGCCTGATCCTCAAGGACCTGCACGACAGCCTGGACCCGGCCGACCAGGCCTACTTCCGCGCCTCGCGCGAAAAGCAGTACAAGGCCACGCTGGAAGAGGTGCAGGCCGGCCGCGAGGAACGCGTCGATGCCTTCCGCAAGTCGCTGCAGCCGCTGCGCCTGGCCCTGGGCCACGGTCCTTTCATCAGCGGCGAACAGCCCGGTTACGCCGACTACCTGGCCTTCGGCGGTTTCATGTGGGCGCGCGTGAGCAGCCCCTTTGCCCTGCTGGCCGAGGACGACGTGGTCCAGGCCTGGCGTGAGCGCTGCCTGGACCTGTATGGCGGCGCTGCCCGCCGGGAAACCGCCGCCTGAACGTTTGAACAGACACGACTGACATGAACATCATCATCCTGGGGGCCGGTCGCGTGGGCGAAAGCGTGGCCGAGAGCCTGGCCTCCGAGCAGAACGACATCACCGTCATTGACCAGGACCCGGCCCGCCTGCGCGAACTCGAGGAGCGGCTGGACCTGCGCGGCGTGGTCGGCAACGGCATCCAGCCCTCGGTGCTGCGCGAAGCCGGCGCCCAGGACGCCGACATGCTGATCGCCTGCGCCGCGCTGGACGAATCCAATCTGGTGGTATGCAAGGTGGCACACGATGTCTTCAACGTGCCGGTGACGATTGCGCGTGTGCGCTCGCCCGAGTTCGTCGAGGGCGACGCCCTGATGTCCAAGGCCGGTTTCGCGGTGGACCAGGTGATCTGCCCCGAGGAATCGGTGATGCGCTACATCCACCAGCTCATCGACTACCCCGAGGCGCTGCAGGTGCTCGAGTTCGCCGAAGGACGCGTGTCCCTGGTCGCGGTGCGCGTGACAGGTGGCAGCATCCTGGCCAACCGCACCATCGCCGAGTTCCGCGATCGCCTGCCGGCGGCGCAGATGCGGGTGGTGGCGCTGTACCGCATGGACACCGAGATGGAGGCCACGCCCGAGACGCGCATCCTGCCCGGCGACGAGGTCTTCGTGCTGGCCGCAGCCAACCAGATCCGCCTGGTGCTGGCGGCCCTGCACAGCCTGGACCAGCCGGTGCAGCGGCTCATGATCGCCGGCGGCGGCAAGGTCGGCCTGCGCCTGGCGCGCAGCCTGGTGGGCCAGTGCCAGGTCAAGCTCATCGAGCAGAACGCCAAGCGCTGCGACTACCTGGCCGGCCAGCTGCCCAGCGACATGCTGGTGCTGCACGGCAACGCGGTCGAGGAAGACCTGCTGCTGGAGGAGAACATCGGCGAGATGGACCTGTTCCTGGCGCTGACCAGTGACGACGAGGACAACATCATGTCGGCCATGCTGGCCAAGCGCCTGGGCGCACGCCGCGTGATGTCGCTGGTCAACCGCCGCGCCTATGCCGAGATGCTGCAGGGCAGTGCGATCGACATCGCCATCTCGCCGGCGCAGACCGTCATCGGCGAGCTGCTCACCCACATCCGCCGAGGTGACGTGGTGGCCGTGCACAGCCTGCGCCGCGGCGCGGCCGAGGCGCTGGAAGGCATCGCCCGCGGCGACGTCAAGACCTCGCGCCTGGTGGGCCGGCGGGTGGAGGAGATCCGGCTGCCCGAGGGCGCGCGCTTCGGCGTCATCGTGCGCGGGGAAGGCCGCAAGACCGAGGTGCTGATGCCGCACCACGACACCCTGATCGAAGACGGCGACCACATCGTCATCTTCATCCCCAACAAGCGCATGGTGCGCGAGGTGGAGCGCCTGTTCCAGGTCAGCGCCACCTTCTTCGGCTGAGGCAGCCTATGCAGATGTTCCTGCCCGTCCTGGCGCTGCTCTCGCGCATCCTCATGGCCTTCTCGCTGGCCTTCCTGGTGCCGCTGGCCTGGGCCTGGGCCGAGGACGCTCCCGCCCTGCGCACCGTCTGGGCCGGCTGCGGCGCCCTCACCCTGGGCAGCGGCTGGCTGCTGTGGCTCGTCAGCCGGCGCCACCGCCGCGAGCTGCAGGCGCGCGACGGCTTCCTGCTGGTGAACCTGGTGTGGGTGGTGCTCACCGCCTTCGCTGCTGTGCCACTGATGTACACCGTGCCCGGCATCGGCTGGAGCCAGGCCTACTTCGAAGCCATGAGCGCGCTGACCGCCACCGGCGCCACCGCGCTGCAGGGCCTGGACACGCTGCCCGTGTCGGCCAACGTCTGGCGCTGTTTCCTGCAGCTCATCGGCGGCCTGGGCATCATGCTGCTGGTGGTCGCCATCCTGCCGCTGCTGGGCCTGGGCGGCGTGCAGCTCTACAAGGCCGAGACCCCGGGGCCGATGAAGGACACCCGCTTCACACCGCGCATCTCGGAGACCGCGCGCGGCCTGTGGTCGGTGTACTTCGTGTTCTCCGGCCTGTGCCTGCTGGCCTACCGCTGGGCCGGCATGAGCTGGGCCGACGCCTTCATGCACATGTGCTCCACCATGGGCCTGGGCGGCTTCTCCTCGCACGATGCCAGCTTCGGCCACTGGGGCTCGCCGGCCCTGGAGGGCGTGGCCATGGTCTTCATGGCGCTGTCGGGCATCAGCTTCATGCGCTACTTCGTGGTGTTGCGCTCGCGCAGCCTGCGCCCCATCACCGGCGACCGCGAGATCCGCACCTATCTCTTCGTGCTGCTGGCCTCCACCGCCATGCTCACACTCATGCTGCTGGCGCACCAGACCTATACGGAATTTCCCGAGGCACTGCGTGCCAGCGCCTTCCACGTGATCTCGCTGGCCACCACCACGGGCTACGCCTCCACGGACTACGCGCAGTGGCCGGTGGCCGCACCGGTGCTGCTGCTGTTCCTGGGCTGTTTTGTCTCCTGCGCGGGCTCCACCGGCGGCGGGATCAAGATGGTGCGCATGGTGCTGCTGATCAAGCAGGCCCGGCGCGAGCTGGTGCGCATCATCCACCCGCGGGTGGTCAACCCCGTGACGCTGGGCGGCAAGTCCGTTCCGCCGGCCGTCATGACCGCGGTGCTGGGGTTCATGCTGATCTACGGCGCCGCCACCATGGGCCTGACCTTCCTGCTGCTGCTCAGCGGGCTGGACATCGTCACCGCCTTCTCGGCCGTGGTGGCCACCGTCAACAACATCGGCCCCGGCCTGGGCCAGGTGGGCCCGGCCGGCAACTTCGGCGGCCTGGGGGCCTTCCAGCTCTGGGTCCTGTCCTTTGCCATGCTGCTGGGGCGACTGGAACTGCTCAGCGTGCTGGTGCTGTTCACCGGCGGCTTCTGGCGCAAGTAGGCAGCGCGCGAAACCGTTTGCTCGACAATAGCCTCCATGGGATTCTTCTCACGCTCCAGGAAACCAGACGCAGCGACAGCGGTTGCAGCGGGGGACGCGCCCTCCATGAACGCGCTGGCGCCGCTGAGCCACCCGGTGTTCCGCATGCTGTGGGGCACCTGGCTGGTGGCCCACATCTGCATGTGGATGAGCGATGTCGCCGCCGCGTGGATGATGACTTCGCTGACCACCACACCGATCTGGGTGGCCCTGGTGCAGACCGCTTCCACCCTGCCGGTGTTCCTGCTGGGCCTGCCCAGCGGCGCCATGGCCGACATCCTGGACCGCCGGCGTTATTACATCCTGACCCAGTTCTGGGTGGCCACCGTGGCCATCCTGATGTGCGTGACCATCCTGGCGGGCTGGATGTCGCCGCCCCTGCTGCTGCTGCTGACCTTTGCCAACGGTATCGGCCTGGCCATGCGCTGGCCGGTGTTCGCCGCCATCGTGCCCGAGCTGGTGGCGCGCCCGCAGCTGCCGGCCGCGCTGGCCCTCAATGGCGCGGCGATGAACGGCTCGCGCATCGTCGGGCCGCTGGTGGCCGGCGCCCTGATTGCCAGTGCCGGCACGGTCTACGTCTTCCTGCTCAATGCCGTGCTCTCCGTGATCGCCGGTTTCGTCATCATGCGCTGGCGCCGCGAACACAAGCCCAGCCCGCTGGGGCGCGAGCGCCTGTTCAGCGCCATGCGGGTGGGCCTGCAGTTTGTCGCGCATTCGGCCCGCCTGCGCGTGGTGCTGCTGCGCATCGCCCTGTTCTACGGCCACTCCACCGCCTCGCTGGCCCTGCTGCCGCTGGTGGCCAAAGGTCTGCCCAACGGTGACGCCGGCACCTTCACGCTGCTGCTGGCCTCCATGGGCGCGGGCGCGATCACGGCCGTGATGTTCCTGCCCCGCCTGCGCGCCAGGCTCAACCTCAATCAGCGCGTGACCGTGGGCACCCTGCTGCAGGCGGTGTCGATGGCCGTGATCGCCTTTGCGCCCAATCTGTACGTGGCGGTGCCCACCATGTTCCTGGGCGGGGTGGCGTGGATCACCGTCGCCAATTCGCTCAGCGTGGCGGCCCAGATGGCCCTGCCCAACTGGGTGCGCGCGCGCGGCATGTCCATGTACCAGATGGCTCTCATGGGTTCCGGCGCCCTGGGGGCCGCGGTGTGGGGGCAGGTGGCGACCTGGAGCAGCATCCAGACCAGCCTGTGCGTGGCCGCTGTGTCGACCGTGCTGGCCATGGTGCTGGCGCGCCGCCTGTGGGCCGCCCATCACGACGAGGAAGACCTCACCCCGGCCAGCGAATACAGGCTGCCCGTGGTCAGCACGCCGCCGACCTCGGGCCATGTGCTGGTCACCATCGAGTACCGCATCGACCCGGCCCAGGAAGAAGCGTTCCGCGCTGTGATGCAGGAGAACCGGCGCAGCCGCCTGCGCCGCGGCGCCCTCCACTGGGATCTGGTGCACGACCTCAGCCAGCCGGGCATCTATGTCGAGCACATCGTCGACGAATCCTGGACCGACCACCTGCGCCGCTTCGAGCGCATGACGGCCGACGATGTGGCCCTGCGCGAACGCGCCCGCGCCTTCCACATCGGCGATGCGCCGCTCCTCGTGCGGCGCTTTGTGATCGACAGCACGGTGCGCAGCTGAAGCTGCTCATGAGCGAACTGCTGCCCATGCTGCTGATCTGCGCCGTCGGCCTGGGCGCCGGTGTGCTGGGTGGTGTCATCGGCTTCGGCACCACCATCCTGCTGATGCCACCGCTCGTTTACTTCTATGGCCCCATGACGGCCGTGCCCGTGATTGCGCTGGTGGCCATCGTGGCCAATCTCGCGCGGGTGGGCCTGTGGTGGCGCGAGATCGACTGGAAACTCTGCGGCGTCTACGCGGCCACCTCCGTGCCCGCCGTGGTGCTGGGCGCCAACACCCTGGTGCAGTTCAACCCGCGCCTGATCGAACTCATCCTTGGCAGTTTCCTGCTGCTCATGATCCCGGTGCGGCGCTGGCTGCGCCGCATGGACTGGAAGCCGCATCTGGGCCACATGGCGCTGGTGGGTGCGGGCATCGGTTACCTCACCGGCATCGTGGCCTCCACCGGCGCGATCAACACCCCCTTCTTCCTGGCCTATGGCCTGCTCAAAGGCGCCTACATCGGCACCGAAGCCGCCAGCTCCCTGGCCGTTTTCCTGGCCAAGGGCGCCACGTTTCACACCCTGGGCGTGATCGACAGCCGCGCCATCGCGCAGGGCCTGACCATCGGCGTCTTCGTGCTGATCGGCTCCACCCTGTCCAAGCGCCTGGTGCTGCGCCTGCCCGAACACCGTTTCCTGCAGCTCATGGAAGCCGTCATGCTGGTTTCAGGGCTGGCCATCCTGTGGATGGCCTGGCCGGGCCAGGACTATTAGGAAGCTCCGCCGATAGCCGGCCTGCGACGCTTGCGCCGGCAGGTTTTGTGCCCCAAGCGGCCGCGACTGGTTTATATTCGTGCCTGACATTTACCTTTGGCACACCCGCACGAAAGTCGGGGTCGCAAAGCCTCCGGTCTAAAGCCCACTGGGCACGATAGCGGGGTTGCCGTCAGGACGGTCTGTTCCAAGATCCGCTCCTGTCGCAAGCAGAAGCGCCAGCTGCGCGTTTCTGTGTTTTGCCGCTCCCTCTTCTGCCAGCGTGCCAGCCCTTGAATGGAAGCCGCATGGAACACAAGCAAGCAGCGCATACCCCCCGCCCGCCGGTCACCGACGCAGAAACGGCTTGGCATGACACCCTGGCCGCCATGAGCGCCACGCTGCAGGACTGCCTGCTGGCCCCGCTGGCCCCGCGGGCCGTACCGTCGCGCGAGATCGCGCGGGCCGAAGAAGCCCTGCGCGAATACACACTGCGCTTGCAACAACAGCAGCGGCTGGTCGGAGCCGACCTGTGAACCCCATCCGCACCCCTGCCTGGCACTGCACGATGCCAACGGTGTGAACACCTGGCCAGACCACTTCATCGACACCACCACCCGAGTACCCCATGCTGCCCCAGATCAAGACCCTGCTCGGCCAGAAGCCTGCCGCCCCGGCCCAGCGCGAAGCCCGTGCGGAACGCATGCCCCCCGACGAGGGCATGCGCTACCGGCGCGAGATGCTCTACCAGTCCATCCGCGAAAGCATGCTGGCCATGGAAGTGCTCTCCAACATGTACAAGTTCAAGGTGGTGAACGTCGACCAGCAGCAGGAGGTCTTCATTGCCATGATCGAGGTCAGCAAGCTCTTCGAAGCCAAGTGGAACGGCAGCAGCGCCAGCTTCGCCCAGGCCGAGCAGCGCATGATGACCGGCGCCATGAACCGCGCCAGCGTCACGCTGCAGGGCGTCTTCTGGCGCGTCGACGAATCGGTCGACGTCTTTGCCATGCCAGCCCGGGCCGGTGATGGCGCCGAGCAGGCCGGCGTGGCCATGCGCAAGCGCGAAGTGCCCGGTGACGTCTCCCACGCCCGGGCACGGCTGGCCCGCCGCAGCGCCGAGGCCCCCGCCGAAGCGACCGGGAGTGCCCCCGCCACAGGTGGCGGAAAAAGCGACATCGGCAGCACCCAGTACGGGCAACTCTGACCCAGAGTACCTAGCCCCCTGGAAACAGCCGGGTAGAGGCCTCTTTCAAGAAGGGTTTTCTTTACCCGCGAAGCCCACTAGACTGCGCAACACCATCCAGCCCTCATCAGCGTCACGAAGATCAGGCCATGCCCACCAAGACCTTCACCATAGGCCGCATACGGCGCGCGGACTACGACGAAAAAACCCAGCAGCTGGACCTGCATTGGGACAGCAAGACGGTGCTGGCCTACAAGCAGGTGCCGCAGGAGGTGTTTCGCCGGATGTGCAGCGCGCCAAACCCGACGACCTATTGGGAAGACCGGATTGCGGAGGAGTACCCGAAGGGGGTGCCGATGAACAAGGGCGCGGGTGCGGACGATGCAGCGCAGAAGTTTCAGGACCTGTTCGGCGGCGGAGAGTGATCCCTGCTGATGGCGATGGGGAGAGTGGTCAGCCGCCGCCCGCGCATTCGAGCTCGAACAGTGGCAGCTCGGCCTGACGGCTCAGCCAGACGCCGCCGCCCAGCTCGGCGAACCCTGGCGTCAGGCCGCGCCGGTACAGCTGGCCGGCATGACGGAACAGGCGCGGATCGGTCAGTGTCTCGTCGATGGTGTCACGCTCGTAGTCCTCGCGCGTCACGGCCTCCACATACAGCACGCCCCGGCTCAGTGTGCCCAGGTTGTGCAGCGCCCGCTCCAGGTCGGCCTCGCTCAGGTAGGGCAGCACGCCCTGGCAGATCACCAGGTCGAAAGGCTCGGCACTGCGGTAGTCCACCACGGAGCCGCGCTCCCAGCCGTAGCGCGCGCAGAGGTAATCGCTGACCTCCACGCCGTGGTACTGCGCCTCGGGGAAGTGCAGCGCCAGCGCCTCGCGCCACAGGCCGATGCCGCAGCCCACGTCCAGCACCCGCCGCACGGGCACGCGCAGGTACTGGAGATAGCTGCACACGAAAGCACCCAGCCGCGCCACATGCGCGTGGTCCACCCCGCTGGTCTTCTTGTCGAAGTAGTAGCGCTGGTAGTAGGCCTCGTCGAACCACTGGTCACTGGCAGATTGCACGCTTGTTCCTTGTTGCCGCTGCGCCCCACCGCGGGGAGTCAGCGGGAAGTATGACCGAGAGTGCTTGCAAGCTTGTCGCGCTCGATATGCGTGTTTTGAACGGCGACTGGATTCGGCCAGGCGCGGACTGTGACCGATGACTGCTATCCGGCAAAACTCGGCAGCTTGTCGTTATCACCAGATTGATGCGCGTGTTGCCATAAGTCGGTTGGCGACACCGCTGGCAGTCGACCTTGTCCTGCAGCCAAAGCGGTCGGGTCGGCAAGCTACGTCATCTTTCTGCCGATCAGCCAAAGCTCTGCCACCAGACCGGCCGCTAGCAGCACCGAAGCCACGACGTCGGCGACCACCACCCTTCCGATGGCCGGGTTGTACCCGCCGACCGTTATCGCAACCACGATAAAGCTGGCGGCGCTGAAGAGTGCAACTGTCAGCGCCGTGACGCGTAACCAGGGCAGCGCGATGGCACTGAGCATCAGCCCACCCAGTACGCCGAATAGCAGCGCCCGGTGCTGCAGCAGGATGGCTGTGTTCGGGTCATTCACTTCGATCCCGTAGAGCCGTGCCAGGGTGCTCGCACCCATCACCCCGGGGACGGGCAGCAGGTGAATGAGGCCTGCCACGAGCAGGGCAACGATGGAGACGTACTTCATGGGTTTCCTTTTGGTTGATGCAGTTGTTAACGGTGAGCACGTCGGGCTGAGGGTGCGATGGAGGCTCGGAGGTGAAAGTTCATTCCCGCCAGGAGGATTGGCGGATTGCACGCTCGAAGCCTATCCGCCAGAGCAGTCGCGTGCGTGTGCGTGGAGCGCGCTCGGCCTGCTGTCGCATGGCCTCTGACATCTGTTGCGCGAAGCCCGTGCGTGGATAGCGGGCCAGCACGGCCTGTCTCGATGCGGGGTCGATCGCGGCCATCCGCGCCCCGACGACATCCAGGGCCGCAGCCTGTTGGAGCAAGTGCGCCTCGATACCGGCGCCCAGCGGGACATGCGGATTCATGTGGAGGCAGATCGCGTCCTCCACGACAAGGGCCCTGCTCGCTGCCCACCCCTGCGCTTGCAGAAACAGGCGAGACCGCTGGCCCCCGTCTACTGCAAAGCAGGCGCAGTGCAGGCCTGCTGGCGGCCGACCGGACGGCGGCAACGCAACATCGTGCAGCAGGCACGAAACGGCTAGCACCTCGGTGTCGGGCTTCAAGGCGTCCCTCTGAGCGAGCAGCGCCGCCCACGACCATGTCCGCAGGCTGTGCTGGCACAGCCAGACCGGCACAGACTGCCGCACCAGTTCCAGCGCATGGGCGACCGTCGGCGTGTCGGGCAGTTCGATGCGATCGGGCTCCAGGCGACTCCAGCGTTGCCTCCTGTCGTCCGACACGGCGCCGCGGTCATGCCACTGCAGACGCAACTGGGCGACCACGGTCTGCATGGCATAGCGGCACTGCTCTGCCAGCGTCAGGCGCCCGCCGTTGGCGCGCCCCCAGGCGGCCGACCCCAGCATCGAGCCGACAAGGCGATCCGGAGAATCGATGGGAGTCGTCATGGACTGATCTCCGGTTTGCCCCGGTATGTCAACAACACGAGGATGACAAGGAATGGCGGCACGATCACGAAGCTCAAGTCAAACAGAAAGATACCATCCAGGGGCAATCCCCGGTCGACCCAAACGTGCAGGTGAAACACGCCGTGCAAGCAGGACCACAGCGCCGCCGCGACGCACAGCGGCACGCTGACAGTCCGAACCCCGTACAACCCAACAAGACCATTGGCCACGTACACCAGGCCCACGTCCCGGATGAAGTGGGCGTTGAACGGCCCGAAGAGGGCGACGCCTGGCGTGAGCGCGTGGAAATGCCCGGGGGCCAGGAAGATGACCGTGCCGGCGAGCAGCCATGATGCGTACACGCTGCCGGGCAGCGCCCAGGCGAAAGTCCGTCGCCTCGCGCCCATCATGCGACCGCCAGCAGCATCACGGCAACGATGACCTCCAGAGCGAGGTAGCCCAGCGGCGCCCGGTCGATGGCACGATCGATCACGGCCGAAACCAGGCGGCCAGCGGCCATGCCACCGAGCGCCACGCCCACGGTGAACAGGATGCCGTCGCGCAGTTCAGGTTGTCGAAGGGCCACCAGCAGCGCGAGCGCCATGAAGAGGCCAAAGCCGCCATAGACTGCACGCACCTCGTTGCGGCCCGCCGGCGTGAGTTTTAAAATGTCGAACTGGGCCGTCACGAAGGTGGGCTTGGCGATCGCGCCGATGCCCATCACGGTGAATACAGCGATCGCGATCAGGATAGGAAGGTTTTGCATGGAACACAGCGGCAGAGAACCAGATGCCGTCATCGTGTCGCAGCAGGTCGCTTCGGGCTTTCAAGAATCGCCTGTTTTTCCGCGTATTTGGGTGGGCCCGGCGCGCGCGCTGTACGTCGGTCCGGGGCTGAACCTGTCGCCGCACCTGAACGTGGCGACGACGATCGCGGTTTCTCTGCAGCAGCCTTTCGAGTTGCGGACCTGGGCGAAGTCAGGGGGCTGGTCGCCGTGGCGCGCAGAGGTCATCAGCCTCATCCCGTCGGAGACGCTGCATCACCTGAGGAGCCTCGGGCCGATGGCCTTCCTGTACCTGGACCCGCTCACCGATCGTCGGCACCCCATCTCCCTGGCCGAATTGCTGTGCGGCCGCGAGCGACTGAGGCTTGCGGGCCTGCGGATCGGCCTCGACGAAGCCTTCGCCGGCTTCGAGCTGAGGCCTCACAGACCGCAGGATGAACGCATCGCCCGCGTTGTCCGCGAAGTCGAACGCCGGCCGGACGGCTTCGGCCGTTTGCAAGAAGCTGCCGCGCTGGCCTGTCTGTCACCGTCGCGCTTCAGGGCACGCTTCAACGCAGAACTTGGCTTGCCGTTCCGCCGCTATCGCCTGTGGCGGCGCATGGCCGCAGTAATGCGTGCGGTCGCCGCTGGCAGCAACTTAACTGAAGCCGCCCACACCGCCGGGTTCTCGAGTTCGGCGCACCTGAGCAGCACGTTCAAGCGCATGTTCGGCCTCACGGCCAGCGACCTGCTGGCCTTGGGTGTGGCAATCGACGTGTCAGAAGATAACGTCTTGTCTGAGTGCGAGCATCCCAGCCAACCCAAGGTCGATACCGCGCGAGGCGCTTGAACAAGCGGCGCAGCGCCGAGTGATCGGAGGAGCTGGCGGCCGAGCTTCCGGCGAGTGGATTTACGAAGCTGAGCGACGGGATCGCAGCAACGAATTCAGCGAGGCGACAGTCTCCTTCGGGTCGAAACCGACCTCATTCGACACTCGCTGCCGCTGCGACGATCAGCCGAGATCAGTCGGCGCAACGTCGAAGGCAGTCACTTCCTTGGCCAGCCCTTCGAGTGCCATGCCTACTTCATGCTCCACCTTGAGCGCCAATACCGGGTCTGCTCGCGTAAGCCCTTTGTTGACTGCACCCACCTGCTTACCCGCCGCCACCGCCTCCTCCACAAATCGGTAACCCGAATACACCATCAGCGAAGAGCCGACCACGAGCACGGCATCAGCCTGCGCCAATGCCTCCCGAACCGCAGCCACACGATCTCGCGGCACGCTTTCACCGAAAAACACCACGTCGGGTTTGAGCATTCCACCGCAGTCCGGGCAATCGGGCACATCAAAGGCCGCGAAGTCCAAACCATCCAGATCCGCATCACCATCGGGCAGGCTGCGCGCGTCGAGCGCCAGCCAGTCCGGGTTGCGCGCCATCAGTTCCTCCTGCAGCGCGCGGCGCGGCGAGCGCGCACCGCAACCCAGACAGCAAACGGTGTCGATGCGGCCATGCAGGTCCACCACCACCGCGCTGCCCGCGGCCTGGTGCAGACCATCGACGTTCTGCGTCACGAGCTGGACGATGCGCCCGGCGCGCTCCAGCTGCGCGAGCGCGTGGTGCGCGGCCGTAGGTTGGGCATGGGCCATGGTGGACCAGCCCAGCATGCTGCGCGCCCAGTAGCGCTTGCGCGCGACCGGGTCGCCGGTGAAGACCTGATAACGCATGGGCTCACGCTGTTTCCATGCGCCGTTTTCGTCGCGGTAGTCGGGGATGCCGGCGGCGGTGCTGCAGCCCGCGCCGGTGATGACGAGCAAGCGCGGGTGTTTGGCGACGAAATCGATCAGGGGCTGCAGACCATCCATGCCGAGATTGTCCGGGCTTTGCGTGACAGACGTGCGGGCAAGGGTTTGCGCTGGGGTCTGGAATGTCTTACCATTCGTCTTACTTTTGGAGTATCCGCCATGGAAACCGTCACCTTGTCCAGCAAAGGTCAGCTGGTGATCCCTAAGGAACTGCGGCGTAGCGCCCAGCTACAGGCGGGTGACCAGTTCGCCGTGAGCTACGTGGAGGGCGAAATCCGTCTGCGGCCGCTGCCCGCCCCGGCCGTCAGCTCGCTCGATGCGGTGGCCGGCTTTCTGGCCAAGCCGGGGCGCAAGCGCCTGAGCGAAGAGCAGACCCAGGCGGCCATCAAGGCCCGGCTCAAGGCACGCAACGCCGCATGATCGCGCTGGATACCAACATTCTGGCTCGTCTGCTGCTGCGCGACGACGCGCGCCAATACGGCCGGGCCCGTGAACTGCTGGCGCAGGAACGCGATTACACCGCTCCGATCACCGTGATGCAGGAGCTGGTCTGGGTGCTGGAAGTCAACGACTGCGCCCGCGCAGACATAGCCCATGGCCTGGGCTTGCTGCTGGGTCTGCCCAACTTCAAGCCCCAGCAGCCCGGGACCCTGCGTCAGGCACTGATTTGGTACGCACAGGGGCTGGACTTTGCCGATGCCCTGCACTTGGCACTGGGCCAGGGCTGCGAGGAACTGGCCACCTTCGACAAGGCTTTTGCCAAGCAGTCTGGCAAGCTGGCAGCCAAGCCACCCGTGCGCGCCGCATAGGCCGCAACCATAAAAAACGGCGCCCGCAGGCGCCGTTTGGAATCTGCCCTTAGCCAAGCTCAGGGCGAGCGGAAGACGATCAAGCCGCGGCCTTCACTTTCAAACGCCACGCATGCAGCAGCGGCTCGGTGTAACCGCTGGGCTGCTCCAGGCCCTTGAACACCAGGTCGGTCGCCGCCTTGTAGGCCATCGAAGTCTCGAAGTTGCCGGCCATCTTCTTGTACAGCGGGTCGCCGGCGTTCTGCTGGTCCACCACGGCGGCCATGCGCTCGAAGGCGGCGCGCACTTGCGCCTCGGTCACGATGCCGTGCAGCAGCCAGTTGGCGATGTGCTGGCTGCTGATGCGCAGGGTGGCGCGGTCTTCCATCAGGCCCACGTTGTGGATGTCGGGCACCTTGGAGCAGCCCACGCCCTGGTCGATCCAGCGCACCACGTAGCCCAGGATGCCCTGGCAGTTGTTGTCGATCTCCTGCTGGATCTCTTCCGCGCTCCAGTTGGGTTTGGCCGCGACGGGGATGGTCAGCAGGCCCGTGAGCATCTGGGCTTCCAGCGCCTTGAAGCCCTTGCCCGTGGCCTGTTGCTCCAGTTTGTCCTGGATGGCGGCCACATTGACCTGGTGGTAGTGCAGGGCGTGCAGGGTGGCCGCCGTGGGCGAGGGCACCCAGGCGGTGTTGGCGCCGGCTTGCGGGTGCACGATCTTCTGCTTGAGCATGGCGGCCATCAGGTCGGGCATGGCCCACATGCCCTTGCCAATCTGCGCGCGGCCCTTGAGGCCGCAGGCCAGGCCGACGAGCACATTGCTCTGCTCGTAGGCGGCGATCCACTCGGTGCCTTTCATGGCGGCCTTGCGGATCATGGGGCCGGCGTACATGGCGGTGTGCATCTCGTCGCCGGTGCGGTCCAGGAAGCCGGTGTTGATGAAGGCCACGCGGCTCTTGGCGGCGGCGATGCAGGCCTTGAGGTTGACGCTGGTGCGGCGCTCCTCGTCCATGATGCCGAGCTTGACGGTGTTCTCGGCCAGGCCCAGCAGCTGCTCGACACGGGCGAACAGTTCGCTGGCAAAGCCCACTTCGGCGGGGCCGTGCATCTTGGGCTTGACGATGTAGATGGAACCGGTGCGCGAGTTGCGTACGCCGTTCTGCGTCAGGCCCTTGAGGTCGTGCAGGGCGATGGTGGTGGTGATGACGGCGTCCATGATGCCTTCATGGATCTCGCTGCCGTCGCCGTAGAGGATGGCCGGGTTGGTCATCAGGTGGCCGACGTTGCGCACGAACAGCAGCGAGCGGCCGTGCAGGCGGATCTCTTCGCCGTTGGCGCCCTTGTAGATGCGGTCGGCGTTGAGGCGGCGCACGAAGGTCTTGCCACCCTTGCTCACTTCTTCGGTCAGCGTGCCCTTGAGGATGCCCAGCCAGTTGTCATAGGCCAGCACCTTGTCATCGGCGTCGACCACGGCCACGGAGTCTTCCAGGTCCAGGATGGTGGAGAGCGCGGCTTCGACCAGCAGGTCGCTCACGCCAGCGGCGTCGCTGCGGCCGATGGGCGTGCTGCGGTCGAACTGGATCTCGATGTGGATGCCGTTGTTGCGCAGCAGCACGGCCGAGGGCGCCACGGCGCTGCCCTGGTAACCGACGAACTTGTGCGCGTCGACCAGGCAGAACTTGCCGCCGTCTTTCAGCGCCACCTTGAGCTTGCCGCCTTCGACGGTGTAGGCAACAGCGTCGACGTGCGAACCCTTGAGCAGCGGGGCCACGCGGTCCAGCACATGGCGCGCGTATTCGATGACCTTGGCGCCGCGTTTCGGGTTGTAGCCCTTGCCGTCGGGGCCGGCCTTGGTGGCGCCATCGTCTTCGGGCAGGGCGTCGGTGCCGTAGAGCGCGTCGTACAGCGAACCCCAGCGTGCGTTGGCGGCATTCAGGGCGTAGCGTGCGTTCAGGATGGGCACCACCAGCTGCGGGCCGGCCTGCACGGCGAGTTCGGCGTCCACATTGGTCGTGTCGCTTTGCACCTCATCGGGCACGGGGGCCAGGTAACCGGTCTTCTCCAGGAAGGCGCGGTAGGCCTTCATGTCCTTGATGGGGCCGGGGTGCGCCTTGTGCCAGGCGTCCATCTCCAGCTGCAGGCGGTCGCGCTCGGCGAGCAAGGCGGCGTTCTTGGGGCCCAGTTCGTGGGCGATGGCGTCGAAGCCCTTCCAGAAGGCCGCGCTGCTGATGCCGGTGCCCGGCAGCACCTTGTCTTCGATGAAGCGGTACAGCTGGGTGGCGACTTGCAGCCGGTGGGCTTGGGTGCGTTGCGTCATGGTCTTAACTCCAAGTTTCAGAATCATTCGGCCGGGAAGAAACCCAGCACGTCGTTGAGCGTGTTGCCTATGCGCGTGGGCTGGGTGCCCAGCTCCTCGAAGGGCAGCGCATAGCGGTTCACCCACAGGGTCTGATAGCCGTACCAGGTGGCGGCCAGGGCGTCCCAGCTGTTGCTGCTGACGAAGACGATCTGCGCGGCGCGCAGGCCGGTCGCCTGCTCGCCGAGCGCGTACGCCTCGGGGTGGGTCTTGTACTTGCGCACGGCGTCCACGCTGATCACGTGGTCCAGCAGGCCTTCGAGGCCCGCACTGCGCACGGCGATGCCCAGCATCTCGGGGTCGCCGTTGGAGAGAATGCCGGTGGTGATGCCGCGGCTTTTGAGCGCCTGCAGCACGTCGCGGTTTTCCGGGAAGGCGCTGAGGTGGCGGTACTGGTTCATCAGCTGCAGCTCGGCTTCGGGCGTGAGCGTGAGCTTGAGGCGCTTGGCCGCGTAGCGCAGGCCGGCCAGGGTGAGCTGCCAGAAGGGCTGGTAATGCGTACCGTGGTTGCTGGTGGTGACCAGGCGCGTGTATTCGATCTGCTTCTCGCGCCAGATCAGGCCCAGGGCCTGGCCCTGGCCGGGAAACAGCTGCTCTGCCACCAGGCCGACGCTATAGACATCGAACAGGGTGCCATAGGCGTCGAACAGCACGGCCTGCGGCGGCTGATTGGACGGCTGTGGAGCGGTGGCACGGGTTTTTTCCATGTCTGAACTTTATTTGATACTTTCGTCTCCATTAATATCAAAATAATGCCTAAATTGGGAACAAAAAGTATCGAATCTATTTTCCAAGGCCAAAAATGCCGGGAACGGCATAATCAGGGCAGTCCATGGGATCAACCCATCAATCGCCGCCTTCTTTCATGATCTGTCGTGTTTTGACAGCCAATTTTGATGAACATGCCCTTTGATCTGGTCGATTTGCGCCTCATGGTGCGCGTTGCCGAAGCCGACAGCCTGACCAAAGGCGCGGAAGCAGCCCATATGTCGGCCCCGGCGGCCAGCACCCGCATCAAGAATATTGAGGAAAGCCTGGGCGTCAAATTGCTGCACCGCAGCTCCCAGGGGGTGACGCTGACGCCGCCCGGCCAGGCCTTTGTGCACCACGCGCGCCTGGTGCTGGGCCAGCTGGAACACCTGCGCACCGATCTGCAGGAATACGCGCGCGGCATCCGCGGGCACCTGCGCGTGCACGCCAACACCACGGCCCTGGGCGAGTTCCTGCCGCCGGTGCTGCGCGCTTACCTGCTGGACCACCCCGACGTGAACGTGGACCTGCAGGAGCGCCTGAGCCACGACATCGTGCGTGCGGTGTCCGAAGGCCAGACCGACATCGGCATCGTCGCCGGCCTGGTGCGTACCGAGAACCTGCAGGTGCTGCCCTACCGGCGCGACCGCCTGGTACTGGTGCTGCCGCGCGGCCATAAGCTCGCCGGCGCGAGCGCCGTGAGCTTTGCCGACACGCTGGACTTCGACCACATCGGCCTGGCCGAGAGCAGCGCGATCCGCGCCTTCCTGCAGCAGATCTGCGAAGGGCTGGGCCGGCCCATGCAGCAGCGCATCCAGGTCAGCAACTTCGAGGCGGCCTGCCGCATGGTGGAGGCGGCGGTAGGCGTGGCCATCCTGCCGGGCTCGGCGGCGCACCGGCACGCCCAGACCATGGTCATCAGCATCGTGCCCCTGGCCGACCCCTGGGCCGAACGGGCGATGCAGATCGTGGTGCGCAGCCTGGACACGCTGCCGGCCTATGCGCGCGAACTGGTGGACCTGCTGGTAGAGGATGCCAGGCAGGCGTAGGCACGGACCGCCGACGACATGCAGCCGAACGCCTCGTTACGGTTGATACGGAATCCACATTGCCGGCGGGGTGCGGCGTCCAGAGAATAGGCCTACCGTCCATCGGCAAAAGCTGTCTTTGCCCTGACGCGTTGCCGTCTCTCCTGCATACACATCATGCTGCTCCGCCTCAAGATCGCGCTACTGGCCGCCTTTGTCCTCTTCACCCTACTGGGCATGGCAGCCTCGAGCGTGACGGCACTGCTCATCGGCAGCAGTGCCCTCTTCGTATCGATCGCGCTAGCCATCGTTACCTACGGGGTGACCGAGTACCGGAGCGAGCGCGAACTCCACTCGTCCTTCTGAGGGCAGTCTCAGCCCCCGACCGGGGTGTAGGCGCTGCGGTTGTCCTCCAGCCACTGGCGTGATGCCAGCGCGTCATGCTGCGCCGGGTGGAAGTCCGCGCGCAGGTAGTCGCGCCATGCCCCGAAGGTGCAACGCACCAGGCCCTGTTTTCCGAACAGGAAACGGGCCGCACTGGCCCAGGTAGACCAGCGCCAGAGCGTTTGATCGCGCCGCAGGTTGAGCACCGTCTGGCGCAGCAGGTCACCGACGAAAAACACCGTTGCACGACGGAACCAGGTGATGCGCAAGGCCTCGTTGCCACCCAGCGCCTTGTAAAGGCCAAAGGCCGTGCAACGGTGCTCCGCTTCCTCGGCGCTGTGCCACAGCCACAGGGTGGCCAGCCGGCGGTCTGTGCTACCAAGCACCTCGGGGTGCTTGAGCAGCCAGTCGGCAAAGATGGCGGTGAAGTGTTCGTTGGCCGCGGTGATGGCCAGGGGATGGCGCGGGTCCAGGTTGTCCAGCTGTGTGAGGCGCTGCTGCGCACGCGGGCCCCAGCGGTTCTCCAGACCCAGCTTCTCGAGCTGCTGGTTGTACAGCGCATGCAGGCGCCGGTGCGTGGCTTCCTGCCCCACAAACCCCTGCACCTCCGTCTTGAACTGCGCCTGCAGCTCGTCGGGCAGGGCCTGGTAGCCCTGGCGCACGGCGTCGATGAAAAACTGCTCGCCCACGGGAAAGCTCATGGACAGGGCGTTGAAGAAAGCGGTGCGGAAGGGGTCGCCGTCACACCAGTGGCGCGCCATGGGCGCGTCCATGTCAACAAGCAGGCGGCGGACAACAAGATCGGTCATGGGCAGGGTCAGTTCAGGGGGAGCGCTTGGACGATGCTCGCGAAAAGGGCGAGGGCTGTCAAGACAGGATGCCGCAACGCGGTACGCGCGCGCATCAATGGCGCCCGGCAAGAAAAACGCCGGGCGAGCCCGGCGTTTTCAGTAATGCGTGAGTTGAAGATCAGTCGGCGAACTGGCCGGCCGCGCGGATGGCCTTGCCCCACTTGTCGACTTCAGCCGTCAGCCAGACGCGCTGACCCTCGCTGGTCTGGCGGCCAGCCGGCGGGATTTCGCCACCGAGTTGGGCCATGCGGTCCACGAAGGCCGGGTCCTTGAGCGCTTCACGCATGGCGTCGCCAAACTTCTGGGTCACAGCGGCCGGCACGCCCTTGGGGGCGTAGACACCGTGCCAGACGATGACCTCGAAGTCCTTGACGCCGCCTTCGCTCATGGTGGGCGCATCAGGCAGGGCCTTGATACGCTGCTTGGTCGTCACGCCATAGAGCTTGACGGTGCCACCCTTGATCTGGGGCACGGTGTTGGTGGTCTGGTCGCACAGCAGGTCGACCTGGCCGCCCATCAGCGCATTGAGCGCCGGGGCGGTTCCCGAGAAAGGCACGGTGGTCATGTTCACACCCAGCGCTTGCTGGAGCAGCGTGCCGCACAGGTGCGAGACCGCGCCCAGGCCGGCGTTGGCCAGATTGACCTTGTCGCCGTTGGCCTTGATGTAGTTGACCAGTTCAGCCATGTTCTTGGCGGCCATGTCCTTGCGTGCGATCAGGGTCATGGGCACGTCCACCACGTTACCGACATGCTCGAAGTCGCTCACGGGGTTGTAGGCCAGCTTGCGGTACAGGGCCGGGGCAGTGGCCATGCCGTTGTGATGGATCAGGAAGGTGTAGCCATCTGCCGGGGCCTTCATCACGAAGCTGGCGGCAATGGTGCCGCCCGCGCCGACCTTGTTCTCGACCAGCACGGTCTGGCCCAGGGACTTGGTCATGGTGGCGGCCAGGGTGCGGGCCACGACGTCGGTGGGGCCGCCCGCGGTGAAGGGCACGACCAGGGTGATGGGCTTGGCCGGGTAGGCCTGGGCCAGGGCGGCGGTGCTGCCCAGGGCCAGGGTGGAAGCCACGGCTGCGGCGGTAAAGATTCTGCGGTTCAGGTTCATGGGGGCATCCTTGTTGTCACCAGTTGAAGACCGCTAATGGTGATTCAGATGGCGCCCCCCCGCAAGCCGGGTCATCCCTAAGGCCCGGAAAGTTTGTGGAATTACAGGCCCTTCAGGGCAGCAGGCGGCCGACCTGCGGCCACCGTGCGATGCCCCACAAATGGGCCACGGCGGAGCGCATCTCCAGCTCGGTGGCACCACCGTGGTACAGGGCCAGGCGCAGCGCCTTGTCTTCCAGTTCGGGGCGGCTCAGGGTGTTGCCCGGGTCGCCCTTGGGCTCGTCCACACGGCCATGCAACAGGCGGCCGTCCACGGTCTCCACGCGCACCTTGCCTATCCAGCGCGCGGGGTAGGCGCCGTCCACCTCGGGGTCGAGTTCCATGACGACCTTGTCGTGGAAGGCTGTCACCTCACCGGACTTGAAACTGGCGTCGAACTCGGAGAGGCCCGCACGCCCCAGCACGGCCACCAGGCCCAGCACCGTACCCATGGAGAACTTGCTCTGGTGCACGGTCTGCGGGTCGGTCACCGGGCCCAGCACGTCGATGGCGCCCTGGTGCACGAGCGCGGTCACGCGCTTGACGTCACCTGCCCTGAGCTGGTGTGCGCGCAAGACCTGCTGCAGCGCGTCGGCCGCGGGATGCGTGTGGCGGCAGGAAGCGTGGAACTTGAAGGAGGTTTCGGCGGTGGCCCAGCGTGTGCCCAGGCCGTCGGTGAGCTTGCTCAGGTCGGCATCACTCGACATGCCGACGGCCAGCCCTTGCGGGCCTTCGAGGATACGGCGCGCGCCGGTGAAACCCTTTTGCGCCAGATACGCCGCAGTGAGGCCCGCCCCCGCAGCGTGTGCGGTGTGCAATTGCTTGGAGTCCGCGGCGTCGCGCAAGAATTCCCAGAGGCCGGCGGATTGCGTGCCGGCCGAGCCGAAGGCGTGCAGCATCTGTTCGGGCGTGAGTTTCAGCAGATGACCGACGGCGGCAGCGGCGGCTAGCGTGCCAGCCGTGCCCGTGGTGTGGAAGACCTTGTAGTGCGAGCGGCCGAGGAACTCGCCGACGCGGATGCCGACCTCGTAACCCGCCACGCAGGCGGTCAGCAGCTCCTGGCCCGAACGGCCCAGGGCCTGCGCCACGGCCAGCGCCGGCGGAAACACCACGGTGGCCGGGTGGAAGACCGAGCCGTTGTGCACATCGTCCTGCTCGGCCACATGCGAGGCCGCGGCATTGGCCATGGCGGCCAGCAGGGGGCTGCTGGTACGGCGGTGGATCAGAATCTCGCTGGGGCCGTCCACCGGGCCCATGCTTTCGACAAAGGTGGCGAGGATTTCGACGGCGCGCGCGTTCTTGCCGGCGAGGGCCGAGCCGAACCAGTCGAGCAGCAGGTCTTCGGTGCGGCGGATGACAGGCTCGGGGATGGACTCGAACTTCAGGGTGGCGGCAAATTCGGCGAGTACTGCAGAGCTTGGGGTCGTCATGGTTCAGATCGCCTTGTCGTTCTTGAGTTTTTCAATGTCTGCGTCGTTCAGGCCCAGCTCGCGCAGGATGGCCTCGCTGTGCTGACCCACGGCGGGGATGGGGTCCATGCGCACATGGGCTTCGTCGGGTGCGCCGGGCGGCAGCAGCGCAGGCACCGGACCCACAGGGGTGCTGACCTCGGTCCAGCGCTGGCGGGCGGCCAGCTGCGGGTGCGCCCAGAGATCGGCCATGGTGTTGACCTGGGCGTTGGCGATGCTCGCGGCCTCCAGCCGCTCGATGACCTGGGCGGCCGTGAGCTTGCCGAAGGCGGTTTCGATCAGCGCGCGGACCTCGGCGCGCGCGGCCGAGCGCTTGGCATTGGCGTCGAAACGCGCGTCCTTGGCCAGCGCGGGCTGCTGCAGGACCTGCTCGCAGAACACGGCCCACTCGCGTTCGTTCTGCAGGCCCAGCATCACGCTCTTGCCGTCGCCGGCGGCAAAGGGGCCGTAGGGGTAGATGGTGGCGTGTGAGGCGCCGGCGCGCGGCGGCGGTGCGGCGCCATCAAACGCGTAGTACATGGGAAAACTCATCCACTCGGCCATGCTCTCCAGCATGGAGACGTCGATGCGCCGGCCCAGCCCCGTCTTGCCGCGCTGGATCAGCGCCGTGAGGATGTTGGTGTAGGCGTACATGCCGGCGGCGATGTCGGCAATCGAGCAGCCGGCCTTGGCGGGCTCATCCGGACTGCCTGTGACGGAGAGGAAACCGGCCTCGCTCTGGATCAGCAGGTCGTAGGCTTTCTTGTCGCGGTAGGGGCCGCTGTCGCCGTAACCCGAGATGTCGCAGACAATGAGCCGGGGGTACTTCTCGTGCAGGGCCTCGAAAGACAGGCCCATGCGCGCGGCCGCACCGGGCGCCAGGTTCTGAACCAGCACGTCGGCGCCGCTGAGCAGCCTGTCCATGATCTCGCCCGCTTTCGCGTGCTTGAGGTCGAGCGCCAGACTTTCCTTGGAACGATTGGTCCAGGTGAAGTGCGAGGACAGGCCGTTCACGCGGCTGTCATAACCGCGCGCGAAGTCGCCCACCGCAGGCCGCTCGACCTTGATGACCCGCGCGCCCTGGTCGGCCAGCTGGCGCGAGCAGAAGGGCGCGGCAATCGCGTGTTCGAGCGTGACGACGGTGATGCCTTCGAGTGGTTTCATCGTCATCGCCTCAGAAGCTGCGTGGCAGGCCGAGGATGTGCTCAGCCACATACGAGAAGATCATGTTCGTGGAGATCGGCGCCACCTGGTAGAGCCGCGTTTCGCGGAACTTGCGCTCGATGTCGTATTCGCAGGCGAAGCCGAAGCCGCCGTGCGTCTGCAGGCAGACATTGGCCGCCTCCCAGCTGGCCTTGGCCGCCAGGTACTTGGCCATGTTCGCTTCAGCGCCGGCATTCTGGTGCCCGTCGATCTTCTCGCAGGCCTTCCAGCGCATCAGGTTGGCCGCCTCCAGTTCAATGAAGGCCTCGGCAATGGGGAACTGCACGCCCTGGTTCTGGCCAATGGGACGACCGAACACCACGCGGTCCTTGGCGTAGCGGGTGGCGCGGTCGATGAACCAGTAGCCGTCGCCGATGCACTCGGCGGCGATCAGCGTGCGCTCGGCGTTCAGGCCGTCGAGCAGGGTCTTGAAGCCCTTGCCCGCCTCACCCAGCAAAGCATCCTCGGGGATCTCCAGGTTGTCGAAAAACAGCTCGTTGGTCTCGTGGTTGACCATGTTGGGGATGGGGCGCACCGTGAGACCGTTGCCTACCGCCTGGTGCAGATCGACCAGGAAGCAGGACAGGCCTTCGGACCGCTTCTGGACCTGGTCCGCCGGCGTGGTGCGCGCCAGCAGGATCATGAGGTCGCTGTGCTGGATGCGCGAGATCCAGACCTTCTGGCCGTTGATAACCCAGCGGCCGTCCTTGCGCACAGCGGTGGTCTTGAGCTTGGTGGTGTCGCTGCCGGTGGTGGGCTCGGTCACGCCCATGGACTGGATGCGCAGCTCGCCGGCGGCGATCCTGGGCAGGAACTTCTGCTTCTGTTCGTTGGATCCGCTGCGCACGATGGCGTTCATCACATACATCTGGCCATGGCAGGCGCCGGAGTTGCCGCCCGAGCGGTTGATCTCCTCCATGATGACGGAGGCCTCGGCCATGGACAGACCCGAGCCGCCGTATTCCTGCGGGATGAGCGCAGCCATCCAGCCGGCCTTCGTCAGGGCGTCGACGAAGGCTTCGGGGTAGCCGCGCTGTTCATCGATCTTGCGGTGGTATTCGTCGGGGAACTGGGCGCAGAGGGCGCGCACCGCGTCGCGGATGTCCTGGTATGGGTCGGTCGTGTTCATATCGAAACGTGTTCCTTATGCGATTTCTGCCGTGGCTTGCATGGTGAGCCAGCCTTCGTGGTCGCGGCCCCAGAGCGTGACGGTCTGGCCCTCGCGCTTGCCGCAGACCGTGAAGGGATGGATGTCGAAAGTGGGGCGCACGGCCTTGAAGCTGAAGCGCTTCACTGTGGCATCGGGCAGGTTCAGGCGCAGCAGGTCCAGCAGCAGCGTGGCGATCAGCGGGCCGTGCACGATGAGGCCGGGGTACCCCTCGACGCCGGTGACGTAGCTGCGGTCGTAGTGGATGCGGTGGCCGTTGAAGGTGAGGGCCGAGTAGCGGAACAGCAGCACGGGGTCGGGCACGATCTCGCGGCTGAACTGCTCGTCGCGCGGCGCGGGCGTGGGGACCGGCTGCGGGGCGCCGGGTTGCGGGGCGTCGCGGTAGACGATGTCGTGCTCTTCGCTCAGCGCCAGCCCCAGGGCATTGCTGAATTCGTGGCGCACGCAGACGAAGACCAGGGCGCCGCTGCGGCCTTCTTTCACCGTCACGTCCTTGATCGTCGACACCCGCGTGACCGTCTCACCCACGCGCAGCGGCTGCAGGAAATCCAGCCGCCCGCCGGCCCACATGCGCCGCGGCAGCGGTACCGGCGGCAGGAAGCCGCCGCGTCGGGCGTGGCCGTCCTCCCCGATTTCGCCTTGGCGCGTCAACGGCGTGAAATAGAGCCAGTGCCACAGCGGCGGCAGCACGCTGCCGGGCACGGGGGTGGGGTCGTCGCGGTCCAGCGTGGCCGAGAGGGCAGCCACCGGGGTGGCGGTGAGCTGGTCTTCGCGGGATTCGCTGCGGCCGATCCAGTCGCGCAGGGTGTCCAGCGCCAGGGGGGGGATGGAAGCGGGGGTGTTCATGGGCGCAGATCATGCGCCTGCTGCGCGCCGCGCGCCATTTGCATTTGCGCAAGGGCCTGTTAGGCGGCCCTTAACGCGGCCCCTGCGATACCGTGAGCAGGCTCTTAAAGAGGACTGAACTGGGTCTGCCCGGGCTCGTAGGCCAGCACGCGGTTGCGCCCGGCGGTCTTGGCCGCGTAGAGCGCCTTGTCGGCGCGCTGGGTCAGGGTTTCGGCCGTTTCGCCTGGCACCAGCTGGGCCACGCCGACCGAGACGGTGATGCCAAAGCTGCGCCCGCCTTCGCCCGTGAATTCCAGGCCGGCAATGGCCTCGCGCAGGCGTTCGCCGGCCTCCAAGGCCTGCGACAGGGGCGTGGCCGGCAGCAGCACGATGAACTCCTCCCCGCCCCATCGGCCGAAGATGTCACTGCCGCGCAGCGTTTCCTGCGCCTGCCTGGCCAGGCGCCGCAGCACCTCGTCGCCCACGGCGTGGCCATGGAAGTCGTTGACGCGCTTGAAAAAATCGATGTCCAGCAGCAGGATGGAAAAGTCCTCGGGCTGGCGCTCCCAGGCCTTGACCTGGCGGCGCAACTCGGCCTCGATGTGCCCGCGGCGGAAGGCGCCGGTCAGGCCGTCGCGGATGGCCAGTTCGCCGAGTTTGCGGTTGCTGGCCTCCAGCTCCTGGGTCCGGCTGCGCAGCAGTTCGTGCATCTGCAGTTCCTGCTGGATGTTCTGGTGCAGCTGGTCCAGCAGCTTGCGCTGGGTCAGGCGCGCGCGCACCCATTCGCGCGTGCGCCGTTGTTCGCCACGGCTGCGCACCAGCAGCATCACGGCATAGACCACGAAGGCCCAGTTCACCACCGGCAGTTCCTGGACGAAACCCGGGTAGTGCCGGTGCAGCTGCCAAAGGGTGCCAACCACGATGGTCGTCATGAAGCTGGCGTAGAGCCGCATCTCGATGCCCAGCGCACTGAGCACGAAGGCGACTAGGGCCACGATGAAGATCAGGCGCAGGAAGAACAGCACATCGACCTGGCCGGTACCCACCATGGTGATGCTGCCGACCCAGACCGCGGCCAGGCCGATGGAGCCCAGCCACTCCAGGCCGAACCACAGCCGCCCCTGCCTGATCTGGGTCTGTGGCCGGGCGGCCAGGAAGACATGGGCCAGCAGGACACGGAAGGCAAGCACCAGCAGGGCACAGCCGGCCCACAACAACAACTGTCCAAGCGGCTGGGCCGTCCAGTGCGACCAGACGATGAGGAAAACCGGCAGGATACCCACCAGCGCCGATTCGCGCGTGCGCGCGAAGAGCTCGCGCATCATGCGCGCCTGGATGGCCTCTTCCTGCAGCCTGGGCAGGTTGTCGGGGTAGACGGAGGCAGGTGAGGTGTCCAAGGTTGCCTGAGAAGTTGTGGCCGGATTTTCTCAAAAATGAAGAAATCCGTCTTGTTTTTTGTCAATTAGAGACACACAGAGACATAATTAACCGATGGACAAGCTCAAGCAGATGGAATCCTTCGTCTCGGTGGCCACCCGTGGCAGCCTGACAGCGGCCGCCCATGCCGAGGGCGTGGCGCCGGCCATCATGGGCCGGCGACTGGACGCGCTGGAGGAGCGCCTGGGCGTGAAACTGCTGGTGCGCACCACACGCCGCATCAGCCTGACCCATGAGGGCAGTGCCTTCCTGGAAGATTGCCAGCGCTTGCTCACCGACGTGGCCAACGCCGAAGCCAGTGTGTCCGCCGGTGGTGTGAAGGCCAGCGGCCACCTGCGCATCACGGCGCCGGCCGGTTTCGGCCGCCGCCATGTGGCGCCCCTGGTGCCCAAGTTTCGCGAACTGCACGCCGATGTGACGATCTCGCTGAACCTGAGCGACCGTGTGGTGGACATTGCGGGCGAAGGGTATGACTGCGCCGTGCGCGTGGGCGACATGCCGGACTCCTCCCTGGTCAGCGTACGCATGGCCGACAACCGGCGCCTGTGCGTGGCCACCCCCGACTTTCTCCAGCGCCACGGCACGCCCCTGGTGCCGCAGGACCTGACGCGCTTCGACTGCCTGGTGCTGTCCAGCGACGCGTCCCAGACCCGCGGCTGGGCGTTCAGTGTTCCCAAGGACGAAGGTCGTGAAGTCATGCACCTGCGCCCCAGCGGCCCCATGGACTGCTCGGACGGCCAGGTGCTGCACAACTGGTGCCTGGCCGGCTACGGCATCGCCTGGCGCAGCTCCTGGGAGGTGGAAGAGGAGATCGCCGAAGGCCGCCTGGTTGCGATGCTGGAAGACTACGCCGCACCCCCCAACGGCATCTATGCGGTGTTCCCGCAACGCAAGCACCTGCCGCTGCGCGTGCGGCTCTGGGTGGACTTTCTCAAGCACCATTACGGCCAGCCCGGCTTCTGGCAAGTCCGCCGCTGATATACGTACCCAACAAAAAGCCCCGCGATGCGGGGCTTTTTGTTGGGTGCTGGCAGCTTATTTGGTGCTGAGGCACTGGCTCATGAACTTCTTGCGCTCGTCGCCGGACTTGCCGCTGGCGTCGGCGTTGCACTTCTTCATGCGCTCCTGCTGGGGGGTGGCCTTGGCCGTCGCAGCAGCCGGTTTGGCCTTGAGACACTCGCTCATGAATTTCTTGCGCTCGTCGCCCTTCTTGTCGCCGGCCTCCTTGTTGCACATGCCCATCTTGTTCTGCTGGGCGGTGGGGGCCTTCTTCTCTTCATCGGCGTGCGCGACACCGAGACTCAGGGACAGGCCGAGGGCGAGCAGGGAAAGCAGTTTTTTCATGGTGTCTCCTCCAGGATGGGTAGGTTTGGGTGGCTGAATCGCAAGCCGATTCCAGCATACAACGGCCGGGCCGGCAAATCTGCTGACAAACGGTTACCCCGGCGCGCACATCGGGCCGGCGAGCGGCGCAGCCCCGGTCAGTAGAATCAGGGCCATGTTGACTGTCAAAAACGAACTGCTTCAGACCCTCGGCATCGTGCTGGAGCAGCTGCTGCCCGGCGCCGGTGCACGCGCGGCCTTTGAATCCCCCAAGGTGGCTGAACACGGCGACCTGGCCACCACGGCGGCCATGCAGCTGGCCAAGCCCCTGAAGCAGGCCCCGCGCCAGGTGGCCGAGAGCCTGCGCAGCGCGCTGCTGGCCACCCCGGCCTTCTCGACCTGGGTCGAGGCGGTGGAGATCGCCGGGCCCGGCTTCATCAACATCCGCCTCAAGCCTGCGGCCAAGCAGCAGGTGGTGCGCGAAGTTCTGTCGCAGGGCGCGCAGTACGGCCATCAGCTGGCCAAGGGCCGGCGCATGATGGTCGAGTTCGTCTCGGCCAATCCCACGGGCCCCTTACACGTGGGCCACGGCCGTCAGGGCGCCCTGGGCGACGCAATCTGCAACCTCTTC
>CALRZY010000018.1:0-54022 GCA_943372765.1 Curvibacter sp. AEP1-3
CCGACGCCCTGGGCGGCATCTTCAGCGGTGACGTGCAGGGGGTCTTCGCCAGCGTGGGCCTGGCCGCGCCCCAGGTGAAGTCCGGCAAGCTGCTGGCCCTGGGCACCACGGGCCCGGCGCGCGCCGGCGCCCTGCCCGAGGTGCCCACGATCAAGGAGCAGGGTTACCCGACGCTGGAGTTCAGCTCCTGGTTCGGCATCGTGGCGCCCTCGCGCACGCCGCCCGAGATCCTGGCCAAGCTCAGCGCCGATGTGCAGAAGGCCGTGACCGACCCCGCCATGCGCACCAAGCTGGAAGAGGCCGGCTTTCGCGTGACGGGCACCACGGCCGAGGCCTTCACGCGCATCATCGCGGCCGACACCATCACCTGGGGCAAGGCCGTGGCAGCCACCGGCTTCAAGGCCGACTGAGGACCAGCAAACCACGCAGCAGGCGCAGCAAGGCACGGCCGGCCAGCTGCACGGCCGCGTACAGGTCCCCCAGCGTGTGCCGCAGCGGCTCGCGCTGGGCCAGCGGCAGCCATTCGAAACCCAGCGGGCCCTCGTCCAGCGATTCGAGCACCAGATGCCGCCCGAACGCCACCGCCAGCTGGTCCCCAACGCGCAGGAAATGATCCCCCGCTTCGGGTCCGTGGCCGCTGGGTCGCTCATCCAGCGTGACCCAGGCCCGACCCTCGCGTATGCGCAAGATGCCTGCGCCGCGCGGACGCAGGCTAAGCACCTGGCCAGCCGCCAGATTCCAGCAGCGCGCGATACCGACCGCGTCGAATGATTGTTGCAATTCGTGATCGCCGAGAGCGGGCATGACCAACTCCTTGTGAGAGTGTTTGGCATTGCATCATCAGCAAAATCGGCTGGTCCGTCTAATGAAATCCGGTTAGGCTATTGATACCCAAAACGCATCAATCAAGCCCCCGCCGGTATCGCCATGTCGCCCACCGACTTCTCGCACCGCACCCGCCCCATCGGGGTGGGCCAGCTGCGTGCTTTCGAGGCCGTGGCACGGCACCTGAACTTCCGTGCCGCCGCCGAAGAACTGGCGCTGACGCAAAGCGCCGTGACACGGCAGATCCAGGCGCTGGAGGACGAAGTGGGCGTGAGCCTGTTCCTGCGCCACACGCGGGCCGTCGAGCTCACGGGCGCTGGCGCACAACTGCTGCAGGCCCTGCTGCCCTCGCTGGAGCGGCTGGACAGTGCGGTGCGCCAGATCCGCCGCAGTGCCGGGCGCAAGAGCGTGGCCATCAGCACCTGGGCCTCCTTCGCCTCCATGTGGCTGATCCCGCGGCTGGAGGCCTTCCAGAGCCAGCACCCGGACATCGACATCCGCATCGACGCCTCGGATGCGCTGGTCGACCTGGACACGGCCGACGTCGACCTGGTGCTGCGGTACACCCAGGCCTCCCATGTGCCGGCGCACGCCGTGCACCTGTTCGACGAACAGCTCACCCCGGTGGTCAGCCCCTGGCTGCTCAAGAACCGGCCCCTGCAGCGCGCCGAGGACCTGGCGCATTTCACCCTGATCGAGGCCAACGAGGCGCAGCACAGCCACCCCATGGCCTGGCTGACCTGGCGGCACTGGCTGGACGTCTACCGCCTGCGCAAGCTCGAACCCAAGCGCTGGCTGCACTTCGGCTACGCCTACCAGATCGCGCAGGCCGCGCTGGCCGGCCAGGGCGTGGCGCTCAGCCGCATGCCGCTGGTGGCCGACAGCCTGAGTTCGGGGGATCTGGTGGAGGTGCTGCCCGGCATGCGCCTGGACTCGCCCATGGCCTACTGGCTCATCCTGGCACCGCACAGCCAGGCACGGCCGGAGGTGCAGGCCTTCTGCGACTGGCTCACAGTCCAGGCAGCGCTGACGCGCCAGGCGATCGGCGAAACCGGCTGAGCGGACTCAGGCCGTGGCGCCGACCAGCACCGAGAGCTCGCGGGCGAGCAGGGCCGGGTCCTGGGAATTGCGCTCGATCAGCTGGCGCAGGTGCGTGACGCTGTCGAGGTCGATGTGCAGGCACTGCAGGCCCAATTGGCTGCCGCGCACCCGCGTCACCGCCACATCCATCGCGATGAAGACGGTGGGCGAGAGCAGCAGGCGCAAGCGGCCGCGCACCCCCACCGGACAGGGCAGGGCGGCACCCATGTCGACCAGCGCGCCCTTCAGGGACACATCGAGCACCTGGACCTCGCGCATGTAGCCCGCGAGGTTGAGCCGGGCCGGCGCCTGGTACACCGAACGCAGGAAACGGCGGTAGGCCGTGGAACGGTTCAGCACCGGAACAGCGTCCAGCACCTCGACCGGTTCGGGGCGTGTCGCATATTTTTTCCAGCTGTTGAACATGGTGGTCGCGCCCTCTGTGTTGATGTGGTTTGCAAGGTGCAAGTTTTGCGCCTGATGTGCAAGTCTCGCGTGCCGACCATACTCCGAATCCCTGTGGAAAACCCTGAGAAATCGCACTGTTACGAATGAACGACCAACACAGTGCAGCTTAGGGCCGAGTGTTGAGAAAGCACTTGAAGTACAGCGTCTTGTCGCAGCAACAGACGCCTCCTCCGCCCTTGCGTCGGCACCCTGGATACCCCCTGGAAATGATGAACAGGTCCGTCCCTTTGATCCGGGCCAGGACAACTGCCCCAGGCTGGGGCACAGAAGGTGGCCTCGATGCACAAAGTCACGGGCCATTCCCCATGTTGCGAAAAGGTGGGCCGTATTTGCACTAGACTGGCCAAAAGATCGAGGGAGAGACCACAGGTCACCCAGCGCCACGATGCAGGGGGGCCGCGACGAATGATTTCGCAGTGCGCGGGTCCTGTCCGCGGAAGCTGGCCCCGGCTTCCATCGGTCACCCACTGCGCAGGCGTCGAGTGAACCCGGGCACCACATGAGACCTTCCTTTCCAGCCACTGTCGAGATGGGCAACCGGTCCCGATGGGTGGTCTATCTGGCCCTGGTCGCCGCGGGCCTGGTCGGTAACCACTTCAAGTACCCGATCTTCCTGAATGTCGAGTTTCTGTTCGGCAGCGTCTTTGCCATGCTGGCGCTGCAGTTCTTTGGCACCGGCCGTGGCATTCTGGCCGCCCTGCTGATTTCCAGCATCACCTTCATCGGCTGGAAGCACCCCTACGCCATCGTGATCATGACCACCGAGGTCGCGGTCGTGGCCCTGCTGGTCCAGCGCTTGCGCATCAGCCTGGTGCTGGCGGTGTCGATTTACTGGCTGCTGATCGGCATGCCGCTGGTCTATCTTTTTTACCATCAGGTGATGAACCTGTCGCTCGATATCGCTCTGGTCACCATGACCAAGCAGGCGGTCAACGGCATCAGCAACGCCTTGCTGGCGCGGCTGATTTACATGGGTTTTGCGCGCTACAGCGGGCAGGTACTGGTGACGCTGCGTGAGGTGCTGCAAAACGCCTTCGTACTGGCGGTGCTTGCGCCCATGATCTTCCTGCTGGCTTATGACAGCAGCAACGACCTGAAGAACGCCGAGGAAACCGCACGCGTGAGCCTGGGCCAGGAAAGCCGGCGCCTGAGTGCACAGCTTGAAACCTGGATCAAGAGCCGCGCCCTCGCCGTCACCACCTTGGCGGACTTGGCCGCCACGGCGACACCGGCACTCATGCAGCCGCGGCTAGATCAGGCACGTACTTCAGACCCGAACTTCCTGCGGATGGGGCTGCTGGATACGACGGCCCGCACGGTAGCGTACGCGCCGCCAGTGGACGAGACCGGGAAAACCAACATCGGGCTGGACTTCTCCGACCGCCCCTACATCCCGGTGCTGCGGCACACCTTGCGGCCCATGCTGTCAGAGGTCGTGCCAGGGCGCTTGGGCCGAGCGCCCGCACCCATCACGGTCATGCTCGCGCCAGTGTTGGTTGATGGGCGCTACCGCGGCGCGGTGGCAGGCGTGCTTAATCTTGAGCAGCTGACGCAGAGCATCAACAGCGACACCGCTGCTAAAAGTATCTTCTATACCCTGATTGACAAGAACGGCGCCGTCATTCTGAGCAACCGCCCGAGCCAGGCGGTTGCCCAACCCTACAAACGCGGGCCGGGTGAACTCACGCAGCTGGACGAACAAGTCAGCCAGTGGATGCCAGAGTTGCCGAATACCCGCCATCTTTACGACCGCTGGCGCCAGTCCACCTATGTCACCGATACAAAACTGGGGGATCTCGCAGAATGGCGTCTCGTGCTCGAGCAGCCTATTGCTCCAATCCAGCGCCTGCTCAGCCAGTCCGCGGCCAAGCGGCTGGGCATTGTGCTGGCCATGCTGCTGCTGGCGGCCCTGGTGGCCGAACTGTTCAGCCGACGTATTGCCGCCACCATCGAGGCCTTGCGTGAGGTCACATTGGACCTACCCTCCCGGCTGGCCGCAGGCATACCGGTGTCGTGGCCCCGTGGCAGCGTGATCGAAACCAATACGCTGGTAAGCAATCTGCAGGCGATGGCCGATTCGCTGACCACCGAGTTCCGGCGTACGCAGGACCTGAACGATTCGCTGGAGGAGCGAGTGGCAGAACGTACCCGTGCACTGGAAAAACTGAACCGTGACTTCGCCACCCTGCTGGATAACACCACCGACCAGCTGTTCTCCAAGGACGCGCAGATGCGTCTGCTGTTCTGCAGCCAGTCGATGGCGCGCAGCCTGGGCCATGACAACTGGCGCGAACTGATCGGCAAATCGACCAGCGAGATCTTCTCGGCCGAGGAGGCCCGCATCATCGACGCCGAGGACCAGCGCATCATGGCGAGCGGCCGGCCGCTGCTGGAGCAGACCCGCCAGCGCGTCAACCGCCAGGGTGAACTGCGATGGGGCAGCACCAGCAAATGGCCCATCCTCGACAGCCAGGGGCAGGTGGTGGGCCTGTTCGGTATCCACCGCGACATCACCGAGAGCAAGCAGGCCCAGGACGAGCTGCTGATCGCAGCCACCGCCTTCGAGTCGCAGGAAGGCATCTTCGTGACCGATGCCCGGCAGATGATCCTGCGGGTCAACCGCGCTTTCACCGAGATCACCGGCTACACGCATGGCGATGCCGTGGGCGCCCGGCCCGATCTGCTGCTGCCCTCGAACCAGCACGACGAAACCTTCATGCGCGCGCTGTGGAAATCGGTCGACCAGACAGGTTCCTGGCACGGCGAACTGTGGTTGCGGCGCAAGGACGGCGACGTCCACCCCCAGTGGCTCACCATCACTTCGGTCCGCAGCCCGGATGGTGCGTTGGTCAACTACGTCGGCACGCTGGTGGACATCACCGAGCGCAAGGCGGCCGAGGACGAGATCAAGAACCTGGCCTTCTACGACCCGCTCACCCAGCTGCCCAACCGTCGGCTGATGCTGGACCGGCTGCAGCAGGCCTTGGCGGCGCACGCGCGCAGCGGGGTCGAAGGCGCGCTGCTCTTCATCGACCTGGACCACTTCAAGAACATCAACGATGCGCGCGGCCACGCGGTGGGCGACCAGCTGCTGCAGGGGGTGGCCCAGCGGCTGCAGGCGCTGTTTCGCGCCGAAGACACCGTGGCACGCCTGGGCGGCGACGAGTTTGTCGTGCTGGTCACCGAACTCGCGCCGGAGACGGGCGAAAGCGCCCGCCTGGCGATGCGTGTCGCCGAAAAAGTGCGGGACGAACTGCGGCGCCCGATCGAGATCGAGGGGCGCAGCTACCGTTGCAGTGCCAGCATCGGCGTCACGCTGATCGCCAAGGCCGGGCAGACCACCAGCGACCTGCTGCGCGAGGCCGACACTGCGATGTACCGCGCCAAGGAGGCCGGGCGCAACCAGGTCGCCTTCTTCGAAGCGGCCATGCAGGCGGTGGTGGAGAAGCGCATCGCGACCGAAGAGGCGCTGTCGCAGGCCCTGGAGCGCGATGAGATGCGCATGGTGCTGCAGCCCCAGTTCGACTGCCATGGCCAGGCTACTGGTGCCGAGCTGCTGATGCGCTGGCATCACCCCGTGCTCGGCCATGTCCCGCCCTCGGAGTTCATCACGCTGGCGGAGGAGATGGGGCTGATCGTCGAGCTCGGCGAGTGGGCGCTCAAGCAGGCCTGCCTGACGGTGGTGCAGCTGCAGGCCATGGGCAAGCCCACTCCCATCTCGGTCAACGTCAGCCCGCGGCAGTTCCGTCAGGCTGATTTCGTGCTGCGGGTCGCCGCCATCCTGGCCGAGAACCAGGCACCAGCCAGCGCGATCATCCTGGAGGTGACCGAGGGCATGCTGATCGAGGACGTGGACGGTGCCATCGCGCGCATGCAGGAGCTGGTGGCGCTGGGCATCCGCTTCTCCATCGACGACTTCGGCACGGGCTACTCCAGCCTGAACTACCTCAAGCGCATGCCGCTGCACGAATTGAAGATCGACAAGAGCTTCATGGACGGCACCCCCGACGATCCCAACGACACGGCCATCGTCAAGCTGATCTTCTCCGTCGCGGCCAGCCTGGGCCTGAAAGTGGTGGCCGAAGGGGTGGAGACCCGCAGCCAGTCGGACTTCCTGGTCGCGCACGGCTGCGATGCCATGCAGGGCTACTACCTGGCCCGGCCCATGCCGATCGAGGACTGGCTGGCGCGCCAGGCGTCGCGCTAGGGATTGGTGATCCAATAGCGCCATGGACGCCCACCAAGACACCGATGCCCGCCTGACCGAGCTGGAGATCAAGGCCAGTTATGCGGAAGACCTGCTGGACCAGCTGAACCAGACCATCTACCGCCAGCAACAGCAGATCGACCTGCTGCTGCGCGAAGTCATGGGCCTGCGCCAGCAATTGCCCGAGGGCAGCGCGCCGGTGCTGCGCAACCCGCGCGACGAGCTGCCGCCGCACTACTGAGGGGGAGCGGTCCGCTTACAGGCCCAGGTCGCTCAGGCCGGGATGGTCGTCCGGGCGACGGCCCAGGGGCCAGTGGAATTTGCGCTCCTCGGCCCGGATCGGCAGGTCGTTGATGCTGGCAAAGCGCCGCTGCATATAACCCAAGGCGTTGAACTCCCAGTTCTCGTTGCCATAGGAGCGGTACCACTGGCCTGAGTCGTCGTGCCATTCGTAGGCGAAACGCACGGCGATGCGGTTGTCCGTAAAAGCCCAGACCTCCTTGATCAGCCGGTAGTCCAGCTCACGCGCCCACTTGCGTTGCAGGAAGCCGCGCACTTCTTCACGTCCGACGGGAAATTCGGCACGGTTGCGCCAGCGAGTGTCTTCGGTATAGACCTGCACGACCCGGTCCGGGTCGCGCGAGTTCCAGGCGTCCTCGGCCAGACGCGCCTTCTGCGCCGCCGTCTCGGCAGAAAAGGGCGGCAGCGGCGGCTTCGGATCCACGATCAGTAGGTCTTGTAGGGCAGGAACTTGCCCGAGAGCACGACGTTGACGCGGTCGCCTTTGGGATCGGCCTCACGCGTGATGTCCATCTTGAAGTCGATGGCGCTCATGATGCCGTCGCCGAACTCCTCGTGGATCAGCTCCTTGATGGTGGTGCCGTAGACGCTGACGATCTCGTACCAGCGGTAGATCAGCGGATCGGTGGGCACGGCGGTGTCCAGCGAGCCCTTGTAGGGCACGATCTGCAGCCACTTCTGCTCTTCGTCGTTGAGGCCGAAGATCTTGCCGATGACCTTGGCCTGCTTGGCATCGAACGTCATCTGGCCCAGGCAGCCGGCCGTGACCCATTCCTTGCTCAGGCCGACCTTCTTTGCCACGTCTTCCCACTTCAGGCCTTTGGCGACCTTGACGGTGATGATCTTCTCGGTGACGTCGTTGCGGTTCATGTGAACTCCTTCATGTTGTGGTTGGGGGTGAAAAAATCTCAGTGTGCGGTGGCACGCGTGACGAGGAAATCCACGATGTGGTTGCGCAACGCGTAATAACCGTCCAGGTGGTGCAGGCCGGCGCGGCTGCGTTCGCGCGGCAGTGGGTTGACCACCACCTCGGCGATGCCGCCGGGCGTGTAGATACCTTCGTGCTCGCTGCCGTTGCTCATGAGCAGGATGCGGTCGGCCAGCAGGATGGCCTCGTCCACGTCGTGCGTGATCATGAAGACGGTCTGCTGGGTCTGGCGCACGATGCCCATGAGCTCGTCCTGGATGGTGCCGCGCGTGAGCGCGTCCAGCGCGCCGAAGGGTTCGTCCAGCAGCAGCATCTTGGGTGCGATGGCAAAGGCGCGGGCGATGCCCACGCGCTGTTTCATGCCGCCGGACAATGCGCTGGGCTTGCGTTCGATGGCCTGGCTCAGGCCCACCATCGCCACGTACTTCTCGACATGGGCGTTCACCTCGGTGGCAGGCCATTCCGGCCAGCGCGACTTGACGGCAAAGGCGATGTTCTGGCGCACCGTCAGCCAGGGCATGAGCGCGTGGCCCTGGAACACCACACCGCGCTCCAGGCTGGGGCCCACCACTTCGCGGCCGTCCATGAACACGTGCCCGGCTGAGGCCTGGTCCAGGCCGGCCAGCACGTTGAGGATGGTGGTCTTGCCGCAACCGGAGTGGCCGATGATGCAGACGAACTCGCCGCGGTCCAGCGTGAAGGACACATCGGCAAACACCGGCTTGCCTGACTGGTAGGTCTTGCCCAGCTGTTCGATCTTGAGAAAATCTTTCACGCCGAATTCCTTTGCTTGCGCGGCACCGGCCAGCCCCTGCGCCGGCATCTCACTCCACATAGGTCACCGCCTTCTGCAGGCGGCCGAAGAGCAGGTCCAGCCCCATGCCGACCAGGCCGATGACCAGGATGGCAAACATCACATTGGTCAGCGAGAGGTTGTTCCACTCGTTCCAGACGAAGTAGCCGATGCCGGTGCCACCCACCAGCATCTCCGCTGCGACGATCACCAGCCAGGCGATGCCCATGCTGATGCGCATGCCGGTGAGGATGGTGGGCGCCGCCGCCGGCAGGATCACCAGGAAGGCCTTGCGGATAGGGCTGACCTCCAGCGTGGCAGCCACGTTGAGCCAATCACGCCGGACCGAGGCCACGCCAAAGGCCGTGTTAACCAGCATGGGCCAGACCGAACAGATGAAGATGACAAAGATGCCCGACACCGAGGAATCCTTGATGGTGTAGAGCGCCAGCGGCATCCAGGCCAGCGGGCTGATGGGCTTGAGTACCTGGATGAAGGGGTCCAGCGCGCGGTGCAGCAGCGGCGACATACCGATGGCAAACCCCAGGGGAATGGCAACCAGACTGGCCAGCAGGAAACCCAGCGCGACCCGGCCCAGCGAATGGGCCAGCTGGATGGCGATGCCCTTGTCGTTCGGTCCGTTGTCGTAGAAGGGGTTGGAGAGGTGGCCCCAGGCCGTAGCACCCATCTGGGCCGGCGTGGGGAAACCGCCGCTCTTGCTGGCCCCCGGGTCCTTGCCCATCATGCGGGCGTACTCCAGCTGCTCGGGCGTCAGGTTCGCCGCCGGCCCCGCCACGCTGCCCGTGGCCGTGGCGAGGTACCAGACGCCCAGCAGGGTCAGCAGGATCAGGGTCGACAGCAGGGCCGAGCGCAGTCGCAGCGATTGCATGCGTGTGCCCTCAGGTCGTCTTGCGGATGGGGAAGCTGCGCGCGTACTCGGCGGCCTTGCCCGGGTCGAACTCGCGGCCCATGATCTTGAACTTGGGGTAGGCGCCGTCGGGCACCTTCTGGTCCAGCTCCTTCATGTACTTCTTGGCGTCGGTCAGCAGAAAGACCTTTTCGGCGATCTGCTTGTAGTTGACCTCACCCTTGACGTAGCCCCAGCGCTGCATCTGCGTGAGCATCCACACCGCCATGCTTTGCCAGGGCATGGGGTCGAAGTCGGCGCGATCGGGTACGTTCTGAATGCCGCCCAGACCATCAGCGAACTTGCCGGTCAGCACCTGTGCCACCACCACCTCGGGCTGGTTCAGGTACTGGGCCGGCGCGATGACCTTGGCAATCAGCTCGCGGTTCTCGGGCTTGCGCGCCATGGCTGCGGCCGTGAGCACCGCACGGTACAGGGCCGCGAAGGTATTCGGGTTCTTCTGGATGAACTCGGTGCTGGTGCCGAAGGCGCAGCAGGGATGGCCGTTCCACAGGTCCTTCGTGAGCACGTGGATGAAACCCACCTCCTCGTACACCGCACGCTGGTTGAAGGGATCGGGGCCGAGGAAACCGTCGACATTGCCGGCACGCAGGTTGGCCACCATCTCGGGCGGGGGCAGCACTCGGATCTGGATGTCGGTGTCGGGGTTCAGGCCATGCTCGGCAACGTAATAGCGCAGCAGGAAGTTGTGCATGCTGAACTCGAAGGGCACGGCAAACTTGAAGCCCTTCCAGTCCTTCGGGTTGCGCTTGTCCTTGTGTTTGAGCGCCAGCGTGATGGCCTGGCCATTGGTGTTCTGGATGGTGGCCACGTTCATCGGAGCCGCGGTCGAGCCGATGCCCAGGGACATGGCCAGGGGCATGGGGCTGAGGAAGTGCGTGGCGTCGTATTCCTTGTTCAGCATCTTGTCGCGAATCAGCGCCCAGCCGGCCGTCTTGGTCACCTCAACGCTCAGGCCCTGCTTGCTGTAGAAGCCCAGCGGGTGCGCCATGATGAGCGGGGTGGCGCAGGTGATCGGGATAAAACCGATCTTCAGCTCCTTCTTCTCCAGCGCACCTTTTTCCTGGGCCATGGCCTGCAGGCTGGCCACGGGCAGCACACTGGCGATGGCCGACATGGCCGCGCCCTTGCCCACCGCGCGCAGGAAACGGCGGCGCACCGCGTCTTGCGGGAACAGGGCCTTGACCAGCGTGGCCTCGATGAACTCGTTGCTGTAGGCCTCGAACTCGGCCGTCTCGCTGCGCGCCCGCAGTGTGGCGGCGGCCTGCTCGCCGGCCAGCTCCTGCTGGTGCTCGGCCACCGTGTGATCGCGCCCGCAACTGCACTTGAGCATCAGCGGACGGTCGGCGTTGTAGGGATCGAAGTAGGGGGTCATGGCAGCACCTCGGGTAGTGGAATGCCATGTCCTATGCAATAGTCAGGCCAGCTTGTGTACAAGCCGGGGCCCCACGCCAGCCGGCTCTAGGGCCTGCCGGCGGACGTTCATGCACGCGAGTGGTGCACGCGCCGGCACTGCCTTGAGGCCTGTGCCCTGCCGCCGGTGATGGAAAGGATCAGGACAGGGGCGGAGGTGCGTAACGCACCGTGTCCTGCGGCCGGCCCTGGCGGTCCACCCGCACCAGCACCATCTCGCTGCTGGCCACGCCACCGCCCGCATAGGCGCTGATGTTCACCTGGTGCGTGACCAGGATGGGCGCGCGGTCCGGCGGGCCGCCACTGAGCAGGCGCGCCACGAAAGCCTGCAAGGCCTGGGTGCTCGTTTCCTCCTGCCCGTACCGGCCGAAAAAGGAGCCCAGGCTTTCCTCCACGCTCACGGCACCAAAACCGAGCAGCTGCGCCGTCTCCAGGCAGCGGCACCAGGGGCTGGAATAAACCTGCGCGCGTTGCACGCCCTGGCTGCGCAGCCAGCGGCCGGCGGCGCGCGCCTGTTCACGGCCAGCCGCCCCCAGGTTGCGTTGCGTGGCACAGTCGCCGCGGCGAAAACCAGGTGGGTCGCCCACGCCCGGGGCATCGGCATGGCGCATGAGCAGGATGTGGCGGCCGGAGGCCAGCAGTTCGCCGGGGGTGGACGCATGGCCGGGGGCCAGATAAGCAAAGGCTGGCAGGGCCAGCAGGGAACGACGACGCACGTGGGTGAGCTCCGGATTCAGGCTACCGCCCGGCCCTGGCGGACCAGGGTGGCGAGGTCACGCTCCAGCAACGCAGGGTCGTCAGCGTTGTGCTCGACGAGCTGACGCAGGTGCGTCATGCTGTCGAGGTCCAGACGCTCGCAGTGCAGGCCCACCAGCCCCCCCTCGTCAATGTGGGACACCGTGGTCTCCATGGTGATGGCCGCGTCGTAGGCAAGCTCCAGGCGCAACAGGCAAACATCGCCGACGCGCCCATGCCACTGGGCCGGAACTTCGACCAGAGCGCCTTTGAGCGAAACGTCATGGAGTACGGCCTGGCTGTCGCGCTCCCCGACCCGCAATCGCACCGGAGCGTGGAACACGGAGCGCAGGAACTGGCGACGGTCGTTGGGGTTCTTCAAAGGCGACTCCTGTTGGGGGATCGGACCAGTAGAGTATCTGCAGCGCCGCCGGGCCTGTCAAACGAAGTGATGCGGCGACGCCTCAGTCCCGCAAGCCGATGCGCGCCAGCCAGTCCGCCAGCGGCTGCGGCCTGGAGTACAGATACCCCTGAAGGCGATCACAGTGGCTGGCCAGCAGGAAGTCTGCCTGTGCCTGGGTCTCCACGCCCTCAGCCACGACCTCCAGCCCCAGGTGCCTGGCCATGGACAGGATGGAGCGCACGATGGCGGTATCGTTGACATCGTGGGGGGTGTCCTGCACGAAGCTGCGGTCGATCTTGAGCTCGAACAGCGGCAGGCGCTGCAGATAGGCCAGGCTGGAATAGCCGGTGCCGAAGTCGTCGATCGAAAAACGGATGCCTAGCTTCACCAACTCCAGGATGCGATTCAACGTGGCATCCCAATCATGGATGAACAGGCTTTCGGTGACCTCGAAAACCAGCTGGCGGGCTGGCGCGCCGGTGCGCTCCAGCAGGGCGCGTACGCGAACGGGGAAATTCTCGTCACGGAGCTGGTACGCACTGACGTTGACCGAAAGCGCCTGCATCAACCCATGGCGTCGCATGCGCACCAGCGTGTGGCAGGCCTGCTCGATGACCCAATCACCCAATGCATGGATCAGCCCGGTCTCCTCCGCCAGAGGTATGAACTTCAGAGGCGCAATGGCGCCGCGTTGCGGATGCAGCCAGCGCAACAGCATTTCGCCACCGACTTCCTGACCCGCCGCATTCACCTGACCCTGCACGTGCAGCTGCAGTTGCCCGGAAGCCATCGCGTCTTTGAGGTCCTGCTCCAGCGCCAGTCGCTCCTCGACCTCGTGCTGCATGGTCAGCTCGAAGAAGGCGATGCGGTTGCGCCCCGCCCCCTTGGCACGGTACATGGCGGTATCGGCCTCGCGCAGCAGATCGTCGATCTTCTGGCCGGCCTTGGGGAACAGGCTGATGCCCAGGCTGCCGGTGCTGGTGTAACTGAAGTTGTCGATCAGGTGCGGGCGGTCCAGCGTGGCGCGCACTTTCTCGGCCACGGCCATGGCGGCGCGTGCAGCGGCCTCCACGTCGGTCCCCAGCTCGTTGACCAGCAGCACGAACTCGTCACCGCCGATGCGCGCCACCGTGTCCTCGGCGCGCAACAGGGCCTGCAGGCGCTGCGCCACCTCGGTCAGCAGATGGTCGCCCACCGAATGGCCGCGCGCGTCGTTGATCTGCTTGAAGTTGTCCAGATCGACAAACATCACCGCCCCGTACTGATGGTTGCGCCGGGCCTGCGCCAGCGCCAGCTCGATGCGGTCGCGCAGCAGGCTGCGGTTGGGCAGGCCGGTCAGGGCGTCGAAGTAGGCCAGGCGGAAGGTGTGGGCCTCGGCCTCCTTGCGGTCGGTGATGTCGGCGCTGAAACCGTGCCACAGGGTGCTGCCGTCCGGCAGGCGTTCGGGCTGGGCATTGCACAGGCGCCAGCGCAGGCCCTGCTCGGGCAGGATCACGCGGTACTCAAAGCGCCAGGGCTGCAGGGTCTGGGCCGAGGTTTGGATTGAGGCCAGCACATCCTGCAGGTCATCGGGGTGGATGCGCTCCAGCAGCATGCTGGCGTCTTCGCGCACCTGCTCAGGCGTGACCTCGTAGATCTCGTTCATGCCCTGGCTGGCAAAGGGGTAACTCAGCCGGCCGTCGGGGCCCATCTGGAACTGGTAGAGCACGCCGGGCACGTGCTGGCTCAGGTTGTCCAGCAGATTGACCTGGGCCTGCAGGGCCTGGTTCAGGCGCCGGCGCTCGGTGTTGTCACGAAAGACGATGCTGCTGAGCCAGTGGCCCGAGATGTCCTGGTACAGCGCCGAGGTGATCTCCACCTCGAACAGCATACCGTCACCGCGCCGCATGCGCAGCTCGCCGCGGGCCTGGCCGTCGCGCTGGCGCGCGGCCAGCAGGCCGGGCAGGCGCGGATCGGACAGATCGAGCAGGCCTTCGCGCCCGCGCGCGCAGATCTCGGCCTCGCTCAGACCCAGCATGGCGCAGGCCGCCGGGTTGGCCGACAGCACACCGCCACCGGGCTCGGCCTGCAGCACGCCGTCCATGGTGTGCTCGAACAGCTTCTGGTAACGGCCCAGGGCCAGGTTGAGCTCGGAGCGCTGGCGGTGCAGTTCCAGCTGCGTCATGACCTGGCGCGCCAGCAGCACCAGGGTCTGCTGCTGGGCCGCGCTGAACTCGCGCGGCGTGCGGTCGATCACGCACAGCGTGCCCAGGGCCTCGCCCTCGGGGGTGAGCAGCGGCGCACCGGCATAGAAGCGGATGCCCGGCTCGCCGGTGACCAGGGGGTTGTCGCGAAAACGCGGATCGGATTGCGCGTCGGGGACCACCATGACCTCATCGGGCTGCTCGATGGCCACGCTACAGAACGCCTGCGAGCGGGGTGTCTCCTGCGGCGCCAGGCCGACACGGGACTTGAACCACTGGCGATCGGCATCGATCAGGCTGACCAGGGAGATCGGCATGCCTAGCCATTGCGAGGCCAGCTGCGTCAGATCGTCAAAACCCGGCACGGGGGGCGTGTCCAGCACGCGGTAGCTGTCCAGCGCCAGCAGGCGGCGGCGTTCCGCCTCCTGCCTGTCGGTCTGGGTCGATGGCGGCGGGTTCACACCAGCGGTCCTCGCACCAGGGTTTGCGCCGGCAGGCGGTCGATCTCGGCCAGCAGGGCGGCCAGGGCACGCCCCGCGGCGTCGAGCACGGCGCGGCCTTGCTCGGCCGTGGCGGCCGCCGCGTTGCCCACCGCACCGGCGGGGTTGTAGTCCTGCATCTGCCAGCCCAGCTTGGCGCTCTTGCCATTGCCCAGGATGGGGAAGGCGCTCGCGCGCTGCTGCGAGGCCGAGGCAAAGTGCTGCGCCTGCGCCATGCGCACCTGCCCGGGCTTGAGCGCCAGCATCATGGCGGTCTCGATCTGGCCGGCGTGGATGCCGAAGCGGTGCTCGTCCGCGCTGAACTGGCCATCCACCTCAGCGCCCAGCGGCAGGTTGAACCAGTTGACGCTGTAGACCAGCATCCCCAGCCGCGCGCGCAGGTCGCGCGCCACAATGTCCATCACCCCGACCTGGCCGCCGTGCGCATTGAGCAGCACCAGTTTTTTCACACCAGCGCGCGCCACCGACTCGCCGATCTCCGTCCACAGGCTGATCACGGTGTGCGCCGACAGCGTGAGCGTGCCGGGAAAGGCCTGGTGCTCGGGGCTCAGGCCCACGACCTGGGTGGGCAGGAAGAGCACGGGCAGGTCGGCAGCGAGGTGGGGCAGGGCTGCGGCCACCACGCCGTTCGCCAGATCGGTGTCCACGCTCAGCGGCAGGTGCGGGCCATGCTGCTCGGTCGCGGCCACCGGCAGCACCGCGATAGTACGCGCCGTGTCGAGTGAAGCGAAGTCACGCGTGGAAAGGTCGGACCAATAGCTGGAGGGCAGCGGCATGGCGCTATCTTAGGGCTTCGCGGTGACCCGCTCTGCATGTCGGGCTTGCCGTTCGGCCCGCTGGCGCACCGCACGCGGCACCGGCGTTGCCTGCGCTGGCAGCACTCCGCGCAAGGTGACCGGTCGGGCGCGGGCGCCACTGGCCACGTAGTCGGCCACCAGCACCGAGTGCACCGCGCCCTGCGCCAGCCCCCGCTCGGTCAGCAGGTAGTCGTGCAGCGCATCGACCAGTTGCTCGGGGCTCAGATGCGCCGTTTCGCTCTGGCGCGACCAAAGCCAGTCGCTGAAGGCCAGGAAGGCGGCGAAGGCCGACGGCCCCTGCAGCAGCAAGGGCAGCGTGCGCGGGAAGCGCCCGGAATTGGCCACCAGCTCCCAGTAGCGCGCCAGCCGCGCGTAGCGCTGCACGGTAGGCGCATCCACCACGCCGGTCTGGCGCACGGTGTAGGGCGGGGCCGGGTCGTAGACCATGCCGTGTTCGGCCGTGTGGCGCGCGATCGGCGTGCCGCGCAGGCGCTTGAGCAGGCCGAGCTGAATCTCGTGGGGCCCCAGCGCATGCAGGCGATCGAAGCCCTGCGCAAAACTCTCCAGCGTCTCGCCCGGCAGGCCGAAGATCAGGTCGGCGTGCAGGTGCGCCGGGCTTTGCCGAACCAGCCAGCGCAGGTTGGCCTCGGTCTGCGCATTGTCCTGGCGGCGCGAGATGCGCTGCTGCACCTCGACGTTGAAGCTCTGGATGCCGACCTCGAACTGCAGCACACCATCGGGAAAACGCGCGACCATCTCTTTCAGGCGCTCCGGCAGATGGTCCGGGATGACCTCGAAGTGCACAAACAGATCGTCGCTCATGCGGTCCAGGAAAAACTGCAGGATGCGCACCGAGGCCTCGACCTTGAGGTTGAAGGTACGGTCGACGAACTTGAAATGCCGCGCGCCGCGCCGGTGCAGCGCGTCCATCTCGGCCAGGAAAGCGTCCAGGTCAAAAGCCCAGGCCGTCTTGTCCAGCGAGCTCAGGCAGAACTCGCACTTGAAAGGGCAGCCGCGCGAAGCCTCCACATACAGCAGGCGATGCGCCAGGTCGTCGTCGCTGTAGCCGGCATAGGGCAGGGCGATCTCATCGAGCGGGGGTTGCTCACCAGGAATCACTTTCATCAAAGGCGGCGGGCCATCGAGCAGTGACCGGCACAACTTCGGGAAACTCACATCCCCCCAGCCGGTGATCACATGGTCGGCCAGCGCCACGATGGCCTGCTGCTCGACCTCATGGCTGACCTCGGGGCCGCCCAGCACCACCTTCACATCGGGCCGGGCCGCCTTCAGCAGGCGCACAACCTCGGTGGTCTGTGTCACGTTCCAGATGTAGACGCCAAAGCCGACGATGGCGGGCTGCAGCGCCAGCAGTTCGTCGACGATGGCCTGGGGTTCGCGCGCGATCGTGAATTCGCGCAGCACGGTCTGCGCGCGCAGATCGGCACCGCCATGACGCGCCATATTGGCCAGCAGGTAGCGCAGGCCCAGCGAGGCGTGGATGTATTTCGCGTTGAGCGTGCACAGGACAATGGCGGCGGGGTTTCCCATGCCGCCATTATCCGAGCGCGGGCGCCATCAGCGCGGGTACATCCAGCGCCGCGACCAGGGCAGGCCGCGGGCGGGGCGGCCTGCCCTGGTGCACAGCACCTGGTAGAGCGAGACCTCGTCGTTCTCGAAAGCCCACTGGCAGCCGGCCAGGTAGACACGCCAGATGCGCCAGCGCCGCTCGCCCACCATGTCGCGCAATCGGTGGCCGGCGGCCTCGAAAGCCTGGCTCCACAGCCCCGTGGTGCGCGCGTAATGCCGGCGCAGGCTCTCCACGTCCAGTGCCTCCAGGCCGCCGGCCTGCAGGGTCCGGAGCACGGTGGCGATATGCGGCAGCTCGCCCTGCGGGAACACATAACGGTCGATGAAACGCCCGCCTCCCAGCGCGGTTTCGCCGTCGTTGACATCGGTGGAGGTGATGCCGTGGTTGAGCACCCAGCCGCCTTCGGCGAGCAGGCCGTTGATGCAGGCAAAGTAGCCCTCCAGGTGCCTGAGCCCGACGTGCTCGAACATGCCCACGCTGGTGATGCGGTCGAACGTGCCCTGCACCTCGCGGTAGTCCTGCAGGCGGATCTCGATGCGGTCCTGCAGGCCGGCGGCGCGCACCCGCTCGGTGGCCAGTTCGAACTGGCGTTGCGACAGCGTGATGCCTGTGCAGCGCGCACCGAATTTCTCGGCCGCGCGGATGACCAGCGCGCCCCAGCCGCAGCCGATGTCGAGCAGGCGCTGCCGGGGTTGCAGCTGCACCTTGGTGAGGATGTGGTCGATCTTCTTGAGTTGTGCATCTTCGAGGGTTTCGTCGCCGTTCTCGAAATAGGCACAGGAGTAGACCAAACGCGGGTCCAGCCACGCCCGGTAGAAATCGTTGGAGACGTCGTAGTGATACTGAATGGCGGCGCTGTCGCTCTGGGGGGTGTGCTGGAAGTGGCGCACGATGCGCGTGAAACGGCTCTCGGTCCGGCTGCCGGCTTCGGCCAGCCGGTGCGCCATCTCCAGCAGGTCGTCCACGCGGCCATCCACGTCGATCAGACCCTCGACATAAGCCTCCCCCAGGCTGTCCAGCGTGGGCGAGAGCAGCAGCGGCACGGCGCCGGCCTTGCGCACCCGGATCACCACCTTGGGCGTGTCGAAGTCCCCCAGGCGCAGGCCCGAGCCGGGCGCCGGGTTCTCACCCCATTGCACCAGCAGGGGCAAGCTGGTCTTGGACTTGAGTTGAGCCACCCACGGGCTCAAGGCTGCTTCCACGGACACCATCATGAACCTCCCATCACCTGAGCTTTTCATGCACAGGCCAGGGCTGACGGCCTGTTGTCATCGACACGCCCGCCCCGGGGACGGACGTGTCATCTGACAGTTTCGATGAGGACCCCAGGGAATTCAAGGCTTTCAGCGTTGGCTTATATTCATGCGTCGCCTGCGCCAAGCACCCTGCGCCTGGCGTCTGCAGGGAACTTGCACCCCTAGTGCGCACTCCCACCTGTTTCTCCCCCACCCTGGTACCCATGACCCTGCTCCGTCATCTGCGCTCCCTGTTGCTGGCCCCGCTTCTAACAGCCGCCGCTCTCTTCGCTCCGTACGCCAGCGCACAGTTGGGTGCCCAGAAGGCTGTGGTCACCACCGACCAGGCGCGCACCGAATTGCTGGCCCATGCGCCCGAGGGCGTGTCGCCCGGCCAGCCGGTCTGGGTGGGCCTGAAGATCGAGCACAAGAAACACTGGCACACCTACTGGAAAAACGCCGGCGACTCCGGCCTGCCCACGGTGCTGGAATGGACGTTGCCCGCGGGCGTCTCGGCCGGCGAGATCGCCTGGCCCATCCCGAAGAAGATCTCGGTCGGACCTCTGGTCAACTACGGCTATGAAGACACGCTGCTGCTGGCCGTGCCGCTGACCATCGGCCCCGACTTCAAGCCCCCCGTGCTCGGCAACGAACTCACCGTCAAGCTGCGCGCCAGCTGGCTGATCTGCAAGACCGAGTGCATCCCCGAGGAAGGCGAGTACACCCTGCGCATCCCGCTCAAGGGCTCCACCGCCCTGCACAGCGCCGCCTTCGAGGCCGCACGCCAGGCCCAGCCGCTGGCCCTGGACACCGGCACCAGCAGCCTGCGCATCGACGGCCAGACGCTGCGGCTCAGCATCGCCGGCCTGCCGGCCCGCCTGCAGGGCAAAAAGCTCGACGCCTTCCCCGAAACGACCGAGGTGATCAATCCCTCCGCGCCCTGGCAGCAGTCCTGGCAGGGCGCGGTCTGGACGGCCGAACTCCCGCTGATGGCGCAGCGCAGCGCCAGCCCCACCCTGCTGCCCGTGGTGCTAACGCAAGGGGGCCAGGGCTGGCGTGTCGAATTGCCCGTCACTGGCAGCTGGCCGGCCAGCGCTGCGCCCGCCGCCGTGTCACCGGCGCTGCAGGCCGCGCTGGCGGCCAATGCCGCAGCACAACAACCCGCTGCTGCCGCGGCTGCGCCGCTGGGCTTCTACGCCGCCTTGCTGGGCGCACTGATCGGCGGCCTCATCCTCAACCTCATGCCCTGCGTGTTCCCGGTGCTGGCCATCAAGGTGCTGAGCTTCACGCGCCATGCCGACGACCACCGCAGCCACCGCATCAGCGGCCTGGCCTACACCGCGGGCGTCATCGTGAGCTTCGTGGCCCTGGGCCTGCTGCTGCTGGGCCTGCGTGCGGCCGGCGCCAGCCTGGGCTGGGGCTTCCAGCTGCAGGACCCGTGGGTGGTGGCCGCGCTGGCCGCACTGTTCACCGTCATTGCGCTCAACCTGGTCGGCGTCTTCGAGTTCGGCCAGTTCGCGCCCTCCTCACTTGCGGCCTTCCAGGCGCGCCATCCGGTGATCGACGCCTTCCTCACCGGCGTGCTGGCCGTGGCCGTGGCCTCGCCCTGCACCGCGCCTTTCATGGGCGCCTCGCTGGGCCTGGCCGTCACGCTGCCGCCCGCCCAGGCCCTGCTGATCTTCGCCACGCTGGGCCTGGGCCTGGCCCTGCCCTACCTGGCCGCCAGCTTCGTGCCGGCCTTCGCGCGGCTCTTGCCCCGCCCGGGCGCGTGGATGGACGCGCTGCGCAAGCTGCTGGCCTTCCCCATGCTCATCACCGTGGTCTGGCTGGTCTGGGTCATGGGCCACCAGAGCGGTGTGGACGGCGCCGCCGCCCTGCTGACGCTGCTGATCGCGCTCAGCGCCGTGATCTGGGCGCTGACGCTGCGCGGCCGCCTGCGCACGGTGATCGCCACGCTGCTGTTCGCCGCCAGCGCCTGGACGGTCTGGGCCCTGGGCCCCTACATGTTCAAGGTCGAGACCACCACGGCCAGCCAGGGCAGCGGCGAACGCTGGTCGGCCTGGAGCCCCGAGCGGGTGCAGACCCTGGTGGCCGGCGGCCAGACCGTCTTCGTGGACTACACCGCCGCCTGGTGCGTGACCTGCCAGTACAACAAGCAGACCACGCTGGCCGACGCGCAGGTGCTGGCTGACTTCGATGCGAAACAGGTCGTGATGCTGCGCGCCGACTGGACCCGGCGCGACCCGGCCATCACCGCCGCCCTGGCCCAGCTGGGCCGCAACGGCGTGCCGGTCTACGTCTTCTACCGCCCCGGCCGTGCGCCCCTGGTGCTGTCCGAGGTGCTGAGCGCAGGCGAGATCCGCCAGGCGCTGGCCACGCTTTAGTCCTCACCAGGAGATCGCCATGCTGACAACACGTCGTCTTGCCATCCTCGCCCTGGGCACCACGCTGCTGGCGGGCGCCCACGCCGCCACCGTGGGCCAGAGCGCACCCGACTTCACGCTCAAGGACGTCAAGGGCCAGACCGTGAAACTCAGCGACTACCGCGGCCGCCACGTGGTGCTGGAGTGGAACAACCCGGGCTGCCCCTTCGTGCGCAAACATTACGACGGCGGCCATATGCAGGCCCTGCAGGCCGAGGCCCGCGGCAAGGGTGTGGTCTGGCTGGCCATCAACTCCACCGAGCCCACCCACGGCGACTACATGAGCCCGGCCCGGCTGGGCCGCTGGATGGACGAGCAGAAGGCCAACCCCACCGCCACGCTGATGGACGAGGACGGCCAGGTCGGCCAGGCCTATGCCGCGCGGGTCACGCCGCACATGTACATCGTCGACCCGCAGGGCAAGCTGGTGTATGCCGGTGGCATCGACAGCATCCCTTCGGCACGCGCCTCGGACATCCCGGCTGCCACCAACTACGTGCGCACCAGCCTGGCCGAGGCCCTGGCCGGCAAGCCCATCAGCCAGGCCAGCACCCGGCCCTACGGCTGCACCATCAAGTACCGCTGAAACCTTCCCCCATGCCCTACGCACCGACCCGCCGCCAACTGGGCACGCTTGCCCTGGTCTCCCTGCTGCTTCCGCTGCCGGCAATGGCAGCCCTGGCCATCGGCCAACGTGCCCCCGAACTGAGCCTGGAAGATGCGCAGGGCCGCAGCGTACGCCTGAGCGATTTCCGCGGGCGCCACGTGGTGCTGGAATGGAGCAACCCGGGCTGCCCCTTCGTGCGCAAGCACTACGACAGCGGCCACATGCAGGCCCTGCAGGCCGAGGCCCGCAGCAAGGGCGTGGTCTGGATGACAGTCAATTCCACTGCCGACGGCAGCGCCGACTTCATGACCCCGGCCCAGATGACACGCTGGCTGGCCGAGCAGAAGGCCACCCCCAGCGCCGCGCTGATGGACGAGAGCGGTGTGCTGGGCCGCGCCATGGGTGCGCGCAGCGCGCTGCACATGTTCATCCTCAACCCGCGCGGCGAACTCATCTATGCCGGCGCCATCGACAGCAAACCCACGGCCAAGATCGAAGACCTACAGACCGCCACCAACTACGTGCGCCAGGGCCTGAACGAAGCGCTCGCCGGCCAGCCGCTGAGGGTGGCCACCAGCCGTCCCTACGGCTGCCCCATCACCTACCGCTGATGGCCCGGGACGCTGACATCACCTGGATCCTGGCGCATTGCCGCACGGCGGCCGTGGCCGGCCTGCGTGTGGTGCAAAATCGCTGCCTGAAGATCGACCACGCACACGCACAGAACCCGCACCATGAGTGAGACCGCCAGCACCGGCATCGTCGACGGCCCCGAGCCGATCTACGTGCCCTACGAGGAATTCCGCACCGGCCTGCCGGCGGGGCGCTTTCGCCTCATCGTCAACCCGGACCGCGCGCGCAAGTACGTCAAGCACCGCCTGATGCTGACCGCGCTGATCCTGCCCATCATCGGCACCGGCATCGGCATGGCCTATTTCGCCTACCCCTGGTGGGGACTGGCGCTGGTGCTGCTCGGCGTGGGCGCGCACCGCCTGGTGGCTCACCAGGCGCCCAAGATCCTGCTCTACATGGTCACCCACGACATCCGCATCTACCGCGAAGCCATCGACTTCGAGATCCTGGAAGTGCGGCTGGCGCAATGACGCTGTGGGCCCGGCGTTCGGCCTGAATCCGGCCTTCCGTACGCCCTGAGCTTGTCGAAGGGCTGGCTCAGGACGGCTTCGACAGGCTCAGCCCGAACGGCGCTGGTTGCGCCGCCAGCCTGCGACAATCGGGGTCATGAGTTCCAGCTACGCCCCCCTGCAAAACGACTCCTTCCTGCGCGCCTGCCTGCGCCAGGCCACAGACCACACCCCCGTCTGGCTGATGCGCCAGGCCGGGCGCTACCTGCCCGAGTACTGCGCCACGCGCGCCCGCGCCGGCAGCTTCATGGGCCTGGCCACCAACGTGGACTACGCCACCGAGGTCACCCTGCAGCCCCTGGCGCGTTACCCGCTGGACGCCGCCATCCTCTTCTCCGACATCCTCACCGTGCCCGACGCCATGGGCCTGGGCCTGTCCTTCGCCCAGGGCGAGGGCCCGCGTTTTGCCACCCCCGTGCGTGATGAAGCGGCCGTGGCCAAGCTCCAGGTACCGGATCTGGACAAGCTGCGTTACGTCTTTGATGCGGTCACCTCGATCCGCAAGGCCTTGAACGGCCGCGTACCCCTGATCGGCTTCTCCGGCAGCCCCTGGACCCTGGCCTGCTACATGGTCGAAGGGGCAGGCTCGGACGACTACCGCCTGGTCAAGAGCATGCTGTACGGCCGCCCCGACCTGATGCACCGCATCCTGAGCGTCAATGCCGATGCCGTGGCGGCTTATTTAAACGCCCAGATCGACGCTGGCGCGCAGGCCGTGATGGTGTTTGATTCCTGGGGCGGGGTGCTGGCCGACGGCGCCTTCCAGGAATTCAGCCTAGCCTACACGGCCCGGGTGCTGGCGGGCTTGAAGCGCACCGGCCCAGACGGCCAGATCGTGCCGCGCATCGTCTTCACCAAGGGTGGAGGCCTGTGGCTGGAACAGATGGGCCAGCTGGACTGCGAGGTGCTGGGCCTGGACTGGACGATGAACCTGGGCAAAGCCCGCGCGCTGGTGGGCGGACAGGTGGGGGGCGCTGGCAAGGCGCTACAGGGCAATATCGACCCGAATGTGCTGTTTGCGCCGCCCGCGGCCATCGAGGCCGAGGTGAAAAAGGTGCTGCAAAGCTTTGGTGCGCCGCACACCGACACCACCCAAGCCGGCCCCACGCACATCTTCAACCTGGGGCACGGCATCAGCCAGTACACACCGCCCGAGCATGTGACGGCATTGGTGGAAGCGGTGCATGCGCACTCGCGGCAAATGCGGGCCTAGACCCGTCAAGATGGGGCAGGTCATGGTTTTCCCGAATTCCGGTGCCCAGCCCTGGCAGCCCCAAAAAGGCTCAGTGCAGACTCACTTATGCACAAAAGACGTGCTGCGGTGCGCCATAGTGCCCCCCGGGAGGTGACTGTTGCTACAAAACCAATAGCGCCGGTAAGTTGTTGATTTATATGAAATTTGCTCGTTGCTTTTTTTGAGGGCATTTTGAGCAAAGCCTTGATTTTCAAGGCTTCGGAGCGGCTCATGACAAGCTATCAACAAAGTTATCCACAGAATCTTTGAATCGTTCGCAAAGTCATTCCAGATCAAGCACTTAGCGCGACTTTCGCTAGTCGGCATGAAGACTGGCCCCCAAACACCCCTTCCGCATGAGCTCCTTACTCCCCGTTCTGGTCCAGACACCGGCGCACAGCCAGGTGGGCGGAACGCTGAGTTATCTGAGTGAGTTGGCACTTCCCGCGGGAACCCTGGTGCGTGTGCCGCTGGGCCGGCGCGAGACCCTGGGCATCGTCTGGGATGCTGCGTCGCAGGATCAGGCCGAGGTGGACAGCAGCCGCCTGCGCCCCATCGCCACCGCGCTCACCGCCCTGCCCCCGCTCACGGCGGCCTGGCGCCAGCTGGTGGACTTTGCCGCCAGCTACTACCAGCGCGCTGCCGGCGAGATCGCCCTGGCCGCCTTGCCGCCGCAACTGCGCGAACTCAGCAGCGAACAGCTGGCGCGCCGCCTTAAGCGCCCGGCTGTTGCGGCCGGTGGCGCGCCGGCGACCAGCCTGCCCACACTGACGCCCGAGCAAAGCCAGGTGCTGGGGCAGATCGAGGCCCAGGCCGGCCCCTTCCTGCTCTTCGGCGCCACCGGCAGCGGCAAGACCGAGGTCTACCTGCGCTGCGTGCAGACGCTGCTGGAGCGCGAGCCCGACGCGCAGGCGCTGGTGATGGTGCCCGAGATCAATCTCACGCCCCAGCTGGAAGAACGTTTTGCCGCCCGCTTCGGCGCCGACGTCGTGGTTTCGCTGCACAGCGGCATGACCAACCCGCAGCGTCTGAAAAGCTGGCTGGCCGCGCACAGCGGCGCGGCGCGCATCGTGCTGGGCACGCGCATGGCCGTGTTCGCTTCCCTGCCCAAACTGCGGCTGGTGGTGGTGGACGAAGAACACGACCCCAGCTACAAACAGCAGGAAGGCGCGCGTTATTCGGCGCGGGACCTGGCCGTCTACCGCGGCCGGCTCGAAGGCGCCAAGGTCATCCTGGGCTCGGCCACGCCCTCGCTGGAGTCCTGGCACCACAGCCGCCCGGCCGCCGAGGGCGGGCGCTACGTGCGCCTGCTCATGCCCAGCCGGGTCGGCGACGGCGGCGCCCTACCTTTGGTGCGGCGCGTGGACATGAACCACCAGCCCAAACACGCGGTGTTCTCGCCCCCCCTGCTCGAAGCCCTCAAGGGCCGCATCGCCAAGGGCGAGCAGAGCATGGTCTTCCTGAACCGGCGCGGTTACGCCCCGGTGCTGCATTGCAGCGACTGCGAGTGGAAAAGCGAGTGCCCGCACTGCAGCGCCTTTCGTGTCTTCCACAAGATCGACCGCACCCTGCGCTGCCACCACTGCGGTTTCACCGAGCGCGTGCCGCGCGCCTGCCCGTCTTGCGGCAGCCCCGACATCCGCCCCATGGGCCGCGGCACCGAGAAACTCGAAGAACACCTGGCCGAACTGCTGGCCGATGTACAGCGCCCCGATGGCACCCCCGTGCGCATCGTGCGCATCGACGCCGACACCACCAAGCTCAAGGGTGAACTCGAAGCGCAACTGGCCCAGGTGCATGCTGGCGAGGTGGACGTGCTGGTCGGCACACAGATGATCGCCAAGGGCCACGACTTCCGCCGCATCACCCTGGTGGCTGCCGCCAACCCCGACAGCGCCCTGTTCTCCAGCGACTTCCGCGCACCCGAACGCCTCTTCAGCCTGCTGATGCAGGCTGCAGGCCGCGCTGGCCGCGACGCCGGCATCAGCGCACAGAGCGAAATGTGGGTGCAGACCCAGCACCCCACCCATCCGCTGTACGAGAACCTGAAGAAACACGACTACCCGGGTTTCGCCGCGCAGCAGCTGAAAGAGCGCGAACAGGCCGGCCTGCCGCCCTACAGCTTCCAGGCCCTGGTGCGCGCCGAAGCACGCACGCAGGAGACTGCGCAAGCCTTCCTCAACGCGGCCAGCACCTTCGGCACCGAGGCCGCCGCCTCACTGAACGTCACGCTCTACCCGGCCGTGCCCATGAGCGTGCAGCGCGTGGCCAATGTGGAGCGCGCGCAGATGCTGATCGAAAGCCCCTCGCGCGCGGCGCTGCAACGTTTTCTGGCAGGCTGGCATGAGGTACTCCACCAAGTACGGCAGGGCCCCGAGGGCAAGGGGCTGATACGGTGGGCGGTGGACGTGGATCCGCTGACGATTTGAATGGCCAGTCTTTACGTCAAAATGCCTCCGTATGAGCGCAAAGTTACCCCTTTCCACCCGCAGATATTTCTTGCCGCTTTGTGGTGTCCGCGTCGAATGCTTAGATCGTAATCAAGCCCCAATCAAAAATGCGGTGGCATCGGGTTTCATTCGAAAAGAGAGTGATCAGCTGTTCTTGTACACCGCATGGCACGTTGTCACAGGATACGACCCGAACCATCTTGATCTTGGCACCGAGCTCCCGAATCGACGATACCTTCGGGTGTCTCTGCAGGATGTAAGGAGCCCGCAGCCGGGTATTCAGGCTATTGGCGACTCTCAAGCCCATGTGCTACCACTTTATGCTGACGCTCAAGCAAGCGCCGGGCCTCTTCACCCGCTGTGGCTTCAGAACGACCAGCATGTACCCAATAGGTACTTGAATGCCGTCGGACTGTTTGTCCCGTTTTGGCATGACGTCGTGAAAATTGAATTGCCCAACACATTGCGTCTTTCGGACCTGCAACTCATTGACGAGGCGATGTTCATGTCTGGAAGCGACTCTCTAGTCGGACCAGGTGAAAAATGCCTGATCGTTGGATACCCCTACGGATTCAGCGCGGCGATTGGCAAAGAACAGCCCACTCCTGTCGTTTTCACTCGGTTTGTTGCAAGCGCACACATATCAGGCGAGCGAAACAAAGAGGTTTTTCTCGATGGCTATGGAGCCCCCGGGATGTCGGGCGGACCCGTTTTCATCGAACGAGAAGATTCCATTTTCCTGTTTGGAATGTACACAGGAGATATTTACCCCGACTTTGATCAACGAAGAGAGAAGACTACCGCTCTTGGAACAGTCACTGACATTCGGATGATTTACTGGGGCCACATCCCATTAGTAAAAACGCCACAAGCACCGCTTAATCGTGATGGCAGCCCGGGTTTCGTTTGACATTGCGGTCACATTGCCCAATGTAGCGTTAGCTCATTGAGCCACCTGCCAGCACTGCGATTAATGCAATGCCTGTCGGCAATTGGTCCTTCCTGTCATGGGGTAGAGATGGCAAAGGCCACCCGAAGGTGGCCTTTATTTTTCCGCCAATCCTTTACGCCAGATCGAATCGATCCAGGTTCATCACCTTGGTCCAGGCCGCCACGAAGTCCTTGAGAAACTTCTTGCCGCCGTCGTTCTGCGCGTACACCTCGGCGATGGCGCGCAGTTGCGAGTTGGAGCCGAAGGCCAGGTCGACGCGGGTGGCCGTCCACTTGACCGCGCCGGTCTTGCGGTCGCGGCCCTCGTAGGCGTTGTCGCCGCTGGGCTTCCAGGCGGTGGACATGTCGACCAGGTTGACGAAGAAGTCGTTGCTCAGCTGGCCCGGGCGCTGTGTGAAGACACCGGCCTTGCTACCGCCCACATTGGCACCGAGCACCCGGAGGCCGCCGACCAGCACGGTCATCTCGGGGGCAGACAGCGTGAGCAGCTGGGCCTTGTCGAGCAGCATCTCTTCGGGCGAGACGCTGTAGGCCTTCTTGCGGTAGTTGCGGAAACCGTCGGCCACGGGCTCGAGCACATCGAACGAGGCCGCATCGGTCTGCTCCTGGGTCGCGTCGGTACGGCCGGGGGCGAAGGGCACCTCAACCGCATGGCCAGCGGCCTTGGCAGCGGCTTCCACGCCAGCACTACCGGCCAGCACGATCAGGTCGGCCAGGGACGCCTTCTTGCCGCCGGCAGCGCTGGCGTTGAAGGCCTTCTGGATGCCTTCGAGCACCGCCAGCACCTTGGCCAGCTGGGCCGGCTGGTTGGCTTCCCAGTCTTTCTGCGGCGCCAGGCGGATGCGCGCACCGTTGGCACCGCCACGGCGGTCGGAGCCGCGGAAGGTGGAAGCTGAAGCCCATGCGGTCGATACCAGCTCGGCCACCGACAGGCCCGAGGCCAGCACCTGCGCCTTGAGCGCGGCGACGTCCTTGGCGTCGATCAGCGGGTGGTTCACCGCGGGGATCGGGTCTTGCCAGATCAGGTCTTCGGCCGGCACCTCGGGGCCCAGGTACAGGCTCTTGGGGCCCATGTCACGGTGGGTCAGCTTGAACCAGGCGCGGGCATAGGCGTCGGCGAACTCTTCCGGGTTGGCGAGGAAGTGGCGGGCAATCTTCTCGTAGGCCGGGTCGAACTTGAGCGACAGGTCGGCCGTGGTCATCGAGGGCGCGTACTTCTTGCTCGGGTCGTGCGCGTCGGGAATCATGTCCTCGGGCGCGACATTCTTGGCGCGCCACTGGATGGCACCGGCGGCCGTTGTCATCTGCTCGTAGTCGTACTTGAACAGCACCTTGAGGTAGCCCATGTCCCACTTGGTCGGGTTGGGTTTCCAGGCGCCTTCGAAGCCGCTGGTGGTGGTGTCGCCGCCCTTGCCGCTGCCGTGCGTGTTGATCCAGCCCAGACCCATCTCTTCCATGGGGGCGCCTTCGGGCTCGGGGCCAACCAGGTTCGCGGGACCGGCGCCGTGCATCTTGCCGAAGGTGTGTCCGCCGGCCACCAGGGCCACGGTCTCGTAGTCGTTCATGGCCATGCGCGCAAAGGTCTCGCGCACGTCGCGGCCGGAAGCCACGGGATCGGGCTTGCCGTCCGGGCCCTGCGGGTTCACGTAGATCAGGCCCATCTGCACGGCGGCCAGCGGGTTCTCCAGGTCGCGCTGGCCGCTGTAGCGGCTGTCGGGCTTGTCGCTGGTGGCCAGCCATTCCTTCTCGGCGCCCCAGTAAACGTCCTCCTCGGGGGCCCAGACGTCGGCACGACCGCCGCCGAAGCCGAAGGTCTTGAAGCCCATGGTTTCCATGGCCACGTTGCCGGCCAGGATGAAGAGGTCGGCCCAGGAGATGGCGTTGCCGTACTTCTGCTTCAGCGGCCACAGCAGGCGGCGCGCCTTGTCCAGGTTGCCGTTGTCGGGCCAGCTGTTGAGGGGGGCGAAGCGCTGGTTGCCGGTGTTGGCGCCGCCGCGGCCGTCGGCCGTGCGGTAGGTGCCGGCCGCATGCCAGGCCAGGCGGATCATCAGGCCGCCGTAGTGGCCCCAGTCGGCCGGCCACCAGTCCTGCGACTCGGTCATGAGCGCGGCCATGTCTTTCTTCAGTGCCTTGTAGTCCAGCTTCTTGAAGGCCTCGGCGTAGTCGAAGTCCGGGTCCATGGGGTTGGAGACCGGCTGGTGCTGGTGCAGGATGGACAGGTTCAGCTGGTTCGGCCACCAGTCGGCGTTGGACTGGGCGCCGTGCGTGGCACGCGCACCACCGGCCGCATGAAAGGGGCACTTGGCTTCATTGGACATGGTCTTCTCCTTGGGGTTGGGATGGAAATTTCAGGCAGGAAGCGCTCAACTGACCATCGCCAGGGCGGCGAGGCATTCGATCCAGACCGGCTGGCGATGGCTGGCGATGGTCGGGTTCGTTTTCATGATGGCACTCCTTGCGTGAAAGTGCGTTGACTTTAGGAGATTTCTATTTCAACGGCTATTTGATTTGCAATATCTATCAAATAGGGTCCAGCTATCAATGGATGGATATTCATAGGTATTTTCCCTAGCCTCAGGTCATCAGGCCGACCGCGCCCGAGAAGCTCAGAAAGGCCACGGCGGTGGACACCAGGATGATGCGGGCGATGCGCCCGTTGTCGGCGCCGAAGCGCTCGGCCAGCAAGGAGACATTGCTGGCGCTGGGCAGGGCCGCGGCGAGCACCATGACCGTGAGCGCAAAACGGCTCAGGGGCGCCCCCAGCTGCACCGCACCCACGCCCACCAGCAGCACCAGCAGCGGGTGCAGCAGCAGCTTGAACACGGCCACCGGCACGTAGTCGCGCAGGGGAATGGGCGCGTGTTTGCTCTCGATGGTCAGGATCTGCGAACGCGCCAGCACGGCACCGATGGTGAACAGCGCCACCGGCGAAGCGGCATCGGCCAGCAGGCCCACGGTCTTGTGCACCGGCCCCGGCAGCTCGAGCTGGATGTAGGAAGCGACGCCGCCCAGCAGGATGGCCCAGGGCATCGGGTTGGTCAGCATGCCGCGCAGGGCGTTTTTCAGCGCCACCGCCATGCCGTGCTTGTCGGCACCGTCCAGGCGCGAGAGCGCAATGCACAGCGAGGTGGTGATCACCATGTCCACCAGCATGCCCACGATGATGGGCGCGGCCGCCAGCGGCCCCAGCAGCGCCACCAGCAGGGGCACGCCCATGAAACCGGTGTTGGGGAAGGCCGCCACCAGCGCGCCAAACGATGCGTCGTTCCAGCGGATGCGCTCGTTCAGGGTGACGGCGATGGTGAAGCCCACCATGACCACGCCGCAGAACATCCAGACCAGGAAGACCGAGTAGTCGAGCAGCTGGGCAATGGGGGTGCTGGCGCCGAAGCGGTAAAGCATGCACGGCAGGGCGAAGAACAGCACAAAACCGTTCAGGCCGGGAATGGCTTCCAGCGGCAACATGCGCCGGCGCGCAGCAAGGTAACCGCACAGCACCAGGGCAAAGAAGGGGAAGGTGACCGAGAAGATTTGCAACACGGTGTGTATTGTCGCCGCAGTGTGAAACGCGCTCTCGGTATGATCAGTCAGCAAGAGTTACCCACCACGCATGTCGTCATCCCCCTCCCACGGTCTCAATGTCGCACAGCAGGACGCTGTCAACTTTCTCCACGGCCCTTGCCTGGTGCTGGCCGGCGCCGGTTCCGGCAAGACGCGGGTCATCACGCACAAGATCGGGCGCCTGATCCAGGCCGGGCTGGAACCCAAGCGCATTGCCGCCATCACCTTCACCAACAAGGCCGCCGCCGAGATGCGCGAGCGCGCCAAGGGCCTGATCGGCAAGGCCGCGAAAGACGTGCGCATCTGCACCTTCCACGCCCTGGGGGTGCACCTGCTGCGCGAGGACGGCGAGGCCGTGGGCCTGAAACCGAAGTTCTCCATTCTGGACAGCGACGACGTCACCAGCATCCTGAAGGACGCTGGCGGCAGCACCGACGCGGCCACCGCGCGCCAGTGGCAGTGGGCCATCAGCCTGTGGAAGAACTTGGGGCTGAACGCCGAGCAGGCCGAGGCCCAGGCCAAGGACGACAACGAGCGCATCACCGCGCGCATCATGGCGCGCTACGAGGAACGCCTGGCCGCCTACCAGAGCGTGGACTTCGACGACCTGATCGGCCTGCCGCTGAAACTGCTGCGCGACCACCCCGAGGTGCGGGCCAAGTGGCAGAAGATCATGGGCCACATCCTGGTGGACGAATACCAGGACACCAATGCCACGCAGTACGAACTGCTCAAGCTCATGGTGCCGGAAGACCCGACGCTGGCGCGCTTCACCGCCGTGGGCGACGACGACCAGTCCATCTACGGCTGGCGCGGCGCCACGCTGGACAACCTGAAGAAACTGCCGGTGGATTTCCCCACCCTCAAGGTCATCAAGCTGGAGCAGAACTACCGCTCCACCGGCGCCATCCTGCAGGCCGCCAACAACGTGATCGGCCCCAACCCCAAGCTGTTTCCGAAAAAGCTCTGGAGCGAACTGGGCGAGGGCGAGCCGGTGCGTGTGGTAGACGCTGACAGTGAGGAGCACGAGGCCGAGCGCATGGTGGCGCGCATCCAGAGCTTGCGCTCGGAATCGCAGCACAAGGAGTTCCGCCACTTCGCGGTGCTCTACCGCGCCAACCACCAGGCCCGCGTGCTGGAGCAGGCCCTGCGCAAGGCGCAGATTCCCTACAAGGTCTCGGGCGGCCAGAGCTTCTTCGACCGCGCCGAGATCCGCGACCTCTGCGCCTGGTTCCGCCTGTGGGTCAACAACGACGACGATCCGGCCTTCCTGCGCGCGGTGACTACGCCCAAACGCGGCATCGGCCACCAGACCCTGCAGCAGTTGGGCACCTTTGCCGGCCAGTACAAACTGAGCCTGTTCGAGGCGCTGTTCTCCAACTCCCTGCCCTCGGTGCTCAACGCCCGTGCGGTCGGCAGCCTGCACGAGTTCGGGCGTTACGTGAACGACCTCGAATACCGTGCCCGCCACACCGAAGGCGCCGAGGACGCCATGGCCTTCCTGATGGAGTGGCTCAAGGACATCGGCTACGAGAAGCACCTCTACGACGGCGAGGACAGCGAAAAGCTGGCCGCTTCGCGCTGGACCAATGTGCTGGATTTCTGCGACTGGATGGCCAAGCGCTGCGGCGGCGAGATCGACGACACCGCCGGCGTGACGCTGGCCAGCGAAAAGAAATCGCTGCTGGAAGTGGCGCAGACCATCTCCCTGCTCTCGACCATCAGCGAGCGCGACAAGGACCAGGACGTGGTGACGCTGTCCACCCTGCATGCGGCCAAGGGTCTGGAGTGGCCGCACGTGATGATGGTGGGCGTGACCGAGGGCATGCTGCCCTTCAAGCTCGACGACGGTGCCGATTCATTGGGCGGCTCCACGCGCGAGCATGAAGCCGTCAACGAGAGCGTGGCGCTGCGCCTGCAGGAAGAACGCCGCCTGATGTACGTGGGCATCACGCGCGCGCAGCGCACGCTGGCCGTGAGCTGGCCCAAGAAACGCAAGAAGGGCCGCGAGATGGTCAGCGTGATGCCCAGCCGTTTCATTGCCGAGATGGCGCTGAGCCAGGCCACGACCAAGGAAGACCCGCGCGAGAAGCTGCGCGCGCTGCGTGCCGAGTTTGCCAAGAAGGCACAGGAGACCGCGGCCGCGCAGGCGCTGGCGGGAGGTGCGGCGTGAGCCCCTGGCGCCTCCTGGGGCTGCTGGCGGGTCTGGCTCTGAGCAGCCAGACTGGGGCCCAGACGGCGACGCCAGCCCCGCCGGACCCGACCCAGGGCTGGCAAATCTGCGCCCAGCAGACCCAGGACGCGACGGCCCGCCTGGCCTGCTACGACCGCTGGGTGCAAGGGCAGGGGCCAGCCATGCCTGCCGCCGTTGTGACCGCCACACCCCCCGAAGCCACAGACAGCAACCTGCCCGACTGCCGCAGCAGCACGTACAGCGCCCTCTCGCGCTACTGGGAACTGGAAGCCGGCAGCGACTGCGGCCGTTTCAACATCCGTGGCTACAAACCCATCAGCCTGTCCTGGGTGCACGGCAACAGTGTGAACACGGCGCCGAGCTCGACCGCAACGGGGCGCAGCGCCACCAGCGAGCAACCCTATATGCGCAACGAGATGCGCATCCAGCTCTCGGTTCGGACCAAGGTCGCCTCGGGCCTGCTGCCCATGCTGACCGAGGGGCAGCGTGATTCGCTCTGGTTCGGCTACAGCCAGCAGTCCTACTGGCAGCTGTTCAATTCCGAGCTCTCGCGGCCTTTCCGCACCACGGACCATGAGCCCGAGATCATCTACATCGTACCCACGCCGCTGGACCTGCCCGGCGGCTGGCGCCTGCGTTACAGCGGCCTGAGCCTCAACCACCAGTCCAACGGCCAGACCCTGCCGCTGTCGCGCAGCTGGAACCGCGCCATCCTGATGGCCGGCATGGAAAAGGGTGATCGCTACGCTGTGACGGCCCGGGTCTGGAAGCGCATCAGCGACGCCGACGGCAACGGCAACCTCAGCTCACTGGACGACAACCCGGGCATCGACGACACCATCGGCCGCGCCGAACTCACGGGCAGCTGGCAACCCGACCCCGAGCACACCCTGGCGCTGACCCTGCGCCATTCCCTGCGCTCCGACGCCAATGGCTCCTGGCGGCTGGAATGGCTGCGCCCGCTGGACAGCGGCTCCAAGGGCCTGCGCCTGCATGTGCAGCTCTTCAGTGGTTATGGCGACTCCCTGGTGGACTACAACCGCCGCCGCAGCCTGCTCAGCGTCGGCCTGAGCCTGGTCGACTGGTAGTCACCTTACTTGGCGGCCTCGTCCTTGAAGACCTGCTGCGCGATCTTGAACGAGTCCAGCCCCGCGGGGGCGCCGCAGTAGACGGCGGCCTGCAGGAAGATCTCGCCCATCTCCTCTTTCGTGACGCCGTTGTTGAGGGCGCCCTTGATGTGCAGCTTCAGTTCATTGGGGCGATTGAGTGCGGTGAGCATGGCCAGGTTGAGCATGCTGCGCGTCTTGCGGTCCAGGCCCTCGCGGGTCCAGACCGTGCCCCAGGCGTTCTCGGTCAGGAACTGCTGGATAGGCGCCATGAACTCGTCGGCGTTGGCCAGCGACTGGTTGACGTATGCTTCGCCCAGCACAGCCTTGCGCACGGCCAGACCGGCCTTGTATCTCGGGTTCTCGTCCATGGTGTCTCCTTGGGTGGTGGTATGCCGTCCACTGTACAGGGCGAACAGCGCCCGCGTGCTCAATCGCCCCAGCTTACGTAGTACACCGCCAGCGCCGTGACCAGACCATAGAGCAGCATGGCCACGCTGATGAGGGCGAACATGCCCTCCACCGGCACGTCGTAGCGCACCAGCAGCCAGCCGCCCAGCGCCACCAGCAACAGGCGCAAGGTGCCGGCCAGCACCGGACCCAGCAGCTTTCCCGCGCCCTGGGCCGCGAAGTACAGGCACAGGCCAAAGGCGAAGAAGCCGTAGGCCGGCGCAACCCAGCGGAAGTAACTGCCTGCGTAGGCAATCACCTGCGGCTGCTGTGTGAACAGCCGCGACCAGACATCCGGGAAGACCGCCACCAGCAGGCCGACACCGCCGACGATGGCCGCCGCCAGGCTGGCGCCGGTCCAGGCCACACGCCGTGCACGCGGCACAAGGCCCGAACCCAGGGCCATGCCCACCAGGGGCAGGCAGGCCACGCCGATGGCAAAGGTGACGGGGATGAGCAGGAACTCCAGCCGCGCGCCAATGCCGTAGCCGGCCAGCGCCTCGGTGCCGTAACCGGCCACGATGCGCGTGATGATGAGGATGGTCAGCACGGTCTGCAGCGAAGAGATGCTGGCGACGGCGCCGACCTTGAGGATGTCGTGGAAGTGGCGGCGCTGCAGCAGCCGGGTGGCGAACACCAGGCGCACGCGGCCCTGCCCCGTACGCAGGTGGCGGTAAAGGTACAGCGCGCCCAGGCTGAAGGCGATCACCTGCCCCAGCGCGATACCGGCCATGCCCATGCGGGGCACCGGCCCCCAGCCCAGGCCCAGCAGGCCACCCAGGACGATCTGCCCCAGGGCCACGCCCAGCAGGGTGAGCGACGGCGTTTTCATATTGCCCGCGCCGCGGATGACCGAGGCCAGGGCGTTGGCCAGCCAGATGCTCAGCGCCCCGGCAAAGGCGATCTGCGCATAGGCCAGGGACTGCTCCAGTGCCGCGCCCTGCCCGCCGATCACTTCGAACAGGGGACGCCCCCAGAGCAGGATGAGCGCACTGAAAAACAGCCCCAGCACCACGCTGATGATCACGGCATGCAGGGCCAGTGCGTCGGCCCGGTCCTGCTGGCCGGCCCCGATGGCCCGGCTCACGGCGGCCGAGATGCCGCCCCCGATGGAGCCGGCCGACAGCATCTGCTGCAACATGACCAGCGGAAAGACCAGCGCCATGCCCGCGAGCGCCGGCGTGCCCAGCAGCCCGACGTAGACGGTCTCGGCCACGCTCACCAGGGCCGTGGCCACCATGGCAAACATATTGGGCACACTCAGCCGCCAGAGGGTGGGGAGGATGGGCGCGGTGGTGAGCGTATGGGGAACGGCCATGGAATCCTGGGAGGCCGGGCGCGGCCTGCGTCGCGCCATGATGGCAGGGATCACCGTGGTCTGCTGCGCACCTGGGCGACATGGCCACGCCATCCACGCGGTCGCGACCACCCGCCACAAAAAAGCCCCTTGCGGGGCTTCTTGCTTACGCGGCTTGCGCGGCGACAGGGCTGGGCGTGCGCCCCGTCCAGGCAGCGCACAGCGAGTCTGCCAGCTGTTCGGGCACCTCGTTGTCAAAGCTCATCAGCAGATCGGGCGCCTGGGCTGCGGCCGCCGATTGCAGGATGCTGGCCAGGCTGGCCCGCTGCGCATCGGTCGCCACGTGGCTGTGGCGCTGGGCCAGACAGGCCAGGGTGGCGTCGCGCAGGCGGTCGGAGCCCAGCACGTGCCAGGCGTAGTCGATCTCGTAACGCTCGAAGGCGTCCTTCAGGCTCTCGCCGTTGATCTTGGCTTCTTCGGCGAAGTGATTCAGCGTGCGGGTGCAGATGGTGTTCATCACGCGGTCGAGCTGTGCGGTGTGCTCGTGCACAGAGTGTTCAGTGGTCATGGAGGACTCCTGGTGGTGTGATGAGCGTGGGCCCAAAGTACGTCCGACAGCCATCGCCAAAGAGGCCCATGGGCAGACAGGGAAAACATGGCCAGCCGCGCGTGCCTCGCAGAGGCCAGGGCCGGTTCGGGGGAAATAAAAAAGCCACCCCTGAGGATGGCTTTCTGAGAGATTCTGGTGGCCTGGGGCGGAATCGAACCACCGACACGCGGATTTTCAATCCGCTGCTCTACCAACTGAGCTACCGGGCCATGTAGAGATGGAATTATAGCAGCAGTCCGGCGGCCTTGCGGCCGGGTTCAGCCGCCGTTGCGCTTGCCGCGGCTCAGGTCCACGCCGAGCTGCTTGAGCTTGCGGTAGAGATGGGTGCGCTCCAGGCCGGTCTTCTCGGCCACGCGGGTCATGGAGCCGCTTTCACGCGCCAGGTGGTACTCGAAGTAGGCCTTCTCAAACTCGTCGCGCGCCTCGCGCAGCGGCTTGTCGAGCTGGAAATTCTGCTGCGCCTGCGGGCCGGTCTCCACACTGGCCATCAGGGGCGGGGGCAGGCCGGCCTGCGCCTCTGCGCTGGCCGCCGGCATCAGCAGCCCGCCGCCATGGGCCGGCGCGGCCGCCTGCGGTGTGTTGCGCACCAGGCCCTGTTCCACTGCCTTGAGCAGCTTCTGCAGGGTGATGGGTTTTTCCAGGAAGGCCTGGGCACCGATCTTGGTGGCGGCCACGGCGGTGTCGATGGTGGCGTGCCCGCTCATCATGATGACGGGCATGGTCAGCAGGCCGGTGGTGGACCACTCCTTGAGCAGGGTGACGCCGTCGGTGTCGGGCATCCAGATGTCGAGCAGGACGAGGTCGGGGCGCTCGCGCTGACGGGCGGCACGGGCCTGCGCCGCGTTCTCGGCCACCTCGACGCTGTGTCCCTCGTCGTTCAGGATTTCCCACAGCAGGTCGCGTATGCCGAGTTCGTCATCGACTACCAGTATGTTTGCCATGATGTGAACGCTGGGTCTCTTGTAGTACGGGCGGGTCAGGCCGGGGCCGGCTTCTCTACTGCGAATGATAACGATACTTGCGCCCCCACCACCTGCTCCTCGGCCAGGCGGTTGGCCAGGTCGATCCGGGCCCCGTGTTCGTCGGCAATTTTCTTGACCACCGCCAGGCCCAGGCCGGTGCCCTTGGCCTTGGTGGTGACGTAAGGCTCGAAGGCGCGCTTGAGGATGGCCTCGGGGAAACCCACGCCCCAGTCCAGCACGCTCAGGCGCACGCGGCCGCTGCTCTCCACCCACTGGGTGCGCACGATCACCGGGAATTCCGGCCCGCTGCGCCCGGCGGTGTCGGTCGCATCCTGGGCATTCTGCAGCAGGTTGTGCAGCACCTGGCGCAACTGCTGGGCGTCGCCCAGGATGCGCGGACAGCGTTCGTCCAGATCGGCGCGCACCGGCACGCGCGCACTGTCGCCGCCATACAGGTGCATCACCTCGACCACCTGGGCATTGAGGTCCAGCGGCTTGAGTTCGGCCGCGGGAAGGCGCGCATAGTCGCGGAATTCATTGACCAGGCGTTTCATGGCATCGACCTGGTCGACGATGGTCTTGACCGATTTGGTGAGTACGGCCTGCTCGGTGGGCTCGACCTTGCCGGTCAGCTTTTTCTCCAGCCGCTCGGCGGAGAGCTGGATGGGCGTGAGCGGGTTCTTGATCTCGTGCGCCAGGCGGCGCGCCACTTCGCCCCAGGCCTGGGAACGCTGGGCCGAGACGATTTCGGAAATGTCGTCGAACACCAGCAGCCAGGCCTTGCCCGGCAGTTCGGCACCACGCGCCACCAGGGTCAGGGTGCTCTCCCCGCTGGTGTCGGCCGCCGGCGAGCCCGAGGGCGGGCCGAGTTCGAAGGACTGCTGCCAGTGGTCCAGCGCGTGTTCTGCGCGCTCCTCGACGAAACGATCGAACTGCTGCTGCACGTTCCTGGCGAAGTCCTCCAGGCCCGCGATGTCGGCCAGGTGCTTGCCTTCCCAGGCCGCCATGGGCACGCGCAGGATGCGGGTGGCGCCCGGATTGACCGACTGGATCACGCCCTGCGCGTCCAGCACCATGACACCGGCGGTCAGGTTGTCCAGGATGGTCTGCAGGTTCTCGCGCGCGGCGTTGACCTGCTCCATGCTGCTCTCTACCGCATGGCGCGCATCGGCCAGCTGCTGCGTCATGTCGGCAAAGGAGCGCGTCAGGCCACCGAGTTCATCGCGCCCCTGCAGCGCCGCCTTCGGCGTGAGGTCACCGGCCGCCACCTGGCGCACGCCGTCGGCCAGCAGCAGCAGCGGCCGCGTGATCTGGTTGCCCAGCACCACGGCCAGCAGCACGGCGCCAAACACCGCCAGGAAAAGACTGAGCGTGAGCGTGCCGATGTACATGCGCCGCAAGCCCTGTCGCGCCAGTGCGCGCTCCTGGTACTCGCGATGGGCTTCGGTCACCGCCAGGGCGTTGGCCACCAGGGTTTCGGGCAGGGTCTGGATGACCATGAGGAAGCGCGGCTCGTCCAGGATCTCCAGGCCCGTGCGTGGCACCAGCACCAGGGCCGTGATGCGCGCCTGCGCCGGCGCCATGGCGCTGCCGTCTTCCAGGCCCTCGATCCAGGTCACGACGCGCTGGGTGCGCGCCTTGCGGAACTGGGCGGGTGTCGGCTTTTCCGGATTGAGCTGGAAACGCAGGTCCCCCACGCTGGCCAGCACCTGGCCATTGGCGCTCCAGAGCACGGCGTCGCGCACCTCCAGCTGTTCGCGCAGGCGCTCCAGCATCAGGCCGGCCACCACATCGGGCGTATCCTGCAGCTGCGCGGCGGAGGCACGCGTCTTGCCGGCGAGGTCCTTGGAGAGGGTGTCGAGCGTGGCGCGCCCCAGGCCCAGGCCGGCCTCCAGCGCGCCTTCGACCTGCACGTCGAACCAGCTCTCGATGGAACGCGAGACAAACTGGTAGGAGACCACATAGATCAGCAGGCCCGGCACGAAGCCGGCCAGCGCAAACACCGCGGCCAGCTTGACCAGCAAGCGGCTGCCGAAACGCCCCTGGCGCAGGCGCTTGAACAGGCGCCAGGCCACCCAGGCGATGACGCCCAGCAGCGTCACGGCCACCACCACGTTGAGGGTGAACAGACGCGCGTAGTTGCGCTCGTACATCGCGCGGTTGTCGGTGGCCTGGGTCAGCAGAAAGAGCAGCACCATGCCGATGGCCAGGACGATGGCCAGGACGATGGCCAGGGTCCAGCGCAGGGCCCGGGATTGCTGCGGATACAGGCGCTTGTCCGTGCCTGCGGCCGGGGGTTTCACTTCAGGCTCTCCGGCGCCAGGCGCTTGCTGGCGCTGACGGCCAGCACCCAGTCGCTTTCACCGAGGGCACCGATCTGCAAAGGGCGCGGCAACTGCGTGACATCGAGACGGAAGCGGAAGTCGAAGCGATGCGGGGTTCTGGCCTCCAGGTCACCGACGTTGGCAATGCGCCAGCCCGAGACGCGCCGGATCACGGCCAGGGCCTCGTCCAGCGTATCGAAGGTCTGTGCCAGGGCCACACCCCCGCCGCTGTTGCTGGCCAGCCCGGTCCCGATCGTGAGCCGCCAGCGCCGGATCAGGGGCTGGAACACCAGGCGCATGTGGCGCTGGGCGCCGCCCACACGCTTGTCCAGCCAGTACCAGCGCTCGCGGTAGACCTCGGCCTCCTGCACGAAGATCAACGGCAGGCCCTTGTACAGGGCATCCTGCACGGCCGAAGGCAGCTCAAAGGTGACGGTGGCCGCCAGATCGACCCCCTCACCGCTGCGGCCCAGATCCATCTGGGTGATCTCGACCCGGGCCGGCTGCGCATGCAGGGGCAGCGGCTGCAAGGCCCCGAACAGGGCGCAGACAAGCAGCGCGGACAGCTCAGCCCTCGCCCTTCTCCAGCAGTGCGTAATAAAAACCGTCGTGATCACTGCTCTGATTGTCCGTGACCGCGGCGCTACTCTGCGACATGGAGGGCCATAAATGACCGGGCGAAGGCAGCAAACGGGCTGCTCTGTTGTGTGCAAGAAACGCCCGCACCTGCTCTTCCCCCTCGGCGCGGAACACCGAGCAGGTGCAGTACACCAATCGTCCCCCCGGTTTGAGCAGGGGCCAGAGCGTGGCCAGCAGACGGGCCTGCTGGGTCGCCAGCTGGGCCACATCACTCTCGCGGCGCAGCCAGCGCACGTCCGGATGGCGGCGCACGATGCCGGAGGCCGTGCAAGGGGCGTCCAGCAGGATGGCGTCAAACGGCCGGCTGTCCCACCAGTGCTGCGGCGTGCCCGCATCCGCCGCCAGCACCTCGGCCTGCAGGCCCAGGCGTTGCAGGTTCTCGCGGATGCGGCCGCAGCGTTGCGGGTCGATGTCCAGGGCCGTGACGTCCTGCGCGCCCAGCTCCAGCAGATGCGCCGTCTTGCCGCCGGGGGCGGCGCAGGCGTCCAGCACACGCAGGCCAGGCCGGCCCTCCAGCCCCAGCAGCAGCAGGGGCGCTGCCAGCTGGGCGGCGGCGTCCTGCACCGAGACCTGTCCCTGGATGAAACCCGGGATCTGCTGCACCGGCAGCGGCTCGCCCAGGGTCACGCCGTAAGAGCCGTTGCGCACGGCCGAGATGCCGGCCGTGCGCAGGACCTCCAGATAGTCCGCCACCGTCGTCTGGCGGGTGTTCACGCGCAGGGTCATGGGCGCCTGGCGGTTGTTGGCCTGCAGGATGTCCTGCCAGTGCTCCGGCACCTCGCGCTGCAGACGGGTGATCCACCAGGCCGGGTGATTCCAGCGCGCGACCGGATCGGCATCGGTCTGTGCCACCAGGGTCTCGCGTTCGCGCAGGAAGCGGCGCAGACAGGCGTTGATGAAGTTGGCCTGGGCGTGGGTGGCCTCGGTCCGCTTGGCCGCTTCCACCGCCTGGTTGACCAGGGTATGGACTTCGTAAGGTGCCCCCTCGTCGCGCCAGGCCAGCGCCAGCGCCAGGCACAGCAGGGCATCGGCCGCGGGCGGCGGCTTGCGCGGCGCCAGCAACTTGCGCAGCGCCTCGGCGCGGCCGAGCTGGCGCAGCGCGGCATAGACCAGGGCCTGCACACCGGGGCGCAGCAGGCCGGGCACGGCCTCGATGGCCTGCGTACCGGAATGACCGGCACGGATGGCCGCCAGCGCAACCGCGCCGGCCTGCAGCTGGCGCCATAAGGCGGGGGCTTGCCCGGTCTCACTCATGCATCGCTCCTCGTCATGTTCATCGTCGGTCCTGCAGCAGGCAAAAAAATGCCCCAAGTGCGGGGCACCTGGGGCATTTTGCGCGAGCGTTACCGGTTTTACTCGGTGGCAGCGCCTTCGCTGGTCTGGGCCAGCTCGGCCGCTTCCGCATCGGCGATGGCGCGGCGCTCGGCCTCGTCCATGTTCTCGCGGATCTTGCGCGCGTCGTGGTAGGCCATGCCGGTACCCGCCGGGATCAGGCGGCCGACGATCACGTTTTCCTTCAGACCGCGCAGCTCGTCGCGCTTGCCCATGATGGCGGCTTCGGTCAGCACGCGCGTGGTCTCCTGGAAGGAGGCGGCGCTGATGAAGCTGTCGGTGGACAAGGAAGCCTTGGTGATACCCAGCAGCAGGTTGGTGTAGGTCGAGGGGATCTTGCCATCCTTGCGCAGCGCGTCGTTGGTGTTGAGCATCTCCGAACGCTCCACCTGCTCGCCGCCGATGTAGCCGGAATCGCCAGGGGCTTCGACCACGACACGGCGCAGCATCTGGCGCACGATCACCTCGATGTGCTTGTCGTTGATCTTCACACCCTGCAGGCGGTAGACGTCCTGGACTTCGTCCACGATGTAACGTGCGAGCTCTTCCATACCCAGCAGTCGCAGGATGTCCTGCGGATCGGCCGGGCCGTCGACGATGCTCTCGCCCTTGTTGACCACCTGGCCTTCGTGCACCAGGACGTTCTTTTCCTTGGGGATCAGCTCGGACCACTCACCGCCTTCGGGGTCGGTGATGACCAGACGGATCTTGCCCTTGGTCTCCTTGCCGAAGGACACGGTACCCGTGACCTCGGCGAGCATGCCCTTGTCCTTGGGCGAACGGGCTTCGAACAGCTCGGCCACACGCGGCAGACCGCCGGTGATGTCGCGGGTCTTCTGCCCTTCGATCGGGATACGGGCCAGCACTTCGCCGGGGCCCACGTCCTGGCCGTCACGCACCTGGATCAGGGCGCCGACCTGGAAGCCGATGGTCACCGAGTGGTCGGTGCCGGGGATCTTGACCTCGTTACCCGAGGCGTCGATCAGCTTGACCTGCGGACGCACGACCTTGACGGAACCGCGACGCTTCGGATCGATCACGACCAGGGTGGACAGGCCGGTGACTTCGTCCACCTGCTTGGCCACGGTCAGACCTTCCTCGACGTTCTCGAAATGCGCCTTGCCGGCGAACTCGGTGATGATCGGGCGGGTCAGCGGATCCCAGTTGGCCAGGATGGTGCCGGCCTTGATCTGCTGGTCGGCCTTGACCGTCAGGATGGCGCCGTAAGGCACCTTGTGACGCTCGCGCTCGCGGCCATGCTCGTCCTGGATGACGATCTCGCCGGAGCGGGCGATCACCACCAGTTCCTTCTTGCTGTTGGTCACGTAGCGCATCGTGGCGTTGAAGCCGATGATGCCGTTGGACTTGGCTTCCACGCTGGAGGCGATGGCCGCACGCGACGCAGCACCACCGATGTGGAAGGTACGCATGGTCAGCTGCGTGCCCGGCTCGCCGATGGACTGCGCGGCAATCACACCGACTGCTTCGCCCAGGTTCACCAGACCGCCACGACCCAGGTCGCGGCCATAGCACTTGGCACACAGGCCGAAGCGCGTGGCGCATGTCAACGCGGTGCGAACCTTGACCTCGTCGACACCGGCGGCTTCCAGTTCCTCGATGATGTCCTCGTCCAGCATGTTGCCGGCGGGCACCAGCACGACGCGCGATTCGGGATGCAGCACGTCCTCGGCCGCGGTACGGCCCAGCACACGGTCGCGCAGCGACTCGATCACCTCGCCGCCCTCGACGATGGCACGCATCAGCGAACCTTCGCTGGTGCCGCAGTCCTCCTGCGTCACCACCAGGTCCTGCGTCACGTCCACCAGACGGCGGGTCAGGTAGCCGGAGTTGGCCGTCTTCAGCGCCGTGTCGGCCAGGCCCTTACGGGCGCCGTGCGTGGAGATGAAGTACTGCAGCACGTTGAGGCCTTCACGGAAGTTGGCCGTGATGGGCGTCTCGATGATGGAGCCGTCGGGCTTGGCCATCAGGCCGCGCATGCCGGCCAGCTGACGGATCTGCGCAGCAGAGCCGCGCGCACCGGAGTCGGCCATCATGTAGATGGAGTTGAAGGACTCCTGGTCCACCGTCTTGCCGTGGCGGTCGGTGGTCTTTTCGGTGCGCAGCTGGTCCATCATGACCTTGGAGACCTTGTCGCCCGCCTTGCCCCAGATGTCCACCACCTTGTTGTAGCGCTCGCCGGAGGTCACCAGGCCCGAGGTGTACTGCTGCTCGATGTCCTTGACCTCTTTTTCGGCCGACTCGATGATCTCGCCCTTTTCCTTGGGGACCAGCATGTCGTCGATGCAGATCGAGATGCCCGCCTTGGTCGCCAGACGGAAACCGTTCTGCAGCAGCTTGTCTGCAAACACCACGGTCTCCTTCAGGCCGCACTTGCGGAAGGACACGTTGATCAGCTTGGAGATCTCCTTCTTCTTCAACGCCTTGTTGATGTTGGAGAAAGGAAGGCCCTTGGGCAGGATCTCCGACAGCAGCGCCCGGCCAACCGTGGTCTCGACGACCTTGGTCTCGGGCACGAACTCGCCGGAATCCTTGTCCTTGGTCCACTCGGTCAGGCGCACATGGACACGGGCGGTCAGCTCGACCATGCCGGCGTCCAGCGCACGCAGGGCTTCGGCGGTGTCGGCAAACACCATGCCTTCGCCCTTGCCGTTGATGCGCTCACGGGTCGTGTAGTACAGGCCCAGCACCACGTCCTGCGAAGGAACGATGGAGGGCTCGCCGTTGGCAGGGAACAGCACATTGTTGGAGGCCAGCATCAGGGTGCGGGCTTCCATCTGGGCTTCCACCGACAGCGGGACGTGCACGGCCATCTGGTCGCCGTCGAAGTCGGCGTTGAAGGCGGCGCAGACCAGCGGGTGCAGCTGGATGGCCTTGCCTTCGATCAGGATGGGCTCGAAGGCCTGGATGCCCAGGCGGTGCAGCGTCGGTGCGCGGTTCAGCAGCACCGGGTGCTCCTTGATCACCTCTTCCAGGATGTCCCAGACCACCGGCGTGCCGGTTTCGACTTCCTTCTTCGCCGCCTTGATGGTGGTGGCGATGCCCATGGCTTCCAGGCGCGAGAAGATGAAGGGCTTGAACAGCTCGAGGGCCATCAGCTTGGGCAGGCCGCACTGGTGCAGCTTGAGGGTCGGGCCCACGGTAATCACGGAACGACCGGAGTAGTCCACGCGCTTGCCCAGCAGGTTCTGGCGGAAACGGCCGCTCTTGCCCTTGATCATGTCGGCCAGGGACTTGAGCGCGCGCTTGTTGGCGCCCGTCATGGCCTTGCCACGGCGACCGTTGTCCAGCAGGCTGTCCACGGCTTCCTGCAGCATGCGCTTCTCGTTGCGCGCGATGATCTCGGGCGCCTTGAGTTCGAGCAGGCGACGCAGTCGGCTGTTGCGGTTGATGACACGACGGTAGAGGTCGTTCAGGTCAGAGGTCGCGAAGCGGCCGCCGTCCAGCGGCACCAGCGGACGCAGGTCCGGCGGCAGCACGGGCAGCACTTCCAACACCATCCACTCGGGCTTGATGCCGGACTTCTTGAAGGCTTCCAGCACCTTGAGGCGCTTGGCGTTCTTCTTGACCTTCAGCTCGGAGCCGGTCAGGTCACCGCGCAGGCGTTCGATCTCGGTGTCGATCTCGATGCCCTGCAGCAGGTCCTTGATGCCTTCGGCGCCCATCTTGGCGGTGAACTCGTCACCGTGTTCCTTGACCTTGGCGTCATAGTCGTCCTCGGACATGATGCTGAACTTCTTCAGCGGGGTCATGCCGGGGTCGGTCACCACATAGGCTTCGAAGTACAGCACGCGCTCGATGTCACGCAGCGTCATGTCCAGCACCAGGCCCAGGCGCGAGGGCAGGGACTTCAGGAACCAGATGTGGGCGCAGGGCGCGGCCAGGTCGATGTGACCCATGCGCTCGCGGCGCACCTTGGTCTGCGTGACTTCAACGCCGCACTTCTCGCAGATCACGCCGCGGTGCTTGAGGCGCTTGTACTTGCCGCACAGGCACTCGTAGTCCTTGATGGGGCCGAAGATCTTGGCGCAGAACAGGCCGTCACGCTCGGGCTTGAAGGTGCGGTAGTTGATGGTCTCGGGCTTCTTCACCTCGCCGAAGGACCAGGAACGGATCTTCTCGGGCGAAGCCAGACCGATCTTGATGGCATCGAAATGCTCATCCGGCGTGAACTGCTTGAACAGGTCGAGTAGGGATTTCATATGACTCTATCCTTTGCGAATTAGGAGCGCTCGAGCTCGATGTCCAGGCCCAGGGAACGGATTTCCTTGACCAGCACGTTGAACGACTCGGGCATGCCGGCTTCGATGGCATGCTCGCCCTTGACGATGTTCTCGTAGACCTTGGTACGGCCCTGCACGTCGTCGGATTTGACGGTGAGCATTTCCTGCAGCGTGTAGGCGGCGCCGTACGCTTCCAGCGCCCAGACCTCCATCTCACCGAAACGCTGGCCGCCGAACTGCGCCTTGCCGCCCAGCGGCTGCTGGGTGACCAGGGAGTACGGGCCGGTCGAACGGGCGTGCATCTTGTCGTCCACCAGGTGGTGCAGCTTCAGGAAGTGCATGTAACCGACGGTGGTCGTGCGCTCGAAAGCGTCGCCCGTGCGGCCGTCGTACAGCTGGGCCTGGGTGCGCGTGGCGGTCAGGCCCTTGGCCTTGGCCACGTGCTCCGGGTAGGCCAGCTTCAGCATCTCGCGGATCTCGTCTTCCGAGGCACCGTCGAACACCGGGGTGGCAAAGGTCACGCCGTTGGACAGGTTGGCAGCCATCTCGACGATCTGCGCATCGCTCAGCTTGCTGAGGTCTTCCTTGCGGCCCGAGCTGTTGTACAGCTTGTCCATGTAGGCGCGCAGCTCGGCCGCCTTCGCCTCCGCCTGCAGCATGTCGCCGATGCGATGGCCGATGCCCTTGGCAGCCCAGCCCAGGTGCACTTCCAGCACCTGGCCCACGTTCATGCGCGAAGGCACGCCCAGCGGGTTGAGCACGATGTCGCACGGCGTGCCGTCGGCCATGTGGGGCATGTCTTCGATCGGGACGATCTTGGACACGACACCCTTGTTGCCGTGGCGGCCGGCCATCTTGTCGCCCGGTTGCAGGCGGCGCTTGACGGCCAGGTAGACCTTGACCATCTTGAGCACACCGGCGGGCAGCTCGTCGCCCTGCGTGAGCTTCTTGCGCTTCTCTTCGAAGGCCAGATCGAAGCTGTGGCGCTGCTGCTCGATCGAGTTCTTGATGCTTTCCAGCTGGCTGGCGACTTCGTCGTCGGCCGGGCGGATGTCGAACCAGTGGAACTTCTCGACGGAAGCCAGATAGGCCTTGTCGATCTTCGTGCCCTTGGCCAGCTTCTGCGGGCCGCCGTTGGCGACCTTGCCGTTGAGCAGCTTCTCGATACGGTCGAAGGCGTCGGCCTCGACGATACGCAACTGGTCGTTCAGGTCCAGGCGGTAGCGCTTGAGTTCGTCGTCGATGATCTGCTGGGCACGCTTGTCGCGCGTGATGCCTTCACGGGTGAAGACCTGCACGTCGATGACGGTGCCCTGCGAGCCCTGGTCCACGCGCAGCGAAGTGTCCTTCACGTCGCTGGCCTTCTCGCCGAAGATGGCGCGCAGCAGCTTCTCTTCCGGCGTCAGCGTGGTCTCGCCTTTCGGCGTGACCTTGCCCACCAGCGTGTCGCCGGGCATGACTTCGGCACCCACGTAGATGATGCCGGACTCGTCCAGGCGGTTCAGTTGCTGTTCGGACAGGTTCGGGATGTCGCGGGTGATTTCCTCGGCACCGAGCTTGGTGTCACGCGCCATGACCACCAGTTCCTCGATGTGGATCGAGGTGTAGCGGTCTTCGGCGACGACGCGCTCGGAGATCAGGATCGAATCCTCGAAGTTGTAGCCGTTCCAGGGCATGAAGGCGATCAGCATGTTCTGACCGATGGCGATCTCGCCCAGGTCGGTCGACGCGCCGTCGGCGATCACATCACCCTTGGCCAGCTTGTCGCCCTTCTTGACGATGGGACGCTGGTGGATGTTGGTGTTCTGGTTGGAACGCTGGTACTTGATGAGGTTGTAGATGTCCACGCCCACTTCACCGGCCAGGGCTTCGGCGTCGTTCACGCGCACCACGATGCGGGTGGCATCGACGTAGTCGACCACACCGCCGCGGTTGGCGGTCACCACGGTGCCGGAGTCCACGGCGGCCACGCGCTCGATACCGGTGCCGACCAGCGGCTTTTCCGGACGCAGCACAGGCACGGCCTGGCGCGACATGTTGGCGCCCATCAGCGCGCGGTTGGCGTCGTCGTGCTCCAGGAAGGGCACCAGCGAGGCGGCCACGGAGACGATCTGCGCCGGCGACACGTCCATGTACTGGATGCGCTCGGCACCGCACAGGATGGATTCGCCGGTTTCACGGGCCGAGACCAGCTCGTCGGTCAGACGGCCGTCCTTGTCCAGCGTGGCATTGGCCTGGGCGATGACGTACTTGCCTTCCTCGATGGCGGACAGGTAGTCGATCTGCATCGTCACCTTGCCGTCTACCACGCGACGGTACGGGGTCTCGATGAAACCGTATTCGTTCAGGCGGGCGTACAGGGCCAGCGAGTTGATCAGGCCGATGTTCGGGCCTTCCGGCGTCTCGATCGGGCAGACACGGCCGTAATGCGTGACGTGCACGTCGCGCACTTCGAAGCCGGCACGCTCGCGCGTCAGACCGCCCGGGCCAAGGGCCGAGACACGGCGCTTGTGGGTGATCTCGGCCAGCGGGTTGGTCTGGTCCATGAACTGCGAAAGCTGCGAGGCACCGAAGAACTCCTTCAGGGCCGCGGAAATCGGCTTGGAGTTGATCAGGTCGTGCGGCATCAGGGGTTCCTGCTCCGCCTGGCCCAGACGCTCCTTCACGGCCTTCTCGATACGGGCCAGACCGGCGCGGTACTGGTTCTCGGCGAGTTCGCCGACGCAACGCACGCGGCGGTTGCCCAGGTGGTCGATGTCGTCCACTTCACCGCGGCCGTTGCGCAGGTCCACGAGGATCTTGACCACGGCGAGGATGTCCTCGTTGGTCAGCACCATGGGGCCATTCGGGTCGTTGCGACCCATCTTGGCGTTGAACTTCATGCGGCCCACGCGCGACAGGTCGTAGGTGTCCGGGTTGTAGAACAGGCGCTGGAACAGCGCCTGCACGGCGTCTTCGGTCGGCGGCTCGCCGGGGCGCATCATGCGGTAGATGGCCACACGGGCGGCGAACTCGTCGGTGGTCTCGTCCACGCGCAGGGTCTGCGAGATGTAGGCACCCTGGTCGAGTTCATTGGTGTAGATGCACTGCAGGTCCTGCACACCGGCGGTGCGCAGTTTCTTCAGCAGGGCGTCGGTCAGCTCGTCGTTGGCCTTGGCGATGATTTCGCCCGTGTCCGGGTCGACGATGTTGCGGGCCACCACACGGCCGACCAGGAAGTCTTCCGGCACGCTGATGTGGGTGGTGGCAGACTGCTCCAGATCGCGCGTGTGACGCGCGGTGATGCGCTTGTCCTTGGCGACGATGACCTTGCCGCTCTTGTCGGTGATGTCGAAACGGGCGACTTCACCACGCAGGCGCTCGGCCACGAATTCCAGCTGCGCGCCGCTGTCCATCAGGCGGAAGTTGTCGTTGACGAAGAAGTTCGCCAGGATGGACTCGGGGTTCAGGCCGATGGCCTTGAGCAGGATGGTGACCGGCATCTTGCGACGACGGTCGACACGGAAGTACAGGATGTCCTTCGGGTCGAACTCGAAATCCAGCCAGGAGCCGCGGTAAGGGATGATGCGAGCGGAGAACAGCAGCTTGCCCGAGCTGTGCGTCTTGCCCTTGTCGTGTTCGAAGAACACACCCGGCGAACGGTGCAGCTGCGACACGATGACGCGCTCGGTACCGTTGATGATGAAGGAACCCTTGGTCGTCATGAGCGGCACTTCGCCCATATAGACTTCCTGCTCCTTCACTTCCTTGACCACCTTGTTCTGCGGCGTCGAGGACTCGCGATCGTAGATGATCAGCTGCACGCGCGCACGCACGGCCGACGCGAAGGTCAGGCCACGGGTCTGGCACTCGCGCACATCGAAGGCGGGCTTGGCCAGGTTGTATTCCAGGAACTTCATCTCGACAAAACCGTTGTGCGAGACGATGGGGAAGGCGGCCTCAAAAGCAGCCTGCAGGCCCTCGGGAGTACGTTTGGTGGGCGCAAGGTCTGCCTGCAGGAAGGCCGTGTAGGCATCCTTCTGCATCTGCAGCAGGTAGGGTATTTCGAGCACGCTGTCGCGGCTGCCGAAACTCTTGCGAATCCGCTTGCGTTCGGTATAGGTATAGGCCATTAGATCTACTCCAGGGCTTGAGAGGTCTTTGGCGACTGGCGCGCCGGGCATCACACCCAGCAGGCTTGGTGGTTGGCCGCTACCAACCAATGGCGGACGGCCGCGCGTTGCACGCGGCCCGAACCAAGGCGTCTTCTGCAGTCGGGTCAGAAGTCACTCAAAAACGCCCTGTGCGAGGGGGCTTTCGGGTGCGCTCTGTAAGCGCCAAAGGCTGGAGGCCTTTTCAGACACTCCAGCCTTCGAGCGGGACTGAATTACTTCAGTTCGGCCTTGGCGCCGGCTTCCACCAGCTTCTTGACAGCGGCTTCGGCGTCAGCTTTCGGCATGGCTTCCTTGACAGCCTTGGGGGCGCCGTCGACCAGGTCCTTGGCTTCCTTGAGGCCCAGACCGGTGATTTCGCGCACGGCCTTGATGACCGAGACCTTCTGGGCGCCTGCGTCCAGCAGCATCACGTTGAACTCGGTCTTCTCTTCAGCAGCAGCGGCGCCGGCGCCACCGCCAGCAGCAGCGGGAGCGGCCATGGCGGCAGCGCTCACACCAAACTTCTCTTCGATGGCTTTCACCAGGTCGTTGAGATCCATGACCGTCATGCTGTCCAGCGCGGTCAGAAATGCGTCTTTATCGAATGCCATTTTTAATTTCCTAACAATTGGTTAACAGGGTTGCCGCGCATCAAGCAGCGGCAACTTCGCCTTCGCCTTTTTTGGCCGCCAGGGCACCCAGCACCACGGCGGTGCGGGACATCGGCGACATCAGCAAGCCACACAGCTGGGCCAGCAGCACTTCCTTGGAGGGAATGCTTGCCAGCTGCTTCACGCCCTTGACGTCCAGGGCCTTGCCGCCGAATGCACCGCCGCGAATCACCAGCTTGTCGTTGGTTTTCGCGAAATCGGCCACCACGCGAGCGGCGGCCACGGCATCGACGGAGAAGCCATAGATCAGCGGACCGGTCATCTGGTCGGCTGCCACTTCAAACGCGCTACCTGCCACAGCACGGCGGGCCAGCGTGTTTTTCAACACGCTCAGGCTCACACCCTGGCTGCGGGCACTGGAGCGCAGTTTGGTCATGTCAGCGACCGTGATGCCGCGGTATTCCGCCATCACGAGCGTTTGAGCTTTAGCGGCGAGGCTGGTCACATCACTGATGACCGCTTCTTTCTCACTGCGATTCAGACTCAAGGTCTAACTCCTTCAAAATGTGCCCCTCGGCTCAACGCCTCAGAACACGCCTCATTGCAGCGACCAACTGTTCAGGAACTTAGTCCATCTGCAGCGGGATCGCCATCTACGCTGGCTTTCACTGATTAAGCGCAGTCAGACTGCACACCAGCGGTCTTGGATGGCCCGACCGGTCTTGCAACCGGCCGACCCACCACATCAGGCGACTCTTTCGAGCCACCCAAATTTTTTGCGATTACGCCGAGATGGTCTGGGTGTCGACACGGACACCCACGCCCATCGTGGACGACACCGCGACCTTGCGCAAATACACACCCTTGCTCGAAGCCGGCTTGGCCTTGTTCAGCGCTTCGATCAGCGCCGCCAGGTTGCCCTGCAGCTTGGCAGCGTCGAACGAACGGCGGCCGATCGTGCCGTGCACGATACCGGCCTTGTCCACGCGGAACTGCACCTGACCGGCCTTGGCGTTCTTCACGGCCGTGGCCACGTCGGGGGTGACGGTACCCACCTTGGGGTTGGGCATCAGGCCGCGCGGGCCCAGGATCTGACCCAGGGTACCCACAACGCGCATGGCATCGGGAGCGGCGATCACCACGTCGAAGGGCATGTCGCCAGCCTTCACGCGAGCAGCCAGGTCGTCCATGCCGACCACGTCGGCGCCGGCGGCACGGGCTTCATCAGCCTTGGCGCCCTGGGCGAACACGGCCACGCGCTTGGTCTTGCCGGTGCCGTTGGGCAGCACGACGGCGCCACGCACCACCTGGTCCGACTTCTTGGCATCGATGCCGAGCTGCACGGCCACGTCGATGGACTCATCGAACTTGGCGGTGGCGCACTCTTGCACGATCTTCAGTGCATCGGCCAGCGGGTACAGCTTGTTGCTGTCGACCTTGCCTTGCAGGGCCTTTTGTTTCTTGGTGGTCATTTACACGCCCTCCACATTCACGCCCATGGAACGGGCAGAACCAGCGATGGTGCGAACCGCGGCGTCCAGATCGGCAGCCGTCATGTCCTTCATCTTGGTCTTGGCGATTTCCTCGAGCTGGGCCCGGGTGATCTTGCCGACCTTGTCCTTCAGCGGATTGGCAGAGCCCTTGTCCAGCTTGATGGACTTCTTGATCAGCACCGTTGCAGGCGGCGTCTTGATCACGAAGGTGAAGCTCTTGTCCGCGAAGGCGGTGATCACCACCGGCAGCGGCAGACCGGGCTCGACGCCCTGGGTCTGGGCGTTGAACGCCTTGCAGAACTCCATGATGTTCAGACCGCGTTGACCCAGAGCGGGGCCAATCGGCGGCGAGGGATTGGCCTTACCAGCCGGCACTTGCAGCTTGATAAAACCGACGATTTTTTTCGCCATGCTTTTCTCCTTACGGGTGATAACGCCTGGGCAATCTGCCCTGGCTCCCCGGGGTTAACGACTCACTTACCAACATCCGCGCCGAGTCGTAAAGCGCGAAATCCAAAACTGTCTGGCGCAGGGCCTCAGGTCTTTTCGACCTGCGAGAACTCCAGCTCCACCGGCGTCGAACGACCGAAGATCGTGACCGCCACGCGCACCTTGTTCTTTTCGTAGTTGACTTCCTCGACCGTGCCGTTGAAGTCGGTGAAGGGGCCTTCCTTGACGCGCACGTACTCGCCCACTTCGAACTCAACCTTGTGCCGCGGCTTGTCGGAGCCTTCCTGCATCTGGTTGACGATCTTCATGACCTCTTCTTCGGAGATCGGGGCCGGGCGGTTCTTGGCGCCACCCACAAAACCGGTCACCTTGTTGGTGTGCTTCACCAGGTGCCAGGTGTCGTCGTCCATGACCATCTCCACCAGCACGTAGCCGGGGAAGAACTTGCGCTCGGTGGTGCGCTTCTGGCCATTCTTGACCTCAACCACCTCTTCCATCGGCACCATGATGCGGCCGAACTTGTCCTGCATGCCGGCACGGTTGATGCGCTCGATGATGTTGCGCTCGACCGCCTTCTCCATGCCGGAGTAGGCGTGCACAACATACCAGCGCAGGTCCGGATTGGCCGGCTTGGCCGCCGGCTCGGTCGAAGCAGTATCGAGTACGTCAGTCATCACTTCCTCCAGCCCAGAATCAGGTCAAAGATCACCCACTCGAGCGACTTGTCGGTCAGCCACAGGAACAGAGCCATCACCACCACAAAGGCGAAGACATAGGCCGTCATCTGGATGGCTTCCTTGCGCGCCGGCCAGACCACCTTGCCGACTTCACGCCAGGCATCGCGGCCAAAGGCCAGCAGATCGCGCCCGCTCTGGGCGGAGAAAAACACGACGACAGCCGCCACCAGGCCAGCCAGCAGCGCACCCCATTGCACCAGGGCGCCCTGCTTACCCAGCCAGTAGAAAGCCACCAAGCCAGCCAGCAGCAGCAACACTGCCGCAACCAGCTTGAGCTTGTCCGCTCCGCTACCGACCGTTTCCACTTGTGACGTTGCCATTTTCAAAATTCCACTTAGCGCCAGTATCAAAACCGTTGCGCCTCTTTAGACGCTGAAGCCCGCCATGGCGATGGCGGGCTTTTTTGGTGCACCAACCCGGTTCAGCGGGTCAGGTGGCAGGGGCAGTAGGAATCGAACCTACAACCTTCGGTTTTGGAGACCGACGCTCTGCCAATTGAGCTATACCCCTACGAACAATTACGCCAGGATCTTGGCCACCACACCGGCGCCCACGGTCTTGCCGCCTTCGCGGATGGCGAAGCGCAGGCCTTCTTCCATGGCGATGGGGGCGATCAGCTTGACGGTGATCGACACGTTGTCACCCGGCATCACCATTTCCTTGCCCTCGGGCAGCTCGATGGCACCGGT
>CALRZY010000019.1:0-46588 GCA_943372765.1 Curvibacter sp. AEP1-3
GGGGTCCTGAAGGGCGTGCTGGGCTATACGGAGGACAAGGTGGTGGCCACCGACTTCCGCGGGGAAGTCTGCACCAGCGTGTTCGATGCCGAGGCGGGCATTGCCCTGGACAAGACCTTCATCAAGGTCGTGGCCTGGTACGACAACGAGTGGGGCTACTCCAACAAGTGCCTGGAGATGGCGCGCGTGGTGGCCAAGTAAGCCAGCCGGTCTCGGCCCACAAAAAAGGGCGGTGCAATGCACCGCCCTTTTTTCATGGACCGGCTCAGCTCAGGTGTTTGCCGATGAGCCCAGCGATCTCGAACATCGTGACCTTGTCCTTGCCAAAGACGGGCTTGAGCTTGGCGTCGGCATTGATGCTGCGCTTGTCCTTGGGGTCCTGCAGGCCCTGGGCCTTGATGTAGTCCCAGAGTTTCTTGACGACCTCGGTGCGTGCCACTGACTCGCTGCCGATCACCGCGGCCAGTTCGGAACTGGGGGTCAGGCCGGCAGACGTTTTGCGTGGTGCCTTGGCGGTGGTGGTTTTGGCTGCAGCCTTCTTGGCTGGTGCTTTTTTGGCGGTTGCTTTTTTCGCTGCGGTTTTCTTCGCAGCCGGACCGGTGGCCTTGGCGACGGCCGCACCCAGGGACTTGGCCGCCGTCTTGCGCGGAGGGAACTTGGACGGCGCGAACTCGAAAGCGACCTTGTTTTCCTCCGCGCTCCAGGCCAGGAAGGCCTTGAAGGGGCGGCGCGTGCGCATGGAGACGAACTTGTCCAGCAGGTCGGTCTTGCCCGTGCTCAGCAGCTTGCTCATCTGCTCGCGCTCGATGGGTTGTTGCAGGATGATCTGACCGCTCTTGAAGTCGCAGCTCGGTGTGGGCTGGGCCAGGGTGGGCACCGTTCTTTCGCAGACGTAGTTCTTGCCGTGTTCGTACACCGCGCCACCGCATTTGGGGCAGGCGCCCAGGGTTTCCTTGGCGGAGAAGTCCACCAGCTCGCCGGTTTCCTCGGCCTTGTCGTCGCCGAAGTCGAACTCGAGCTTGTAGTTCTTGGTCTCGTCGTCGAATTTGATAACCATCTCGGCCGTGAAGGGCCAGCCGGCCTTGGAGCGGAAGCCGTCCAGCGGGCCAATGCGCTTGTCGCGCAGGAATTGCTCCACCTCGGCCACTTCGAAAGTGCGGCCGGCCGGCGTCTTGCCGAACGAGAAGCCGCAGCCCTCACCCTCACCTTTTGGGCCGGTGCAGGTGTAACGACGGTAGTTTTCCTTCACCACGCCGCCGCAGTTCGGGCAGGGCGTACTCAGCGTGGCGTAGTCGCCAGGCACGGTGTCCCGGTCGTACTCCTTGGCTTTCTTGACGATGTGCTCGGTCATGGCGGCGATCTCGCGCATGAACTCCTCGCGCGAGAGCCGGCCGTGTTCCATCTCCGACAGCTTGTATTCCCACTCGCCGGTCAGTTCAGGCTTGGAGAGCTCTTCCACGCCCAGGCCACGCAACAGGGTCATGAGCTGGAAGGCCTTGGCGGTGGGAATCAGCTCGCGGCCTTCGCGCAGCATGTACTTCTCGTTCAGCAGCCCCTCGATGGTGGCTGCGCGCGTGGCCGGTGTGCCCAGGCCCTTCTCGTGCATGGCTTCGCGCAGTTCGTCGTCCTCGATCATCTTGCCCGCGCCTTCCATGGCCGAGAGCAGCGTGGCTTCTGAATAACGTGCCGGGGGACGGGTCTTGAGGCCCTTCGGTTCCACGCTGTGGGTCTTGACCTTCTCGCCCGCCTGCACCGGCACCAGGGTCTTGCTGCTGCCCTCGCCAGGCGCCAGTTCGTCCTCGGCTTCCTTGCCGTAGATGGCCAGCCAGCCCGGCTTGACCAGCACTTTGCCTTCGCTCTTGAAGTTGTGACCGGCGGCCGTGGTGATGCGGGTGGTCACCTGGTATTCGGCGCTGGGAAAAAAGATCGCCATGAAACGACGTGCCACCAGGTCGTACAGCTTCTGCTCGGCGTCCGAGAGGCCGCTGGGCGCCTGCAGCGTGGGGATGATGGCAAAGTGGTCGCTGACCTTGGCGTTGTCGAAGATGCGCTTGTTGGGCTTGACGTAACCGGCCTTGAGCGCCGTGGCCGCGTGCGGCGCGAGGTGCTTCATGCCGGAGTCGGCCAGCATGCCAAAGGTTTCCTTGGCCACGGTGAGGTAGTCCTCCGGCAGGTGACGCGAGTCGGTCCGCGGGTAGGTCAGGGCCTTGTGGCGTTCGTAGAGGCTTTGCGCGATGGACAGCGTGGTCTTGGCCGAGAAACCGAACTTGCCGTTGGCTTCGCGCTGCAGGCTTGTCAGGTCGAACAGCATGGGCGAGGCCTGGGTGCTGGGCTTGCTCTCTTCGCTCACCGTGGCGGTCTGGCCGCGCACGGCATCGGCAATGGCCGTGGCCTCCTTCTCGTTCCAGACGCGGTCGGCGCGCTTCTCGGCGTCGTCCTCGGTCTTCTTCCACTTCGGGTCGAACCACTTGCCTGCGTAGTCGCCGGCCTGGGCGCCGAAGCTGGCATGCACCTCCCAGTAGTTACGGCTGATGAACTTGCGGATCTGCTCCTCGCGTTCCACCACCACCGCCAGGGTGGGCGTCTGAACCCGGCCCACCGTGGTGAGGAAGAAGCCGCCGTCACGCGAATTGAAGGCGGTCATGGCGCGCGTGCCGTTGATACCCACCAGCCAGTCGGCCTCGGAGCGGCTGCGTGCGGCATCGGCCAGGGGCAGCATCTGCTTGTCGCTGCGCAGCTTATCGAAGCCGTCGCGTATGGCTTGGGGCGTCATGCTCTGCAGCCACAGGCGCGAGACCGGCTTGCCCAGGGGCTTAGCACCGCCCGCGTACTGCTCGATCAGCCGGAAGATCAGCTCGCCCTCGCGGCCCGCGTCGCAAGCGTTGATGAGCTGGCCCACGTCCTTGCGCTTGGCCAGCTTGACCACGGCGTTCAGGCGCGTCTTGGTCTTGTCGACCGGCTTGAGGTCGAAGTGCGGCGGAATCACCGGCAGGTGGGCAAAGCTCCACTTGCCGCGTTTCACGTCGTACTGCTCGGGCGCCTGGATTTCCACCAGGTGGCCGACGGCACTCGTGACGACGTAGTTGTCGCTCTCGAAGTGTTCATCGTGCTTCTCGAACTTGCCGGCCGTGGGCGTGAGGGCGCGCACGATGTCCTGGGCGACCGAAGGCTTTTCAGCAATGATCAGGGTTTTGCCTACAACTGCGTTTTTCATCTGACTACAATCCAGTTTCTCGTGCGCGCGTACGCGCACGCATACACGGGCGCGCCCACGCGCGCCCATACGAGTTCACCTTACCAAATTTTTCAGCAGTGTCCAAGAATCCCGTTTCCGAACCCGGCCGCCGTATCCAGACCCGCCGCTCCGGCGTTCATGGCAAGGGGGTCTTTGCCGTCCAGGACATCCCCAAGGGCGAAACCCTCATCGAGTACGTGGGCGAGGTCATCAACTGGAAGGAGGCGCTGCGCCGCCATCCGCATGATCCCAAGGATCCGAACCACACCTTCTATTTCCACGTCGATGAAGACCATGTGATCGACGCCAAGGTGGGCGGCAACTCCTCGCGCTGGATCAACCATTCCTGCGAACCCAACTGCGAGGCGGATGAGGAGGAGGGCCGCGTCTTCATCAAGTCGCTGCGCAAGATCAAGGCCGGTGAAGAGCTCAACTACGACTACGGCCTCATCATCGACGAGCCCTACACCAAGAAACTCAAGGCGGAATACCCCTGCTGGTGCGGCAGCGAACTCTGTCGCGGCACGCTGCTGGCACCGAAGGACGACGATAAGCCCAGGAAATCGAAGAAGTCCAAGAAGAAGAACAAGTCCAAGAGCGACAAGCGCTGAAGGACCTCGCCATGTTGCGTTGGCCGGCCGAAGCGATCTGGGAAGCGGTGGTGCCCACCCTGCCCGGCTTCACGGTCGAAGTGCTGCCGCAGCTGGACTCCACCAACACCGAGCTGATGCGCCGCGCCCGTGCCGGCCGGCTGGAGCCTGTGCTGCTGGTGGCCGAAGCCCAGACCGCCGGCCGTGGCCGCCTGGGGCGCGCCTGGAGCAGCGGCACCCAGCCCGGGGACGTGCTGACTTTCTCCCTGGGCCTGCGCCTGCAGATGGCCGACTGGTCCGGCCTGTCGCTGGCCGTCGGCCTGGGTGTGGTGCAAAGCCTGCACCCCGATCTGCGGCTCAAGTGGCCCAACGATGTCTGGCTGGCTGACCGCAAGCTGGCGGGCATCCTGATCGAGACCACCCAGGTCGACGCGGCCCGCTACGCGGTCATCGGCGTGGGGATCAACATCACGCCACGGGACGGGACCGGTCTGAGCACGCCGCCGGCCTGGCTGCAGGAGCTGGTGCCCGGCACCGACGCGCCCCAGGCCCTGCTGCAGGTGGCCGCACCCCTGGTCCAGACCGTGCAGCGCTTTGAGGCCCAGGGCTGGGCACCTTTCCACCCCGCCTATGCGGCGCGGGATACGCTGGCCGGCCGCGAGGTGACCTTGAGCGACGGCAGTAATGGCCAGGCCCGGGGCGTGGATGGCAGTGGCGCGCTGCTCGTGCATACTGCTGCCGGGCTGAAGAAAATCTCCAGTGCCGAAGTCAGTGTCCGGCCCCTGAACTGAAGACCCCCTCACCATGCTGCGCTTCCTCGTCCTGCTGCTGGTCCTGTTGAATGCGGGCTATTTCGCCTGGTCGCATGGCATGCTGCGCGCCTACGGCTGGGCCCCGGCCGAACAGAGCGAGCCGCAGCGTCTGCAGCAACAGATCCGGCCCGAGGCCATCCTTGTCCTGCCGACCGAGGAGGCGCGCCGGGCCGAGCAGGTGGCACTGACGCCGCCCAAGCCGCCGGAGTGCCTGCAGGCCGGCCTGTTCGACGAGGCCCAGACCGAAGCCGTGCGCAAGGTTCTGGAAACCGCCTTGCCGGCCGGAGCCTGGTCCCTGGAAACGACGGTGGAGCCGGCCCGCTGGATCGTCTACATGGGCAAGTTTCCCAATGCCGCTGCGCTGGACAAAAAGCGCGTGGAACTGGACAAGATGAAGCTCAAGCTCCAACCCCTGGACAACCCCGAATTGCAGCTGGGTCTGTCGCTGGGGCGTTTCGAGACCCAGGCCCAGGCCCAGACCTCGCTCAATACGCTGCAGCGTCGGGGCGTTCGCACGGCCCGTGTGGTCCTGGAGCGGCCCGAGCTCCGGCAGAGCCTGCTGCGTATCCCGGCCGCCGACGAAGCCCTGCGACCCAGGCTGGAAGAACTCAAGCCGGTACTGGGCGACAAGTCGCTGCGCAGCTGCCGCTGATCCGGGCGCTCGGGCTGGCCTTCAGTCCGGTGTCAGGTCGAAGCGCACCGTGAACCGCGCCCCTGGCGGCGTCTGTCCGCGGTGGGTGTCTTCCACGCTGATGCGTGCGTGGTGCTGCTGGGCGATTTCCTGCGCGATCGGCAAGCCCAGGCCCGAACCGTCGACGTCATTGCCCAGGGCTCGGTAAAAAGGCTGGAACACCAGTTCGCGTTCGGCCAGGGTGATGCCCGGCCCCGAGTCTTCCACCTGCAGCACGATGATCTTGCCGAAAGGGTCGGCCAGCACACGTGCGGTGATGACCCCCGGCTTGTCGATGGTCGAGGGCGTGTAGTTGATGGCGTTGTCCAGCAGGTTGCGCACCAGTTCCTTGAGCAGGGTCGGATTGCCTTCGAACATCACGCCGGGCACGCCCGGCTGGGCGCCTTCGTAACCTAGGTCGATGTGCTTGTCCATGGCGCGCGGCACGCTGTCCTGCACGACTTCCATGGTGATGCGCGCCAGGTCGCAGGGCTGGCGGCTCATGGCCGTGGTGCCGGCTTCGGCGCGGGCCAGCGCCAGCAACTGGTTGACGGTGTGGGTGGCGCGAATGCTGGCGCGCCCGATCTGGCGCAGCGACTGCTTGAGCTCTTCGGTGCTGGTGCCCTCGCGCTGGGCCAGGTCGGCCTGCATGCGCAGGCCGGCCAGCGGTGTCTTGAGCTGGTGCGCAGCATCGGCCAGGAAGCGCTTTTGCGCGCCGATGGAGTCCTTCAGGCGCAGCAGCAGGTCGTTGACCGATGACACGAGGGGCGCCACTTCCAGCGGCACGGCCTGCGCGTCGAGCGGGCTGAGGTCATCCGGCCGGCGCGCCCGGATGCGCTCTTCCAGGCGGTTGAGCGGCTTGATCGCCTGCACCAGCGCCAGCCAGACCAGCAGCACGGCCAGCGGCAGGGTCACGAATTGCGGCAGCATCACACCCTTGATGATCTCGGCGGCCAGCACCGAGCGTTTGTCCAGGGTCTCGGCCACCTGGACCAATGCTGTCTTCGTGGCCTGCGTGTCCAGGGCGACCCACATGTAGGCAACACGGATGTCCTGGCCGTGCAGCACGTCGTCGCGCAGGCGCACGGTGCCGGGCAGCACGGGCTCGTCCTCAGGCGGCAGGGGGAAGTCACGTTCACCGCTGAGGTACAGGCCGTGCAGTCCCAGGACCTGGTAGTAGACCGTGTCGATGTCGTCGGCGCGCAGCAGTTCCCGTGCCGGCAGCGGCAGGTTGAACTGCACATGCTGCTGGTTGACCGTGACCAGCTGGGCCAGGGCGTTGACGTTGTATTCAAGCGTGCGATCGAAAGGCTTGCCGGCAATGCTCTGTGCCACCAGCCAGGTCAGCACCAGGCTGATCGGCCACAGCAGCAGCAGCGGCGTGAGCATCCAGTCCAGGATCTCACCGAAAAGCGAGCGTTGCTCGCGCTGGAAGAGTTTCATGGGGGGTCGGTGTCAGGTCTTGGGTGTTCTGTGGGCTTGAAGTCTCTCGCTCAACGCCGCACGTCTACCACTCAACCCTGGATTTTTTCGAGGCAGTAGCCCAGGCCCCGCACGGTGGCTATGCGGATCGGCCCCTTCTCGATCTTCTTGCGCAGGCGGTGGATGTAGACCTCGATGGCGTTGTTGCTCACCTCTTCGCCCCATTCGCACAGGCGCTCGACCAGCTGGTCCTTGCTGACCAGGCGGCCGGTGCGCTGCAGCAGCACCTCCAGCAGGCCGAGCTCGCGCGCCGAGAGCTCGACCATGCGACCGTCGATGGTGGCCACCCGGCCGGTCTGGTCGTAGACCAGCGGGCCGTGCTTGATGTGGCTGCTGGTGCCACCCATGCCGCGGCGCACCAGGGCGCGCGCCCGTGCCTCCAGTTCCTGCAGCGAGAAGGGCTTGGCCATGTAGTCGTCGGCGCCGTAGTCCAGCCCCTTGACGCGCTCCTCCACGCTGTCGGCCGCCGTGAGGATCAGCACCGGCAGGCTGGAGCCGCGCGCACGCAGCTTCTTGAGCACCTCCAGCCCGTGCAGCTTGGGCAGGCCCAGGTCCAGGATCAGCAGATCGAACTCGCTGTTGGTCATCAGGGCCGCATCGGCTTCGGTGCCGCTGGCCACGTGGTTGACGGCCGCGCCGGAGCTGCGCAGGGTGCGCAACAGGCCGTCGGCCAGCACCTGGTCATCCTCGGCGATCAGAATCCGCATCTTGGTCTCCTGGGCAGCCGGCTGTCAGTCGCAGTCAACGGCTTGCATGTTGTTGTGTCGCAATTTTAGGCGCTTGCATAGGCCTCCAGCCCCAGGGCGATCACCGCCGCCACCTCGGGGCTGACGGCCTGCTTCAGCTCGGCCTCGGCCTGCGTCACGGCCCGCTGGAAGGCGTGCAGCCATGCCAGGCCGACCGGGGTGAAACGCACCAGCCTGGCCCGGCCATCACGCGCGTCGATCTCGCGTGTGACCAGGCCCCATGCCTCGCACTGGTCGACCAGCTTTCCCATGGCCTGTTTGCTCATGCCCGCCAGTTCGGCCAGTTCGCTCAGCCGCGCACCCTGCACGGCCAGGTGGCGCGTGATGTGGATGTGCGCCGCACTGACCTGGCCGCGCGCGGCCAGGTTGGACAGGGCCAGCGGCACCTCGGCGTCGTGCGCCATCAGGTGCAGCACGCGCTGGTCAAAGCGGCGCATGGCGTGGCCCAGCAGGCGTCCCAGATGGGTCTGGCGCCAGCCATCGTCGAGCGGGAAGGGGGCAGCATCCATCACAGGTAAATGGTAAACCAAAATGACTAAGTTATGGCTTTACTCGAAAGTACCAAGCAGATAAATTACTGGTCAAGCATCCAGCCTGTGATTAAAAACACTGGAAACCAGTCAACCCCCTCAAGGAGCAAACCATGGACGTATCCGGCAAATCCATCAGCGTCGCCAACAGTGAAAAAGCCAAGGCCCTGGCAGCCGCGCTGGCCCAGATCGAGAAGCAGTTCGGCAAGGGCACCATCATGCGCCTGGGCGAAGGCGAGGCGATCGAGGACATCCAGGTCGTTTCCACCGGTTCCCTGGGGCTGGACATTGCCCTGGGCGTGGGCGGCCTGCCGCGTGGCCGGGTTGTCGAGATCTACGGCCCCGAGTCGTCCGGCAAGACCACGCTGACCCTACAGGTCATCGCCGAGATGCAGAAGATCGGCGGCACCTGTGCCTTTGTGGATGCCGAGCATGCGCTGGACGTGCAGTACGCGCAGAAGCTGGGCGTGAACCTGCCCGATTTGCTGATCTCCCCGCCGGACACGGGCGAGCAGGCGCTGGAGATTGTCGACAGCCTGGTGCGCTCCGGTGCGGTGGACCTGATCGTGATCGACTCGGTGGCAGCCCTGACGCCCAAGGCCGAGATCGAAGGCGAGATGGGCGACTCCCTGCCCGGCCTGCAGGCCCGCCTGATGAGCCAGGCCCTGCGCAAGCTGACCGCCACCATCAAGAAGACCAACTGCATGGTCATCTTCATCAACCAGATCCGCATGAAGATCGGCGTGATGTTCGGCAGCCCCGAGACCACCACCGGCGGCAATGCGCTGAAGTTCTACGCCTCGGTGCGCATCGATATCCGCCGCACCGGCACCATCAAGAAGGGCGATGACGCGATCGGCAACGAGACCAAGGTCAAGATCGTCAAAAACAAGGTGGCGCCGCCTTTCAAGACGGCCGAGTTCGACATCCTGTTCGGCGAGGGCATCAGCCGCGAGGGCGAGATCATCGACATGGGCGTCAATGCCAAGATCATCGAAAAGTCCGGTGCCTGGTACGCCTACAACGGCGAAAAGATCGGCCAGGGCCGCGACAATGCGCGCGAATTCCTGCGCGAGAACGTGGAGCTGGCGCACGAGATCGAAAACAAGGTGCGCGAGTCCCTGGGCATTCCGCTGCTCAACGAGGCCGCGGAAGCCGTCGCCGAACAAGGCTGAGCGCGGGTAAGCGAGCCATGGCCACAGCCCGGCTGTCGTTCCAGCCCACGCTCAAGGGGCGGGCACTGCGCCTGCTGAGCCAGCGCGAGCATTCGCGTCGCGAGCTCGAGCGCAAGCTCCAGCCCTACGAGGAGGAGCCCGGCACGCTGGCCATGGCCCTGGACGAGCTGCAGGCCCGTGGCTTCATCAGCGAGGAGCGGGTCGCCGAGTCGGTGCTGAACCGGCGCGCCAGCCGGCTGGGGGCGACGCGCATCCGTCAGGAGCTGCAGGACAAGGGGCTGGACGGCGAACTGATCGCGCAGGCCCTGTCCGTGCTCAAGGACAGCGAGTTGGCGCGCGCGCGAGCCGTCTGGCAGAGGAAGTTCGAGGCCCTGCCGCAGACGCCGCAGGAGCGGGCGCGCCAGACCCGTTTCTTGCTGGCGCGGGGTTTCGCCGGCGAGGTGGTGCGCCGTGTGCTGGGTGGTGATCCGGCGGACGAGCAGGACTGATTACAGGCCCAGCATCAGCTGGAGGTTCTGCACCGCGGCGCCGCTGGCGCCCTTGCCCAGGTTGTCCAGGCGTGCGACCAGCACAGCCTGGCCCAGGCTGTCGTTGCCGTAGACACTGAGTTCCATCTTGTTCGTGCCGTTGAGCGCAGTCGGCTCCAGGCGGCCCCCTGCGGCTGGCGGCACCACGCTCACCCATGCGCTGCCGGCGTAATGCGCGCGCAGCGCATCTTCCAGCTGCTGGCTCCGTGTCACGCCCTTCATAAGCTCGAACTGCAGGCCGATCTGGTCGATCATGCCAGCGTAGTAGTTGGCCACAGTCGGCACGAAGATGGGCCGACGGGTCAACCCGGTGTAGCGCTGGAATTCGGGCAGATGCTTGTGGGTCAGGCTCAGGCCATAGACCTCCAGCGCAGGCGCGGTCTTCGTGACTTCGTAGGCCTCGATCATCTGGCGGCCGCCGCCCGAATAGCCGGAATAGCCAGACAGGACGATGGGATAGTCGGTGGGCAACAGGCCTGCATCGACCAGCGGGCGCAGCAAGGCGATGCCGCCCGTGGGATAGCAGCCGGGGTTGGCGACCCGGCGGGCCTGTGCGACGGCCTGCGCATGCTCGCGGGTCAGTTCGGGGAAACCATAGACCCAGCCCGGCGCCACGCGGTGGGCGGTGGAGGCGTCGATGATCTTGGGGCCGGGGCGGCCCGAGGCTTTTTCCAGCGCGTCGACCAGTGCCACGGTTTCGATGGCCGCCTCGTCGTGCAGGCAGAGGATGACGAGGTCGGCGCCCGCCAGCAGGTCGCGTTTGGCCACCGGATCCTTGCGGCGCTCGGGGGCGATGCTCAGCAGTTCGATGTGCGGCATGGCCAGCAGGCGCTCACGGATCTGCAGGCCGGTGGTGCCGGCTTCCCCGTCGATGAAGATTTTCTTGGCGGACATGGCTTATGCCTTGATGGACGGATTTTATGGACCCAGGTGCGGGCCGCACCGGTTTTGTGCAGAGCAACATGATACATTCCAAGGCTGTGCTACATCCAGCACCAGCTACGGGACACACCGGTTCCGTGGTCGGACAGAAATCCATTTCCTGAGAGAGCCCTCATGAAGATCCACGAGTACCAAGGCAAGGAAATCTTGCGTCAGTTTGGTGTGCCTGTGCCGCGCGGCATTCCGGCCTTCACAGTCCAGGAGGCGGTCGAGGCTGCCCAGAAGCTCGGCGGCCCGGTCTGGGTCGTCAAGGCGCAGATCCATGCCGGTGGCCGTGGCAAGGGCGGCGGCGTCAAGGTGGCCAAGTCCATCGATGACGTCAAGCGTCTGGCCGGCGAAATCCTGGGCATGCAGCTCAAGACCCACCAGACCGGCCCCGAGGGCCAGAAGGTGCGTCGCCTCTACATCGAGGACGGTGCCGACATCCAGAAGGAATACTACCTGTCCGTCGTGACCGATCGCGGCACGCAGAAGGTAGCCTTCATCGCGTCCAGCGAGGGCGGCATGGACATCGAGGAAGTAGCGCACGCCACGCCCGAGAAGATCGTCAAGGTCTTCGTTGACCCGCTCACCGGCCTGAGCCCCGCACAGGGCATCGAACTGGCCAAGGGCGTGGGCATGCCGGCCGACTCGCAAGCCCAGTTCATCGACATCTGCCAGAAGCTCTACAAGTGCTACATGGACACCGATGCCTCGCTGGTCGAGATCAACCCGCTCAACCGCGACGGCAAGGGCAACGTCATTGCCCTGGACGCCAAGTTCAACTTTGATTCCAACGCGCTGTTCCGCCATCCCGAAATCGTGGCCTACCGTGATCTGGACGAAGAAGATCCGGCTGAAATCGAGGCGTCCAAGTTCGACCTGGCCTACATCTCCCTGGATGGCAACATCGGCTGCCTGGTGAATGGTGCCGGCCTGGCCATGGCCACCATGGACACCATCAAGCTGTTCGGCGCCGAGCCGGCCAACTTCCTGGACGTCGGCGGCGGTGCCACCCCCGAAAAGGTCACAGAAGCCTTCAAGATCATGCTCAAGAACGACAAGGTCAAGGCCATCCTGGTCAACATCTTCGGCGGCATCATGAAGTGCGACACCATCGCCACCGGCGTCATCACCGCCTGCCGCGCCGTGAACCTGAGCGTGCCGCTGGTGGTGCGCATGAAGGGCACCAACGAAGAGCTGGGCAAGAAGATGCTGGCCGAGTCCGGTCTGCCGATCATCAGTGCCGACACCATGGCTGAAGCTGCCCAGAAGGTGGTCGCTGCCGTCAAGGCCGCCAAGTAAAGGAACCGTCATGTCGATCTACATCAACAAAGACACCAAAGTCATCACCCAGGGCATCACCGGCAAGACCGGCCAGTTCCATACGGAAAAATGCCAGGAATACGCCAACGGCAAGAACTGCTTCGTGGCCGGCGTGAACCCCAAGAAGGCCGGTGAATCGATCTTCAACATCCCGATCTACGCCTCGGTCAAGGAAGCCGCCAAGCAGACCGGCGCCACCGTCTCCGTGATCTACGTGCCGCCGGCCGGTGCCGCTGACGCCATCTGGGAAGCCGTCGAGGCCGACCTGGACCTGGCCATCTGCATCACCGAAGGCATCCCGGTGCGCGACATGCTGATGGTGCGCAACAAGATGAGAGCCAAGGAAGCCGCGGGTGGCAAGAAGACCCTGCTCCTGGGCCCCAACTGCCCCGGCCTGATCACGCCCGACGAGATCAAGATCGGCATCATGCCCGGTCACATCCACCGCAAGGGCCGCATCGGCGTGGTTTCGCGCTCTGGTACCCTGACCTATGAGGCGGTGGCGCAGCTGACCGAAATCGGCCTGGGCCAGTCCAGCGCCGTCGGCATCGGTGGCGACCCGATCAATGGCCTGAAGCACATCGACGTGATGCAGGCCTTCAACGACGATCCCGATACGGATGCTGTCATCATGATCGGCGAGATCGGCGGCCCGGACGAGGCGGAAGCCGCCCGCTGGTGCAAGGCCAACATGAAAAAACCCGTGGTCGGCTTCATTGCCGGCGTGACGGCGCCTCCCGGCAAGCGCATGGGCCACGCCGGTGCGCTGATCTCCGGCGGTGCCGACACGGCTGACGCCAAGCTGGCCGTCATGGAAGAATGTGGCTTCAAGATCACGCGCAACCCCTCGGAAATGGCCAAGCTGCTCAAGGCCCTGCTCTGATCCGGGGAACTCCGCCGACCTCGTTTCATTGAGCGCGGTCAAGAATTGCGGTTTTCCACAATACCAAGCCCGGTAGTCCGCTCGGACAATCGGGCTTGTTCATTCAAACCCAGGCGCGCTCTGGCGCTGCCGATTAAAAAAGAGAGACAGCCGTGGAAGCATTTATGACCGCCCATTTCTGGGTTGCCGTAGGACAGATCATCCTGATCGACATCCTGCTCGGTGGTGACAACGCCGTGGTGATCGCCCTGGCGTGCCGCTCGCTGCCGCCAGAACAGCGTCGCAAGGGCATCATCTGGGGAACTGCAGGTGCCATCATTCTGCGCGTTGTCCTGATCGCCTTTGCACTGGCGCTGCTGGCCGTGCCTTATCTGAAGATCGTCGGGGCCGTGCTCCTGATCTGGATCGGCGTCAAGCTGCTGATCCCCGAGGACGAAGACGAGCACAGCAACATCCAGAGCAGCGACAAGCTCTGGGGCGCTGTCAAGACCGTGATCGTGGCCGACTTGGTGATGAGTGTGGACAACGTGATCGCCATTGCCGGTGCAGCCCAAGGTGCGGGTGAGGAACACCAGATGGCCCTGGTGATCTTCGGCCTGCTGGTCAGCATCCCGATCATTGTCTGGGGCAGCCAGCTGGTGCTCAAGCTGATGGACCGTTTCCCCATGATCATCACCCTGGGCGGCATGCTGCTGGGCTGGATTGCCGGCACAATGGCACATACCGATCCGGCGGTGGTGGACTATCTGCCCCAGGAAAAGGTCTGGAACTACGCCTTCGGTATCGCGGGTGCCCTGCTGGTGCTGGTTGCTGGCAAGATCGCCCAGAAGAAGAAAGCCCTGGCGCAGGCCTGAGTTGTCGCCAGGTTTCATGCCTGGCTGATTTCGGGTCATCCGCAGGCCTTGTTGTTTTGCATAAAAACGACAAGGCCTTGTGCATTACTGCCTTGCCGGGCAAAGCCTGCTCTGCTAATGTCGAAAGCTAGCATGGCGTACGTGATACGCTGTTTTCGTTTTTGTTGGGACACCTGACGACGTAACCCCCGGATCTGAACAGGCACGAATTGGCAACTTCATTTTTCAGCAGGCGGTCTCCATCGCAAGTGAGGCCCATGTTTGCCGTGCCCTCGCATATGCACTCCTTAACAGACGACATTGCTGTCACCTCCCGGTTGCCATTGGTTCGGCGGTTCAGCGATGTGGTGAATCATTGAGCCATGACGACAGACGCCATGATTTACAGGTTTTTTGCGCAGACCGACTCCGGCTTGACGCGGGAAAACAACGAAGACGCGGTTGGCTTTGACGAGGGCTCGGGGGTGGCCGTTCTGGCCGACGGTATGGGTGGCTATAACGCGGGTGAAGTGGCCAGCAGCATGGCGACTTCCATCATCAACTCCGAGATGAGCCGCTGGCTCGCCGAATCCGCCGAAGTGGCGACGGTGCAAGATATCCGCCGGGCGCTCGAAATCTGCGTCGGTAACGCCAATGCAGCTGTTTACCGGGCGGCCCATGCCAATGCGCATTATTCGGGCATGGGGACCACCCTAGTGGCTGGCGTGTTCCGCGGTGCCGACCTGGTGATCGGACACATCGGCGATTCCCGCTGTTACCGGCTGCGCCAGGGTGAGCTGGTCCAGATCACGCGGGACCATTCACTGCTGCAGGAGCAGATCGACGCGGGATTGCTGACGCCCGAACAGGCAGCCCTGTCGATGAACAAGAACCTGGTGACGCGCGCCCTGGGTGTGGACGATGCGGTTCTGCTGGAAGTGCATGAGCACGTGGTTGAACCCGGCGACGTCTACCTGATGTGTTCCGATGGCCTGTCCGACATGGTCAGAGACCCGGACATTGCGAAAATCATGCAAATGCCCTTGTCTTCGGAATTGCGGGCGAAAACCCTGGTGGACACGGCGAATGCGCATGGCGGCCGCGACAATATCACGGTCCTGCTCGTCCAGGCCGAGGCGGGCGCTGAAAAGCGCGGTCTAATGGCCAGATTGCTGGGAAAATGACGAAGATAATTTACAACGGGCAACAGGAATAGGAGTCGGGCATGCCGAAAATGATCGTATCGATCGACGGTGTTGTCATCAAGGAAGTGCAGTTGACCAAAGAACGCACGACCCTGGGGAGGCGACCATACAACGACGTGGTGATCGACAATCTGGCGGTCAGTGGCGAACATGCTGCGCTTCAGATGACGGGTAACGAGGTCATGCTGGAAGACCTCAACAGCACCAATGGCACCTATGTCAATGGCAAGGCTGCCAAGAAGCAGGCGCTGCAGAATGGCGACACCATCGAGGTCGGCAAGTACAAGATAAAGTTCGTCAACGAAGCCGAAGCGCCGGACTTTGACAAGACCATGCTGTTCAAGCCCGGAGAGACACCGTTGTCCTCGCCGCCTCCAGAAGGCAACAATCTCCATGGTGCCTTGCGTGTGCTCTCGGGCACGGCTTCCGGTCGCGAAGTGCCCCTGACCAAGGCGGTCACGACGGTAGGCAAGCCAGGTGTGGCCGTGGCATCGATCTCCCGTCGATCCCAGGGTTACGTCGTGGCCCATGTCGAAGGTTCGGGTATTCCGTTGCTCAATGGTGCCCCGATAGGCAACGAGCCTGTGGCGCTCAAGAGCGGGGACATGATCGAACTGGCGGGCACGAAAATGCAGTTCATCCAGAATTGAGTCTGCAGCGGGGCTGCCAGGCCCCATGCAAACCTGCAGGCCTGCGTCTCGCGCAGGCAGACTAAGGAGTGGTCATGAAGGTGCGTGTGTTGGGCTGCTCAGGCGCGATTGCCAGGGATTGCCGCACCACGTCCTTTCTGGTCGACGGCGATGTGCTCGTTGATGCGGGAACCGGGGTCGGTGACCTGACGATGGACGAGATGATGGGCATCGACCATGTACTGCTCACCCATGCCCACCTGGATCATGTGGCCGCCCTGCCCCTGATGCTCGACGCGATCGCAACACGCCGCAGCCAACCGGTTCTGGTGCACGCCCTGGCTGGCACCATCGCAGCCTTGAAAACGCATATTTTCAATGACGTCATCTGGCCTGATTTCACGCGCTTGCCCACGGTAGATGCGCCTTTCATCCGTTTTGAAGAAATCAGGTTGGGGCAGGTGCTGGACATCGGCAACAAGCGCATCGAGGTGCTGCCCGCGGTGCATACGGTGCCTGCCGTGGGTTTTGCCGTGATGGCGCAGCGGGCCTGCTGGGTGTTTTCCGGTGACACAGGCCCCAACCCGGCCTTCTGGCGCCGGGTCAACCAGCTGGACGTCGACATGCTGGTGATCGAAACGGCCTTCAGCAGCCGCGAAAGCCAGTTGGCCGAAATGAGCCAGCACCTCTCACCCGCGGTGCTAGCCCAGGAGCTGGACTGCATTGCTGTCGATAAAAGCTACCCGATCTACATCACGCACACCAAACCTGCAGAAACCGAGTTGATCATGTCCGAAATCCGCAAGTTGGAAGGCCATCGCCCGAGTGCCAGACCGGCGGCGCATGACATACGCTGGCTTAAAGCGGGGCAGGAGTTTGAACTATGAGTGCTGTCATGAAACCCCCGGGTGGTGGCATCCCGTCTGATCCGCCGTTTCCCGATTCGCAGCAGCCCAGCTCGGACAAGCAGGACAAATCCTTCGAGGCGCTGTTTGTGCGCCAGCTCAAGCAGGTGGTCCTGCGCATCCACGAGACCGAAAACGTGGAGCAGATCATGCTGGAGGTCAGCCCCGAGATCTGCAAACTCTTCAACGCGGACCGACTCACGCTGTATGCGATCAGCGATGACGAAACATCCATCGTCTCCAAGATCAAGACTGGTCTGACCAGCAGCCGCGAACTGAAGTTGCCCATCAGCCCGCAGAGCATTGCAGGGTATGTGGCTTTCAGCCGCAAGCTGCTGAATCTGGCGGACGTCTACGACGAGGAGGCGCTCAAGCAGATCCATCCCTCGCTGACCTTCCTCAAGGAGGTCGACAAGCGTTCGGGCTACCGCACCAAGCAGATGTTGGTGTCGCCCATCCTTGAGGGCGGCAATCTGTACGGGGTGCTCCAGGTCATCAACAACAAGGCCGACCAGTCCTTCAGCGAGCTCGATGTCAAGGGCGTCATCCAGCTGTCCAAGACGCTGGCCACGGCCATCCGCCAGCGCCTGCAGAAGGCGGATGAGCCGCAGCGTATCCGGGCCACCAAATACGACGGCCTGGTCGCTGATGGCCTGTTGACAGGCACGCAGCTGCAAGACTGCGTGCAGGAAGCGCGCAACGAGGGCCAGCCGGTCGAGCATCTATTGCTGAGCCGGCACCAGATCACGCCGGCCCAGGTCGGCCCCTCGCTGGCGAGGTTCTTTGGCGTGCCTTACGAGCCGTTCAACGCGGGGCGCATCCGTTCCGAAATGCTGCATGGTTCGCTCAAACGTGAATTCGCCGAAGGCCAGGGATGGATCCCGCTGGAAGAGTCGCCTGAAGGCCTGGTCATCATGTGCCTGGACCCCGAGGCTACGCGCGGCGCCCGGGTGGTGCCGCAGGTGTTCTCGCGCATCAACAAGTTCTCCTACCGCGTCACCACGCAGACCGAATTCGAGCAGACGCTGGCCCAGCTCTTCGGCGCCGTCGTCGATGGCACCACGATTGACCAGTTGCTGGCCGACATGGGCGGCCCGCTGGACGATGACGGGGGCAACGACGATTCGCTGGAGTCGGCCGCGGCCGACAACGAACTGGTGAAGTTCGTCAACAAGATCATCATCGAGGCGTACCAGCAGAAGGCATCAGACATCCACATCGAGCCCATGCCGGGCAAGCTCAAGACCGGTATCCGCTTCCGTATCGACGGTACCTTGGCGCCCTATATCGAAGTGCCAGCCCACTTCCGGCAGGCCATGGTCACGCGCCTGAAGATCATGTGCGACCTCGATATTTCAGAGCGCCGCAAGCCGCAGGACGGCAAGATCAAGTTCAAGAAGTACGGCCCGCTGGACATCGAGCTGCGGGTGGCCACCATCCCCTCGGCCGGGGGTGTCGAAGACGTGGTGATGCGTATCCTGGCTGCGGGCGAACCGATACCGCTGGAGAAGCTGGGCTTGACGACGCACAACCGCGAGCGGCTGGAGTCCACCGTCAGCAAGCCTTATGGTCTGTTCTACGTCTGCGGCCCGACCGGCTCTGGCAAGACCACCACCTTGCACTCCATCCTGAAATTCCTCAACACGCCCGACACCAAGATCTGGACGGCCGAGGATCCGGTGGAAATCACGCAAAAGGGCCTGCGGCAGGTGCAGATCAACAAGAAGGCCGGCATCGACTTCGCCTTGATCATGCGCGCTTTCCTTCGCGCCGACCCGGACATCATCATGGTCGGCGAGTCGCGCGACAAGGAAACGGTGTCCATGGGCGTGGAAGCCTCGCTGACCGGTCACCTGGTGTTCTCCACCCTGCACACCAACTCGGCGCCCGAGTCCATCACCCGTCTGCTGGACATGGGCATGGACCCGTTCAACTTTGCCGATGCGCTGTTGGGCATCCTCGCGCAGCGCCTGGCCAAAAAGCTCTGCGACTGCAAGGAGCCGTACACCCCGGGTACCTCGGAGGTCAACAGCTTCATCTCCGAGTACGCCCAGGAATTGCGCAACACCAAGGCCTGGAAGGCCGATTTCAGCGGCGAAGCCCAGAAACTCTACGAAGAGTGGGTGGTCAACTACGGCGAAGACGGCAAGCTGCGTTTCTACAAGCCGGTGGGCTGCGACAAATGCAACAAGACCGGTTACAAGGGCCGGCTGGGCTTGCACGAACTGCTGATCGCTGACGACCATATCAAGAAGCTGGTGCAGGAGCGGGCCCGGGTGGCCGAGATCTTCGCCGCCGCCGTGGAAAGCGGCATGCGGACGCTGAAAATGGACGGCATGGAAAAGATCATGCTGGGGGTGACCGATCTGAAGCAGGTGCGCCAAGTTTGCATCAAGTGACAAAGCTGGCCGGACAAAAATGTCATGCGAGGACCGAGATTGGACAGAAATGAACCTGATGTTGGCCTGAATTCAGGGAATTCGCCCCAAAGCAACAACTTAATTCACGGTTTCGGTCTGGCATGGAAACTGCTGAGTAAGACACATACAGCCCAGCTGTATCCATTCATTTAACCAAGGAGCTTTCTATGAAGCGTGCAATGCAAAAGGGTTTCACCCTGATCGAACTGATGATCGTGGTCGCGATTATCGGTATTCTGGCCGCCGTCGCCCTGCCGGCTTATCAAGACTACACTGTGCGCGCCAAGGTGTCGGAAGTGATCCTGGGGGTTTCTGCTTGCCGTACCAGCGTAACGGAAGTCTATCAAAGCAATAGCGCAGGTTCTCTGCCGACTGGCGGCAACTGGGGCTGTGAATTTGCAACTGGCGCCAGCCAGGGCCCGACCAAGTATGTGGGTGCGGTTCAGACCGATGCCGCAGGCAATATCCGTGCAACCGTGATTGGCCTCGCTCCGCAAATCCCGGCAACCGGCTCCTATGTGGTCCTGACGCCTACGTTGAATGCGGCGCAGCAGGTACAGGCTTGGGAATGCGGCCCCTCCGGGACCATGCCGGCGAAGTATTTGCCCGGCTCGTGCCGCTCGACTGCGATTGTCACATCTGGTACCTTTGCACCGTGATGCGTTGAGGCTGGACTGGCAATGACTCAAAAGGGCTCTTCGGAGCCCTTTTCTTCTTCAGCATAGAAAATGCTCTTGTACCTATCGGCATTGCTCTTGATTCTCGGATGGTTATCCACGGAGCATTTCCCGCCCTGGATCAGCTGGCACGCTGAGGTGATGGTATTCATGGCGGTGGTCTTGCTGAGCGCGCGGGGACTATGGCTTACAAGGCGTGGATCAGGAGAGTCGGCTGCACTGGACGTTCCTGCCTTGGGCCTGGGCCTCTTGGGCTTGTTGGCCTTGATCGGCGTGCAGGCCCTCTCAGGACAAATCCAGTATGCCGGCGATGCGCTGGTGCTTGGCCTGTATGTGGGCCTTTGCTTGGCGGCTGTAACCTTGGGTTTTGCTTCCGCAGGAAGGGGGGTGAGCTCAAAAGGTTTTGCGCATCAGCCCGAGCCGCTTTTGCTGATGGCTAGCGCACTGCTGGCGGGGGCGTTCTTGTCCAGCATAGTCGCCTGGGTACAAGTGCTGGATGTGTGGGAGACCAGCGCCTGGATAGTGCGTATGCCGCAACTTCGACGCCCCGGTGGAAACTTGAGCCAACCCAACCACTTGGCAACTCTGCTCTTGATGGGTCTGGCAAGTCTGGTTTACTTGTGGGAAAACAAAAAGCTGGGGTACTGGAGCGTCGGTCTGATGTTCGGAGTAATCGCCTCAGGCGTGATTCTGACGGAGTCACGTACCGGAATGCTGAGCCTGGTGGCACTGCTCGTTTGGTGGCTCGTAGGGAAGCGCCGTGTTGGTTTTAGCTTGCAGCTCAACGTTGTGCTAACGCTCACGGCACTTGTTTTTCTCGCGTTCTGGCTCTGGCCCCAGATCATGTGGCGGATGGAGGTGAGTTCGCCTGGAGCGCAGGTTGATACCAGCGGCGGTATGAGGCTGGTGGTCTGGCCGCAGCTGTGGCAGGCTGTGCTGATCCATCCTTGGATGGGCTGGGGATTGCGCGAAGTCTCTGCAGCGCACAATGCTGTCGCCCATGCCTATCCGAAGGCCGAGCTGTTCACCTATGGCCACAACATCTTGCTGGATATGGGGCTGGGCATGGGCTTGCCGCTGACCATGTTGGCGATCCTAGGTGTTGGGCATTGGTTATGGAAGCGTCTGCCTGCAGTACGCTCACTCAATGCGTGGTATGCGTTGGCCGCAGTGCTGCCCTTGGCCGTGCACTCCATGTTGGAACTTCCCTTTGCTTACGCCTATTTTCTGGCGCCTCTGATGTTTCTGCTGGGCAGGGCGGAAGCCGAGGTGGGTGGGCATGCTGCATGGCAAATCAAAAGACGCTGGGCAGACGCCGCATTGATGATCGCGCTTGTTTTGGGGGCAGGGACAGTTGTGGAGTACTTCAAGATTGAAGAAGACTATCGTGTGATCCGATTTGAGTCCTTGCGCATGGGTAGTACGCAAGCGGGATATGAGAGGCCACAATTGCATTTACTGACGCAAATGGATGCCTTGCTCAAGGGCGCGCGCATCGCCCCCGCGCCGAACATGAATGGCGGGGACTTGGACCTGCTTCGCAAAGTGGCATTACGTCATCCAGGACCAGCGACCCTCAATCGGTATGCATTAGCGCTGGCACTCAATGGCAATCCCGATGAGGCGATAAGGCAAATGCGCGTTATACGGACTGTGTTGGGCGAAAAAACCTATGGGACGATCAAAACAAAGTGGGAAGAGCTTGCCTTGAACTCTTATCCAGAATTGAATCAGCTACAGTTGCCTTGAAAATCGGCGCGGAAACGCAGCGCTTGGCCTTTCTGCTGGTCGTGGCCGCGCCTTGGCTGCTACCGCCGCTTGGCGGGCCAAGCCCGGCTCTCGTCCCTTGGTTATTCAGCGTGGCTTGCATGGGCATACTGATAGCCTTGCTGCATCGTCAGCTTTTGCAAGGCAGAGCCTCAAGCATCGTACCGGTAGCTTGGCTGACAGCGGCGTTGATCAGTAGTGCAATGGGTCTGAGTCAGTACTTCGGGGTGGCCTGGCAATTCGTCCCCTTGATGAGTCCGTCTACGGGCGTCGGTGAAGCTTTTGCCAACCTGCGCCAGCGTAATCAATTTGCGACATTGACCAATATCGGTTTGGCATCCTTGCTGTGGTGCACGGTGCGCAAGAGGATGCCCTGGAATGAGGGCCGGCTCTACCGTATCTGCTTGCCCTCGGCAGCGGTTCTGCTGGCTGCGGGCAATGCAGCCTCATCGTCTCGCACGGGCCTGCTGCAATTACTGTTGCTAGCAGGTTTGACCTGGTTCTGGGGCGGGTTGAGGCGAGCGGACACAAGGCGCACGCTGATGGTGGCGCTGGTGGGGTACGGCGCAGCAGTGGGGATCTTGCCCGCCTTGCTGGGTGGGGATTTGTCCGGGTGGGGTCTATTGGGTCGTTTGAGCCGCAGCGACGCAGATTGCGCCAGCCGCCTGACCTTGTGGAGTAATGTGCTGCATCTGATCTGGCAACGACCCTGGCTGGGCTGGGGGTGGGGCGGGTTGGATTATGCGCACTTCATGACGCACTACGAAGGCCCTCGTTTTTGCGAGATCCTTGGCAATGCTCACAATCTGCCACTGCATCTGGCGGTGGAACTGGGCATCCCCATGGCATTGCTAGTTTGTGGCGGCGCGACCTGGCTGATTCTGCGAGCACGACCCTGGCTTGATACTAACCCCGACCGCCAACTGGCCTGGGGAGTATTGGCGCTGATACTGTTACATAGTCAGTTGGAGTACCCACTATGGTACGGGCCATTCCAGATGGGGCTGGTGCTTTGCCTAGTGCTTCTGTGGCTCCCAAGCAAGCCGGAGAAGGCGGTTGGAACCAAGGTAAAGCGCGGATCGGTTTCGATTCTCATTCTGGCAAGCAGTCTGCTGATGAGTGTGGCCTATGCATCATGGGACTACCACCGCATCAGCCAAATCTATCTGCCACCAGAACAAAGAGCGCCAGCCTATCGGGAGAACACCCTTGAGAAAATCCGTGGCTCATGGCTGTTTCAGCATCAGGTGCGCTTTGCCGAGTACACCACCACACCGCTGACGCCGAACAATGCAGAGCAGCTGTATGTCATGGGCTTACAGCTCCTGCATTACTCACCGGAGGCCAGGGTGGTGGAGAAGCTGATCGAAAGCGCAGTCTTGCTGGGGCGAAACGAGGAGGCACGCTTTTATCTGGCGCGATACAAGGCGGCCTACCCGCAGGAGTATGCACGTTGGGCGGCAAGGCAGCGTATGCCAGGCGCAGCGCAATGACGAAGTCTCAGGGCGCCAGGTAACTGCCCGACTTGCCACCATGCTTTTCCAGCAGGTGGACGTCGTTGATGGTCATGCCCCGATCGACAGCCTTGCACATGTCATAGATGGTCAGAAGGGCAAGTTGGACGGCGGTCAGAGCTTCCATTTCGACCCCTGTCGGGCCGACGGTTTCCACCGTCGCCGTGCAGACGATGTGGGCCGGTGCCGCAGCCGCCGCAGGGTGTAGCGAAAAATCCAGAGCGACCCGAGTGAGCGCCAGCGGGTGGCACAAGGGAATCAGATCACTGGTTTTCTTGGCAGCCTGGATACCCGCGATCCTGGAAATGCCCAGCACATCGCCTTTTTTGGCTGTCCCGGACTCGATAATTCCCAAGGTTGCCGGCAGCATCTCGATGCGGCCGGTAGCGATGGCGATGCGGTGGGTGCTGGCCTTGGCAGCCACGTCCACCATATGGGCCTGGCCCTGGGCGTCAAAGTGGGTCAGAGAACTCATGGAAAATCCCGGATTTACGAAACCTCTAAACAACTGAAGCATCATACGTCCATGACGCAGACCCGAGCATTTCACTGGAAGGACCGAGTCAAGGCCAGCACCATCCATCTCGGCCTCAGCCTGATCGTTGCCAGCCTGGCCGCGTTGCTGGTATTCGGTCTTTGGTATCCCTATCCTTACCGTAACACCTCCGGCGGGCGGGAACTGTTCTTGATCGTCATCACGGTCGATGTCATCCTGGGCCCGCTGATCACCCTGGCTGTTTTCAACCGGAACAAGCCCCGCAGTGAACTGGTGCGCGATCTGTCAGTGGTGGGCTTGATCCAAATGGCCGCCCTGGTCTACGGGCTGTGGACAGTCTTTGTTGCCCGGCCGGTTCATCTGGTCTTTGAATACGATCGTTTCCGCGTGGTGCACGCGATCGAAGTGCCGGAAGAGCTGCTGGACCAGGCGCGTGACGATGTAAAGACAATGCCGCGCACAGGCCCGACGGTGATGGCATTGCGGCCCTTCCGCGATGTCAGCGAGGAGAGCGCTGCAACGCTGATGGCGTTAGGGGGAGTACCTCTGAGTGCCCGCCCCGATCTTTGGCAGGCTTACCCGCAGGCGCGGCAGCGTGTACTGGCCGCGGCCAAGCCCTTGGGCGAACTGGGTAGGCGTTTTCCGCAGCAGGCCGCGCTGATTGATGCCAGCATTGCACAAACCGGCAAGGGCGCAGACGAGCTGATGTACCTGCCCATGGTGGCCCGCAACTCCTTCTGGACGGTGTTGCTCGATGCACAGAGCGCCGAAGTACGTGGCTTTCTAGCGCTGGATTCGTTTTGAAAAAACAGGTGATCCGTCAAAGCAAGACTCTGCAGCCTTGGCTGGCCGGGCTATTGGCCCTGGCGCAGCTTCTGACACCGGTTGCAGCGCAGTCCACCTTGCCGGCCCTGGGCGACGGCGCGGAGATGAGCAGCAGCGCCGAACGCCAGCTGGGCGACCGCATCGCACGTGAGCTCTATCGCGACCCCGACTATCTCGACGATGCGATCCTGGGCGAGTATGTGCAGGCCATCTGGTTAAGGCTGATGGCGGCGGCCCGTCTGCGTGGCGAGCTGTCACCCGAGCTGGAGGAGCGCTTCGCATGGACCGTCGTACTGGGACGGGACCGCAGCGTCAATGCCTTTGCCCTGCCCGGGGGGTATCTGGGGGTGCATCTGGGCCTGATCGCCGTGGTGAGCAGCGAAGACGAACTGGCTTCGGTGCTGGCCCACGAGCTCAGCCACGTGACACAGCGCCACATCGCCCGCATCATCAGCCGTCAGGGCGAGCAGGCACCCTGGCTGATCGGCGCGATGATACTGGGGGCGCTGGCCGCAGCCAGCAACCCGGGGGCTGCGGGGGCGATGATCGTGGGGGGGCAGGCCGTAGCGGTCCAGGGGCAGCTCAATTTCTCGCGCGACATGGAGCGCGAGGCCGATCGTGTGGGTTATGGTGTCATGACGCAGGCCGGCTTTGATGCCCGCGGTTTCGTGGGTATGTTCGAAAAACTGCAGCAGGCGAATCGTTTCAACGACACCGGCGCTTTTCCCTACCTGCGCAGCCATCCGCTGACCACCGAGCGCATTGCCGACATGCAGTCGCGCCAGCAATTGTTGACGCACACGGCGGTGCCTCAGCTCACCATGACGCATGCGATGCTGGCGGCGCGCGCGCGCATGCTCGCCAATCCGGAGGTCGACAGCTTGCGTGCCGCCTTGCTGCAGGTTCAGGGCGAGCCGGCGCAGGCCATGCCAGCCGCCCAGCAGGCGGGTGTGCTTTACGCCGCGGTGCTGGCGGCGCTGGGCTTGCGTGAGTTCGAGCAGGCGAAGCGCTGGCAGGAGCGGCTGCAGTTCGTGGTGCGTGGTGATCAGCGGGCAAGCGAGCAGGCGCAGCTGCTGGCTGCCGAGCTGGCCTTGGCGCTTGGCGACCCCCGCGCCGCCAGCCTGCTCCTGGAGAAAACAACCCCCAACACAGGTAGCGCAGTCACCCGACCCGTGCTGTTTCTGCACGCGCGGGCCTGGACGCGGGGTGGGCAGGCGCGTGAGGCTGCCGAGCAGTTGCAGGTCTGGCTGGCCAGCCATCCCCGGGATGCCCAGGCTTGGCAACTCCTGTCCGGCGCCTATGCCGCCCAGGGCCAAACCCTGCGCGCCGTGCGCGCTGAGGCCGAGGTGCACGCCGCCCGTCTCGACTACACGGCCGCACGTGATCGTTTGCGGGCCGCGCAGGAACTGGCCCGCCAGGGCCCGGCGACCGACCACATCGAAGCCTCGATCATCGACACACGCAGCCGGCAACTCGATCTATTGCTTAGGGAACAGGCGCTCGAGCGCTGAGTCGATGACCAGACTGAATGTGGAGTAGAGCAGGGAACCCAGCAGCGCGGCGACGAAGCCGCGTACCTGGAAGCTATCGAGCAGGCTGGCAGCCGCCCAGAAAAGCAGGGCGTTGATGACAAAGAGGAACAGTCCCAGGGTCAGCAGGGTGACGGGCAGGGTCAGCAGGATCAGCAGCGGCCGCAGGAAGATATTGAGCAAGCCGATGACCAGCGCCGCGATCAGGGCTGAGGCAAAGCCCTGCAGTTCAACGCCGGGATACAGATGCGCGACTGCCAGCAGGGCGATCGCACTGAGCAGCCATTTGACCAAGAGCTTCATGGTAAGCCAGCATAGCATCTGCCTTGGGTTGTCCTATTCAGCCATCAGCAGCGCAGCTGCGGCGATGCCCGAAACCGCACCAGGCACAAGCCAAGGTGAGCCACCGCCGACTGAGGTCGGGTCTGCACTGGTCTCTACCGGCGTTCGACCGGCCCGCCGCGCATCGATGACATGGGACTCACTATCGCGGGCCAGGAGTTCCCGCGTGAGATCGTTGAGCGGGCTGCTGGCGAGGATAGTGCTGACCATGTCGCCGCGTGCGCGTAATAGCGGCGCGATACCTTCAAAGACCTTCTGGGCCCACCGGGCCCGCCAGCTCTCACGGGCGCGATGGTTCAGCCATGGCCGTGCCATGCGGGGTGGGCATGCCACGATGACCCAGTGCAGCCTGCCCTGAGCTGCGGAAAAGGCGTGCTGGCGACCGAGCAACTGGCGCGCATGCGCCGCGTCGTCGATATAAACGATGATCTTGGTCATGTCCATGAGAACTTCCGGTTGTCGTCGATACAAGCTGGGACAGGAACCATCGTGTGTGTCAGGCAGCGACGCTGCAGGACACGCTTCGACGAAACCCGGCTCAGGTTCTGGTCGAAGGTCTTGCCTGGCTTGACGTCAAACGTCGCCGCCCAGCAAGCCGGGAGCCGCGCGGTCTCCGTATTGACGACTTGCTGATGGATGCTGTGGCAAGCTGACCACAGCAATCGGGAGCTACTCCCCTTCGGAAACCCGATTGAAGCATGACGGGCAAAAGCCCATGACCCAATAGGTGTTTGGCGTGTAGCTGTCGCGCTCGGGGTACGACGGGCCAGGCGCTATGATCCGGCACCTCAGCACATCCACCATGGCAGGCATCCACATTACCGATATCGAAGCGGCCATCAACTACTGGCGCGAACGCGAGCCCTCGCCCGACGGCATCACCCTGGCCCGGCCAGTGCGGGCGCTGGCCGAGGTCTATGCCCTGATGGTCTATTTCCGCGAGCAGGAAGCCGACGAGTTCAGCATGCCGGAGCCCGCCATGCAAGCCTGGCTGACCTGGTACGAGAGCACCCCTGACACGCCCTGTATCGCGATCTGTTCGACCAGTCAGGGTGACCCCGAGTGCAAGGGCTGCGGTCGGTCCTTCGACGAAGTCCAGTTGTGGACCGAGATGCGGCCGGCACAAAAGCGGCAGACTTGGCGCCGCATAACCCTGCACGGTGGTTCCTGGCGATTCAACCGCTACGCTGAACGCGCGGCGGAGTCTGTCCCGTCTGTTCAGTAGCTCAGAGTAAGTTGATATAGGTGAGGTGGTCTCGCTGGACGCTCGGATACGGAGTGACGCCCAGGATGGGCGCGATGGCTGCTATGCACCTCAACGGCCTCTGATAATGTCGATAGCTCCGGGCGCTTGAGCAGCGATCCGGACGACCGGGCAAGAAGGCGATCAGCGAGCTGAAAACTCAGGACTTGTGGCACATATGCTGAACCAACTCAGGGCGTTATTGGAGCGAAGGCTGGAGAAGCTAGGTGGTGTCCAGTCCCCGCGCGAATCGGCGTCGCGGCTTGAATCGGCTACCGATGCTTTTCGCCGTCAAGGCAATGGCCATCTGGCCGCTGGCGAAATGGCGCAGGCGGTGAGCTGTTTCAGGGAGGGATTGAAAGAGGACCCGAACGACATCAAATGCCTTGTCTGTCTGGGATGCGCGCTCATGGAGCAGGAGCACTTTGCCGAGGCGTACGGAGTGCTGCAACACGCCAGTGACCTCGCTGTCGGCGATCCGCAAGCGTACGAAATCCATTACCTCCAGGGAGAAATCTCGAAGCAGCAGGGAGACACTCCTCGTGCCTTGACACATTTCCAGTCCGCGCTCCAATTGAAGCCGGATTTCACGCCAGCCTGCAAGGAGCTGTTGGGTATTCACCGGATGCAGGGGAATCCAGACGGTGTGCGTGAGGTGCTGATGGATTGCGTACGCAGGCAGCCCGATTGCCTCGACTATCGCTTGTGGGCGACCGAGCACTGCCTGCGCGAGATTGACTACGCAGGGGTTGTCGAGCACCTGACCGTCGCCATGCGACTGGGGGCGACAGCGCCGGATTCCTACATGACCCTGGGGGCGGCGCTTTGTCGCGTGGGAAGGGTGGCCGAGGGCGAACAGAAAATGAACGTCGGGGCGGCCCTCGATCCGACGCTGGCAGCCACGAGACACTATGAACTTGGCTGTCACTATCTGAAAGCCGGCAGTAGGTCGTTGGGCCTGGAGCACATGGCACACGTGCTGAGCCTGGACCCGGAGAACCTTGCTGCCTATTCCGCGACCCTCATGACCATGAGCTGCGCAGAGGATCGGGACGACAGCCGCTATCGAACCGTTGCCGAGGGATATGCCTCCGCGGTACGACGACGAGTGGCGCTGGCGCCGCGCACCAGACCAACGCTTGGCGGTGAATTGGGGCAGTCAGCAGATCAACGGCTGCGCATAGGATTCGTGTCCGGTGATTTGCTGGAGCACCCGGTCACATTCTTCTTGCTGGATGTTTTGAAGGAGCTGGACAGGCAACGTGTTTATCTTGTCGCTTATTCAAACAATGTTGTCGACCACGCAATCACTGCATCGGTTAAATCCGCGTTTGATGAGTGGCATGAAATCAGACACATGGCCGATGCTGCTGCGGCAGACCTTGTTCGCTCGCATCGAATGGATGTCCTGATCGACCTGGGCGGACATACCGGTGATAACCGTCTTAGTCTTTTTGGATGGCGTCCCACCCCTGTGCAGGTCTCCTGGCTCGGATATTGGGCCAGTACTGGGCTGGACGAAATGGATTTCATCCTCGCCGATACAGTCAGCGTTCCGGTCGACAGTAGCGAATGGTTTAGCGAAGAGACATACCGTTTGCCGCATACGCGGCTTTGCATGAGCACGCCCAAAACTTCGAGGCACATTCCCTTGGCTTCGCCACCCTGTCTAAGTAAGGGCTACCTCACCTTTGGTTCATTTCAGCAAGTGGCGAAGATGACGCCGCAGGTGCTCAAGGTCTGGGCGGAGGTCCTGCGTGCTGTGCCCGATGCGCGTTTGCGACTGCAGACCCGAGGGCTTGATGTCCCTGGTGTGAGAGAAAAATTATTGCAGGAGTTCGTGGCCGCAGGGGTTGATCCGTCGCGGGTCCACATGCTGGGAGCGGTCGACCTGGATTCTTATCTGGAAGCCCACAATCAGGTGGATATCCTGTTGGATACCTTTCCCTATCCCGGCGGGACGACGACAGCCTTTGCGCTCTGGATGGGTGTTCCGACGATCACCATGACCGGACGTACGATGATCTCGCGGCAGGGCATGAGCATGCTTGCTTGTGTAGCCCGCCACGACTGGATTGCGCAGAACGAGGGGGATTACGTAGATATCGCCAAGCGCATGGACAGCGCGCGCTCTACGTTGGAGCTATTGAGGGCGGAGCTGCGGGAGCGGGCGCTGACGTCACCGTTGTTCAACGCAAAACGATTTGCTGTTGATTTCCATCGAGCCCTCGAGGAGATGGTCGAGTGTTCCGCGTCCGATGTAGAGGCGCGGGGACCCGTCGAGCCAGCGTAACTCACTTCCAGCGTAACGCTTCGATGGTCACCTGATGCCGGCTGTTGCCCAGCATCAGCGCGCCCTCCTGGATCGTGGCCTGCAATTGCATGCTGCGCTCGGCCATCGCGGCCAGGGCCAGGGAGGCTTCGGTCGGCACGCGCCAGACCTGCAGCTTGTCCAGGCGCGTCAGCTTGTTCTCGATGCCGCGCCACCAGACCTCGGCGGCGTGGGCAAAACAATAGACCACCACGGCATCCGATCTGCTGCAGGCCTTGGCCAGCGGCTTGTCCTCGGGCTGGCCCACCTCGATCCAGAGCCGCGTCTGGCCGGTGTAGTCACGCAGCCAGACATCGGGTTCGTCAGGATCAGACAGGCCGGCGCCGAAGGCCAGCGTGCCGTCGCCGTTGCACACAGTCTGCAACTGATGGGCCTGTAGGGCCAGTGCGACCAGCCGGACCATCATGCGCTCGTCGGTTTCGCTCGGATGGCGGGCCAGCGTCAGCGCATGGTCGGCGTAGTAGCCGTGGTCGATGTCGGCGATCTGCAGATTGGCCTTGAAGATGGTGGATTTGATGGCCATGGGACGTCCGAAGGGAAATTGCGGGGAGCACCGTGGAACCGGCTCTGCCGGGCCACTGGTGCTGTCCCCCCGCCACCGAAGGATGCGCGGGGGGAAGGCGCGCAGCGACTCAGGGGGAAGCGGGTTACACCCGCTTGGCGAGCTCCGCCGCCTTGCCCGTGTAGCTGCCCGGGGTCATGGCCAGCAGGCGTTGCTTGTCGGCCTCGGGAATGTCCAGGCTGCGCACGAGCTTGTGCAGGTCTTCGGCGGTGACGGTCTGGCCGCGCGTGACTTCCTTGAGCTTCTCGTAGGCGCCTTGTACGCCATAACGGCGCATGACGGTCTGGATCGGCTCGGCCAGCACTTCCCAGGAGGCGTCCAGGTCAGCGGCCAGCGCGTCGCGGTTGAGTTCCAGTTTGCCCAGGCCCGTGCCAAGGGACTGGTAGGCGAGCACCGCGTAACCCGCAGCCACCCCCATGTTGCGCAGCACCGTGGAGTCGGTCAGGTCCCGTTGCCAGCGGGAAACCGGCAGCTTCTCGCTCAGGTGCCGCAGCAGGGCATTGGCCAGGCCCAGATTGCCTTCGGCGTTCTCGAAGTCGATCGGGTTGACCTTGTGCGGCATGGTCGACGAACCGATCTCGCCGGCCTTGAGCCGCTGCTTGAAGTAACCCAGCGAGACATAACCCCAGATGTCACGCGAGAAGTCGATCAGGATGGTGTTGGCCCGGGCCATCGCATCGAACAGCTCGGCCATGTAGTCGTGGGGCTCGATCTGGATGCTGTAGGGCTGGAAGTTCAGGCCCAGGCCCAGGGGCTCGGGTGTTTCCACCACCTTGCGCGCAAAGGTCTCCCAGTCGAACTCGGGCCAGGCGGCCAGGTGGGCGTTGTAGTTGCCCACGGCACCGTTCATCTTGCCCAGGATCTTGACGGCTGCAATGCGGTCGCAGGCGGTCTGCAGGCGCACCACCACGTTGGCGATTTCCTTGCCGACGGTGGTGGGGCTGGCGGTCTGGCCGTGGGTGCGGCTGAGCATGGGCACATCGGCGTAAGCCTGGGCCATGTCGCGCAGCTTGAGAAGCAATTTGTCCAGCGCCGGCAGCACCACCGTGTCGCGCGCGCTGCGCAACTGCAGGGCGTGGCTGGTGTTGTTGATGTCTTCACTGGTGCAGGCAAAGTGGACGAACTCGCTGGCTTTTTCCAGTTCGGGCCGGGCCTCGAACTTGGACTTGATCCAGTACTCGACCGCCTTGACGTCGTGGTTGGTGGTCTTCTCGATTTCCTTGATGGCGTGGCCATCGGCTTCCGAGAAGTGCTTCACCAGATTGAGCAGGTAGGTCCGTGCGCCGGGCGACAGCGGCTGGAACTCCTTGAAGCCAGCGTCGCTCAGGGCGATGAACCAGGCGACCTCGACCTGGACGCGACGGTGCATATAACCCTGCTCGCTCATGAGCGGGCGCAAGGCGGCGAGTTTGGCGGCATAACGACCGTCCAGCGGGGACAGCGCCGAAATGGAGGAGAAAGTCATACCCGGATTGTAGTTTGCCGGCCCCCCGCGACGCCGGGAAAACGCCAGCCCGGGCCAAATCGCTAGAATGCGCCCCCTGGACTACGAAAAGACCCATGAAACTGATCGGCTCCCATACCAGCCCCTACGTGCGCAAGGTGCGCATCGTGATGGCCGAGAAAAAACTGGACTACGCCTTCGTGCTGGAAGATGTGTGGTCGGAGCAGACCCGCATCGTGGATGCCAACCCGCTGGGCAAGATCCCCTGCCTGATCATGGAAGGCGGCGAGGCCCTGTTCGATTCGCGTGTGATCGTCGAATACCTGGACACCCTGTCGCCGGTTGGCAAGCTGATCCCGCCGGTTGGCCGTGAACGCGCCGAAGTCAAGACCTGGGAAGCCCTGGCCGATGGTGTCATGGACGCCGCCCTGCTGGCCCGCATGGAGGCCGTGTGGCCCCAGCGCACCGAGGCCCAGCGCAGCCAGGCCTGGATAGCCCGCCAGTTCGGCAAGATCAACGCCAGCCTGGAGGCCATGAGCCGTGGCCTGGGCGAGAAGCCCTACTGCGCCGGTAACCACCTCAGCCTGGCCGATATCGCGGTCGGCTGTGCCCTGGGCTACCTGGACTTCCGTTTCCCCCAGATCCTCTGGCGTGACGCGCACCCCAACCTGGTGCGCCTGCAGGACAAGCTCATGCAGCGGTCCTGTTTTGTCGACACCGTGCCCAACTAAAGTACCGCCGCTTCCAATGCCCCGGCCCGGCGTGCGGAAACGCCGCTGCGTCAGGCAGATGTCATAGGGCCGGCCTAGAATCCCCGCACCGTGAAGGAACGCCATGCTTTACCCTGAACTGTTCAAACAGCTTGAAGCCGTGCGCTGGGACATGGAGAAGGATATCCCCTGGAGCACGTTCGATGCTTCCCTCCTCAGCGATGAGCAGGCCCAGACCATCAAGATGAACGCCATCACCGAGTGGGCGGCCTTGCCGGCCACCGAAATGTTCCTGCGTGACAACCGCGACGACAGCGATTTCTCGGCCTTCATGTCGATCTGGTTCTTCGAGGAGCAGAAGCACTCGCTGGTATTGATGGAGTACCTGCGCCGCTTCCGCCCCGATCTGGTGCCCACCGAGCAGGAACTGCACGACATCCGCTTCGAGTTCGATCCGGCCCCGGCGCTGGAGACGCTGATGCTGCATTTCTGCGGCGAGATCCGCCTCAACCACTGGTACCGCCGCGCGGCCGAGTGGCACACCGAGCCGGTGATCAAGCACATCTACGCCACGCTGAGCCAGGACGAGGCCCGCCACGGGGGCGCCTACCTGCGCTACATGAAACGCGCCATCGGGCGCTTTGGCGCCGAGGCCAAGACGGCCTTTGCCAAGGTTGGTGTGCTCATGGCCAGCGCACGGCGCACCGCACAGGCCCTGCACCCGACCAACCTGCACGTGAGCAAGGCGCTGTTCCCGAACGACACCATCCAGAGCCGCCTGCCCGATCCCGCATGGCTGGAGCACTGGCTGGACAAGCAGATCAATTTCGACGCGACCTGGGAGAACAAGGTGGTCGAACGCATCCTGCACAACCTCAGCCTGCTGTTCGGGCGCAGCTTCCAGTCGGTGCAGGAACTCAACCGCTTCCGCAAGGAGCAGATGGCGTCGCTGGCGCCCGCGCCGGTTTCAGGCGCGGTCTGAACCGTTCGCGGTGGTCAGCGCCAGCATGCGCTGCAGGTTGAGCTGGACCTTGACTTCGCGGTGCGGCACGCTGGCCACGATGCGATAGTCCCGCAGGGACGTGTCGCGGATCACCGGCTCGGCCACCGGCATGCCTTCGCGATTGATCAGCACCGCCACCCGGGGCGTGGTGGTGTTGGCGCCGCGCCGGATCACGACGGCTACCTCATCTGTTTGCAGCCGCACAAAGGAGCCCGGCGAATAGATACCGACCGCCTTGATCAGGGCGGCGCCGGCCTCGTCCACCTGCCGGTTTTCATCGAAATAGCTGGCCTGCATGGCGGCGGCCGGCGAGGTGGGCGTGCGTGAGGCGCGTGGTGCCAGCCGGGCGCCGAACATGTCGGCTCGCTGGATCAGCCTGGCCATGCGCTGGCCCTCGGTCTTGTCTGCCAGCGGCCCGGGCGGCACGCTGTGGTGATGGCGCACGGCCTCCAGCCAGACCGCATCGGTGACGCCGATCTTCTGCAGCAGCGCGACCGAGCGCAGGGCGTGCTGGTCGATCTGCTGGCGCTGCTCCGGCGAGAGCGGGGTCAGTTGCTGGGCCAGCTTGTCCTGCAGGTCGGTCATGCCCAGGTTCATGGTCAGGGCCGCGAGGCACATGGCCTGCTCCTTCTCCGGCGGCCAGTTGAGCACTTCGCGCGCAGCCAGGCCGCACATCACACTCACCAGCATGGCATGCGTGGCGCTGTACATCCGGATTTCGCTGGCCGAGAGATGGAACAGCGCAAACAGGGCGCCGTCGGCGTTGCCCATCGAGTGCTGGCGCAACTGTTTTTGCAGGCGCACCAGACGCTGCAGGAATTGGGGGGAGCCGCTGTCGCGCAGGAGGCTGTTGGCCTGGGCCTGGTAGTCGAGCCAGTCGGGCGGGCCGTCGGCCAGGTCCGGGTCGTTGCGGCTGGCATCCACGTCGGAGCGCGAGACCTGGACGCCGGCAATCTGCCCCAGGGTCTTTTCCTTGCGCACCAGGTCGTGCAGCATGCCGACATAGGCGCGGTGGTGCGCCTCGGAGTCGGCCACATCGATGTACAGCGAAACGCCGCGCCCGACCAGGGACTGCAACTCGCTGCGCGACGCGATCACGTAACCCTTGCCGGCCAGCAGCGTGCCATCGGCGTCCATCAAGGGGAAGGGCAGCGGCTCGCCGATCCGCAATGAATCCAGGCTGACGGAGACGAGTTTGGTCGACATGGGCTGGCAATTATGCCTTTGCAGGCTCCGCGGCGGTGGATGGATTGAGGGGTAAAGCGCGGCTGTTTTCACGCTTTGCCGTCTGGCGCAGGCCGCGCTGCTAGGATGCATGGCATGACTCAAGCTCCTGCCGCGACCGCCCCGCCTGGCGCGCCGTTTCCGCTGCCCGCCTTCTTGGGCAAACTCTGCCCACGCGCCGAACTCGGCGCCCGCTTGGCGGCGCTGCCCCGGCCGCTGGTGTTCACCAACGGCGTGTTCGACGTCATGCACCGGGGGCACGCCATCTACCTGGCGCAGGCCCGGGCGCTGGGGGCCAGCCTGCTGGTGGCGCTGAACACCGATGCTTCGGCACGCCGCCTGGGCAAGGGGCCGGAGCGGCCCCTGAACAACGAACAGGACCGTGCCGCCATGATGGCGGCTCTCGGTGCTGTCGATCTGGTGACCTGGTTCGACGAGGACACACCGCAGGCCCTGATCGCGGAGATCCGGCCGGACATCCTGGTCAAGGGCGGCGATTACGACATGGCCAAATTGCCCGAAACGGCCCTGGTCGCGTCCTGGGGAGGGCGCGCCCTCGCGCTGCCTTTTGTGGACGGTTATTCCACCACGGCCCTGGTGCGCAAGATCCGCGGTACGTGATTCAGGGCGTCGCGCCGAACACGGCCGACCACAGCGCCAGTACCGCGGCACGCTCCCGGGGCATGACACCGGTTTCGACCTGGGTCGGTTCCTCGTTGAGGCGCGCGCGGTGCTGCACACGACGCAGTTCGCGGTAGGCATCGGAGGCCGCGCTGCCGACCCCGGCGGGCAGCAGGCCGGCCGCTTCAGCGGCGCGCAGCAGGGCGATGTTGCCGACATTGGCGACCAGTTCGGGGTGCTCCGCCGACGCTGACAGCACCAGGTACTGCACGGCGAACTCGGCATCGACCATGCCCCCCGGGCTGTGTTTGACGTCGAACTGCTCGCCGGGCACCGGATGCGCCTGGCGCACCTTGTCGCGCATGGCGACGATCTCCTGGCGCAAGGACTGCGCGTCACGTGGCGCCGAGATCACGGCCTGGCGCACGGCATCGAAGCGTTGCTGAAGATCGGCGCTGCCGAGCACGAAACGCGCACGTGTCATGGCCTGGTGTTCCCAGGTCCATGCGGTATTGCTGCCGCGCTGCTGCTGGTAGTTGGCGTAGGCCTCGAAGGTGGTGATCAGCAGGCCGGAACTGCCATTGGGGCGCAGTGCGGTGTCGATCTCGTAGAGATCGCCTTCGCTGGTCTTGACGGTCAGCCAGTTGATCAGTTTGCGCACCAGCAGGGCGTAGACCTCGGGCGCGTCCTCGTGCTCGTCCTCGTAGACGAAGACGATGTCCAGGTCGCTGCCGTAGCCCAGTTCCTTGCCGCCGAGCTTGCCGTAGCCAATGATGGCGAACTGTGGCTTCTCCCGGTGCTTTTTCTTCAGCCGGGCCCAGCACCAGCGGGTGGTGATGCGCAGCACGGCGTCGGCCAGTGCCGAGAGGTCATCGGCCACTTGCTCCACGGTCAGCACGCTCTCGACATCGCGTGCCAGAGTGCGGAACACCTCGGCGTGGTGGGCGCGGCGCAGCAGGTTGAGCAGGGATTCCTCGTCGTCGTCACCCGCGGCCGACAGGGCCTGCTGGCGTGCGTCGAGTTCGGCCTCGAAGGCCAGCGGGTCGAAGCGCTCGTCCATCATGGTGCGGCTGGCCAGCTCGTCGATCACCCCCGGGTGCTGCAGCAGGTAGCGCGCCGGCCAGCGCGCCGCCCCCAGCAGGCGCAGCAGTCGCTCGTGCACAGCCGGGCGTTCCAGCAGCATGGCCAGGTAGCTCTCGCGCCGCAGCAGCGGCTCCATCCAGTCCACCAGGCGGCTGGCCGCCTCGTCGCTGGCGCGACCCTCGCGCAGCCAGTCGGCCGTGCGCGCCACCAGCCGGATCAGGCGGGCGCGGGACTCCTCCTTGAGCCCCAGCACCCGCGGGTGCTGACGCCAGGCGCTCAGGCGGGCGCCGAATTGCGGCGGCAGCTGCTCCAGCAGGGCGTCGAAATCCGGGAGCGCGGCGGCGCCGTTGCCGTTCTTGCCATTGCCGTTGTTGCAGCCCTTGCATTCCTTCTGGCCGCCGAGCAGGATGTCGAACTCCTGCGCCACGACCTCCCGGTGGGCGTCGAGCTGGGTCAGGAAGCGGCAGATATCGGGGTAGCCCATGCTGCGGGCGATCCAGTCCAGATCCTCGTCGCGCGTGGGCAGCACATGGGTCTGCTGGTCGTCCAGGTACTGGATACGGTGCTCGACCCGGCGCAGGAACTCGTAGGCCTGGGCCAGGGCCTCGGCCGTGGCGGCCGGCATGAGGCCGGCCTTGACCAGGCGTGTCAGGGCGTCCAGCGTGGGACGCGTGCGCAGTTCGGGGAACTGGCCGCCGCGCACCACCTGCAGCAGCTGCACGGTGAATTCGATTTCGCGGATGCCGCCACGCGAAAGCTTGACATCGTTGCTGCGCTCGGGGTGGCCGGCACTGCGTTTGGCCGCGTGCTCGCGGATCTGCCGGTGCAGCACGCGCAGCGAATCGAAGACGTTGTAGTCCAGGTAACGGCGGAACACGAAGGGCAGCACCAGGCTGCGCAGGGCCATGACCGAGCCGTCCTGCAGCTGGCGCTTGGGCGCCACGATGCGGCTCTTGAGCCAGGCAAAACGCTCCCACTCGCGGCCCTGCACGTGGAAGTACTCCTCCAGTGCGCCCAGCGAGACGGCCGGCGGGCCCGAGTTGCCGTTGGGCCGCAGCGCCAGGTCGACGCGGAACACGAACCCGTGCTCGGTGGTGTCACCCAGCAGGTTGTAGATGGCGCGTACCGCCTTGGCGAAGTACTCGTGGTTGGAAATGCGGTTGCGGCCCTCGCTGTTGCCCGCGGTGTCGCCGTCCTGGTCGTAGACGTAGATCAGGTCGATGTCGCTGGAGACATTGAGCTCCCGGGCGCCGAGCTTGCCCATGCCCACCACCCAGAACAGCGCGCGCGTGCCGGCCGGCGTGAGCGGCATGCCGTGGCTCTCGTCCAGGGTCTGCATGACCTCGGTGCAGGCGATGTCGAGCGCAAATTCAGCCAGCTCCGTCATGCTGGCCGTCACGTCATGCAGGGGGGCCTGCTGTTCGCAGTCGAGCACGGCCATGCGTTCCATGACCAGCTGGCGGACGATGCGCAGGGCCGCCGCGCAGTCGCTCCCGCTGTCGCGCAGGGTGCTGTAGAGCTGCTGGAGTACCTGCGGACCGGGTCGCCCGGGTGGCAGTTGCGACAACAGTGCGGCGTGACGCCGCCGTATGCGCTGGACGAAACGGGAATGGTCGGCGTGGGCGGGGGCTGTCGCCGGGGCGTTGGCCGCGTCCGGCGTCAGGCCGCAGGCATCGTTGCGGGTCATAATTCCTGTCGAGTTCTCGATCTGCAAAATGGTTACCCTGCCGCTCCGCCCTTCCCTGCCGCTCAAAGTCCTGGCGATTTCGACGAGAGCGCTGCTGTGGCTGATTCTTCTGGCCTGGCTGGTGTTCGGCGCCGCCTGGGCGACACTGCACTGGATCATTGTGCCGCGGATTGGCGAGCTGCGCCCGGCGCTGGAAAGCCGGGCCGGTCAGGCTGTGGGGTTACCGGTGCGCATCGGTGCCATCGTGGCGCATGCCGACAGCCTGTTCCCCTCCTTCGAGCTGAGCAATGTGCAGCTGCTGGACCGTGACGGCCGCACGGCCCTGCAGCTGCCGAGCGTGCGGGCCACACTGTCGCCGCGCTCGCTCTGGAATCTGGGCTTCGAGCAACTGGTCATCGACAGCCCCGAGCTGGACGTGCGACGCGCGAAGGATGGCCGCATCCTGGTGGCCGGCATCGAATTGCCACAGGGGCAGGACACCGACGGCAGTGCGGCGGACTGGGTGTTCTCGCAGACCGAATGGCTGATGCGCGGCGGCCGTATCCATTGGCATGACGAAATGCGCGATGCCCCGCCCTTGTTGCTGCAGGAGGTTGACCTGCGCCTGCATAACGGGGTGCGCCACCATGAACTCCGGCTGGACGCCACCCCGCCCGTCGAATTGGGTGGTCGCTTCAGCCTGCGCGGCCGCTTCCGCCAGCCCCTGCTCTTTACCAGCGCCGGTGACTGGCGGCGCTGGCAGGGCCAGCTCTACGCCGTGTTCGAACGCGTGGACATGGCCCAGCTGCGCCGCCATGTGCCGCTGCAAATGGACGTGGCCGGCGGCAGCGGCGCCCTGCGTGCCTGGGTCGACGTGGACCAGGGCCGTGTCACGGGCGCCACCGCCGACGTGGCGCTGCTGCAGCTCGGCCTGAAGCTCGGCCCCGAGCTGCCCGCGCTGGACTTGGCCCGGCTGAGCGGCCGGCTGGGCGGAAGTGCCCGGGACGCGGGCTACGAGGTCTACACCCAGGGCCTGAAGTTCGACACGCGTGACGGTTTGTCCTGGCTGGGCGGTGACCTGCGTGTCAGCCTGGACGAGCCGGTCGGGGGCGCGCTGGCGCGCGGCGAGATCCGCCTCAACGGCATCGATCTGACCACCGTGGCCCAGCTGGCCCAGCGCCTGCCACTGGAGCCGCGCGTGCACCGGGCCTTGCAGCTCTATGCGCCCAAGGGGCGGGTCGAGCAGTTGCTGGCGCGCTGGCAGGGCCCCTGGGCCGCGCCGGAGCGCTTCGATGCCCGCGGCCGCCTGACCCAGCTGGAGGTGGCCTCGCGTCCGCAACTGCAGCCGATGGCCGAAGGCGAGCCCGCACCGGGCAGCGTCGGCTCGCCCGGCGTGCGCGGCCTGACGGTCGAGTTCGACCTGACCCAGGACGGCGGCCGTGCCAGTTTGCTGGTGCAGCAGGGCCATCTGGAACTGCCCGGTGTCTTCGAGCAGCCGCGCATCGCCCTGGACCAGCTCGCTGCCGAACTGCAGTGGCGGCTGCAGGGCGGCTTGACCAGCCTGCAGATCAACAACGCGCGGTTTGCCAATGCCGAGGCCCAGGGTGAGTTCCAGCTCAAGTGGCACACCGGGGGGGGCCAGGCGCGCCTGCCCGGGGTGCTGGACCTGCAGGGCAGCCTGAGCCGCGCGGAGCTGTCGGCCCTGCACCGTTACCTGCCACAGGCCATCAAGCCCGAGGTGCGCGACTACCTGCGTCTGGCCCTGCCCCAGGGTTGGGCCGGCGGTGCGCGCTTTCGGGTCAAGGGCGACCTCGCCGATTTCCCCTTCAGCCGGCCGGGCCAGGGTGAGTTCCGCGTCACGGCCAGCGTGCAGGACACGCATTTCGTCTACGTGCCAGCCGGCCTGCAGCCGGCCGGGCAGAAACCCTGGCCTGCGCTGACCGAACTGCGTGGTGATCTGGTGCTTGACCACGCGAGCCTGCAGTTGCGCAACATCAGCGCACGCCTGGACGGTGCATCCCAGCTGCGCATCAGCCAGGGCGAGGCCCGCATCCCGGACATGGGGCAGGATGTGCGGGTGTTGACCAGCCTGCAGCTCGCGGGGCCGCTGGACGAGTTGCTGCGCGGCCTCATCAATGCCTCGCCGCTGGACGCCATGCTGGGCGGCGTGCTGGGACGGGCCCGTGCCCTGGGCAACGCCGACGTGCAACTCAAGCTGGATTTGCCACTGCAGCAGCTCGAACGCTCGGTGGTGGCCGGCCAGATCAAGCTGGCGGGCAACGAGTTGCAGCTCGCACCCGCGCTGCCACGCCTGACGCGCGCACGCGGCACGGTGCATTTCAGCGAGCGCGGTTTTGCCCTGGCCGGGGTGCAGGGGCGCCTGCTGGGCGGGGATGTGCGCGCCGAGGGTGGCACGATGACCCTGCCGGGCGCCGCGGCCGAGGCCTTGCCCCGCCTGCGGGTGCAGGGAAACTTGACAGCCCAGGGCCTGCGTCAGGAGAGCCGGCTGGGCGCCCTGGCCGGCATGGCGCAGCAGATGAGTGGCGGCACGTGGTACACGGCCGAATTCGGCCTGAACCAGGGCTTGCCCGAGTTCCAGTTCTCTTCCAGCCTGCAGGGCCTGGCGCTGAACCTGCCGGCGCCGCTGGCCAAGCCGGCCGAGGCGACCCTGCCGCTGCGCCTGCAGGCCGCGCTGATGGTCTCCGAGGCCGGCAGTGATGCCGCGTCCGGCGGGCCGCGCCGTGATCTGCTGCGTTTCGACCTGGGCCAGCTGCTCGCGCTGCGTTATGTGCGTGAGCACGACAAGGGGGCGGTGCAGGTTCTGCGTGGTACCGTCGGCGTTGGCCTGCCTGCCGGCGAGAGCCTGCCCATGCCAGACGCAGGCGTGGTGGCCAGCGTGCAGTTCGACGAGCTGAACCTCGATGTCTGGCGCAAGGCGGTGGCCACCCCCGCTGCGCCCGCGCCGGCCGCGCCCGGCGCCGCCGTCGACCCGCCCGTGCTGTCGGCGCTGCGCGACTACCTGCCCACCCACCTGATGGTGCAGGGCGCCACCTTGCAGGCCGGTGGCCAGACCTTCCACCAGCTGGTGGCCGGCGGCACGCGCGAGGAGCAGACCTGGCGCGTCAATCTCGATGCGCGCGAACTCAGCGGCTATCTTGAGTACCGCATGCCCGTCCAGGTTGGCGCCGGCAGTGTCTACGCGCGCCTGGCACGCCTGGTGCTGGCGCAGGACAATGCCCGCGGGGTCGAGCAGCTGCTCGATGAACAGCCGGTCGGCATTCCGGCGCTGGACGTGGTGATCAACAGCCTGGAGCTGCGCGGCAAGAACCTGGGGCGCGTCGAGATCGAGGCCGTCAACCGCGGCCTGGCGCGGCGTGATGCGGGCGCACGCGAATGGCGGCTGAGCCGGTTGCGCATCAGCATGCCTGAGGCCGAGTTCACCGCCAGCGGCAACTGGGCCGTCTACCAGGAGGCCGGCGAGCCGACGGGCCGGGTGACCCTGCCACGCGCACCTGTGGTGGCCGCGTCACGTGGCGAACGGCGCCGCACCACCATGAATTTCAGGATCGACGTGGCCGATGCCGGCGGCCTGCTCAGTCGCCTGGGCATGCCGGGCCTGATCCGTGAAGGCAAGGGCGTCATGGAGGGCCAGGCCAGCTGGATCGGCTCGCCCATGGGCCTGGATTACCCGAGCCTGGGCGGCAGTTTCAACGTCAACATCGAGCGCGGCCAGTTCCTCAAGGCCGAGCCCGGCATCGCCAAGCTGCTGGGTGTGCTCAGCCTGCAGGCCCTGCCGCGCCGCCTCACGCTGGATTTCCGCGATGTCTTCACCGAGGGTTTCTCCTTCGACTTCGTGCGTGGCGACGTCCAGGTCGATCAGGGCATGGCCAGCACCAACAACCTGCAGATGAAGGGCGTGAACGCCGCCGTACTCATGAGCGGCCAGGCCGACCTGGCGCGCGAGACCCAGGACCTGCGTGTGGTGGTGGTGCCCGAGATCAACGCCGGCACGGCCTCCCTGATTGCAACGGTCATCAACCCGGCCGTGGGCCTGGGGACCTTCCTGGCCCAATGGCTGCTGCGCAAGCCGGCGATTGCTGCCGCCACGCAGGAATTCCGCATCACCGGCAGCTGGACCGACCCGCAGATGAACAAGGTCGAGACGACGGAGCCGCCCGCCAGCCCGCCGCAGGGCAACACGCCATGAAGCTGGCGGCCCTCCAGATGGTGTCCGGCGTCGAGCGCGACGCCAACTTGCTGCGCGCGCGTGCGCTGCTCGAAACGGCGGCCCGCCAGGGGACCGAGCTGGCCGTGCTGCCCGAATATTTCTGCCTGCTGGGCCGGCACGAGGGCGACAAACTGGCCTTGCGCGAAACCCTGGGCGAGGGGCCGATCCAGGACTTTCTGGCGCAGGCCGCGCGCGAGCTGGGTTTGTGGATCGTCGGCGGCACCCTGCCGCTGGACGGCGGCGAGCCGACGGGTGACGGGCCCCCGCGTGCCTACAACAGCACGCTGGTCTACGCCCCCGATGGCGCACAGGCGGCGCGTTACGACAAGATCCACCTGTTCCGTTTCGACAACGGGCGTGAGCGTTACGACGAGGCCCGCACCCTGCGACCCGGGAGCCGGCCGGTCACGTTCGATTTGCCCTCGCGCGACGGCCACTGCTGGCGCGTGGGCCTGAGCGTGTGTTACGACCTGCGTTTCCCCGAGCTGTACCGCGCCCATGCGCAGGCCGGCGCCGAACTGCTGCTGGTACCCAGCGCCTTCACCCACACCACCGGCCAGGCGCACTGGGAGTTGCTGCTGCGCGCGCGTGCCGTCGAGAACCTGGCTTTTGTGGCGGCGGCGGCGCAGGGGGGATTGCACGAGAACGGGCGGCGCACCTGGGGGCACTCCATGCTGGTCGATCCCTGGGGGCGGGTGTTGGGCGTGTTGCCGGAAGGCGAGGGCGTGGTGCTGGCCGAGTTCGATGCCGATCTGTTACGCGCATGCCGCCAGCAGCTGCCAGCCCTGGAGCACCGCGTCCTGTGACCATGGCCCCCGTCGAATCCCGCAGGGAACGCTGGCGCGCCCATGGGCGCCGTCGTGTGCTGTGGTCGGCGCTGGCGGCGCTGGTGGTGGCGCTGCTGGTCACGCTGGTGTGGCTGGCCGGCCGTTACGAAGCCAGCCAGGTGCAAAGCCGCCTGGAGCGCGACGCCGCCGATGCGGTGGGCGACATCCGTTCGCGCCTGACGCGCAACCTGCAGAGCCTGCAGGCCCTGCAGTTCGGCGATCCCCAGCCGTCGACCTGGACGACCGACGCCACCATCCTGCTGCGTGAGCGGCGCGAGCTGCTGCGCATCGAATGGCGCGACAGCCAGCACAAGATCCTGGCCCAGGCCGGCACACCCTACCGCCCGCCGGTGTTCGACCGGCTCGGGCGCGACAGCGTGCAGTCCGAGGTGAACCAGGCCTGCAATGCGGCGCGGCGCATCAGCGGGCCGGCCTATTCCACGAGTTATTTCGTGCCCATGACCGACGGCCTGGGGCTGGAAGTCATGGAGACCTGCCTGCCGCTGGCCAGTGCCGGCGTGGTGATGGGCTACCTGGTGGCCACGTATTCGCTGCAGGACCTGCTGGACGACCTGGCACGCCAGCTCACGCGCAGCCACGAGGTCTCCTTCACCGAGGGGGACGGAACGCGCCTGGCCATCCGCGGCACGGCACGCCGCAGCAGCCGGGTTTTCTCGGCCCAGCAGCTGCTGGACCTGCCCGGCACGACCCTGGTGCTGCGCATGGACAGCTGGCGTGGCGCACCCGAACTGTTCCCCAATGTGCTCACCGCCCTGGTCACGGCCATGTCGATCGCCCTGGTGTCCATCCTGCTGCTGCTGGGCAAGGACATGCGCCGGCGCCTGAAGGCCGAGAGCGACCTGGCCGATGCGCTGGCCTTTCGCAAGGCCATGGAGGATTCGCTGGTCACCGGCCTGCGCGCGCGTGACCTGCAGGGTCGCATCACCTACGTCAACCCGGCCTTCTGCCAGATGGTGGGTTTCAGCGCCGAGGAGCTCATGGGCCAGAGCGACCAGGCACCCTACTGGCCGCCCGAGCTGGCCGAGGAGTACAAAAAGCGCCAGGAGATCCGCCTGGCCGGCAATGTGCCGCCGCGTGAAGGTTTTGAGTCGGTCTTCATGCACAAGGACGGCACGCGTTTCCCGGTGCTCATCATCGAGGCCCCGCTGATCAACGCGCAGAACGTGCAGACTGGCTGGATGAGCGCCTTCCTCGACATCCGCGAGCAGCGCCGGGTCGAGGAACTGTCACGTGCCAGCCAGGAACGGCTGCAGGCCACGGCCCGCCTGGCCATGGTGGGCGAGATGGCCTCGCTGCTGAGCCACGAACTCAACCAGCCGCTGGCAGCCATGTCCAGTTATGCAACAGGCACCCTCAACCTGCTGCACCAGGGCGCCCACACGGCGGCCGACATCGAGCTGGCGATGCGGCGCATCGCCGAGCAGGCCGAGCGCGCCGGCAAGGTCATCAAGAGCGTGCACGACTTCGTGCGCCGGCGCGACCAGGCGCGCGAGGCGGTCGCGCCGCAGGTGCTGCTCGACGCCATCCTGCCCCTGGTCAACCTGCAGGCGCGCAAGCTCGGGGTGCAGGTGCAGCTGCGCCTGGAGCCGGACCTGCCGCGGGTGCTGTGCGACCGCACCATGGTCGAGCAGGTGCTGCTCAATCTGGCGCGCAACGGCATGCAGGCCATGGACCGGCCCGACATCCGCCGGCGTCTGCTGCAGCTGGGCGTCAGGCGCTCGCCGGCCGACGCGCGCTGGATCGAGTTTTCCGTCACCGACGTCGGGCCCGGCATCGCCCCCGAGGTGGCGCAGCAGCTGTTCACGCCCTTCTTCACCACCAAGGCCGAAGGCATGGGCCTGGGCCTGAGCCTGTGCCGCACCGTGATCGAGCAGCACGGCGGCACGCTGGCCTTCGAGCCGAACCGGCCCCAGGGCACGGTCTTCAGCTTCACGCTGCCCGCCGGCCTGCCCTGACGGCTGCCTTAACATCACGCCATGCAACCTGTGATCGACGCCTCCGTATACATCGTGGATGACGACGCCAGCGTGCGCGAGGCCCTGGCCTGGCTGCTGCGCTCGCGCCGCCTGGGCAGCCAGTCGTTTGAGAGTGCCGAAGCTTTCCTCGAGATGATCGAGGGCGCGCACCTGCCACCCCGCCCGGCCTGCCTGTTGCTGGACGTGCGCATGCCTGGCATGAGCGGGCTGGCCCTGTTCGACCGCCTGGCCGAGCGCAACCTGCACCAGGCCCTGCCGGTGATTTTCCTGACCGGCCATGCCGACGTGCCCACGGCCGTCAATGCCGTCAAGCGAGGCGCTTTCGATTTCTGCGAGAAGCCGTTTTCCGACAATGCGCTGGTGGACCGCATCGAGCAGGCCCTGGTCCAGTCATCTGGCCATGTGCAGCTGCAGCTGGCGCGTGAACGGCTGCGCCAGCGCCTGGCCGAGCTGACCGACCGCGAGCGTGCCGTGATGCAGCTGGTGATCGAGGGCCTGCCCAACAAGCGCATCGCCGACCAGCTCGACATCAGCGTGCGCACGGTGGAAGTGCACCGTGCGCGGGTTTTCGACAAGATGGAAGTCAAGTCGGCCGTCGAACTGGCCAACCTGCTGCGTGAAGCCTAGTCCGGCTTTTTCGGCTCGCGCAGCGGCGGCCGGGTGGATTCGTCACCAGCGTCCTGCGGCGGCAACTCCCCTTTTCTGCGGCCCGAGAACATGGTCCACCACACGATCAGCACCAGCAGAAGCAGGGCCCCCAGGGCTTCGAGCAAAATCAACAGCATGAACCGACTCCAACAACTTTATTGTGTTTGCAACCTGCTCATTGTAGGAACGCTGGTCGGCTGCGGCGGGGTGCCGGTCGCCGAGCCGGCGCCCGAGTCCGGCGGCCCCTCGATCGCCATCGAGCGCCCCACGACGCCGGGGGCGGTCAGCGCCTTTCCCACACAGCCCGCCAGCAGCCAGGTCTTGCAGCAGGCGCGCAGCCGCTGGACGCCCGTGGCCTGGGCCGAACTGCCGGGCCTGGGCGAGGATCCTCTGGGCGAGGCCTGGTCCGCGTGGGTGCGCAGCTGTGAGCGACCGGGGCCGACGTTTGCCCCCCTGTGCGCCGAGGTGCGGCGACTGGGGCAGGGCAGCGACGAGCAGCGCCGTAGCTGGATGCTGGAGCGCCTGCAGCCTTATCGCGTGGAGACCTTTCAGAACGAAGCGGTGGGTCTGCTCACGGGCTATTACGTCCCGGTGGCCGAGGCCTCGCGCCTGCCGAGTGCACGCCACAGCGTGCCCCTGTACGGGCCGCCAGCCCAACTGCACCTGCGCAAGCCCTGGTACAGCCGCCAGGAGATCGACACCCTGCCTGAAGCGCAGGCGGCGCTGCGCGGGCGCGAGATCGCCTGGCTGGAGCCGCTGGATGCGCTCAACATCCAGATCCAGGGTTCGGGCCGGCTCAGGGTGACCGAGCCCGATGGCCGCCAGCGCATGGTGCGCATCGGCTATGCGGGCACCAATGACCAGCCCTACCGCAGCGTGGGGGGCTGGCTGCTGCAGCGACGCGAGGTGCGCGATGCCTCCTGGCCCTCGATCCGCCAATGGGCGGCGCAGAACCCGGGCC
>CALRZY010000020.1:0-46272 GCA_943372765.1 Curvibacter sp. AEP1-3
AGGAGCAGGAGCAGGAGCAGGAGCAGGAGCAGGAGCAGGAGCAGGAGCAGGAGCAGGAGCAGGAGCAGGAGCAGGAGCAGGAGCAGGAGCAGGAGCAGGAGCAGGAGCAGGAGCAGGAGCAGGAGCAGGAGCAGGAGCAGCTGGTGCTGGTGCTGGTGCTGGTGCTGGTGCTGGTGCTGGTGCTGGTGCTGGTGCTGGTGCTGGTGCTGGTGCTGGTGCGGGTGCGGGTGCGGGTGCGGGTGCGGGTGCGGGTGCGACAGGTGCTTGCTTGGCGCGCTCCGTCAGCAGGACTTTCACGCGTTTGAGGCTCAGGATGGCCTTCTCCACGCCTTCCTGGACCGCCTGCTGCAATTCTTCGGTGGAATAGCGGCCGCCGAAGTCCGAGGGCAGCGTTGCATCAAAGGCTTCGATCTCGAATTTTTTATAGTCCGGCGTGTTGTTTCCCAGGACCTCGCTCAGGGCGTCGTTCACGCTTTTTCTCAGGCTTTCAAGGCGCGGGTCCCAGCGATCGCTGATGTGGGATGCGTCGAAGGTGCGCAGTTCCTTGACGCGCCATTCGATCGTGTCCTGGGGGCTGACCACACCAGCCTTTTTGGCATGGCTGGAGGTACGGGGGTTCGGAGGCGAAGTGGCCATATGGGAGTTTCCTTAAGACCTGACCCTATACGCCTAGCGGCGCTTGGAGCCGCCCAAAATGCTGCCCAGCACCCCGCGGATGATCTGGCGCCCGACCTCGCGGCCGATGGAACTGGCCGCGCTCTTGATCAGCTGTTCACCGGCGCTGGCACGCGTGCGGCCGGTCCCGCCACCGAGGATGCCGCCCAGGCTGTCGAGCAGGCCACCGCCGCCGGCTTTCTGGGCCGCCGCGGTCTCGCCCGCGGCTTTGGCCTCGGCCTGTTTCTGCTGGGTGCGGCTGGCCAGGTGTTCGAAGGCCGATTCGCGGTCCAGCGTCTTCTCGTAGACGCCGGCCACCACCGAGTTGGCCAGCAGGGCCTGGCGCTGCTCGGGGCTCACCGGACCGATCTGGCTGCCCGGGGGCAGCACGTAGACACGCTCGGTCAGGCAGGGGCGGCCTTTTTCGTCCAGGAAGCTCACCAGTGCCTCGCCTACACCCAGTTCGGTGATGGCCGCGGCAATGTCCAGGCCCGGCTTGGGGCGCATGGTCTCGGCGGCCGACTTGACGGCCTTCTGGTCGCGCGGTGTGAAGGCACGCAGCGCGTGCTGCACGCGGTTGCCGAGCTGACCCAGCACGGTGTCGGGGATGTCCAGCGGGTTCTGGGTGACGAAATACACGCCCACGCCCTTGGACCGCACCAGGCGCACCACAAGCTCGATGCGCTCCAGCAGGGCCTTGGGCGAGTCGTTGAAGAGCAGGTGGGCCTCGTCGAAGAAGAAGACCAGCTTGGGCTTGTCAAGGTCGCCGACCTCGGGCAATTGCTCGAACAGCTCGCTCAGCAGCCACAGCAGAAAGGTGGCATACAGGCGCGGCGAATTCATCAGCTTGTCGGCCGCCAGCACGTTGACCACGCCGTGGCCCTTGCCGTCGGTCTGCATGAAGTCGGCGATGTTGAGCATGGGCTCGCCGAAGAACTTGTCACCGCCCTGGCTTTCGATCTGCAGCAGGCCGCGCTGAATGGCACCAATGCTGGCCGCACTGATGTTGCCGTACTCGGTGGTGAACTGGGAGGCGTTGTCGCCCACGTGCTGGCACATGGCGCGCAGGTCTTTCAGGTCCAGCAGCAGCAGGCCCTGGTCGTCGGCGATCTTGAAGACCAGCTGCAGCACGCCCTCTTGCGTCTCGTTCAGGTTCAGCATGCGGCCCAGCAGCAGGGGGCCCAGGTCGCTGACGGTGGCGCGCACCGGGTGGCCCTGTTCACCGAACACGTCCCACAGCGTGGTGGGGCAGGCCAGCGGTTGGGGCGTGGGCAGGCCGCGCTCGGCGATGACCTTCGTCAGCTTGTCGCCGATCTTGCCGGCCTGCGAGATGCCGGTCAGGTCGCCCTTGATGTCGGCCAGGAAGACCGGCACGCCGATGCGCGAGAAGCCTTCGGCCAGGGTCTGCAGGGTGATGGTCTTGCCGGTGCCGGTGGCGCCGGTGATCAGGCCGTGGCGGTTGGCCTTGTCGGGGCGCAGGAAGCATTGCACGTCGCCGTGCTGCGCAATCAGGATGGGTTCAGCCATATCGGTCCCTAAAAGTACAATTCACTCCCTATAGCGTAACGAAATTTGAAGGGCACCCCGTGGCTGGACACAGTAAATGGGCCAATATCCAACACCGCAAGGGGCGGCAGGACGAGAAGCGCGGCAAGATCTGGACTCGCATCGTCCGTGAAATCACCGTGGCGGCGCGTGCCGGTGGCGGCGACCCGAGCGCCAACCCGCGCCTGCGCCTGGCCATCGACAAGGCCAAGGCGGCCAATATGCCGGCCGACCGCGTCAAGTACAACATCGACAAGGCCACCGGCAACCAGGAGGGCGTGCACTACGATGAGATCCGCTACGAGGGTTACGGCATCGGCGGGGCGGCCATCATCGTCGACACCATGACCGACAACCGCGTGCGCACCGTGGCCGAGGTACGCCACGCGTTCAGCAAACAGGGTGGCAATATGGGCACGGAAGGCTCGGTGGCCTTCCAGTTCAAGCACTGTGGTCAGCTGATCTTCGCCCCCGGCACCTCCGAGGACAAGGTCATGGAAGTGGCGCTGGAAGCCGGCGCCGAAGACGTGGTGAGCGACGACGACGGCGCCATCGAGGTGCTGACCACCCCCCACGATTTCGAGGCTGTGAAGAACGCGCTGGAGGCCGCCGGCCTCAAGGCGGAAGTGGCGGGCGTCACGATGCGCCCCGAAAACACCATTGAGCTCAGCGGCGATGACGCTGCGAAGATGCAGAGGCTGCTGGATGTGCTCGAGGATCTTGACGACGTCCAGGACGTTTATCACAACGCAGCGCTGTGAGGCGATACACCGTTCGGGCTGAGCCGGTCGAAGCCTTCGACGCTCTCCCGGGCCCCATGATTGCCTCAGGGCGAACGGGTAAGAAAGAAATATGAAAGTTTTAGTGATAGGTGGCGGCGGCCGGGAACACGCGCTGGCCTGGAAACTGGCCCAGTCTCCCAAGGTGCAGACGATTTACGTGGCGCCGGGCAACGGTGGCACCGCGCGCGACAAACGCCTGGAAAACGTGCCCATCACCGACGTGCAGGAATTGCGCGCCTGGGCCCAGCAGGAGAAGATCGGTTTGACGGTGGTCGGCCCCGAGGCCCCGCTGGCCGCGGGCGTGGTGGACGAGTTCCGCGCCCACGGCCTGCGTGTGTTCGGCCCCACGAAAGCTGCGGCGCAGCTGGAATCGTCCAAGGCTTTCTCCAAGGCCTTCATGAAGCGCCACGGCATTCCCACGGCCGAGTACGACACCTTTTCTGACGCCGCGGCAGCGCACGCCTATGTGGACAAGATGGGCGCGCCCATCGTGGTCAAGGCCGACGGTCTGGCCGCAGGCAAGGGCGTGGTGGTGGCCATGACGGCGGCCGAAGCGCACGAGGCCATCGACTTCATGCTGCTGGACAACAAGCTGGGCGTCAGCCACAACGCGGGCGGCGCGCGGGTGGTCATCGAGGAGTTCCTCCAGGGCGAGGAGGCCAGCTTCATCGTGCTGTGTGACGGCAAGAACGTGGTGGCGCTGGCCACCAGCCAGGACCACAAGCGCCTGCTCGACGCCGACCAGGGCCCGAACACCGGCGGCATGGGGGCCTATTCGCCCGCGCCGGTGGTGACGCCCGCGGTGCACGCCCGCGCCATGCGCGAGATCATCCTGCCTACCATCAAGGGCATGGAAAAGGACGGCATCCCCTACACCGGTTTCCTCTACGCCGGCCTGATGATCGACGCCACGGGTGCCCCCAAGACGCTGGAATTCAACTGCCGCATGGGCGACCCAGAGACCCAGCCCATCATGATGCGCCTCAAGACCGATCTGGTGGACGTCATGCTGGCGGCCACCGACGGCCGGCTGGACCAGGTCGAGCTGGACTGGGACCGCCGCATCGCGCTGGGCGTGGTGATGGCCGCGCACGGCTATCCCATGAACCCCCGCAAGGGCGACGTCATCACCGGCCTGCCGGCAGATACCGACGAGGGCGTGGTGTTCCATGCCGGTACCACCCTGAAGGACGGCCAGGTGCTGGTGACCGGCGGCCGTGTGCTGTGTGTGACGGCGCTGGGCGACACGACCAGGCAGGCGCAGCAGCGCGCCTATGAGCTGGCCCAGGGCATCCACTTCGACGGCATGCAGTTCCGCCGCGACATCGGCTACCGCGCCATCAAGGGCTGAGCGTTCCCCGCATGCGCCAGAACGACTATCCGACGCCCTATCCGGTGCAGTTCCGTGGCAGCGCCGTGGCGCGCTGGCTGCTGCGCCGCAGGGGCTGGGCTGTGGATTTCGAAGGCCTGCCGGCCCGGCAAGGCGTGCTGGCGGTCTACCCGCATACCAGCAACTGGGATTTCTTGAACCTGCTGCTGGTCAAATGGGCCATCGGCATCCCGGTGCGTTTCTGGGGCAAGGAAAGCCTGTTCCGTTTTCCCCTGTTCGGGCGCTGGATGCGCAGCCTGGGCGGCGTGCCTGTGGAGCGCACCTCCGCCCACGGTGTGGTTGCCGATACGGCGGCCCAGCTGGCGCAGGCCAGGGCACGGGGCGAGTATTTCTGGCTGGCTTTGGCGCCCGAGGGCACCCGCAAATACATTCCCGGCTGGCGCAGCGGTTTCTACCGCGTGGCCGTGCAGGCCGGTGTGCCGCTGGGCCTGGTGCGGGTGGACTACCGCCAACGTGCGGTGAAGGTCACCGACTTCATCCGCCTCAGCGGCGACGAGACCGCCGATTTCCAGCGGATGGCCACCGTCTTCGAGGGCGTGACGGGTTGCCGCCCAGGCCATGCCGCCCCCATCCGCCTGCTCGACAGCAGCGTGTCTCGCGCCGACACCATCGTGAAATAAGACCATGACAACTGTCCACTCCAACGTTCACAACGTACGCCTCTACCTGCAGGGCCTGCAGCAACGCATCACGGACGCCATCGCCGGCATCGACGGTGGCAGCTTCCTGGCCGACGCCTGGCAGAAGGACCCTGGCGAACAGCTCCAAGGCAATGGCCTGACCAAGATCCTGGAAAACGGCCCGGTGTTCGAGCGCGCCGGCTGCGGTTTTTCGCACGTCCAGGGCCCCAGGCTCCCGCCCTCGGCCACCCAGCACCGCCCCGAACTTTCGGGCGCACCCTTCGAGGCCATGGGCGTCTCGCTGGTGTTCCACCCGCGCAATCCCTACGTGCCCACCGTGCACATGAACGTGCGCATGCTGGCGGCCAAGGGCCCCGACGGGCAGGAGGTCTGCTGGTTCGGCGGCGGCATGGACCTGACACCCTATTACGGCTTCGAGGAAGACGCGCTGCATTTCCACACGGTCTGCCGCGATGCGCTCTTGCCTTTTGGCGAGGACAAGTACCCGCGCTTCAAGGCCTGGTGTGATGAGTACTTTTTCCTCAAGCACCGCAACGAGCAGCGCGGCATCGGCGGCGTCTTCTTCGACGATTTCTCCGAGCTGGGCTTCGAGGGCAGCTTTGCCATGATGCGGGCCGTGGGCGATGCCTTCCTGAAGGCTTACCTGCCCATCGTCGAGCGGCGCCAGCACCTCGCGTACGGCGAGCGCGAGCGGGCCTTCCAGTTGTACCGCCGGGGTCGTTACGTCGAGTTCAACCTGGTCTGGGACCGGGGCACGCATTTCGGCCTGCAGTCGGGCGGGCGTACCGAGTCCATCCTGCTGTCCATGCCGCCGCTGGTGAGCTGGTCCTATCAGCAGCAGCCGGCGCCGGGCTCCCCCGAGGCCGAGCTCTACACCCGTTTCCTGCCGCGCAGGGACTGGCTTCCCGCGTGACCCTGACCCGACTCGGCATGTTCGGCGGGGCCTTCGACCCGCCCCATCTGGCCCACCGCGCACTGGCCGACGCCGCTGTCCAGCAGCTGCGCCTCGACGAGTTGCACGTGCTGCCCACGGGACAGGCCTGGCACAAGAGCCGGCCGCTCACCGCAGCCACGCATCGCCTGGCCATGAGCCGGCTGGCCTTTGAGGGCCTGCCGCAGGTGCAGCTGGACGACCGGGAAATCCGCCGTGCCGGCCCGTCCTACACCCTGGACACGCTGCGTGAACTGCACGCCGAGAACCCGCAGGCCGAGCTCTACCTGGTCATGGGCAAGGACCAGGCCGATGTGCTGCCGACCTGGCGCCATTGGGAGGAGATTGTCCACCTTGCTATAATTTGTGTAGCTGACCGGGATCTGTTGACCGGCCAGGAAACCCGTTTTGTCCCCCCGCCCGAGATGGCGGGCCGTTTCTGCAAGCTGCAGATGCCGGCCATGGACATCAGCGCCACCGGCATCCGCGCCCGCGTTGCCAGCCGGCAGGGCATTGCCCCACTGGTCAGCCCAGCCGTTGCGCGCTATATTGAAGACAATCACCTCTACCAAAGCACCTGATGACCACCGAAACCGCTGCCAAAAAAGACATCCAGAAACTCCAGCGTGCCATCATCGATGGCCTGGAAGACGTGAAGGCCCAGGACATCCAGGTGTTCAATACCGAGAAGCTCTCGGCCCTGTTCGAGCGCGTGATGGTGGCCTCGGGCACTTCCAACCGCCAGACCAAGGCGCTGGCCGCCAGCGTGCGTGATGCCGTGCGTGACGCCGGTTTTGCCAAGCCGCGCATGGAAGGTGAAGAGAACGGCGAGTGGATCATCGTTGACTGCGGCGCGGCCGTGGTGCACATCATGCAGCCGGCCATCCGCCAGTATTACCACCTGGAAGACCTCTGGGGCGAGACGCCGGTGCGCCTGAAGTTCGGTGCCGACAAGCCGGCGGCCAAGGTGGCTGAAAAAGCCCCGACCAAGGCCGCTGCGCCCGCCAAGACCGGCAGCCTGCGCCGCGCCAGCGCGGCCAAGCAGGGTGTGGCCGAGGCCTATCCTTCGCGTGCCCAGCTGAAGAAGGCAGAGGAGAAGCAGGCCGCCGATCGCAAGAAGGCGGCCAGCAAGCCGGCGGCGAAGAAAACGGCTGCCGCCAAGTCCCCCGCCGGCAAGACCACGGCCAAGGCGCCGGTCAGGACCGTCAAGGTGAATGCCACCAAGGCGCCGGCGAAAAAGGCAGCGGCCAAAACCGCTGCCAAGCCTGCCAGCAGGTCGGCCAGCAAGCCGGCCAAGGCCCCGGCAAAGAAGACGGCACCGCGCAAGGCCCGGTGAAGCTGCTGATCGTCGCGGTCGGCCAGCGCGTGCCCGACTGGGCGCAGACGGCCTGGGACGACTACGCCAAGCGTTTCCCGCCCGAACTGCGGGTCGAGCTCAAGGCCGTCAAGACCGAACCGCGCGGCTCGCGCACGGTCGAGCAGTTGATGGCGGCCGAGCGCAAGCGCATCGAGGAGGCCATCCCCCGTGGCAGCCGCATCGTCGCAATGGACGAGCGGGGTACCCCGCTGAGCACCATGGCGCTGGCGGCCAAGCTCAAGGACTGGCAGCTGGGGGGTGACGACGTGGCCCTGGTCATCGGTGGCCCGGATGGCCTGGAGCCGGCGTTTCGCCAGGCCGCGCACGAACGCATCCGCCTCTCGGACCTGACCCTGCCGCACGCCATGGTGCGTGTGCTGCTGATCGAGCAGCTCTACCGCGCCTGGTCCATCAACGCCAACCACCCCTACCACCGCGAATGAAGCCGGCTTTCATCTATCTCGCGTCCCAGAGCCCCCGCCGTCGCCAATTGCTGGAGCAATTGGGCGTGCGCCACGAACTGCTGCTGCCGGACCCCGACGAGGACGCCGAGGCACTGGAAGTTTTGAAGCCGGGCGAGGCCCCGGCGGCCTACGTGCAGCGCGTCACCCAGCTCAAGCTGGACGCCGCCCTGGTGCGACTCAAGCGCCGTGGCCTGCGAGCCGCGCCCGTGCTGTGCTCGGATACCACGGTGGCCCTGGGGCGCACCATTTACGGTAAGCCCGAAGATGCCGCCGATGCCCGGCGCATGCTGGCAGAACTGGCTGGCCAGAGCCACCGCGTGCTGACGGCCGTGGCCATCGGGACACCACGTCGGCGCGCGCAGGCGCTTTGCACCTCACGCGTCACCTTTGCCGCGCTGAGCCGCCAGCAGATCGCCGCCTACGTGGCCGGTGGTGAGCCCATGGGCAAGGCGGGGGCCTATGCGGTGCAGGGCAGGGCGGCGTCCTTCATCTCGCATATCTCGGGCAGTTACTCTGGCATCATGGGACTGCCCATGCACGAGACGGCACAATTGCTGCAGGCGTTCGGCTTCAAAATCTAGATTGCTACTCAAAGTGTCACAAGAAGACATCCTGATCAACTGGTCGCCGCAGGAGACGCGGGTCGCCGTGGTCGAAAACGCCGCCGTGCAGGAGCTGCACGTCGAGCGCGCCAGTGAGCGCGGCCTGGTGGGCAATATCTACCTGGGCAAGGTCTCGCGCGTGCTGCCCGGCATGCAGTCGGCTTTCATCGATATCGGCCTGGACAAGGCGGCCTTCCTGCACGTCGCGGACGTCTGGCATCCGCCGGCCGAAGGGGAGTCGCTCAGTGCCTCGCGTGCTTCGCAGCCCCAGGTGCCGATCGAAAAGCAGGTGTTTGAAGGCCAGGCGCTCATGGTGCAGGTCATCAAGGACCCGATCGGCACCAAGGGCGCCCGCCTGTCCACCCAGGTCAGCATCGCCGGGCGCCTGCTGGTCTTCCTGCCGCAGGACGACCACATTGGCGTGTCGCAGAAGATCCCGCTGGCGCAGCGCGATGAATTGCGCACGCGGCTGCAGGCCCTGGTGGGCGAGCAGGGCGGTGGTTTCATCCTGCGCACCAACGGCGAGGACTCCAGCGACGCCGAACTGGGCGAGGACATCGCCTACCTGCGCAAGACCTGGGCCCGCATCAAGGACGCATCGATGCGTCTGCCCCCGAAGTCCCTGCTGCACCAGGACCTGAACCTGCTGCAGCGCGTGCTGCGCGACCTGGTCAGCGAACACACGGTGACCATCAAGGTCGATTCGCGCGAGCAGTTCGAAGCCCTGCGTGCTTTTGGGATGGAGTTCATGCCGGCGGCAGCAGGCAAGCTGCAGCACTACAAGGGCGAGCGGCCGATCTTCGACCTGTTCGGCATCGACGAAGAGATTGCCAAGGCCCTGGGCCGGCGTGTCGAGCTCAAGTCCGGCGGTTACCTGATCGTGGACCAGACCGAGGCGCTGACCACCGTGGATGTGAACACCGGCGGTTTTGTGGGCGCGCGCAATTTCGACGACACCATCTTCAAGACGAATCTGGAGGCTGCCGGCGCCATCGCCCGCCAGCTGCGCCTGCGCAACCTGGGCGGCATCGTCATCGCCGACTTCATCGACATGACCCGCGAGGACCACCGCGAGGCGGTGCTGGCCGAGTTCCGCAAGCAGCTCGCGCGCGACCGCGTCAAGACCATGCTGGGCGGTTTTTCCCAGCTGGGCCTGCTGGAGATGACCCGCAAGCGCACCCGCGAGTCGCTGGCCCACATGCTGTGCGAACCCTGCCCGAGCTGCAGCGGCAAGGGCATCGTGAAGACCGCGCGCAGCGTGGCTTACGACATCCTGCGCGAAATCCTGCGCGAGGCGCGGCAGTTCAATCCGCGCGAGTTCCGTGTGGTGGCCGCGCCGCAGGTGATCGAGCTGCTGCTGGACGAGGAAAGCCAGCACATGGCCGGCCTCTCCGACTTCATCGGCAAACCCATCTCGCTGCAGAGCGAGGCGTCGATGTGGCAGGAGCAGTACGACATCGTGCTGCTCTGAGCGCCCCGATCCATGCGCATCGCCATCATCAACCGCATCTTCTCCCGCACCGCTGGTGGCGCCGAAAGCTACGCGGTGTCGATTGCCCAGGAGCTGGCCGGCCGGCACGAGATCCACGTCTTTGCCCAGGACAGCAATGAACCCGTGCCGGGCGTGACCTACCACCGGGTGTTCTGCCTGGGTCAGAAACCACGCTGGCTCAATCAGCTGGTCTTCGCCTTTGCCAGCTGGTGGTTGACCCGCCGGGGATTTGACGTGGTGCACTCCCATGAGAACACCTGGCATGGCCAGGTGCAGACCATCCACGTGCGTCCCTTGCGCTACAACCTGCTGCAGGGCAAACGCGGCTGGAAGCGGGCCCTGGCCTGGCTCAAGGTGTGGACCAGCCCCCGGCTGGCCACCTATGTCTGGCTGGAGGGTGCTCGTTTCGCACGCAAGCCCGGGCGCAGAATCGTCGCAACTTCAGAAATGTTGCGGCTGGAGTGCGAGGCAGCCTATCCTGGCAGCCGCAAGCGCCTGTCGGTGATCACACCGGGCACCAGCTTGCAGCAGGACACGGTCACCCGCACCATGGCCCGGCGCATGCTGGACCTGCCGCCCGTCCCGCCGCTGCTGCTCTTCGTGGCCAACGACTACAAGCGCAAGGGTTTGGATGCCCTGCTGGCGGCGCTGAAGCAGCTGCCAGCGGAAGTACAGCTGGTCGTGGCTGGGAAACCTGGCGCCGCGCTACGCTATGTGGTCCTGGCCCGTGAGCTGGGTTTAGCGTCCCGAGTGCACTTCCTGGGCGCGCAGGATGACCTGGTACCTGCCTATCGTGCGGCGAATTGCCTGGTGCACCCGACGCTGGAGGACACCTATGCAATGGTCGTGCTGGAGGCCATGTCCCACGGACTGCCCGTGATTGTCAGCGGCCCGGTGCATTGCGGCATCTCGCGCGAACTGCATGACGGGCAGGAGGCCCTGCTGCTGCACGATCCGCGCAACAGTGCGGACCTGGCTCGCCTGCTGGGTACTGTTCTTGATGACGTAGACCTGGCTGAGCGCCTGCGCTCGCAGGGACTGGCCTTTGCGCAGTCCCATACTTGGGAGAGGTCGGCTCTAGAATACGAAAAGATTTTTGAGGTGGTCAGCCCAGCATGAGTAATACCCGCGAGAGCATTGCATCGCCAATACCAATCCTGACCTATCACCAGATCGCTGAAGCTCCTCCCAAGGGAACGCCATTTCGTAGTCTCTGTGTGTCGCCTTCAGATTTTTCCAGGCAGATGGCAATGCTCAGGCAGCTTGGATACCGCGGACTCTCGATGGCTGATCTCATGCCCTATCTGCATGGCGAGAAGACAGGAAAGGTATTCGGCATTACTTTCGACGATGGTTATCTCAATAACCTAACTTATGCGCTACCGGTATTGCTTGCAAATGACTTTACGGCTACGTGTTATGTGGTCAGTGGACTGGTCGGACAAACGAACATCTGGGACAAGGAGATCGGAATTCGCCAAGTTCCCCTGATGGATATCACCCAGCTTAGGCTATGGATTGCGGGCGGGCAGGATATCGGCTCTCATACCCGGCATCATGTGCATCTGGATCAACTGGATCCTAAGCAGGCTTACGACGAAATTCGGGGATGTAAAGAAGATCTGGAGATGGCGCTTGGCGTCTCAGTCAACCATTTTTGCTATCCCTACGGCCAATTCGAAGAGAGTCATGCGCAGATGGCTCAACAAGCCGGCTATCTCACATCAACGACCACGCAGAAGGGGCGTTTCAAGCCAGGGGTTGATCTGCATCATTTACCGAGAATCACGGTTGCTAGGCGAATTACTAGGCTTGGATTGTGGTTGCGCATGGCTTTTGGTTATGGTGGTAACCGTTGAAACGAATGCGTCGACGATTTGTTCGGGGTCGATTTCGCTGACTGCTCCTGTGCTTTGTATCCCGCTGCAATGACAGGCCTCGGTCGTCCAGTACTGCTGCGGTTCCTTGGCGCTGAACAAGGCAACTGAGGGGGCCTGTGTCGAGTGGGCGACATGCATAAGGCCGCCATCGCAGCCCATAAACAAGCTGGCTCTTGCGATCACGCAGCGGCTCTGAAGAAGGCTGAGGCTTGCGACGCGGTCGGTAATTCTTATCGAATCAAGTTGCAGTTGTTTGAGTTGTCTGGCCATTTCCTTTCCGTTGTCGGAGCCCACTAGAACGACATCCCGTATCCCATGTCGTTCCAATTCACCATCCATCAGCTGTAATACTTCGCTCCATCGACGATAGGTGCGGTACGGGTCGATGCCTCCGACAGAAAGGCACACGAATGGTTCAGACGGACACAAGTCGGCAGCGCTGCGCTCAGTCTCAGTGGAGCAGCTTAAGTACGGCTTCGCAGCTGACAGCAGCCTTTCCTTTGTAAGTCCGATGGAGAAGATATCGTTGAATGCAGCATGGCTGAAGTGACACTGGTTGCGTGCAGGACCGTCAAAGTAGCCAAAGAGGCAGGCAAATGGCAGGTCGGGAAAATGTCTGGCCTTGAGCCGAAGAGATCGATGGTTGAACTCCGCGAGCAGAATGGCGTTGTAGTCCGATATGTTGACGTCTTTTAGGTCGGTAAAGATTCTGCAAAAGATGTCGTCCTCCCTGAATTGAGGCATCAGCTTAGGGAGCGTGAGTAGGTCAATCGATATCCCGAGGCCTCGTAAAAGTGAGCGTCCTGAAAGCTCTAAATTGGAGTCACCGAAAGAATCTTTCCCTGTATAAAGAAGCAGAATCCTGGATTTGCGGTCGATCTTATTACGAAGAAGTTGAAGTTGGCCAGTAAGGCGCAAGAACCAGTACTTGTGGAGGAATTTTTTGACGATCTTGTGGCGAGGCGTTCGTTTGAGGTATGAGAAGGGATCGTGAAGAACGTCTGAGTAGATCGCCTCAGTCCCGTACTTCAATGCAGTTCTGATCGGATGCAGAACGGTCTCTTGAAATGCGACTTGATGGTTCATTTCAAGAGTTCAATTCCAAGTGATCTTTCCGTTTGACGATTGTCCCCATAGAGTCATCCCATACGCGGCCATCTCACCCTCGCGCCATCTACTCAACTGGCGCTGGGTTCTCAGTTTTTCCAGCTTTCGATCCAGCCATGACTGCTGGAGCAGACGATGGTTATACCGCTGACCCAGGTCATCTTTCTCGCTCAGACCGCGCTCGCGCTTCATGGCGGATTGGGTGATGGATCCGAAGTGATGGATCCAAGACGCTCCTGTTGTGGCCATCCGCATCCCAGCGAGCCGTGCTTCATGGAAAAAAAGTGTGTCCTCGTAGCCCAGAAGCTTCGGAGTGGCGCGGAAATACCCCGCTTCCTGCCAGACTCTTTTGTGAATAGCCAGACAGACGGCATGTGGCCAACCCGGACGCAGTACGTCCTTCATGGAGCTGCTGGCTTTCAAGGCAATGTCCTCAAAGTCGTAGTCCAGCTTGCCCTCGATCATCGCTGGCGAAACAATGTCAAGGTTATTACGTGTGCCAGCTTCAATCAGATGATCGACCCAGCCATCGCTCACGATGACATCGTTGTTCATCACGATCGTCCAGTCTGCCTGTAACTCCAGAGCCCCCTGATTCCAGGCGACGCCGCAACCCAGATTGCATCGGTTGTGTATGACGTGCCCGATCTCAATACCTGCCAGATACTCTCGCGTCTTATCAGAGGAGGCGTTGTCTACAACCACCAGGCGATCCAGGGGTGTCTGGCTCTTTTGCATGCTCTCTATGCACTGGCGTGTGTAATCGACCTGGTTGTAGCAGGCAAACGTGATGGCAATAGTGGCGTCTGATTTCATTTGCGCGGCTGTTGATGCTACTGATCGTTGCGTGTCACGATTCCACAAAGAATCGCTGTTGTCATGGCATACAAGCTCACGGTGTATTTCAAGCCGAAGACTTCAGTGCTGACTGAGCTAATCATATAAACAAGTGTAAAGGCAATGCCCAAGGACGCGGCATGGCGGCTCATGTATGACTCACTTCTCAATCCAAGCCAGTAAATGGATAGAGGAACGGCGAAGCATAGCGCTGCTGCCAAGGCAGAAAAAACTCCGTACTGAACGGCTGTAGTTGCAATTTCATTGTGAAATCCTGCGCTCAGTGCGAAGTCGATGGCGAAGTCGGAGGCATACTCCCTCACATTAGCTGGAACTTCCGGCTTGCTAGCTTGTGTATCGCCGAATCCAAGTAATGGCCTCTGCAAAATCATGTCCGTGGCGATGCGGAGAAAGGTGAGCCTCAGTCCAACCGATGTTTCCGGGGCAACCCCTTCAAAAGAGTAGTTGAGGATTTCATCGAGTGTCACGGCAATTCGCTTCTGCACTATCTCCGAGCCATGGTACAGGGCTAGCGTTGAAACTATGAACGCTGAAGCGAAAATGGAAAATTTCCGGAGAGTGACGCTTTTTCGGTTAACGTAAAAAGCAATCGCAGCAAGCACGGGGATCGCAAGCCAGCCTGTTCGACTCTGTGTTTGTATGTTCATATAAAGTCCGGCTGCAAACGCCAGTCCCTGCAAAGCAACCAGCTTTGGTCCGTGTTTGTGATGCTTTGTTTGCGATATGGATGTCAAAGCGAGTAAGGCGAATGCAAGCGAAATGTAGCCAAAAGACAGAGGGTCTGCGAAGTGACTTGACATACGGTCGGCGTCCCACCGTGGCTTGCTTGAGGGTAACATTTGATAGCCTAGTGTTAGCAGTGTTCCCGCTGCGGTCGTTATGGTGAGAGCGGTCAACGCGTCGATCGTTGAGCGACGTATCAGAATGAAGACCGGAATGGCCAACAGAAATCGTGCCGGTGAATCTAGGTGTGCAACATGCAAGTCCTGACGCAGCAGACCTGTGATACCAACACAAATAAAAAGTAGGCTGAATGACAGCAGAAACGTGTGGTATTGCCAAGTTTTACCAGGAGAGTGATCAGTTGACGTTGGCTTCAGGAGAGTAGTAGCGATCAGGCTTGCTAGCCCTCCCAGGACCAGCGCTCCGCTGCTCCAGCTTTTGACGGTAAGCACAAAAAGAGGCTGAATGCATAGCAGAAAAATCAGCGTCCGGTGGCAGAACAAGCTATTCGCAACGGCTTTGACTTGACTCAATGACATCCTTCGAGACTCACTCTTGTCCGATTGTTTTGGTAAGACCGGAGTAGGCACCTTCCAGCTTTAGAAGCTCATGGTGAGTTCCTGATTCTGCAACCTTACCGTCCTTGATCACATAGATGCGGTCAGCTTTTTCGATCGTGCTCAGCCGGTGGGCGATAACTAAAGTTGTCTTGCCGCGCATCAATACCTCCAGAGCTGCCTGGACTTTCCTTTCTGACTCGTTGTCGAGTGCCGAGGTCGCTTCATCCAGTATCAGTATCGGAGCATCTTTGAGGATGGCTCTTGCGATCGCCAGCCTCTGCTTCTGGCCGCCAGAGAGGCGTGATCCATTGTCGCCTATGACGGTATCCAGTCCGTCAGGCAGGTCCCGAATGAACTCCCATGCATTCGCGGCTTCCGCCGCGGAAATGATCTGCTCTTCACTCACATCCCCGACGCTGCCGTATGCGAGGTTCGCACGCACTGTATCGTTGAAGAGCATCACCTCTTGACTCACGAGGGCGATGTTGGCTCGCAACGACGTCAAGGTGATTGATTCGATGTCGACACCGTCAATCAGTATTCTTCCGGCTTGGGGGGAGTAGAAGCGGGGGAGTAGCATGCTCAGAGTGGATTTCCCACCTCCCGATGGCCCCACCAGCGCGACTGTTTGCCCTGGCTCTATGCGAAGAGATAGGCCTGAAATGGCCTGACGCTCCGACTCCGGGTACGAAAAGACGAGCTTGTCGAACTCGATCTCGCCGCGTACTCTGGGTAGATGCTGGGTGCCTCGGTCCGGTTCCGATGCGGCGTCGAGGAATGCAAATACGTTCTCCGCCGCCGCTAGTCCGCGCTGCAGATTGGTTTTGACCGATGTCAGCTGTTTTAGCGGGGCAATGAGCAGCAGCATGGCTGTGATGAACGAGACGAAGCCGCCTGGACTTGCTCCAGCGTTGCCCATGGTCTGGCTCAAGGCTAGGAATGCGATCAAGGCAATGGCAATTGAGGCGGCAACGTGAGTGATCGGGGTGGTTGCCGTCGCGGGGATGGCTTCCTTCATCTGTGCTCTTCGGAAGCGCTCCGTAGCGTCGAAAAATTGACGTTGCTGATGCGCTTGGCCGCCGTAAATCTTGACCACCTTCTGCGCAGAGGCGGTTTCCTCGATGACATAAGAGGTCTCCCGCATTGCTGCCATGCTCTGTTGGCTGGCAGCGCGCATTCTTTTGCTGAATGACTTGACCAGGAAGGCAATCAATGGACCTACGCAAAGGGTGATCAGGGTCAACCGCCAGTCCAGATACAGCAGATAGCTTAGGAGGGCGATGGCAGTAAGAAGCTCCCGAATGATCGTAACAAGAGCTGTGGTGGCAGCTTCTGAAATGTGGCTGACGTCATAGACCAAGCGCGAGATAATCTGGCCCGCGGATTGCCGGTCGCTGTAAGCCGTCGGCAGCGTGAGCAGCTTGTTGAACATTGCACGCCGCAGATCGGCAACGACTCGGCTGGATATCCACATCATCAGGTAGCCGCTGGTGTAGACAAAAACGCTGCGGACGACAAACAACGCGACGATACCCAGTGGAATCATCCAGACCAACTGGGTGTTGTCTGTGCGGAAGCCGTTGTCCAGCAAATACTTCATGATTGCCGGGAACAGGGGTTCGGTTGCTGCGGTGGCGACCATGCCGCCGATTGCGAGGGAAAAGGCTCGGCGATAAGGCTTCACGTACCGCAGAAGTCGGAGGTAAAGCGACCGGTTGGCCGTAGACTTTTCGTTGGAATTAGACGCGGACATTGTCATTCGCGAGTCTTGGTGATGCTACAGGGCATGCGCGGAGGTTGGTGGTCAATTTGGATGTTGTGGGATGTCTGCGAGCATTCTGGTGCCTAACAATTGCAGACTACTCCCGTAGGCGTAGTCTAGTGCATGAGAACAGCATCATGGTGGCGGCGTGACATTGTCTGCAAGAGTGGTCCCGAGGTGGATCATGTGTTGGCGAGTGCTGGTGTGATCTCTTGTCGAAGCAAGCTTCACGCTACACTTGTGGGTATTCCAAATCGTATCTGGAGCGTCTCGGTAATTAAGGGACTCTCTGTGACACCTTTGTTTCAATGGATGCTATGCAAATTACTCCCGAACGAATCAACGAGGTCGGACCATTTTCCGTTGTCATTCCGACATGGAACAACTTCTCGTTGCTCAGGCTATGTGTGGAGAGCCTGCGCAAAAACAGCCTTTACGCGCATCAAATCATTGTGCATGTCAATGATGGGAGCGACGGTACCTTGGAATGGGTCCGCTCCGAGGGCATAGAGCATACCCACTCGGCGCAAAACATCGGGATTTGCCTGGCAGTCAATCTTGCGGCGGCAAAGGCAAAGCACGAATTCATCCTTTATTTGAATGATGATATGTATTGCTGTCCCGACTGGGATGGTGGTCTGGTTGATCGGGTTCGGCAAATCGGGCACGACGGATTCATGTTGTCTGGCACTATGATTGAGCCAGTGGGTTCTGGCAATCCGTGTGTATCGGTGGGCGATTTTGGACAGGATACGCAGAATTTCGATGAGACTGGCCTGTTAGCCGACTATCAGAAGTTTCGCAAGGATGATTGGTGTGGTGCCACTTGGCCACCAACGCTGGTGCATCGTCGCTGGTGGCAGGCTGTCGGGGGCTACAGTACCGAATTTAGCCCGGGTATGAGCAGCGACAACGATTTCTCCATGAAAATGTGGGCCGCAGGCTGTCGTATTTTCCTTGGAGTCGGTCACAGTCTGGTTTATCACTTCATGTGCAAGAGCACTGGCCGTATCGTCAAAAATAACGGCCGCAAGCAGTTCATGCGGAAATGGGCGATGACGTCCTCCGTGTTCGATCGCTATTACCTCAGGCGTGGTGAGACTGCACAAGGTCTCGAGTTGTCCGACCCGGAAATTAATGCCAGTCCGAAGTTTCGCCGCGCTCTGAAGTGGAGCCGCTTTAAAGCGCGATTGGCCTGAGATCATGTCAAGGCTGCGTGGCGCGTCCATTGAGGTCGCCGGTTACCTGCAATGTGTATGAACGGATGCCCTCTCGTAGCGTTACCGTGTCCGGATGTCGCCGATGGCGTGGGCATTTTCTGGCGTCCGTAACAGTGAATTCCTTTACATGAAAGAGGCCTGTTCTCTCTCAGGTACGACCTTGACCCAACTCTCCGTCATCCTAATCACCAAGAACGAAGCCGCCAACATCGAGGCCTGCCTGCGCTCGGTTGCCTTTGCGGACGAGATCGTGGTGGTGGATTCGGGCAGCACGGATGAGACGGTGGCCATTGCGCAGCGCATGGGTGCCGTGGTGCATGTCACGCCCGACTGGCCGGGTTTCGGGCCGCAGAAGAACCGGGCGCTGGTCCTGGCCACCCACCCCTGGGTGTTGTCGCTGGACGCGGACGAGCGGGTGCCGCCAGAGCTGCAGGCCGAGATCGCCCGGGTGGTGCAAGGGGAGGGCGGTGTGGCCGTGGCCTGGGAGATTCCGCGCCTGACTCAGTTCTGCGGCCAGTGGATCCATCACTGCGGCTGGACGCCCGATCTCGTGCTGCGCCTGTTCCGGCGCGAGGCCGCCCGTTTCAGCGACGACCTGGTGCATGAACGCGTGCTGATGACACAAGGGGTGGTCGGCCGGCTCAAGACTTCCTTGCTGCACTACAGCTACCCGACCCCATCCCATTATTGGCGCAAGCTGGAGCAGTACAGCCAGGCCTGGGCGCAGCAGCGCCATCGCGCGGGTCAGAAGACCAGCATGGCCCGGGCCGCGGCCGCGGGTGTGGTGGCTTTCATCCGCAGCTATTTTTTCCGCCTGGGGCTGTTGGACGGCGCCATGGGCTTCGCAGTGTGTACCATGCAGGCCCAGGCTGCTTTCGGCAAATATTTTGCCCTGTACTGTTTGAACCACATTGATGACACAACGTCTCATGACACATCGTCCGTTCCGCCTCCCCCGTCTGTTTGAGATCGGCTGCCTCGTGCTCTGCGCATGGCTGGGCGTGGCCATGCCGGCCCTGGCGCAGTTCCGCGTCGAAGTCTCTGGCGTTGGCCTGACCCAGCTGCCGATCGCCTTTGCGCCGTTCCGGGGCGAGGATGCCGCACCGCAGAAGATCAGTGCCATCGTGCAGGCTGATCTGGAGCGCAGCGGCCAGTTCCGTGGGGTGCCGGCTCGCTCGGGCCCGCTGGACGAAAATGCCCGCCCGGACCTGGCCCTGTGGCGCCAGAGCGGTGCGGATTCCCTGGTGGCTGGCAGCGTCGTGCGTCTGAGCGATGGGCGTTATGACGTGCGCTTCCGCCTCTGGGATGTGGTCGCCGGGCGCGATCTGGGCGGGCAGAGTTATGCCGTCACCCAGGCCGACCTCCGCTTGGCCGCGCACCGCATCGCCGATTTCGTCTATGAAAAGCTGACCGGCGACAAGGGCGTCTTCTCGACCCGCATCGCCTACGTTACCAAGGCCGAGCAGCGCTACAGCCTGTGGGTGGCCGATGCCGACGGCGAGGGTGCCCAGCCGGCCCTGACCAGCCCCGAGCCCATCATTTCCCCCAGCTGGTCGCCTGAGGGCCGGCAACTGGCCTACGTGTCATTCGAATCGCGCAAGCCGGTGGTTTATGTGCACGACGTGGCCAGCGGCAAGCGGCGCCTGGTGGCCAACTTCCGGGGCTCCAACAGTGCCCCTGCCTGGTCGCCTGACGGGCGCAGCCTGGCGGTGACCCTGAGCCGCGATGGCGGCTCCCAGCTTTACACCCTGGACGTGACCACTGTCGGCGCCGAGCCGCGTCGCCTGACCCAGTCGTCCAGCATCGACACCGAGCCGATCTTCTCGCACGACGGCAAGTTCATCTATTTCGTCAGCGACCGTGGCGGCAGTCCGCAGATCTACCGCATGCCTGCGGCCGGCGGCAACCCGGAGCGCGTGACGTTTACCGGCACTTACAACATTTCCCCGACCCTGAGTAGTGACGGGCGCTGGCTGGCTTATATTTCCCGGGTCAGCGGCGCCTTCAAGCTGCACGTGATGGAATTGTCCACTGGCAACGTGACGGCGTTGACCCAAACCAGCGCCGACGAAAACCCGAGCTTTGCACCGAACAGTCGCCTGCTTCTTTATGCCACCAAGCAACAGGACCGCGAAGCCCTGATGACGACCACCCTGGACGGAAAGATCAAGGCCAGACTGGCCGGGCAAGGCGGCGACATACGCGAGCCCGACTGGGGCCCCTTCCAGAAACAATCCAACTAACCCTCTATCGATTCCTCAGGAGAAAAATATGTCGATGAAAAAACTGGCACTGACCGGTGCCCTGGCCCTGCTGATGGCCGGCTGCTCTTCGGTCAATCTGGACAATCCGCCGGTCGAAGACCGTTCCAGCGGCGCTGGCGCCGGCAGTGGCTCCAGCAGCACGGTGGCGCAGACCGCGGTGGCCCCGGTGGTTGACGCCAAGTCTGCCGACGCGGCCATCGCCAACGTGTCCCGGCTGGTCTACTTCGATTACGACAGCTACGTCATCAAGCCCGAGTTCCAGGCCCTGATCGACGCCCACGCACGCCATATCAAGGCCGATCGCAGCCGCAAGGTCGTGATCGAGGGCCATACCGACGAGCGCGGTGGCCGCGAATACAACCTGGCCCTGGGCCAGCGCCGTGCCGAGGCCGTGCGCCGTTCCCTGGGCCTGCTGGGCGTGGCCGATAGCCAGGTCGAGGCCGTGAGTTTCGGCAAGGAAAAGCCGGCCATGCAAGGCAGCGGTGAGGCTGCCTGGTCCAAGAACCGTCGGGCTGAAATCAGCTACCGCTGATCGAACGCTGGTACCTTGCCCATGAAGCCGACCCTCCGCCTCCTGGCATTGCTGCTCTTCGTTGGGGGTGCGCCCAGCGCGCACGCCCTGTTCAACGACGACGAGGCCCGCCGCGCCATCATTGAGTTGCGCCAGCGTGTGGAGACCAGCCGCGCGGAAGCGGAGCAGCGCGCGGCCGCGCAGGCGACCCGCAGCACGGAGGAAAACGCCCAGCTGCGCCGCAGCCTGCTGGAACTTCAGAGCCAGATCGAGACCTTGCGTGCCGACATGGCGCGCCTGGTCGGGCAGAACGAGCAGCTGACGCGTGACGTGACCGAGCTGCAGCGCCAGCAGAAGGATCTGCTGGGCGGCTTCGACGAACGCCTGCGCAAGTTCGAACCGGTCAAGGTCACCGTGGACGGCCAGGAGTTCCTGGTCGAGCAGGCCGAAAAGCGCGATTACGACGCCGCCCTGGGCGTGTTCCGCAAGGGCGACTTTGCCGGTGCGCAAACGGCCTTCGTCGACCTGCTCAAGCGCTACCCCGGCAGCGGCTACGTGCCTGCGGCTTTCTTCTGGCTGGGCAATGCCCAGTACGCGACGCGCGACTACAAGGAAGCCATCCAGAACTTCCGCAACCTGCTCACACAGGCGCCGGATCACCTGCGTGCGCCCGAGGCGGTGCTTTCCATCGCCAACTGCCAGGTCGAGCTCAAGGACACCAAGGCCGCGCGCAAGACTCTGGAAGACCTGATCAAGGCCTATCCCCAGTCCGAGGCCGCCGCTGCGGCCAAGCAGCGCCTGGCGCGCCTCAAGTAGGGTTTCGCGTCCTGGCTTTAGAATCCGGGGCATGCAAACCGCCGACATCTCGGCGCTCAACACCCTGGTGTTGGGCGCCTCTTTTCTTCTCTCCCTGCTTTTCGGGGCGCTTGTGCAGCGCACCCATTTCTGCACCATGGGCGCGGTTAGCGACGTGGTCAATATGGGCGACTGGACGCGCATGCGTCAGTGGGGCCTGGCCATAGGTGTGGCCATGGCCGGCTTTGCCCTGCTGGCCTATGCGGGCCTGATCGATCCGGCCAAGACCCTGCACGGCGGCAAACGCTGGCTCTGGCTGTCCGCCATCGTCGGTGGCCTGCTGTTCGGCTTCGGCATGGTGCTGTCCTCGGGCTGCGGCAGCAAGACCCTGGTGCGCGTCGGCTCCGGTAATCTCAAGTCCCTGGTGGTTCTGCTGGTCATGGGCATGGCGGGTTTTGCCACCATGAAGGGCATCACCGCCGTCTGGCGCGTGGCCACCGTGGACCAGGTCGGTGTGGACTTTGACGTGACGGCCAATCTGCCGCATCTGGCCGCTACAGCCCTGGGCCTCACGCCCTCCCTGGCCGCCTTGCTGCTGGGCCTGGTCCTGGGGGCTGCCCTCATCGTCTGGGCGCTACGGGGTGAACAGTTCATGCAGGGTGACAACCTGCTGGCTGGCCTGGGCGTGGGCGGCATCATCGTGGCCATGTGGTGGGTCAGCGGTTCCCTGGGTCATGTGGCCGAACACCCGGACACCCTGGAAGAGGTTTTCCTGGCCACCAACTCGGGCCGTTCCGAAGCCATGAGTTTCGTCGCCCCGGTGTCCTACGCACTGGACTGGCTGATGTTCTACAGCGACAAGAGCAAGGTGCTCACGCTGGGCATCGTCTCGGTCTTCGGCGTCATCGCCGGGTCCGCGATCATGGCCTTGTGGACGCGCAGCTTCCGCTGGGAAGGTTTTGGCGGCACCGAAGACGTGGCCAACCATCTGGTGGGGGCTATGCTGATGGGCGTGGGTGGTGTGACCGCCATGGGCTGCACCATCGGGCAGGGCCTGACCGGCCTGTCCACCCTGGGTCTCAACAGCCTGGTGGCTTTTGTCGCCATCGTGGCTGGCTCTGTCGTCGGTTTCAAGTACCAGATGTGGCGCCTGGAGCGCATGGTCTGACGTGACAGCTGCCGACGTGGACGCCGAGCGTCGTTTTGGCGGCCTGGCCCGCCTGTACGGCGTGGCCGGTGCCCAACGCATCCGTGGTGCCCATGTGGCCGTGGTGGGGGTCGGTGGTGTCGGCTCCTGGGCCGTGGAGGCCCTGGCCCGCAGCGGTGTCGGCCAGCTCACGCTGATCGACCTCGACCACGTGGCCGAATCCAATATCAACCGCCAGGTCCACGCGCTGGAATCCACATTGGGCCAGGCCAAGGTGCTAGCCATGCGCGAGCGCATCGCCCAGATCCATCCTGGCTGCCAGGTGCAGTGCATCGAGGAATTCGTGGCACCTGACAACTGGCCGGCCCTGTTGACTGCCGGTGTGGACGCTGTCATCGACGCCTGCGACCAGGTTCGCGCCAAGACTGCCATGGCCGCCTGGGCCATCAGCAGCAAGACACTTTTCATCACGGCCGGTGCGGCTGGCGGCAAGCGGCTGGCGCACGAGGTCGCCATCGAAGATCTCGGTCGTGTCACGCACGACCCTTTGCTGGCCCAGTTGCGCTACCGCCTGCGCAAGGAACATGGCGCTGCCCGTGAGGGGCGCAAGATGGGCGTGGCCTGCGTGTTCAGCCGCGAAGCCGTCAGCGGCCCTGATGCGTCCTGCGCTGTCGAGGGTGATGGCAGCCTCAACTGCAGCGGGTATGGGTCCCTGGTGTCCGTCACCGCCACCTTCGGCCAGTGCGCGGCGGGCTGGGTGCTCAACGAAATCGTGAAGCGAGCTTGAAGAGAGTGCAAAAATAACGCTATAATTTAAGGCTTGTCGGGGTTAGCGTTGAGCGTCCCGCTGTGGGGGACGTTAGCTCAGTCGGTAGAGCAGCGGACTTTTAATCCGTTGGTCGCGTGTTCGAGTCACGCACGTCCCACCAGTACAATACAGGTACCGAATATTCCTCGATAGCTCAGTCGGTAGAGCGCCGGACTGTTAATCCGTAGGTCCCTGGTTCGAGCCCAGGTCGAGGAGCCAAAACAAGAAGGCCTTGCAGCAATGCAAGGCCTTTTTTGTTGTTGCGCGCTGTTGTGAGGAACAAAGAAAAAGGGATCTGATCTTGCGATCAGATCCCTTTTGATCTGGTGGGTCCTGAGTGACTCGAACACTCGACCTACGGATTAAGAGTCCGCTGCTCTACCAACTGAGCTAAGAACCCAAGCCTTAATTATTGCATAAAAATCAGCGCCTTCGAGGCAGCGCGCGAGACAAAATGCGCTCTGACGATGTCGGCATCACACAGGGGAAACGACCATGACCAAACCACCCATCCTTGTCCTGTCCACGCTCCTGCTGATGGGCTGCGGCGCCGAAACGGCGACCACGGCGGCCACCGTGGGTGCGGCGAAGAAGCTGGAACTGGAGCAGGGCAAGCAGACCATGGAGCAGGTGCAGCAGAAGGTCGGGGAGTCCATGCAGCAGATGCAGCAGGCGCCTGCACGCGCGGCCGACTAGTCGCCCAGTTCGCTGCTGAGTTCGAGCCAGCGCGCTTCGAGCAGGTCCAGTTCGTCCTGCAGCGCGCCCAGGCGTTTGCCCAGTTCATTGATCTCGTCCATGCCGGGCTGGCCCGAGAGCCGCTCTTCGAGCACGGTTTTCTCCTGTGCCAGTTCGGCCATGCGCGCCTCGCATTGTTCGAACTCCTTGCGTAACTGGCGCGTGCGATTGTCTTCGCGTCGTGGACGTGCGGGCTCGGGCGTGGCCACCGGGGGCGGGGGTGGGGCACTCGTCGCGGCGGTGGCCGCCGCCGCATTGGCTTCCTTGAGCGCTTCGCGCTGGCGTTTGGCCTCGTCCAGCAGGTAGCGCTGGTAATCGTCCAGATCGCCGTCGAAGGGGCCGATGCCGCCGCGCGAGACCAGCCAGAACTCGTCGCAGACGGCGCGCAGCAGGGCGCGGTCATGGCTGACCAGCATCACTGTGCCTTCGAATTCGTTCAGCGCCATGCCCAGCGCCTCGCGTGTGGCCAGGTCCAGGTGGTTGGTGGGCTCGTCCAGCAGCAGCAGGTTCGGGCGCTGCCAGACCAGCATGCACAGCACCAGGCGCGCCTTTTCGCCGCCGCTCATGGTGCCCACGGCCTGCTTGACCTGGTCGCCCGTGAAATTGAAGCTACCCAGGAAACTGCGCAGGTCCTGCTCGCGCGTGGGCTGGCCGCTGAGCGCGCCACGGGCCGTGGTGTCCTTGACCAGCCAGATCATGTGTTCCAGCGGCGTGTCCTGCGGGCGCAGCACATCGAGTTCCTGCTGGGCAAAGTAGCCGATGGACAGGCCCTTGCCCTCGATGATCTCGCCGGCCAGGGGGGCCAGGTCGCGCGCGATGGTCTTGACCACGGTGGACTTGCCCTGGCCGTTGGCACCCAGGATGCCGATGCGCTGACCGGCCAGCACCGACTTGCTGACGTTCTTCACGATCACCGTGGGTGGCGTGCCGGCCGGTGCGCCTTCCGGCGGCGGGTAACCGAAGTCGATGCCCTGCATGGACAGCATGGGGTTGGGCAGGCTGGCCGGCTCCTTGAATTCGAAGGTGAATTCGGCTTCGGCCAGCAGCGGGCCGATCTTCTCCATGCGGTCCAGAGCCTTGACCCGGCTTTGTGCCTGTTTGGCCTTGCTGGCCTGGGCCTTGAAGCGGTCGATGAATTTCTTCAGATGGGCGATCTTTTCCTGCTGCTTAGCGTAGGACGCCTGCTGCTGCTCCATCTTCTCGGCGCGCATGTCCTCGAACTTGGTGTAGTTGCCGCCATAGCGGTTCAGTTTGGCGCTCTCGATGTGCACCGTGACGTTGGTCACGGCGTCGAGGAATTCGCGGTCATGGCTGATGACCAGCATGGTGCCGGCATAGCGCTGCAGCCAGGCCTCCAGCCAGACCAGGGCGTCCAGGTCCAGGTGGTTGGTCGGCTCGTCCAGCAGCAGCAGGTCTGAGGGGCACATCAGCGCACGCGCCAGTTGCAGGCGCATGCGCCAGCCGCCGGAGAAGCTGTTGACCGGTTTGTCGAGTTCCGTGGTGCGAAAGCCCAGGCCCAGGATCAGCGCCTGCGCGCGGGCCGGCGCGTCATGCGCGCCGGCATCGTGCAATTCCATATAGGCATGCGCCATGCGCTCGCCGTCTTCGGTGGCTTCGGCGGCCGTGACCTCGGCCTGCGCCGCGACCAGCCGCGTGTCGCCAGCGATCACGAAGTCGGTGGCGGACTCACTCGTCTCGGGCATGTCCTGCGCTACCTGGGCCAGGCGCCATTGCGCTGGGATGGTGCAGTCGCCGCTGTCCTCGTGCAGGGTGCCGTTGAGCAGGGCAAACAGGGTGGACTTGCCCGCGCCGTTGCGGCCCACGAGGCCCACTTTTTCGCCGGGGTTGATGGTGACGGAGGCAGCATCCAGCAGCACCCTGGCGCCACGGCGCAGGGTGACGTTTTTAAGAGTAATCATTTGTTCTGTTCCGTCGCGCTATAAGGCACGCGACGCATGAAAGGGGCTAACCGGGGAACACCGCGGAACCGGCTTTGCCGGGCCGCTGGTGGGGGCTGAGGGCTGCGGCTCCGAACCTGCCTGTGCAGGTTTGGACAGCTCCGAAGAGCCTTAGCCTCAGGCTGTGGTGCGGGGCGGCGCAAGCCGACACAGGGGTGACTCATCTGACCAGCGCTTCGCGCGTAATCAGGAGGACTTGTTCGTCGCCGGCACTGGTTTCGAGCCAGGCGACTTCCAGGCGGGGGAAGGCCGCTTCGAAGTGCTCGCGCTCGTTGCCGATCTCCAGCACCAGCACGGCGTGTTGACTCATCTGTGCGGGGGCATCGCGCAGCAGTGTACGGATGAAGTCCATGCCATCCGGGCCACCGGCCAGGGCGAGTTCGGGCTCGGCGCGGTACTCGGCCGGCAGGGCGGCCATGCTCTGCGCGTTGACGTAGGGCGGGTTGCACAGAATCAGGTCGTAGGGGCCGCGCACCTGGCCGAGTCCGTCGGAGGGCAGCAGCGTGATGCGGTCCTGCAGGCCATGTTTTTCGATGTTGATGCGCGCCACGGCCAGTGCGTCGGTCGAGAGGTCAGCCGCGTCCACCGTGACCTCGGGCCAGGCCAGGGCGGCCAGCACGGCGAGGCTGCCGTTGCCGGTGCACAGGTCCAGCACACGTCTCGTATGCTCGCCCAGCCAGGCGTCGATGGTGCCGTCGGCCAGCAGCTCGGCGATGAAGGAGCGCGGCACGATGGTGCGTTCGTCCACATAGAAAGGCACACCCTGCAGCCAGGCCTCGCGGGTCAGGTAGGCGGCCGGCTTGCGGCTGCGGATGCGTTCCTGCAGCAGCGCGGCGACTTTGGCGGCTTCCTCGGCATGCACCTGATGGGGGGCCACGGTATCGAGTTCATCCAGCGGCAGACCCAATCGCCACAGCACCAGCCAGGCCGCTTCGTCGAAGGCGTTGTGGGTGCCGTGGCCATAGGCCACGCCGGCGGCCTCGAGCTGCTTGGCGCCGGCCTCGATCAGTTCGATCACGGTCGGCAGCGGGCTGCTGGCGGTGTTCATGCGGCCAGCTTTTCCAGCACGCGCCGGTAGATGTTCTTCAGCGGCTCGATGTCGGCCAGCGGAACATACTCGTCGATCTTGTGGATGGTGGCATTGGTGGGGCCGAGTTCGATGACCTGCGGACAGATCTGGGCGATGAAGCGGCCGTCACTGGTGCCGCCGCTGGTGGACAGCTCGGTCTCGATGCCGGCCTCGGCGCGGATGGCTTCGCGCACCGCGTTCACCAGCGTGCCCGGTGTCGTGAGGAAGGGCAGGCCGCCGACGGTCCAGGTGAGGTCGTACTCCAGCTCGTGCTTGTCCAGCACGGCGGTGAGTCGCTGTTGCAGGCTTTGCGGCGTGGACTCGGTGCAGAAGCGGAAGTTGAAGTCCACCACCACGCTGCCGGGGATGATGTTGCTGGCGCCGGTGCCGCCATGGATGTTGCTGACCTGCCAGGTCGTGGGCGGGAAAAAGTCGTTGCCGCGGTCCCACTCGATGGTGGTCAGCTCGGCCAGTGCCGGGGCGAACAGGTGGATGGGGTTGCGGGCCAGGTGCGGGTAGGCGATATGGCCCTGCACGCCCTTGACCGTGAGCTTGCCGCTCATGGTGCCTCGGCGGCCGTTCTTGATCATGTCGCCGGTACGCTGCAGCGAGGTGGGTTCCCCGACGATGCAGTAGTCCAGCTTTTCGCCGCGGGCCTTCAGGGCCTCGCAGACCTTGACCGTGCCGTCCACGGCCGGACCTTCCTCGTCGCTGGTCAGCAGCAGGGCGATGTTCAGCGGTGCCTGGGGCTGCGCGGCGACGAACTCCTCCACCGCTACTACAAAAGCGGCGATCGAGGTTTTCATGTCGCTGGCGCCACGGCCATAGAGCTTGCCGTCGCGGTGGGTGGGCGTGAAGGGGTCCTGGCTCCACTGGGCCACCGGGCCGGTGGGCACCACGTCGGTGTGGCCGGCAAAGACCAGCAGTGGGGCGTCGGCCCGGGCCACGCGTTTGGCCCACAGGTTGGTGACGCGGAAATCGGCCGGTCCGCAGACGATGGACTCGCAGGCAAAACCCAGCGCTTGAAGGCGCTCGGCGAGCAGGGCCTGGCAGCCGGCATCGTCGGGCGTGACGGAGGCGTGTGCGATCAGTTGCTCGGTCAGTTGCAGGGTACGGGACATTCGGGACTCAGTGCTTCACGTCCAGCGTGATCTCGGTGAAGGATGGTTCGTCGTCGTGATGATCGTCGGCCGCCTGGGCCTGGGCCGGCTTCTGGAAGTCGTTTTGCAGGCGCCACATCAGGTTGGTCGGCGAATCGGAGTTGGCCAGGCCTTCCTTGCGGTCGATCACGCCATCGGTGATGAGGCGCGCAATGTCCTGCTCGAAGTTCTGCGAGCCTTCGGCCATGGCTTTTTCCAGCGCTTCCTTGATGCTGGAGAAGTCGCCTTTCTCGATCAGGTCCGAGATCAGCTTGGTGTTGAGCATGATCTCCACCGCAGGCGTACGGCTGCCCGTCGTGGTGCGCAGCAGGCGCTGCGAGACGATGGCCTTGAGCGCGCTGGAGAGGTCGCCCAGCATGGTCTGGCGCACCTCCACCGGGTAAAAGCTCAGGATCCGGTTGAGCGCCTGGTAGCTGTTGTTGGCGTGCATGGTGGCCAGGCAGAGGTGGCCGGACTGGGCGTAGGCGATGGCTGCCGACATGGTCTCGCGGTCGCGGATTTCGCCGATCATGATCACGTCGGGTGCCTGGCGCAGGGCGTTCTGCAGGGCCGTGCTGAGGTTCTTGGTGTCGGCACCGATCTCGCGCTGGTTGACCACTGAGCGCTTGTTCTTGAACAGGTACTCGATCGGGTCCTCGATGGTCAGGATGTGGCCGGAGGCGTTTTCGTTGCGGTAGTCGATCATGGCCGCCAGCGTGGTGCTCTTGCCCATGCCCGTGGCGCCCACCATCAGGATCAGGCCGCGCTTTTCCATGATGAGGTCGCCCAGGATGGGCGGCAGCGAGAGCGAGCCCAGCGACGGAATCTCACCCGAGACGAAGCGGATCACCGCCGCCACCGAACCGCGCTGGCGCATGGCGCTCAGGCGGAAGCGCCCGACGCCGGCCAGCGGGAAACCCATGTTGAGCTCGCTGTAGGCGTCAAGCTCGGCCAGGCGTTCCTCCGGGATGATCTCGGCCAGCAGATTGCGCGGCGCATCCGGCGGCAGGGCCTGGTTGTTGATGGGCACACATTGTCCGTTGATGCGGATCAGCGCCGGCGAGTGGGCCGACAGGTAGATGTCCGAGGCTTTCTTCTCGGACATCAACCGCAGGATCCGTTCCATCGTGCCCATCGTGCTGCTCATGTGTGCTCTCCCGGTGTGTATCGAGGTCGTCCGCTGTCAGTTGTGTGATCAGTCGCGCAGCAGGTCGTTCAGGCTGGTCTTGGAGCGGGTTTGCGCATCCACGGTCTTGACGATGATGGCAGCGTAGGTGCTGTAGTCTTGGCCGCCCTTGGTTTTCTTGGGCAGGTTGCCGCTGATGACCACGCTGCCACTGGGCACACGGCCGTAGACGATGGTGCCGGTGTCGCGGTTGAAGATGGGCGTGCTCTGGCCGATGTACACGCCCATGCCTAGCACCGAATTCTCTTCCACGACCACGCCCTCGACCACCTCCGAGCGCGCACCGATGAAGCAGTTGTCCTCGATGATGGTGGGGCCGGCCTGCACGGGCTCCAGCACACCGCCGATGCCGACCCCGCCCGAGAGGTGCACGTTCTTGCCGATCTGCGCACAGGAGCCCACGGTGGCCCAGGTGTCGACCATGGTGTTCTCGTCGACGTAGGCGCCGATGTTCACGTAGCTGGGCATCAGGATGGCACCCTTGGCAATGAAACTGCCGCGGCGGGCCACGGCCGGCGGCACCACCCGTACGCCGGTGGCGGCCATTTCCTCAGCCGAGAGGTGGGCGAACTTGGTCTGCACCTTGTCGTAGAAGCCCAGGTCGCCGGCCTTGATGATCTCGTTGTCCTTCAGGCGGAAGGACAGCAGCACGGCCTTCTTGATCCACTGGTGCACCGTCCACTTGCCCACGGACTCGCGCGTGGCCACGCGCAGGCGGCCCTTGTTCATCTCGGAAATCACGTGTTCGACGGCGTCCGACACTTCCTTGGGGGCGGACTTGACGGAGATGTTCGCGCGGTTGTCCCAGGCGGCTTCGATGATCTGTTGCAGTTCTTGGCTCATTGGTTTTCCTAGTGAGTCGGGGACAGGGCTGAAGTTCTGTCCCGCAAGGTTTCAAGTTTTGGATTGGATGAACTGGACGATGCGCTCGGCTGCTTCTACGCATTCGGCGGTCTCGGCCACCAGCGCCATACGCACGCGTCCGGCGCCGGGGTTGGATCCGCGGGCTTCGCGCGCCAGATAGCTGCCGGGCAAAACAACGACATTGTAAAGAGCGTAGAGATCACGGGCGAAATCGGTGTCACTGCCCTGCACACCGGCCCAGAGGTAGAAGGCGGCATCGGGCAGGGCCACGTCCATCACGGCGCTCAGCATGGGCGTGACCTGGGCGAATTTGGCGCGGTACAGGTTGCGGTTCTCGATGACGTGCTGCTCGTCGTTCCAGGCCGCGATGCTGGCGGCCTGCACCACATGGCTCATGGCGCTGCCGTGGTAGGTGCGGTAGAGCAGGAAGGCCTTCATGATGGCCGTATCGCCGGCCACGAAGCCGCTGCGCATGCCCGGCACATTGCTGCGTTTGGACAGGCTGGTCAGGGCGACCAGGTTCCTGAAATCGCTGCGCCCCAGTTTCACGGCCGCTTCCAGCCCGCCCAACGGCGCTTCGTTGCGGAAGTAGATCTCGCTGTAGCACTCGTCGGAGGCGATCACGAAGCCGTAGCGGTCGCTCAATTCGAACAGCTTCTTCCATTCCGACAGCGGCATCACGGCCCCCGTGGGGTTGCCGGGCGAGCAGGTGAAGATCAGCTGCGTGCGCGCCCAGACCTCGGCGGGCACGCTGTCCCAGTCCACGGCGAAGTTGCGTGCCGGATCGCTGGGCACGTAATACGGTTCGGCGCCGGCCAGCAGTGCCGCGCCTTCGTAGATCTGATAGAAGGGATTGGGGCAGAGAACCACCGCACCAGGCTTGCTGCCGTCCACCACCGTCTGCGTCAGCGCAAACAGGGCTTCGCGCGAGCCGTTGACAGGCAGGATCTGGCTGGCCGGGTTGACCGTGACGCCGTAACGGCGCTGCAGCCAGCCGGCCATGGCTTCCTTGAGCGCCGGTTCGCCCGCCGTCGGTGGGTAGCCGGTGAGGCCGGTGTCCAGCGCGTCGGTCAGGGCGCGCTTGATGAACTCGGGGGTGGCGTGCTTGGGCTCACCGATGCCCAGGCTGATCGGGCGGTAGGCCGGATTGGGGGTGACACCGGAAAAAAGCTGCCGCAGCCGCTCGAAGGGATAGGGCTGCAGTCGTTGGAGCAAGGGATTCATGAGGGGGAATTATCCCGGAACTCCCCGGCACCGCGAGGGCGGAGGCGGCATGGCCGCATCCGCCGCCCGGGACCATCAATGTTTCTTGGTGGAGCTGAGCACTTTTTGCGTCAGCAGGTCGATCGACAGCACCAGGGCAATGCCGATGGACATGACCATCACGACTTCGGGCAGATCGGTCGAGGTGATGATGCCGAAACCGCGCGGCAGGGCCTGCCGGTCCGCCGTGGTGCAGACAAAATCGGCCGCAGCCATGCCCGTGTAGTGCATGGCGCAGACGGCAACAGCCATGATCACTGCCGCCAGCAGGCGCAGCGCCAGGGGCTTGGTGTTGAAGGCCAGCCACAGCGCGGCAGTGGCCGCCACGACGGCAATCAGGATGGAGACGGCCACCAGCAGGAAGGACCAGTTGATGTAGCCGCCAAAGCGCATGCCGTACATGCCCAGGTAGTGCATCACGGCCACGCCCAGCCCCAGGGCGGCGCCGGCGGTCAGCAGGCGGGACTTGTTGGACGGATCGCGGGCCACATAGGTCAGGCCGAAACCGGTGGCCACACAGACCACCAGCAGCGAGATGATCGTTTCGGTCATGGAGTAACCCACACGCAGGTCCATCTTCAGCGCAGCCATGCCGATGAAATGCATGGTCCACACGCCGATGCCACCCAGGGCCAGCGTGGCGGCCAGCAGATCGAAATGGTTGATGCGTCCGCCCGGGCCGATGATGCGGCGCGCGGCCGTCAGCGCGACGAAAGATCCGACAAAAGCAATGGCAAAGGAGAGGATGACGTAGGTGTTATCAAAACTCGAAACGACTTCTGGGTTCATGCAGGGGCTCCAAATAAGGCAGACCGATGCTATCGAGTTTGTCGATACCGTGCCTCGCGCGGGATGAATTCCCCCCTCGAACCATGAACTAGTGCACAGCGGCTCAGCCTTGCGGTGTCTTCGTCAGGTAGTGCAGCACCAGCTTGTCCTGCTGGCTCAGCCCGTAGAAAGCCATGCCGGTGAAGTGGGTATCGCCTTCCGTGGCCTTGTGGGCATGGCAGACCGTGGCCTTGAGCGCGAGGGTGGTGGGCTCGCCTTCCACCACGGCCCCGATGTTGAGGTCGATGGTCTTGCCTACCGCCGCGGTGAGTGCAGGTGTGCTGATCATGGCGCCCTGCATGCTGATGTCCAGCAACTGGCCGTCCAGCTTGCGTGCGCCCAGTTGCACGGTGACGGGCCAGCTGGTCTTGGTGCGCAGGGACTGGCGAACCTGGCGGGCATCGACCTGGGTGGGATAGGCCAGCAGGGCATACACGAAAGGCTTCTCGTAGGTCTGCAGCACCTTGCTGATGAAGGAGAACTCATGCTGGCCGGTAAAACCGCGCACGATGCAGACATCGCCCTCGGTCAGGCCGGTGTCCTCGCCCTCCGATCCCTGGGGGCCGACCATGACCCCGCGGCTTTCGATGGCGCCAAAGAGCTGGGCTTCCTTCTTGCTGGCACCTTCCACCAGCCGGCGCACCTGCAAGGCGATGCCGGAGCGCAGGCCGAGTTCTTTCAGGGAGATCTGCTGGACGTTGTTCTGGGGCGTGTCGCTGGTGGCCTGGTTCATGGTGGGCGATCTTTTGAGGGGGGACGGGTGGAATGCGGTGAATCTACACGGTCTGTTCCCCGGCCGCCATGACACGGCGCATGGCAATGTATGAAAGTGCAAGCGCCCGGGTTTTCCCGTAGCACAGATCGGGCCGGACGCAAGGGAATTTCGTGCGGGCCGGGACGGTATGATTTCAGGCTGTTCCCGCCATCAGACTGTTCTCACCGTGCGTCTTACCTCCATCAAGCTTTCCGGGTTCAAGTCCTTTGCCGAGCCGACCAATTTCATGCTGCCCGGGCAACTGGTCGGTGTGGTCGGCCCCAATGGCTGCGGCAAGTCCAACATCATGGATGCCGTGCGCTGGGTGCTGGGCGAAAGCCGCGCCAGTGAACTGCGCGGCGAGTCCATGCAGGACGTGATCTTCAACGGCACCACCACGCGCAAGCCGGCCAGCCGCTCCAGCGTGGAACTGGTGTTCGACAACGCTGACCACCGCGCCGGCGGCCAGTGGAGCCAGTACGCCGAGATCGCCGTCAAGCGCGTGCTGACGCGTGACGGCACCAGCAGCTACTACATCAACAACCAGCCGGTGCGCCGGCGTGATGTGCAGGACGTGTTCCTGGGCACGGGCCTGGGCCCGCGCGCCTACGCCATCATCGGCCAGGGCACGATCAGCCGCATCATCGAATCCAAGCCCGAGGAATTGCGCCTCTTCCTGGAGGAGGCCGCCGGTGTCTCCAAATACAAGGAACGTCGCCGCGAGACCGAAAACCGACTTTCGGACACGCGCGAGAACCTGACCCGCGTCGAAGACATCCTGCGCGAGCTCAACGCCAACCTGGACAAGCTCGAGCGCCAGGCCGAGGTCGCGCAGAAGTACAACAGCCTGCAGTCCGATGTGACGCTCAAGCAGCAGCAGCTCTGGTACCTGCGGCGCTCCGAGGCCGAGGCCGACCAAACCCGCATCAAGCAGGAGGGCGAGAAAGCCGTCATCGAGCTCGAATCCCGCGTGGCCGACCTGCGCCACATCGAGGCCGACCTCGAGACCATCCGTCAGGCGCACTACGCCGCCGGCGACCAGGTCAACCAGGCCCAGGGCCTGCTGTACGAGGCCAGCACCGAAGTCGGGCGGCTGGAGGCCGAGATCCGCTTCGTGGTCGAGGGCCGCCAGCGTGTCGAGGAACGTCTGGTGACGCTGAAGGAGCAGACCGCCCAGTGGGCCACGCGCAAGCAGGACGCCCAGGCCGAGATCGAGCGCCTGGCCGAACTGGCCCTGGTGGGCGAGGAGAAAACCACCGAACTGGCCGCCCAGCTCGAAGAGCAGGCCCAGGCCCTGCCGGACATGGAAGAGGCGCTGCGCCAGGCCCAGAGTCGCGCCAACGAGCAGCGTGGCAGCGTGACCCAGGTGCAGCAGCAGATCCAGGTGCTCGCCGCCGAGCAGCGCAGCATCGAGGAGCAGTCGCGCCAGCTGAACCAGCGCCGGGAACGGCTGGACACTGATCGCAAGGCCCTGGCCGCGCCCGATGAGGCGCGCCTGCTGAGCCTGCAGACCCAGTCGGCCCAGGCCAGCGAGGCCGCCAGCGAGGCCGACGCCCGCCTGCAGGAGCTGCAGGACAGCGTGCCGCAGCTCGACGAGGCACGCCGCACCCAGCAGGCCAGCGTGAACACCGAAGCCGCCAAACAGGCCGACCTGTCGGCGCGTCTGGAAGCGCTCAAGGCCCTGCAGGAAAAGGTCAAGACCGATGGCAAGCTGCAGCCCTGGCTGGCCAAACATGGCCTGGCGGACCTGCAGGCCCTGTGGACCAGATTGCACATCGAACAGGGCTGGGAAAGCGCCCTGGAAGCCGCGCTGCGCGAGCGCATGGGCGCGCTCGAAGTCAGCCGCATCGACATGGTCAAGGCCTTCGGCAACGACGCGCCGCCGGCCAAGCTGGCTTTCTACAGTGCGCCCTCGGCTGGCGCGCCCGAGAAGGCCGGCGGCCTGCCCCGCCTGGCCGACTTGCTGCGCGTCAACGATGCCGGCCTCAAGGCCGTGCTGGTGGACTGGCTGCAGGGCTGCTACGTGGCACAGGGCTTCGAGGACGCCCTGGCTCAGCGCAGTCAGCTGCAGCCGGGCGAGACGCTGTATGTGAAGAGCGGCCACGCCGTCACCGCGCACAGCGTGAGCTTCTACGCCCAGGATTCCGAACAGGCCGGCCTGCTGGCCCGCGCCCAGGAAATCGAGAACCTGGAAAAGCAGCTGCGTGCCCAGTCCCTCATCAACGAAGAGACGCGCAGCGCCCTGGTGCGCGCCGAGGCCGCCTATGCCGACGCCTCGCAGCGCCTGGTGGTCGCACGCCGCGAAGCCAGTGAGACCCAGAGCCGTGCCCACGAGCTGCAGGTCGAAACGCTGCGCCTGACGCAATTGGCCGAACAGACGCGCGCGCGCAGCGAGCAGATCGCCGGCGACCTGGCCGAAGTCGACGCCCTGCTGGAAGAGCTGCAGGAACGCCGTGTGGCCGCCGAAGGCCGCTTCGAGGAACTCGACATGCAACTGGCCGACAGCCAGGAGCGCCACGCCCAGCTCGACGAGCGCGTGCTGGAGGCCGAGCGCAAGCTGAACGCCTGCCGCGAGCAGCAGCGCAGCCTGGAGCGCCAGGCCCAGGAGGCCACCTTCTCGCTGCGCACCCTGGATGCCCGCAAGGCCGAACTGGCCCGTGCCATCGACACCGCCGACCAGCAGGCGGCCACCATCACGACCGAGGAACAGCGTGCCCGCGACGAACTGGCGCGTCTGACGGACGCCGCCGCCCAAGCCGGGCTGCAGAACGCGCTGGCGCTCAAGCTGGAGCGCGAGCAGGCCCTGGGCGCCAAGCGCAGTGAATACGACGACCTGACCGCCAAGCTGCGCGCCAGCGACGAACGCCGCATCAAGCTCGAGCGCGAGCTCGACCCGCTGCGACTGCGCATCCAGGACATGCAGCTCAAGGAGCAGGCCGCGCGCCTGGGCTTCGAGCAGTACGCCCAGCTGCTGGTCGATGCCCAGGCCGACCTGGAAGCCGTCGCCAGGTCCATCGAAGAGGGCAATGTGCGCCTGACCGGCCTGCAGGGCGAGATCGATCGTCTGAACCGCGAGATCGCGGCGCTGGGTGCCGTCAACCTGGCCGCCCTGGAAGAGCTGGCCCATGCCCGCGAGCGCAAGCAGTTCCTCGACGCGCAGTCGGCCGATCTGAACGACGCCATGAACACGCTGGAAGACGCCATTCGCAAGATCGACGGCGAGACCCGCGAGTTGCTGGCCGGCACCTTCAAGACCGTCAACGAACACTTCGGCAAGATGTTCCCCGAACTCTTCGGCGGTGGCCAGGCGCGCCTGATCATGACCGGCGACGAGATCCTGGACGCTGGCGTGCAGGTCATGGCCCAGCCGCCGGGCAAGAAGAACCAGACCATCCACCTGCTTTCGGGCGGCGAAAAGGCGCTGACCGCCATCGCCCTGGTGTTTGCCATCTTCCAGCTCAACCCCGCGCCTTTCTGTCTGCTGGACGAGGTGGACGCGCCGCTGGACGACGCCAACACCGAGCGCTACGCCAAGCTGGTGAGCAGCATGAGCAAGGGCACCCAGTTCCTGTTCATCAGCCACAACAAGATCGCCATGGAAATGGCCGAGCAGCTGATCGGCGTGACCATGCAGGAGCAGGGTGTCTCGCGCATCGTGGCGGTGGACATGGAGTCCGCCGTGTCCATGGCCGAGGCGGCCTGAAGCATCGCGGAGCCCGGAACCCGATGAGCAAGCTGCAAATCGGACTGGCGATTGCCGGCGTCCTGCTGCTGGCGGCCCTGGTGGTGCACGGCGCCTGGACGGCGCGTCGCAACCAGCCGCGCCTGGCCGAGCCCGAGGCCCCGCCCATCGAGCCGCATGGTCTGGGCGAATTCCCGCACGATCCCACGGGCTCCGCGACGGCCGGCAGCGCTGATGAGGATGGCTTGCTGCTGCCCACCCTGCAGGATCGCAAGGCCCAGCTCGATCCGCTGATCGACGTCAGCGCCGCCATCGAGCTGGAGCACCCGGTCAGCGGCGAGGCGTTGCTGCAGCACATGCCGGCCACGCGCCGTGTCGGCAGCAAGCCCTATGCCATCGAGGGCCTGGACGAGGCCACCGGTGCCTGGGAGCCGCCCCAGCCTGGCCGGCGTTACAGCGCGCTGCAGGCGGGGGTGCAACTGGCCAACCGCGCCGGTGCGCTCAACGAGATCGAATACTCCGAATTCGTCGTGAAGACGCAGGCCCTGGCCGATGCCGTGGGCGGCACCCCCGAATTTCCCGACATGCGCGATGCCGTGGCGCGCGCGCGCGAACTCGACGCCTTTGCCAGCGAGCACGACGCCCAGCTCAGCGTCACCCTGCGGGCCCGCCAGACGGCCTGGAGTGCTGGTTATGTGCAGCAGAACGCGGCACGCCTGGGCTTCGTCGCCGGTGTGCTGCCCGGGCGCATGGTGCTGCCGGCCAGTGTGGGCGGGCAGCCGCCCGTGCTGGGCCTGCAGTACGACGCGCAGGCTGCCCTGGCCGAAGACCCGGCCCAGACCGCCATCCGCGACATGACGCTGAGCCTTGACGTGGCCCAGGTGGCCCGCTCCGAGCAGCCTTATGTGCGTCTGCGCGAGGCGGCCAAGCGCCTGGCCGAGGTGATGGACGGCCTGATCACCGACGACAACGGCCAGCCACTGAGTTCCGACGCCATGGACCTGATCGGTGCCGAGCTGGAGAACCTCTACGACCGGCTGGACGAGCACGAGTTGTCGGCCGGCTCGCCGCTGGCGCGTCGCCTGTTTTCCTGATTTTTCCTGGATTCGATGAGCACGTCCGATCTGTTCGATACGGCGCCCGCTGGTGGCCCGGACCTGCAACGTGTGCAGGAATTGCACCGCCTGCTGCACCACCACGCCCACCGTTATTACGTGCTGGATGCGCCGGACATTCCCGACGCCGAGTACGACCGCCTCTTCCGTGAGCTGCAGTCCATCGAGACCGCGCATCCGGAGCTGCTGACGCCGGATTCGCCGACCCAGCGTGTGGGCGGCAAGCCGCTGGATCACTTTGCCAACGTGCGTCACGCCGTGCCCATGCTCAGCATCCGCACCGAGACCGATACCGAGGCCAGCGGGGCGCAGAACTTCGACACGCGTGTGCGGCGCGAACTGGGCTTGGGCGAGGTGGACCCGCCCGTCGAGTACGCGGCCGAACCTAAGTTCGACGGCCTGGCGCTGAACCTGCGGTACGAGCAGGGCCAGCTGGTGCAGGCTGCCACGCGCGGTGACGGCGAGGTGGGCGAGGACGTGACGCAAAACATCCGCACCATCGGGCAGATACCCCTGCGGCTGCCGCAGGGGGTTCCGCCCGTGCTGGAGGTGCGCGGCGAGGTCTACCTGCGGCGCGATGACTTTGAATTGCTGAACGAGAAACAGCGCGAGAAAGGTGAAAAGACCTTCGTGAACCCGCGCAATGCCGCAGCGGGTGCCGTGCGCCAGCTTGACCCGGCCATCGCTGCGCAGCGCCCGCTGAGTTTTTTCGCCTACGGCCTGGGCGAGGTCACGCCGGGTGCGCTGCAGTTCCAGAGCCACTACGAGCTGATGCAGGGCCTCAAGGCCTGGGGTTTCCCGGTCTGCGAGCATGTGGCCCTGGCGCGGGGCGCTGACGAACTCGTGGCCTACCACCAGCGTATTGGCGCGCTGCGCGACAGCCTGCCCTATGACATCGATGGCGTGGTCTACAAGGTCAACCGCCTGGCGCTGCAGGTTCAGATGGGTTTCGTGACACGCGAGCCGCGCTGGGCCGTGGCGCACAAGTACCCGGCGCAAGAGATGCTGACCACGGTACAGGCCATCGAAGTTCAGGTCGGCCGTACCGGCAAGCTCACGCCGGTGGCCAAGCTGGCGCCTGTGTTCGTGGGCGGTGTCACGGTGACCAATGCCACCCTGCACAACGAGGACGAGGCCCGGCGCAAGGACGTGCGCGTGGGCGACACGGTGATCGTGCGCCGCGCCGGTGACGTCATCCCCGAGGTGGTGGCCGTGCTGCCCGAGAAGCGCCAGCCCGGCGCCGAAGTGTTCACGATGCCGCGCATCTGCCCGGTCTGCGGTTCGGCCGCCGTGCGCGAGGAAGATGAGGCCGACTACCGTTGCAGCGGCGGCCTGTTCTGCAGCGCCCAGCGCAAGCAGGCCATCCTGCACTTTGCGCAGCGCCGTGCGGTCGAGGTCGAGGGCCTGGGTGAGAAGCTGGTGGACCAACTGGTCGACGGCGGCGTGGTCAAGACCCTGCCCGATCTCTACCGCCTGGGCCTCACGGCGCTGGCCAGCCTGGAGCGCATGGCCGACAAGTCGGCGCAGAACATCGTCGATGCGCTGGAAGCCTCCAAACAGACCACCTTGCCACGTTTCCTCTTCGGCCTGGGTATCCGCCATGTGGGTGAGGCCACGGCCAAGGCCCTGGCGCGGCACTTCGGCAAGCTCGACGCCATCATGGATGCCAGCGAAGACCAGTTGCTACAGGTGCCCGACGTCGGCCCCGTGGTGGCGCAGAGCATCCACACATTCTTTGCCCAGCCCCACAACCGCGAGGTGGTGGAGCAATTGCGCGCCTGTGGCCTGCGCTGGGAAGAGGGCGAACCCAGCCCGGCGGCGCAACTGCCGCTGGCCGGCAAGACATTCGTGCTGACCGGCACCCTGCCCACGCTGGGCCGCGAGGACGCCAAGGGGATGCTGGAGGCCGCCGGCGCCAAGGTGGCCGGCTCGGTCAGCAAGAAGACCGACTATGTGGTCGCGGGCGAGGAAGCGGGCAGCAAGCTCGACAAGGCGCGGGAGCTGGGCATCACGGTGCTGGACGAGGCGGGGTTACGAGCGCTCTTGCCCTAGGCCGCACGAACGCAGGAACAACCCCGCATTTCCTCCCCGTCTTCTCTGGTCGATTAATGCAAACTGCGCTACGCTGTGCCTGCGTAGCAGGCGTTCGGCAACAGGACCGGGCTTGCCTGGGCTCCCTCACCATCAGGACGGCATGACATGAAGAACCCGCTTGTGGACTGGCAATTCAAGCGCATCGGCGCCCGTCTGGGCGCCGGTTTTGGTGTGCTGCTAGCGCTCATGGCGCTGATGCTGATAGCGGCTGTGCTGCAGCTCTGGCGCATCCAGTCCCACAATGCCGACAACGCGCGCCACACCGAGCGGCTGGTGCTGGTCCAGGAATGGTCGGCTCTGGTGCGGACTAATCTGGACCGGGCCGTGACGGCCACCCGACTCGATGCGGCCATTGGGGACGACGAGGGCGTGCGCGGCCGCATGGAAGGTGTGCTGAGCCAGCTCAATGCCGAGATGTCATCGACGGCCGCGGCCACCGTGGAGCTGCAGAAGAAGGTGGTCGCCATTTCGGACGAGCCGGCGGTGGCTACGCTGATCACTCGGGTCAACGAGGCGCGCAACCGTTTCGTAGCCCTGCGCGCCAGCATCCGTGACGACATCCAGATGGGGGAGGGCGGCAAGCGCGTGGAGGCCGAACTGCTGCCGCTGGCGCAGTCCATGCTCAAGACCCTGGACGAGCTGACGAACCACCTGAAGGCGGCCAGCACCACCGCCACGCAGGAACTGGCCGACAACGTGCGCCAGGCGCAAGCCCTGCTGCTCGTGATCTGCGCCATCGCCCTGGCCGCCGGCGTGCTGATCGCCTGGCTGACCACGCGCTCCATCACCCGGCCCATGCACGATGCGGTGCAGATCGCCGACAAGATCGCCCAGGGCGATCTCACGCACAGCTTCCAGAGCACTCGCGAGGACGAGATCGGCTCGCTGCTGCGTCGCCTGGCCCTGATGCAGCAGAAGTTGCGCCAGGCCTTCAGCGACATCAGCGCGGCCACGACCCAGATCAGCCATGCCAGCAGCGAGGTGGCCAGCGGCAATGCCGACCTGGCGCAGCGCACCGAACAGGCGGCCAGCAGCCTGCAGGCCACGGCGTCGTCCATGGCGCAACTCACCGTGACGGTGCAGCACTCGGCCGATGCAGCCCGCACGGCCAGCGACCTGGCCACCACCTCGACCCAGGTGGCGCAGCGCGGCGGCGCGGTGGTGGCACAGGTGGTGACCACCATGGACGAGATCAACCACAGCTCCAGCCAGATCGCCAGCATCATCAGCGTGATCGACGGCATCGCTTTCCAGACCAATATCCTGGCCCTCAACGCGGCCGTGGAGGCCGCCCGTGCCGGGGAACAGGGCCGGGGCTTTGCCGTGGTGGCCGCCGAGGTGCGCAGTCTGGCGCAGCGCTCGGCCGAAGCGGCGCGCGAGATCAAGGCCCTGATCGACGCCAGTGTGGGCAAGGTCGGGACGGGCGCGCGGCTGGTGCAGGACGCCGGCAGCACCATGAACGACATTGTGGCCAGCGTGCAGCGCGTGACCGACATGATTGCCGGCATCAGCGCGACTTCCGCTGAACAGACCCAGGGCATCGCGACGATGAACCAGGCGGTGGGCCAGCTCGACGAGATGACGCAGCAGAACGCCGCCCTGGTGGAGCAGTCCACCGCCGCGGCCGAGAGCCTCAGGGATCAGGCGCAGCGCCTGACCACCATCGTGACAAACTTCAGGCTTGCCTGAGGGGCTGATTCAGGACTCGAGCAGCTTCTCGACCAGACCGCGCAGCGCAGCCGGTTTAAAGGGCTTGACCAGGTAGGCGTTGGCGCCGACCTGTTGACCCCGCTCACGGTCGCTGGGTTGATCATTGGCCGAGAGCAGGACGATCTTGACGCCGGCGAAGTCCGTGGAAGCGCGCAACTGCTCGCAGACCTTGAAGCCATCGAGGTCGCCCGGCATGACCACGTCAAGCAGGACCAGGTCAGGTTTGGTGTGGTTGGCAATACGCAGCCCGCTCTCGCCTGTGGAAGCCTCGTGGAGTCCATAACCTGCGTCGGCCAAAGCCCATTTGACCAGCTGGCGGCTCTGGGCGTGGTCGTCAATGATGAGGATCTTTTTCATGGCGCGCGGTTGATTTTATGCGGTGCGCCCGGCGGCATTTGCTCCGGGCGCCGCCACAGCCACAGCAGCACGCCGGCCATGCAGGCGATGGCCAGCCCCGAGGCCCACAGCGGGCGCACAGCCAGCAGCAGGTAAAGGGCACTGGCGCCCATGACCAGCGTGGCGGCCCACTTGGCGCGGCGCCGCACCACACCCCCGCGGCGCCAGTCGCGGATCATCGGGCCGAAGGCCGTGTGGTTTTCCAGCCAGCCCAGCAGGCGCGGCGAGCTGCGGGCCGCCGCCCAGGCCGAGAGCAGGATGAATGGCGTGGTCGGCAGCACGGGCAGGAAGATGCCGACCACGCCCAGCGCCAGGCACAGCAGGGACAGGCTGAAGTAGAGCCAGCGGACCAGGGGCAGGCGGCGGGGAACGGGCGGGGGAGGCAGGGGCATGCCCGATTGTGCCGTGCTGCTGTGGCCTTATGCTTGCAGCTTCAATTCCTGCCTGCACCATGACCGTCCGAGACATCCTCAAGATGGGCGACCCGCGCCTGCTGCGCGTGGCCCAGCCCGTGACCGACTTCGACAGCGATGCCCTGCATCTGCTGGTGAGCGACCTGCTCGACACCATGGCGGCGGCCAACGGCGCTGGCCTGGCCGCGCCGCAGATCGGTGTGGACCGGCAACTGGTGATTTTCGGCAGCGGTGAATTCAACCCGCGTTACCCCGACGCACCGGTGGTGCCGCGCACCGTGCTGTGCAACCCCGTCATCACCCCGCTGGGGGAGGAGGAGCAGCTGGGTTGGGAGGGCTGCCTGTCGGTGCCAGGCCTGCGGGGCATGGTGCCACGCTGGCAGCGTATCCGCTACACCGGCTTCGATCACTATGGGGACGCGGTCGACCGCACGGTCGAGGGCTTCCACGCCCGGGTGGTGCAGCACGAGTGCGACCACCTGATCGGCAAGCTTTATCCGATGCGGATGCGTGATTTCACGCAGTTCGGCTACACCGAGGTGCTGTTTCCCGGGCTGGACGCGAGCCAGGACGACTGAGGCCAGGCCGGCGCAGGTGAGACGCCGGCCCGGTGGGCAGATCAGAGCGGCTTGATCTGCACCTTGCGCCACTTGATGGGGCCGCCGACCGCGCCCTTGACGCCGGCGCCGTACTGCAGGGCAAAGGGGCCGCTGGCGTATTTGCCGTTGCGGATGCTGACGGTCTGCACGCCGTTGAACTTGACGGTCAATTGCTCACCCCGCGCCTCGATCTCCAGGGTGTTCCACTTGCCGCCGGCCTTGTGCACGATGGGCACGGGGACCGCGGCGAAGTCGACGATGGAGCCGGTGGCGTAGGTCGGGTCCGGGCGGATGTCCCAGATGTTGACCTCGTAGGAGCTGTCGGCGCCGATCTTGGCCGGATTGGCAGCGCGGATGAAGATGCCGCTGTTGGTATCGGTGGCGGCCCAGAACTCGGCGTAGATCATGAAGTCCTTGTAGGAATTCTTCGACACCAGGTAGCTGGTTTTGCCCTGGTCGGCCACGATGGCGCCGCCCTCGGCCCGCCAGTTCGCGTCGCCCACCCGGTTCCAGTTGTCCAGGCCCTTGTCGCCATCGATCAGCGTGGTCCAGCCGGAGCCTGGCCAGCTGGCGCAGCCGGCCAGGCCCAGCACCAGGCTGAGCGCACCGAGTCTCAGTACGGACGATCGTTTCATTGGAGTCTCCTCGTTTGTTGTGTCTGCAGCGGATGGCTGCAGGCACACTATCGCACGACCGGGGGGAGACCTGTCAAGCCGGGCTCAGGACGCGAGTACGTCCAGCAACTCGGTCTCGATGGCGATCTGGGCGCGGTTGTTCTGCAGCGCGTCGCCGCTGATCAGGAAGGTGTCGTCCACCCGCTCGCCCAGGGTGTTGACCTTGGCCAGTTGCAGGTTGATGCGGTGGCGCGCCAGCACACGCGCCACCTTGTAGAGCAGGCCGGTCTGGTCGCTTGCCGAGATGCTGAGCAGCCAGCGCTGCCCCTTCTCGTCGGGCTTGAGGCTGACACGCGGCGTGACGGGGAAGCTCTTGACGCGGCGCGAGAGGCGGCCACGACTGGGATCGGGCAGGTCGGTGGCCTCGGCGATGGCGCGGGCCAGTTCAACCTCGACCATGCTGGTCATCTCGCGGTAATGGTCGTGCAGATCGGGCGAGACGACCTGGAAGGTGTCGAGCGCGTAGCCATTGCGTGCCGTGTGGATGCGCGCATCCAGGATGCTGAAGCCGCCCTGGTCGAAATAACCGCAGATGCGCGCGAACAGGTCGGGCTGGTCCGGGGTGTAGACCAGCACCTGCAGGCCTTCGCCCACCGGCGAGCGGCGCGCGCGCACCACGGGCTTGTCGGTGCCGACAAAGCGCGACAACTGGCGGGTATGCCAGGCGATGTCGTCGGCGTCGTGGCGCATGAAATAACTCACGTCCAGCGTGTCCCACAGCTTCTTGTGGGCCTCGTGCGGCAGGCTGTGCAGGGCCAGCTGGACCAGGGCTTCGCGTTTGTGCGCCTCGACCTCGGCGTCGGGCGAAGGCGCGTGGCCGCCCAGGGTGCGCAGGGTGTAGCGGTACAGGTCTTCGAGCAGCTTGCCTTTCCAGGCATTCCAGACCTTGGGGCTGGTGCCGCGGATGTCGGCCACCGTGAGCAGGTACAGGGCAGTGAGGTAGCGCTCGTTGCCGACCTGCTTGGCAAAGGCGGCGATGACGTCGGGATCGCTCAGGTCGGACTTCTGCGCGATGCGGCTCATGGACAGGTGCTCGCGCACCAGGAACTCGATCAGGCGCGCGTCCTCGCGGCTGATGCCATGCTCGCGCGCGAAGCGCCGCACCTCGGCGGCACCCAGATCGGAATGGTCCCCGCCGCGGCCCTTGGCGATGTCATGGAACAGCGCTGCCGCGTAGAGGATCCAGGGCTGGTCCCAGCCCGCGCCCAGCTGCGAACAGAAGGGGTACTCGTGGGCGTGCTCGGCCAGGAAGAAGCGCCGCACATTGCGCAGCACCATCAGGATGTGCTGGTCCACCGTGTAGACATGGAACAGGTCGTGCTGCATCTGGCCGACGATGCGCCGGAAGATCCAGAGGTAACGTCCCAGCACCGAGGTCTGGTTCATCAGGCGCATCGCGTGCGTGATGCCCTGCGGCTGCCGCAGGATGTCCATGAAGGTGCGCCGGTTCACCGGGTCGCGGCGGAACTTGGCCGTCATCAGGCCGCGGGCGTTGTACAGCGCGCGCAGGGTGCGCGCCGACAGGCCTTTGGCGCCTTCGGTGGTCTGGTAGACCAGGAAGGTCTCCAGGATGGCGTGCGGCTCGCGCTGGTAGAGGTCGTCGCTGACGACCTCGATCAGACCGCCCTTGTCGAGGAAACGCGCGTTGATGGCGCGCGGCGCCTGGGTGCGCGGATTGAGCCGTTCCTCGATGTTGAGCAGCAGGATCTGGTTGAGCTGGGTCACCGCCTTGGCGGCCCAGTAATAACGCTTCATCAGGGACTCGCTGGCGCGGCGTGGCAGCCTGCTTTCATCGTCGATTTGCGCGGTATACCCAAAAGATTCGGCCACGGCGGTCTGCAGGTCGAACACGAGACGGTCCTCGCGCCGCCCCGAGAGCAGGTGCAGACGGGCACGGATCAGGCTCAGCAGGGCTTCGTTGGCCTTGATCTGGCGCACTTCGAAGGCCGTGGCCAGGCCGTTGCGGGCCAGTTCGTCCCAGGTCTTGCCCAGGCCGGCGGCATTGGCCACCCACAGCACCAGCTGCAGGTCGCGCAGGCCGCCCGGCGACTCCTTGCAGTTGGGCTCCAGCGCGTAAGGCGTGTTTTCAAACTTGTTGTGGCGCTGGCGCATCTCCAGCGTCTTGGCCACAAAAAAGGCCTGCGGGTCCATCACGCGGTCCAGCTCGCCGATCAGGGCCGCAAAAATCTTGGTGGAGCCGGCAACCAGCCGGGCTTCCAGCAGCGAGGTCTGCACCGTCACGTCCTTGGCCGCTTCCTCGGCGCAGTCCTTCACCGTGCGCACGCTGGAGCCGATCTCCA
>CALRZY010000021.1:0-42460 GCA_943372765.1 Curvibacter sp. AEP1-3
CGCTCCGAAATCGCCAGACCGGCGGCGTCGTCACGCGCACTGTTGATGCGTAGGCCCGAGGACAGGCGCTGGATCGCAGAACTCAGCGACGCCTGGCTCAAGCCCTGGTTACGCTGCGCGGTCAGCGAGTTGATGTTGGTGTTGATGATGGATGCCATTGCAAATCTCCTTGACAAACAGATGGCGTTACCGCCAACCAGGACGCCAGACGATGCTGGCGACTTGATTCACCAGTGCGACATCGCTGTCACGGTGAATGGCGGGCCCCGGAAGGACCGTTGAATCTGTTTTCGGCCCGCCTAGAACAAAACTTGAGGCCTGATTCATCAAATTACGCCGCCTTGTTCGCCCATTTGTTCTTTGGGGACAGGAAACAAGCTCCAGCGAGGGCTGGGTACGACTCTATATCGGTGCTTTTCGGTCCAACTTGAGGACTAAATGCAAAAGCTGGCCCGTTTTCCCCCTTTTTATCGAAGCACCGACCCAAAACAGGCCGCCCACAATCAATCCATCGTTTTGCCATGTCCTATCTCTCATGGCGCGAACCGGCCACTTTTGGGGCCACAACCCTGAACTGAAGGAGTGTTTCAATGGCTGCCGTTATCAATACCAATATCAACTCGCTGACCGCTCAGCGCAACCAGAGCGTCAGCCAGGGCTCGCTCAGCACAGCGATCCAGCGCCTGTCGTCCGGTCTGCGTATCAATAGCGCCAAGGACGACGCGGCCGGCCTGGCCATCTCCGAGCGCTTCACCAGCCAGATCCGCGGCCTGAACCAGGCGGCGCGCAACGCCAACGACGGCATCTCCCTGGCCCAGGTGGCCGAGGGCGCGCTGGGCTCGGCAGGCAGCATCCTGCAGCGCGTGCGTGAACTGGCCGTGCAGTCGGCCAACGCCTCCAACAGCGCCTCGGACCGCCAGGCCCTGAACCAGGAAGTCGGCCAGCTGGTCGCCGAGCTGGACCGGATCGCCCAGACCACCGAATTCAACGGTCAGAAGATCCTGGACGGCACCTTCGGTACCGCCCAGTTCCAGGTCGGCGCCAATTCAGGCCAGGTCATCGTGGCAGCCACGGCCAACCTGCGCACCACGCAGTACGGCAACAACCAGGTCGTGGCCAACGGCCCGACCGCTGCCACCGGCGCCTGGGGGGCCAACGGCGCGACCATTGACACCCTGGCCGTCAACGGCGCGCTGGGCAGTGCCACCGTGACGCTGGCAGCCAACGGCACGGCCAAGGCCTCTGCTGACACCATCAACCTGCAAACGGCTAACACGGGCGTCTCGGCGTCTGCCCGCACCGAGACCGAACTGACCTTCTCTGCCGCAGGTTCTTATGCCATCAACCTGACGTCCGACAACTCGACCGCCGAAACGGTTTCCTTCTCGATCGCCGCCATCACCGGGGCTGACGGCCTGTCCAATGCCATCTCGGCCATCAACGAGAAGTCGTCCAAGACGGGTGTGATCGCCAGCCTGAACACCGCTGGTACGGGCATCATGCTGACCAGCTCCACCGGTAACGACATCGTGGTGGCTGAAGCCGTCGATGGCTCCATGGCCGGGAACATCGTGATGACCAAATTCGCGCCCGCCGTGGCCACCGGCACCCCGGCGTCTGTCGGCTCGGCGGTCACCCTGACGGGTGGCGCTACCAACGGCTCGGTGGCCAGCGGCATTGCCAGCGGCTACGTGACCCTGGACTCGGACAAGTCCTTCGGCCTGAATGCAACGACCAGCAGCGCCACCTCGACGGTGGCCGACGCCAACTCGACTTTGAAGAAGGTCTCGGCGCTGGACGTGACGACCGTCATCAAGGCCAACGATGCGCTCAAGACAGTGGACTCGGCCCTGTCCTTCCTTAGCGGTGAGCGCGCCAAGCTCGGCGCCCTGCAATCCCGTTTCGAGACAGCTATTTCGGCCTTGCAGATCACCTCGGAGAACCTGACCGCTTCGCGCAGCCGCATCATGGACGCCGACTTTGCGGCCGAAACCGCCGCCTTGTCGCGCGCCCAGATCCTGCAACAGGCCGGCACCGCCATGGTGGCGCAGGCCAACCAGATCCCCCAGGGGGTGCTGGCCCTGCTGCGTCAGTAAGCCTTGCGGCACGTACCTCAACCCTCTGCCGCGCCCGATCCGATCGACGCGCGGCTGCAGTCCGCCCTCATGGGGCAGGATTGGCCTTTGCTGGAAAAGCTATGCCACCAGGCCCTGCGCAAGAGTGGTCGGCACCTGCGCGCCCACCGGATGCTGGGCTTCGCGCTGCACAAGCAACGGCGCACGGAAGACGCCCTCGAGGCCTACCGAAAGGGCGCGGCGCTCTGGCCGAACGATGCCGAACTGCTGATCAATTACGCCAACGTACTGCTGGAGAACCTTCGCAACGACGAGGCGTCTCCGCTGCTGGAGAGGGTCTGCAAGCTGCGCGCCGATCATGCGATGGCTTGGGTCAAGCTCGCACAATGCTGGTATGACACCCGGCAGAACGAAAAGGGGCTGGAAGCTGCAGAGAAAGCCCTGGCCCTGGCGAAGAATCCCACCGAACGTGTCGCCGCCCTGAACCAGCGCGCCATCCACCGGCGCGAATTGGGCCAAATCAGAGAGGCGGTCCGGGACTCCGAGGAAGCGATCGCGCTCAACCCATACGAGCCGGCCAACCACGCGAACCGTTTGCTGTTCATGCTGGCAGACCCCGGCGCCGACGCCCACCAGCTTGCCCGTGCCGCTCGCGAGTATGCCGCGGTGTTCGAACCCGGGCTCAAGGCACAGTGGCCTGACTTCGCCTCCCAGCGGCAAGGCCCGTGGCGCCGATTGAAAATCGGTTTTTTCTCCCCGGATTTTCGCACCCATTCGGTGATGTATTTTGTGGAGGGTCTGCTGGCGCAGCTGGACCGGCGCCAGTTTGAAGTCTGGGCCTTCCATCTGTATCCGCAACAAGATGCCATCACCGAACGGGTTCGTTGCCATGCCGATCACTTCGTGCCCCTGGATGGCATGAATGCCACCGCGCAGGCCCACGCGATCCGCGCCGAGGGTATCGACATCCTGATCGACCTCGCAGGTCACACCGGCCACAACGGCCTGCTCGCCATGGCGCACCGTGCCGCGCCCGTGCAAGTCTCCTGGCTGGGATATCCGGCTACCTCGGGCCTGTCGGCCATGGACTACAAATTTACGGACGAGGTCACCGATCCGCCCGGCGCCGACGACCAGTACAGCGAGCGGCTGTACCGCTTGCCCACCCTGTTCTGCAGCTACCGACCCATGAGCCGCCAGCCACTGTGGCGCTATCAGCCGCTTTACCAGGTCCGCCCGACCCCCGCGCTGCAAAATGGCCACGTCACATTCGGTTCCTGCAACAACCTGGGCAAGCTCACCGACGAGGTCCTCGCGTTATGGGGAAGGCTGCTGGACGCAGTGCCAGGTTCGCAGCTCCTGATCGAGGGCAAGAACTTCGATCAGCCGGCCTTTGCAGGCAGCTACCGGGAACGCTGCGCCCGGCTGGGGATGGATGTAGCGCGGCTGGAGCTCGTGCCGCTGGACGTCAACAACCAGTACCTCACCTACCACCGCATCGACATCGCCCTCGATCCCTTTCCCTTGACCGGTGGAACGACCACCTTCGACGTGCTGTGGATGGGCGTCCCTCTGGTATCGATGGTGGGAAACAGCTTCAAGAGCCGGCTGAGTACCGGCATCCTCAGCTATCTGGGTCGCAGCGAGTGGCTGGCGCAGGATGGGCAGGACTACGTCCGCATCGCCGCCGGGCTGGCGGGCGACGTGGCGCAGCTCAACACCCTGCGCCTGGGTTTGCGCCGTGAGACCGAGCAATCTGTGCTGATGCGTGAAGACCTGTTCTGTCATCACTTCGGCGAGGGTCTGCGGCTGATGTGGCTGCAATGGCTGGCACAGGGCCAGCACCCGCAGGATCCTGTGGCGCAAAGCCACCTCATTGAAAGCTGGCTGCCCAGCCTGCCTCCTGAATGGAGCATTCCGCCCGTCCCCGGCGTCGGCCTGGCCCCTGGCCAACGCCTGCCCCTGCCCGAAGCCCAGCAGCGCCTGCAATCCCTGCTGGAAAAGGCGCGCATGCAATCTCCGGGCAAGAGCGGGCTGATCGGCGCAGGCGACTGGGCGGATGTGACGAGGCTGGCTGAACAGATACTCAACGCCGTGCCGCAGGACCCGGTGGCCCTGGCCTGCCTGGCCGAGGTGGAGCATGCCCATGGCCATACCGAATTTGCGGTCACGTACCTGCGCTACGCACAGGAAGCCCTCGTGCGCGCGGCACAATAGCCCAACCCTGCTGCTTCTGCCATGCTCCAGATCGATCCCAGCGCCCGCATCTCACCCCTGGCCGACATCGAGGATTCGGTGCGTGGCAGCCGCATCGCGGTGGGTGCCAACTCGGTCATCGACAGCTTCGTCAAGGTCAAACCGGCCGGCGGCTCGGGTGACCTGATCATCGGCGAGCACGTGGTCATCAATTCGGGCTGTGTGCTCTACACAGGCCAGGGCATCACCATCGGCAACCATGTGGCGATGGCCGCCAACTGCACACTGGCCCCGGTCAACCACGCTTACCAGGACAAATCGCGCCTGATCCGCGAACAGGGTTTCCTGCCCGGCAAGGGTGGCATCGTGATCGAGGACGACGTCTGGATCGGCGCCAACTGCGTGCTGCTTGACGGCGCGGTGCTACGCCGCGGCTGTGTGGTCGGCGCCGGCAGCATCGTGCGCGGCGAACTGGCCGCCTACACCGTCTATGCCGGCCAGCCCCTGCGCGTGGTGGGGGAACGTTCATGAGCTGGACCGTGCTCGGCGCCAGCGGCGTGATTGGCCGTGCCCTGGCGGCGCACCTGCGTGCGCACGGCCAGGCCGTGTCCACACCGCAGCGCGGCGACCCAGGCTTGTACCAGCGACCGCTGGGGCACGTGATCTACGCCATCGGCCTAACGGCCAACTTCCGCCAGCGCCCCTTCGACACCGTGCAGGCCCACGTGACGCTGCTGGCCGAGCTGCTGCAACGGGCCGACTTCACGTCCCTGCTCTATCTCTCTTCCACGCGGGTCTATGCGCGCGCGGCCCTGGGCCGCGAGGATGCGGATCTGGGCGTGCAGCCGCAGGACCCCTCCGATCTCTACAACCTGTCCAAGCTCATGGGCGAGTCGCTCTGCCTGCAGGGTGGACGGACCGGCGCGCGCGTGGCACGTCTGTCCAATGTGGTGGGCGGCGAGGACGCAGACTCGGCCAATTTCGTGCCCAGCTTGGTCCGCGAAGCACGCGGCGGGCGCATCTTGCTGCAGAGCGCGCCGGACTCGGCCAAGGACTACATCCACATCGACGACGTGGCCGAGCTGCTGCCGCGCATCGCCACACAGGGCCGCGAGCGCCTGTACAACGTGGCCAGCGGTCTGCAGACGCGCCATGCCCAATGGACCGAACAACTGCAGCAGCAAACCGGCTGCCGCGTGGAAGTGGCGCCCGGCGCGCCCACCGTCAGTTTTGTGCCCATCGACATCTCGCGCATCCGCACGGAATTCGCGTTTGTGCCCCGTCCCGTCCTCTCCGCCCTGCCTGCGCAGGCTGCCCTTTCCTGAACCTCCTGAACCGCTTGGTGCCCTATGTCCAGCAACCCGATCGAACAATTCGCCCAGGAACGTCGCGCCCAGGTGGCCGGCTATCCGCAGGATGCCATCTTCACAGCCCAGTCACAGGCCTGGCTGGAGGCATCGATGCGACGCAAATACGTCTACAACTTCGACTGGCTGGGCCGTCCCATCATCCAGTACCCGCAGGACATGGTGGCCATGCAGGAGCTGGTCTGGAGCACACGCCCTGATCTGATCATCGAAACCGGCATTGCGCACGGCGGCTCCCTGGTATTGAGTGCGTCCCTGCTGGCCATGCTGGACTACTGCGACGCGGTGGAGGCCGGTACCACGCTGGACCCGAAGGCCAGCCAGCGCAAGGTGCTGGGCCTGGACATCGACATCCGCGCGCACAACCGTGCGGCCATCGAAGCGCACCCCATGGCGCACAAGATCGGGATGATCCAGGGCTCCAGCATCTCGCCCGAGGTGATTGCCCAGGTGCAGGCCATCGCGCGCAAGCACCAGCGTGTCATGGTCTGCCTGGACTCCAACCACACACACGCGCATGTGCTGGCCGAACTGCAGGCCTACGCGCCCCTGACCAGCGTGGGTTGTTACTGCGTGGTGTTCGACACTTTTGTGGAGGACATGCCGGGCGACCTGTTTCCCGACCGCCCCTGGGCGCCGGGCGACAACCCCAAGACGGCCGTCTACGAATACCTGAGCGGGAACAAGAACTTCGAGATCGACACCACCATCCCGCACAAGCTGCAGGTCACGGTGGCGCCTGACGGCTTCCTGCGTCGCACGGCCTGAGCCGCGCCGCCGGAAACCAGGACGTCAGTCCAGCGTCAGCCGCGGCACGGCCGTCACGAAACGGCCGCCCCAGTCGCGGACATAGGCCAGCTGGGCGGTGATTTCCTGGCGCAGGTTCCACGGCAGGATCAGCACCCGGTCCGGGCGGTCCTGGCGCAGATGCGCCTCGTCCACGATGGGAATGCGGCTGCCGGGCATGTACCTGCCCTGCTTGGCCGGGTTCAGGTCCACCACATAGTGCAGCAGGTCCGGCCGCACGCCGGCAAAGTTCAGCAGCGTGTTGCCCTTGGCAGCTGCGCCATAGGCCCCCACCTTGAGCCCTTCGCGTTTCGCCTGCAGCAGGAATTCCAGCAGTTCGCGCTTGACGCGCTCGGCCTCGCGCTGGAAGCCGGCGTAAAAGCCCGGCGCCGTCATGCCGGCGGCCTGCTCGCGCGCCAGCAGTGCGGCCACGGCGGCCGTGACCGGGCGGCTAACCGCATCGCTGCGCTGTGCAAACACACGCAGGCTGCCACCGTGTGTGGGCAGCTCCTCCACGTCGAAGACCTGCAGGCCATTGGCTGCGAAGATGCGCAACACCGCGGTGAGTGAGAGGTAGGAGTAGTGCTCGTGATAGGCCGTGTCGAACTGGCATTCCTGCACCATGCGCAGCAGGTGCGGGAACTCGAAAGTAGCCACGCCCTGGGGCTTGAGCAGCAGAGCGAAACCAGCCACGAAGTCGTTGATGTCAGGCACGTGGGCCAGCACATTGTTGGCCGCCATCAGGTCGGCCTGCCGGCCCTGCGCGGCCAGTTCACGCGCCAGCGCCACGCCAAAGAAGCGCTCGACGATCTCGATCCCGCGCGCGCGCGCTGCCGCAGCCGTGCTGGCCGTGGGCTCGATGCCGTAGCAAGGCACCCCGGCCTGCTGCACGTACTGCAGCAGGTAGCCGTCGTTGGCCGCCACCTCCACCACGCAGCTGCCCGCGCCCAGGCCGTAACGCGTGCGCATGGCCTGCACATAGGCCTGCGCATGCGCCAGCCAGGAGCTGGAAAAGGAGCTGAAGTAGGCGTAATCGTCGCTGAAGAGCTGTTCGCGCCCGGCATGGTCCTCGGTCTGCACCAGCCAGCAGCTTTCACACACCAGCAGGCGCAAGGGGTACCAGGTCTCGGGCGCCTGCAGGTCCTGCGGCTTCAGATAGGCGTTGGAGGGCGGGGCGCTGCCCAGGTCCAGGAAAGGCAGGCGCAATTCATTTCCGCAGTGGCGGCACTTCACAAGCTCACTCCCTCGAAATCCGGCGTCAACCAGGCAAAACCGGCATCACGTGGCGACAGGCCCTGCAAGGGCAGCGGCCAGGGGATCGCCAATCCCGCATCGCGTGCATGCAGGCCGGCCTCGGCCTGCGGCGCGTAAGCGGCGGAATGGCAATAGACCAGCTCTGCCTCGTCGCTCAGGGCCTGGAAACCGTGGGCGAAACCGGCCGGGATCAGCAGGGCCGTGCCCTCGGCAGCACTCAAGCGTTCAGCATGCCATTGCAAAAAAGTCGGCGAGCCGGCGCGCAGATCCACCGCCACGTCCCAGACCTCGCCACGCACACAGCTCACCAGCTTCATCTCGGCATGCGGGGCACGCTGGTAATGCAGGCCACGCACCGTGCCACGCGCGTGCGTGAAGCTGTGGTTGATCTGGGCCACGGGCACGGTCCAGCCGGCGCTTGCCAGCTCCCCGGCACAGAAAAGGCGTGCAAACACACCGCGCTCATCCACCAGGCGCTGGCGCTGTACACGCTTGAGCCCGGCCAGCGGGAGATCGCTCACTGTCAGGCTGCTCATGCCGCGGCCTCCCAGGCTTCAATATCGGTCAGGCACAGGGCACGCGCGTCAGCGCCATCCTTTTGCGCCCGGTACCAGCGCATGCTGCGCTGTACCGTCTGCGCCAGCGACCAGCGCGGCTGCAGCGCCAGCTGCGCCTGTGCCTTGGAGGTGTCCAGCGCGAGCCAGCCCGCCTCATGCGGGCCGGTCGGCACGTTTTCGTAATGCACCGCACCGCCGCCCCAGGCACCGCGCGCCAGTTCCACCACCTGCTGCACGGTGGCACGTTCATGCGCGTGCGGGCCGAAGTTCCAGGCACCAGCCAGCGCCGGGTCCTGCCATAGGGCCTGAGCCAGGCAGAGGTAGCCGGCCAGCGGCTCCAGCACATGCTGCCAGGGACGCGTGGACTGCGGCCGGCGGATCTGCAACGTATTGCCTTGCTGCCAGGCACGCACGGCGTCGGGCAGCAGGCGATCGGCCGCCCAGTCACCGCCGCCGATCACATTGCCGGCACGCGCGCTCGCCAGGGCCAGGCCCTGGGCCGACAGAAAAGCATCGCGGTAGCTGCTGATGGCGATTTCGCTGGCGGCCTTGCTGGCGCTGTAGGGATCGTGCCCGCCCAGTTCATCGCTCTCGCGGTAGGGGTGATGCCACTCGTGGTTGCGGTAGACCTTGTCGGTCGTGACCAGCACGGCCACGCGCGTGCCGGGCTGCTGGCGCAAGGCGTCGAGCAGGTGCACCGTGCCCATGACGTTGGTGGCCCAGGTGGCCACCGGGTCGCGGTAGCCCTCGCGCACCAGGGCCTGTGCGGCCAGGTGCAGCACGATCTCGGGCCGGGTGTCCTGCACCACGTGCGCCACCGCCGCGGCGTCACGCACGTCGGCCAGGCGGTGGTCCATGTCGCCGGCCAGGCCGGCGAGTTCGAAGAGATTGGGTTCGGTGGCCGGTGCCAGCGCCAGGCCCGTGACCTGCGCGCCCAGGCGCTGCAGCCACAGCGCCAGCCAGGCCCCCTTGAAGCCGGTGTGCCCGGTCAGCAGCACGCGCTTGCCGCGCCAGAAGGCAGCGTCAGGCCGACCCGTGTTCATCACCAGACCTTCCAGGGCGCCTGCCCCGACGCCCAGAGGGTTTCGAGCAGGTTCTTCTCGCGCAGGGTGTCCATGGGCTGCCAGAAGCCGTGGTGCTCATAGGCCATGAGTTCGCCGTCGCTGGCCAGCCCGGCCAGGGGCTCGACCTCCCAGCTGGTCGCATCGCTGGCGATGCGGGGGATGCAGCGCGGCGAGAGCACGAAAAAGCCGCCATTGATCAGACCGCCATCACCGCGCGGTTTCTCGGTAAAACCGGCCACCTGCGCGCCCTGCATCTTCAGCGCGCCGTAGCGGCCCGGGGGCTGCACGGCCGTCACGGTGGCCAGCTTGCCATGCGTCTTGTGAAAACGGATCGCCTCGGCGATGTTGACGTCGGCCACACCATCGCCATAGGTGAAGCAGAAGGCCTCGTCGTCCGCCACGTAGTCGGCCACACGCCTGAGGCGCCCGCCCGTCATGGTCTCTTCGCCCGTGTCGACCACGGTCACACGCCAGGGTTCGGCGTGGCGCCGGTGCACTTCCATGCGGTTGTTGCCCATGTCGAAGGTGATGTCCGAGGTGTGCAGGAAATAGTTGGCGAAATATTCCTTGATCACGTAACCACGGTAACCGCAGCAGATCACGAAGTCGTTGACGCCGTGGGCGCTGTAGATCTTCATGATGTGCCACAGGATGGGCTTGCCCCCGATTTCGATCATCGGTTTGGGCTTGAGATGGGTTTCCTCGGAAATCCGGGTGCCCAGGCCGCCGGCCAGGATGACTGCTTTCATGGTGCGTCGCTTGGAAGTAGCTGTGACTCTATATAGAGGGACAAAGAATAAAGCAGCCCGTCCCGCCGGAAAACAGGAATTGCCCTGTGTTCGCGTCTTATTTCATGGCATTCCCTTTTCCCCCTGTTTGTAGGATTTCCCCCTACAAGCCTGTACGCATTACCTCTCAGCAAGCACAGCCACCGGCTGATTCAAGTTTTGTGACCGGTGTTCAGAATCAACCCCAACGCGAAACCTTTGAATTGCGCCGTAAAGGAGATCCAAATGACCGACGAGCAGATGACCGCCGAGATCCGTGAAACCAACCTCACCTACCTCATGCTGGCGCAGAACCTGATCCGCAAGGACAAGGCCGAGGCCCAGTTCCGCCTGGGGATCTCGGAAGAGTCGGCTGACCTGATGGCGGCCCTCTCCCCCGCGCAGATCTCCAAGATCGCCTCCAGCAGCATGCTGTTGTGTCGTTTCCGCATGGACGACGAGGTGGTGTGGAGCCTGCTGACCAACCAGGCCGCACGCAAGGTGGACAACGACGCCACCACCCGCCTGCACGCCAGCATCCTGATGGCCGGCCGTTTCGCCGAAGCCACCTGAACCCGGAGCACACACCATGGCCACCGGCAAAAGCGTCCTTAATGAATCGCGCCAGATCGAGCGCGCCGTCGCCCTGATCAAGCTGGGCGCCCGGCTGCAGGTGCTGGAAAGCGAGACCGACCTGTCCTACGAGCGCCTCCTGCGCCTGTACAAGGAAGTGGCCGGCAAGTCGCCCTCCAAGGGCCAGCTGCCCTTCTCGACCGACTGGTTCCTGACCTGGCAGCCCAATATCCACGCCTCGCTCTTCCTCAACATCTACGAGTACCTGAGCAAGACCAGTAGCCTGGAGGACATCGACGCCGTGATGAAGGCCTTCCGCCTGTACAGCGAGCAGATGGCCACCCTGGAGATGGAGCCCCTGTTGTCCGTCACGCGCGCATGGCGCCTGGTCAAGTTCGTGGACAACAGCATGCTGGCCATGACCAAGTGTTCCAAGTGCGGCGGGCATTTTGTATCCGAGCCCTACGAAAACTCCCGCCATTACGTCTGCGGACTGTGCGAGCCGCCGGCACGTGCCGGCAAAGGCAGCGCGGCAGGGGGCATCCTGCTGCACTGAGACGCCAGAACAAACCGTCATTTCCGTGAAAAGGGGGCCGATTGGCCCCCTTTTTTTCGTAGCGCGCCACCCGACCTTTCCCCTAGAATGGTCCGGCACAGGCCATCTGCAAACGCATCCGCCCACCCATCAAGACCCTCCACGAACATGCTAGTCATCATTGGTTATGCCGTCGCCATGGGGTGCATCTTCGGGGTGTACATCGTGCACGGCGGCAATATCGGCGTGATCCTGACGGCCCTGCCCTTCGAGCTGATCACCATCTTCGGCGGCGCCCTGGGTGCCTTTGTGGTGAACAACCAGCCCAAGGTGCTCAAGGCCACCATCGCCATGATCCCGCAGGCGCTCAAGAGCTCCAAGTACACCAAGGCGCGTTACATGGAGCTGATGGCCATGCTCTACGACATCCTGCAGAAGGCCCGCAAGGAAGGCCTGATGGCGATCGAGAAGGACGTTGAGAACCCGCATGAATCACCGATCTTCCAGAAGTACCCCGTGGTCGGCAACGACCACCACGTGGTCGAGTTCACCACCGACTACCTGCGCATGATGGTCTCGGGCAATCTCAACGCGCACGAGATCGAGTCCCTGATGGACAACGAGATCGAGACGCACCACCAGGAATCGCACGCACCCATTGCCGCCATCGCCCGCCTGGCCGGCGCGCTGCCGGCCTTCGGCATCGTGGCCGCTGTGCTGGGCGTGGTCAACACCATGGGTTCGGTGGGCCAGCCGCCGGCTGTGCTGGGCGGCATGATCGCCTCGGCCCTGGTCGGCACCTTCCTGGGCATTCTGCTGGCCTATGGTGTGGTCGAGCCGCTGGGCGGCCTGCTGGAGCAGAAGGCCGCCGACGGCTCCAAGGAACTGGAGTGCATCAAGTCCACCTTGCTGGCCAGCATGCAGGGCTACAACCCCTCGACCGCCATCGAGTTCGGTCGCAAGGTGCTGTTCTCCACCGAACGTCCGACCTTCACCGAGCTCGAAAGCCACGTGCGCGGCAAAAAGTAAGTCATGGCCTCCGACGCCAAGAAGCTCCAGCCCATCATCGTCAAGAAGGTCAAGAAGGCCGGCCATGCCGCGCATGGCGGCGCCTGGAAGATTGCCTACGCCGACTTCGTGACCGCCATGATGGCCTTCTTCCTGCTGATGTGGCTGCTGGGCTCGACCTCCAAGGGCGACCTCAAGGGCCTGTCCGACTATTTCAGCTCGCCGCTCAAGGTCGCCATGACGGGCGGCACAGGCGCCGGTGCCAGCCCCACCATCCTGCCCGGCGGCGGCGCCGACCTCACGCAACAGACGGGCCAGCAGCACCAGGGCGAAAGCGCCGATCCCATGAAAAAGCGGCGTGCGCTGGAGCAGGCGCGTGCCGAGAACGCCCGCCAGGACGCCAAGCGCCTGGCCTCTCTGGCTGCCAAGATCAGCGCGGCCATCTCCAACAACGCCAAGCTGCGGCCGTTCAGCAACCAGATCCGCCTGGAAACCACGCCCGACGGCCTGCAGATCCAGATCGTGGACGAGCAGGGCCGGCCCATGTTCACCAGCGGTAGCGCCGTGGTGCAGCCCTATATGCGCGAGATCCTGCGGGAAATCGGCACCGCCTTGAACGGCGTGGAGAACCGCATCAGCCTGGACGGCCACACCGACCAGGCGCCCTTCGCCGGCGGCCTGCAGGGCTACAGCAACTGGGAACTCTCGGCCGACCGCGCCAATGCCTCGCGCCGCGAACTGGTGCTCGCCGGCATGCCCGAGGACAAGCTCATCCGGGTCACGGGCCTGGCCTCCAGCGTGCTGCTGGAGCCAGCCCAGCCCCAGGCGCCGGTGAACCGGCGCATCAGCATCATGGTCCTGACCCGCGAGGCCGAAGAGCGCCTGCTGGGCACCAGCCGGGTGCCCGTGCTGGCCGAACCCGAGGCCACAGCCCCGCCCGCCGAAGCACCGGCCGCCCCTGCTGCAACGCCCGCGCCAGCCGCCCCGGCACAATGAACATGACGGCAAAGCACCCGAAAGATTTGGGCATCGCCCGGACTTGCGATAATCTGCTCTAACAGCTGCCCCAATAGAACTGAAAGGCTCGGCCATGGCCAACCCCCGATTCCTGGTTGTCGACGACTTCTCCACCATGCGGCGCATCGTGCGCAACCTGCTCAAGGAAAGCGGTTTTGCCGATGCCGACGAGGCCGAGGATGGCGTCGTGGCGCTGCAAAAGCTGCGCGCCAGCAACTTCGACTTCGTCGTCAGCGACATCAACATGCCGAACATGAACGGCTTCCAGCTGCTGGCCGAAATCAAGAAGGACGAGAAGCTCAAGCACATCCCGGTGCTGATGGTGACCGCCGAGGCGCGCAAGGAAGACATCGTGCTGGCGGCCCAGCAGGGGGCTGCCGGTTACATCGTCAAGCCTTTCACCAAGGCCACGCTGGAGGATAAGGTCATCCACATCCTCAAAAAAGCGGGGCTTGCCTAAATCATGGAATCCAGCGCCTCTGCCCATCACGCCGGGGACGCCGCTCCCCCGGACGCTTCCCCGGCTGTCCACCACAAGATTGGTCAGCTGACCCGCCAGTTGCACGATGCCCTGCATGAGCTGGGTTATGCCGAAAAGCTGCAAGGCACGGCTGGCGAGTTGCCCGATGCCAAATCGCGCCTCTCGTACATCGCCCGCCTGACCGGCGAAGCCGCCGAAAAGGTACTCAACCGCGTCGACCAGGCCAAGACCCAGCACGACCACATCGCCGCCCAGACCCGGCACATGATCGCCCTGCTGGTGGCCGACCCAGTGGCCGCCGTGGCCAAGGGCCACATCATGAATTTCCTGACCGACTTGGAAAAAGCCAATGGCGAGGTCGACCAGCATCTGACCGAAATCATGATGGCGCAGGACTTCCACGACCTGACCGGCCAGGTGATCGCCCGCGTGGTGAACCTGGCCACCACCATCGAGGACCAGCTGGTCGAACTGCTGATCCAGACCGCCCCGCCCGAACTGCAGTCCCGCGTGAGCGCACCGGTATCCGCCGCCCCGCTTGGGGTGGACACGGTGGTGCTGTCCGGCCCGGTGGTCGACGCCAGCAAGGATGGCGATGTGGTCACCAGCCAGTCGCAAGTCGACGACCTGCTGGCGAGCTTGGGGTTCTAGCGCCCCCCGAGACGCTTCGCGTCTCGGTGCTGACGGCCAAAGGCCGTAGCTCTTCGGGCTGTCCAAGCCTGCGCCCGCAGGCTTGGAGCCGCAGCCCTCAGCCCCTTTCTCGCCTGCGGCGGGAGGGGGGCGCCGCGGATCGCTAAAGCTCTCCTCCGGATCAAGGGTGGAAAGGCCGGTCTTTTCGGCCTTTAGTTACGGCACCCCTTGACGACAATGGCGTGAACTTCAGCGTCTCGCCATCATGGATTCCAGCAGTCAGGACCGCAATTTACCCGCCTCGCCGCGCAAGCTGCAGCGGGCGCGTGACGACGGCCAGGTGGGCCGCTCACAAGACATCGGGCATCTGGCCGTGCTGGGCGGCGGCGCCCTCACGCTGATGCTGCTGGCGCCCTATATGTACGGTGAGCTCAAACTGGCCCTGGGCCGGCAACTCACCTTTGACGCGGCGGTGGTCCAGCAGTCGGGCAGCATGCTGGATCGCCTGCAGGTCATGGCGCTGACCGGCCTGGTCGGCTGCGTCGTCTTCGCGTTGATCGTCACCACGGTCGCTGTACTCAGCACATTGGCCTCGGGCGGCTGGGTGCTCAGCCTCAAGCCCATCATGCCGGACATCACGCGGCTCAGTCCCCTGCAAGGTTTAAAGGGCTTGGTCTCCAAGAAGAAGCTGGCCGAAGTCGCCAAGACGACCTTCATCATGGTCTTCGTGCTGGCGCTGGCGGCAGCCTTCATCCATTCCACCCTGCCCTCCGTCGCCGCGCTGATCATGCAGCCTTCGGTCGGCGCACTGGCCAGCATGTTCGACTGGCTGCTGATGGGTACCGGCCTGCTGCTCATGGTGATCCTGCTGGTGGCCCTGGTTGATCTGCCTTTGCAAAAGTTCCTGCACGAGTCCCAGCTCAAGATGTCGCTCAAGGAAATGCGCGACGAGCACAAGGAGTCCGAAGGCAACCCGCAGATGAAGGGCCACCGGCTCAACAAGGCGCGCGAGATCGCCCAGCGCGGCAGCATCAAGGCTGTCCCGAAGGCCGACTTCATCCTCATGAACCCCACGCACTACGCCGTGGCCGTGAAATACGACGAGAAGACCATGAGCGCGCCGCGCGTGGTCTCCAAGGGCGCCGACCTGCTGGCCATGAAGATCCGCGACATCGCCAAGGCCAACGAGGTGCCGGTACTGCAGTCGCCGGTGCTGGCGCGTGCCCTGTACGCCCACGCCGAGCTGGACCAGGACATCCCCGCCAGCCTTTACACCGCGGTGGCGCAGGTGCTGGCCTACATCTACCGGCTGCGCGCGGCGATGCGCGGCGAAGGCCCCATGCCGGGCGAGCCGCCGCAGCCACCCGTGCCGCCCGGACTTGACCCCCTGCAGCCCAAGACGCCGACCATGGCCCAACCGAAACCGAGCGCCGCATGAACCTGCTCTTCCAGACCCTGCAAGGCCGTTTCGGCCGCCACGCGGCCGTGCTCTCCGGCGCTGCTGCCCCGCTGCTGGTGGTCGCCATCCTCGCCATGATGGTGCTGCCGCTACCGGCCTGGGTGCTCGACATCCTGTTCACCATCAACATCGCCGTGGCGCTGATGGTGATGATGGTGGCCGCCTACATGCTGCGTCCGCTGGATTTCGCGTCCTTCCCCGCCGTGCTGCTGCTGACCACGCTGATGCGCCTGTCGCTCAACGTCGCCTCCACCCGCGTGGTGCTGATGGACGGCCACACCGGCCCGGGCGCCGCCGGCGCGGTGATCGAGGCCTTCGGCCATTTCCTGATCGGCGGCAACTTCGCCGTCGGCCTGATCGTCTTCGCCATCCTGGTGGTGATCAACTTCATGGTGGTCACCAAGGGCGCCGAGCGCATTGCCGAGGTGTCGGCGCGCTTCGCGCTAGACGCCATGCCCGGCAAGCAGATGGCGGTGGACGCCGACCTGTCGGCTGGCATGATCGACGAGAAGGAAGCCAAGCGCCGCCGCGCGGAGGTCAGCGAGGAGGCCGACTTCTTCGGCTCCATGGACGGTGCCTCCAAGTTCGTGCGCGGCGACGCCATCGCCGGCATCCTGATCCTCTTCATCAACATCATTGGCGGCCTGGTCATCGGCATGCTGCAGCACAACCTGAGCGTTGGCCAAGCCGCTGACAGCTACATCCTGCTGGCCGTGGGCGACGCGCTGGTGGCGCAGATTCCCGGCCTGCTGGTCTCGGTCTCGGCCGCCATGGTGGTCTCGCGCGTGGGCAAGGACGAAGACCTGGGCCGCCAGATCACCAACCAGATGTTCCTCTCGCCGCGCGCGCTGGGCATCACCGCCGGCATCCTGGGGGTGCTGGGCCTGATCCCCGGCATGCCCAACATCGTCTTCCTCTCCATCGCCGCACTGATGGGCTACGCCGCCTGGGTCATGGCGAACAAGCCGCCACCTGCAGAAGAAGCCACCGCAGCGCCCGCGCCCGCTGGCGACGGCGAAGCCAGCTGGGACGACCTGCAGCCGGTGGACCAGCTCGGCCTGGAACTGGGCTACCGCCTCATCACGCTGGTCGACAAGAACCGCCAGGGCGACCTGCTCACGCGCATCAAGGGCGTGCGCCGCAAGTTCGCGCAGGAAGTGGGTTTCCTGCCCCCGCCCGTCCATGTGCGCGACAACCTGGAGCTCAAGCCCAGCGGCTACCGCATCAGCCTGCGCGGTGTGGTGGTCGGCGACGGCGAGGCCTTCCCCGGCATGTACCTGGCCATCAACCCGGGCGGCATCACCACGCCGCTGATCGGTACCGCCACCACCGACCCGGCCTTCGGCCTGCCCGCACACTGGATCGACGAGCGCCAGAAGGAAGCAGCGCAAATGGCGGGCTTTACGGTAGTTGATTCCGAGACCGTGATGGCCACCCATTTGTCACACTTGATGCAGGTCCACGCCGCCAAACTGCTCAGCCGCACCGAGACCCAGCAACTGGTGGAGCACGTGGCCCGGCTGGCGCCGAAACTGATCGAAGAAGTGGTTCCCAAGATGATCTCGATTGCCGTGTTCCAGAAAGTCCTTCAGCTGCTGCTGGAGGAGTCTGTGCACATCCGCGACATCCGCACCATCATCGAAACCATCGCCGAGCACGCCACCAGCACCACAGACCCCACCGAGCTGGCCAAGCGCGTTCGCGTGGCGCTCTCGCCGGCCATCGTGCAGCAGATCTACGGCCCCTCCAAGGAACTCAACGTCATCGCCATCGACCCTCCGCTGGAGCGCCTGCTGGTGCAGGCCCTGGGCAATGCCGGCGGCCCGGCGCTGGACCCCGGCGTGGCAGACATGCTCACGCGTAACGCCGCCACCGTGGCGATGAAGCAGGAAGAGACCGGCGTTCCGGCCTGCCTGCTGGTGCCCGACACCATCCGCAATTCCATCGCGCGCCTGGTGCGCCGCAGCGCACCGCGCATGCAGGTGCTGGCACACAGCGAGATTCCTGAAACCCATTCCATCCGCATCGGCCCGATCCTTCGAGGTGCCCTGACATGAACATCCAACGCTTTTACGCTGCCACCACCCGCGAAGCCCTGGCCAAGGCCCGCATGGCCTTTGGTGAAGGCACGCTGATACTCTCCAACCGCCAGACCCCGCAGGGCGTGGAAGTGGTCGCCACCACCGAAGACGCGCTGGCCACGCTGGACCAGACCCTGCCGGCCAGCACAGCCGCCGCCGCACCGGCTGCCGCACCCACCCGAACCCGCCCCGCCCCCACCGCGCCCGTGGCCGCCGCGCGCACCAGCACCCAGACCCCGGTGGAAGACGATGCCGCCCAGCTGGCCATGAGCACGCTGTCCTTCCAGGACTACGTACGCGAGCGCATGCTGCAGCGCCGCCACGAAGCCCAGCAGGGCAAGGCCGCACCCGCCGCTGCCCCGGCGCGCTCCGTCTACGAAATCATCCCGGCCGACGGCGAGACCGCCGCCCCCGCGCGCAAGGCCGCCGCCGCGCCCGCACCGCTGCCCATCGCGAAGGCCCCTGCCGCGGCACCGGCCCCCGCCGCTGCCGCCGTGCAGCAAGGCCTGGTCAACGAACTGCAGGCCATGAAGGAGCTGATCGAGGAGCGCTTCAGCACCATGGCCTGGCTGGGCCAGGCCAAACAGAACCCGATCCGCGCCAACCTCACGCTCAAGCTGATCCGCGCCGGTTATTCGCCCGGCCTGGCGCGTGCCGTGCTCGAGAAACTGCCCGACGATGCCCCGCCCACCGAAGCCATGCGCTGGATGATGGACGTGCTGGAGCGCAACCTCAAGACCGATGCCGGCGAGCGCTCGCTGCCCGATGAGGGCGGTGTCTACGCCCTGGTGGGCGCCACCGGCGTGGGCAAGACCACCACCGCCGCCAAGCTCGCCGCCGCCTGCGCACGCACCCACGGTGCGACCAGCGTGGGCCTGATCACGCTGGACAGCTACCGCATCGGCGCGCATGAGCAGCTGCGCGCCTACGGCCGCATGCTGGGCGTGGTGGCGCACATGGCGCACGACCGCGCCGCGCTGCAGGACCTGCTCAACCTGCTGGGCAACAAGAAGCTGGTGCTGATCGACACCACCGGCGTGGCCCCGCGCGACCCGCGCAAGCGCGAGATGCTCGACATGCTGGAGCTGCCACAGATCAAGCGTCTGCTGGTGCTCAACGCGGCCAGCCATGGCGACACGCAGGACGAGGCCGTGGCCTCCTTCCGCGCCAGCGGCGTGCAGCAGACCGTGCTGACCAAGACCGACGAAGCCGTCAAGCTCGGCCCCGCGCTGGATACCATCATCCGCCACCACCTCGTGCTGCGCGGCGTGAGCACCGGCCAGCGCGTGCCCGAAGACTGGGAACGCGCCGATGCGGCGCACCTGGTACGCCAGTCCATGCGCTCGGCCGGCAGGTCCGCCCACGACCCGCAGATGAGCGACCTGGGCCTGTACTTCGCCCATCCCGCTGCCCCCGGCAGCACCCCGGCCCAAGGACGCCTGCATGCTTGACACCGGGATCCACCAGGCTGCCGGCCTGGGCGCCCTGGCGGCCGAGAACCAGCCGCGCATTGTCGCCATGGCCAGCCACGGCGACCGCCGCAGTGAGCTGCCCCTGCTGTGGCAGCTGTGCGCCAGCTGGACCGCCCTGGGTTACCCGGTGGCCGTGCTGGACGCCCACGTGCGCGAAACCGAAGACCAGCCCGGCCTGCAGCAATTGCTGCTCGACAGCGATGAGCTGAGCCACCTCGGCCAGGGCCAGGACGACTGGGCCATCGTGCCAGCCGCACTGGGCCTGACCGCCCTGGGCACGCCCCAGGCCAGCCCACCCGCCGCCGCCAGCGCCGAGCGCGCGCGCCAATTGGCCGAACTCTTCCACGGCTACGAACTGATCCTGCTCTACGCCCCCGCGCACGAGCTGGCGCGTTCGCTGCAGGGCAGTGGCCTGTCACCGCTGCTGCCGGTCTCGGCCAGCGACGCTGCACTGCTGACGGCCTACCACGCTCTCAAGCAGTTGTTGAACATGGGCAAACTTAGGCCTACCATCGTGGCTGTGATGGACGACTCCAACCTGGCCACCCGCGTCTCGGGCCACAGCATCAGCAGAAACCTGCAAGACTGTGCCCGGGATTTCCTCGCCTGCGAAGTGCCGGCCCTGACCGTCTGCCCCGAACAAAGCGGGGAGGTCCAGCGCCTGGCGCTACGCACTCTGGAACACGCGCTGCAGCCGCCGCGCTGGACGCCCCCCCCTGCCGCCGGCCGCACCCCGCGCGCCGCGAGGAGCCTCTGATGTATACCGCCAAAGGCCAGCTCGACCGCGACGCCCTGATCCGGCAGTACTCGCCACTGGTGCGCCGCCTGGCCCACCACATGATGGCCAAGCTGCCGCCCAGCATCCAGGTCGACGACCTGATCCAGGTCGGCCTGATCGGCCTGTCGGAGGCGCTCACGCGCTACGAGGCCAGCCAGGGCGTGCAGTTCGAGACCTTCGCCACCCAGCGCATCCGCGGCGCCATGATCGACGAGCTGCGCGAGAACGACTGGATGAGCCGCGGCTCACGCAAGAGCCAGAAGGAAATCGAGGGCGCGCTCACGCGCCTGGAACACAAGCTTGGCCGCTCCCCCAGCGAATCCGAGATCGCCGCCGAACTGGACATGAGCCTGGCCGAGTACCAGGCCCTGCTCTACAAGGTCAAGGGCACGCAATTGGTGTACCTGGAAGACATGACAGGCAGCGGCGAAGGCGACGACACCTTCCTCGACCGCCACATGGTCGACGGCGACTCCGACCCGCTGCAACTGCTGCGCAACCAGCGCATCCGCAGCGCCCTGACCGAGGCCATCAAGCACCTGCCCGAGCGCGAGCAGTACATCATGAGCATGTACTACGAACAGGACATGAACCTCAAGGAAATCGCTGCGGTACTGGGCATCACCGAGTCACGCGTGTGCCAGCTGCACAGCCAGTCGATCGCGCGCTTACGGGCGAAGATGCGGCAGCATTGAATGCGGTATGCGCCAGACAAAAGGGCTGCATGATGCAGCCCTTTTGCATTTGTATTGCGAGCAGTAGTTCGTTAACGTGGAAGTGAGGGGCCGCCGGAGCGAAGCGGAGGGAATCGCAAGCGCAGCTTGCGGCTGTCCCTCTTAACTGCAGAGTCAGCCCTCATTCCATGCCGACGATCACAATTGGCACCCTAAGATGGGAGTAAATTTGAAGCCAATGACGAGCCTTTGAAAAGGTGAGGTAGCTTACACAGTGGTTGCTAATATTGAGTCGTGCTCGTTCGGTAAGCACCAGAATTACACCAACCTTGCAGTGGTTGTTGAGAAAAGCGGTTTCCAGTTTAAGCAGATCATGAGAGAAAGCTGTTTGATTGGAGAGTTCAATCTCTACACAGACGCCATCATCTTTATGTCTAGCGTCGATCGCAATTTTGCGCCCCGATCCCACTGATTTTGTCCGAGAATGAAACGCCTTAAATTCTGTCGGGTCCCAGCCCGCTGAACTTCGTAAGCTATTGCTAATCGACGACGTGATTTGACTGGTAGTTGCGACCAGGTTAACGCTTGTGATCGCATCGACAACGTCCTTGGTGCTCTTCAATCTCCTTGACGCTCGCAGGACTAATTTTCCAGTGGCGTTGGTTGCTATTCGACGTACACGCATGAATGGTTTTGATGAGGCTTAACGAGTTGCCCATAACCGGCGCACGAACTGCAAGGGAAGCGCGGCTGTTTGTGCATCCGCATTCATGGGCGGGTTAGGCGGGCGCATGGCCTTCATTCCGGCCTGAAACGCGCTCTAGAAATACGGGCTCTGCATATTCGTCTTGGCCAGGACGTACCTTGACGATGATCACGAAATCATCAGCACCTGCAAACGCGTGCAATTCCTTCCACTTCTTGCCCAGGTACCACGCCGAGCCAGAGGTACCCCATTCCCCAAGGCCCGCGCACACGATCCAAGTTCGTTCCGGGAACTGGGAGGGATGTATCTTCAAGATCAGGCCATAGTCAAACCCAGGTTCGATTGTCACCAGAGGTTTGCCAGTGCCTTTTCTATGGAACTGACCATTAATCGACACAATGGAATTCGGGAAATCCAGCGCGTCGCGGGTCTTGAAGTTTGACAGCGGTCCACCGAAAGAAACGAACGAGAGGTCCAGTCTAGATGCGACATCGGAATCCGAAAGTACGCGAGGCGGCAATAGACCATTAGCCGCGACACTTTCGGAGACATACTTGGCCGCCCGCAGCTCACAAGCACTGACCGGAGTCTCAATGGAGAAGCCGGCGGCATTGACCCCTGGCTTGCGATAGGGGCACGGATCGGGCGGGGTAAGCGCCTTCAGACTCAGGAGGCCGTAGACAAGGTAAAGTCTGTCGGTTCCAACATCAATCCCGAACAGTGCACGGTACTTCCTCCTAGTGAGAAACCTTCGAGCGCGAACGTACGCCTCGAACAGTCCTGCGGTGACCGCCCCGCCGACCACGTTCCAGAGAACTTGTTCTGCCCCGTCGCTGAGCCAAGCCATACGTTACGAGCGCCTAACGTGATATAGACCGCGCAAGTGCGAAATAACATCGCGGGGTGTTCATCTTGTGCGCCTCCCCTGCTGCAACCAAGTGCTTGTTCTGTTTGAAGAATTTGGATGAATATAGCGCAGGGCTGCGTTCATCACAAACCGTGCAACCCCGCAAGGTTTTCATCCGAAACAAAAAAGGCTGCCCACGGCAGCCCTTGGTGTCGGGAGCGTTTCAGTTCAGGCCGAGAAAGCCTTGTAGCCGCTGGCGCGGCCGGCCGGCGCCGCATAGGTGTTCTTGCGGGTGGCCGGCACCATGGCGTGCAGGGCGCGTTCCACCACCACGCTGCGGCGGATCAGGTTTTCGCGCTGGATGGTCAGCTGGGTTACGAGCCTCTTGAGGCGCGCGCGCAACTCCGGGCCTGCCTGCTGAGCCCCACCGTGGCTGTCCATGAAGCCGGCAAAGTCCACCGCAGCCTGACGCAACGCATGGCTGGCGCCTTCGAGCGCCTCGGGCTCGCCGCTGGCCACGGCGGCGGCCACGGACTCGCATTGCAGCTCGATCAGCAACAGCGGTTTTTCAATGTCGGCGGGCAGCATGGAGGGATTCCTTTAAAAGCTCAGTTCTGCGTGCGGTTCAGCATTTCCTGGGCGTTGGACAGCAATTTGTCAGCGATGGCTTCGGGGTTGACGACATAGGTGCCGTCCTCGATGGCCTGGCGCACCGCGTTGACCTTCTCGGTATTGACGTCGGCCGCCTCGCCGCGGTTGGCCTGCTCCAGGCTGCGCACCGAGGTCGAGACCGTCACCGCCACGCCAGACGAGCTGGCGGTGCTGACGGCCGTGGCGGCAGCTTCCTTTTTCGCAGGTGCAGCCGCGCCAGACGCCGCGGCCGGCGGTGTCGAAACTTTGGGCAAATCTGCCGGTTGACCTACTTTCATGGCGTTCTCCAATGCTGCGGTGGATAGGGCTATCCACCAGGAGGGCATAAAAAGCCCCGTACGTTGGGTATCGGCAGCATCATGACTGACTTTAGGTTTTTCTTGGTTTTTTCGTTGATCCGCTGCTTCACAGCTCGACCCGGACGGTCCGGGCATCCAGAACTGTGGCGGAAAGCACGCGCCCACTCTCGGTTCTGACCCTTGCCGGCTGGCCCACCACGCCGGGCGACAGGGCCTGGCCTTCGGCGCTGATCTGGAAACCGCCGCCCTGCACCAGCACCCGCACCTGGGCACCGGCCTGGAAGACCTGGGCGGCGCGCACCATGTTCTGGCGCAGGGTCTGGCCGGCGCTCAGGGCCCGGGCGGCCACCTGGCCGGCCCAGGCGTCACGGCCAGCCAGCACGGGGCTGGCCTCGGCCGTCCAGTCCACCTCGGCCAACATCAGGTCGCCCGCATCCAGCGCCTGGCCGGGCGCCACGTCACGGCGCAGCACCCAGGCCGAACCGGTGGCCTTGACGGTCACCGGCAGGGTCACATTCCAGCGGCGGGCGCCATCCAGGCAGCGCAGGCCGATACGGCTGTTGCCCCACAGGCGGCTGCCCGGCGGCAGATAGGTTTCAACACGTGCGCAGGGCGCCAGGCGCAGGCGGCTGTCCAGAGCGCCCAGCATGGCTTCCAGGCGCACCGGCAATTGGTCGCGCGCGGCCTGGGCGGCCAGCGCCTGGTCCAGCCAAGCTTGCGCCAGCGCCGGCAACTGGGCCTCGCTGCTCACCGCCTGGGCCTGGGCCGGCCACTGGATGAACGCACAGGCGGCCACCAGCAGCGCGCCGAGCCAGTCGCGCGTACGTCTCTTTTCTGTCGTCTGTACGTTTGCCATGAACTGCACCTCCAAGCTGAGCCGTGTGCCGGGTGTTACAAAAAATAGCTCAGGACTCCACCCACGTTGCCGACTATAGGAACAGGCGTGAAGCGCAAACCCGGCAAAAGCGCAGTTTTCCCCCCTTATTTCAGCGGCTCGGAAATTAAAGTTCTTTCCATAATTTCCGCACGGGGTCCTGCCAGCCGTCCGCTGTTGGCGGCCCCACCGAAAAGCAGAGGTGTTTATGTTCGACAAACTGACCAGCACAATAGACTTCCATGGGAAGGCCCTGGTGGCGCGCGCCGAACGCCAGCGCACGATTGCGAGCAACATCGCTAACGCCGACACCCCGGGCTATGTGGCCCGCGACTTCAATTTCCGCGACGCCATGAGCCAAGCCCTGGACGGCAAGGATCTGGCCGGCAGCGCCCAGCCCGCCACTGCGGGGCCCAACCCGCGCCACATCCCGCTCACGGGCGGCAGCGGCAGCCTGGGCACCAACCTGGGCTACGCAGCGCAGACCCAGCCGGCCATGGACAACAACTCCGTGGACCTGGACCGCGAGCGCGGCAAGTTCGTCGACAACGCGGTGCGCTACGAATCGACCCTTCGTTTCATTAACGGCAGTTCGCGCACGCTCTTGAGCGCGATCCAGGGCCAGTAAGCCGCCAACGGCCAAGGAACACCCTCATGTCCATGTTTTCCATCTTCGGCGTTTCGGGCAGTGCGATCAGCGCACAGTCGCAACGCCTCAACGTGGTGGCCAGCAACCTGGCCAACGCCGACGCCACGGCCGGCCCCGACGGCCAGACCTACAAGGCGCGTCAGGTGACCTTCGAGACCGTGCTGATGGACTCCCCGTCCTCGGCCGGCGTGAAGGTCAGCAGCATCAAGGAAGACCAGACCCCGGCGCGCCGTGTGTTCGAGCCGACCCACCCCTCGGCCGACGCGCAGGGCTACGTGAGCCACTCGAACGTGAATCCGGTGGAGGAGATGGTCAACATGATTTCCGCTTCGCGCTCGTACCAGAACAACGTCGAAGTCATGAACACCGCCAAGTCCCTGCTGCTCAAGACGCTGCAGCTCGGCCAGTAAACAAGACAAGGTACAGCCATCATGATCAGCGCCGTCAGCAACAGCACCACGCCGCCGCCCGCCACCAAGGGCAGTTCCGGCGCGACCACGAGCAGCGAAATGCAGGACCGCTTCCTCAAGCTGCTGGTCGCGCAGATCAACAACCAGGATCCGCTCAATCCCATGGACAACGCGCAGATGACCAGTCAGATGGCGCAGATCAACACGGTCAGCGGCATCCAGCAGGTCAACGACACGCTCAACGGTCTGGCCGGCCAGTTCGGCGCCATGCAGACCTTGCAGGCCGCCAACTTGATCGGGCACGACGTGCTGGTGCCTGGCAATGGCCTCACGCGCGACCCCAGCAGCGGCCTGGTCGGGTCGGCCTTCGATCTGGGCGGCAGCGCCAGCGCGGTGAGAGTCGAGATCATGTCGCCCACGGGCGAAGTGCTGGGCACCGTGAGCTCGGGCGCGATGCCCCCCGGCCGGAACTCCTTCAGCTGGGATGCCTCGGCCTACAGCAACTACCCGAATCTGAATTACCGCGTCACAGCCGTCAATGGCCAGCAGGCGGTGGCAGCGACGCCCTACAGCACCGAAAAGGTACAGGCCGTGGGCCTGGTCGATGGTCAGCTCACGCTGGACCTTGGCAGCGGCAAGCGCGTGCCTTACACGGGCATTGCCGCCGTCCTCTAATTAAACGAAGGAAAACATCATGGGATTCCAGACTGGCCTCTCGGGCCTCAACGCCTCCAGCAAGAACCTGGACGTGGTGGGCAACAACATCGCCAACGTCAATACCACGGGCTTCAAAAACTCGCGTGCGGAGTTCACCGCGCTGGTGGCTTCGTCCGTCGGGCCGGGGACCAGCACGAATGCTGCAGGGCTGGGCGTGGCCATTGATGCGGTCGCACAGCAGTTCAGCCAGGGCAATCTCACGATCACCGGCAACGCGCTGGACCTCGCCATCAACGGCGCGGGCTTCTTCCAGCTGGAGCTGCCCGACGGCTCCATCGCCTACTCGCGTGCAGGCAATTTCAAGCTGGACAACAACGGTTCCATCATCACCAACACCGGTGCGAGCCTGAGGGGCTACCCCACCGACACCGCCGGCGTGGCCACCAGCACGACTCCCGGTGCGCTGGTGCTGCCCACCGGCGCGCCCGTACCCGCGCAGGCGACCACCAGCATCACCGCAGAACTCAACCTCGACGCGAGCGACACCCGCGTCTACAACGCCGGCACCGATACCCCGCCGCGCACCACCTACGGCACGGCGCTCACCGTCTTCGACACGCAGGGCAGCCCCATCGCCTTTGGCGTGAACTTCACGCGCGCCGCCTCCACCGCTGCTGCAGCCCCGGCGCCAGCGCTCGACAACTGGGATGTGCGTGACTCCGCCGGCACGGTGCTGTTCCAGTTGCGCTTCGACTCAACCGGCTCGCTGTATGCGCCGACGACCAACCCGACGGTGACGATCGCCACGCCGTCTCCGACCACCCCCGACATCTCGGCGACGCTGGACGTCTCCGGGATCACCCAGTTCGCTGCGGCCTTCGGTGTGACCAACCTGAGCCAGGATGGCTATACCTCCGGGTCTTTCGTGAGCCTGTCCATCTCCGAGACCGGCGTGATCACGGCCCGCTACTCCAACGGGGAGTCCCAGGCCGCCGGCATGGTGGCCCTGGCCGACTTCCGCAACGTGCAGGGTCTGGCCCCCGTGGGCGGCAACAACTGGATCGAGACCTTCACCTCGGGCCAGCCCCTGCTGGGCCAGCCCGGCATGGGCAAGTTCGGGGTCACGCGATCCGGTGCCCTGGAAGACTCCAACGTGGACCTGACCGCCGAGCTCGTCAACATGATGACCGCACAACGTGCCTACCAGGCCAACGCCCAGACCATCAAGACGCAAGACCAGGTGATGCAGACCCTGGTGAACCTGCGTTGAACGCCCACTGAAGGAGACCCGCCATGGACCGTCTGATCTACACCGCGATGACCGGGGCCAGCGCGGCCGCGAACCGCCAGTCGGTGCTCTCGAACAACCTGGCCAACGTCTCGACCAGCGGCTTCCGCGCCGAGCTCTCGACCTACCGCGCCGTGCCCCTGCGTGGCGAGGGCGCCACCACCCGCGTGTTCGCGCTGGAGGCCACCGCGGGCCACCGCGACGCCCCCGGCCCCGCCATGCGCACAGGCCGCGATCTGGACGCCATGCCGACCGGCAGCAACTGGTTTGCCGTGCAGGGCCTGGATGGCACCGAAGCCTATACCCGCAGTGGTGGCTTCGAAATCTCCTCCACGGGCGTGCTGCAGACCAGCACCGGCCTGCCCGTGCTGTCCGACGGCGGCGCGCCCATCCAGGTCCCCGCAGACTCCATCGTCAGCCTGGGCTTCGACGGCACCATCAGCACCAAAACGGGCAACCAGCCCTCGACCGTGGTCGGCCGCCTCAAGCTGGCTACGCCCACTGCGGACGACCCGCTCAAGCGCGGCACCGACGGCCTGTTCCGCCCGGCGTCGGGCAACGCGCTGCCCAACGACGCCAACGCCCGCATGATGACTGGCGTGCTCGAAGGCTCCAACGTGAACGCGGTGGAGACCATGGTCGGCATGATCCAGACGGCCCGCGCGTTTGAGGCACAGATGCGCCTGATGCAGACCGCCGAATCCAACGACCGCTCCGCCGGCCAGCTGCTCAGCCTGCAGGGCTGATGCACCCCCACTCTCACACCTAGGACGCCACCATGTTCAATTCCCTGTGGATCGCCAAGACCGGCATGGAAGCCCAGCAAATGCAGCTGGACGTCATCTCCAACAACCTGGCCAACTCGTCAACCAACGGCTTCAAGCGCGCGCACGCCGTGTTCGAGGACCTGATGTACCAGAACCTGCGCCAGGCCGGCTCCAGCACGTCCGAGCAGTCGCAGCTGCCCACCGGCCTGCAGGTCGGACTGGGTGTGCGCACCGTGGCCACCAGCCGCTCCTTCACGCAGGGCAGCCTGCAGCAGTCAGGCAACAACCTGGACGTGGCCATCCAGGGCAACGGCTTCTTCCAGATCACCATGCCCGACGGCACGATCAACTACTCCCGCGACGGCGCCTTCCAGGTCAATTCGCAGGGCCAGATCGTTACCTCCAATGGCCTGCCCGTGGCCACCGGCATCACCGTGCCGGCCAACGCGACCAATGTCTCGATCTCGGCCGATGGCAACGTGACGGCGAACATCCCGGGCAACGTGGCGCCCCAGCCTATCGGCACGATTGCACTGGCGAGTTTCATCAACCCCGCCGGCCTGGAGCCACGCGGCCAGAACCTTTTTGCCGAGACCGCAGCCTCGGGCCAACCCAACACCGGCACGCCTGGCGCCAACGGCCTGGGCCAGTTGATGCAGGGCTTTCTGGAAACCTCCAACGTGAACGTGGTGCAGGAGCTGGTGACCATGATCCAGACCCAGCGCGCCTACGAGATGAACTCCAAGGCGATCCAGACCTCGGACCAGATGCTGCAAAAGCTGGGACAACTGTGATGAAACACCTCCTACTCCTGCTGGGCCTTGCCCTGCTGACCGGTTGCGCCGCCACCCCCAAGCCGGCCCAGGTCGACTTTGCCGATGCGCGCCCGCCGCAGGCCAACGGACCCGCGGCGGACCGCGTCCCCACCGGCAGTCTGTTCCAGCAGGCCAGCTACCGCCCCCGCTTCGAAGACCGGCGCGCGCGCCAGGTCGGCGACACCCTGACCATCCGCATCGTCGAGACCGTCACGGCCAGCCAGAAGTCCAGCTCCACGACCAACCGCAGCAGCAGCATCGACGGCAGCATCACCATGGTGCCGGGCTTCAAGTTCCCGGGCACCGCAGCCGAGAACCGGCTGCGCATCGGCGCAGCCAGCGAGGCCGACTTCTCGGGCCAGGGCGGCACCGAAGCGGCCAACACCTTCTCGGGTTCGATCACCACCACCGTCTCGGAAGTCCTGCCCAACGGGCATCTGGTGGTGGTCGGAGAAAAGCAGATCGGCCTGAACCACAACGTCGACGTGCTGCGCTTCACCGGCACCGTCGATCCTCTGGCCGTCCTGCCAGGCAGCATCGTCAACTCAAGCGCTGTGGCCAATGTGCGCGTGGAGTCCAAGGGACGCGGCCCGCAGCATGAAGCGCAGACAGTAGGCTGGTTAACCCGGTTCTTTTTCAACCTTTCGCCGTTCTGAGCGCTTAGAGAATCAGCTATCGGCTATTTCGACCTTTCCTGCCAGAACTTGAGTCCTGTACCACCATGAACACCGGCCATCTCCTCTCCCTGCTCGCGACACTGCGCCGCGGCGCCCTGCTGCTTGGCCTGGGCCTGCTGCTGGCCCAGCCTGCCCTGGCCAGCCGCATCAAGGAAGTGGCCGCCATCGAGGGCGTGCGCAGCAACCAGCTCAATGGCTACGGGCTGGTGATTGGCCTGGATGGCACCGGCGACCAGACCACGCAGATGCCCTACACCACGCAGACGCTGAACAACTACCTGCAGCAGATGGGCATTGCCCTTCCGCCGGAGCTGGCCTCGCGCTTGCAGTTGCGCAACGTCGCGGCCGTGCTGGTCACAGCGCAACTGCCAGCTTTCGCCCGCCCCGGCCAGAGTATGGATGTCACCGTATCCTCGCTCGGTAATGCACGTTCCTTGCGCGGCGGCACCCTCATCGCTACCCCGCTGCGGGGCGCGGACGGCCAAGTCTATGCGTTGGCCCAAGGCAGTCTGATCATCGCCGGAGCCGGAGCGGCCGCCGGTGGCAGCCGCGTGCAGATCAACCACTTGAGTGCCGGCCGCATCCCCTCCGGCGCCCAGATCGAACGCGCCGTCCCCACACCCCTGCTCGAAGGCAACAGCTTCAAGCTCGGTCTGGAGGCCAGCGACTTCCAGACCGCACGCCGGGTGGCCGCCGCCATCAACACCCGTTTCGGCGCCGGTGTGGCCCGCGCCCTGGACGGCCGCACGGTGGATGTGCGCGCACCGACCGATGCGAACGACCGCATCAGCTTCATCGCCGAAATGGAAGAACTGCCCCTGGAATCCTCGGTGCCTGCCGCAAAAGTGGTGATCAACTCGCGCACTGGCTCCATCGTGCTGAACCAGGCCGTGACCCTGGGCCCCTGCGCCATCGCGCACGGCAATCTTTCGATCAGCATCAGCTCCAGGCCGGTGATCAGCCAGCCCGGCCCGCTCTCGGGTGGTCAGACCGTCGTCACCGAGCAGGCCACCATCGAGGTCCGCCAGGAGCCGGGCATGCTGATCCAGTTGCCCAATGCGCCCAAGCTGGCAGATGTGGTGCGCGCACTCAACGCCCTGGGCGCCACGCCGCAGGACCTGCTGGCCATCCTGCAGGCCATCAAGGCTGCCGGCGCCCTGAATGCAGAACTCGAAGTGATATGAAGCTCCCCCCCGTTGCTTGCTCACTTCGTGCAGCCGCCCTGTGGCACGGCCAGAGGCCATGCCTCTTCGGGCACGTCCAAGCCTGCGCAGGCAGGCTTCGAGCCGCGGCCCTCAGCCCCCTCAAGGGGGCAGCGCCAGTGGCCCGGCAAAGCCGGTTCCACGGCGCTCCCGGCTTGAATCGTTTCATGCGCGGCGTATCACACGAAGCGCAGCGGAGTCATTGAGATGCAAACTGGCACGCTCAACCCCATGTCGCAGTCGCTGGCCGCCGACGGCGCCAGCCTGAACCGCCTGAAGTTCCAGGCCGGCCAGGCCACGCCCGAAGCCGTCAAGGAAACCGCCAAGCAGTTCGAGGCGCTGTTCATGCGCGAGCTGCTCAAGAGCATGCGCGATGCCACGGCCAGCATGAAAAGCGGCATGCTGGACAACCCTGGCAGCGACCTCGGTACCGATCTGCTGGACCAGCAGTTTGCCGTGCAGATGGCTGGCCAGCCCGGTGGCCTCTCCGAAGTGATCGCCCGCCAGCTGATGCAGCAGATGGGCATGAAGGACCAGGCCAAGCCCGACGCGACCCCCGCGCCGGCAGCCGCCGCCCCTACGCTGCCGGCACCCAAGGCCGCACGCGATTTCGTGCAGCAGCATGGCGCTGCCGCCCAAGAGGTACAGCGCAGCAGCGGCCTGCCCGCCAGCTACCTGCTGGGACAGGCCGGACACGAAAGCGGCTGGGGCCGCCGCGAGATCCTCATGAAGGACGGCAGCTCCTCACACAACCTCTTCGGCATCAAGGCCAACGCGGACTGGAAGGGCAAGGTCGCCGAGGTCACGACGACGGAATACGTCGACGGCCAGCCGCAGAAAATCGTGGCACGCTTTCGTGCCTACGACTCGCACGCCGAATCCTTCCGCGACTTCGCCCAGCTGATCGGCAACAGCCCGCGTTATGCGCAGGCGCGCCAGCAGACTGACTCTGTGCAGGGCTGGGCCGAGGGCCTGCAGAACGCCGGCTACGCCACCGATCCGGACTACGCGAGCAAGCTGAGCCGCGCCATCAACACCACGCTGCAGCTGCAGCGTGCACAAAGCTGAGGTAAACGGCCATGAGCAGCATTCTGAACATCGGCGTGCTGGCGCTGCAGGCCAACCAGGCCTCCCTGCAGACCATCAGCAATAACATTGCGAACGTCAACACCCCGGGCTATTCGCGCCAGAGCGCGGTCCTGCAGAACGTCCCGGGACAGTTCACCGGCAGCGGCTATTTCGGCAAGGGTGTGGAGGTACTGACCGTCACGCGCACGTACAGCGACTTCCTGACCCGACAGGCGGCGATTGCGCAGTCGATCGAATCGGGCGATGCAACGCGCCTGGACAAGCTGACCCAACTGGAAGACCTGTTCCAGACCGGCACCAACGGCCTGGGTGCCTCCGTCAGCGACATGCTCAATTCGTTTTCGGACATCGTCAGCGCGCCGACCGACCTGACGGCGCGTTCGGTCGTGCTGACGCGCGCCGATGAGGTGGCGTCCCGCTTCCGCGATCTAGAAACACAGATCAACCAGCTCAAGATCGGCACCCTGGAGCAGCTCAAGACCGACACGATCGCCATCAACAGCCTGGCCACCCAGATCGCCAAGGCCAACATGGAGATTGCACGCGCCCTGGGCACCGGCCAGAGCCCCAACGACCTGCTCGACCAGCGCGACCAGCTCCTCCGCGATCTGAACAAATACGTTCAGACCACCAACATCCGGGCCGACGACGGTACGGTCGGCGTGTTCATCGCCGGCAGCCAGCCCCTGGTGCTGGGTACCACGGTGTCGAAGGTGTCCATCATCAACGACGACTTCAACAACCCCTCCAAGGCCAAATTGGCCATCACCATCGCCGGCACCACGAACGCGCTGGACGAATCGATGCTGGGCGGTGGCGAGCTCAGTGGCCTGCTGCGCTTCCAGAACAAGGACCTGGTGGAGGCCGGTAACCTGCTGGGCCGCATGGCCCTGGCCATCGGCACCAAGATGAACGAGCAGCAGACCCTGGGACTGGATCTCAACGGCAATGCCGGCACGGCGCTCTTCAACCTGGCCAGCCTGCCGGGTGGCTTTCCGTCCACCACCAACACCGGCACGGCAACGCTCGCCCTGGCAGTACAGACGAATCCCAGCGGCGCCCCCGCCTTCGTCGCCTCCGACTACGAATTCAGCTTTGCGACCGCCACCACCGGCACCATCACCCGCTTGTCCGATGGCGTGCAGACGGCCTTCAACTTCGCCACCAATCCGGTGCCCCTGGATGGCCTGAACATCACGCTCGGTGGCGGTGCGGCAGTGGCCGGCGACCGTTTCGTGCTCAAGCCCTTCAGCAATGCCGCCAACAGCATCACCACCGCCTTCTCCTCGCCCAAGGGGCTGGCCATGGCCAGCCCGGCCGGCGCCAGCGCCGGTATCGCCAACGCGGGCACCCTGACCGTTCAGGACCTGGCCGTGCGCACGGTGCCGACCCCGGCCACGGTGACACTGACCTTCACCGGAGCGGGCACCTTCACGCGTTCGGACACCGGCGCGACCGTGCACAACTACGTGCCGGGCACACCGATCGAATACACCTTCCCCGCGGTGGCGCCGCTCACGGGCTGGTCCCTCACCCTCAAGGGCGTGCCCCAGGCTGGCGACACCTTTGCCGTCGGCCCCAACCTCTACCCGCAGATCAACGCCAGCAACGCCGAGGCCATGCTCAATCTGCGTGACCTCGCCTTGTTCGATGGAGGCCCGCTGACCGACGGTTATGCCAGCGCGATTGCCCTGATCGGCACGCGCGTGCAAAGTGCCCAGTCGGCGGCCCAGGTGTCGGCCAACATCGCCACGAACCTCGAGAAGGACCGCACAGCGGTGTCTGGCGTCAACCTCGACGAAGAGGCGGCGCGCATGATCCAGTACCAGCAGGCCTACCAGGCTGCGGGCAAGATGATGCAGATTGCGCAGAACCTGTTTGACACCCTGATCCAGAATCTGGGCCGCTGACGATAAGCGCCGGAAGGACTGAAGCATGAGACTCGGCACTGCCAACACCTACGACAACACGCTGGCCAACCTGACCAGCCGCCAGGCTGGCCTGGCCGACCTGCAGGACAAGCTTTCCGCCGGCAAGAAGGTCGTGCGCCCCAGCGACGACCCCACCGGCGCCGCGCAGGCCGAGCGCGCCATGACGCGCTTAACGCGGGTCGATGTCGAGCAGCGCGCCCTGAACCTGCAGCGTAATTCCATGGCCATGGCCGAGGCCACGCTGGGCGACGGCCTCGACCTGCTGCAACGCTTTCGCGAACTGGTCATCAACGCCGGCGACGCGGCCCTCACGTCAGTCAACCGCAGCAGCATTGCCCAGGAAATGCGCAGCCTGCGCGACCAGATCTTCACCTATGCCAACAAACAGGACAGCAACGGCGTCCCGCTGTTCGGCGGCCTGGGCAGCGCCAGCAATCCCTTCACCGACGTGACCAGCGGCGTCACCTTCAATGGCATTCCGGGCCAGCGTGCCAGCACCACGGTGGGCATCCCCTCGGCCCTGGACGGCCAGGCCGTCTGGATGAACGTGCCCACCGGCAACGGGGTATTCAATCTCAACATCGGCGGGGCCAACACCGGCCAGCTCTGGACCGACGTCGGCCAGGTCCTCAGCCCCGGCGCGCTGACGGGCGACAACTACACCATCACTTTCACTGTCACGGCCACCACGCCGCCGGTGACCACCTACGACGTGGTCAACACGACCACCGCGGCTTCCGTGCTGGCCGCCCAGCCTTATGTGGACGGACAGGACATCGTCTTCGACGGCCTGTCTTTTGTCGCCCGGGGCGTGCCTGCCAACGGCGACACGGTGACCATCGCCCCCAGCACCCGCAGTGACCTGTTCGCCGTGATGGACGCGGCGATCGCCGGCATCGACAAGAAACCCAACGGGCATCTGCTGACCCAGAATACCTCGCTGGCGCTGGCCCAGATCGACAGCGGCATGGACCGCGTGCAGTCGGCTCGCGGCATTGCCGGCGAACTGCTCAAGCGCGCCGACATCATCGACGGCAACCAGGAGGACAAGTCCATCCAGCTGCAGGCCGATCGTTCACGCGCCGAGGACATCGACATGATCAAGGGCATCTCCGACTTCCAGAACCAGCAGACCGGCTACAGCGCGGCCCTGCAGACCTACGCCCAGATCCAGCGCCTCTCGCTGTTCAACTACCTGGGCTGAGCCGCCTAACCCCTCTTGCACCTCCTGCACCGCACGGCATGAGCGACTCCGTCCTGGACCAGCTCACCCTGGGCTACCGCCTGCTCTGGAACCGTCAGCGCGAGATCGCCGCGGTCGAGCTGCACATCGCCCCCCTGACCCCGGCCGGTGGCATCGATGCCCGCCACCTGCTGGCCACACTGGCCGAACTCTGGCCCACGCGTGCGCCCCAGCTGCTGCTGCGTGCGCGCCATCCCCTGCTGCTGCTCGACCTGCTGGCCCAGGCCAGCGCCGACGGGCCCTGGCTGGCACTGCCACCCGAGGTGCAAACCGACGCCGTGCTGCGCCCGCGTGCGCTGCAGGCCCAGGCCCGCGGCCTGCCCCTGCTCTGGCCCGGTCTACCGGCCGAGGGCACGCTGCCCGGCGGGCGCCCGGCCCTGTACCTCAGCGACGATGCACCAGCGGTCCCCTCAGCGGGCCAGATCGTGCTCAGCACCGGGCGCCGCGCCCAGGGCGACGCCGCGCTGGACCAGCACGCCGCCTGGGCCCTGGCCGGCTGGCCCATAGAGGATGTGCTGGACAGCCTGCCCACCCAGGCCCGGCAGCCCGACCGTACGACGATCAGCCGCGTGGTAAGCGCGATCGACAAGGACGCCGACCTGGACCGCATCGAGACCCTGCTCTGTGCCGACCCGGTGCTGGCCTACCGTTTCCTGCAGCACGTCAACACCACGGCGCCCAAGCTGCGCGGCGAGATCGATACGCTACAGCGCGGCCTGCAGGTCTGGGGTCTGCGGCACGTGCAGGCCTGGCTGCTGGCCCAGTTGCCACAAGCCGCCAGCGAGCCGGATCTGCTGCCCGTGCGCCTGGGCATGGTCACACGCGCCCGCCTGCTGGAGCACCTGCTCGATGCCGGCGACGAGGAAGACCTGCGCAGCGAGGTGCGTCTTTGCGGTCTGTTCTCGCAAGTCGACCGCCTGCTGGGCGAGCCGCTGGCCACGGTGCTCGAACGGCTGCCCCTGTCGCAGCGCATCCTGCAGGCCCTGCTGGAACACAGCGGCCCCTACCACCCGGCCCTGCAGCTGGCACGCGTGCTTGAAGGGGCCGACACCCGCGCCACACGCCAGCTCAGCGAAAGTTATGGCTACACGCCCGAAGACGTGAACCGCGCCCTGCTGCGCACGCTAGCCACCCTGAAGAACTAGGCGCGGTAAAGTCGCAGCGATGCGCACGCCATCCCGCCCGTCTACCCCGAACACCTTGCAGCGCCGCGGCCTGTGGCTGGGGCTGCTGGGCGTGTTCATCTTCGCCCTGACCTTGCCCATGACACGCCTGGCCACCGGCACACCTGAGGCCCCGCAGCTACCGGGCCTCTACATCGCCACAGGCCGGGCCGTGGTGGCCGCTGTGCTCTCGGCCCTTTTCCTGCTGGCCCTGCGTGCCCCGATGCCGCGCCGCAGCGACTGGAAGCCGCTGGCCCTGGTCGCCGGCGGCGTGGTCTTCGGTTTCCCAATCTGCACCTCGATCGCGATGCGGCATGTGGAAGCGGTGCACGCCAGCGTGATCGTGGGCGTGCTGCCCCTGGCCACCGCCGCCGTGGGCGCCGCGCTGCAGCGCCAGCGCCCCTCACTCGGTTTCTGGCTCTGTGCGGCGAGCGGCACCGCGCTGGTGGTGGCCTATGCCGTGCTGCGCTCGGGCAGCGCGGGTCTCACACTGCATCCTGCAGACCTGCTGCTTCTGCTGGGCATGTTGTGCGCGGCTGTGGGCTACGGCTACGGCGCACGCCTGGCCCAGCACATGCCGGCCGAGCAGGTGATCTGCTGGGCCCTGCTGCTGTCCCTGCCGCTGACCTTGCCGCTGACGCTGTGGAGCTGGCCCAGCACGCCCGTCTCGGCCGCGGCCTGGGGCGGTTTTGCCTATGTGGCGGTGTTCTCCATGTGGCTGGGGTTTTTCGCGTGGTACCGCGGGCTGGCCTGGGGTGGCACCGTGCGCGTGAGCCAGCTGCAATTGCTGCAACCCTTTGCCTCCATGCTCCTGGCCGTGCCCCTGCTGGGCGAGACACTCGACGCCGTCACGGTGGGTTTCGGCCTGGCCGTCATTGCCGTGGTGTTTGCCGGGCGCAAAATGCCGGTCGACACGGTCCGATTCCACGCCCCAGAAAGAAGCACCCCATGACCCACAGCACCCCTGCCACCTCGCCCTGGGTGCTGTCCGGGCGCGCCGCGCTGATGAACCCCTCGGTACTGCGCGAGCTGCTCAAACTCACCGAGCAACCCGGCATCATCAGCTTCGCCGGCGGCCTGCCCTCACCCAGGACCTTCCCGGTGGACGAGTTCGCGCAAGCCTGCGCCCGCGTGCTGCGCGACGACGCCCAGGCCGCCCTGCAGTACGCCGCCAGCGAAGGCTACGGGCCGCTGCGCGAGATTGTGGCGGCATCCCTGCCCTGGAACGTGGACCCGGCGCAGGTGCTCATCACCACCGGCTCGCAGCAGGGCCTGGACCTGGCCGCCAAGGTGCTGATCGACACCGGCAGCCGCATCCTGGTGGAAACGCCCACCTACCTCGGCGCCCTGCAGGCCTTTGCGCCCATGGAGCCGCAGGTGCAGAGTGTGGCCAGCGACGACGAGGGCGTGGACATCACCGCGCTGCGCGCCGCCCAGGCCGCCGGCACGCCCGCACGTTTCATGTACGTGCTGCCCAACTTCCAGAACCCCAGCGGCCGCATGATGAGTGAAGCGCGGCGCGCCGCACTGAGCAGCACGGCCACCGAGCTGGCCCTGCCGCTGCTGGAGGACAACCCCTATGGCGAGCTCTGGTTCGACCAGCCCCCGCCCGCGCCGCTGACGGCGCGCAACCCGCAGGGCTGCATCTACCTCGGCTCCTTCTCCAAGGTGCTGGCGCCCAGCCTGCGCCTGGGTTACCTGGTCGCGCCCAGGGCGGTGTTCCCCAAATTGCTGCAGGCCAAGCAGGCAGCCGATCTGCACAGCCCGGGGTTCAACCAGCGCGTGGTGGCCGAGGTGATGAAAGACGGTTTCCTCGATCGACACGTGCCGCGCATCCGCGCGCTTTACAAGGCGCAGCGCGATGCCATGCTGGCCGCGCTGCGCCGGCACATGCCTGCCGGCGTGGAATGGAACCGGCCCGTGGGCGGCATGTTCCTCTGGGCCCGCCTGCCTGCAGGCCTGGACGCAGCGGCCCTGCTGCCGAAGGCGGTGGCGCGCGGCGTGGCCTATGTGCCAGGCGCCGCCTTCTACGCCGGCACGCCCGATGCGCGCACCCTGCGCCTGTCCTTTGTCACGGCCAGCGAAGAAGAGATCGAACGCGGTGTGGCCGCCCTGGCTGCCGTGATCCGGGAGCACATGAAATGACCCAGCACCAGCGACCCTACACACAGGTCGACGTCTTCACCGCCACACCCTACCGCGGCAACCCGCTGGCCGTGGTGCTCGATGGCAGCGGCCTGACGGACGACGAGATGCAGCGCTTCGCGCGCTGGACCAATCTCTCCGAGACCACCTTTGTGCTGCCGCCCACGCAAGCCGGTGCCGACTACCGCGTGCGCATCTTCACACCCGGCGGCGAACTGCCTTTTGCCGGCCATCCCACGCTGGGCAGCTGCCACGCTTGGCTGCAAGCTGGTGGCACGCCGAAGAACAAGGATCTGATCGTGCAGGAATGCGCCGTGGGCCTGGTCCCCATCCGGCGCGCCGGCCAGCACCTGGCCTTCGCCGCGCCGCCGCTCACGCGCAGCACCCCGGCGCCCGAACTGCTGGCCCAGCTGGCGCAGGCCCTGGGCATCACAACGCAGCACATCCTGGCCGCGCAGCTGCTGGACAACGGCCCGCGCTGGCTGGGCCTGCTGCTGGACAGCGTGGACACCGTGCTCGCACTCGAACCGGATCACCAGCGCCTGCGCGAATTGGGCCAGAAGGTGGGTGTGGCCGCGCTCACGCAGGACAGTGGCGCCGTGCAGCTGATCGCACGCAGCAGCCGCGAGACGCGTGCCTTTGCCGAACACGCGGCTGATGCGCCGCAGCTGGCCGCGCCCGACCTGGAAGTGCGTGCCTTCGCCGCACCCGTGGGCATCAGCGAAGACCCGGTCACCGGCAGCCTCAACGCCAGCCTAGCCCAGTGGCTGATGGCCGAAGGCCGGCTGCCCGCGTCTTATGTGGCAGCGCAAGGCAGCTGCCTGGGCCGCGCCGGTCGTGTGCTGCTGGAGCGCGATGCACAAGGCCAGGTCTGGGTGGGCGGGCAGGTGCAGACCTGCATCACAGGTAACGTCTTGCTGTGAGCGCGGCGCTCGACCACCTGGTGGTGATCGCCGCCTCGCTGGACCAGGGCGTGGCCTGGTGCCAGGCCACGCTGGGTGTGACACCGGGCCCCGGTGGCCAGCATGCGCTGATGGGCACGCACAACCGGCTCTTCAGCATCGCCAGCCCCGCCTACCCGCTGGCCTACTTCGAGATCATCGCGATCGACCCGGCCGCGCCGCCACCGGCACGCCGACGCTGGTTCGACATGGACGACCCCGCCCTGCAGGAGCGCGTGCGGCGCCACGGCCCGCAGCTGCTGCACTGGGCCGCACGTGTCCCGGACGCCGGTGCCGCCGTGGCGGCACTGCAGGGGCTGGGCGTCGATCGTGGCGAGGTGATAGCCGCATCACGCCCCACGCCGCAGGGCCTGCTGCAATGGCAGATCACGGTGCGCGCCGACGGCCAAAGGCTGCTGGACGGTAACCTGCCCACGCTGATCCAGTGGGGTGAGGTTCATCCGGCGGCGGCCATGCCGGCCAGCGGTGTGACGCTGGTCTCGCTCGACCTGCAGCACCCGCAGGCTGACACGCTGGCCAGCGCCTGTCAGGCCCTGGGCCTGCCGGACGTGCCGGTGCAAGCCGGCACGGCACGCCTGCGGGCCCGCCTACAGACGCCGAAGGGCCTGGTCGAAATTTGCTCCTGATTTCATAGCGTTCGTCGCGCCGGCGACAAGCGCCAGGTGCTGGACTTGCCACAATCGCCTGCATGGGAACCCTCTACCTCGTGCGCCACGGCCAGGCCTCCTTCGGGGCCGCCGATTATGACCAGCTCAGCGAACTCGGCCGCAAACAAAGCGAGCGCCTGGGCCAGTACTGGCGCGAACGCGGCATCAGCTTCGACGCCGTGCTCACCGGCACGCTGCGCCGCCATGCGCAGACCTGGGAAGGCATCGCGCAAGGGGCCGGTTATGTCAACGAGGTGCAGGCGCTGGCCGGCCTGAACGAATACGACAGCGAGGCGGTGATCGCCGCCATCCATCCGCAAGCGCTGCAGAGACCCGACACACCCGAGCTCTACCGCCACCACTTCCGCCTGCTGCGCGACGGCCTGCGCCAGTGGATGAACGGTGTGGTCAGCCCGCGCGGCATGCCCAGCTACGACGATTTCCTGGCCGGCGTGACCGGCGCGCTGGACCAGGTGCGCAGGAATTACGAGGGCAAGGTGTTGATCGTCTCCAGCGGCGGGCCGATTGCCACCGCCGTCGGCCATGTGCTGGGCACCACCCCCGAGACCACCATCGAGCTCAATCTGCGCATCCGCAACAGCGCGGTGAGCGAGTTCAACTACAACCCCAAACGCCACAGCCTGCTGAGCTTCAACACCCTGCCGCATCTGGACCAGCCGGCGCTGGCCGACTGGATCACCTACGCCTGAGGGCGCCTACTGAGGGGTGAGCGGGGCACCCGGGGCGCGCAGCAGCAGCGCAAAGAGCTCGTTGCGGAAGTGGATGCCCAGGCGGTCGAAGGCGCGGTTGCGGTAGGTCTTGACGCTGGGCAGGCCCAGGCCGAGGTCGGCGGCGATGCCGTCGTAAGTCATGCCGCGCAGCAGGCGCACGCAGACCTCCAGCTCGCGCGGTGTCAGCGCCGGCTGCAGGGCCAGCAGGCGCTGCGCCTGCGACACGGGCTCCGACGGCGCCTCCAGCGCCACGTGCTTGCGCGCCAGCGCCAGCAGGGCCGGTGCCAGGGCCTCGAAGTCGCCCAGCTGGGCGTCACTGAACGGCGCCTGGTGCTCATGCCGGTAGAAGTTCACGGCGAAGAGGCCGTCGTCACGGGCCTGCACCACCGACACGCGCTCGGCCACGCCATGCGCCTCGTACACCCGCGCACGGTGCTGGGCCGGTACCTCCTGCGCCGTCAGATGGCACAGCAGGGGCTGTTCGTCCTGCAGGGTCTCGGTGATGAGCGTACGGTCGCTGCGGTAGGGCCCGGAGAGGTAGGCCGACCAGCATGCGCGGGTGGTGTCGGGGACGCCCAGGCTGCCCGAGAAAAAGAGTTGCGGCACGCTATGGCGCCCGGTGCGGTAGACCGAGTAGGAGGCGGCGGGCACCAGGGGCTGCATGGTTTCGAGCAGCAGGGAGCGGAAGCGCGGCTGCCCCAACTGGGTGATGAGCCCGGCCAGCAGCGGGGCATGACGGCCCGTGCCGCTGGCGCTGGCTGTGCAGGTCCACTTGCGCATGCGTCTCCTCTTGTCTTGTGCTGTCATCTTAAGGGATGACAGCGCCGCGGGGCGCGCCGCCCTAAGCTGCGGCATGTCCTTGACCGCCCCCGCCCTGGAATTCTTTGCCGAGCTGTCGGTGCGCGTCGGCACGCCGCAGGAAGTCGGCCACACCCTGCATGGCCAGCGCCGCCTCATCCCCATCCTGGGCGGCGAAGCCCGTGGCGAGGGCTGGACAGCGCGGGTGCTGCCCGGTGGCGCCGACTACCAGCTCATCGTGAGCCCGCGCCTGGCCGAGCTGGACGCGCGTTATGTGCTCGAGACCGATGCCGGCGACCTGATCTACGTGCAAAACCGTGCATTGCGCGCGGCCGCCCCCGAAGTCACGGCGCAACTGCTGCGCGGCGAGCCGGTGGACCCGGCGCTGGTGTATTTCCGCTGTAGCCCGAGTTTCGAAACCGCCTCGCCCGCGCTGGGCTGGATCACCGAGCGCCTCTTCATCGGCAGCGGCGTACGCCGGCCCGAGCGTGTCGAGATGCAGTTTTTCACCGTGAACTGAAACACCCCAAAACCATTACAAGGAGACCTCACCATGACCCGCCACTCCCCCCTGCGCCGCGCCCTGCTGGCCGGCGCGACCCTGCTGAGCTGCCTGGCCGCCACCGGCGTCCAGGCCCAGGCCAGCTACCCCAACCGCCCCGTGCGCATCATCGTCGGCTTCCCGGCCGGCACCGGGCCCGATATCGTGGCGCGCCTGCTGGCGCAGAAGCTGTCCGAAGACTGGAGCAACCAGGGCGTGATCGTGGACAACAAGCCCGGCGCCGGCGGCCTGATCGCCGCGAGCGAGGCGGCCCGCGCCACCCCCGACGGCTACACGCTGATGCTGGGCGAGACCGGCCAGCTCAGCATCGCGCCCAGCAGCTACAGCAAGCTGCCCTACAAACCGGCCGAGGACTTTGCCGCGGTGAGCCAGGTGGTGAGCGCGGATTTCGCGCTGCTGGTGAACCCGCAGAAGGTGCCGGCGAAAAACGTGAAGGAGTTCGTGAGCTGGGTGCAGCAGCAGAAGGGCCTGTTCATGGCCACCTTCGGTGCGGGCACACCGGGCCACTTCGGTGCCTTCATGTTCGGCGAGGCCATCAAGATCAAACCCGAGGCCGTGCACTACAAGAGCACG
>CALRZY010000022.1:0-35674 GCA_943372765.1 Curvibacter sp. AEP1-3
CACGAAAGCACCCGACCATCGGGCAGAACCGTGGCACCCTTGATGCGTCCGGTATGCCCTTCCAGGACGGCCAAGGCGGAACCACTCTGCCCATCCCACAGGCGTAGCGTTCCGTCAACAGACCACGAAAGCACCCGGCCGTCGTCCAGTACTGTGGCGCCATGAACCCAACTGGTTTGCCCCTCCAGTGCAGTCAAGACATTGCCACTCTGCCCATCCCACAGGCGTAGCGTTCTGTCAGCAGACCAAGACAGCACCCGGCCGTCGAGCAGGACTTTGACGCCAATCACCGAGCTGGTATGCCCCTCCAGCACAGCGATGGCAGCACCACTCTGCCCATCCCACAGGCGCAGCGTTCCGTCATCAGACCAAGACAGCACCCGGCCATCGGCCAGGACATTGGCGCCAATCACCGAATCGGCATGCCCCTCCAGCACCGCCATGGCAGCACCACTCTGCCCATCCCACAGGCGCAGCGTTCCGTCATCAGACCACGAGAGCACCCAACCGCCCGGCAGGACATTGGCACCATTGATGCGTCCGGTATGTCCCTCTAGGACAGACAAGGCAGCGCCACTCGTCCCGTCCCACAGACGTAGCGTCTCGTCATCAGACCACGACAACACCCGGCCGTCGGCCAGAGCCATTGCACCTTCCGCCTCACCGGCATGACCCTCGAGCACAGATAGAGCAGCGCCGCTCTGCCCGTCCCACAGACGCAGCGTCTTGTCAGCAGACCAAGACAGCACCCGGCCGTCGGGCAGGGTCGTGGCACCTTGGATCCAGTTGGTATGCCCATCGAGTACTGCCAGAGCAGCGCCACTCTGCCCATCCCACATACGCAGCGTCTTGTCTCCAGACCAAGACAGCACCCGGCCGTCGGGCAGGGTCGTGGCACCTTGGATCCGGTTGGTATGTCCATGCAGTACTGCCAGAGCAGCGCCACTCTGTCCATCCCAAAGACGTAGCGTCATGTCATCAGACCATGACAACACCCGGCCGTCGGCCAGGACATTGGCGCCAATGACCTCACCCGTATGCCCCTCCAGCACGTTCAGCGCAGCGCCACTCTGCCCATCCCACAGGCGCAGCGTCCCGTCATCAGACCAAGAAAGCACCCTGCCGTCGGGCAGTACTGTGGCGTCAATAACCAAGTGCTCTTGATCCCACAGAATAGCCAACGCAGCGCCACTTTGCCCATCCCACAGGCGCAGCGTCCCGTCATCAGACCACGACAGCAACCGATCGTTTGTAAGTACTGTGGCGCCAGTGACCGCGCGCTTGTGCCCCTCTAATACCACGAACAATGGACCGTGCGCCCGCTTAGCCGGTCTTCGCTTGTCTTTAACCCATACCCAGTCGCAGTGCCCTTGATGAAGCCACGCTTCTGCCTCTTGAGTGATGGTGCTGTCATCGGCCTCTTCAATCGCTAGCTGCAAAAGAATTTTGTGCGAGGGCCAATCGTCTGACCCTCGACGCAGCACATGAGCGTTCTTGCTTAAAAAATTCATCCACTCTGCGAGCACCGGGCTCAGCTGACCGTCCCGATTCTTTATCGCGTCACTCAGACGCAGGTAGTCGCCCAGGAGATCGTCTCCCAGGCCTGCTTCGCACTTGGCCATGGCGAAGTCGAAATCGGTGAGTAGTGCCTCGGCGGCCGTTAGCCTGCCAGCAGCCGTCAATTGCCAGGGCTGCTCCATCAGCCGGCGTAGATTGGGACGGCGGCCGTTGTCGGCGATCAGCCGCAGCGGCTGGCTGCCAAAATAATCCGCGATCCGCCCATGCACCGTGGCGGCGTCTTTGGCCAGACTCACCCGCTCCACAACGTCACCAATGATGCGGTGGAAGAAGCGGTGTAGCAGGCTGCCGCCGACGTTCTGGGCGGTGAGATAGTGCGCCAGATCGGAATGGATACGTGACCAAATGACCGGCGGTAGTGCATCAACTGCGGGCTGGTCCTTATTCTTGCGTTCATCAAACTCTGCATGGGCTGCTGGGTCACGCCAGAGAAGCTCGCGCATTTCTGCGTCGGATACCCCGTAGCGCGAAGCACAAAGGTAGTCGAGAGCCCTGTCCGAGATGCGCTCGCCATGGCGTTTGTGCTGATGCCCGATGGTGTCAACCACCAAGTCTTCGATGGAATCAGGCATGGGCTCTGGGGCTTGCCACGACGTCCAATTTCGGACAATGCTCGCTGCGAGTACGAGATAGAGTGGCCGACCATCTCTGGCAAAGGCATCAAGAACCGCCTGGCGCTGAGCAGCTGTGAGACGGCGCTTGCGCTCGGGCGCGATGACGTCACCAGCAAGAAGTAGTGCATCGAGGAGATCCCCGCCCTCGTCACGCGTGAAGGCGGGCAAAGCAACTTGCGTCGCGTCCGGATAACGGCGTCCGACGGCCTGCAGAACCTCGCCGTCAAGGACAGACAGCACGACGGCAACTGAGGCGGGCATCTGCTCAGGCAGCCATCGGTGGTGGCGGGCTTCAAAGCTGGGGGGGAGTTGATCAAGGGCGTCGATGACGAGCAGCAGAGGCTTCTCGGGGGACGCCCAAGCCAGCCGCTCAGGTAGCGCCTTGATGAGTTCCTTGAGTCCGCCCTCCGGCATCTCCTCAGGACGACCATAGCGGCGGGCCAATTCTCTAAGCAAGCCGCCGAGGAGGCTCGCTAACTCGCTCGATTCAGGAGTTGCGCCGATAAAGCGGGTGATGACGACCGCCCCCGGGTGGCGAGTGGCTATTGCGTCCATGGCTCGGGCCATGAAGGCAGACTTTCCGGTTCCGCCAGGGCCATGAACGATCAATGGCGGGGCGCCGGGCTCTGTAGCGTCATCGCCCCCGTCTTCGTCGGCATCTTCAGCGCATTCATCCTCATTGTCAAAGTCACCACCTTCGGCAGGGGCTGGCAAAGGTGCAAGTACACCTGCCGCCCAGGACTCAAGTTGCGAAAGTTCACTTTGGCGTCCGATGAATCCTTTAGATCGCTCAGTGCCGAACGCTGTGTGACGGTCGACTTCCTGATCCAACAAGTCACCGGAGTAGGCCTGCAATTCGCGGTCGACCTGAGCAAGTAACGCACGCTCGACATCAGCACACAGTGCATCGATATGCCGAGTCGAGATAGGCGTCACCAGGTTCCCTATCCACTGGCTGCGATAAGCAAAGCAATGGTGTTCCGGGAGAATCTCACGAACTTCATGTCTGAGTTCCTCGCGCAAGCTCAGGCATTCCGGATCTGGCCTACCGTCCAGCAGGTCCGTGAAGCGTCCTGCAGGCCCGCGTGAGGGGTCTAGGCTATCGATGTCACGAAAGAACGCGAAGACATGCGCGTCAGCATCGGGGATCGCCAGCGCACCTTTCACAATTTCGAGGTGGGTTGCCGAGAGGAAATAACGTTTGCGCCTCTCTGGAGTCATCCCCAGTCTTCTTATCGCATTGCGAAGCAACTGGGTGAGTCGCTGTTCCACAGGCCCCCAGGCGTCTTGCGACCGATAGACGTCACCACGCGGCAATAGCCGGTACTGCGGTGGGATGGAATTCTCGTCAAGCACATACCAGGATTGCAGGAAGCTACCGTCATCCTCCGCAGGTAGCAGAGCCGAGATGGCCTTGAGTTCCTCCACGGGGATTTCTGGCGGCAAAGGTCTCCAGCCATATCGGTCCCCGATAAGCATGACAAAGTTGGGCCTGGGTGTCAGCCGCTGGCAAGCTGCCACTTCGTCTAAGCAGATGCGCAGGGTGTCATGAGATAGTGCATCCGATTCGCTGACACCCCAGCGCAGGTCAACAACCTCGAACGCAGCGCCTTGAGACCGACAGTGACTTTCGAGTTTGGGCCAGACCCGCTCCTTGAGCGCCTCTCTCTCAGCCTGAAAGTCACCAAAAGTTGAGCTGAGAAAGATTCGAAAGGTCTTTTCCATAGTTTTGTCGAATCAACCAGGACATGTTGGATTACGAAAATGAACGCGGCGGGAACTCCTCGAGAACCGCCTCTCAGCTTACCGCCTTACGCACCTCGGTCAATATTTGGCGAACTTCATGGCCAGAAAGCTCCTGCTCAGCCAGCAGCCGATGGGCCAAGGCTTCTACGAGGTTCCAGTTATCTTGCAGGGACTTGCGCGTTTGCTGGTACTGCTCTCTCAGCAACACGTCTACCTCCTTGCGTAACTCCGGGTCGTCTTCAAGCCGCGCATCCCGGTATACCAGGGACTCGCTTGCGCTGAAGCCGCAGCGGCCAATCAGGTGAGCAGCCATTTTGGTGGCCTTGGCCAGATCACTATCATCTGAGCCGCCGGAACCGGTTGTGACGTGATCTGCACCAGACAAGATCTCCTGTGCGCATCGACCTCCAAACATCATTCGAATGCGCGCTAGGGCCTCCGCTTTTGTCAGCGAGTAGCTTTCTTCGTCTTTCAAGCGCATGACGAAGCCCAGAGCCGTCAAATACCCCATGCGCCGGGGGACGACAGACGCGTACTGGATTTCCTTACCCTGCCGGACATCCAGAAAATGCATGACGGCATGTCCGGCCTCGTGATAGGCCGTCAATCGCAACTCTTCCCCACTGATCTTCGGGCGTGCACCGGGGGACGGCGTCTCCATGATGGCGACAGCCAGATCATCAAAGGTCAATGAACGAGCACCGTCCCGGCGAGCGATTCTTGAAGCTCGGCGCAAATAGAGTTCCAGGTCAGAAGCCGTGCTACCCAGGGCTAGCCGTCCCACCTGGGAAATTTCTTCGTCTGAAAGTTCGTTCCTCATTTCCTTCAAATGCTGCTTTAAAGCGCTTTCAAGCAGCGATGATGTTGGAAGCGGCAGATAGACGGTATGCTCGAAATTCGCGGATCTAAGATGTGAGGAGCTCGCAAAATCCTCATCAATCGTGGATCCGATGACAAATATCGGTTCCAGTGAATCTATTCGTGAGACGAGTTGGCCGAGAGCTTGCAAGAGCTTTTCTGGAAGATCCTCCAAATTTTCAATAAAGAGAACGGTAGGAGAAATTGCGCGTGCCGCATCGAAGTCGTCTTCCATGGCTGATACTGCAACGCTAATTGAGTCCTCCTCCAGAAACGTGGCCCATCGACGCGCTGAGAGGCTATACCACTGCAATCCGGCGGCTCTAGCGATTGCGCGTGACAACGAGGCTTTACCTGCGCCACGTGAACCGGCAAATACAACGGCTCTTTCAATCTGCGTCCACTGACAACGCACCTCAGGATCGAGTGCATCTTGAATGTCATCGATCAAGGCTGTTGCCCAGTCCCGTACAGCGCTCATCCCGAGCAATGACTCCAGAGGCGGTGCATTCGAGCAGTCGTGGTCACGTAGGCGCCGAAGCACTGTGGCACGAACGTGTGGGATGGGGTCTCCCTGCACAGACGAATTAATGAGCAGATCTTGGGGAGCAACATGGGCCACCCATTTTTCCGATGGAACGGCCGGCGCCTCAGGAAAATCGAAAAAACTTTGGCATGCTTGCGCAAGGGTCTGCGGCGTGAAGCGTGGGAGCAACAGAATTTCATCAATCGCCGGCACAACACCTTTGAGAACACGCTCGTTCGGGACCACATAAACATGTGTCCGCCCATTGTTCAGCGCATTCATCACCTCTACAGCTGCGGCCTTCACCTCATCCCGATCTATTGGAAAGGATGCAGTTACCTCAAAACTCTTTCGGTCCAACAGAGCGACGTGCAGTGCTAGCGATAGATCCTCTCGGAACTCATCGTTGCTGCACTTCACGATAAAAATACCGGGGCGTCCCAGCTTGGCTTGCGAGTCAAGCAGCCGAGGCAGAAGCAGATCCGCGAAATAGCCGGCGATCTCGGACCGCGTCACCGCGGGCTCCGCCTTCGTGCTAAGTCGGTTGGAAATTAGTGAAAAAGCAGTCAGGCTCGCATCAAGCGAGCGACGAAAAAAACTAAACATCGCTCTCTTTCAATCCCGGCTGCTGTCTTCATCACGGTTCAAGAAAGAACTTTTGATTTCCATGATGCCTCCTTCACTGCCATTTATTTGTTGGAGACTACTCTAGCCTATTTCTGACCACGCGGTCAAACAAAATGGCCGGAGAACAAGAGGGAGTTGCGCTTGCAGCACATACTCAGCTACTGCAAAACCACTCTGTGAACGCCAAGGACTCTTTATCGCTTAAGCCTGTGTTCAGATTACAAGCGATCAAATGTGAGCAATGGGTCGGGAATTCATTCCAGGAACCATCCAGATCACGCACTCAGATCCAAGCCCATGATGGCGCCCCGTGACTAAGCTCAGTGATCTGGAAGCGGTGGTAACGATATTTCCCAGTCGCGCCGCGGAGAAACTGCGTAAGCAAGGCTGCCTGGTTTCGAAGGTCATGGTGTTCGTACACACCAGTCGATTTCGACCGAATCCCCGATACTCCCGTTTCAAGCTAGTGCCTTTACGGCGTTCCAGCGCAGACACCGCTCTGCCCAAGACGAGCTGAGGCATGTCTTCTGCTCGTACTACAGGTTTTCAAAAGCGGGGGTGATTCTGACGGACCTGTTCGATGACTCCGTCAATCGATGGAAGCTAGACCTGGAGGGCGATCAGCCTAACGACATGGGGAAACTCATATTGGACTTTGATGGCATCAACCGGCGGTTTGGGAGGGGGACTGTCAAGATGGCCAGCGCAGGTGCCGGGGCGATTAACCGGGTTTGGACGGTGAAGCAGGAGCGTCGAACGCCGCGTTATACGACCAGGTGGGAGGAGATCCCTGTGGTGCTAGCCTGAACGCTGGCGGTGAGGTGCAAAGGCAAGCTTGAAATAAAAAATCGTGCTATTCCTGCGACTAGTCGCAGGAATAGCACGGCACCACGTTAATCATTGGGGCGTGAGATTACGGTTTAGCCGCAAAGAGAAACGTAGTCATTGTTGAATTTCCGTCGATGAGTCATGGTCAGTGAGGCAATGGACCTGCATTGATGTAGCGAGTCTTCTTGGGACCGATACCGATCCAAATCTTGCCGCTGGCTTCCAGGTACTCCAGCGCCGGTGCAAAGCTAGCCTTACCCCGAACCGGGCCACATTGGAGGACATGGTTCCTGGGAATCGACAGAATCCCGCGCATGAAATATGAGGCGTTCAGGTACTGGGAAAGCGCCTGTGCGTCTAGAAGCAATTGAGGTACAGACGGAGCTGGCGCGAAGATCCGTTTGAACTCAAACATGTGCCACTCCACGATGGTCTTGGACCGGTTGAGCGTGTCCACAGATATCTGCCCCTCCTGCCTTGCGAAATAGTGCATCGTCGCCGCCAACCGTCCGGTAATTTCCATCATCTTGGAAGCGAAATCTGGCATATCACTCAGGTAATCATTCGGCCGCAACATCTCTTCGATGGAGTTCTGCAACTGAAGCCAAAGTGCCTTAGCTTCCGGCGAGAACTCAAGCACTACCCGGTCGATCGTCCCACATTTGCTACGGGATTTATGCTCTTCTAGCAATTCCGTGATGCGCTGGTGAAAGGCATCAAGATGCCGCCACTGAACATCGAGCGTCGAGGCAAATCGCAAGCCCTGTGTTGATGCTGGCCAAGCGAACAGGACTCGTGCAAAAAAACCGGATCCACGCGCAACCTCTCCGCGCTTCTCGACGTAGTCACGCCATATCTTCGGCTGCACCATGAGACTGCATGAAACGCGAGGATTTCGGATCAGGATATTTTCACCCGCACGATCAAAGACAAGGCGCCTGGGTCCATCCCACGCCTGGTTCAGCAGACCAAAATGACTCGCCACTCCGCCACTGAGAACGGTATGGCCCTCGGCGCTGAGAAATGCGATCGACTCACCGTCGCCCTCGAGGGCGTCGATCAGTGCGCGTGCTGTTGCATTTTGACGAAGGATACGGCGACAACGCGGCTTAGCAGGCTTGAGGTTGATGTGCTCTTCGATTTGCTGCTTGATGCTGTCTAGCGGTTGATTGTTTCTAACTCCCTGTGCCAGTTTACGGTTGAGTTCGCTGTTAATAACCTCCCAGACTTGGAGGTCTGCCGTATACCTTTTGATGTCAACTTTGTAATCAACTTCTGATTGCTCGTCGAACGCAATAATCGGAGCAAAGACAAGACTATCTGCGGCGGATTTCCTCTCGCCTGATTCGGCGAAGACCATCATGGACTGGGTGGTTGGAGCAGTCTGGCCCGTCGGTAGCTTCACGTCCAAGAAGCCTTGGCAGGCCACGACAATACTTGTCATGACTGGAATAGCAATGACGCCATCGGGAGCCTGAAGATTGGCCATCACCTCAAGGATTGCCGCGCCAGCGATAGAGTGATGCGCGTGGACCGGATATGGGTTAGGTTGTTCTTGGAACTGCATCACTTGATCTCCACAAGTTGCGTGGACATTTGCGCATCGCGCTGTGCCAGCTTGTTCTGGAACCAGGCCTCTACCTCGGATCGCAGCCAGCGGCTCGACCTTTTACCAACTTTGACTGGCTTCGGAAAGCCATCGTTATGGATGCGGTAATACACCGAGGACCTTGGTACCGTGTAAATCCCCGTGATGTCGTCGATCTCCAACCACTCTTTTTTGCGTAAATTAGGTTCCATGATTAATCCAAACATGTGTGACCATCACGGTCGATCCGTGATGCTAAAAATGCGTCCGGACCAGAATGCGGCTGAGCTGCGTGGACGCAATTGGCAGCTCGTGTGCGACCACTAGTGGTCGCGGGACTGTGTGTTTTGTATGGGCGCAGCAGTTATTTGCTACGTGTCGGGCCAAAAGTTAGCCATACGACATCCCTAGATAGGTTCACAGCGTGGAGCTGTGTTTCGTTCCCGTACAAGGCTTTGCACCAGCACGGCAAGCTTTTCGCTCGCGAGGAACTCTGTATGCCTGAACGCTCTTAGATCGAATCTGCGGACCCGATGGAGGGAGGAGAGAGCGAGTATTTCGCCTTGTCTCTGGCCGCTTAATTCTAACTGTCGCGATCTTTAAAAATCAAGCGGATTTCGAGTTTTCTAGAAAATCTGGCTGCTCCATCAGACAATTAGTACGAGTTAGACATCACTGGACTACCTTAGACAAACACAAGGAGGCTTTTTCAGATGGGACGCCAATCCTCATGCGGACTTTGGAACCACACCTTGTTGATATCCAGCCTTTCGCCGAAACCTTACGAATGCTTCGGCCATCGTTTCCCCTTGCGGTTCTTCTTGCGAACCTCGGAGTTTGTCGAGGTAGTCCGCCCATGTCTGCATCATGGCTTTGCGAGACTTCAAATACGTTGTTCGGTTGTAAGCACGGCCGTTGGCATCCTTCACCGCGTGGGCGAGTTGAGCTTCGATAACGAGAGGGTCAACACCCAATTCTTCCGCGAGTAGAGTTCGGGCCGTTGCCCGGAAACCGTGCACGCTTTGCACATCAGATCCGTAACCAAGGGTCTGCAATGCGGCCCGTAATGTGTTGTCACTGATCGGCCGTTGATGTGACCTCTCTCCATGAAACACTAAGGCGCCATGCCCGGTCACCGGGTGCAGTTTTCGCAGGATTTCCACCGCCTGCTTGGGAAGAGGCACCAAGTGCGGCTCGCCATTTTCCTTGCCCTCTTTGCGCCGCTTCATGCGTGCCGAGGGAATAGTCCACAGAGCCCCGTCCAAATCGAATTCGGCCCATTCCGCAGCGCGTAGCTCTCCGGGTCGCTGAAACAACATAGGCGCCAACTGAAGCGCGGCCCGAACAATCGGCCCACCTTGATAGCCCTGAATCGCCCTAAGCAGTTCCCCTAGTTTTTTGGGATCAGTCGTCGCTGCAAAGTGTTTACCGTGATGCGGCTTCAGGGCACCGCGGATATCGGTGCTCACGTCGCGAGAGGCCCGAGCCGTGGCCACAGCGTAGCGAAATACCTGCCCCGCAGTGATTAGGACTCGGTGGGCCACATCCAGAGCGCCTCGCTCCTCAACACGTCGCACTACACCCAGCAGCTCTATTGGTTCAATGTCACCAACGCGCCGTGACCCCAAAAACGGGAAAAGGTCTTTTTCCAGGTTACGCTTTTCTCGGATGGCGTAGGAGCTGCTCCAGTCAATCTCCTTCATGGCGTACCACTCCAATGCCGTGGCCTTGAAAGTGTCACCAGCGGGGGTAATAGCCTTCAGCTTTTTAACCTTGCGAGCCTGGGCCGGGTCTATGCCGTCGCTGTTCTTGCTCGCTTTGGCTAGATCACGGGCGGTACGCGCCTCAGCCAGACTCACTGCTGGATAACTGCCCAAGGCCAACCGCTTCTCGACCCCTGCGATCCGGTATTTCCAAAACCATCGCTTTGAGCCGTTGGGGGCAACTTCAAGATACAGCCCGCCCGAGTCGCTCAGACGTTCACGCTTTTTCTCGGCAGGACATGTTGCATTTTTGCAATCGACATTGGTTAGCATCAGGCCTCCGCTAGGGGGGGGGTGGGGGAACAAGCCCGAATTTTAGGCTTTCCCCCACCCTGTTCCCCCGCTTATTCCCCCAGTCCGGACTGGATGCCGATGAACATCCTTGGACCGATTGAGTCGAGAGAATCACGTAACCTGTTGATTTTCAAATAAAAAAGGGCTCCAAGTAGATTTACTTGGAGCCCTTTGGACTGTCTATTGGTCGGTGTGAAAGGATTCGAACCTTCGACCCCTTGCACCCCATGCAAGTGCGCTACCAGGCTGCGCCACACACCGATCGAGCCTTGAATTATAGCCGAGGAATTGGCCCCTTCCCCGGTGCCATACAGATCAGAAGCTGCCGGCGAGAAGGTCGCGGATTTCGGTGAGTTCGCGTTTGACCAGGTGCAGCTTGTCGGCGTGCAGCTCGTCGTCGTCCACCAGCTGGCTTTCGCTGAAATCGTCCAGGTCGGCCGGTTCGTTCATCTCCAGCACTTCCACGCCGTCGAGCATGACCTCGCCGGCGCGCTTCTTGTCGCGTTCGGCGTGCAGCAGCTCCTGCATCTTGTTGCGCGCACCGCTGATGGTGAAACCCTGGTCGTAGAGCAGGTCGCGGATGCGGCGGATCATCAGCACCTCGTGGTGCTGGTAATAACGCCGGTTGCCGCGGCGCTTCATGGGACGCAGCTGGGTGAACTCCTGCTCCCAATACCGTAGCACGTGAGGCTTGACGCCACACAGGTCGCCGACCTCACCGATGGTGAAGTAGCGTTTGGCAGGGATGGGTGGGAGCGCTTTCTCCATTGAAATCAATGTGATACGAGAGAAAGCTGCAAGGTTACTCTAACTGGTGGACAGATGCAAAGCCTGTCGGCTGTTTTTTCGAAAAACAGCGCTTTTCCGGGTTCCGGGGTGCAAGAAAGCTGCGGTTTGTGCACCGCAACAGGGCAACCCAGGCGGTTCAGGGCCGCTTTAAACCGGGGATGGCTGGGCCCCGCGCGCAGGCGCGGCGCGGTGGGTCAGGCGGCGGCGCGGGCCGGCTGGCCGTTGCCCTGCTCCTGGATCTGTTCCTTGAGCTTGTGGCTGGCGTGGAAGGTGACCACACGGCGCGCTTCGATGGGGATGGCCTCGCCGGTGCGCGGGTTGCGGCCGGGGCGCGGGGCCTTGGTGCGGATCTGGAAGTTGCCGAAACCCGAGATCTTGACGTCGTTGCCGTTGACCAGGCTGTCGGCGATCAGGTCGAAGAAGGCGTCAATCATGTCCTTGGACTCGCGCTTGTTCAGCCCGATCTGCTCAAACAGCAGTTCGGCCAATTGCGCCTTGGTCAGCGCGGGGGTTTCCAGACTTTCGACCGTGATTTCCATGCTTGCCCCGTCTTGTCTCGTGTTGTTCTTGCCTGGTCCCGCTCAGGCCCGCAGACGCGCGCCCACCTGTTGCTGCAGCGTGCCCAGCACAGCTTGCACGGAGCTTTCAATCTGCTCTTCGGTCAGGGTGGCTTCGTCGCTGTTGAGCGTCAGGCGCACCGCCAGGCTCTTCTCGCCCTCGGCCAGGCCGGCCGAGGCTGCCCCCGGCTTGGCGCGGTAGACGTCGAAGAGTATCGCATGGCGCAGCAGGCCGGCCGTGGGCGCGGCCTGGATGGCTTGCATGAGCGCGGCGTGGCTCACGCTCTCGGCCACGATGACGGCCAGGTCGCGCTCCACCGCCTGGAATTTGCTCATGGCCTTCAGGGCCGGCACTTCACGGGCCAGCACGGCGTCGAGCTCCAGCTCGAACATCACGGGGGTCTGGGTCAATTCGTAGCCTTGGCGCCAGCGCGGGTGCAGCTCGCCCACGTAGCCGATGGCCTTGCCGTCCAGCAGCACACTTGCGCAGCGGCCGGGGTGCATGGCCGGGTGCTCGGCGGCTTCGAAGGCGGGTTTGCGCGGGGCCAGCAGGGCTTCCACGTCGCCCTTGGCGTCATAGAAGTCCACGGTGCGGTCTTTGGTGGCCCACTGCATGGTGTCCACCCCGCCCACGGCGAGACCCGCCACGCGCATGGGCTGGGCAAAACCGGCCACGCTGGTGTCGCTGTCTTGCACGGAGGCATCTCGCAGGAAGACGCGGCCCAGTTCGAACACGCGTACGCGCTCGGTCTTGCGGTCCAGGTTGAACTTGAGCACCTGCAGCAGCGAACCCAGCAGCGTGGAGCGCATCACGCCCATCTGGCTGGCGATGGGGTTCATGAGCTTGATGGGGTTCGGGTTGCCGGCGAGTTCATGCTCCCAGCGTTCGTCCACGAAGCTGTAGTTGATGGTTTCCTGGTAGCCCAGGGCGGCCAGCTGGCGGCGCACGGCAAAGGCGCTGCGCTGCGATTCCAGGCGCGTCTTGGGCACCACGGGCGCCAGCGGCGGGGTGTGCGGCAGGTGGTCGTAGCCCACCAGGCGCGCCACCTCTTCGATGAGGTCTTCCTCGATCTGCAGGTCGAAGCGGTACAGCGGCGGGGTGACGGTGATGGTGCCCTGCCCTTCGGTCAGAGGCAAGCCCAGGCGCTTGAGCGCATCACTGCACTGCGCCTGCGTCAGCGGCATGCCGATGATCTTGGCGGCGCGGGCCACGCGCAACGTCACGGGCTGGGCCACCGGCATCTTGACCTGATGGTCGTCGATGGGGCCGCAGGCGGTGGTGGGTGTGCCGCAGATGTCGACGATGAGCTGGGTGATGCGCTCGATGTGCGCCACAGTTTCAACCGGGTCCACACCGCGCTCGAAGCGGTGGCCGGCGTCGGTGGCGAAGTTGTAGCGCCGCGAACGGCCGGCAATCGCCCTGGGCCACCAGAAGGCGGCTTCCACGTAGACATGCTTGGTGTCGTCCGACACGGCGGTGGCGTCGCCGCCCATGATGCCGGCCAGGGATTCGACCTGCTGGTCGTCGGCGATGACGCCGACTTCGGCATCCACCGTGACGGTGTTGCCGTTGAGCAGCTTGAGCTGTTCACCCGGCTTGCCCCAGCGCACGTCCAGCGTGCCGTGGATCTTGTCCAGGTCGAAGATGTGGCTCGGGCGGCCGAACTCGAACATCACGTAGTTGGAGATGTCCACCAGCGCGGTCACGCTGCGCTGGCCGCAACGGGCCAGGCGGTCCACCATCCACTGGGGGGTGGCGGCTTTCGTGTTGACGTTGAGCACAACACGGCCGGAGAAACGGCCGCAGAGGTCGGGCGCGCTGATCTTCACGGGCTGCTTGTCCTGGCTCTTCACGGCCACGGGCGGGAAGCTCGGGGCCTTCAGGGGGGCGCCGGTGAGCGCGGCCACTTCACGCGCCACGCCGTAGACGGACAGGCAGTGCGCGAGATTGGGCGTGAGCTTCAGGGTGAAGAGCGTGTCGTCCAGGTTCAGCACCTGGCGGATGTCCTGGCCGAGGGGCGCATCGGGGCTAAGCTCCAGCAGGCCGCCGTGGTCTTCGGAGAGTTTCAGTTCGCGGGCCGAGCACAGCATGCCCTGGCTTTCCACGCCGCGCAGTTTGCCCAGCTTGATGAGGAAGGGTTTGCCGTCTTCACCGGGCGGGAGTTCGGCGCCCACCAGGGCGCAGGGCACACGGATGCCCACGCGGGCATTGGGCGCACCGCAGACGATATTCAGCAGACTGCCCTGCCCCACGTCCACCTGGCACACGCGCAGGCGGTCGGCATTGGGGTGTTGCACGGCTTCCTTGATCTCGCCGACGACGATCTTGGTGAAGGGCGGCGCCACGGGGCGCAGTTCTTCCACCTCCAGGCCGGCCATGGTGAGCGTGTCGGCCAGTTGCTGGGTGGAGAGCGGCGGGTTGCAGAATTCGCGCAGCCAGGACTCGGGGAATTGCATGGTCTAGTCTTCTTGTGTGGTCAGCAGGCGTTCAACGGAACTGCGAGAGGAAGCGGATGTCGCCGTCGAAGAACAGGCGCAGGTCGTTGACGCCGTAGCGCAGCATGGTGAAGCGGTCCAGCCCCATGCCGAAGGCGAAGCCGATGTGCTTCTCCGGGTCCAGGCCCATATTGCGCACCACGTTCGGGTGCACCTGGCCGGAGCCGGCCACTTCCAGCCAGCGGCCGGCCAGCGGGCCGCTCTGGAACTGGATGTCGATCTCGGCGCTGGGCTCGGTGAAGGGGAAGAAACTGGGGCGGAAGCGCAGCACCAGGTCGTCGCGTTCGAAGAAGGTGCGGCAGAACTCGGTGAAAAGGTACTTGAGGTCCTTGAAGCTGACGTTCTCGCCGATCCACAGGCCTTCGCACTGGTGGAACATGGGCGAGTGGGTGGCGTCGCTGTCCACGCGGTAGGTGCGGCCGGGGGCGATGACGCGGATCTCAGGCATGGGTTTGCCAGCGTCCATCAGCGCCTTGTGCTGCTTGACGTGCTGCACGGCGTGACGCACCTGCACCGGGCTGGTGTGTGTGCGCAGCAGATTGGGCGCCTTGGCGCTGCCACCTTCGACGTAGAAGGTGTCGTGCATGGAACGCGCGGGATGGTCTTCGGGCGTGTTGAGCGCGGTGAAGTTGTACCAGTCGGCCTCGATCTCGGGGCCCTGTGCCACTTCGAAGCCCATGGAGCCGAAGATGGCCTCGATGCGCTCCATGGTCAGGCTCACGGGATGCAGGCCGCCGGTGCCGCGCGCGCGCCCGGGCAGCGTGACGTCGAGCGCCTCGGCTTGCAATTGCTGCTGCAGTTCGGCGTCGGCCAGGGCCTGGCGGCGGGCGGTGAGCGCGGCCTCGACGGCCTGCTTGGCCACATTGATGGCGGCGCCGCGGCTTTTCTTCTCTTCCACGCTGAGGGCGGCCATGCCCTTCATCAGCTCGGTGATGCTGCCGGTCTTGCCGAGGAAACGTGCCTTGGCGTTTTCCAGGTCGGCCGGGGTGCCGGCCTGGGCAAAGGCGCTCTGTGCGCTGGCGACGATGGCGTCCAACTCGTTCATGTGTTCTTGTCCGTTGGGTACAAAGTGATCGGGGCAGCGCAGTTGCGGCTGGGCTCTCCGGATCGCCCTGTGCAATGAAAAAGGGCCAAAGCTTTGTTCAAGCTCCAGCCCTTGTTTCTTGTGCAGGGAAGGCCGCCCGGGGGCCGCCTTCCTGGCGTGAAGATCAAGCAGCCAGCTTGGCCTTGACCTTCTCCACGATGCCGGCGAAAGCCGTCATGTCGTGCACAGCGATGTCAGCCAGCACCTTGCGGTCGATTTCGATCTGGGCCTTCTTCAGGCCGTTGGCGAACTGGCTGTAGGTCATGCCGCACTGACGGGCTGCCGCGTTGATACGGGCAATCCACAACTGACGGAAGACACGCTTCTTGGTACGGCGGTCACGGTAGGCATATTGCCCAGCCTTCATCACCGCTTCTTTGGCGATGCGGAAGACGTTACCGCGGCGACCGCGGAAGCCCTTGGCAAGGGCGAGAACTTTTTTGTGACGGGCGCGGGCCGTTACACCACGTTTGACGCGAGGCATTTGATTACTCCTTGTACGTCGTTAATTAAATGCCCTGGCCGGGCAGCATCTGTGCCATGTGACCCATATTGGTCGCATGCACAGCGGTGGAACCCCGCAGGTGGCGTTTGTTCTTGGTGGTCTTCTTGGTCAGGATGTGACGCTTGAAGGCTTGGCCGCGCTTGACGGTACCACCGGGACGGACGCGGAAGCGTTTCTTCGCCGCGCTCTTGGTCTTCATTTTGGGCATATAAATGCTCCTATTACTTGTGCTCGTGAGGCGTCTGAAAACCTTTTCCAGACTTGTAGGCCCCGAGCCACTTGTTAAGTAGTGGGTTTTGACACCCACCACCTGGGCAGCGGGTTACCCCACCGCCACCGCTGCGGGTTTCACCCCGCTGCGTTTCGGGAAAGCTTTCGCCCTCCCGGCATTTCCTGCCGGTTCTGCAACCCGCAGGAAAAAACTTAACCCTGTGCCGCTTCTGCAGCAGGCTTGGCCGCCGCAGCGCCCCCAGCCTTTTTCTTGCCCGGCGCGATCATCATGATCATCTGCCGGCCTTCGAGCTTGGGGTACTGCTCGACCACGATCAGGTCCCCCAGATCGGCACGCATGCGGTCCAGCATGGCCATGCCGATCTCCTGGTGCGTGATCTCCCGACCACGGAAGCGCAAGGTAATCTTGCACTTGTCACCCTCTTCCAAGAAACGCTTGATGTTGCGCAACTTGATGTTGTAGTCACCATCGTCGGTACCGGGCCGGAACTTGATTTCCTTGACCTCGATGACCTTCTGCTTCGATTTCGCCTCGGCGGCCTTCTTCTGCTCCTGGAACTTGAACTTGCCGTAGTCCATCAGGCGGCAGACGGGAGGATTTGCGGTGGCCACGGTTTCAATGAGGTCCACATCCATCTCGCCTGCCAATCGCAGGGCCTCTGCCAGACTCACCACCCCCATCGGCTCATTCTCCGGACCGGAGATGCGGACTTCAGGGGCCATGATTTCACGGTTCAAGCGGTGCTTGCGTTCTTCGCGCTGGCGGCGATCACGAAATTCAGTAGCGATGGTTCAATTCCTTAAAACTTTGCCACCCAGGGGTGGCTGAAGCCGCCTTGGTGCGCGCCAAAAACCTGCCGTTTGACTCTCAGGGAGCCTGCTCGACTGACTTGTGAGCGATGTCGTCCGCGATGATTTGCACAAAGGCTTCGAGGGACATCACACCGAGGTCTTTGTTACCCCGGGCACGCACTGCGACGGCGCCGGCTGCTTTCTCCTTGTCGCCTGCGACCAGGATGTAAGGCAGCTTCTGCATCGAATGCTCGCGTATTTTATACGTAATTTTCTCGTTGCGCAGGTCTGTCTGAACCCTAAGTTCTTGATTTGGCAACGATTTCTTCAGTTTTTGGGCGATTTCCAGGCAGTAATCGGCCTGCGCGTCGGTGATATTGAGCACCGAAACCTGCACCGGAGCCAGCCAGGTGGGCAGCGCGCCGGCATGTTCCTCGATCAGGATGCCGATGAAACGCTCTAGGCTGCCCAGGATGGCCCGGTGCAGCATGACGGGGCGGTGGCGGTTGCCGTCTTCGCCCACGTACTCGGCGTCCAGGCGCTCGGGCATGGAGAAATCAACCTGGATGGTGCCGCACTGCCAGTGGCGGCCGATGGCGTCCTTCAGGGTGTATTCGATCTTGGGGCCGTAGAAGGCGCCGTCGCCCGGGGAGATCTCGAAGTCGCAGTTGGCGGCCTTCAGGCTTTCCATGAGGGCGGCCTCGGCCTTGTCCCACAGGGCGTCGGAGCCGATGCGCTGGGCCGGGCGGGTGGCGACCTTGTAGATGATGTCGCTGAAGCCGAAGTCCTTGTAGACCTTCTGCAGCAGGGCCGTGAAGTTCACGCACTCGGCCAGGATCTGGTCTTCGGTGCAGAAGATGTGGCCGTCGTCCTGCGTGAAGCCGCGCACGCGCATGATGCCGTGCAGGCCGCCGGTGGGCTCGTTGCGGTGGCACTGGCCGAACTCGCCGAAACGCAGCGGCAGTTCGCGGTAGCTCTTGATGCCCTGCTTGAAGATCAGGATGTGGCCCGGGCAGTTCATGGGCTTGAGGGCGTAGTCGCGCTTTTCACTCTCGGTGGTGAACATGTTGTCGCGGTACTTGTCCCAGTGGCCGGTTTTCTCCCACAGGGCCTTGTCCAGGATCTGCGGGCCCTTGACTTCCTGGTAGCCGTTGTCGCGGTAGACGTGGCGCATGTACTGCTCCACCTGCTGCCAGACGGTCCAGCCCTTGGGGTGCCAGAAGACGGTGCCGGGGGAATGCTCGTCGAGGTGGAACAGGTCGAGCTCGCGGCCGAGCTTGCGGTGGTCGCGTTTTTCGGCCTCTTCCAGCATGGTGAGGTACTGCTGCAGCTCTTCCTTGCTGGCCCAGGCGGTGCCGTAGACGCGTTGCAGCATCTCGTTGCGGTGGTCGCCGCGCCAGTAGGCGCCGGCCACCTTCATGAGCTTGAAATGCTTGAGCTTGCCGGTGCTGGGCACGTGGGGGCCGCGGCACAGGTCTTCGAACTTGCCTTCGCGGTAGAGGCTGACGTCTTCATTGGCCGGGATGCTGGCGATGATCTCGGCCTTGTAGTGCTCGCCGATGCCCTTGAAGTGGGCCACGGCCTCGTCGCGCGGCAGCACGCGGCGCACCACGGGCTCGTCCTTGGCGGCCAGCTCAGCCATCTTCTTCTCGATGGCGACCAGGTCTTCGGGGGTGAAGGGGCGCTTGTAGGAGAAGTCGTAGAAGAAGCCGTGCTCGATGACCGGGCCGATGGTGACCTGCGCGTCGGGGAACAGCTCCTTGACGGCGTAGGCCAGCAGGTGGGCGGTGGAGTGGCGGATAACCTCCAGGCCGTCGGCGTCCTTGGCGGTGACGATGGACAAGAGGCTATCGGCCGTGATGGGGTAGCTGGTGTCGACGACCTTGCCGTTCACCTTGCCGGCCAGCGCGGCCTTGGCCAGGCCGGCGCCGATGGAGGCAGCCACTTCGGCCACGGTGACCGGGCCGGGGAAATCGCGTTTGGAACCGTCGGGTAGCGTGATCTGAACCATATCTCTCACTCGCAGAAAATGAAAAAGGCGCGGTGGGAACCGCGCCTTGTCTTGTATGTGTAGCACCTGCGCCCGGGGGCGCGCGGACTAGCAACCCCTGAGGCGTTTCTCGCTGGCGGTGGTAGTTCGCGGTGTCATAACCAGGGTGCCTTTCTCGCTCTTGTGAACGGACGCAGCGTCCAAGGCAACCATTCTAACCCGAGGGGCACCAACAAAAACGCCAAGGGGCAGGCCCTTGGCGTTGTTGCGACAGTCGGGAGGCGTGCCGGTCAGGCGGCGACCGCCTCAGCCGCTTTTTTTGCTGCGGCCGCCTTGCGGTTGCGGTCCAGCCAGCCGTTGACCACCTTGACGGTATCGTTGACGGACTCGTTGCACAGGCCCTGCTGCTCGGCCACCAGCTTGACCAGCAGGTCGATACGCTCGATGTCGCAGGCACCCGCCGCCAGTGCGCGGGCACCGGAAGACGGCTTGAGCAGGCCTTGGCCAGCGGCGGCGTACTTGTCGAAGGGCACCATGTCGTCACGCGACGCACCCAGCTGCACGCACAAGCCAACCACCCACTCGTACACCTGGCGCGACTGCTCGAGGTCGCCATGCACGGCGTCCTTGATGGCGCGCATGCCGTCGGCCTGCACGCAGCGGTAGTTGCCGGTGAGCAGCATGGCCCACTTGGCCAGCGGCACGAAGATGGAGTCATGCACCTTGAGCTTGACCGGCAGGTCCAGCGCCTCGCCGTCCACCGTCAGGCGGGCGGCCGTGATGTCGGCTTCCATCTGCTCGAGCATGGCGGTGTGCACGGGGTTGTCGAAAGCAGCCACCTTGAAGTTGGTGGGCAGGCCAACCTGCAGCACGTTGGGCTGCTCTTCCGGCGGACGGAAGGCTTGCGGGTCCGGGCTGCACAAGGTCATGAGGCCGGGCTCGAAGTGCTCCCAGACGCTGGCGTCATGGAAGCAGGCACGCAGGCCGCTGGCGTCGAGGCCGGGGATGCGGGCCAGGTAGGGCAGCGGCGGCATGTTCATGATGGACATGCAGGGCACCTTGGCCAAGGCGATGGCCTTCATCAGCTCGCGCACACCGGCCGCGCTGTACTGCGGCTCCTGCATGGCCAGGCAGACCAGGTCGTACTGCTCGGGCTTCACTTCGGTGGGGATGATGGCGTCGAGCTTGCCGGGCAACTGGCGCGAATCGATCTCGACCAGGCCCTCGCGGCCCTTGACCGGCATGCGCACGCGGGTGCCTTCGCGGTTGATCAGATCCGCCGTGTCGCGGCGGCACACCAGGCTGACCGAATGACCGGCCATGAGCAGCTTGCTGGCAAGCAAGGAGCCATAAGAGGCCCCGAGGATCAGGATGTTGAATTTCTTGCTCATGATGATAGTTTCCTTTCGGAGCTCCAGTTTTTTGAAATCTTTGCCCTGCGCCGCTCTGCTTTTTGTTCTGTTGTCGCGGATATTTCCAAGCGCGTGGACTGAATGTAAGCAGGCAATTAAATAAGGTAAATTAAATATTTCTAACCGCAAACAGAAGAAATTCTTATGGGTTGAGATTCAGTGTCCTGACTGACCCCATGCCGCATCTCTTGTGTTTGCGGACCCGCGGCCTGGGCCGCGGGTCGCTAGCTGCTCAGGTGTTCAGTGGAACTGCTCTTCTTCGGTGGAGCCGGTCAGCGCGGTGACGCTGGACTTGCCACCCTGGATGGTGGTGGTGACTTCATCGAAGTAACCGGTGCCGACTTCCTGCTGGTGGGACACGAAGGTGTAACCGCGATCGCGGGCGGCGAATTCGGGCTCCTGCACCTTCTCGATATAGGCGGTCATGCCGCGCTTCACGTAGTCCTGCGAGAGGTCGTACATGTTGTACCACATGGAGTGGATACCCGCCAGGGTAATGAATTGGTACTTGTAGCCCATGGCGCCGAGCTCGCGCTGGAACTTGGCAATGGTGGCGTCGTCCAGATTCTTCTTCCAGTTGAAGGACGGCGAGCAGTTGTAGGCCAGCATCTTGCCGGGGTGGACCTTGTGCACGGCGTCGGCGAACTTCTTGGCGAAGCCCAGGTCGGGGGTGCCGGTTTCGCACCACACCAGGTCGGCGTAACGGGCATAGGCGTTGGCGCGGGCCACGGCCTGGTCCAGGCCCTTGCGGGTCTTGTAGAAGCCTTCGGCGGTGCGCTCACCGGTCAGGAAGGGCTTGTCGATCTCGTCGTAGTCCGAGGTCAGCAGGTCGGCCGCTTCGGCATCGGTGCGGGCGATCACCAGGGTGGGCACGCCGCAGATGTCCGCTGCCATGCGCGCGGCGATCAGCTTCTGGCAGGACTCGCGGGTGGGCAGCAGCACCTTGCCGCCCATGTGGCCGCACTTCTTGACGGAGGCCAGCTGGTCTTCCCAGTGCACGGCACCGGCGCCGGCCTTGATCATGGACTTCATCAGCTCGAAGGCGTTGAGCACGCCACCGAAACCGGCTTCGGCATCGGCCACGATGGGGGCGAAGTAGTCGATGTAGTCCTTGTGGCCGGCGTCGATACCCTTGGAGTGCTGGATCTCATCGGCACGGCGGAAGGTGTTGTTGATGGTCTCGACGACCTTGGGCACCGAGTCCACCGGGTACAGGGACTGGTCCGGGTACATGGACGAGTAGGTATTGTTGTCGGCGGCGACCTGCCAGCCGGAGAGGTAGATGGCCTTCACGCCGGCCTTGACCTGCTGCATGGCCTGGCCACCAGTGAGCGCGCCCAGCGTGTTGACGTAAGGCTCGGTATGCAGCAGGTGCCACAGCTTCTCGGCGCCGCGACGCGCGATGGTGTGCTCGATGGGGAAGGAACCGCGCAGGCGCACCACGTCGGCCGCGCTGTAGCCGCGTTCGATGCCCTTCCAGCGCGGGTTGGTGGCCCAGTCTTTTTCCAGGGCGGCGATTTGTTGCTCACGGCTGAGCTGTTCGGTCAGGGTTTGCGGCATGGTGTGACTCCTAAAGCAGTGGATGAAACCTTTCGATCCCTGGGCTGCGGTGCGGCCTGGTTCGATGGGTCTACTTTAAGTCTTATAGAAGACTTAAAGATCATCTTGTGTCTTATACAAGACATTTTTTATTTCATTCAAAATCAACCACTTAGCCGCATTGATTCGCAATATGGAATTCAATATCTCGTATTGAGAAAATTTGCTGCAATGCATCAGCCTCGTATTTCAAATAGTGAAACGAGATAGTCTGGTTTTGAAATGCCGAGGCATGGGGCGTGCCCCATCGCGCGGACGCCGCACCCACCATCGGCAAGCGCCTTGCAGACGCAGGCGTCAGCGACGTTGCAGCCAGTCGCCGGTGCCGATGCGCACCCCGCCCTGCACACGCTGCACATCGATTTCGTAGACCAGGCAACGCAGCGGCCGGCCATCGACTTCGAGTTCGACCTGACGGCGCGCGTATTCGCCGCTGGGCACGGGCGCCACCTCCTCGATCAAATCGAGCTGGTGTTCGAGTTCGGGCGTGATGGCATAGACCTCCCCCTGCACCCAGTCCATGCCACCAAGGACCACACCGGGATACGGCCCCAGGTCGTAGAGCGTGCCGCGGATGCGCGCCAGCCCCAGGTAAAGCGGCGCGGGCTGCAGGCGGTTGATGTCGTTGACTTGACCACGGCGCAGCGTGCCGTAGACGAAAACATGACGGTCGGGCTGGCTAGGCATGGGCAGCGGCCTGTATCGGCTCCTGAAGGCTTTCAAGCGACCAGGCAGGCCGCTCTCAGACGAGAGCGTAGCGGACACCCGGGGTACACCACAGCGCCGGGTAGCCGGCGCAGCAAGGGCAGCACCGGCAAGTTGCTGCCCGCGTCCGCCCCGCGTTTGCCCAGGAGTCACCAGTGAAAAAGTGTCTCTCCAGAGGAGAAAACGGGGCAACACAGGGGCGTGTGCACGGTGATTTCCCTCTTGCCACAGAGCGTGATCTGCCCCTGCGCAGAGCGTTCCCAGAGGAGAAAAAGCGATTTTCAGAGGGACGTCGTCTGAAAATCGCGATGAAAAAAACAACATCCCAGAGGGAGAAAACGCATTTTTCGCTTGGAGATGCGTTTTTTCTCCTATAGCATCCGCAATACCAGAGAGGAAGCAGTTCCCTCTGGTGATTAATCAACTTCTAGAAGAGGAATTCAATCATGGCAACTGCAAAGAAGAAGGCTCCGGCCAAAAAGGCCGCTGCGAAAAAAGCTCCTGCCAAAAAGGTAGTGGCGAAGAAGGCTCCGGCGAAGAAGGCCGCTGCCAAGAAGGCTCCGGCGAAGAAGCCGGCTGCGAAGAAGGCTCCGGCGAAGAAAGTCGCTGCCAAGAAAGCTCCGGCCAAGAAGGCCGCTGCGAAGAAAAAGGCTCCTGCCAAGAAGCGCACCCCCAACGCAGCTTTCATGAAGCCGCTGACCCCGAGCCCGGCCCTGGCCGCCGTGGTGGGTTCCGCTGGCCTGCCGCGTACGGAAGTCGTGAGCAAGCTGTGGGCTTACATCAAGAAGAACAAGCTGCAGGACAACGTCAACAAGCGCAACATCAACGCTGACGACAAGCTGAAGGCCATCTTCGGCAAGGCTCAAGTCTCGATGTTCGAGATGGCGGCCCTGATCGGCAAGCACCTCAAGTAATCGGTTCACACCGTTTACGAAAAAGCCGGCTTCACAGCCGGCTTTTTTTATGCCAGGTCGCGGCGCCTGCCGCGGCCTGCCCGCCCCTCAGCGCTGTGCCTGACGTGCCAGTGCGGCCTGCGTGATGGCGCTCAGGGTGCCGCGGGTGGTGATGACCTCGGGGTCCAGCATGACCTCGATCAGGGTGCCCTCGGGGCGGGCCACCGCGGCTTTCAACTCCGCCTCGAACTCGGCCGTGCGCGTGACGCGCGCACCGGCGTAGCCGTAGGCGCGCGCCAGGGCCACGAAATCGGGGTTCTGCAGCTGCGAGCCGCTGACGTGCTGCGGGTACTCGCGCTCCTGGTGCATGCGGATGGTGCCGTACATACCGTTGTTGAGCAGCACGATGAGGGTCTTGGCGCCGTGCTGCACGGCGGTGGCCAGTTCCTGCCCGTTCATGAGGAAGTCGCCGTCGCCCGCGATGGTGAAGGCCATGCGCCCCTCGGCCGCTTGGCTGCCGAAGCCCTTGCTGATGATGGCCGCGGCTATGCCGGCCGGCACACCGTAGCCCATGGCGCCGCTGGTCGGCGCCAGCTGGGTCTTGTCCCCGTGGGCCAGGCCGCGGTAGCGCCAGTAGCGGTGCACCCAACTGGCAAAGTTGCCCGCGCCGTTGGTGACCACGGTGTCGGGCGGCAGATGTTTTTGTACCAGGGCGACGATGGCCGGCATGTCGATGTCGCCAGGCAAGGCCTGTGGCTGCAGATTGGCCAGGTAGTCGGCGTTGGCGGCCTGGGTCCAGGCCTCCCAGGGCAGATTGGGCGGGGCCGTGAGCACCTCCAGCGAGCGTGCGGCGGCGTTCATGGTGGCGTGGATGGCCAGATCGGCCTGGTAGACGCGGTTGAGTTCCTCCGCACTGCTGTGGATGTGCACCAGCTTCTGCTTCGGTTGTGGGGCCTCCAGCAGGGTGTAGCCGCCGGTGGTCATCTCGCCCAGGCGCGGGCCAATGGCGAGGATGAGATCGCTCTCGCGGATGCGCTGGGCCAGCTTGGGGTTGGGCGCGATGCCCATGTCGCCCGCGTACTGGGGATGAAAGTTGTCGAAGGTGTCCTGGAAACGGAAGGCATTGCTCACCGGCAGCTTCCAGTTCTCGGCAAAACGCTGCAGCGCCTGTGCGGCCTGCGGCGTCCAGCCGCCGCCACCGGCCACCACCAGCGGGCGCTGCGCCGCCAGCAGCATTGTCCGCAGCTCGCGCAGCGAACCCGGGTCGCTCCAGGCCTGCACTGCCTCCACCCGCGGCAGCGGCGCTACAGCCACCTCCTGCACCAGCATGTCCTCGGGCAGCACCAGCACCACGGGGCCGGGGCGGCCGTTCAGGGCGGTGGCGAAGGCACGGGCAACGTACTCGGGGATACGACGCGCATCGTCGATGCGTTCCACGCGTTTGGCGAATCCCTTGGTGCTGGGGCCGAAGAAGGATTCGTAGTTCACCTCCTGGAAGGCCTCGCGGTCGCGCATGTCGCTGGCCACGTCGCCCACGAAGAGCACCATGGGCGTGGAATCCTGGAAGGCCGTGTGCACGCCGATGGAGGCGTTGGTGGCACCGGGCCCACGCGTGACAAAACACACGCCGGGGCGACCGGTGAGCTTGCCCTGGGCCTCGGCCATGAAGGCAGCGCCACCCTCCTGCCGGTTGATGACGAACTGGATCTGCTCACGGTAGGCGTGGAAGCCGTCGAGCACGGCCAGGTAGCTCTCGCCCGGCACGCCGAAGGCATGGGTCACGCCCTGGGCCACGAGGCATTCAACGAGGAGATGGCCGGCAATTTGGGTTTTCATGCCGCCATTTTGCCCGGCGCCAAACGGCGGTTCAGTGCCGTACGAGACGCCCCACCCCGACCGCGGTGAACACGCTCAGCAGCAGGATCGCTGCCGCGACGAAAAAGGTCGCGCTGAAATGGCCGCGGTCCATCAGGGCGCCGAACATCAGCGGGGCCACGGCAAAACCGACGTCGAAACCCGAGTACACGGTGCCGTAGACGCGACCGGTGGCGCCCCGGGGGGTGGCCTTCTTGACCATCATGTCGCGCGAGGGGTTGCCAATGCCGATCGCAAAACCCGTGGCAGCGAGCGCGACCATGGTGCCCGTGGCGCCCAGCCAGCCGCTGCCACACAGCGCGATGAGCAGGGCCCCGCCGCCCATGCACCAGGCCACCACGCGGTCGCTGTGGGCGGCCTGGCGGGCTGCCACGAAACCGCCGACGACGATGCCCGCCGCCGCGCACAGCATGTAGGCCGTCAGCGTCAGCGTGGCCGCCTCCAGGCTGACACGGTGCAAGGCCTGCAGCAGGGACACGGCGTAGTTCTGCACCAGGGCAAGGGTCATGGTCGAGAGCATGAAAAACCCGAAACACCACCAGACCACCGGCAGCTTGAGAAAAGCCAGGTCGCCGCCCGCCGTGTGCTGGGGCTGGCGCACCAGAACCTCGGTGTACAGCTTGTCACGCTGCCAGACCAGCAGGGCGAGAACGGCCGCGTACATCAGAGCCGCGGCCACATAGGCGCTGCGCCAGCCGGCCACGCTGCCGATGCCGACCAGGAACAGGGGCGCCACGGCCCAGCCCAGGTTGCCGGTCAGGCCGTGCGCGCTGAAAGCATGGCCCAGGCGCGGCGCCGAGACGCGCTGGTTCAGGATGGTGAAGTCCACCGGGTGAAAAGGCGCATTGGCCAGGCCGGCCAGCACGGCCACGGCCAGCAGGCCCGCGTAGCCCTGCACCAGCGAGGCCACGAGGCAGGCCACGATGAACATCGCCTCGGCGGCAAACAGAACCCGGCGCGCGCCGAAGCGGTCCACCACGAAGCCGGCACCGGCCTGGCCCAGGCCCGAGACGACGAAAAAGACCGACATCAGCAGACCCAGCTCGGAATAACTCAGGCCGAACTCGCGCATGAAGACCGGGAACAGCAGGGGCAGCAGCAGGTGCGAGAAGTGTGAACTCGCATGGGCCAGCCCGACGAGGCCGATGATGGTGGCGTCCTGGCGCAGGGGGGCGGTGGGGGAAACGAGGCTCGCAGTGCTCATGGCGCGATGGTAATGCAGCCTCTTGCGTACGGCCTGGCAAGCCACCCAGGGTGGCGCGGCGTGAACTATTGCACAGCCGGGACCGTCTTGGCCGCCGCCACCGCATGGACGGGCCGGATTCGTGAACTAGTCCCTCGCCAAAAACGCAGGGAGTTACAGAATGCAACCATCGACCGGATAGAAGTCCAAACAGTCAGCGCACAAATCAGGGAAAAAAACATGATCATCCTGCCCATCGGCGAAGACAGCATCCCGGCGCCCCTGCAGCCCGCCTCCTCCCGGCCGGCACCGCTGCAGAGCACGGTACGCCTGCTGGTCTTCGGCTTCTCGCCAGCCGAACGCGAACTGATCCAGGGCATCGTCGCCCTGTCACAGCGCCGCTCGCTGCGCCTGCAGCTGGTCGGCGGCGACGCCCCGGAGACCGCCGACGCCATCCTCTTCGACGGCGCGGATGCCAAGGTGATGAGATGGGTCACCCGCGGTGGCTTGCCAAGCGGCAAGACCCTGATCCAGGTCGACGGCCCGCAAGCCCTGAGCGTCGCCATGCACCTGCAACGCCCAGTCCAGTGGCCCAGCCTGCCCAACCTGCTGCTGCAGGCGATGGGGCACGAAGCACCGCACAGTTCGCGCCAGCCGCTGAGCACTTTCTAAGGCGGCACACCCAACAGCCTTGCCCGCGTCCCGGATGTCCCGGCGCGGGCATACTGCGTTGATGGCGCACGAACATCCCCACGATCACGCACACGATCACCCGCAGAGCCACAGCGCTCACCACCACCCCGCCCCGGCCAACTTCAACCGCGCCTTTGCCATCGGTATCGCGCTCAACACCGGTTTCGTCGCGGTAGAGGCCTGGTACGGCTGGCAGGTCAACTCCCTGGCCCTGCTGGCCGACGCCGGCCACAACCTGAGCGACGTGGCCGGCCTGCTGCTGGCCTGGATGGCCGCGCTGGCCGCCCGCCTGCGCCCCGATGCGCGCCACACCTACGGCTGGCAACGCGCCTCCATCCTGGCGGCCTTCACCAATGCCGTGCTGCTGCTGGTGGCCATGGGCTCGCTGGGCTGGGAAGCTTTCCAGCGCCTGGGCTCGCCGGAGCCTACGCAGGGCTGGACCATCATCACCGTGGCGGCCATGGGCATCGTGGTCAACACCGCCACCGCCCTGCTCTTCCTGCGCGGCGGTGAGCACGACCTCAATGTGCGCGGCGCCTTCCTGCACATGGCGGCCGACGCCCTGGTCTCGCTGGGCGTGGTCATCGCCGGCGCGCTCTACCTCTGGCAGGGCTGGACCTGGCTGGACCCGGTCATGAGCCTGCTGATTGCCGTCGTCATCGTCGTCGGCACCTGGGGCCTGCTGCGCCAGTCGCTGCACCTGCTGTTCGACGGCGTACCCGAGCAGGTGGACCTGCCCGCCGTGCAGGCCTGGCTGGAATCGCAGGCGGGTGTGGCACGCGTGGACGACCTGCATGTCTGGGCCATGAGCACCACCCGCGTGGCCCTGACGGCCCATCTGGTCATGCCGCAGGGCCACCCGGGCGATGGCTTCCTGCGCGACGTGAGCGAGGGCCTGCACGAGCGCTTCGGCATCGACCACGCCACGCTGCAGACCGTGACCGCGCCCATGCTGCAGCACTGCCATGGGCTACAGCCGCAGCGAGAGCACAACCACGCCTGAGCACGGCGCCGAATGCTATTGATTCAATAGCAGATCACGCAAGGTCATCAGAGGTGTTTGCGTAGGCCGGCGGCCAGCGCAGCACGTGACCGGTGCTGATGGCGAACTGCCGCAGGTCCTCAGGCGTGTCGATGTCCACGCGGTAATGCCGGTTGTCGGTCTCGAACCAGTGCACACGCTCGGGGTGCTGCTCGCGCCATAGACGGCCGGTCAACTCATTACCGCCGGCCAGCCATTGCGCGCGCAGCGCGGCGTCGAACATCACCGGATTGCCAGGTGCCGCGTCACCGTTTGCGGCGCGCACGCGCGGCACCACCATCGATTTCCCGCCGCGTTGGCGGTAGGCGCTGATCAGGGCAGCGATGTCCTGCGTGATGATCAGCGGCTGGTCGGCCAGCGCCACCATCACCGCGTCGATGCGGGGCGACAGGGCCTGCAAGCCGATGCGCACCGAGACCGCCTGGCCCGCGTCGGGTGCAGGGTTGTGCACCCGCGTGGCGGGCCGGTGCCGGATGGCGGTCTCGATGGCCTGGGCGTGGTGGCCCAGCACGACCACAACCTCGTCGACACCGGCGTCCGAAAGGGCCATCAGCTGCCGAACGATGAGCGGCACGCCGTCGAGTTCGAGCAGCGATTTGGGTCGCCCGCCCAGGCGCGCGCCGGCGCCGGCAGCCAGCAGCACGGCGCCCACGGTCATGCGGCTGCCCAGGCTGTCGTTCTTCAACATGCAAATTCCTTTCACAGGGCGCGCACCTGCGAGCGTACGTCCCTATCGTAGCCGCCGCCCAGAATGTTGCTGGTGGATGCTCAGGTGCCCGCTCGTCTTAATGCCCCCTTAAGGCAAGGCTTCAAGAATCACGGTCTTGACTCCTGGTTCACCACGCATGCCCACCTCAGCCCTCGCCCCCCGCACGCCCTGGCACCCGCTGACCTTGCTGGCCGTTCTGGCCCTGTGGCTGGCCACGCTGGGCAACCTGCCGCTGTGGGGTGCCGTCTGGCGCCTGCCCGAAACCCATGGCTGGCACGCCCTGGCCACCACGGTCAACCTGGGCCTGCTGCTGTTCGCGCTGACCCTGGCGCTGCTCAGCGTGGCGGTCTGGCCGCGCTGGCGCAAGCCGGCAGGCCTGCTGCTGCTCATCATGGCCGCCTCGGCCAGCTACTTCATGCAGGCCTATGGCGTGGTGATCGACACCAGCATGCTGGCCAACGCCGCCCACACCGACGTGCGCGAGGTGCGCGACCTGCTCTCCTGGGGCATGCTGGGTGCCCTGCTGCTGGGCGTGATCTTGCCCGGCTGGTGGTGGTGGCGCAAACCAGTGCAATCGGTACCCGCCCGACGGCTGATGCTGCAGCAGCTGGGGGTGGCGACGGTGACCGTGATTGTGGTGGTCCTGCTGGGTTGGGCCAGCTTCCAGGACCTGGCTTCGCTCACGCGCAACCACAAGCCGCTGCGCTACATGGTCAATCCCTACAACAGTCTGTACGCCGCCGGCCGCCTGGCCGTGGGCCGTGCTGCGCAGGCGCAGCAGCCACTGCAGGCCATCGGCGAAGACGCCACCCTGGCCCCGGCGGCAGGCGACACCGCTGACAACGCCCCGCTGATCGTCCTCGTGGTGGGCGAGACCGCCCGGGCCGCCAACTTCAGCATCGGCGGCTACGCGCGCGACACCACACCGCGCCTGCGCGAGTTGCAGGCCCAGGGCAACCTGGTCTATTACCCGCAGGTAAGTTCCTGCGGCACCAACACCCAGGACTCCGTGCCCTGCATGTTCTCCCACCAGGGCCGCGAGGACCACATGGCGGGCAAAGGCCGCTACGAAAACCTGCTTGACGTGCTGCAGCGCGCCGGCATGGCGGTGCTCTGGCTGGACAACCAGTCCGGCTGCAAAGGCCTTTGCGATCGCACGCCACACGTGGACAGCGGCGCCATGGCCCGGCCCGACCTCTGCGATGGCGATGAATGCCTGGACGAAGTGATGCTGCAGGCACTGCCCGCGCAATTGGCCCGGCTCGACCCGGCGCGCCGCGCCCGCGGCACGGTGGTGGTGCTGCACCAGATGGGCAGCCACGGCCCGGCCTATCACAAGCGTGCGCCCAAGGCACACAAAGCCTATCTGCCCGAGTGCACCAAGGCGGCCCTGCAGGCCTGCCCTAGAGAAGAGATCGTCAACGCCTACGACAACAGCATCCGCTACACCGACCACGTGCTGGGTGAGCTGATTGCATGGCTGCAGGCGCAACGCCGGCCAACGGCCATGCTCTACGTGTCCGACCACGGCGAATCGCTGGGCGAAAAAGGCCTGTACCTGCACGGCATGCCCTACCGCATGGCACCCGAGGAGCAGACCCGCGTGCCCATGGCGCTCTGGCTCTCTGCCCCGCTGCAGCAGCGCCTGGACCTGAACCTGGGCTGCCTGCGCACCCGCGCCGCACACCCGCTGTCGCACGACAACCTCTTCCACACCATGCTGGGCCTGGCCCAGGTGCGCACGGCCCTGCACAAGCCGGCACTGGACGTGGTGGACGGCTGCCGGGCGGCCGTCCAAGCCCGGAACTGAGGCGCGAGGCGACCAATCACCAGCCGGGTGCACCGGCCTGGGCTACAGTGAGCGGCACGTTCAACTCATTTGCCCACCGCCATGAACACCCTCGCCGACTTCCCCATCACCCGCAAGTGGCCCGCCCGGCATCCCGAGCGCCTGCAGCTCTATTCCCTGCCCACGCCCAATGGCGTGAAGGTTTCCATCATGCTGGAAGAGACCGGCCTGCCCTACGAAGTGCACCTCGTGGACTTCGAGAAGCAAGACCAGTTCTCCCCGGATTTCCTGAGCCTGAACCCCAACAACAAGATCCCGGCTATCCTAGACCCCAAGGGCCCCGGCGGCAAACCGCTGGCGCTGGCCGAGTCCGGCGCCATCCTGGTGTATCTCGCCGGGAAGACCGGCCAACTGCTGCCGAAAGACGACGCCGCCAAATACGAAACCCTGCAATGGCTGATGTGGCAGATGGGTGGCGTGGGCCCCATGTTCGGCCAGCTCGGTATCTTCACGATCTTTGCCGGCAAGGACTACGAGGACAAGCGCCCGCTCGAGCGCTACGTGGCCGAATCGCGCCGCCTGCTGGGCGTGCTCAACGAGCGCCTCAAGGGCCGCAAATGGATCATGGGTAACGAGTACTCGATCGCCGACATCGCAGTGTTCCCCTGGGTCCGTAACCTGCTCGTGCGCTACAAGGCCGGCGAGCTGGTCTTCATCGAGGATTTCCCGGAAGTCACCCGCGTGCTGGAGGCCTTCGTCGCGCGGCCAGCCGTGCGGCGCGGGCTGGACATACCCAAGCGCCCCTGAGCGGGATCGGCACATGTCCCGCGAAAACGAATTCCAGGCGGTGGCCCGCGAGCTGGGTTACGACTTCAACGGTGAACTCCAGAAAGGTGGCAACTACACCCCCTTCGTGCGCCACGCCGGCCAGGTGTTTGTCAGCGGCCAGGTGCCGCGGGTGGGCAGCGAGATCGTGGTGACCGGGCGCGTGGGCACCGAGGTGGCGCTGGAACGCGCCCAGCTGGCGGCCAGAATCTGCGTGATGCGCGCGCTGGCCCTGCTGCGCCAGTCTCCCGGCGCGCTCGATGCGGTCAGCCGCGTGCTGCGCGTGACGGTGTTCGTGCAGGCGGCCGATGGGTTCACGCAACTCAGCGAGGTGGCCGACGGCGCCTCCGAAGTGCTGTTCCGCGTGCTCGGCGAGGCTGGCGTGCACACGCGCACCTCGGTCGGGGTGGCGCAACTGCCGAAGAACGCCGCGGTGGAGCTGGATTTGATCGCCGCCGTGGATTGAGGCGCCTCAACGTCCCATCAGCGCCTGCACGTGTGCGGCCGTGCCGCTGGCCAGGCCTTCCAGGCTGTAGCCGCCTTCGAGCACCGAGACCACACGGCCCTGGGCCGTCTCGTCGGCCACCTTCATCAGCTCGCGCGTGATCCAGTGGTAGTCCTCGTCGGTGAACTTCAGGCCGCCCAGCGGGTCCAGGTGGTGGGCGTCGAAACCAGCCGAGATGATGAGCAGCTCGGGCGCGAACTCGCGCAGCGCCGGCAGCAGCACGTCCGTCATGGCCGCACGGAAGGCGGCCGAGCCGGTGCCGCGCGGGAACGGCACGTTGACGATGTTGTGGGCCACACCCGTCTCGTTCTTCGCACCCGTGCCCGGGTAGAACTGCCCCTGGTGGCAGGAGCCGTAGAACAGGTCAGGGTCGTCATAAAAACTGTTCTGCGTACCGTTGCCGTGGTGCACGTCGAAGTCCACCACCGCCACACGCTTGAGGCCATGCTGCTCGCGCGCATGCAGGGCCGCAATGGCCGCCTGGTTGAACACGCAGAAACCCATGGCCTCACCCGCCTCGGCATGGTGGCCGCAGGGGCGTGTGGCGCAGAAGACGTTTTGGGCAGCCTTGGCCACCACGTCGTCCACGCCCGCGCAGGCCGCGCCCACACAACGCATCACCGCCTCCAGCGTGCCGGGCGACATGATGGTGTCACCCGCGTCCAGGGCCCGGTAGCCCTGCTCGGGCGCCATCTCCCGCACGGCCTCCACGTAGTCGGGCGTGTGCACGTGCAGCACCTGCTCGAAGGTGCCCAGCGGCGCATCGCGCCAGACGGCATCAGCAAAGGCCGGCGTCTTCAGCGCGGCCAGCACGGCCTCCAGGCGCTCGGGGGATTCGGGGTGGTGCGGGCCGGGTTTGTGGTTGAAGCAGGCTTCGTGGGTATAAATCAGGGTGCTCATGTCTCGCGTGTCTCTTTGGAAGGCGTGGAACGGGTACTGGCGTACACCCGCAGGTGGTCTACTTTTCCAGACACCTCAAACTTTAACGGATAGAGCCCATGAGCGCATCGGGCCAGGCCCTGCGGATTTCAGCGCCCGCCTCGCACTGACACACCACGCGTCCAAACCGGTCACACGCTTGGAAAAGATATTGCCGTCCAGCAAGCGAAAGGCGCTCCTGCCTATTCGCTCAAGTCACCCCACCCACTGACCTTGCTGAACAGCACCTCGCCGGTCGGCACATGAACCACACGCACCACACCCCCCGGCGGGTCCGTGATGCTCTTGGCGGCCAGGGAGACGGCAAGATCAAGGCTGGCCAGCAGGGCTCCGTTACGCACGTTCGTGCGGGGCAGCGATGCCACGATGGGGGACGAGCTTTCGATCTTGTAAGGCAAGGTGGTCATGGCAACCTCACATGGGTGGATACGCGCTCGGAAAAGATAGCTTCCCATGGGAGTTTTACAAGCGTATGGGAAAGCCCCAAAAACTTCTCATCGAGATGTAAGTCCTGAGACGAATTGCCTATCGCCCGTCATGGCGCTGACACGCGCCGGCGCTACGCTGGGAAGCACGAAGCCTTTCATGGAGCCAGCCCTTGGACACCTGCCCCGACTGCCAACGCCCGCTCTTCCAGGATCTGATCCACCGCTGCCGCCGCGCCAGCGAGGCCGGCCCAGGGACGGAACCGGGCACAAACCGAAACACCTTGCCGACCGACCGCCCTGCCGTGAACCCCGGGGCGAACCCCTGAAAAGCGGCGTGTTGCCTGTTCCCACTTCGGTCACCGAAGCAGAAGAAGGGCCCTGTCGTCTTAAGGAGTATCCGGCGTGCGCAATTGCGCCGCCCCGCGCGCCTCGGCGTTGACCCGCAGCTGGCAACTGTCGCTCACTTCCCGCCCCTGCAGACTGTTGCAGCGCCAGAGGGCCTCGGCGTGTTGCGCCTCGGCCTTCTGCCGCAACTCGCTTTGCTGCATGGAGCCGCGCACGACCTGGTAAAAAACCGGCAGCACGGCGACCAGCGCCAGGATGGCCACGATCAGGGGCCAAAGCCGTGGCCGGCCCTTGACTGCCAGGCGGTCTTCCTCGGCCTCCTGCAGCAGATCGAGCCGCAACGCGGCAGCACCCGCGATTCTGAGGCTCGACGCTGTGGCATCGGAGAAGTGGGGATCCATGGGCTACTCTCGTGTCGGCCCGCGCAGCACGAACCGTTGGACCCAATGTACAGTGCTTCGGCCTCCTTGTGGGGCCGCCCAGCAAGATGACAGGGCATGAACCATGGCGCTTTAACAGAGCCAAGCTGCCTGCTGCGCAAGCCAGAGGCGCGTTTCTCTTTTTCGCCCCAGGTATGGGGCCGCTCAGGCGCTGTAACCGGGCAGCGTCAGCTCCGCCCTGAGCCCGCCCAGGCCGGCAAGACCCAGTCGCACCTCGCCCTGGTAGAGACCGGACAGTTCCCGCGCGATGTCCAGGCCCAGGCCGGTGCCGGGGGTGCGCTCGTCGGCCCGCACACCGCGCTCGAAGACCCGGCTGCGCTCGGCCTCGCTCAGGCCGGGGCCGTCGTCTTCGATGGTGATGCGCAGCTGGCCATCGGCATGGCCGGCGGTGATCTGCACACTGCTGCGCGCCCACTTGCAGGCGTTGTCCAGCAGGTTGCCCAGCATTTCCTGCAGGTCCTGCAACTCGCCGGCGAACTGCAGGCCGGGCGGCAGCGGCGCCACGGTGATGAGCAGTTCGGGCCGGTCTTCGCGCCGGGCGTGGACCTTGCGCATGACACGCACCAGCCCTTCCACCACCGGCGCCACGTCGGTGCGCAGGCCGGTGATACCGGCGCTGGACGCACGGGCGCGCCCCAGGTGCCAGTCCACCTGGTGGCGGATGCTGGCCACCTGCTCCTGCAGCTGGCCGGCCCAGGCGCTGCGGTCTGGGTTCGGGTCCGTGGCCAGGTTGCCCAGAACGGCCAGCGGTGTCTTGATGGCGTGCGCCAGGTTGCCGGCCATCTGGCGCGCTCGCTTGACGACCTGTTCGTTCTGGTCGAGCACGTGGTTGAAGTCCTGCACCAGGGGATCGACCTCGGCGGGGAAGGCGCCGCGCAGGCGCTGCTCGCGGCCCTGGCGGATGGACAGCACGGCCGCCTGCAGCTTGCGCAGCGGCAAAAGGCCCAGACTCACCTGCGCCCAGGCCGCAAGCAGCAAGGCGATGCCCAGCACCGAGAGCGAGAGCGCAAGCTGGCGCGAGAAGCTGGCCACGGCGCTCTCCAGCTCCGCCATGTCGGCGGCCACGGTGAGGCGCCAGCCCGGTACAGCCTGAGTTGCCGGGGCCGCGCCCTGATCCGCGGTGACGAACTGCACCCGGCGCTCCAGTGCCAGCAGGGCCTGCCCGCCCGGCCCCGGAATGCGGTGGCGATGCAGCTCAGCGCGGCCCAGCGCATCGGCAGGCAAGGCCAGTTCGCTGTCCCAGAGGGAACGTGAACGCAGCACGGGTCGGGCCGCTGACGGTGTGGCGCCAGCCGGGGCCAGGGCTTCGATCTGCCAGTACAGGCCCGAATACGGCGTGTGCCAGCGCGGGTCGCTCAGGGGCGCCTTGAGTTGCGGACGTTGCTGCACGTCGGGCTCCAGCGCGGCGGTGAGCTGGTCCAGCTGG
>CALRZY010000023.1:0-32224 GCA_943372765.1 Curvibacter sp. AEP1-3
CTGATGGCAGACTGGCACCATCGAAGCCGCGAGTTTTAGACAAAATTCTTATTTTGTCTAAAATGGCGCCCATGAAGTCAGTTTCCGCATCTGAAGCCAAACAGAACTTCGGTGAGCTCTTGGCCGATGCCGCGAAGGCGCCCGTGCGCATCGTGCGCCACGGCAAGGCGGTTGCGGCCATGGTGCCGGCCGACTGGCTTGAGAAGCACGCCGCCCAGGTCGATCCGCGTCTTGCCGCCCGGGCCGCCCAGCGGCAGCGCGACCTCGCACGCGAGGACAAGCACCGCCGTATCGCCCTGGCCCTGCTCATGGCATCGCCCAAGGAGCGCAAAGAGATGATCGAGCAGGCCCAAAACATGGTCGATCGCTGGCAGGCCGATCAGCTGTGCAGCCAGGACTACATCAATGTTTGGCGCGCATGGCTGAGTCTTCCGGCGCTCGAGCTCGCAAAGGCCATGACCAGCACGGATGACGCCTGGGCCAAGCCCATGCGGCAGAACTCTCCTTTCGTGCTGGTGGCATGAGACTCGATTCCCTCTTCAAACTGCTGGCAGCGGCGCGCGCGGCCGTGGGCCATACCGAGTACGTGGTCATAGGCAGCCTGTCCATCCTGGGCATGGAAGAGCACGCCCAGATCCCCCAGGGCATGTCCATGTCCATCGACGTCGACGCCTACACGAGGAGGGATCCGCCACGCATCTTCGACTTGCAGGACCTGCTGGGGGAAAACAGCCCCTTCCACCGCGAAAACGGCTTCTATCTGGACGGCGTCTCGCCAGATCTTCCGACCCTGCCCGACGGGTGGGAAGCGCGTCTGCGCAAGGTCGAGCGCGATGGCCTGCTGCTCTGGTTCCTGCACCCTGACGATGCGGCCGTCTCCAAGCTGGCCCGGCTGGATGAAAACGACGTGCGATGGGTCCGCGAGGGCGTGGCCGCGCACCTGATCAGCCCGCCCATGGTTCGGGCGCATTTCCAGGTCACCCGTTTCATGGATGCAGACGAGGAAAAGCGGGCCAAAGAGGGCTTGGAGCGGATAAGCCGCGACATCCAGAGCCGCCGGCCCCGCCGGAAGGCTTGAACTGGGATACTGTCGGTTCCGTGGACACCCACCTGAGCTTCTGAAGCTTTCTCAAAATCTGTCGGACTGACGTAAGCGAGGGTCGCATGACGAAGGACAAGCAACCAACCCATCACCTTCAACGCTGTCACGTTGGGAGGCCCATGCCTGCCTTGTGGGTGGCGTTGTGCGGCCTGCTCCTGTTCGCACTGCCCATGACCAGCGGCGCCACGCAGGAGCCCGACTACCAGCTTGTCCAACAACTGGAGGACATCGAGGTGCGGGCGTACGCCGCCTATGCCGTCGCCGAGGTCGTGGTGCCAGGGCCCGCCTCTGAGGCAGGTAATCTGGCCTTCCCGATGCTGGCGGACTACATCTTTGGCAAAAACAAGGGCGAGCGCAAGTTGGCGATGACGGCGCCGGTGACCCAGACGGCCGAGCCCGTCAAGCTGGCCATGACGGCGCCCGTCACGCAAACCGCGGCAGCGGAGGGTTTTCGGGTGCAGTTCGTGCTGCCCAAGGGGGTCACGGCGGCGAGCGCGCCAGAACCCGTGGACACCCGGGTCAGTCTGCGAGACGTCGCACCCCATCGCGTTGCGGTCATACGCTATTCAGGCTTCTGGTCAGAGGCCAACTACAACGAACACCTGGCCAAGCTGCAGGCTTCCATGCGCGCGGCCGGCTTGGTGCCGGAGGGCGAACCCGTGTACTCCCGCTACAACCCACCCTTCACGCCGTGGTTCCTGCGGCGCAATGAAATCTGGCTGCGTCTGGCCCAGACGCCCTGACCTTGATGCGCACCCCGGGGTCGTAAGGGTCAGGATCGCCGCGCGCGGATCTTCAGAAGCTTGGCCGCGTTGCCACCCAGGATCTGGCGGCGTTGTGCATCGGACAACTGGGTCACGCGCTGGACCAGGCCGACCGGGTTGTCATCGCCCATGTCGAAGGGGTAGTCGCTGCCCAGCATGACCCGGCTGGCGCCCATCTGCTCGATCAGCTGGCCCAGCAGGCCGGCGTCAAAGGTTACCGTGTCGAAGTAAAACTTGCGCAGGTAGGACGAGGGTTTCTTCTGGATGCGGGTCTGTGCGTCGGGGCGCACCTTCCAGCCATGGTCCATGCGCGCGAAGGCGTGCGGCATGTAGCCCCCGCCGTGCGCGATGCTGAATTTCAGCTGGGGGTAGCGGTCCAGCACGCCGCCGAAGATCAGGTGCGCAACAGCCAGGGTGGACTCCAGGGGGTTGCCGATGATGTTGTTGAGGTAGTAATCCGTCATGCGCTCCGCATGCGTGAACCCCATGGGATGCAGGAAGAGCACGGTGCCCAGTTCCTCGGCCTTGGCAAAGAACTTGTCCAGGCCCAGGCGTTTGTCGGCCAGGTCGATGCCGTTGACATTGGTGCCGATCTCGATACCGCGCATGTCGAGTTTGGTGACGCAGCGCACCAGCTCCCGGGTGGCCATCTGCGGGTTCTGCAGGGGAACGGTGCCGATGCCCACGAAGCGATCGGGATGGTCGCCCGCGATGGCGGCAATCCGGTCGTTGATGCCGCGGGCGAGCTCCAGGCCGAAATCGGCTTCGGCGTAGTAGTAATACTGGATGGGCGCGGGCGACACCGCCTGGATGTCGATGCCCATGCGGTCCATGTCGCGCAGGCGCACCTCGATGTCGGACAGCTGGGGGCCGCGGATCTTGGCCTGGTCCTGGTTGATGCTGCGCGTCAACGCGTTCGCGTAGACGATGGAGGGCTCGCGCTCGAAGGGCTTGAGCACCGCGGCCTTGGCGGCAACCTCCGGGTTGAAGTAATGGCAGTGGATGTCGATCTTCAGCGGGCCCCGGCCAGCGCGGCGCCGGCTCAGTGGCGCCCCGCTTGCAGGGTCTGCATCCGGGGGCTCAGACCGAGGGCCGGCCGCTGAAGCGTCAGCGTCGAGCAGGGACGAAGAAACTTCTGCGCCGTGGCTGCAGTGATCGTGGTGGAGCGCGGTGCATGAGACAAACATGGGGAATCCTGTTTCGGCCTGTCGGGGGATGGCTGTCGCTGTGGCGGTCAAGGCCTTGCAAAGGCACGGCGGATGGCTGCAGTGTCTGCGCCGGTGGAGAGCAGCAGTGTCAGAAGCAGTCGGGCCTTGGCGCTGCTCATGTGGCCGCAGGGGATGACACCTTGGGCGATCAGGTCCATCTCCGAGCCGGAAAAGCCATAAGTGCGGGTGAAGACCTTGCCGCCGCGCACCCGGGTGCTCAGCAGCACGGGCATCTCGCCGGCCAGGCGGGCCACCGCCTCGACCGCCGCGGCCGGGACATGCCCGGCACCCACGCCCTCGATCACGGCGCCCTCGTAGCCCAGGCCGGCCAGTGCCGCCAGCAGGCGGCCGTCTTCTCCCAGGCCCAGCGGGACCAGCGCCACACGGCTTTCACGTTGCAGAGGCGTCTGAATGTAGGGGGCGTCGCGCTGCGGTGTCACCATCCACTCGACCTGTCCCTCGGCCACCAGGCCCAGGGCGCCCGTGCCCGGCGAGCTGAAGGCGCTGGTCAGGGAGGTGTGCGATTTCTGGACCCAGCGTGCCGAGTGGATCTCGTCGTTCAGCACCACGACCACGCCCTGGCCGGCCAGGCGCGGGTCTGCGGCCACCCGCACCGCCGACAGCAGGTTGGCGGGCCCGTCGGCACCTGCCGCCTGCGGGCCGCGCATGGCGCCGGTCACCACCACCGGGTGGCGCGGGTCGGTCAGCAGGTCCAGCACAAAGGCCGTGTCTTCGATGGTGTCGGTGCCCTGCACGACCACGGCGCCAGCGATGCCGCTGGCGAATTGCGTGCGCAGCAGGGCGGCCACCTCCGCCAGCTGCGGGATGCTGAGGGAGGCTCCCGGCAGGCTGAAGCGCGTGGTGGCCTCCAATGTGGCGACCTCCGCCAGCCCCGGCACGCTGGCAAGCAGTTGCTCGGCGGTGAGCGTCGGCGTGATCCCACCGGCCGCCGAGGCGGTCATGGTGATGGTGCCGCCCAGCGAGACCACCAGGATGCGCGGCAAGCTCATGTACCGGCCTTTTTCTGTTGCGCCAGAAACCAGTCGAGGATCTGCTCGCCCGTCCAGACCAGCACCTGGTCATGGCCCAGCACGTAGTCGTAGAGCTGTTCGAGGTAACCGATGCGATGCGGCACGCCACTGAGGTAGGGATGGACCGAGATGGCCATCACGCGCGGCGTCTTCGCGCCATCGCGGTAGAGGCGGTCGAAGTGGGCCTTGCCCCGCTTGAGCATCTCGTCGGACGGATGCTGCTGGACGGCGGAGATCACCACGTCGTTCAATTCGACGGTGTACGGCACCGAGGTGATCCGCCCCTTGGGGGATTGCAGCGCGACCGGCTGGTCGTCCAGCACCCAGTCGGCGACGTATTCGATGCCGCACTGCGCCAGGTGGTCCAGGGTCTCGTCGGTCTCCGTGATGCCCGGGCTTTCCCAGCCGCGCGGCGCCTTGCCGGTGAACTTGCGGATCTCGTCCATGGTCTCCTGAATGGCGCTGAGCTGGTCTTCCACCTTGTGCATGGGCCGCTGCACCAGACCGTGGCCCATGAATTCCCAGCCGGCCTTCAGGGCGGCCGTGCACACCTCTTCGTACATGCGGCAGGTCGCGCCGTTGAGGGCGAAGGTCGCCTTCATCTTGCGGTCGCTCAAGGCTTCCAGGATGCGCCAGAAACCCACGCGCATGCCGTACTCGTGCCAGGACCAGTTGGGCACATCGGGCAGCAGCGGGCTGCCCATCGGGGGCGACAGCACGGCACGCGGCATGGCGCCGGTCGGATCCCAGACCTCGACGTTGACGATGTTCCAGACCACCACGCGCGCGCCGCCCGGTAGCTCGAGTCGGGGGCGCTTGACGATGGATTGGTAGGGCGCGCGGGCGCGTACGCTGCTGCCGATGGGAGTGCTCATGAATGCTCCGGGTCGTGGGATGAAAGGCGGTTGAAGAGGGCGGGCCCGCGGCGTGCGCGGCGGACCCCAGGCAGGTCTTGTGCTGGTCAGGCGCCGCGGGTCAGCGCGATGCGGCCGGGGCTTCGCTGCCGGGGATCAATCCGGGCGGCAGGCTGTGGCAGTAGTCGGAGATCTCGCCCGGCTTGGCAAACCAGACGCGCGAGCGGTGCGGGCTTTCCACGCAGTGCCGCAGCGCCTGGCGCAGCAGGCGCAGGCGGAAGGGCTGGCCAAAGATGTTGGGATGGACGGAGATGTTCATCACCAGCGGGTGCCGCACACACTGCTCGATCATCTCGTCGAACTGCTGCACGATCATGTCGCAGAACTCGCTGGCGTCCTGCTTGCGGTGCGTGATGACCTGCGAGTCGTTAAGCTCCACCGGGTAGGGGATGGACAGGATGGGGCCGCTGCGGGTGCGCATCCACACCGGCTGGTCGTCCATGGGCCAGTCCATCAGGTACTTGAAGCCGGCTTCCTTGAGCAGGTCCGGCGTGTGGTTGGTCTCGTAGGCGCCTGAGCCCATCCAGCCGGTCGGGGCCTGGCCTTCGTGGGCGACGAACTTGTCGATTACCTCCTTGATGATGCGCTCCTCGTCGGCCTCCCACATGCCGCGGTGGTTCTCGGCATTGGTGCGGCCGTGGCCCACGATCTCGTCACCGCGCCGGCGGATCTCGTCCATGATCTGCGGCGTGTAGTCATACACCAGGCTGTTCACGTTGTGGGCGACCGGCAGCTTGAGCTCGTCGAACAACTCGAACAGGCGCCAGATGCCGATGCGGCTGCCGTAGTCGCGCCAGGAATAGTTGCGGTGGGTTTGCGGCTCCCCGACCTTGGCCGGGTCATGCCCCTGCCCCGCGCCGAAAGCAAAACACTCGATGTTGGTCGTGATGACAAAAGCCAGCCGGGCGCCGCCGGGCCAGTCGTAGTCCTTGCGTTCGGTCAGCGGCACGTAGTCGTAGCGGTTGTGGCGGGGCAGCAGGGGGCGTGGCATGGTGGTGGGGAATGGATCGTGGTCAGTGGGGATGGGCTGACTCCGGCGCTTGCACGGATGCTCAGGAAGTTGCAGGTCATCCTACTCCGGCGCCAAAAATACTGTCAACGGAGAATTCAAAGAGTCCAAATAGTGAAATCATGAGTCAGCGCTGTGCGTCGCTGCGCGCCGCTGGTGCATGTGTGTTCCGCATCGGTGCAGGGTAAACACCCTCTGGATTCAAGGGACTCGGGTGACCTTGCAAGGACCTCACGCCGGGTGACGGTGTAGGGCTGCGGCCTGGCGGTTGACGGCATAGAAAAGAAAGTCCAAATAGCGGAACAATCAACAAGAGCCTTGACAGGCCAAGTTGGCGACTCCACCATGACTCCGGAGCCTCCCTCACAGCACGCAAGACCATACCAAAGCGGGGCCCATGCAGAGCAGATTCCTCATCCACACTTTCGTCAACCGACCTCAAACGGATCCCACATGAAGACTTGCAAACCCGCGTTCTGGACCGCCGTACTCGCGGCGCTTTTCACGGCAGCCCCTGTCGCTGCGCAGCCGGCCGCCTATCCCTCCAAGCCCATCACCATGGTGGTCGGTTTTGCCCCGGGCGGCATCTCTGACGTGCTGTCGCGCGCACTGGCCGCACGCCTGACGCAGCAGATGGGTCAGAACGTGATCGTGGACAACAAGCCGGGTGCCGCCACCACGATTGCCTCGGCTTATGTGGCCAATGCGGCGCCAGATGGCTACACCATCATGTTCCAGGACATCACCACCCACGCCATCAACGCGGCGGCTTACAAGAAGCTGCGCTACGACTCGTGGAACGACTTCTCCTGGGTCAGCCTGGTCGCCTCCACGCCGCTGATGCTGGTCTCCAGCCTGCCTTCGGGCGCCAAGGACGTGCAAGGCCTGGTCTCGCTGCTGAAGTCCAAACCGGGCGAGCTGGCTTACGCCTCCTCGGGCAATGGTGCCATCACCCATCTGTCGGGTGAGTATTTCAAGAGCCTGGCCGGCGTCAACGCCCTGCACGTCCCCTACAAGGGCAGTTCGCCCGCCACCCAGGCCATCCTGGCCGGTGAGGTTGTCTACACCTTCTCCACCATGCCGCCTGCCGTGGCCAACGTGAAGGGCGGCAAGCTCTACGGCCTGGCCGTCACCTCGGGCAAGCGCGTGGGTGCTGCGCCCGATGTGCCCACCCTCAAGGAAGCCGGCGTTCCGCTGGAGATCCTGCTGTACAGCGGCATCATGGGTCCGAAGGGCATGCCACCGGCGATCGTCGAGCGCCTGGGCGCTGAAATCAGGAAAGCCCTGGCCAGCCCCGAGATGAAGCAGACGCTGGCCAATGTGGGTGCCGAAGACATGGCGAGTACTCCTGCGGAGTTCGTGGCCCTGACCAAGGTCGAGTCCGAGAAGATGGCCACCGCCGTCAAGATCGCCAACGTCGTGCTGGACTGAAACGAGCCGTTCGCGAGGCCCTCCATTTCCAAGGAAACGCCAGACATCGCGGGCACGCAGACCATCAGCAGGGCCATCCGGGCCCTGCGGGTGGTCGCGGCCCACGAGCCGCATGGCATCCGCCTGGTGGATCTGTCGCAGCAGATGGGCCTGCAGCGGCCCACGGCGCACCGCCTGCTCAAGGCGCTGGTGCTGGAAGAAATCCTGGTTCAGAAAGAGGGCTCGCGGCGTTACTGCCTCGGCCCACTGCTGTTCGAGCTGGGCATATCGGCCACGCACCAGTTCAATCTGAAAGACATCTGTCAGCCCGTGTGCACCGCCCTGGCGGAGAAGACGGGTGACACCTCCTTCCTTTTCCTGCGCAGCGGCTACGACGCCGTCTGCATTTCCAGGACGCAGGGCAACTACCCCATCCAGACGCCTTCGGTCCCGGTGGGCAGCCGCCAGCCCCTGGGCGTGAGCGCGGGCGGCCTGGCCCTGCTCAGCGCCTTGCCTGCCGAGGAGATGGACGATGTGATCGCAGCGGTCGCCCCGCGACTCGGCGCCTACGGGGACCTCGACGCGCAGGAGCTGCGCGAGTTGTGTGCCCTGGCCCAGACCCAGGGTTATGCCGCGACGGGCAACCATGCGGTGCCGGGCGTGAAAGCCATCGGCCTGCCCATCTATGACAGCTCCCGGACCCCGATTGCCGCCATCACGGTGGCCGCCACCCAGGCACGCATGACCGATCGCCGCATCGCCACCGTGCTGCCGCTGCTGCGCATGGCGGCCAAAGAGGTGACGCGGCTGCTGCACCAGTAGCTGGTGCAGCAGCGGTGTGCCGGCCCTGGCCTCCGGGTTTACCCGGGCGCTCATCCATCGCAGGATGATATGGAATGGGACGTAATCGGCATTGGACCGGGGGCGCGCCAGTTCCTAAACTCCAAGGTCGCGCAGCAGCGAGCCTCCCTCTATGGCGAACGATGGCAACAGATAACAAACAGGCATGGGTCGGCGTCGATCGACCGGTGCCGTGGAACGCGTGAAGACCAGCAACACCATGCCTGACGTCTCCTCTCCCCAGCCCCGCGGTTTTGTGATCGACCGCAAGGACGGCCGCCCGCAATTGCCGGGCAGCCTGCACACCAACCGCCGCCTTTCGCAATGGCTGGGTTTCGATGAGCCGGGCAGCGTGCATGTGTACACCGGCAAGGTCGAATTGGGGCAGGGCATCCTCACGGCGCTGATGCTCATCGTGGCCGAAGAACTGGACGTGCCGCTGCAGAGCGTGCGCATCCGCAGCGCCACCACCGCTTCGGGGCCCGATGAAGGCATGACCTCTGGCAGCCTCTCGGTGCAGGACAGCGGTGGCGCCCTGCGCCAGGTTTGCGCCGAGGTGCGTGCCATGGCTTTGCAACGCGCCGCGGCGCTGGCTGGCCAGAGCGCCGACACGATCGCCGTGCAGGCCGGGCGCTTCCGCACCGCGCAGGGGCAGGACCTTGGCGACTACACGAGCTTGCTGAAAACGGCTGATCTCGACATCGAGTGCGTGGGCGCGGCACGGCCCAAGACGGCCGCTCAGCGCAGCCTGATGGGGCAGGCGCGCCCCGAGCGCATCGACCTGGCCGACAAGGTGTTTGGCCAGGCCCGTTTCATCCACGACCTGCGTCTGCCCGGTCTGCAACACGGCCGTGTGCTGCGCCCGCCCACACTCGACGCCACGTTGGCCCATTGGCCGGCCGACGAGGTGGCGGCGTTGCCGCCCGGTGTGCGCTGCTGGGCTGACGGACGTTTCATCGCCATCGTCGCCGCCTCGGAGCGCGAGGCTGATGCGTTGGCCACGCGCCTGGCAGGCAAGATCACATGGCAGGCCGGTGCGCCGCTGCCCGACGTGCATGCGCTGGGCGCCTTCCTCACATCGGCCCCGCACGAGACCACGACAACCGCCGAGCGCGGTGAAGCCGACTGGCCGAGCGACGGCCTGCAGCACAGCGCGGTCTACCTCAAGCCCTATCTCGCCCACGCCTCCATCGGCACCTCCTGCGCGCTGGCGCGTTGGGACGGCCGGCGCCTGGAGGTCTGGACGCACAGCCAGGGCATCCACAACCTGCGCGATGACCTGGTCAAGGCCCTGGCCCGCGAGGCCACGCCGGTGGCCAGGGACGACATCGTCGTTCACCACGTCGAGGGCTCGGGCTGTTACGGCCACAACGGTGCGGACGACGTGGCCTTCGACGCCGTGCTGATGGCCTTGCGTTGCCCCGGCCAGCCGGTGCGTGTGCTGTGGTCGCGTGCGGACGAGCTCACGCACAGCCCGCTGGGGGCCGCGCACCGCGTCGCGCTACGCGCGCGGCTCGACAGCACGGGGCGCCTGAGCCACTGGCAACACGAACTCTGGGCCAATGGCTACAGCTCGCGCCCGGGCCGTGCGCCCGTGCCGGCCCTGCTGGCCGCCAGCGAACGCGCCGACGCCACTGCCCTGCCTCTGCCCATCAACCCGCCGCTGGCCGCCGGCGGCGGTGCCGAGCGCAATGCGGTGCCGGCGTATGGGGTGCCCAATCTCCAGGTCATCCACCACCGCCTGACCGTCATGCCGCTGCGCACCTCGGCCATCCGTGCGCTGGGTGCCTACGCCAATGTGTTTGCGATCGAGTCCTTTGTGGATGAACTCGCGTTGCAGGCCGGTGAGGCGCCACTGGCCTTCCGCCAGCGCCATCTGGAAGATCCGCGCGCGTTGGCCGTGCTGCAGGAAGTGGTGCAGCGCTCCACTTGGTGGGGCCAGCGCAAGCAGGAGCCCGAGGGCATAGGCCACGGCCTGGCCTGGGCCCGCTACAAGAACACGGGGGCCTGGTGCGCCGTGATTGCGCGTGTGCAGGTGGACGAACAGGTGCGTGTGCTCAACCTCGACCTCGCGGTCGATGTGGGCATGGTGGTGGACCTGGACGGTGTCATCAACCAGATCGAAGGCGGTGCCGTGCAGAGCGTGAGCTGGACGACCAAGGAGCAGGTCACGTTTGACGGCGAGGCCATCACCAGCAACGAGTGGCTGAGCTACCCGGTGCTGCGCTTCAGCGAGGTGCCCGAGGTGCGCGTGCATGTGATCGACCGGCCCGATGAGCCCCCGCTGGGCGCTGGCGAAGCCGCCCAGGGCCCGGTGGCCGCTGCGCTGGCCAATGCCGTGTTCGACGCCCTCGGGGTGCGCGTGCGCGAACTGCCCCTGACCCCCGACACACTGCTGCGTGCGGTCCATGCCGCGGAGGCCGCATGAGCGAAAAGAAACAAACCATGTTCCACGTCAACCAGCAGCCCGTGCACTTTGGCGGCGACGAGAAGGCCACGTTGCTGTCGGTGCTGCGTGATGAGTTGAATCTGAGCGGCCCCAAGTTCGGCTGCGGTCAGGGCGAATGCGGTGCCTGCATGGTGCTGGTGGACGGCCAGCCGCAGACCTCGTGCAATCTGCCGGTCTGGTCCATCCAGGGCCGGCAGGTGACCACGCTCGAAGGCCTGGGCACGCCGGCCCATCCTCACCCGGTGCAGACCGCTTTCATCGAAGAGCGCGCCGCCCAGTGCGGCTACTGCGTGGCCGGCATCATCACCTCGGCCTGCGCGCTGCTGGCAAGCAAGCCCCAGCCCAGCCGCGACGACATCGTGGCCGGCCTGGAAAAGCATCTGTGCCGTTGCGGCGCCCAGACGCGCATGCTGCGCGCCATCGAGCGGGCTGCCGCCCATCTGAATTCGAAAACCTGAAATCCTCCATGCTCAAGAACTGGCTCTCTCCCCAAACCCACGCCCAAGGCTGCAACGGCTTCTGGTTCTGCAGCTGCGCGGGCCTGCCCATCGTCCCCGGCGGGGGCGGTGGCAGCACCACGGCCACGGGCCGCGCGCCGGTGATCATCCGCGGCAAGCGCGCACGCACGGTAGACGCGCATGCGCACTGCTACTTCCAGGCCGGCCTGGACCTGATGGGCGCCGAGGCCAAGGGCGTGCTGCCGCCGGTCAAGGGCGTGCCCGAGCACTTCCTGCAGATGGACCAGCAACTGGCTGCGCGCTTCGAGGCCATGGACGCCATGGGCATCGACCTGCAGGTGCTGAGCATCAACCCCTTCTGGTACAAAAAGGACCGCGAGACCGCCGAGGCGATCTGCCGCGTGCACAACGAGAGCTTTGCCGAGCTGTGCGCGAAGCACCCCAAGCGCCTGGCCGCCTTTGCCTCGCTGCCCATGCAGTTCCCCGAGCTTGCGGTGCAGATACTGGAAGAGGCGGTCAAGAAACACGGCCTCAAGGGTGCCGCGATTGGTGGCAACGTGGCCGGCGAGGACTTCGCCAACCCGCAATTCCACCCGGTACTGGCCAAGGCGCAGGAGCTGGGCGTGATGCTTTTCATCCACCCGCAAAGCACGCCGGAGCTGGCGGCCCGCTTCAAAGGCAATGGCTGGCTGTCCAACGTCATCGGCAACCCGCTGGACACCACCATCGCGCTGCAGAAGCTGATCTTCGAGGGCGTGTTCGACAAATACCCCGAGCTCAAGGTGCTGGGCGCCCACGGTGGCGGTTTCCTCGGCTCCTACGCGCCGCGCATGGACCGCAGCTGCTTTGTCTCGCCGCAGAACTGCAACCCCGAGATCGTGCTCAAGAAGAAACCCACCGAGTACATCCGCCAGATCTACTTCGACTCGCTGGTCTTCACGGGCGAAGCGCTGCGCCATCTGGCGGCCGAGGTGGGTGCCGGCCAGATCATGATCGGCACCGACCACCCCATCCCCTGGGTGGAGGACCCCGTGGGCCACGTGATGGCCACCCCCGAACTCAGCGACGAGGACCGCCTGGCCATCCTGGGCGAGAACGCGATCCGCGTGCTGGGGCTCACGGTTTGAGGACCGCTCGCCCAACCCGTTTACACAACCAAGAAGGAGACAGCATGAAACAACTTTCCACCTGCACACGACGCTTCGCCCTGTCGCTGGCGGCTGCGGCCGGCCTGGCCCTGGTCGCGCCGGCCCAGGCCCAGAGCGGCTATCCCAACAAACCGATCCGCATGATCGTGCCGCTGGGCGCGGGTAGCGCGGTCGATGTGGCCGCGCGGCTGCTGGCGCAGAAGATGTCCGAGAACATGGGGCAGGCCATCGTGGTCGAGAACATCACGGGTGCCTCGGGCATCATCGGTGCGGACCGGCTGGCCAAGTCGGCGCCGGACGGCTACACCATCGGCGGCTTCAACGACAGCGTGCTGACCATGGTGCCCAACCTGAACTCGAAGACGCCGTTCAACCCGGTGACCGACTTCACCCACATCTCGCAGGTCGCCACCATCGAGTTCAGCGTGGCCGTGCCCGCCGACTCCAAGTACAAGACCGCCGCCGAACTGGTGGCCGCCGCCAAGGCTGCACCCGGCCAGATCACCTACGCCTCGGGCGGCAATGGCAGCCCGCAGCATCTGGGCGGCGCGCTGTTCGCTGCGCACACCGGCATCGACATCAAGCATGTGCCCTACCGCGACGCCAGCCAGGCCGCCCAGGGTGTGGCCGGCAACCAGGTCGACATGACGGTGCAGGGCATCGCCACCGTGGCCGCCCTGGCCAAGGGCGGCAAGCTGCGCCTGGTGGGCGTGATGGCCGATGCGCGCCAGCCCGAGTACCCGGACACCATGACGCTCAAGGAGCAGGGCATCCAGGGTTTCGACTTCAGCACCTGGTTCGCGCTGACCTCGCCCAAGGGCACGCCCAAGGAAATCGTCGACCGTCTGCAGCGTGAAGTGGTCAAGGCCCTGGCCGACCCCATGGTCAAGGAGCGTTACGCCGGCCTGGGCCTCAAGCCCAACGGCACCACCCCCGAGCAGCTGACCGCGCTCGTGGGCAACCAGCTGGCCCGCTACGGCAAGGCCATCCGCGACAACAACATCAAGGCCGAATAAGGCGCGGCCGCGCTGCGGCCTGCCGGCACCCGTCGTTATGCCCCCATGCCAGGCGGGCTTTTGGCGCGCGGGCCCGGCGGGTCGCCGCGCTTTGCTGGGACACTCGACGCATGTCCAAGTTAACCCCCACCCTGCTGCTGACCTTGTCCCTGCTGGCCTTGCCGCTGGCCGCATCGGCGTCCACGGCCGCGCCAGCCGCTGCAGCGCCAGCCACCGGCCTTGCCGTTCCCGATGAACTCACGCCTTTCGGCAATGGCTGGAGCCTGCGCGGCAGCGGTGCGCTGCGCTTTTTCGGTTTCAAGGCCTATGACGCCCATCTCTGGCAACTGCCGGGCAACGCGGATTTCTCCTATGCGCGGCCCTTTGCCCTGGACATCCGCTACGACATGAACATCAAGGGCAGCGACATCGTCAACACGTCCCTGATCGAACTCTCCCGCATCACGCCCACGCCACCCGAACAGCTCGCCCGCTGGAGCACGCTGCTGGGCACCATCTTTACCGACGTCAAACCCGGTGACCGTCTGGTCGGCTTGCATCTGCCGGGCCGCGGCGTGCGCTTTTTCCTCAACGGCCGGCTGCGGGGCGAGTCCGCCGATACCGTTTTCAGCGAGGCTTTTTTCAAGATCTGGCTGGACCCGGCAACCAAACGCCCCGAATTGCGCGCGCGTCTGCTGGGGGCATCGGCAGCGCCGGCGTCCGTGGCGCGATAAGGGCGGCGCTGCGCCGTCGAGGGGCCTGGCTGGCTGCGCTGCACACCGGCATCGCCCGTCAGGGTTACCACCCTAGAGGAATCCCCTAGTAAAAATACGTACACGCTGACCTAAGATCCCGGCTTCGTTGGGTCAGTTGATTCGTATAAAAAATGTTCAGTGCAGCCACCAGATTCCTCTCCACCATGCAGGAGAGGCTCAACCCCTTGCGTGACGACTCTGTCGTTGCCGAGTTTCATATCGACGACATCCGTCATGCCATGCTCAAGTGCCTGGACGGCGAGATCGCCCGGAGCTTTCCGCAGGTGGAGCGACGCATCCTCATGGCATCGAATGTGCCCGCTCTCTGGTTCCTGCGGCCCGAACTGCTGATGGCCTTGGCGACCCGCTGCGGCGAGCAGGCCGCACACCAGATGGTCGACGAGATCTCGGCCATGTTCGATGGCCTGTTGCCCAAGAGCCTGAACGCCTGGCCGAGCCGGCTGCAGCGCTGAGTCTCTGGTGCAGCGACAGGCTGCGTCTCACAACCAGGTTTTTACGAAGGCGCCCGGCCACAAGCCGGGCGCCTTTGTTTTGGCTGGGAATCGCTATAAAAGTCTTCGGTTGGAAGAATCGATGACATTCAGGGGCTTTTTTCCTGTGCCTGACCCCAAGATTCCCAAAAATAGGCCTAAATAAGCCCCCATTTCTGCCGTTAACCAATGTACGTAACAGGATAAAAGCCTCCCGCTTTCGGGCCGAGGTGAATAGCCACCATGCAACTACCTAACATTGAGCGAACTGCCATCCGGCCGGCCGGCTCGGAGGTCGTTGTGCCCGCCGCCGCAAGGGTGATCCCGGTGGCGCCGGTGAACCCGCCGGTCCCTGCGGTGCAGGAAACTGCCAGCGTGGTGAACGACATCAACCCGGTGGTCCAGGCGCAGGCCAACCAGGCCGCTGCCAAGGCCGACCCGCTGCAAGGTGGCAGCCAGGCTGACAACACCGGCAAGGACTGGACCCAGCGCAAGGAGTCCGTGCCCCGGCAGGAAGAAGCGCCGCCCAAGGAGCCACTTTCCAAGATGTTGATGGAGCAGATGACCGCGGTCTGGAGTGCCAGCGCGCGCGTGGTCGAGATCTGGATGCAGAACAACCCGGGCCAGAATCCGGGTGTGAACCAGCAGATCCAGGCGCAGAGCCAGGCGGCCAGCCGCAGCGTCGACCCCATGAACACGCCGGGTGTGATTGCCAAGGAAGCGCTGACTTACTCGCCGACCCGGATCAAGAAGACCGAAAAGCCGGAGTAAGCTGGCCCTTGCCAGGACCGCCCGGCACGGTGAGGCGGCACGCGACCGGCGCTGTTCAGCCTTGTCTTACCATCGGGGCATGCTGCACAAGACCGCCCTCGTCCTTTTCTCCGGCGGGCAGGATTCCACCACCTGCCTGGCCCACGCCCTCAAATCCTACGAGCGCGTCGAAACCATCGCCTTCGATTACCGCCAGCGCCATCACGTGGAGCTGGAAGCCCGCGTGCAGGTACTGGCCGAGATCCGCCGCCAGTTTCCGCACTGGGCGCCCAAGCTGGGCCAGGACCACATGCTGGACCTGGCCGTGCTGGGCGCCGTGAGCGAGACCTCGCTGACACGTGAGACCGCGTTCAAGATGGAATCCAGCGGCCTGCCCAACACCTTCGTGCCCGGGCGCAACCTGCTGTTCCTCACGCTGGCCGCCGCCGTGGCCTACCGGCGCGACCTGCAGGTGATCGTGACGGGCGTGTGCGAGACCGATTTTTCGGGCTACCCCGATTGCCGCGACGACACCATGAAGGCGATGCAGCTGGCGCTGTCACTGGGCATGGACAAGCGCTACCTGATCGAGACGCCGCTGATGTGGATCGACAAGGCCGACACCTGGCGCATGGCCGAGGCGCTGGGCGGCACGGCGCTGGTGGACCTGATTGTCGAGCACACCCACACCTGCTACCTCGGCGACCGAACGCACCGCCACGCCTGGGGCTATGGCTGCGGCACCTGCCCGGCGTGCGAGCTGCGTGCGCGGGGTTGGGAGCGCTACCGCGCGGCGCCTGCCGCGGCCTGACACACGAACCATCGAATCCGCCGGCTCTTCAAGCGCGCAAGGCCGTAGAGCCGGCAATGCCTAAGCCACTGGGGTTGCTACGTTAGTTTCAATTGGAACAGTGCCACGGTTTCATCGCTGCGTTTCTCGAGCGTCCATGTATGGCTGTGGAACGCGGCGACAGTATGCCGATGTGCTATTGAAACGATAGCGCCGTTGCCGGCCTTCACCATCTCAATCAGCTTGCCGTAGAGGGTTTTCTCGGCCTCCTCGTCCAGCGCGCTGGTGGCTTCGTCGGCAAAGACCCAGGCCGGCTTCTTCAGGAGCACGCGTGCCAGCGCCAGGCGCTGCTGCTCACCGCCAGAAAGCTTCTGGCTCCACGCATCCGTCACATCGAGCTGCTCCGCAAGCTGGGGCAGCAGTGCCTCACGCAGGGCGTGCCTGAGCGTTTCGTCATCGTACTTTTCCGCGGGCTCGGGATAGGCCAGTGCGTCGCGCAGCGGCGCGTTGGGGAAATAGGGCCGCTGCGGGATGAACATGACGGACGCCGGCAGGGCCACGCGGCCCGAGGCCAGGGGCCAGATGCCGGCCAGCGCGCGGAACAGGGTCGACTTACCGCTGCCCGAGGGGCCGCTGAGCAGGATGCTGTCGCCCGGCTGCACCTGCAGGGCCGTGTCGGCCAGCAGGCGGCTGCCGGTCGGCAGGTCCAGGTTCAGCGCGCTGGCCTGCAGCCCCTGCGCGGTGGCAGAGTGTTGCAGGGGTGTAGTCTGTTGCGCCTTCTGGATGGCGGCTTCGAAGTGCGTGAGCCGGTCAGTCGTGGCGCGCCAGGCGGCGAGGCTGTCGTAGTTGTCGATGAACCAGGAGAGCGAGTCCTGGACGCGGTTGAAGGCCGAGGCGATCTGCATCAGCGTGCCGAGCTGGATGGCGCCGCTGAAAAAGCGCGGTGCCGCGACGATGAAGGGGAACACCGTGGACGCCTGGCTGAAGGAAGCCGTGAACATGGTCAGGCGCTTTTGCGCATCGATCAGCTTGAGGTAGTTGCTCAGGACGTGGCTGAAACGCAGGTCGAGCTGCTTGTACTCCACGGTTTCGCCGCGGTCCAGCGCGATGGCTTCGCTGTACTCGCGCACGCGCACCAGGTGGTGGCGAAAGTCGGCCTCGCGCCGCTGCTGCTCGTAATTCAGCGGAATCAGGCGGCGCCCGACGTAGTGCGTGAGCACGGTGCCCACGGCGCAGTAGAGGATGGCCACCCACAGCATGAAACCGGGAATGGCGAATTCGGTGCCCCCCCAGTTGAAGGTGAACTCGCCGCTGAGCGTCCACAGGATGCCGACGAAGCTGATGAAGGTCACCACCGCGTTGAGCAGGCCCATGCTCAGGTTCACCGTGGCGGTTGTGAAGAGCTTGAGGTCTTCCTGGATGCGCTGGTCCGGGTTGTCGGGTGACTGTTCGGGCGACAGCTGGGCGTAACGCGTGAGTTCCAGGTGGTAGTAGACCCGGTGGTCGAGCCAGCGTTGCAGGTAGTGGCGTGTCATCCAGGCCCGCCAGCGCATCTCCAGTTGCTGCGTCAGGTAGAAGCGGTAGACCGCGATGATGATGTAGATGAAAGCCAGCACGGTGTAGCGCACCAGCTGCTCGATGAAGACCGGGTAGTTCTTCTCCTGCAGTGCATCGTAGAAAAAACGGTTCCACTCGTTGAACAGCACCAGGGTGTAGACGAAGGCCAGGTTGAGCGCAACGATGGAGGCCAGCAGGGCACGCGCCTTCCACTTCTCTTCCGACTGGAAGTAGGGCAGGGCCAGCGCCCAGGCGCGTCCGAGGAAGGCCTTGAAATCGGCCGCTTTCTTGAGCATTGACATGGGCAGACTCGCTGAGGTTTCAGGCGCAGCGCGAGGGCTGCGCCGCAAGGGTGTCAGGGATTGGAGACGCCGCTGGCTACGTGGCCAGATGGCACGTGTTGGGCGGCTGATTCGATGTGGCCGGTCTGGTCGTCGAAGAAGAAGTCGGGCTCGAACTCGCGCAGAAACTCGCCCTTGGGCAGGCCGCCGAGGAACATCGCCTCGTCCACCTCGATGTGCCAGTCCATCAGGGTGCGGATGGCGCGTTCATGCGCGGGGGCGCTGCGTGCCGTCACCAGCGCGGTGCGGATGCGCATCGTGGGCGTGCCTTCCTGCTGCAGCCGGTGCAGCGCGGCCAGCAGGGGTTTGAAAGGGCCGGCCAGCAGGGGCTGGTGCGCCTTGTCGCGTTCGTGCTGCTGGAAGGCGGACAGGCCCTCCGCCTGGAACACGCGCTCGGCTTCGTCGCTGAAGAGCACGGCGTCGCCGTCGAAGGCGATGCGCACCTCGTGCGGGTGCTTGTCCTGCGCCAGCACCGAATGCGTGGCCACAGTCGCGGCCGGAAAGCCCTGGGCCAGGGCCGCGCGTACGTCGTCCGGGTTGGCCGAGAGGAAAAGGTTGGCGTGCAGGGGCTTGAGGTAGCGCCAGGGTGACTGGCCGCGTGTGAAGCTGCCGCGCTCGATCGGCAGGCCATAGTGCTGGGCCGAGCGGAACACCCGCATGCCCGAGACCGGGTCGTTGCGCGAGAGGATCACCACCTCCACGCGTTGCGCGTTGCTGTCGTTGAAGGCCAGCAGCTTCTTCACCATGGAGAAAGCCACGCCGGGCTTGGCGGGCTCGTCCAGCTTGTCGAGCTGCAGCTTCATGTAGGCACGGTCCTTGTGCGGGCCGTGGCCATGCTCGAAGACCTTGTTCTCTTCCTCGAAGTCGAACAGGGCCCGCGAGGAAATGGCGACGACGAGTTTGCCGTCCAGTGATGCACCCATGCGGTTTCCCTTGTGTGTTGTTCTCAGCCGGCCCAGCGCGCCAGCAGTTCCACGTCTTCCGGGAACAGCTGGCCGCGTTCGGCCTGCAGCACGCGGCCATCGCGCCCGCGCACCAGGGTGATGGGCAGGCCCCTGGGCTTGGGCAGCACCCGCTGGATCTCCGGCGTGACGTAGCCGGCCGCAAAGGTGTAGCCCTTTTTGTGCAGGTAGGCCGTGGCGTCTTCGCGCTTGCGGTCGATGGAGAGGGTCAGCAGCTGCACGCCCTTGTCGCCCAGCGCACGCTGGCTGTCCCAGAGCTTCTGCATCTCCGGGCTTTGCAGCGCGCAGAAGGGGCAGGTGCTGGCCCACCAGTAGATCACCAGCACCCGGCCCTCGGCCTGGGCGGGACGAAAGACGCCGCCGTCGAGCAACTGCACTTCCGGAAGGACCAGCGGCGTACCCAGGGCGGGCAGGGGGCCGGCGCGGGCTTCGGTGCCGGGAGACGACGGTGCGGGGGCGGATTGCGCCAGGGCCTGGCCGGCATGGCCCAGGGCGATGGCACCACCCAGCAGGGAGCTGCGCGCCACGAAGTTTCTGCGATCCGGATTCATGTGGTTGATCTTAGCGCTCCGCCCGGGGCGCTGTCAGCGGGACGATGCCGTGCGAGCACTTCGCCCTGGCTTACGGCCACGGTTTCGCCTTCGGCCAGGGCCACCCAGGGCTCTGCGCTCAGCGGCACACTGGCCAGCAGCAGGACCTGCTGGTAACCGCCGCCCACGCAGAGGCCTTCGGTCTGCAGCGTGTCGTCTTCCCGTGCGCAGCGGCGTTGCAGCCAGTACAGACCCGGCGGGGCGATGCGGCCATCGGCCTGGATCCGCCGGTGGCCGTGCGCGAACAGCACCTCGCCATCCGCATAGAGGAAGTTGGCGGGGCCGAAAGTACGCAGCCCGGATGCGAAGCTGCTCACGACGTCCAGGCGATCCTGCACCGACGGCACGCCCTGGCCCCGCCACAGCGGCGCCAGCCGGGCCAGCAGCGCGCAGAAGGCGTGCTCGGAATCGGTCTCGCCCACCGGATGGAACTGCGCCAGTGCAAAGCCCGGAGCGTCCATGAGGTCGGGCAGATGGCCGTTGTGGGCGAACACATGGCTGCGCCCGCCGAGTTCGCGCAGGAAGGGCTGGGTGTTGGCCAGGGTGATGGCGCCGCGGGTAGCGTGGCGTATGTGCGAGAGGGCCAGGGTGGTGGGTGGCCCGGCGCTGGCCAGCAGGCGCGCCAGCGGGCTGTCGCTGGCCGGTGCGGCTTCGCGGTACAGCGCTGCGTCGTGGCCCTGGTAGCAGGCGACGCCCCAGCCGTCGCGATGGCTGTGCCCGGGGGTGGTGTGCGCTGCGAGCGCCGACAGCGAGAAGCTCAGGCGGGCGGCCTGCCGGCTGGAGATGGCGAGCAGTTCACACATGCGAGGGCGGTTCGTTGGTAGGCGTTCGGCAAGATCTGGTTCGGAAATATACACTTGGGGGTATATAAAGGCCGCTTCCCCCAACCACCATGATCCCGATCAAGACAGAATCTGCCTGGCGCGGCACCTCGGACTGCCGCAACTGCGGTATCCGAGACATGGTGCTGTTTGCCGACCTCAATGAGCAGGATTTCGGCATGATCCACGCGCCGATCGACGACCTCGAATTCGCGGCGGGTGAGGCACTGTACACCGAGGGTGCGCGCGCCCAGGGAATCTACACGTTGCGTCGCGGCATGATCAAGCTGGTGCGGGTGACGGCCGATGGACGCCAGCGCATCGTGCGCGTGCTGCGGCCGGGGGATGTGGCGGGTCTGGAAGCGCTGGGTGGCGGGCATTTCGATTGTGATGCCGTGGCCCTGAGCGGGATTGCCGTCTGTCGCATCCCGCTGGAGGTGATCCACACCCTGGGGGCGAGCAGCCCGCGCCTGCACCTGCGCCTGATGCAGAAATGGCAGGCGGCGCTCAAGGACGCCGATGACTGGCTGGCCGACCTGAACTTCGGCACGGCACGCCAGCGTGTCGCCAACTTCATCCTGAAGATGCGCAGCCCGACCGATGGCCACACCGTCACCCTGTTCGCGCGCGACGACATGGGCGCCATGCTGGACCTGAAGCTGGAGACCGTGAGCCGCGAGGTCAGCCGCCTGGTGCGCGAGGAGGTGATCGAGCCGCTGGACAAGCAGGGCCGCGTCTATCGCCTGCACCAGCCTCAACGTCTGCTGCAGGCGGCCTGAAGGCTCAGGCCCAGGAGTCGATCAGCGGCTCGGCCTGCTCGACCAGGAATTTCTTGAAGGACTGTGCCGCAGGCGAGAGCTTTTTCTGGCCCAGATGCGTCACGTACCACTTGCCCACGATCGGCATGCCGCTGATGTCCAGCAGGGCCAGGTGGCCGGATGCCAGCTCGTGGCGCACCGTGCGCATGGAGAGGAAGGACAGGCCCATGCCGGCCATGACGGCCTGCTTGATGGTCTCGTTGCTGGGCATCTCCATCGCCACCTTGATCGGGATCTCGTACTGCTGGAACAGGCGCTCCATGGCGGCGCGTGTGCCCGAGCCCTGCTCGCGCACGACGAAGGGATAGTCCTTCAGCATGTCGAAGGCCATGCGCTTGCGGCGCACCAGGGGGTGGTCTGGCGGCGCCACGATGCCCAGCGGATTGCTGGCAAAGGGGGTTGCCTCGCAGTCGAGGTTGACCGGGGCGCGGCCCATGACCACCAGGTCCAGCTCGTTACGCGCGAGCATGCCCAGGATGTTGTCGCGGTTGTCGATGCGCAGGGCGATGTCGATGCCCGGCATCAGCTTGGTGAAGCGCACCAGCAGCATGGGCACGAAGTACTTGGCGGTGCTGACGATGCCCAGCTCGATGCGGCCTTTCTTGGCCCCCACGTGCTCGGCCATGCTGGCTTCCAGGTCCTTGAGCTTGCCCAGGGCGGCGATGGCGTGGGTCAGGAACTCGTTGCCGGCATGGGTGAGCTGGATGTTACGTCCCACCGGTTCTATCAGCGAAAGGCCAAAGGCCTCCTCCAGCTGGCGGATCTGCATGGACACGGCCGGCTGCGTGACGAACAGGCGTTCGGCCGCCCGGGAAACGGATTTCTCGCGCGCGACCTCGATGAAAGTCTGCAGTTGCTTGAGCGTGTAGTTGCGCATGGAATCGAATCAGTAAATTCTGATATTTATCGAAGTAAATATTATATTTGTTGATGGGTGCCTCAGGCCGGTCCAGGCGCCAGGTCCATGCGGATGTGGCGGCCGTACTGCTCGGCCAGGAAGACTTCGCCGCGCTCCAAAATGAAGTAGCGGAAGGCCTCGGCGGGTGGCGACAGCAGCTTGGACAGGGTGTGCACCACGTTCCAGGCCCGCACGATGGGGGCGCCCTGGACGTCGAGGATGGCCACCAGCTGGTTGTCCAGCTCCAGGCCGAGGGTGTGCAGCGAGAGAAAGCTCAGGCCCATGCCGGCCATGACGGCCTGCTTGATGGTCTCGTTGCTGGACATCTCCATCGTGACCTTGGGCTCGAAATTTCCCGCTTCGAAGAACTTCTCCATGGCCGCGCGCGTGCCCGAGCCCTGCTCGCGCACGATGAAGCTGTAGGGCTGCAGCGCATGGACGTCGAGCTGGCCGCGCCGCAGCAGGGGGTGGTCCACCGGTGCCACGAAGACGTGCGGGTGGGCGGCAAAGGGCTCGGCGCGTGTAGCCATCTCCTTTGGTGGGTGGCCCATGATGGCGATGTCCACCTCGTTGCCCTGCAGCATCCTGAGCAACTGCTCGCGGTTGCCGACGATCAGGCGCACCTCGATGCCATCGTGCTCGCGCTGGAACTCGGCCAGCAGGCGCGGCAGGAAGTACTTGGCGGTGCTCACCATGCCGATGGTCAGCGTGCCGATCTCGAGCTTCTGCAGGCGCGCGGCGGCGTCTTCCGCGTCCTTGAGCGTGGCCAGGATCTTGCGCGCGTAGACCAGCATGTACTCGCCAGCCGTGGTCAGCGCCACCTGGCGGCCGCCGCGCTCGAACAGGGGCAGCCCCACGTGGCCTTCGAGCTCCTTGATCTGCATGGTCACGGCCGGCGGTGTCAGGTGCATGGCCAGCGCAGCCTTGCTGAAACTGAGCTGGCGGGCGACCTCGCTGAACACCCGAAGCTGGCGGAAGGTGGCGTTCTTCATTAAGTAATCACTTAATCAAAAGCAAATAAAGTTTGAATTTACCTTATTTCGCTTAGTTCTTATATTTCACCCATCAAGAATTTCATCCCCAGGAGCAATTGATGAGCGACACGACCCAGATCACCGATGCCAAGAAGCGCTACAGCGCAGGCGTCCTGAAATACAAGCAGATGGGCTACTGGATGCCCGACTACGTGCCGAAGGAAACGGACACCATCTGCCTGTTCCGCATCACCCCGCAGGACGGCGTTGATCCGGAAGAGGCCGCTGCCGCCGTGGCCGGCGAATCGTCCACCGCCACCTGGACGGTGGTATGGACCGACCGCCTGACCGCCTGCGACAGCTACCGCGCCAAGGCCTACAAGGTGCAGCCGGTGCCGAACAACCCGGGCCAGTATTTCGCCTGGGTGGCCTATGACCTGATCCTGTTCGAAGAGGGCTCGATCTCCAACATGACGGCCAGCCTGATCGGCAACGTGTTCTCGTTCAAGCCGCTGAAGGCCGCCCGCCTGGAAGACATCCGCATCCCGGTGGCCTACATCAAGACCTTCAAGGGCCCGCCGACCGGCCTGGTCGTGGAGCGCGAGCGCCTGGACAAGTTCGGCCGCCCCCTGCTGGGCGCCACCACCAAGCCCAAGCTGGGCCTGTCGGGCCGCAACTACGGCCGCGTGATCTACGAAGGCCTCAAGGGCGGCCTGGACTTCATGAAAGACGACGAGAACATCAACTCGCAGCCTTTCATGCACTGGCGTGACCGTTTCCTGTATGTGATGGACGGCGTCAACAAGGCGCAGGCCGTGACCGGTGAAGTCAAGGGTAGCTACCTGAACGTGACCGGCGCCACGATGGAAGACATCTACGAGCGCGCCGAGTTCGCCAAGGAGCTGGGTTCCGTCGTGATCATGCTGGACCTGGTGATCGGCTGGTCCGCCATCCAGTCCATGGCCAACTGGGCCCGCAAGAACGACATGATCGTGCACATGCACCGTGCCGGCCACGGCACCTACACCCGCCAGAAGAACCACGGCGTGTCCTTCCGCGTGATCGCCAAGTGGCTGCGCATGGCCGGTGTCGACCATCTGCACACCGGCACCGCCGTGGGCAAGCTCGAGGGCGACCCGATGACCGTGCAGGGTTACTACAACGTCTGCCGCGACAGCTACACCAAGACCGACCTGCCGCGTGGCCTGTTCTTCGACCAGGACTGGGCCGACACCAAGAAGGTGATGCCGGTGGCATCCGGCGGCATCCATGCCGGCCAGATGCACCAGCTGATCGACCTGTTCGGTGACGACGTGATCCTGCAGTTCGGCGGCGGCACCATCGGCCACCCGCAGGGCATCCAGGCCGGTGCCGTGGCCAACCGCGTGGCGCTGGAGTGCATGGTCAAGGCGCGCAACGAAGGCAAGGACATCAAGAACGAAGGTCCGGAGATCCTGAAGAAGGCCGCCCAGACCTGTGGTCCGCTGAAGGCCGCGCTGGACACCTGGGGCGACATCAGCTTCAACTACCAGTCGACCGACAGCAGCGACTTCGCCGTCACGCCCGCCGTGGCCTGAAACCAGGAACAGAGGAGAACCGAACCATGATGACCAACCCCACCGGCCGCCTGACCCAGGGCCAGTTCAGCTTCCTGCCCGACCTGAGCGACGCCGAGATCACGCTGCAGATCGAGTACGGCCTGAAAAAAGGCTACGCCTGGAGCATCGAGTACACCGACGACCCGCACCCGCGCAACACCTACTGGGAAATGTTCGGCATGCCCATGTTCGACCTGCAGGATGCCGCGGGCGTGATGATGGAACTGAAGGGCTGCCGCAAGGCATTCCCCCATCACTACATCCGCATGATGGCCTTCGACTCCACCCGTGGTGTCGAGTCCATCGTGATGAGCTTCATCGTCAACCGGCCCAAGACCGAAGGCGGTTTCATGCTGGAGCGCCAGGAAATCGGCGGTCGTTCGATGCGTTACACCACGCGCGGTTACGGTGCCAACAAGCCGGAAGGTGAGCGCTATTGATTTAATAGCAAACCGCTACCGGCCAGCCCGGGAGCGGTGCTACAGCACGGATTCGAGCCATGAGCGCACCCAGCTACTCCATTCCCGGCGTCTCGTCGACGCCGTCCGTCCCCGCCGCGGCGCCGCACGAGCCTGCCCACACCCTGGTGGACAGCGGCGAGCGCAGCGTGGCGCAGGTGCTGGCCGCTTCGCAGGTCGAGGACGTGCTGGGCGAGCTGGAGCGCGACCTGGTCGGCCTGGCGCCGGTCAAGGCCCGTATCCGCGACATCGCGGCGCTGCTGGTGATCGACAAGCTGCGCATCAACCTGGGCCTGACCAGCCAGGCCCCCAGCCTGCACATGAGCTTTACCGGCAACCCGGGCACGGGCAAGACCACGGTGGCCATGCGCATGGCGCAGATCCTGCACCGCCTGGGGTATGTGCGCAAAGGGCACATGGTGGCGGTCACGCGCGACGACCTGGTGGGCCAGTACATCGGCCACACCGCGCCCAAGACCAAGGAAGTCCTCAAGAAAGCCATGGGCGGCGTGCTTTTCATCGACGAGGCCTATTACCTTTACCGCCCCGAGAACGAGCGTGACTACGGGCAGGAGGCGATCGAGATCCTGCTGCAGGTCATGGAAAACCAGCGCGACGACCTGGTGGTGATCCTGGCCGGCTACAAGGACCGCATGGACACCTTCTTCCAGTCCAACCCGGGCCTGTCCTCGCGCATTGCCCACCACCTGGATTTCCCCGACTACTCGGTAGGGGAGCTGATGCAGATTTCCGGGAGAATGCTGGAGACGCAGAATTACCGATTCGGCCCCGGTGCAGCCGAGGCCTTTGACCGGTACCTGCAACTGCGCATCGTCCAGCCGCATTTCGCCAACGCACGCAGCGTGCGCAACGCGCTGGACCGCGCCCGCTTGCGCCAGGCCAGCCGATTGTTTGCCGAGCGTGAGCGCGAATTGACCCGGGACGACCTGACGACCATCGAGGCGCGGGACATCCTGGCCAGCCGACTGTTCAAAACCGAGTGAGGTTCACCATGACCCAGCCCACGCTACAAGCCCTGATCTTCGACGTCGACGGCACCATCGCTGACACCGAGAGCCTGCACCTGGAGGCCTTCAACTACGCCTTCAAGGAGCTGGACCTGGGCTGGACCTGGGACACCACGCTGTACACCGAGCTGCTGGAAGTTTCCGGCGGCAAGGAGCGCGTGCAGCATTACTGGAAGCAGGTCAACGCCGACGTGAAGGCGCTGGACGCACAGGCGGTGCAGAACACCGTCAACCGCATCCACGAACTCAAGACCGCCTATTACGAGGGGGCCATCAACGCCGGGGCCGTGGGCCTGCGCCCGGGCATCCTCGCGCTGTTCGATGAAGCGGCCGCCGCCGGCGTGCAGTTGGCCATTGCCACCACCACCTCGCCGGTCAATATCGCAGCCCTGCTGCGCCGGGCCATGGGGCCGGGCTGGCGCCACGCCTTCGCGGCGATCGGTGACGGCTCCACCGCGCCGCTGAAGAAGCCGCACCCCATGGTCTACGAGCAGATCCTGCAGATCCTGCAACTCGATCCGCGCGAGTGCCTGGCGTTCGAGGATTCGGGCAACGGCCTGAAGGCTGCCACCCTGGCCGGCCTGGCCACCGTCATCACCCCTACGCAGTACACGCGCCACCATGACTTCAGCCGCGCGATGCACGTGCTGCCCGATCTGGGCGGCGTGCACCTGGCTGACCTGCGGTCATGGCACCAGGCGCACTGGTCCGGCGAACGCCTCCTGAACGTTGATCAATAAAGAGAACCTTCCACCATGCCGCTGTCCAAACGCACCACCCTGACCCAGTTCCTCATCGGGGAGCGCCGTCGTTTCCCGGACGCCCGGGGCGACTTCAATGCGCTGATCCTCGACGTGGCCCTGGCCTGCAAGGCCATTGCACGCGCCGTGGCCTTTGGGGAACTCGGTGGCGTGCTGGGCAACCAGGCCGATGAGGCCGGTGGCGCTGTCAACGTGCAGGGCGAGACGCAGAAGAAGCTCGACGTGCTGAGTAACAACCTGTTCACGCAGCTCAACGAGTGGGGCGGGCACCTGGCGGGCATGGCCTCCGAGGAGATGGAGCTGCCCTACCAGATCCCGGCCAAGCATCCGCGTGGCAAGTACCTGCTGGTGTTCGATCCGCTGGATGGCTCCAGCAACATCGACGTCAACGTTTCCGTCGGCAGCATCTTCTCCGTGCTGCGGGCGCCGCAGGACGTGGTGGCCAGTGGCCGTGACGTCACGGAAGCCGACTTCCTGCAGCCCGGCGCGCAGCAGGTGGCGGCCGGTTATGCGCTCTACGGTCCTACCACCATGCTGGTGCTGACGGTGGGCAATGGCGTCAACGGCTTCACGCTGGATCCCAACCTGGGCGAGTTCATGCTCACGCACCCCTTGCTGCAGATCCCGGCCGACACCCAGGAATTCGCCATCAACGCGTCCAACAGCCGCTTCTGGGAAGCGCCGATCCGGCGGTATGTGGACGAGTGCCTGGCCGGCAAGACGGGTCCGCGCGGCAAGGACTTCAACATGCGCTGGGTCGCCTCCATGGTGGCCGAGGCGCACCGCATCCTGATGCGCGGCGGCGTCTTCATGTACCCCAAGGACAGCAAGGAGCCCGTCAAGCATGGCCGCCTGCGCCTGCTGTACGAGGCCAATCCCGTGGGTTTCATCATGGAGCAGGCCGGTGGCCGCGCCAGCACCGGGCGCCAGCCCATGCTGGCGGTACAGCCCACCACCTTGCACCAGCGCATCGGCCTGATCTTCGGCTCGAAGAACGAGGTCGAGCGCATCGAGCGCTACCACGCCGAGCCGACCAAGATCGAGAACGACAGCCCGCTGTTCGCCGAACGCGGTCTGTTCAGAGTATGAACCACCGCATATGAAGCATCCCCTGAGTGCCCTGCGGGCCCTTCCCCCTGAAGGGGGACGACACCAGCGGCCCGGCCAAGCCGGTTCCGCGGTGTCCCGCGCGAAGACAAGGCAACTGGCACTCAGGCCGTGCGACCCGGATTTTTTAGCTCCAGGAGACCTTTGTGTCTGAACGTCATCCCATCATCGCGATCACTGGCTCATCGGGGGCCGGAACGTCCACCGTGACGCGCACTTTCGCCAACATCTTCCGCCGCGAAGGCGTGAAGGCCGCCATCATCGAGGGCGACAGTTTTCATCGCTACAACCGCAAGGAGATGAAGCTCAAGGCCAGCGAGGCGGAGAAGACCGGGAACAAGCATTTCAGCCATTTCGGCTCCGACAACAACCTGTTCGGCGAACTCGAGAGCCTGTTTGCCACCTACGCCAAGTCCGGCACCGGTCGGGCCCGCAAGTACCTGCACAACGATGAAGAGGCCGCCCCCTACAAGCAGGAGCCCGGCACCTTCACGCCCTGGGAAGACCTGCCGGCCGACACCGACATGCTGTTCTACGAAGGCCTGCACGGCGCCGTGATCACGCCCGAGCACAACATCGCCCAGCACCCGGACCTGCGCATCGGCGTGGTGCCCGTGATCAACCTGGAGTGGATCCAGAAGCTCTGGCGCGACAAGCACCAGCGCGGCTACAGCACCGAAGCGGTGACCGACACCATCCTGCGCCGCATGCCCGACTACGTGAACTACATCGTGCCGCAGTTCGCGCACACGCACGTGAACTTCCAGCGCGTGCCCATGGTGGACACCTCCAACCCCTTCATCTCGCGCGACATCCCCTCGGCCGACGAGAGCATGGTGGTGATCCGTTTCGCCAACCCCAAGGGCATCGACTTCCCCTACCTGCTGGGCATGATCGACAACTCCTGGATGAGCCGCGCCAACACCATCTGCGTGCCCGGCGGCAAGATGGAACTGGCCATGCAGCTGATCTTCACGCCCTTCGTCTGGCGCATGATGGAACGGCGCAAGCGCGCGCTGGGAGCGAACTGAGATGAGCGCTGTGAAGACCCCTCCCACGCCCGACATGGCCCGCCGCATGGCCAACGCCATCCGCATGCTGGCGGTCGATGCCGTCGAGCAGGCCAAGTCCGGCCACCCCGGTGCGCCCATGGGCATGGCCGACATTGCCGAGGTGCTGTGGAACCGCCATCTACGCCATAACCCGGCCAATCCGCAGTGGGCCGACCGCGACCGTTTCGTGCTCTCCAACGGCCACGGCTCCATGCTGCTGTATGCCTTGCTGCATCTCACCGGTTATGACCTGCCGATGGATGAGATCAAGCGTTTCCGCCAGCTGCACAGCAAGACCGCCGGTCACCCCGAAGTGGGTGTGACACCCGGTGTGGAAACCACCACTGGCCCGCTGGGCCAGGGCATCGCCAATGCCGTGGGCATGGCGCTGGCCGAGAAGTTGCTGGCGGCGGAGTTCAACCGCGAAGAGCTGGCCATCGTCGATCACCATACCTACACCTTCCTCGGTGACGGTTGCATGATGGAGGGCATCAGCCACGAGGCCTGCTCGCTGGCCGGCACGCTGCGCCTGTCCAAGCTCATCGCGCTCTACGATGACAACGGTATCTCCATCGACGGCCATGTCGAAGGCTGGTTCACGGACGACACGCCGGCGCGTTTCCGCGCCTACGGCTGGCACGTGATCTCCCAGGTGGACGGCCACGATCCCGCTGCCATCGACCGCGCCATCAACGAGGCGCGGGCCCAGGCGCAGCGCCCCGACGGCAAGCCCACGCTGATCTGCTGCAAGACGGTGATCGGCCAGGGCTCACCCAACAAGGCCGGCACCCATGACGTGCACGGCGCCGCACTCGGCGCCGCCGAGGTCGCCGCCACGCGCGAAGCGCTGGGCTGGACTGCCGCGCCTTTCGAGATCCCTGCCGACGTGGCCCAGGCCTGGCATGCCGTGGCACGTGGCCAGGCCCTGCAGGAAGAGTGGCGACTGCGTTTCGAGCGTTACCGCACGCTCTACCCGGAGGACGCGGCCGAGTTCGAGCGCCGCATGCAGGGTGACCTGCTGCCCGCCTTCGGCGAGCGCCTGGCGCAGATCTTCGAGACCGTCGCCGCGCGCACGGATGCCGTGGCCACGCGCAAGGCCAGCCAGAATGCGCTGGACCTGCTGGCGCCGCTGCTGCCCGAGTTCTTTGGCGGCAGTGCCGACCTGACCGGCTCGAACCTGACCAATTTCAAGAACTGCACGCTGGCCGGGCGTGATGTCTGGGGCAACCACCTGTCCTACGGCGTGCGCGAGTTCGGCATGGCCGCCATCATGAACGGCATCGGCCTGCACGGGGGCTACATCCCTTACGGTGGCACCTTCCTGACCTTCAGCGACTACAGCCGCAACGCCATCCGCATGGCCGCGCTGATGAAGCAGCGTGTGGTGCACGTGTTCACGCACGACTCCATCGGCCTGGGCGAGGACGGCCCCACCCACCAGTCGGTTGAACACGTGCCCTCGTTGCGCATCATTCCCAACCTGGACGTCTGGCGTCCGGCCGACAGCCTGGAGACGGCGGTGGCCTGGGTCTGCGCCATCGAACGCCGGGACGGCCCCAGCGCGCTGGCCCTGTCGCGGCAGAACCTGCCGCGCCTGGCCGACCGTGCCGAACTGGCCGCCCATATCCGCCGTGGCGGCTACGTCCTGGCCGAAATCGACGTGCCGCGCGCGGTAATCATCGCCACCGGTTCCGAGACCATGTTGGCCATGCAGGCGCATGAGCTGCTGGCCAAGGAAGGCATCCCGACGCGTGTCGTTTCCATGCCCTGCACCAATGTGTTCGACCGCCAGCCGTCGTCCTACCAGGACGCCGTGCTGCCGCTGGACCTGCCCGCGGTGGCGGTGGAGGCCGCGCACCCCGATTTCTGGCGCAAGTACGTCGGGCGCCGTGGCCATGTCGTGGGCATCGCGAGCTTCGGCGAGTCGGCGCCGGCCAAGGACCTGTACCCGCACTTCGGCATCACGGTGGACGCCATCGTGCAGGCTGTGCAGGGGCTGGTGCGCGAAGGCGCCACCGCGCCCGCCTGATTTTTTTTGGGATTTACTTCCATGAATAAGCAAGTAAAAGCGCCTTTCGATCTGGTGATGTTTGACCTGGATGGCACCTTGATCGAAACCGCACCCGAGATCTGCGACGCCGTCAACGACACGCTGCAGCACTTTGGCTTGGCGCAGGTGGCGCAGGAGCAGGTGGACCGCTGGATCGGCCACGGCACGCGCGAGCTGCTGGTGCAGGCGCTGGGCCAGGTGCGGCGGCTCACGGTGGACGAGGTTCGCCGTTGCGACGACCTGCCCCTGATCGCTGCGGAATTCGACCGCCATTACCAGCGCCGCTGCGGTACCCGCAGCCATCTCTATCCGTATGTGCGCGAGGTGCTGCAGACCTTGCGCGGGCAGGGTGTGCGCCTGGCCGTGGTCACCAACAAGGAGGCGCGGTACACGCGCACCGTGCTGGCCGCGCACGACCTGGAGCCGATGTTCGATCGTGTCGTCAGCGGCGACACCCTGCCCACCAAGAAGCCCGACCCGGCCGGCATCCACAGCTGCCTCGCGCAGTTCCAGGTCGATGCCGCGCGCGCACTTTTCGTTGGCGACTCGTCGATCGACGTGGCCAGCGCGCGCAACGCCGGTGTGCCGGTCTGGGCGATGCCTTATGGCTACAACATGGGCCAGCCCATCGAGGCCTGCGGGCCTGACCGCGTGATTCCCGACTTCCGCCAGCTATTGAATTGACAACGTTTCAGAGGAGAGTTTTGTGACGATCAAGGTAGGCATCAACGGCTTCGGCCGCATCGGGCGCAACGTGCTGCGCTCGGCCGTGGCGAACTTCAAGGACATCGAGATCGTGGCCATCAACGACCTGCTCGAACCCGACTACCTGGCCTACATGCTCAAGTACGACAGCGTGCACGGCCGCTTCAAGGGCGAAGTCTCGGTTGAAGGCGGCACCCTCATCGTCAACGGCAAGAAAATCCGCCTAACCCAGGAGCGCGACCCCGCCAACCTCAAGTGGGCCGAAGTGGGCGCTGACGTGGTGATCGAATCCACCGGCCTCTTCCTGGACAAGGCTGGCGCCGAGAAACACCTGGCTGCCGGTGCGAAGAAAGTCATCATCTCCGCCCCCTCCAAGGACGACACCCCCAT
>CALRZY010000024.1:0-28901 GCA_943372765.1 Curvibacter sp. AEP1-3
GTGGTGCTGCTTCCCTGTCAGGCCGAGGCTCTCGGTTCAGGTCATCCAATGGCCTGGTTCGAGTGTCAGATAACAGCCTCCTAAGATCCTCGCGGCACCACCCGCAACACCCGCCCTTGCGGGCTGTCCGTCAGCAGATAGACCGCACCATCCGGCCCCACCCGCACATCGCGCAGGCGCTCGCCCAGTTCCTGGAACAGCACCTCCTGCGGGCCAGGCGTACCGTTGGCCATCGGCACCCGGCGCACGCTACGCTCGGCCAGCGCGGCCACCAGCAGGCTGCCGCGCCAGGCAGGAAACAGCGCGCCGTCGTACCAGGCCAGCCCGGCAGGCGCGATGGAGGGGGTCCACTCGGTCAGCGGCGGGGTGATGCCGGGGAGGCTGCGGTAGGGGGTGATGCGGGCATAGGTGTAGTCCACGCCGCCTGTGGTGATGGGCCAGCCGAAATTGGCGCCGGGCGCGAGCCGGTTGAGCTCGTCGCCGCCGCGCGAGCCGTGTTCGTGCGCATAGGGCACACCCTGCACCACCACCACGCCCTGCGGGTTGCGGTGGCCGGTGCTGTAGATCTCGGGCCGTGCGCCCTCGCGGTTCACAAAGGGGTTGTCAACAGGCACACGACCGTCGGGGTAGATGCGCAGGAACTTGCCCAGGTGGGTGTGCAGGCGCTGTGCATCGGTGCGCTCCAGGTTGCCGTCGCCCATGCCAAACAGCAGGCTGCCGTCCGGCAGCCAGGCCATGCGGCCGCCAAAGTGTTGGGTCTCGGATTTGGCGGGCTGGGAAGTGAAGACAGGTCGCAGCTCTTGCAGCTGACGTCCGTCGAACCGGGCGCTGAGCACGCGCAGGTGGTTGGCCTCGCGAGTGCCGTGGGCGAAGGAGAGCAGCAGCCGCTGGTTGGTGGCGAAGTCCGGGTCCAGCAGGATGTCGAACAGACCGGCCTGACCCATCGCCAGCACAGTCGGCACCCCGGCCACGGGCTCGGTGCGCAGCTGCAAGCGGCCGTCGGCTCCGGGCTCGATCACACGCAGCCGTCCGGCACGCTCCGTCACCAGCAGGCCGCCACCCGGCAGAAAGGCCAGCGACCACGGGTGCTCCAGACCGGTGGCCACGGTCTCGACGCGGTAGGCCACGGTCTGGGCCGACGCGGCCGTGGCGAATGCCGCCAGCAGCAGAGCGAGCAGGTATTTCATAATGACACGCATGAAAGACGATGCCCGCCATGATGCCCCAAGGCCCCGCTGGACGCGGCGCGCGGGGCTGTTGCTGCTGGCCTGGGCGCTGGCGGCGGCCTGGGGCTCGGTGGTGCAGACGGTCTGGAACCTGCAGGCACTCGTGGATGTGGGTGTCAACATCCCGGCCGCCGACTGGCTGCGGGTGTTAGGGCAGGACCTGATAGGGTTTGCGCCGGTCTACGGCGGCATTCTGGCCGCAGGCTGGTTGATGGCGCTCCCCGTAGCCAGCGGCCTGGCCCGCTGGTGGCCGGCCGGACGCAGCACCCTGCTGGCCCTGGCCGTCGGGGTGGGCATGGTGGCGGCGGTGCGGGCGGTCGACGCTATGGCACCCATGCCGGTGTTCATCGACGCCACACGGGGCCTGCCCGGGCTGCTGGCCATGGCCGCGGGCGCGGTACTGGCTGGCTGGCTGTATGCCCGGTTCTCCGCCCGCTGAACGGAGCAACGACAGGGCTTGCTATGGTGCTCGACACCTGCCCACGTGAATTTAAAAGCACTCGCCATGAAGACGTTCCGGCAACAAACGGTCTCCACAGAGGACGACCCTGAGTCTTGTTAACTGGCAGTTTCCGGCAAACCGCCCAAGTAGCTCGATGATGCAAAGAATGCCGCGAGACCACCTCCGTACCTTGGCTTTTGAGGCGTTTTCTTGCGTCTATTCACGACCGCTGTAGAGGGCGAATTCAACTGGTCGATGCAACACATTCGCTGAACATCTCAGCGGGCGTGTGGAAACCGAACGTCCTGGTGACGATCAATGCATCGGCCGGCCGAGCCGTTTGCTCGTCGTCGATATCGTGTAATTCACCAGGCAGTAAAGCGCTGCCACGACGAGGTATACAGGCACCAGCGAGTGGTAGTTGGCGATGAGCACCTTGGCGTTCTGCATGAGTTCACCATAGGTGACGACGTAGCCGAAGGTCGTGTCCTTGACCACGATGACCAGTTGCGCAACCAGTGCCGGGACAATGTAACGCAGGGCCTGGGGAAAAACGACATGGAAGAAAACCTGGGCTTCGGTCAGCCCCAGGCTTCGCGCAGCGTCGGTCTGACCGCGGGGAACGGCGAGTACGCCAGCGCGGTAGACCTCGGCCACCACGGCGGCGGTGCTAAGACCGACGGGCAGCGTCAACATCCAGTAGGTGCTCAGCTTGATTCCGACCTGCGGCAACACCAGAAAACACACATAGATGAGCAGCAGCGTTGGCGTGCCACGCAGGAACTCGATGACCGCGATGCTCGGCCAACGCAGGAGACGCGCTTGCGCCAGGCGCCCTAGCAACAGCACCAGCCCGAGGGTCAGCGCGATGACGGCGGCCATCGCCGCCGATGCCAGCGTGCCGAGCAGGCCCTTGCCCAGGAAGGCCCAAGTCGTCGGCCAGGCGAAGAACTTCCAGAACTGGGCGTCGAGCTGCCCTGCGGAATGGAAACGGGACACGATGCCCGCGGCCAGCAGAAGCAGCACCATCGCCGCGATCACACTCGCCGCCCGCGTGATGGCCTGGGCCCTGGCGTTAGGTGCCGCAAACAGAATGTCTTCCAGCGGGCGGCTCATCGCAGTATCCGCGCTTTCTTTTCCAGGGCGGCACCCGCCCAGGCGATGAGCAAGCCAGTCGCCACGTACATCGCGGCCGCCACGGCGAACGCGGCCATGCCGGCCGCGGAGTCGGTGGCGATCTTGGACACGAGCGCCGTGAGTTCCCGGCCTGGCAACGGCACCTGTGACGCCAGCGAAGTTGACAACATCAGCGCAATGAGCAGTGAGGTCATGGGCTGCACCACCGCGCGCAGCGCCTGCGGCAATATCACCGCGAGGATGATCTGCAGCGGCCGCATGCCCAGGCTGAGTGCGGCCTCGATTTGGCTACCGGCGATGGTGTTGATGCCCGTGCGCAGGTAGTCCGCCGTGAACGCAGAGCAGACCAGCGTCAGTGCCAGGATGACGCTGGGCTCATAGTCGATCACCACCTCGAGATCGGGCAGCGCGAACACGATGAAGATCAGCAGTGCCACGCTGGGAATGTTGCGGAAGATCTCGACGTAAGCGGTCAAAACGAAGCGCAGCGGCAGCAGCGGCCACAGCCGAAGCACCGCAACGATCACGCCCAGCACGACGCCGGGCACGAAAGACATGACCGTGAGCTTCCAGGTCAGGAAAAGGGCTTGACCGAAGGCTGGCCCATAGTCGGCCAGGAGCCTGGAAACATCGCCCATTGTTCAGGGGATAGCGGGCGGCTTCGGAACGGCCGTGCTGCCGGTGCGCTGTCCGATGGAAATCGTCCAGAGTTTGGCCCAGGTGCCGTCGGCTTCCAGCTTCTTCAGGAAGTCATTGATGAAGGCAACGCCGTCCGAGCCCTTGGGCAGTCCGACGCCGTATGGATCTTGAGTACCAAAGGGCGCGCCGGCCAGCTTCGCGCCGCCGGTTCCGAGACTCAGGGCGTTGAGGAGCAGCGTGTGGTCGGTCACGTAGGCATCCACCCTCCCCTGGCGCAGTGCGTCGAGCGCTTCCTGGTGCGTCTGAAACTCCTGTACAACCCCCTTGGGCGCGTACTGCGCCAGGATCGCCGGACCCGTAGAGCCAGCTTGCGTGGCGACCTTCCTGCCGGCCAGATCGTTGTACGACTGGACCGTCTTGTTGTTGGCCTTGACCAGCACCCCGGCCTGCGAGGTGTAGTAGGGCCCTGCGAACGAAATCTTCTCTGTGCGGGCGGGGGTGATGGAGTAGGTGGCTAACACCATGTCCACCTGATCGTTGATGAGCACCTGCTCGCGCGTGGACGAGCTCACCTGCGTGAACTGGTACTTGGACCCGTCTCCCAGTACGTAGCGCGTGATGAGTTGGGCCAGACCTGCATCGAAGCCGCGGATCTTGCCGTCTTTTTCGTTGAGCAGCGAGAACAGATTGGAGGTTTGCGTACCGCCCAGGCGCAGAGTGCCGGCCTGCTTGATCTTGCTGGCCCAGGTGCTAGAGCGAATAGTCGCAGCGCTGGCCACGGGACCCTGCGCCACCAGCGCGTCAAACGCCGCTGCATCGATCGGTGTGCCCTGTGCGAAAAGCGACCCACCGGTGACGATCGCCAGTGTCACCACAATTGACTTCAGAATGGATTTGATCGACATGCAGGTCTCTTGAATGATGTGTCGTGTAAATCAATATACAGCAGCCATGGCATGCGCGAGTTGCCCGCGTGATCTGTCCACCGTTGTGTATGTGATTTAGCCTTCGAATGACAGTTCTGCGCAGCAACGCCTTCAGGGAACGCTCGTTATCTGAGTGAATTTCTTCAAGTTGACTTGCGAAGTTCCCCCGATAGGAAATATTCCGCGCCCGAGAGACTCTATTCCTGCAGATCACGACCCACAAAGTGACTCCGTCATTCGACGGTGACACTCTTGGCCAGGTTTCTGGGTTTGTGGCTGCGGCACGGCACTGCGTGCCTTAACTTCGCTGCTCGAAGTGAGCCTCCGCCGCAAGCTTCGCATTTGGCTACGGCTAAAGCCGCATGGCGCAATGCGCCCCAAAAAGCGTCACTCAACCGTGACGCTTTTTGCCAAATTGCGTGGTTTGTCCACATCCGTCCCGCGCGCGCAGGCGGTGTGATACGCCAGCAGCTGCAGCGGCACCACGTGCAGCAGCGGTGACAGCGCGCCGTAGTGCTCGGGCATGCGGATCACGTGCAGGCCTTCGCCGCTATCGATGCGGGTGTCGGCATCGGCCAGCACATAGAGCACACCACCGCGGGCGCGCACCTCGTGCAGATTGCTCTTGAGCTTTTCCAGCAGCGCGTCGTTGGGCGCCACCGTGACCACGGGCATGGCGCTGGTGACCAGGGCCAGGGGGCCGTGCTTGAGTTCACCCGCGGGGTAGGCCTCGGCGTGGATGTAGCTGATTTCCTTGAGCTTGAGCGCGCCTTCGAGGGCGATGGGGTAGTGCAGACCGCGCCCAAGGAAGAGCGCGTTTTCCATGCGGGCGAAGTCCTCGGCCCAGCTCATCACCTGCGGCTCCAGGGCCAGCACGGCCTGCAGGGCCACGGGCAGGTGGCGCATGGCCTTGAGGTGTTGCGCCTCGTCTTCTTCACTCAGGTGCCCGCGCACCTGGGCCAGCGCCAGCGTCAGCAGGAAGAGACCGGCCAATTGCGTGGTGAAGGCCTTGGTGGAGGCCACGCCGATCTCGACACCGGCGCGCGTGATGTAGGCGAGCTTGCACTCGCGCACCATGGCGGAGGTGGCCACATTGCAGATGGTCAGCGTCTGCGCCATGCCCAGGCTTTGCGCGTGGCGCAGGGCGGCCAGGGTGTCAGCCGTTTCGCCGGACTGGCTGATGGTGACCACCAGCGTGCGCGGGTTGGGCACCGAATCGCGGTAGCGGTATTCGCTGGCCACTTCCACTTGCGTGGGGATCTTGGCAATGCTCTCCAACCAGTACTTGGCCGTGCAGCCGCTGTAGTAGCTGGTGCCGCAGGCCAGGATGAGCACGTTGTCGATGTCCTTGAAGACACGGTAGGCGCCGTCACCGAACAGCTCGGGCACGATGCCTTCCACGCCTTCGAGCGTGTCGGCAATGGCGCGCGGCTGCTCGAAGATTTCCTTCTGCATGTAGTGGCGGTAGGGGCCGAGTTCGGCCGCACCGCTGTGCGCCAGCACGGTCTTGACGACGCGCTGCGCCGGCTTGTGGTCGCGCCCCACCACCCAGAACTTGCCCAGCTGCAGGTCCACCACATCGCCCTCTTCCAGGTAGACGATCTGGTCGGTCACACCGGCCAGGGCCATGGCATCGCTGGCCAGGTAATGCGAGCCGTCGTTGCCCACGCCCAGGATCAGCGGGGAGCCGGCGCGCGCGCCGATCACACGGTGCGGTTCGTCCTTGTGGAAGACGGCGATGGCGTAGGCGCCTTGCAGCTGCTTCGTCGCGGCCTTCACGGCCTCGAACAGGTCGCCTTCGTAGATGGCGTCGATCAGGTGGGCGATGACCTCGGTGTCGGTCTGGCTGAGGAAGACGTAACCCTTCTTTTGCAGGGCGGCGCGCAGTTCGTCATGGTTTTCGATGATGCCGTTGTGCACGAGAGCCACACGCGCCGCGCGCTGCGCGGTGTCGGCACCCGGGCCATGGCTGAAATGCGGATGAGCGTTGTGCACGGCGGGGGCGCCATGCGTGGCCCAGCGGGTGTGGGCGATGCCGGTGTAGCCGCTCACCTTGTCGCGGGCCACCTGCTCGGCCAGTTCGGCCACGCGCGAAGTGCTGCGTGCGCGCTGCAGGCCGCCAGCCGCATGCACGGCCACGCCGCAGGAGTCATACCCGCGGTACTCCAGCCGCTGCAGGCCCTGGACCAGCACGGGGACGATGTTGTGATTGGAAACGGCGCCGACGATGCCACACATAAGAGGTATCTCCTGAACTCGATGGGGCGATGGTAGAAGCAGTGAAGAAAAATATCTGATTGATTTTTTGTACTTTATGAACCTAAATTTCATAAAACACATGACAAGACCATATATTTCAAAAATAATCACCAAATGGAACAAATCACCATAGATGCCACGGATCTGTTGCTGCTCGACGCCTTGCAGAAAGACGCCAGCCTGAGCAACCAGGCCCTGGCCGCGCTGGCCCATATCTCGCCGCCGACCTGCCTGCGGCGCGTCAAGCGCCTGCTGGACGGCGGCCTGATCGAGAAACAGGTCGCCATCCTCAGCACGGACAAGCTCGCGCCCCTGCTGGGCCACGGCCTGCAGGCCATCGTGGAGATCACGCTGGAACGCCAGGGCGAGGAGGCACAGGCGGCCTTCGAGTTGCGCGTGGCAGCCGACGAGGCCGTGCAGCAGTGCTACCGCGTTTCGCCCGGGCCGGACTTCGTGCTGGTGGTGCACGCGCGCGACATGCCGGACTACCTGGTGCTGGCGCAGCGCCTGTTCACCAGCGATGCGAATGTGCGCAACGTGAAAGCCTTCTTCAGCGTGAAGCGCAGCAAGTTCGGCACGCGTGTGCCGCTGCCGGCGAAGTCCTAGGGACCCTCTCAGCTCAGACGGGCGTGCCCATGGCACAGGGCAGCGTGAAGCTGACGGTGCAGCCTCCCTCCAGCGCGCCTTCGGCGCGGATGCTGCCGCCGTGGCGCTCGACGATCTTGCGCGCAAGCGCCAAACCCAGGCCCAGGCCTTCGAACTGGCTGGCGCCGTGCAGGCGCTGGAAGACGTGAAAGAGCTTGAACTGGCGCACCGGGTCGAAGCCCACGCCGTTGTCGCGCACATGGATCGTGGCCAGCCCCTCGGGACTTACCTCGGCCCCGATCACGATCACCGCGGTCTCGCGCGGACGCGTGAACTTGAGCGCGTTGGACAGCAGGTGCACCAGCAGCTGGCGTAGCAGCGCGCCATCCCCGATGAGCAGGGGCAGACCCTGCTGCACCTGCCACTCGATCTGGCGGCCGGCACAGGACTCGGCCAATTGGGCCTGCGCCTCGGCCACCAGGGTGCCGGCTTCCCACTCCCGCACCTGCAACTCGACCCGGTCCAGTTGCGACCAGCTCATCAGGCCGTCGATCTGCTGGCCCAGCGTGCGGGCCGCGCCGTGCACCGTCTCCAGGTAGCCCAGTGCCTCGCCCGGCAGCACAGGCCCCATCTCCTCGCGCAGGAGGCTTGCGTAGGACATGATGTGGCGCAGGCTGGCGCGCAGGTCGTGCGAGACCGCGTAGGCGAAGTCGCCGAGTGCGGCGCGCGCGTCGTGCAGCTCGGCTTGCAGCCGCGCGATCTCCTGCTCGGGCGCGGGTTCGCTCTCGCTCATTTTTTCTTCTCGGGCCGCTTCCAGTTGCTCAGGCTGACCTGCTTGGCGCGCGCCACCGTCAGCGCGCCGGGTGCCGTGTCCTTGGTGATGGTGGAGCCGCCGCCCACCGTGCCACCGGCACCGATGGTGACGGGCGCGATCAGCACGCAGTTGCTGCCGATGTGCACGTCGGCCTCGATCACCGTGGTGTGCTTGTTGGCGCCGTCGTAATTGGCCGTGATGCTGCCGGCGCCGTAGTTCACGCGCTCGCCCACTTTCGAGTCGCCGATATAGGCCAGGTGGTTGGCCTTGGCGCCCCTGGCCAGCGTGGCCGCCTTGATCTCTACGAAATTACCGATGTGCACCTCATCGCCCAGCTTGGCGCCGGGGCGCAAGCGGGCGTAGGGGCCGATCAGGGCGCCGGCACCGACCTCGATACGGTCCTTCTCGCTGGCGCCGCCTTCGATGTGGGTGTAGGGATGGATCACTGCGTCGGCGGCGATGCGCGCATGGCTGATCGTGCAGTGCGCGCCGATTTTCACGCCCTCGCCCAGTTCCACGCGGCCGGCGAAGATGCAGTTGATGTCGATCTCCACGTCCTGCCCGCAAAGCAGTTCGCCGCGCACGTCCAGGCGCGCCGGGTCAGCCAGGCGCACACCCTGCTCCATGAGGCCGCGCGCCACGCGTTGCTGGTGCGCGCGCTCCAGCTCGGCCAGCTGCACCGGGCTGTTGATGCCGGCCACCTGCAGCGCGTCCGTGATCTTGTGCGCCACCACGGGAACCCCCTGGGCCACCGCAAACTTCACCACGTCGGTCAGGTAGTACTCGCCCTGGGCGTTCCGGTTGTCGAGTTTCGCCAGCCAGGGCTTGAGCAGCCGGGCCGGCACGGCCATGATGCCGCTGTAGATCTCCTGGATGGCGCGCTGGGCCTCGCTGGCGTCCTTGTGCTCCACGATGGCCAACACGTCGCCGTTGGCCGCACGCATGATGCGGCCATAACCCGTCGGATCGTCGAAGGCAATCGTCAGCAGGGCCAGGCGCTCACCGCCGCAGGCATCGATCAGCGCACGCAGGGTGTCCGCCTGGGTCAGGGGCACGTCGCCCGACAGCACCACGACGATGCCGTCGTCGGGCAGCGCCGGCACGGCCTGCTGCACGGCGTGGCCGGTGCCCAGCTGCGGCTCCTGGCGCACGAACTGCAGCGCCGGCCCCTCACCGCTGCGGCGCACGCCGGCCTCGACCTCGGCCGCGCCGTGGCCCGTGATGACCACCACGCGCCGGGCATTCAACCCCACGGCAGTGTCCACTACATGCTGCAGCAATGCACGTCCGGCCAATCGGTGCAACACTTTGGGCAATCGACTTTTCATGCGCGTGCCCTTGCCCGCCGCCATGATGACCACATCCACTGCCTGTCCGTTCTGCTTCATGCGCCTGCCCACCCTGCTGTTGAGTTTCCTGCCCCGCATTATCAGCGCGCTGCTGCTGGTCCTGCTGGCCGGCTGCAGCGCCGTGCAGACCGGCTACAACAACGCCCCCACCCTGCTCTACTGGTGGCTGGACGGTTACATCGACTTCAAAGATGCCCAGGCCCGCCCGGTGCGCGAGAGCCTGGACGCGCTGCACGCCTGGCATCGCCGCCAGGAACTGCCGGCCTATGCCGAATGGCTGGGCCGCCTGCAGCAGCAGGCCGGGGGCACGGTCACGCCCGAACAGGTTTGCACCGAGCTGGCCCAGGTTCGTCTGCACCTGCAGCGCCTGGGTGAGCAAAGCGCCGAAGGCCTGGCCCGGCTGGCGCCCAGCCTGCAGCCCGAGCAGTTGCGCCACCTGGCCCGGCAGTTCGAGAAACACAACCAGAAGTGGCGCGAAGAGTGGCTGGACGGCCGCCCCGACGAACTGCTGGAGCGCCGCCTGGAGCGTACCGTCGGGCGCTACGAGGACTTCTACGGCAGCCTGAGCGAGGCCCAGAAGACCCTGCTGCGCCAGCGCATCACCACCTCCAGCTTCGATGCCCGCCTGGCCTGGGCCGAGCGCCTGCGCCGCCAGCAGGACACGCTGCGGGTGCTGCAGGAACATCGCAACGGCGAGCGGCCGGCGCACATCAAGGCCGAGATGCTGGCCCTGGTGCAACGCAGCCTCCTGCCGCCAGACACTGGTGCACGCGCCCAGTTCGAACGCATGCTGCAGGAGGGTTGCCAGAGCATCGCGACCCTGCACAACAGCGCCAGCGAGACACAGCGGCGGCGCCTGATCAGCAGGCTGCGGGGCTACGAGGAAACTTTGAGGCTGCTGGCGACGGAAAAGTAGCGCCGCCCGAAGCCTTCAGGCGGACAGCGCGCTGCCTGAGTGGCTGCACGTAAATATTCGAGCTCTTGAAATCCGGTCCATCCATGGCGCTCGCCGCAAAGTGCCGCGTACCTTGGTCACGACGGGAATATTCTAGAAAGCTGCTCTTTCATGTCCTGCACATCTGCGGGACTGGCGTGGATCGAACACGATTTATTTGAGTACTGCTTGAGCAGCTCCCGAATCTGCGCCTTCTGCAACTCAGACGTACTCGGGTCTTCGATCCTGCTCTTTGCCTCGTCCATCAGGCTCAGCAAGATCCGGCGATCCCATTCAGCCATTTGCTGTGTGTTTCAAAGCGTTTTTGGGCGCCTGGCGTCTGCCATCCCCCGCGCGGCGGCGCTCAAACTCGACGCTGAGCTTCTTCAGTTCACGCGAAAGGTCAACCGCTTGCTTCAGGAATGCCGGGGACACCGTGTACTGGTCACGTCGTCCATCGTGATCGTGAGACGCCTTGACGATGAAGCCGGCCTCGATGAGACCATTGACCTTGCGCCGTATCGTGGTGGCCGATCCGCCCCGGGCCAACACAAGCTCCTTCATCGTGAGATTGCGACCCAGATGGTGGGCGGCCGCCAGGTCGATCAGAATATCCTGCCCGCCCGGGATGGGCGATGGCAATCTTTGTCTCACAAGGTCGCGCAAATCCCGGATAAATACAAATTCCGCCGACATTAAATACCTGCTCCCCTATGGCTTTATCCGGGGATTGTCAGTCGGCAACAGTGGGCAGGGCAAGCCTAAATAGTGTCAATTCTGGTGCGCGCCGGGTCGACACTCGCTAGGCAGGCGCGAGCTTCAGACCAAGCCACGGGGCGCTGGGCTGAGCTCCAGGTTGATGGGCCCTGCTGCAGGGCTGGCCCTTCAGCCCTGCAGCGCTTCCCACATGGCCTTGTCGCGCTCGGCCGTCCAGATGCGCGGGTTCTTGATGCCGCTGGCCTCGTCAAAAGCGCGGCTCACGTCGAACGGCAGGCAGTGCTCGTAGATGAAAACGTGGCCGAACACCGGGTCCATGCTCTTGCGCGCATGCGCCATGGCCGCTTTCAGGTCCATGCCCTGCGCCACCGCTTCCTGGCCCGCCTTGTAGAGCGTCTCGACCCAGCGTTTCGTGTAGTCCAGCGCCTTGTTGACGTTGGCATGGCCCTTCATGGCCTCGCCGCGACCGGGCACCAGGTACTCCGCCTTGAGGGCACGCAAGGCTTCCAGCGTGGCCGGCCATTCGGCCAGCTGCGCGTCACCGGTGTAGACACCGGCCTCGTACTCGACCAGGTCGCCCGAATACAGCACTTTTTCTTCTTCCACCCAGGCGATGGTGTCGCCGCGCGTGTGGCCGGGGCCGGGGCTCCAGATCTGCACCACCACACCGCCCAGGTTGATGCTGAGTTTGCCCGGCACCTCACCCTTGACCGGGTTGCCGCCGCCGATGACCAGGGTGGGCCAGGTCAGGCCGGGCACGGTCTCGGCGTTGCGGAACAGACGCGGGAAGCGCTCCATCTCGCTTTTCATGTCCTGCGCGCCGCGCTCGCGGATCAGCTCCAGCGTGCCCTGGCTGGCGATGATCTCGGTGGCGCCCTCGGCGGCATAGGCGTAGGCGCCCAGCACGCGCACCGCGTGGTAGTGGGTGAGCAACACGTACTTGATGGGCAGGTCGCTGACGGTGCGGATCTTGGCGATCAGGTCGCGCGCCATGGCCGGGGTGGCGGTGGCGTCGCTGACCATGATGAAACGCTCGCCGATGATGACGCCGGAGTTCGGATCACCCTCGGTGGTGTAAGCCCAGCAATGCTTGCTGAGCTGCTCGAAGGTGGTTTTCTTGTCGGTCAGATCGGCTTGCGAAGCAAAGGCTTTGCTCATGGGAACTCCGGGGGACACGCCGCGAGGCGAAAGCGCCGATTTTACTGAGGCGAAATTACTTACGGATACCGTAATCAGCCCATGCCAGAGACGGGCCAGACCACACCGTTGTCGTTGAGGATGGCCTCCAGCGGGATGTCGTGCGGCTCGGGCTCGAAATCGTCGAGGTAGCCCTGGGTGAAGCCCAGGCCCACGGTGTAGGGCTTGGGGCTCAGCGTGGCCAGCGTGCGGTCGTAGAAACCGCCGCCGTAACCCAGGCGGTAGCCGCCCGGCCCGTAACCCACGCAGGGCACGAAAAGCAGGGTGGGCACGATGACTTCGGTGTCCTTCGGTTTCGGAATGCCATAGGCGTCCTCTTCCATGGGGCAACCGGGGTACCAGGCGTGGAAGGTCAGGGTCTTGTGCACCTTGTCGATCACGGGCAGGCCGATGCGCCGCGGCTGCTCGTTGTCCAGCAGCTCGCCGTCCTCCTTCCAGCGGTGCAAGGCCGGCAGGGGATCGAATTCACCCTTGATGGGCCAGTAGGCGCCGATCACGAGATCGCTGCGCCCCACCAGCCAGATGCGCATGACCTGTTGCAAAAGTGCCGCACGCTGTAGGCGGTCGGGCAGGTTCAAACGTTCAGTAATGAGCCGCTGGCGCAGGTTTTTCTTCTCCTGCGCCCTTTTTGCCTCGGATGTGTCCATAATTTCTACATGCAGTTTCAAGTCATTCTGACAGCTATCGCTTTGACGGCAGGTCTGGCCCTGCCGGCCACGGGCGCACAGACCAAGGCCAAGGCACGGGCCAAGCCGACCCAGGACGCCCTCATCACCGACATGGCCGAAGCCTACAAGAAGCTCGACCCCAAGCGTCTGACCGCCCTCCTGCCGCAGGTCCAGGGCCATGTGCTGGAGCCCTGGGCCGCCTACTGGGAGCTCAGCGCCCGCCTGGACAGCGCCAAGGCTGGCGAGATCGAGGCCTTCCTGGGCCGTTATGCCGGCACCTACGCCGAAGACCGCCTGCGCAACGACTGGCTGCTGCAATTGGGCAGGCAGCGCAACTGGGCCCGCTTCACGGCCGAATTACCGCGCTACCGTATGGGCGACGACGCCGAAGTGCGCTGCCATGCCCTGCACGCGGCCTACACCACCCAGAACGAGGACGTGGCCGCCCAGGTGCAGGAACTCTGGCTGGCGCAGCGCGACCCGGATGATGGCTGCGCCGCCGTGGCCGACCGCCTGATCAAGGACGAGAAGCTTGACCCCATGGTGGCCTGGCGCCGCGCCCGCCTGGGCTTCGAGTTCGACAAGCCGCGCATCGCCCAGCAGGCCGTTGGCCTGCTCAACCCGGAATGGGCGAACGGCCTCAACACGCTCTACGCCAATCCCAAGCGCTACCTGGACGAAAAGCTCACCGCCTTGCGGCCCAAGACCCGCGAGTGGGTGACGCTGGCCCTGATCCGCCTGGCCTCCAGCGATCCGGAAGCCGCCGCCGAGGAAATCAACAAGCTGCGCTGGCGTGCCCAGCTCACCCAGGAAGAACGCAGCTGGGTCTGGGGCGTGATCGGCAAGCGCGCCGCGCGCAGCCTGTCGGACAAGGCCCTGGGCTACTACGCCCAGGGGGAAGACCGCCACATGCACAGCGACCACCTGGTGTGGAAGGTGCGTGCCGCCCTGCGCGCCAACGACTGGCAGCAGGTGCACGACGGCATTGCCGCACTGGGCGAAACACAGCTGCGCGACCCGACCTGGATCTACTGGCGCGCCCGCGCCCTGCTGGCCCTGCAAGCCCCCAACGCCGAGCTGCGCGCGCGCACCCTGCTGCAGTCCATCGCCTCGCCGCGCGGTTTCTACGAACAGCTGGCCATGGAGGAACTGGGCCAGCGCATCAGCGCGCCCGCCGCCCCGGCGCCGCTGAGTGAAGATGAGCTGAAGGCCGCACGTGACAACGCAGGCTTGCAGCGGGCCCTTTACGCCATCAGCATCGGCCTGCGCTCGGAAGGCGTGCGCGAATGGAACTACAGCACCAACCTGCACCAGCGCGGCGGCATGAGCGACCGAGAGCTGCTGGCCGCTGCCGCCCTGGCCTGCGAGCAGCAGGTCTGGGACCGCTGCATCAACGCCAGCGAGCGCACCCGCAGCGTCATGGACTACGCGCAGCGCTTCCCCACCCCCTTCCGCCAGGAAGTGCAGCAGCGCGCCGAACTCACCGGCCTGGAGCCGGCCTTTGTCTATGGCCTGATCCGGCAGGAAAGCCGTTTCATCCTGGAAGCCAAGTCCGGCGTGGGCGCAGCAGGTCTCATGCAGGTCATGCCGGCCACGGCGCGCTGGACGGCGCGACGCATCGGCATGCACAGCTTCAAGCCCCAGCAGATCACCGAGCGCGACACCAACATCGCCATCGGCACGGGTTACCTCAAGCTGGTGCTGGAGTCCTTCGACGGCTCCATGCCGCTGGCCGCCGCCGCCTACAACGCCGGCCCCAGCCGCTCCAAGCGCTGGCGCGGCCAGACCGGCGACCCGGTGCTCGAAGCCGCCATCTGGGCCGAAAACATCCCCTTCGGTGAAACACGGGACTACGTCAAGAAGGTGCTGGCCAACACCGTGAATTACGCCGCCGTGCTGAGCGGCGAACCCCAGTCGCTCAAGACCCGCCTGGGTTTTGTCGGCCCGCTGGGCCTGGACAAACCCGAACCTGCCGAAGAACTGCCATGAAACGTGTTCTGTTGTTGGGCGGCACCGGTTTCGTCGGCCGCCATGTCTGTGAACACCTGGCGCGCCTGCACTGGTCCATGACCGTGCCCACGCGCCGTGCGGCCAACGCCAGCGCGGTGCAGCATCTGCCGCGTCTCACGGTGCTCGAAGCCGATGTGCACGACGAGGCCACACTGCGCCGGCTGCTCGTCGGCCATGACGTCGTCATCAACCTGGTGGCCATCCTGCATGGCAGCGAAGCTGCCTTCCAGCGCAACCATGTCGAGCTGCCGGAGAAACTGGCGCGCGCCTGCCTGGCCATGGGTGTCAAGCGCCTAGTGCACGTGGGTGCACTGGGGGCGGAGCCGGCCGCGGCCGATACCGCACCCTCGCGCTACCTGCGCAGCAAGTCGCGCGGCGAGGCCGCCCTGCGGGCCGCCGCGGCCCAGGGCCTGCAACTCACCGTGTTGCGCCCCAGCGTGATCTTCGGCGCCGACGACCGCTTCCTCAATCTCTTCGCCGCACTGCAACGCGTCTTCCCCGTGATGCCGCTGGCCGGTGCCGACACCCGCTTCCAGCCGGTCTGGGTCGAGGACGTGGCGCAAGCGGTCGTGCAGTGCCTGCAGGACACCCGCACCATCGGACAGGCCTATGAGCTCTGCGGGCCCGGTGTCTACACCCTCAAGGAGCTGGTACAGCTGGCCGGGCGCGCAGCCGGGGTGCCTCGCCCCGTGATCCCCCTGCCCATGGTCATCGGCAGGCTGCAGGCGCTGCTGATGGAACTGGCCCCGGGCCAGCCCCTGATGAGCCGCGACAACCTGGACTCCATGCGCATCGACAACGTGGCCACAGGCCGGGTACCAGGTTTGGCCGCGCTGGGCATCACGCCCACCGGGCCGGCCACCGTGGCGCCGGGCTACCTCGGTAACGGCGACCCGCTGCTGCAGCTTCGCAGCCGCTTCCGGCGCCGCTAGCCTCACGCTAACATGGCCTCTTCAGACAGGAGAGGCGATGCTCAAGCTCACCATCGGCAACAAGAACTATTCGTCGTGGTCCATGCGGCCCTGGGTGCTGCTGCGCCAGGCCGGTATCCCGTTTGAAGAAGTGCTGGTGCGTTTCGACGGCTTCGACGCCAACTCGCAGTTCAAGCAGGCCCTGGCCGGCCTCACACCCACGGGCAAGGTGCCGGTGCTGCAGGACGATGCGCTGGTGATATGGGACACGCTGGCGATTGCCGAATACCTGGCCGAGCAGTTTCCCGAGAAACAGCTCTGGCCGCAGGACCGGGCCGCCCGCGCCCGCGCGCGCAGCGTCTGCGCCGAGATGCACGCCGGCTTCAGCGCCCTGCGCAAGCACTGCACGATGAACATCGAGGCCTCGCTGCCAGACATCGGCGCGCTGATCTGGCGCGACCAGCCGGCCGTTCGCGCCGACGTGGAGCGTCTGGTGGCCATGTGGAACGAACTGCTGGTCGAGCATGGCGGGCCGCTGCTGTTCGGACCGTTCAGCATCGCTGACGCGTATTTCGCCCCGGTGTGCATGCGCCTGAAAACCTATGGCCTGCCGGTGCCACCGGCCATCGCCGCCTACGTGGACCGTGTCGCCGCCCTGCCGGGCGTAGCGGCCTGGATCAAGGACGCACGTGCCGAGGCCGACTTCCGAGCCTTCGAGGAACCTTATCGCCTCGCGCGCTGAGAATCCCGTTAAGGCTGAGCCTGTCGAAGCCCGGCCCTTCGACAGGCTCAGGGCGAACGGAAACACCTTCATCACCGGCTAAACTGCCCACCATGCAGATCTACATGGTGGGTGGCGCGGTGCGCGACACCCTGCTCGGCTTACCCGTCCAGGACCACGACTGGGTGGTGGTGGGGACCACCCCTGAGGAGATGGTCGCCCAGGGTTTCGTGCCTGTGGGCAAGGACTTCCCCGTCTTCCTGCACCCGCAGACCAAGGAAGAGCACGCGCTCGCGCGTACCGAGCGCAAGACCGCGCGCGGCTACAAGGGCTTCGCCATCCACGCCTTGCCCGACGTCACGCTGGAGGAAGACCTGGCGCGGCGCGACCTGACCGTCAACGCCATCGCCGTGCACAGCAGCCAGTGCCGCCCCGACGGCTCCTTTGATGCGACGCACCTGACCGACCCGTACCACGGGAAGCGCGACATCGAGCAGCGGGTGTTTCGCCACGTGACGCCGGCCTTCCGCGAAGACCCGGTGCGCATCCTGCGCGTGGCGCGCCTGTCGGCGCGCTTCACTGATTTCACGGTGGCGCCCGAGACGATGGAATTGATGCAGCACATGGTGGACGACGGGGAAGTCGACCACCTGGTGGCCGAGCGCGTCTGGCAGGAGCTCAGCCGCGGCCTGATGGAAGAAAAGCCCTCGCGCATGTTCGACGTGCTGCGCGCCTGCGGCGCGCTGAAACGCCTGCTGCCCGAGGTGGACCGCCTCTGGGGCGTGCCCCAACCCGAACAGCACCACCCCGAGATCGACACCGGTGTGCACCTGATGATGGTGCTGGACATGGCCGCGCAGTTGCAGGCACCGCTGACCGTGCGTTTTGCCTGCCTGGGCCACGACCTGGGCAAGGGCACCACGCCTGCGGACGTGCTGCCGCGCCATATCGGCCACGAAGAGCGCAGCGCCCGGCTCCTGAAGGGCCTGTGCGAGCGCCTGCGCGTGCCCATCGATTGCCGCGAGCTGGCCGACGTGGTGGCGCGTGAGCACGGCAACATCCACCGCAGCGGCACCCTGGGCGCCACCGCTCTGTTGCGTCTGCTGGAGCGTTGCGACGCCGTCCGCAAACCCCAGCGTTTTGCCGAGGTGCTGCTGGCCTGCGAATGCGACGCCCGCGGCCGCCTGGGCCTGGACCAGCAGCCCTACCCGCAGGCGACACGCCTGCAAGGCGTGCTGGAGACCGTGCTGGCCCTGCCCACGCACGACATTGCCGGGCACGCCCTGGCCCAAGGCCACAGCGGCAAGAAGGTGGGCGAGATCATTCACGCGGCCCGTGCCCAGGCCGTGGCACGGCATCTGGGTCTGGACAGCGAATAACCCGTTGCCGCAGTCGGCTGCTATGACGCGCCGGCAAAGCCGCACCAGCTAACGCATGATGGGTGCATGTCCACGCCGCCCCGCAACCCCTTCAATCCCCCCATGGCCGATGGCGTGCGCCGTTTCGGTTTTCGCAAGTGGTACGAACGCGAGCTGCTCTCCAGCCACGCCCACCTGCTGCTGACCCTGCTGTGCAGCATCGCGCTGGTCGGCATGCTGGAGGTCTTCAGGGGCGGCACGCTGGAGGAAAAGCTGCTGGACGTGCTGCTTTTCATCGCCAGCGGCGCCATCGGCCTGTGGGCTCTGCGGCGTTACCTCTACCTGCTCATGCACGCCGAGGAAGTGGCCAACCAGGCCAACTGCCCGGACTGCGGCACCTACGCGCGCTTCGAGGTCGTCGGCGAGGACCGGCGCAGCGGCCACACCGAGGTAAGGTGCCGCGCCTGTACCCGCGTGTGGAGCATCGAGGCCTAATCACCATGCAGAAAAATCAGCACACTCAGTCCAAGAAATATTTATATTTCAGAGGAGTATTTGATGTGATTTCTTCCAAAAACTCCCAGTCGAAATCGGACGAGGAATAGGCAACTCCATCATCTCCCTCATCAATCAAAAGATTGAGCCCGTCTTCATTAAATGCAAAGCAGTTATCGTCCTCATCAAACCCAAGGTAAGCATCAACCGAAGAACCTAACTGGACAAATATCTCTCTATCCCGATCGTCGAGTGGCACCGACACATCCTCGCCGGTAAGAAGATCTTTTATGAACTCTCCATCTATGTCGATGCATAGATAGATATGTCGAATATCAAAATCCACATCGTCATAAATAAATTTCAAATGTCCAAGATCAGAGCCGCCAGCGCCATCGTCTCCCAGGTAGAGAACCCACTTTGATAGTCCCTCTGGGTCAAAACACGTAGCTGTCGCAAAAAGCACCTGGTCTGTTTCGTCACTCTCACGAACCAACAAGAAGTTGGTCTCCACTGCGTCATCCATACTCACCTCCGTTCAAATCTATAAATCATTCGTCAAATACCGCCCAAACAAACGCTGATCCGGTGGCAAACACTCAAATGATCCGGGGAAACATTCACAAACCGGCTCATCTCGACTCACGCAAGCTCTAATCCAATCGCGGCCACGACAGATATCCTCCAGCCCCTCAAGTTAGCCGCGCAGAGCTTGAGACCAAGGACCAGCCCCATTCCTGTATCAATTCAATCTACAGAGGTTCGGGGTTTGCATGACTCACTGTTTCAGCGAGAGATACCAAACTACAAAAGACTTGATCAGCATGAGGCCCTGTGACTTTGCGGTTGGCTATGGCCTCATCGCCTCAACATGCATCCAGGGAAAGTCCAGTCATTTGGCCAGTTCGGACATGACAAAAATATCAGTCATTTTCAGACAATTCTCTTTAAACCAAGACTCGCGACGCTTGAGCTTCCCCCTCTTATTCCAAGGCAAATGCGCAACATGAGTCTTAAGAATATGACTCTCAATTGACTTGCTAATGTTGACCTGCTCATTGGAAATTCTGACATAGGGGTTCTCTGACGCCCAAAGTGAAACGCAATTATTGCTCTTGATTTCATTCAATATCTCAGCTTCCTTGTGGTGCCAAACATAGTTTCCTTCTTTTAGCCACCTATCAGCCAAATTGAACGAATATTCGCCAACGTACTTCATGTCTTCATTCGAAAATATTAGGTACGCAGATTCCTCCAATTTTCTCAAGTCATCATTAATTAACTTTAGAGACAAATCATGTTCAATACTTTGCCCCTGGTATGTGAATATTTTTGAGGTGTCATCTCGGTAAAAAACACCAATCTTTAAAAACGTAAAACCGGCTACACATTTTGATTGCATCATAGATATACCTTACACCAGCCCAAAGCGTTCAAGGGAAAATTAAAGATGAGCCGGCAATTGGATCCCAATGCACCCGTCGCCTAGCGACTTTGAAACCTGCAGCATTCCAATGACAAAACCTTGATCGTCAATTGTCACCCCATGCGAATAAAAGTAAACGTGTGCGGGCTCAGTATTTACTCTAACTGCCAATCCGGCGGGCATGCGCGCCATCCATAAGAAATCTTTCTCTTCACTTTAATTCGCCAGTTGGAGATACTCCGCACGTCCAACCTATACCCATCATCCATGACGCCGTCCACCCGCTACCTCACCAAGTCCCGCTTCAAGCTGGCCGTCAGTTGCCCTGCCAAGCTCTACTACACATCGAACCCGAACTACAAGTCCACGCTCCAGGATGACGCCTTCATGGCAGCCCTGGCTGAAGGTGGGTTTCAGGTGGGCGAGCTGGCCAAACTGATGTACCCCGGTGGCATCGAGATTTCCGCAAGCAGCAACCATGAAGCCGAGGCGCAAAGCCGGGAACTGCTACAGAAAGAGAACGTCACCCTGTTTGAGCCCGCCATCCGCCACGGCGATTTTTTCATTCGCGTGGATGTGCTGGTCAAGCGAGGCAACACCTTTGAGCTGATCGAAGTGAAAGCCAAGTCCTGGGATTCTTCTGCAAACTCCAGACTCATGAACAACAAAGGAGCACCTACTGGAGATCTTCTGCCCTACCTGCAAGATGTCGCTTTCCAGACCCATGTTCTCCGACTGGCTTATCCGGGCTCCACCATCAACAGCTTGCTGCTCATGCCGGACAAGGCCAAAACCGCCCCGGTGGACGGCCTGAACCAGATGTTCAAGCTGCTGCCTTTGCCGCCTGGGGGGCAGGGCGCGCGCAAGGTAGCCGTTCAGCCAGCGGCCCGGCAGCTCGGGGCTGAAGACAGTGTGCTCACACGCGTCCCTGTGGATGAGGCTGTGTCGTACATCCTCAACCATCCGGTGCAGTACCCCGGGGGCGCGGGCATGCTGCCCGATATCGCGGATCAGTGGGCGCAAGCCTACCGTGATGACACTCGCATCCCTCCGCACATCGGATCTCAATGTGGCAGCTGTGAGTTCCGGGCGGAAGCCGCGGACAAGCAACGCAGCGGTTTTCATGAATGCTGGCAAATCGTCCACGGCTGGAGTGCAGAGAAGGTTGACCAAGGCACGGTGCTCGACATCTGGAACTTCCGGCGCAAGGACGAATTGATCGCCCAGGGAATCTTGCGGCTGGACCCGCAACAGCTGACCAAGGAGAACCTGCGGTACCAGAAGGGGAGCGATGGCCTTTCCAATTCGGAGCGCCAATGGCTGCAGGTGGCAGGCCTACCGGAAGACAGCCGCGCAAGGGGCTACTACGTGCAGCGCGATCACGCGCTGAAGGAAATGATGCAATGGGTGTACCCCCTGCACTTCATCGACTTCGAAACCTCTATGGTCGCCCTGCCCTTCAACGCGGGGCGTAAGCCTTATGAGCAGATTGCGTTCCAGTTTTCACACCATGTACTGGATGCGCAAGGGAGGCTGGCGCACCAGGACCAGTTTTTACTGGCGAAGCCAGGCATTTTCCCAAACTATGACTTCGTGCGTGCTCTCATGAAAGCCCTGTCCACTGACCAGGGCAGCGTTTTCATGTGGAGCCCACATGAAAGAACAGTGCTGCGCCAGATTGCCGATCAGCTGAAAAACGACCCGGCATCGCCCGAAGACAGCGGTGTCCTGCTTGCGTTCATTGCCAGCCTCACAGAAGGCGGGCCGCGCCAGTTGATCGATCTACGCACGCTTGCGCAGAAGGCCTTTTTCTATCCATCCACCCGGGGGAGCTGCTCAATCAAGAAGGTGCTGCCCGCCGTCTTGCAAGGCTCCCCCTTGCTGAAGGTTATCTACGGGCAGACCAACTACGGCGGCCCTGCCATGCCGAGCCTGAATTTCAAACAGTTCGCCTGGTGGACAGCTGACGAACACGGTGTCGCCAGGGATCCTTATGACTTGCTCAGGGCTTTGACCCCCGAGATGCTTGACAGGGCGGGCAATACTGCCCAGGACGAGGAAGCCGATGTTGCCGATGGTGGAGCAGCGGCGATGGCTTATGCGCGGCTACAGTTCGAAGACCTGTCATTATCTAAACGCAACGGAATCGAGGCTGCCCTGCTACGCTACTGCGAGCTGGACACGCTGGCTATGGCGATGGTGGTACAGGCTTGGAAGGCCGAACTGGCGATTTGAATGCTGTTACTGCAGTCAGCATCGACTTACTGGAACCATGTGCCGGAAGATGGGGCCGTCAAGGCTTGGCATGCAGAATTAAGGGCCATGCTTGGCCAGCCCTTTTCCCGAGAAGCCTGGCTGAATTTTGGCCACGCCGTGCTCTTCGAATCTGCGGATACTGATGAGGCCGGTCAGTTGCTGGCGCACCTTGCCGAGAGCCTGGAGATTGATTTTCTGCATGTCTCCAGTAGCGAGGTCACCCCCGGTCTATTCGAGCAACTTTCCGGTCAGATCGATAACAACCCGCGGATTATCTATATCGAGCCCGGCCTCTGGCTGCATCCGGATCCGGAGGCAGCTTCGCCTGAATGGGCGCCACACCCTGAGTTAGACCCTCCACAGGCCTGCGCATTGCGCCAAGAGCTTGCCACGCTGCTACGCAACAGGCTTGCAGACCACCCTGTTGTGCTGGTCACGACCGTGCGCTCATTCCAGCAGATGGACCAAGGCCTGAGATGCGCCGGCCTGTTCGACAGGCGTGTGCAAGTGCCAGGCCTGCCGCCCCTTGGTATGGCCCGCGTCTTTATCGAAGAGATCGGAGCCGTCAATCTGGAAGGAAGCGTCACCGGCGATCCGGACAGGCTGGGCGCTTTGCTGCATTTTGAATATCCGGACAGCCGTCGGCGCGGATTGTTCCGTACCGCCGTCCAACGCCTCGTCTGGCGTGAACGGCGCCCCGCCCGCTATGAGGACCTAGTCCGGTTTGCGGTCTATGGCACGGCTGATGAAGACAGTTCGCTGGATCCTCCTGCCGTCCGCTACCGACATGCGGTTCATGAAGGCGGGCATGCATTGGTCGCCACCCTGGGGTCGCGCCAGCAGAAACCGCCCATCTACTGCAGTGTGCTCAAACGCGGCGACTCTCAAGGCGTGATGGTTCAGCCTTATGAAATCCACGAACATCAATCGGATGACCTCAGTTATCGCGATCTACTCCACTCCATCCGGGTGCTACTGGCAGGTCGCGCCGCCGAGCACCTTCTGCTAGGCCCGCAGGAAGTCAGCGGACGCGGCTCAACCTCTGACCTTGGAAAAGCCAGCAAGCTGGCGTACTCGATGTTTGCCCAGTGGGGACTCTCCCCCGTGGCGGGTACTGACGAAGCCGCGGCCTCCAACCTTGTCATCGCCCCGGATGACTACGTGGACGGAGTGCTCAGGAGCGAATGGAAGCAGATGGTCCAGCAGTTTCTAAAGGACCAGTTCCTGGAAGTTCTCGATCTATTGCGTCAGCATCAAGCCCTTCTGGAATCAATTGCCGAAGCACTTACCGAAAAGACTTTTCTTCTTCAAGGTGATTTCGAGGTGCTGCTGGACCAGCACACCAACCCTAATCAACTGAAGGCTGCATGACTCATCAGCGCAGTTGCTGGCGCACCCAGGCCGCGATCTGGGCCGGTGAGGTCATGGCGCCGGGCTGACGTGCCACCTCGCGCCCACCCACGAACAGCGCCAGCGTGGGAATGCTGCGGATGTTGAAGCGCGCCGCGAGGGCCTGCTCGTCCTCGGTGTTCACCTTGGCCAGGCGCACCTGCGGCTCCAGCTGGGCCGCAGCCTGTTCGAAGGCCGGCGCCATCATTCGGCAGGGGCCGCACCAGGGAGCCCAGAAGTCCACCAGCACCGGCAGCTCGCTGCGGCCGATGTGGCGTTCGAAAGAGGTCGCGTCCAAAACCACCGGATGACCGGCGAACAGGGGCTGATGGCATTTGCCGCAATCCGGGGCTTTCACCAGGTCCACGACCTGAACGCGGTTGGTGGTGTGGCAGTGCGGACAGACGATATGGCGCGTTTCGCTCATGGTGAACCCTTTCTAACCCTCAGTATGGGGGCGGGGGTATCCGTTTCAAGCCCGGCTCAGCCTCTCAGATGAAGCGCGCAATGCCCGCGGCCACCAGGCTCAGCAGGATGGTCGTGGTGAACGGCAGATTGAACTCGCGGCCGAAGAACGTGAAGTTCAGGTCACCGGGCAGGCGACCGAAGCCGATCTTCTTGAACCACGGCGTGATGGCGTTGACCAGCAGCAGGATGAAAAAGATGACAAGCAGCCAGCGGAACATGGTTTACCGATCGGTCAAAGCGTGTGGGTGCGATCGCCGGCGGAAAAGCCCTTGGCATACCAGGGCTCGCCGGTGCACAGGCCGATGACCTTGAACAGCTCGCCCATCTCGTGCTCCATCACCAGCTTGTGCGCCTGCGCACGGGCCGGCAGCTCGGCCTGTTCCATCAGCTGGGCCAGACCGCAGTTCAGCAGGAAACGCGCCTGCGAACAGTAGCCCAGCGTGGACAGGCCCATCTCCTGTGCGGCCAGGGCAATCCCGGTGAAGTTGACGTGCGCCGTGATGTCCTTGAGCCCCACGTCGGTGAGCGGATCGGCATCGGCCTGATGGCCGCGGTGGCACATGACCGTGCCCATGTGGCGCTGCGGATGGTAGTACTCACCCTCGGGAAAACCGTAATCGAGAAAGAAGGCCGCCCCGCGCTGCAGCCGTTCGGCCAGGGTGCGGATGAAGGCCTCGGCCTGTGGATGGATCTCGGTCAGGTAGTCGTGTTCGCCGGCGGGCTCCACCGGCGGACGCAGGGCTGTCGGCCGGTCGGCCCAGACGTAGCGCTCGCCGGCCAGCGCCACGCCACGCTCGTACCAGACGCCGTTGCCGCGTGCGAGCAGCTGCACGGGCATGGCGTCGAGCACCTCGTTGCCCACCACCACCCCCTGCATCGTGGCCGGCAGTTCACTGAGCCAGTGCACACGGTCGCCGAATTTCTGCAGCGCCTGCTGCTGGCGCGCCCGCAGCGCACCCGAGAGATCCACGATGGTGTAGAGGCGCACCTGCTCACCCAGGGTCTCCAGCAGCTGCAGGGCCAGCGCACCGGAGCCGGCACCAAACTCCCAGACCTCGTCGGTCTGCGTGTGCTGCAGGGCCTGGCCCACCTGCACTGCCAGCGCGCGGCCGAACAGGGGGGAGAGTTCGGGCGCCGTCACGAAATCGCTGCCGGAACCCGGCATGAGGCCGAGCTTGCGCAGGTCGTTGGCGTAATAACCCAGGCCGGGCGTGTACAGCGCGCGGGCCATGTAGTCGTCAAAGCCGATCCAGCCCCCGGCCGCCTGGATGGCTTGCACCATGCGGGATGTCAGGGTGGTCGTTAAACTGTCGGCTGTATTCATTTCCCCCCGGATTCTCCTCCAATGTCCTCCCCCGCCCACACCGTGCTCGTGACCGGCTCGGCCAAACGCCTGGGCCGCGAGATTGCGCTCGCCCTGGCCCGGGCTGGCTGGCAGGTGGCCGTGCACTACCGCGGCTCGGTGGACGCAGCCATGTTGACCGTGGCCGACTGTGAACAGCTCGGCGTCACGGCTGCCGCCTTCGACGCCGATCTGGCCGATGAGCCCGCCGTGCGAGGGCTGCTGCCGCGGGTGGTCGCGCATTTCGGCCAGGTTGACGCGGTGGTCAACAGCGCCGCCCTGTTCGAGCACGACAGCGCTGCGACCTTCGGCTACGCCGCGCTCGAAAAGCACCTGCGCGCCAATACCGGTGCACCCATCCTGCTGGCGCAGGCCCTGCACACGCATGTGCGGGCGCGTGCGGGCAAGGGGGTCGTGGTCAATATGCTGGACCAGAAGCTGTGGAACCAGAACCCGGACTTCCTGAGCTACACCCTGTCCAAGGCCGCGCTGGAAGCCGCCAACACCATGCTGGCCATGGCACTGGCGCCCGACGTGCGCGTGGTGGGCGTGGCGCCTGGCCTGACGCTGACCAGCGAGTACCTGAGCCCCGAGAAGTTCGCGGCCCTGCACCAGCTCTCGCCACTGGGGCGCTCCTCCAGGCCCGAAGACGTGGCCGGCGCAGTGAAATTCGCGCTGGAAAACGCCTCCCTCACCGGCACCACGCTGCTGGTGGACGGCGGCCAGCACCTCATGCGCTTCCAGCGCGACTTTTCGATGATGTAGGGCATATGGCAGGCATCAAAGGCACCCAGATCCTCACGCTCACCGGTTTGCGTTTCGACGCCAACCTGGGCATCCTCGACCACGAGAAGGCCGCCCCGCAGCCCATCCAGGTCGATGCCGAGCTCAACCTCGGCCCGCAGCCGCTGCGCCCGCACGACGACGACATCAACCACGTGCTGGACTACCGCAAGGTGCGCCAGATCATCATCGACGAGTGCCGCTCCGAGCACATGAACCTGCTGGAGAGCATGATCGGCAAATTGGCCGACCGCCTGCTGCAGCTGCCCGGCGTGATCGGCGTGCGCGTGAAGATCGTCAAGCTGGAAATTTTCGACGACTGCGAAGTCGCCATCCGCGCCGAAACCGGCATCTGGTGAGCGCGAACCAACCATAGCATCGGGGATCAGACCCCAACCGGGTCTCAGACCCACGGAGTGAATCATGAGTGCAGTCTGGGTAGAGAACGAGCCGGCCGTCAGCAATGACAAGGCCCTGAAGATCGAGCGCGAAACGCACAAGCTCGAAAAACGCCTGTGCCGCAATGTCGGCCAGGCCATCATGGACTACAACATGATCGAGGAAGGCGACCGTGTCATGGTCTGCATGTCCGGCGGCAAGGACAGCTACGGCATGCTGGACATCCTCATGAAAATGAAGGACCGTGCGCCGATCGACTTCACCCTGGTGGCCGTCAACCTGGACCAGAAGCAGCCCGGTTTCCCCGACCACATCCTGCCCGAGTACCTGAAGAACCTGGGCGTGGAGTACCACATCGAGACGCAGGACACCTACTCCATCGTCAAGAAGAACATCCCCGAGGGCAAGACCATGTGCAGCCTGTGCAGCCGGCTGCGCCGCGGCATCCTGTACAACGTGGCGCGCCGGCTCAAGTGCAACAAGCTCGCCCTGGGCCACCACCGCGACGACATGCTGCAGACCTTCTTCCTCAACATGTTCTTCGGCGGCAAGTTGAAGGGCATGCCCCCGAAGCTCACCAGCGACAACGGCGAGTTCATCGTGATCCGCCCCATGGCCTATGTGGTCGAGAAGGATTTGATCCGCTGGGCCGAGCACAAACAGTTCCCCATCATTCCCTGCACCCTGTGCGGCAGCCAGGAGAACCTGCAGCGCAAGCAGATCGGCAACCTGCTGCGCGAGTGGGACAAGAAATTCCCCGGCCGGCTGGAGACCATGTTCACCGCCCTGCAGAACGTGGTGCCCTCGCACCTGATGGACGCAAAACTGCACGACTTCAAGCACCTCAAGGCCACTGGGGTGCCCGACGAAAACGGCGACCTGGCCTTCGACGAGGAAGAGCTTCCCGCTGCGCCCGCCCTGCCCGGTGGCGTACAGGTGGTGACGCTGTAGCTATGAAACGCCTGCTGGCCCTCTTCACCCTGGCGCTGCTGCTCGGCGGCTGCTCGGGTTTGCGGCTGGTCGAATCCCAGGTGCGCGCCACGGCCGCCATCCCGACCGGCGGCGCGGCCATCGCGGCCGGCGCCCGCTACCGCTTCGAACGCCTGCCCTCGCAGACCGACGCCGCCGAGACCGATACGGTGGAAGCCATCACCGAAGCCGAGCTGACCGAGGTGGGCCTGGTGCGCGACGACCAGAACCCGCGCTACAGCGTGCAGGTCACGACCCGCATGGAATCCTTCTACGTGGATGACTGGGGCCGCCCCTACAGCGCCCCGCGTGTGGGCGGCTCCATCATGATCGGCACGGGCAACCTGGGCATCGGCATCGGTACCGGCGTTGGTATGGGCATGCGTTTCCCGCCGTCCAGCCAGTACCGCCACGAGGCCACCCTGCTACTGCGTGATCTCCAGAGCAACCAGGTCGTTTACGAAACCAGCGCCCTGCACGAAGGCCCCTGGAGCGACCGCTACAACATCCTGCGTGCGGTGCTGGCTGCCGCGCTGAAAGACTTTCCCGATCCGCCGGCTGGCGCGCGCCGCGTGAAAGTGGAAATACCGCGTTGAATGGACAAAGCCACCCGCATCCTCGCCATCCGCCACGGCGAAACCGCCTGGAATGTGGACACGCGCATCCAGGGCCATCTGGACATCCCGCTCAACGAGACGGGTCGCTGGCAGGCACAGCGCGTGGCGCGCGCCCTGGCAGCCCGCGACACCATCCATGCCGTCTACAGCAGTGACCTGCAGCGCGCCCACGACACCGCACTGGCCATCGCCACCGCCACCGGTGCGCCGCTGGTCACGCACACCGGCTTGCGCGAACGCGGCTTCGGCATCTTCGAGGGCAAGACCTATGTGGAGATCGAACAGACCTGGCCCGAAGAGTCCGGGCACTGGCGCCAGCGCACGCCGCACTGGGCGCCGGCCGGCGGCGAATCGCTGCTGCAGGTGCGCGAGCGCATCACGCACACCCTGCACGAACTCGCCACGCGCCACCCGGGCCAGCAGATCGTGCTGGTCGCGCATGGCGGCGTGATGGATCAGCTCTACCGCGCCGCCACCGGCCAGGACCTGCAGGCCCCGCGCACCTGGCAACTCGGCAACACCGCCGTCAACCGCCTGCTCTGGACGCCGGAAGGCCTGTCCTTGGTGGGCTGGGCCGACACCTCTCATCTGGAAGACAACACCCTCGATGAATTCAGCACCTGACACCCGCCTGCACCGCCTGCAACACCTGATCGGCCAGAGCGTCGCCGCCATCGACACCCCGGCCCTGGTGGTCGACCTCGACGCCATGGAGCGCAATCTGCAGCGCATGGCCGATTACGCCAAGTCGCATGGCGTGAAGCTGCGCCCGCACGCCAAGATGCACAAGAGCGCCGCCTTGAGCCTGCGCCAGATGCAGGCCGGCGCCGTGGGCATGTGCGTGCAGAAGACCTCCGAGGCCGA
>CALRZY010000025.1:0-27691 GCA_943372765.1 Curvibacter sp. AEP1-3
GATGCCGGGGCCGGTATCCTCCACCTCCACCCAGCCTGCGCCCACGCGCACGGTGACGCGTGTGCCGGCCGGGCTGTGGTGCAGGGCGTTGTCGATCAGGTTGCCCAGCGCATCGTGCAACAGTGCGGCCGTGCCGGGAACATCGCAAGTGTCCAGATCGGCTTCAAACCCCAGGTCGTCGCCGCGCTGCACCGCGCGCGGCAGGTATTCGTGGATCACCTGCCGCGCCAGTGCCACCAGGTCCACGTTTGCCATGGACTGGGCCTGCATGGCGCTGGCGTGCTCCGCGCGTGTCATGGCCAGCAGCTGTTCGGTCAGGCGCACTGCGTCGTCGGTGGTCTGGCGCGCTGCGGCCACGGCCTTGGGATCGCGGTCGGCCAGGGCCAATTGCGTCTTGAGCACGGTCAGCGGCGTGCGCAACTGGTGCGCGGCGTTGTCCAGAAAGCGTTTGCGCAGGTCGATCAGGCGGCCCAGGCGTGCCAGGTAACTGTTGAGTGCGTCCACCAGCGGGCGCAGTTCGCGCGGCAGGCCCGGGGGGTCGATGGGCGACAGGTCGTCATCGCTGCGCTCGGCCAGGCGCTGGCGGAAATGTTCCAGCGGCCGGATGCCGCGCTGCACCCCCACGGTCACCAGCAGCGCTGCGGCCAGCAGCAGCAGGCCCTGGCTGGTGAGGGTCTCGCGCAGTTGCTGCTGCACCATCTGCTGGCGCGTCTCCAGGGTTTCCGCAACGCTGATCTTGAGGATGTGGGTCTGGTCCTGCTCGTCTTCCAGCACGTGGGTGAGATGGGCCAGCCGCACCGGGCGCCCGCGGAACTGCCCGTCCTCGAACTGCACCAGGGCGTAATACCGGACGCTGGTCGCGGGGTCGGGGGTGGGCGCGGGCAGGGCCGGCTCCCCCGCCAGTTGCCGGCCGTTGGCATCGCTGATGCGGTAGTAGAGGCGCGAGCCGGTGTGGTTCTCCAGCAGGTAACCGGCCGCGCGCAGCACGTTGACCTGTAGCGTCCCCTGGCGCCAGACCAGTTCTTCGGCCAGGGCCCGGCTGGCCAGGTAGAGGGCGCGGTCGTAGGCCTCGTTGCTGGCCTCGACGGCGTTGCCATAGGCCACCCAGGCGTTGATGGCAATGAGCCCGGCCAGCGGCGGCAGGATCCAGCCCAGCAGGCGGGTGCGCAAGGAGGCTGCGGCACGTGCCATCTTCAGGGCCCCGGCTCGGCGGGTGGCATCAGCATGTAGCCCAGTCCGCGGATGGTGTGGACGGCGGGCAGGCCTGTCTGCCCCGGCGGGACGGCAGCGGACTCAAGCTTCTTGCGCAGGCGGTGGATGAGCACCTCGACCGCTTCCAGTTCCACTGCCTCCTCGGCAAAAACGGCGCGGTGCAATTCATCCTTGCTCACGGTCTGCCGGGGTTTTTCCAGCAGCACCCGCAGCGCAGCCGCTTCCCGCGGGGTCAGGGCCAGGGGCTGGTCAAACACGCTGACCTGGCCGCTATCGCGGTCCATCTCCAGAGGGCCCAGGCGCAGCCGGGTGGCCCTGCTGCGGCCGGGGCGGCGCAGCAGGGCCTGCAGCCGCGCTTCGAGCTCGCTGAGGTCGAAGGGTTTGGGCAGGTAGTCGTCCGCGCCCAGGTTCAGGCCCAGCACGCGGTCGGGCACGCTGGCGCGGGCGGTGAGTACCAGCACCGGCACCGTGTCGCCACGCTCACGCAGGCGCTGCAGCACGGACAGGCCATCGAGACCGGGCAGTTGCAGGTCCAGCAGCACGGCGTCGATGCCATGGCCTGCTGCCAGCTGGTCTAGGGCCTCATGCCCGTCGCGTGCAAAGCTCACGGCCAGGCCCGCCTGGCGCAGGGCGGTGCCCAGCCAGAGGGCCAGGTCCGGGGTGTCTTCGACCAGCAGGATATGGGGTGTGGAGCCGGGCAACACGCATTCCTCGATTGGGTACAGGCCCTAGGGTTTCCACCGAGCCGGATTGACAGCTGTTTGAAAGCCTGGCGCCGCAGCGGCGGGCCAGAATGCCTGGGCCAGGCCTTGCTGCCTGCGATTTTCATTCTTACACAGGAGATGGCGATGCAAATCAACAAGCGTGAGTTTCTGGGCCTGGGTGCAGCGGCGGGTGCGACCTTGGTGTTGCCGGCCTGGGCCCAGGGCAAGCCTCTGTTCGAGACCCTGAACATGTTCGTGCCGGCCGCGCCCGGCGGCGGCTGGGACGGCACGGCGCGCGCCATCGAACGTGCGGCCAAGGCCGCCGGCCTGGTGGGCAATATGGCCTTCGAGAACGTTGGCGGCGCCGGTGGCATGGTGGGCCTGCCGCGCTACGTGAACCAGCGCAAGGGCCAGGGCAACAGCCTGATGGTCGGCGGCTCCGTGATGGTGGGCGCGGCGATTGCAAACAAGAGCCCGGTGACCATGCGTAACGTGACGCCGATCGCGCGTCTGACCGAGGAGGCTGGTGTGGTGGCCGTGCCGGCCGGCGGCAAGATCAAGACCTGGAAGGACCTGGAAGCCGCGATCAAGGCCAATCCCAAGGCGGTGTCCGTGGCCGGTGGCAGCGCTGGCGGCACCGACCACGTGTTGCTGGGTCTGATCATCAAGGCGCTGGGGCGCAACCCGCGCGATGCGGCCTACGTGGCCTTCGCCGGCGGCGGCCCGGCCAATGCGGCGCTGCTCGGCGAGCAGGTGGTGGCGGGAATTTCCGGCTATTCGGAGTTCGAGGAGCAGATCAAGGCCGGCCGCCTGCTGCCCCTGGCCGTGTCGGGCAACCGCCGCATCCCCGGCGTGGAGGTGCCCACCCTGACCGAACTGGGTGTGCGCGTCACCGCGGCCAACTGGCGCGGGGTGTTCGCGCCCCCGGGCATCAACCCGGCGCAGCGTGATGCGCTGGTGGAGTTCATGAGCAAGGTGCATGCCTCCGAGGCCTGGCGCAAGGAACTGGAGACGCGCAAATGGACCGATGTGTTCCTGGCAGCCCAGTCCTTTGAGCGCGAGATCGAGGCGAACATTCGTGACACCGAAGAAGTCATGAAGGACCTGGGGCTGGCATGAGCGCCTCACGGCCGTTCCAAAGGCGCTCGCACCGCAATGCGCAGCATGGAGGTTACCTAGTGAGCCCCCGTACGGCCGCTTTGAAGGGGGCTCGCGCCGCATTGCAAAGCACGGAGGCCTGTTTATGACACCGCTGCGCCTGGCTGTCCTGCTGGTGTTGATCGCCGCCGCCGCCATCTGGCAGGTGACGGTCATCCCCCAGTCCCTGATGCAGATGACGGTCGGGCCCGTGCTGGCACCGGCCGTGGTGGTGGGGGGGCTGGCCGTGCTGGCCCTGATCTATGGCTGGAGCGCATGGCGTGGGCGCCAGGTCGACGAGAGCCACGCGCCGGGGCAGAAGCCCCTGCCGGGCAGCCAGCGGCGATTGGCCAGCCTGCTGGGCGGTGGCGTCGCCTTCATGGCGCTGGTGGCACCCCTGGGGTTTGTGCTGCCGGCCACCCTGTGCGGCATGGGCGTGGCGCGGGCTTTTGATGCGCCGCTGGGCCTGAAGTCGGCGGGGGTTTGCGGCGCCATCGCCACCGTGTTCTGGCTGGTGTTTGCGCAGTTGCTGGGCATCGGCCTGGGGCCGGCGCTGCGCTGGCCTTTCTGATGTCCTGATCTCGCGAGTGGAGTGAGCATGGAAGCTTTCAACGCCCTGCTGGCCGGTTTCGGCAGCGCTCTGCAACCGATGACCCTCATGTGGGGCTTCGCGGGCTGCCTGCTTGGCACGCTGGTGGGGGTGCTGCCTGGCATCAGCCCGGCGCTGACCATCGCCCTGCTGCTGCCCCTGACCTACCAGGTGCCGGCCACCAGCATGTTCGTGATGTTCGCCGGCATCTACTATGGGGCGGCCTATGGGGGCTCCACCACCTCCATCCTGCTCAACACGCCCGGCGAGTCGGGTGCGGTGGTGACCGCACTCGAAGGCAACAAGATGGCGCGGCGTGGTCGCGCCGGCCAGGCCCTGGCAACGGCGGCCATCGGCAGCTTCGTGGCAGGCACCATTGGCACGGTGGCCCTGACCTTCTTCGCCCCCTGGGTGGTGGAGGCGGCCCTAGCCTTCGGCCCGGCGGAATACTTTGCCCTCATGGTGCTTTCGCTGGTGGCGGTGTCGGCGGTGCTGGGCAGCTCGGTGCTGCGCGGCCTGCTGAGCCTGTGCGCGGGCCTGCTCTGCGGCCTGGTGGGCATCGACCTGCAGACGGGCCAGCCGCGTTTCACCTTCGGGCGCGCCGAGCTGCTTGATGGGCTGGAGGTGACGGTGGTGGCGGTGGGCCTGTTCGCGGTGGGCGAGGCCCTGTACCTGGCCTGGCAGGGGCGCGAGTCGCGCAGCGGCGAAGTGATGAAGATGTCGGGCAGCCTGTGGCTGAGCCGCCAGGACTGGGCGCGCTCCTGGAAACCCTGGATCCGCGGCTCGCTGTTTGGCTTCCCCATCGGCGCGCTGCCGGCGGGTGGCGCGGAGCTGCCCACCATGTTGTCTTACTACACCGAGAAGAAGCTCTCCAAACATCCCGAGGAATTTGGCCACGGCGCAATCGAGGGGGTGGCCGGGCCCGAGGCGGCCAACAATGCGGCGGCGGCCGGCGTGCTCATGCCCCTGCTCACGCTGGGCATCCCGACCTCGGCAACCGCGGCCATCATGCTGTCGGCCTTCGAAGGCTATGGCATCCAGACTGGCCCGCAGCTGTTCAGCCAGCAGGGCGCCCTGGTGTGGACGCTGATCGCCAGCCTCTACATCGGCAACGTCATCCTGCTGGTGCTCAACCTGCCGCTGGTGCACCTGTGGGTGCGGCTGCTGAAGATCCCGCCGCCCTGGCTTTACGCTGGCATCATCGTGATCTCCACCGCCGGGGTCTATGGCGCGGGCAACTCGATCTTCAACGTGGGCCTGCTGTTCTTCTTCGGACTGATCGGTTTTGTGATGAGGCGTTTCGACTTTCCGGCAGCGCCCCTGATCGTGGGCATGATCCTGGCGCCCATGGCCGAGCAGTCCATGCGGCAGGCGCTCACCATCAGCCAGGGCGACTGGTTCACCTTCTTCACGCGCCCCTTGTCGGGCTCGCTGATGGCAGTGGCCGTGCTTTTGCTGGTGTTGCCGCCGCTGGTGCGGCGCTGGCGTCGGGCTAGAAGCTGAAGCCGCCTGGAAAGAGCCAGAGCAAGGCCACCGTCATGGTGATGTAACGCGCCAGCTTGCCAATGGCCATGTAGAGCAGGCAGGGCCAGAAGGGCAGGCGCAGCCAGCCGGCCACCGCGCATAGCGGGTCGCCGATCAGGGGCAGCCAGCTCAGCAGGCAGGCCCGGGGGCCGATGCGTTCCAGCCAGTCGAGCGCGCGCAAGTGGGTATTGGAGTGGCGGTACTTGTCGATCAGCTTGTGCGATTCCCAGCCCATGGCCCAGCTGACCGCGCCCCCTAGGGTGTTGCCGGCCGTGGCCACCAGGATGGCCGGCCAGAAGAGCTCGGGGTTGAGCTTGAGCAGGCCGAACAGGGCCGGTTCCGAACCCATTGGCAGCAGCGTGGCCGAAACAAAGGCGATCAGGAACAGCGTGACCAGGCCATATTCAGGCAGGGCCAATAGCCCCAATAGCTGCGTGATCCAGTTATCCATAGAGGGGCAGTATAGGCAGCGGCTTGCGACGGGCGGCCCCCGATTTCAATTGCTGAAATTTTGTGCAGCTAGAATACCCGGCCCGGCTGCTGCCAGTTCTGGCGGTGGCGTTTTTCATTGGCGTCGTACTTTTCCACACCCGCATGCACATCGGTTCCTTCGAACTGCCGAACACCCTGTTCGTGGCCCCGATGGCCGGGGTGACGGACCGGCCCTTCCGCAGCCTGTGCAAGGCGCTGGGCGCGGGGTATGCGGTCAGCGAGATGGTGACCTCGCGCAAGGACCTGTGGAACACCCTCAAGACCTCGCGCCGCGCCAACCACGAGGGCGAGGCCGGGCCGATCGCCGTGCAGATCGCCGGCACCGACGCGCCCATGATGGCCGAGGCTGCCATCTACAACGTGGACCGCGGCGCCCAGATCATCGACATCAACATGGGTTGCCCGGCCAAGAAGGTCTGCAACAAGTGGGCCGGCTCGGCCCTGATGCAGGACGAGGCGCTGGCACTGGAGATCATCGAAGCCGTGGTGGCCGCTTGCGCGCCACGCAACGTGCCGGTGACGCTGAAGATGCGCACGGGCTGGTGCCAGGCTGAAAAGAACGCCGTGACGCTGGCGCGTGCGGCCGAAAGCGCTGGCGTACAGATGGTCACCGTGCATGGCCGCACCCGCGAGCAGGGCTACAAGGGCGCTGCCGAGTACGACACCATCGCCGCCGTCAAGGCTGCGCTGCGTATCCCCGTGGTGGCCAACGGCGACATCCACTCGCCTGAAAAGGCCTTGGCGGTGTTGCGTGCCACCGGCGCCAACGCGCTGATGATCGGCCGCGCCGCCCAGGGCCGGCCCTGGATCTTTCGCGAGATTGGCCATTTCCTTGCGACGGGGGAGCATCTGGCGCCGCCGCTGGTGGTTGAGGTGCGGCGCCTGCTGCTGGAGCACCTGGAAGACCACTACGCGCTCTACGGCGAATACACCGGTGTACGCAGCGCACGCAAGCACATTGGCTGGTACCTCAGAAGCCTCCCCGGTGGGGAGGCTTTCCGCACGCGCATGAACCTGCTGGACGACAGCCGGGCCCAGGTCCAGGCCGTCGCCGATTTTTTGGATGAACTGGGGACCCGCATGGACCGCATGCCCGCGGCCGTGGCGCAAGCCCCCGAAGACAGGGACGAAGCACAGATGGAGCTTGCCGCATGAGCAAAAAACAGATCGAAGAATGCGTGCGTACCAGCCTGGAAGGTTATTTCAAGGATTTGCGCGGCACCGAACCCGATGGCATGTACGACATGCTGGTGCGCATCGTCGAGAAGCCGCTGTTGGAAGTGGTTATGCAGCAGGCCGAACACAACCAGTCGCGCGCCGCGCTCTGGCTGGGACTGAACCGCAACACCCTGCGCAAGAAGCTGGTCGAACACAAACTACTCAAATAAGCAAGCAAGGCATGAACGCACTCCTTTCCGTTTCCGACAAGACCGGCATCGTCGAATTCGCCCAGGCTCTGCATGCGCTGGGCATCAAGCTGATCTCCACTGGCGGCACCGCCAAGCTGCTGGCCGATGCCAAGCTGCCCGTGACCGAGGTGGCCGAAGTCACCGCCTTTCCCGAGATGCTGGACGGCCGGGTCAAGACTCTGCACCCCAAGGTGCACGGTGGCCTGCTGGCGCGTCGTGATGTGCCCGAGCACATGGCGGCGCTCAAGGCGCACAGCATCGACACCATCGATCTGCTGGTGGTCAACCTCTATCCCTTCGAGGCCACGGTGGCCAAGCCCGGCTGCACGCTGGAGGACGCGATCGAGAACATCGACATCGGCGGCCCGGCCATGGTGCGCAGCGCGGCCAAGAACTGGAAGGATGTGGGTGTGCTGACCGACGCTGCGCAGTACCCGGCCGTCTTGGCCGAATTGACGGCGAATGGCAAGCTGTCGGACAAGCTGCGTTTTGCGCTGTCGGTGGCGGCCTTCAACCGCATTGCCAATTACGACGCGGCCATCAGCAACTACCTGTCGGCCGTCAACGAGGACGGCACGCACGCGCCTTTCTCGGCCCAGGCCAACAGCAATCTGGTCAAGCTGCAGGATCTGCGTTACGGCGAGAACCCGCACCAGGCCGCAGCCTTCTATCGCGATCTCTACCCGGCGCCTGGTTCGCTCGTCACGGCGCGGCAGTTGCAGGGCAAGGAGCTGAGTTACAACAATATCGCCGACGGTGATGCCGCCTGGGAATGCGTCAAGAGCTTCGAAGTGCCGGCCTGCGTCATCGTCAAGCACGCCAATCCCTGCGGCGTGGCGATGGGCAAGGATGCGCTGGAGGCCTACAGCAAGGCCTTCCAGACCGACCCCACCTCCGCTTTCGGCGGCATCATTGCTTTCAATCGGCCGGTGGACCTGGCCGCGGCGCAGGCCGTGAGCAAGCAGTTTGTCGAGGTGCTGATGGCACCCGGCTACACGCCCGAGGCGCTGGCGCTCTTCAAGGCCAAGGCCAATGTGCGTGTGCTGGAGATTTCGCTCGACGGTATCCAGCGCGATGGCAAGACCGCCTGGGAGCGCGGCCAGAACTCGCATGACGTCAAGCGCGTCGGCTCGGGCCTGCTGATCCAGACCGCCGACAACCACGAGCTGCAGCGCAGCGACCTGAAGGTGGTCACGAAGAAGGCGCCGACGGCAGAGCAGCTCGAAGACCTGATGTTCGCGTGGAAGGTGGCCAAGTTCGTCAAGAGCAATGCCATCGTCTTCTGCAAGGACGGCATGACCATGGGTGTGGGCGCAGGCCAGATGAGCCGCCTGGACTCGGCGCGCATTGCCAGCATCAAGGCGCAGCACGCCAAGCTGTCCCTGCAGGGCACGGCCGTGGCCAGCGATGCCTTCTTCCCCTTCCGCGACGGTCTGGACGTGGTGGTGGATGCGGGTGCGACCTGCGTGATCCAGCCCGGTGGTTCCATGCGTGACCAGGAAGTCATCGATGCGGCCGATGAGCGTGGCGTGGCCATGGTGTTCTCCGGCGTTCGACATTTCCGCCATTGACGGGCATGTGCCTCAACGAAAAAGCGGCCCCCAGGCCGCTTTTTTCTTGGGGAAAGACGCGGACTATTTCACGAGCAGCTTGAAGACCTCATGCGCCGCCGCCACGGTCTGTGCAATGTCTTCCTCGCTGTGCGCGGCACTGACAAAACCCGCTTCATAGAGGGCCGGTGCGATGTAGACGCCGCGGTCCAGCAGGCCGTGGAACAGGGTGTTGAAGCGCGGGCTGTCGGTCTTCATGACCGTGGCATAGTTCTGCGGCAACTCGGGCAGCAGGAAGAAACCGAACATGCCGCCCTGGCAGTCGGCGCTGAAGGCCACGCCCTCGGCGGCGGCGGCGGCCTTGAGCCCGTCGACCAGGCCACGCGTCTTGCGCGACAGCGCATCGAAGAAACCGGGTTGGCTGATCTCGCGCAGGGTCGCCAGGCCGCAGGCCGTGGCCACCGGGTTGCCCGATAGTGTGCCGGCCTGGTAGACCGGGCCCAGCGGGGCCATCTGTTCCATGATGGCGCGCGGCCCGCCGAAGGCCGCCAGCGGCATGCCGCCGCCGATGACCTTGCCCAGCACGGTCAGGTCCGGCTTGAAGCCCGGGATGGCCTGCGCGTAGACGCTTTGCGCGCTGCCCAGGGCCACACGGAAACCCGTCATCACCTCGTCGAACACCAGCAGGGCGCCGTACTGCGTGCAGAGTTCGCGGCAGCGCTGCATGAAGGGCGCCGAGGCGCGCACGAAATTCATGTTGCCGGCGATGGGCTCGATCATCAGGCAGGCGAGTTCCTTGCCGTGCAGGGCGAAGGCCTCCTCCAGCTGTTGCACATTGTTGTACTCGAGCACCAGTGTGTGCTGCACCACCTCGGCCGGCACGCCGGCGCTGGTGGGGTTGCCGAAAGTGGCGAGGCCCGAGCCAGCCTTGACCAGCAGGGCGTCGGCGTGGCCGTGGTAGCAGCCCTCGAACTTGATGATCTTGCTGCGCCCGGTGGCGCCGCGCGCCAGCCGCAGTGCGCTCATGCCGGCCTCGGTGCCCGAGCTGACCAGCCGCACCATCTCCATGGAGGGCACGAACTTCAGGATCTCCTCGGCCAGCTCAATCTCGCGTTCGGTCGGCGCGCCGAAGGAAAAGCCCTCGGTCACGGCCTTCTGCACGGCGGCAACCACGTTCGGGTGGCCGTGGCCCAGGATCATGGGGCCCCAGGAGCCGATGTAGTCGATGTAGCGGCGGTCGTTGGCATCCCAGAAGTAGGCGCCTTGCGCCCGCTGCACGAAGCGCGGCGTGCCGCCGACGGCGCGGAAGGCGCGTACGGGCGAATTCACGCCGCCGGGGATGACGCGCTTGGCGCGCTCGAACAGGATGTCGTTACGGTCAGTGCTGAGTGTCATGGGGAGGCAGTTCCAGTGGAGAGACGGGCCCCTGCGGCTCGTCTTCGGAAGGGTCGCTGTCGTCAAGGTCGGCCTGGGCCCAGAACAGGCGGTCCGGGATCACGTGACCCATGCCGGGGCGAAAGCCGCCGTCCAGGCAGTGGTCCAGATAGCCCAGGGCTTCGGTGAAGGCTTCGGTCAGGTCGCAGCCGCTGGCGATGAGGGCGGTGAGCGTGGCGGCCAGGGTGTCGCCAGCACCGGAGAACACCGCCTCGAAGCGTTCGAACTTCTCGCTGGCCAGCACGGATTGCGGCGATGTCAGCACATTGTCGATGTGCTGCTCGGGGGCGGGGATGCCGGTCACCAGGGTGTAGGGCACGCCGTACTCTCCAGCGGCGCGGGCGATGTCGCGAGCGCTCGGGCTGCGCTCGCCTTCCCAGTCGGGCAGCAGCCAGCGCCACAGGGTGCTGTGGTTTCCGACCAACACTGTCGTCTGGGGCAAAACCAGTTCCTGGAACGCGTCCAGATAGAGGTCGATCTGCACCTCGTTCCACCAGGACAGGTTGGGCATGTAGGCGATCAGCGGGATGTCCGGGTAGTCGGTGGCGATCTCGGCGATGGCGCTGAGGTTCTCGGGTGTGCCTGCAAAACCGACCTTGATGGCCTGCACGGTCACGTCTTCCAGCAGGCTGCGTGCCTGCTCGGCCACTACCTCTTCGTCGAAGGGAAAGTGGTCGAAAGTTTCTGCGGTATCGCGTGCGTAGGTACCGGTGATGACGGGCAGTGCATGTGCGCCTGCCGAACCGATCGCAGACACATCGCCAGACAAGCCGCCAGCGCCGCTGGGGTCGTTGGCGTTGAACACCAGCACGCACGGCGGCTGGCTCGGATCGTGCGGTGTTTCCTCAGGGGCTGGGGTTTGCATGGGCTGGCCTGTAGCGGTCATCAGGCAGAATACGACAAGTCGTTGCGCGAAAGCCGGCTGAGAGTGGTTTTCGCTTTGTACAATGTTGCATTCTATTCGAAGGTCTCGTAAGCTGTGAGTGATAAGAAAACCTGGATGTGTCTGATTTGTGGCTGGATCTATGATGAGGCGGCTGGCGATCCGGAGCACGGCATTGCGCCGGGAACCGCATGGGCCGATGTGCCCATGAACTGGACCTGTCCTGAATGCGGTGCGCGCAAGGAAGATTTTGAAATGGTCCAGATCTGAGGTCAGGTCTGAGTGATGGTGTCTGTCATCGCTTCAGTCGGCCGTAATCAGGAGTAGGGTTCAGTGAGCACTCAAGAATCGCCCCTCAGGGTCCTCGTGATCGATGACAGCAACACCATACGTCGCAGCGCCGAGATTTTTCTCAAGCAGGGCGGTCATGAGGTGATGCTGGCCGAAGACGGCTTTGATGCCCTGGCCAAGGTCAACGATTACCAGCCCAACCTGATTTTCTGCGACATCCTGATGCCGCGCCTCGATGGCTACCAGACCTGCGCCATCATCAAGCGCAACGCCAAGTTCACCTCGGTGCCAGTGGTCATGCTGTCGTCCAAGGATGGGGTGTTCGACAAGGCGCGTGGCCGCATGGTGGGTGCCCAGGACTACCTGACCAAACCGTTTACCAAAGACCAGCTGTTGCAGGCCGTGCAGCAGTTTGGCATAGTCTCGCAAGGAGTGAATTGATGCCGATACGCAAAGTTTTGATCGTGGACGATTCCAAGACGGAATTGATGTTTCTGACGGATCTGCTCCAGAAAAACGGCATGGCCGTGAAGACCGCCGAGGACGCCGACGATGCGTTCCGTCGCCTGGCCGAAGACAAGCCCGACCTGATCCTCATGGATGTGGTCATGCCGGGGCAGAACGGTTTCCAGCTCACGCGCGCCATCAATCGCACGCCGGAGTACGCCGAGATCCCGATCATCATCTGCACCAGCAAGAACCTGGAAACCGACCGTGTCTGGGGCATGCGCCAGGGCGCGCGCGACTATGTGACCAAGCCGGTGGACGAAGCCGAATTGCTGGGCAAGATCAAGGCATTGGGCTGACTCGCACCCCATGGCCAATCGCGAAGCTCTAAGGGACCTGCAGTCACGACTTGCCAGCCGCTTGCAAGCGGCCAAGGCCGAAGGTCTCTCCATTTCGTGGCTGGCGGTGCGTGCAGGGGGGCTGGATTACCTGCTGCCTCTGGCCCAGTCGGGTGAAATCTTTCCTCTGCCTGCGGTGCAGGCGGTGCCTTACTCGCAGTCCTGGTTCCTGGGGGTCGTCAATCTGCGTGGCGGCCTGTATGGCGTGGTGGACCTGGCGACCTACATCGCCGGCAAGGCGCCGGTGCGCACGGAGCAGTACTGGGCTGAGGCCAGCGTGGTCACGCTCAACGCTGCCCTGGAGATCAATTGCTCCTTGCTGATCGATTCGCTGGCCGGCCTGCGCCATGTCGGCGCGTTCTCGGGTTCCGAGCCGCCGCCCGAAGGCGCGCCGCCCTATTTCGGTAACCGTTACGTCGATGCTGACGGCAGCCGCTGGCAGGAGATCAACCTCCAGCAGCTGTCGCAGATGAGCGAGTTCTTGAGCATCAGTGCCTGAAGACAGGCCACCCTAACAATCCTGAAGGTTGCATCATGTCCGTCCTCAACAAACTCTTTGGCAAGAAGACGCCCGATACGGAGCAGAGTGTCGGCCTGAGCCTGGCCATGCCTGACGATCTGTCTGCCCTGCATGCGCCTCGCGCCTCGGCCCCGGGCAAGTCGGCGGATACCCAGCTGCAGGACCTGCCTGCGCCGGCGCCGCTGGACCAGGAGGAGATGGTCAGCGTGCCCCTGCTGGGGCGTCGCCCGATTGCCGAGCAGCAGCGTCTGCTGTGGTGGTTGCTGGGCCTGGCGCTGGTGGTGCTGGGTGCCATTGCCTTCGTGGCGCTGACGGCCGCCGACCGCGTGGCGCAGCAGCTGAACGCCACCGGCCAGTCGCTGATGCAGTCGCAACGCTTGGCCAAATCGGTGTCGCAGGCCCTGGTGGGTGTGCCGCAGGCCTTCGCTGAAGTCAAGGAGAGCTCCAACTACCTGGTGCGTTCCGTCAAGGGCCTGCGCGACAGCGATTACACCCTGCGCCTGGAGCCCATCGATGCCGATCTGCTGCCGCAGTTGGAGAAGATCATTCCCCTGATGGAGCGTGCCGAGAAGAGCGCCGCCGCCATCGTGGCGCAGGAGAAGATCCTGACCCAGGTGGGCGCCGCCCTGCGCACCATCAACCGGCAGTCGTCTGACCTGCTGGAGATCGCCGAGACCGTGTCTTCGCTCAAGCTGCAGCAGAACGCCAGCGCGGCCGAGATCTCGGCAGCCGGCCAGCTGGTGATGCTGACCCAGCGCATCGGCAAGTCGTCGAACGAGTTCCTGACCGCCGAAGGTGTGAGCCCGGAAGCCGTGTTCCTGCTGGGCAAGGACTTGAACTCCTTCAAGGAAATCGCCCAGGGTCTGCTCGACGGCAGCCCCGAGTTGCGCCTGAATGCTTCCAAGGACGCTCAGACACGCGAGCAGATCGAGGCGCTGATCAAGCTGTACGAACTGACCCGCACACAGGCCGGTGCCATTCTGGGTAATCTGCAGGGCTTGGTCTCGGCGCGTAGCGCGCAGATCACCATCATCAACGACTCCGAGCCGATGCGCCGCGACCTGGAAGAGTTGCAAGGCCAGTTGGCCACGCGTACCGGCCTGGGCACCACCTCCTTGCTGGCCCTGGTCGGCGCGGCCATTTTTGCCCTGCTCTGCGCTGCCGGATTGGCGCGCGTGCAGCTGATGGACAGCCGCCGCCGCCAGGTGATGGCCGAAGCGCAGCGACTGGAAGCCGAGCGCCAGGAGCAGGAAGCCAAGCGCGTCAACGATGCGAATCAGGCCGCCATTTTGCGTCTGATGAACGAACTGCAGACGGTGGCCGAAGGCGATCTGACGCAGGAAGCCACGGTGACCGAGGACATCACGGGTGCCATTGCCGACTCGGTGAACTACACGGTGGAAGAGTTGCGTTTGCTGGTGGGTAACGTGCAGAACACGGCGGCCCAGGTGGCACAGACGACGGCCGAGGTGGACCAGACGTCCACCGAGCTGCTGGCCGCCTCGAACGAACAGCTGCACGAGATTCGCGAAACCGGTCGTTCGGTCGTGGACATGTCGACCCGCATCAACCAAGTGTCGCATCAGGCGCAGGAATCGGCCGCGGTGGCGCGCCAATCCCTGCAGGCTGCCGAATCCGGCCTGAAGGCCGTGCAGGACGCCATCGGCGGTATGAACTCCATCCGTGACCAGATCCAGGACACCTCCAAGCGGATCAAGCGCCTGGGCGAATCCTCTCAGGAGATCGGTGAAATCACGGAGCTGATCTCGGACATTACCGAGCAGACCAACGTGCTGGCCCTGAACGCCGCCATCCAGGCGGCCTCCGCCGGTGAAGCCGGTCGCGGCTTCTCGGTGGTGGCGGAAGAGGTGCAGCGACTGGCCGAACGTTCCGCAGACGCCACGCGCCAGATCTCGGCGCTGGTGAAGGCGATTCAGACCGACACCCAGGACGCCGTGGCCGCCATGGAGCGCTCCACCCAGGGTGTGGTCGAGGGGGCGCGACTCTCCGACAACGCCGGTACCGCGCTGACCGAGATCGACCGTGTGTCGCGCCGACTGGCCGAGCTGATCGAGCAGATTTCCGACTCCACCTCCAAGGAAGCCGCCATGGCCAACGTGGTGGCCGACAACATCCAGCACATCTTCGCCGTCACCGAGCAGACCGGTGAAGGCACGCGGGCCACGGCCGCCCAGGTGCGCGAACTCTCGCGCATGGCCGAAGAGCTGCGCCAGTCGGTCGCGCGATTCAAGATTTCCTGATCACCGTCCGTCATCCGCAGGAGCGACGTATCCATGCAAGCCCTCGCAGCCGCTAGCGGCAACGACGATCAGCCGGTCAACGACCTCGGCCCCCTGGCCTGGGTCCTGGACGAACTGCGCAAGTCGCTCGATGGCGCAGCCAAGGCCATCCGCCGTTTCGTGCGCGATGCCGAATTGGCGCGCGGTTCCGACCTGGAGTCGCTTGATGCCAGCCAGCTGCGCATTGCGCGCCAGCAACTGCACCAGGCTGTCGGCGCCCTCGAGATGGTGGGCCTGCCCGAGCCGGCCAAGGTGCTGCGCGCCATGGAGGCGCTGGCACAGAAGTTTGTCGAACGCCCGGAGTCCTGCAGCGAAGACGCTGCCACCAAGGTCGAGCGTGCCAGCTTTGCCCTGATCGAATACCTAGAAAGTGTGCTGCGTGGCAAGTCGGCCTCGGCCGTGGCCCTGTTTCCGCAGTACCGCGATGTGCTGGAGCTGGTCGGCGAAGAGCGCGTGCACCCGGCCGAACTCTGGGGCCACGCCTGGCGCTGGATCGATGCTGACATCCCCGTTCCAGCGCAAGCCCTGGGATATGAGCCGGCCGTGCGCTCCCAGCTGGATTCGGCTGTGCTCAAGGTGGTCAAGACAGGCAGCGTGTCCTCGGCCAAGTCCCTGCGCGACATCTGCCTCGGCCTGGCGGCTGGCCAGCAGGCGCTGGATGCACGCTCCTTCTGGAAGATCTGCGCGGCCTACTTCGAGGCGCTGGCGCTCAAGCTCTGTCCGCCGGATGTTTATGTCAAGCGCGCGGCTTCGCGCGTCCTGATGCAGTTCACCACACTGGCACGCGGCAAGAGCGAAGTCTCGGATCGCCTGGCCCAGGATCTGCTGTTCTTCTGTGCCCAGGCGGTGCCGGTGGATGCCCAGGCTGCCCCGGTGCTGGCTGCGGTCCGTCAGGCCTATGGCCTGACGCAGGAAAAACCCGTCAACTACGACACGCCACAGTATGGCCGTTTCGACCCGGCGGTGCTGGTCCAGGCGCGCAAGCGCATCGCCACGGCGACCGAGACCTGGTCGGCCCTGTCCGGTGGCGATACCAATCGACTCAAGGTGGTGTCCGAGCAGTTCACCCTGGTGGGTGAGTCCTTGCTGAAACTGCATCCCGAGAACAAGGCACTGGCACGCGCCCTGCTCAAGGCGGTGGACGGCACGGTACGTTCGGGCGAGCCGCCAACCACGCCGGTGGCCATGGAAGTGGCCACCTCCATCCTCTATCTGGATGCAGCCTACGAGGACATGGACCCGACCGACGTCAGCATGAGCGATCGCGGTGATCGCCTGGCGCGCCGGCTGGACCACGTGGTCGCCGGCGGCCAGCCCGAGGCGCTGGAGCCCTGGATGGAAGAGCTGTACCGCCGTGTCAGCGATCGTCAGACCATGGGTAGTGTGGTCGAGGAGTTGCGCACCAGCCTGACCGAGATCGAGAAGTCGCTCGACACCTTCTTCCGCAATCCCAAGGAAAAATCGCCGCTCAACGACGTGCCCAATCAGCTGGCACAGATGCGCGGTGTGTTCTCGGTGCTGGGGCTGGATCAGGCCTCGCTGGCGACCGTGCGCATGCGCGATACCGTCGAGAAGTTCCTGGTCGACAACATCGACGAGGATGCCGCGCGGACCGGCGTGTTCGAGAAGTTCGGCAACAGCCTGGGCGCCCTCGGTTTCCTGATCGACATGCTGAGCTATCAGCGCACCCTGGCCAAGAAGCTGTTCGTCTACGACGAGGAACTGGGTGAGTTCAAGCCCCTGATGGGCCGCGAGCGCGAGGTCGCGGCCGTCGCACCCGAGCCGCAGCCCGCGCCAGCACCCACCTCCGCTCCCGCCCCCCGTCCCGTGGCCCAGGCCGCACCGACACCTGCCCCTGCGCCCGCTGCCTCTGCCGATGTGTCCGACGACGATGGCGCGGAACTGCGCGACATCTTCCTGGATGAGGCCCGAGAGGTGATCCACAACGGCCAGGATGCCGTGCTGGCCCTGCTCGGGGATCCGTCCGATCTGTCCCAGCAGACCACACTGCGTCGCGCCTTCCACACCCTCAAGGGCAGTTCGCGCATGGTCGGCTTCACCGAGTTCGGTGAAGCGGGATGGGCGATGGAGCAGATGATGAACAATTGGCTGGCCGAGCAGAAGCCAGCCCGCCCCGAACTGCTGCAACTCTCCAATGCCGCCTTGCAGGGCCTGGGGCAGTGGGTCGAGGATATTGCCGCCGGCAGTGATGCCGGCTGGAGTGCCGTGCCCTTCCGTCAGTCGGCCGATGCGATGCGACTGGACAACAAATTCGTGGCGCTTGAATTGCCGGCGGCTCCGGTGGCGCAGGCCGCCGCGCCGGCGCCCGTCGCTCCCGTGTCTGCCCCGGTGCCAGCCCAGGAGCTACCCCAGATCGATTTCGAGTCGACCCAGATGTTCGACTTCGAGTTGGCAGATGCCCAGGCCCTGGGCAAGCCGGACGCGCCAGCTGCAGCCAAGCAGCCGTCGTCGCTGGCAGATTTTGGTGACATCGATTTCAGCAGCCTGGCCGGTGTGCCGCCGTTGGCTGCCGCGCCCGTGCGTGAAGACGCGCCGGCCGCTGTTGACAGCAGCGACCTGTCGATCGACTGGTCGCCTACCAGCATGGCTGGCCCCGAGGATCTGATGCCCCTTTCGGGCAAGGGTGCGAGCCAGGACTGGGCGCCCACCAGCATGGCTGGCCCCGAGGACCTGCCCTTGCCCAAAAGAAGCGTGGACCTGGATTGGGCGGCGACCCGCATGGCCGAGCCTGCTGAACTGCCCGCGTTTGAACTGCCGGAATTGCAGAACAACTGGGCCGATACTTCCACCGGCTCCATCCAAGATCTGCCGGATCTGTCCGATACCCGTCCGGCGGACATCGAGGGTTTCGAGCTCGAACTGCCGGCGACCACCGCACCCGCTGAAACGGCGGACGAGCAGGTCAAGGTGATCGGCACGCTGCGCATCGGCATCCCGCTGTACAACGTTTTCCTGAACGAGGCCGACGAATGGTCGCGGCGCCTGCTGACCGAACTCAACGAGTGGTCGCTGGAGTTGCACAATCCGGTCCCCGACACCGCCATTGCACTGGCCCACTCGCTGGGCGGCAGTTCGGCCACGGTCGGTTTCTCCGCTCTCTCCGAAATTGCCCGTGCACTCGAGCAAGCCATGCAGCATGTGCAGTTGCACGGCCAGGGGCAGGCCGAGCATGCCCAGGTTTTTGTAGCGGCTGCCGACAATATCCGCCACCTGCTGCACCAGTTCGCTGCTGGTTTCCTGAAGGCGCCGGAACCCGGTTTGGTCGAGGCGCTGAACGCGATCCACACGACCGAGTTTGCCGAGCTCGACACCCTCGAGCCTGACAGCGGCCAGCAGGCGCTCACGGTGACCGAAGTGCCCGAACTGGACCTGGGTGATCTGAACTTCGACTTCGAGCCCGTCAAGTCGGCACCGACCGTCCTTGCCCCTGTGCCCAAACCTGTCGCGCCGGTCATGCCGGCAGCGGCGCCTGCCGCCTCGGCCTTGCCCGGTGCCGCCAAGATCGTGGTCGACGACAGCGATGAAGAGATCGATGCCGTCGACGTGATCGACGCCGACCTGTTCCCGATCTTCGAGGAAGAGGCCGTCGAACTCATGCCCCAGCTGGCAGCCGCTCTGCGCCAGTGGTCGGAAAAACCCGACCACGGCGGCGCACGCCTGGATGTGCTGCGGGTGCTGCACACGCTCAAAGGCAGCGCGCGTCTTGCCGGCGCCATGCGTCTGGGCGAAATGGCGCACCGCATGGAATCGGCCATCGAACAGATGGGCAGCGAGTTCATCCAGGCCGCGCAGATCGATCCTCTGCTCACGCGTTATGACCGCCTGCAGCAGGTTTTTGACGATCTCTGCCGCGGTACAGTCGAAGAAGCCTACGTGCCGCAAGCTCCGGCGCCCCGCCCTAGCACCGTCGCTGCGCCCGAACCGGTAGCGGCACCTGCCCCCGAGCCGGTGGCCAAGGTGGCTCAGCGTCCGCCCGTGGCTGCGCGGCCGTCCGTGGCGGCACCCGCTGTCGTGCCGGCCAAGCTGCCTTCGGCCACGGCCCGCTCCACCTCGGGTCAGACCGTGCGTGTGCGCTCGCAACTGCTCGACCGCCTGGTCAACCAGGCCGGTGAGGTCATGATCACCCGCAGCCGCCTGGACCAGCGTCTGGGCCAGCTCAATGGTTCGCTCTCCGAGCTGACGGCCAACCTGGACCGTCTGCGCACCCACCTGCGCGACGTCGAACTGCAGGCAGAGTCGCAGATGCAGTCGCGCCTGGCGCAGGCCAAGGACACAGCGCAGGGTTTCGACCCGCTGGAGTTCGACCGTTTCACCCGCGTGCAGGAACTCACCCGCATGATGGCCGAGTCGGTCAACGACGTGGCCACCGTGCAGCGCAACCTGCAGCAGACCATCAGCGGCACCGAGGACGACCTGATCGCCCAGGCGCGCCAGACGCGCGAATTGCAGCGCGACCTGCTGCGCACGCGCATGATGGAATTCGAAGGCATCTCCGAGCGCCTCTACGGCGTGGTGCGGCAGGCGGCCAAGGACGCGGGCAAGCAGGTCAAGCTCGACATCACCGGCGGTACGATGGAAATCGACCGTGGCGTGCTGGACCGCATGACACCGGCCTTCGAGCACATGCTGCGCAATTCCGTGGCGCACGGCATCGAGCCGCCGCAGCAGCGGGAAGCCGCCGGCAAGCCGGCGGCCGGCACCATCACCATCAGCCTGCACCAGGAAGGCAATGACGTCTCGGTCGTCTTCAGCGACAACGGTGCCGGCCTCGATCTGCCGCGCATCCGCGAAAAGGCGCTGGCCCAGGGCATGGTGGCGCCAGGCCAGCCACTGAGCGATGCGGACGCGGCCAACATGATCTTCATGCCGGGTTTCTCCACCGCGTCCAGCGTGACCGAGCTGTCCGGACGCGGTATCGGCATGGACGTGGTGCGTTCCGAGGTGCAGGCCCTGGGTGGCCGCATCGAGACCTCCAGCACCGCCGGCGCCGGCACCAGCTTCAAGCTGGTGTTGCCCCTGACGACGGCCGTCACGCAGGTGATCATGCTGCGCATGGGCGAGCTCAACATCGGCGTGCCGGCCAACCTGGTCGAGATCGTGCGTCGCCTCAGCTACGCTGAACTGGAGCAGTCCTATGCCCAGGGCAGCATCGACTACGGCGGCGAGACGGTGCCTTTCTTCTGGTCCGGCGCGCTCCTGCAGGCTTCCACCCGCAGCCATGAACACGTGGGCAAGACCCAGCCGGTGGTGGTGCTGCGCAGTGCGGGCCAGCGTCTGGCCATCCACGTCGACGAAGTGCTGGGCAACCAGGAGGTCGTGGTGAAGAACCTCGGGCCGCAGCTGTCGCGCCTGCCGGGTCTGGCGGGCATGTCCGTGCTGGCCTCGGGTGCGGTGGTGCTGATCTACAACCCGGTGGCGCTGGCGACCGTGTTCGGCGACAAGGCCTACGAGCTGCAACAGGCCAGCAGCGAGCCGTCGACGGCGGGCCAGCCCCGCTTGCCGGTGGCCGAACAGGTGGTCCCGGGTACCGGTGGCGAGTTGCCGCTGGTGCTGGTGGTGGACGACTCCATCACCGTGCGTCGTGTCACGCAGCGCCTGCTGCGCCGCGAAGGTTACCGTGTGGCCATGGCGGCGGACGGCCTGCAGGCGCTCGAACGCCTGGCCGAGGAGCGTCCGGCGGTGGTGCTGTCTGACATCGAGATGCCGCGTATGGATGGCTTCGACCTCGCACGCAACATCCGCGCCGATGCCAAGCTGCGCGACCTGCCCATCATCATGATCACCTCACGCATCGCCGAGAAGCATCGCGAGCATGCCAAGGAGCTGGGTGTGAACCACTACCTGGGCAAGCCCTATGGCGAAGACGAGCTGCTGGGCCTCGTGAAGCACTACTGCACGCAGGCTGTCCCGGCCTGATTTCAGACCACCCTGCGGGCTTGGCCTGCAGGGTTCAGTCTTCTTTTTCTCCCGGCTTCTTGACGACCGCGTAACGCGTCAGCGTCAGTGCACGCGCCTCGTCGTGGGCGACCAGGGGCAGGGGGTAGCCGCTGCCCAGGGTCACGCCGGCGGCGGACAGTTCGAGCGGACCAGCCAGCCAGGGCGCGTGCAGCGCGGCATCGGGCAGGGCCGCGAGCTGCGGCAGGTAACGGCGGATGAAACGACCCTGCGGGTCGAACTTCTTGCTCTGGCTGATCGGGTTGAAGATACGGAACCAGGGCTGCGCATCACAGCCACTGGAGGCCACCCACTGCCAGCCGCCGTTGTTGGACGCGAGCTCAAAGTCGTTGAGCTTCTCGGCAAAGTAGCGCTCGCCCCATTGCCAGTGGATACCCAGGTCTTTCACAAGAAAGCTGCCCGCCACCATGCGCAGGCGGTTGTGCATGTAGCCGCTCTGGTTGAGCTGCGCCATGGCCGCGTCGACGATGGGGTAACCCGTACGGCCCTCGCACCACGCCGCGTAGACGGCCTGCGCATGGGCGCCTTGTTCCCATTGAATCGCGTCATAGGCCGGCCTGAAGGCATGGGTCGCCACGTGAGGGAAGTTGGCCAGGATCTGGAAGTAGAAATCACGCCAGACCAGCTCGCTGAGCCAGGTCGCAGCGCCGGCACTGCCTTGCTGGCTGCGCTGCTGCGCCGTGCTGACCAGACGGCGCAGGGAGACCGTGCCAAAACGCAGGTGCACGCCCAGGTAGCTCGGGCCCTTGAGGGCTGGGAAGTCACGTGTGTCCTGGTACTGGTCCATGCGCTCGAAAAAATCCGCAAACAGCTGGCGCGCGCCACTGCTGCCGGTGGGTATCCTGAGCTGGGTCAGGTTGCTGGGCTCGAAGCCGAGTTCGGCCAGGGTCGGCACCGGCTGGCGCAGGGACTCGGGTCGCGGGGCCAGGCCAGCGGCCAGTGGGGCGCAGTCGAACACCGGCAGCTGCGTGGCCGCCAGCCGCGCCAGCCAGGCCTTCTTGTAAGGTGTGAAGACGGTGTAGGGCGTGCCGCCGCCGGTGAGGACTTCGCGGCCCTCGAAGATCACGTGGTCCTTGCAGGTGTGCAGGGCGATGCCCAGGCTGGCCAGCGCTCCACGCACCTGGGCATCCCGCGCCTGGGCCTGCGGCTCGTAATCGTGTGCGGCGTACACGGCCTGCACCCCCAGCGCCTGGGCCAGGGCGGGCAGGGCCTCGGTGGCGCGGCCATGGCGCACGATCAGGCCGGCGTGCGCCTGAGCAGCCAGCGCGCGCAAGTCTGTATCCAGCTCGACCAGCGAGGCGCGGATGAACTCCACCCGGCGGTCGCTGCGCGGCAGCGGGTCCAGGATGTCCCGGTCGAAAACGAAGGCGCAATAGACGCGCTGGCACTGTTGCAGGGCCAGGTGCAGGGCCGCGTGGTCGTCGACCCGCAGGTCGCGCCGGAACCAGACCAGACCGGAATCCAGGGGTTTTTGCATATCACCGTTAAAATCAAAGCATGGCCGATGATTCTGCACCCATCAACCTCACGAATCATTTCCTGATCGCCATGCCCGGTCTGGCCGATGAGACTTTTTCCAAAAGTGTGGTCTACCTCTGCGAGCACAGCGAGCGCGGTGCGCTGGGCCTGATGATCAACAAACCCACCGACATCAAGCTGCAGGGCCTGTTTGACAAGGTCGAGCTGCCGCTGGGACGTGCCGACCTCAAGGACGCCCCCGTCTTCCACGGTGGGCCCGTGCAGACCGAACGTGGTTTTGTGTTGCACGAAGCCTTGCAGGAGCCGGCGGCCGAAAAACCGGAACCGGTCTATGCCTCCACCATGATGATTCCCGGCGGTCTGGAGATGACCACCTCGCGCGACGTGCTCGAGGCCCTGTCCACCGGTGCCGGCCCCAGCCGTGTGCTGGTCTCGCTGGGCTATTCGGCTTGGGGCCAGGGCCAGCTGGAGTCGGAAATCGGGGAGAACAGCTGGCTGATCGTCCACGCCGATCCCATCGTGATCTTCGAGACACCGGTGGCGCAACGCTACGACAAGGCGCTGTCCCTGCTGGGCCTGCAGGCCTGGATGCTCTCGCCCGATGTGGGGCATGCGTAACATGGAACATCCCCAGGCTCCGCTGCGCTCCGCCTCCCCCCTTGCAGGGGGCAACGCCAGTGGCCCGGCGAAGCCGGTTCCACGGCGTTTCGCGGTTTGGGGCGTTAGTGCGGAGGCGGTGTTGGCATGAACACGGTAGCAACCATGACTGCCGTCCCCACTACACAGCAAAGCTTTCTCGCTCTCGATTTCGGTCTCAAGCGCACCGGTGTCGCGGTTGGCAACCGGATGCTGCGCCAGGCCCAGCCCCAGCCCACCATCCGTGCCGAAGGGGATGCCCGGTTTGAGCGCGTTGCCGAGCGGCTCAAGGAGTGGCAGCCCGATGCGCTGGTGGTTGGCGTGCCCTTCCACCCCGACGGCGCGCCGCATGAGAATACGGCGCGTGCGCAGAAATTCGCGCGCCAGTTGCGCGGCCGTTTCGGCCTGCCGGTCTACGAGGTCGACGAACGTTACAGCACCACCGAGGCCCTGGCGGCTGGCGCAGTGGATGCGGATGCGGGTGCGGCCTGCGTGATCCTGGATCAATTCTTGAGGAACCTGGAATGAGCGTACTCACCCTGGACGCCGAAGCCCTCTACGGCGAACTGCAACGCGGCGTGCGTGGCCTTTGCACTGCAGATACCCGCCTGGTGGGTGTGACTTCGGGCGGCGCCTGGCTGGCCGAGCGCCTGCAGCGCGACCTCAAGCTTCCCGGTGAGCACGGCGCCATCTCCTCGGCCATGCACCGCGACGACTTCGCGCAGCGTGGCCTGGCCGGCGGCGGCCAGACCGTGCTGCCCTTCGATGTCAACGAGGCGCGGATCATCGTGCTCGACGACGTGCTCTACACCGGCCGCACCATCCGTGCCGTCATCAACGAACTGTTCGACTACGGCCGTCCGGCCGACATCAAGCTGGCCGTGCTGGTGGACCGCGGCGGGCGCGAACTGCCCATCCAGGCCGACTTCGCCGCCGCACGCGTGGCGCTGGCGGCCGACCAGTTGCTGGCGCTGGCACGTGACAAGAGCGACCGCTTCAGCTTCAAGGTGGAGGCGGCATGATGCAACCCGTCCGCTCCCAGCCCCACTGACCGCACCGACCCAGGCCAGACCCATGCTGTACAAACGCAATCCCCAACTCAACAAGCACGGCGAGCTGATCCACCTGCTGTCCACCGAAGGACTGCCGCGCGACATCCTCACGCACATCCTGGACACGGCTGCCAACTTCGTCAGCGTCAGCGACCGCGAAGTGAAAAAGGTGCCGCTGCTGCGCGGCAAGAGCGTGTTCAACCTCTTCTTCGAGAACTCCACCCGCACACGCACCACCTTCGAGATCGCCGCCACGCGCCTGTCGGCCGATGTCATCAACCTCGACATCGCGCGCTCCTCGGCCTCCAAGGGCGAGTCGCTGCTGGACACCATCGCCAACCTGAGCGCCATGGCCGCCGACCTCTTTGTGGTGCGCCACAGCGAGTCCGGCGCGCCCTACCTGATCGCCCAGCACGTCGCACCGCACGTGCACGTGGTCAATGCCGGCGACGGACGCCACGCCCACCCCACCCAGGGCCTGCTGGACATGTACACCATCCGGCACTACAAGAAGGATTTTTCCAACCTCACGGTGGCCATCGTCGGCGACGTGCTGCACTCGCGCGTGGCGCGCTCCGACATCCATGCGCTGACCACCCTGGGCTGCGCCGAGGTGCGTGTGGTCGGCCCCAAGACCCTGGTGCCGGCCACCATGGCGCCCATGGGCGTGCGCGTCTGCCACACGCTGGAAGAAGGCATCCAGGGTTGCGACGTCATCATCGCGCTGCGCCTGCAGAACGAGCGCATGAGCGGCGCCCTGCTGCCTTCCAGCCAGGAGTACTTCAAGAGCTTCGGCCTCACGCCCGAGAAGCTGCAGCTGGCCAAGCCCGACGCCATCGTGATGCACCCGGGGCCGATCAACCGCGGCGTCGAGATCGATTCCAACGTGGTGGACGGCAAGCAGAGCGTCATCCTGCCGCAGGTCACCTTCGGCATTGCAGTGCGCATGGCAGTGATGAGCATCGTGGCCGGAAACGAAGCGTGAGCGGGAGCAAACCAGAATGAAACTGTTGATCAAGGGTGGCCGGGTCATCGACCCCGCCAGCAACCGCGACGAGATCGCCGATGTGGCCATTGCCGCCGGGCGCATTGTCGCCATCGGCAAGGTGCCGGCCGATTTCGCGCCCAATCGGGTGGTCGAGGCGGGCGGCTGCGTCGTGGCCCCCGGCCTGATGGATCTGACCGTGCGCCTGCGCGAGCCGGGCCACGAGCACGAAGGCATGCTCGAATCCGAGATGGCCGCCACGGTGGCCGGCGGTGTCACCAGCCTGGCCTGCCCGCCCGACACCGACCCCGTGCTAGATGAGCCGGGCCTGGTCGAGATGCTCAAATTCCGCGCCGAGAAACTGCATCAGGCGCGCGTTTTCCCCATCGGTGCGCTCACGCGCAACCTGAAGGGCGAGATCCTGACCGAGATGGTCGAGCTGACCGAGTCCGGCTGCGTGGCTTTTGGCCAGGCCGACGTGCCCCTGGTCAACACCCAGATCCTGCAGCGCGCCTTCCAGTACGCCAGCACCTTCGGTTACGCCGTCTGGCTGCGTCCGAACGATCACTACATGGGCCAGGGCGTGGCGGCTAGCGGTGCGCTGGCCACGCGCCTGGGCCTGTCGGGCGTGCCGGTGGCGGCCGAGACCATTGCCCTGCACACCATCTTCGAGTTGATGCGCAGCACTGGCGCGCGCGTGCACCTTTGCCGCCTCAGCAGCGCGGCCGGCTTGGCACTGTTCAGGGAGGCCAAGGACGAGGGCCTGCCCGTGACCTGCGACGTGAGCATCAACTCCCTGCACCTGACCGACAACGACATCGGTTATTTCGACAGCCGCATGCGGCTCAATCCGCCCTTGCGGCAGCAGGCCGACCGCGACGCCCTGCGCGAGGGCCTGGCCGACGGCACCATCGACGCGCTCGTGTCCGACCACACGCCCGTCGATGAGGACGCCAAGATGCTGCCCTTTGCCGAGAGTGAGCCCGGGGCCACCGGCGTGGAGCTGCTGCTGAGCCTGGCGCTCAAGTGGGGCCAGGAAAGCGGCGTGGGCCTCACGCGCGCCCTGGCCGTGCTGACCAGCGAGCCGGCGCGCGTGCTGGGCAACGCGCTGGGCACCTTGCAGGCCAGTGCCGGCCAGCTGGTGGTGGGCGGCGTGGCCGATGTCTGCGTGTTTGACCCGCAGGCCGAATGGACGGTGACGCCACAGGCCCTGCGCAGCCAGGGCAAGCACACACCCTTCGCCGGTTACGAGTTGCCTGCGCGTGTGCGCTGCACCATCGTGGGTGGGCAGGTTGCATACCAGGCAGCTTGAAAAAGCCGCTGTCTGGCGCGCTGTCTGGCGCCTGGGACGCGCGCTCACGCACATCGTCGCGGGCCTGCTGACCATCCTGCTGCGTTTCCCGGGCTTGAGTGAGGAGCAGCGTGCCATACGCGTGCAGGTCTGGTCGCAAGAGATGCTCGCGCGCCTGGGCATCCGGCTTGAAGTTCAGGGAGATGCCACATTGCCCGGCCCGCTGCTGCTGGTCGCCAACCACATCTCCTGGCTGGACATCACCTCGCTGCACGCAGCGCGCTTCTGCCGTTTTGTCTCCAAGGCCGATGTCCAGGCCTGGCCGCTGATCGGTGCCCTGGCCAGCGGCGTGGGCACGCTGTTCATCCAGCGCGAATCGCGCCGTGACGCCATGCGTGTGGTGCACCACATGGCCGACAGCCTGCGCGCCGGTGACGTGCTGGCCGTGTTTCCCGAAGGCACCACCAGCGACGGCGTGGATTTGCTGCCCTTCCATGCCAACCTGCTGCAGGCGGCCATTGCGGCTGGCGCGCCGGTGCAGCCCGTGGCCCTGCAGTTCATCGACACCCACAGCGGCGAGCGCAGCCTGGCGCCCTGTTATGTGGGGGACGACACCTTGGTGGGTTCGGTCTGGCGCACCGTGCGAGCGCGTGGCATCACGGTGCGCATCGTCTTTGGCGCGCCCCAGCCAGCGCAGGGGCGCGAGCGCCGGGCCTGGGCGCTGTCCTTGCGCGAGCACGTGATCAGCCTGCGCGCACAGGCACCACGCTGAGCGGTGCAACCTCGCTGTCGCCCCGGTGCGCACAGGGCATCTGGCACATTTCGGTGCCTTGTACCGGGCAGGCCCGGTTGAAGGTCACCACATGGTCCACCTGGGGCCGGATGCCGATCCACTCACCGATCTTGTGGTCGTGGTGGCTGGGCACATGGGCTAGCACGGTCTGGCCACCGGCCAGCCTTAGCGTGTAGAGAAACTCGGAGCCGCGGAAAGCCTTGCGCACGATCTCGGCTTTTACCGGCGCGTCGTCGTCATGCACGATGTCGTCGGCACGCAGCAGCACGTCGCACTCGCCGCCTGAGAAGGAGCAGGGCAGGGGGCATTCGGCCACATCGGTCAGTTCGCCCAGCGGCGTCTGCACCACGATCTGCTGGTTCACTTCGCGGATGGTGGCCGGTGCGAACACGCCATGTCCGATGAAGTCGGCCACGAAGCGCGTGGCCGGGCGGTGGTATAGCGTGTACGCGTCGTCCCACTGGTGCAGGTGACCTTCGTTCATGACGCCGATGGTGTCGCCGATGGCAAAGGCCTCCAACTGGTCGTGCGTGACGAACAGGGCCGTGGCCTGGGCCGCCTTGAGGATGTTGCGCACCTCGTGCGCCAG
>CALRZY010000026.1:0-25739 GCA_943372765.1 Curvibacter sp. AEP1-3
AGGCGCTCGCGCAGCTCCACGTCCAGGTTGGAAAAGGGTTCGTCCAGCAGCAGCAATTGCGGGCGCGGCGCCAGCGCGCGCGCCAGCGCCACACGCTGCTGCTGCCCGCCTGAGAGTTCATGCGGATAGCGGGTCTCGCTGCCTTCCAGGCCCACCAGGGCCAGCACCTCGCGCACGCGCAGCGCGCGCTCGGCCTTGGGCAAGTGGTCGATGCCGAAGGCCACATTGCGTCCCACGTCCAGATGCGGGAACAAGGCGTAGTCCTGGAACACCATGCCGATGCGGCGCTCTTCGGGCGCCAGCTGGGTGTCGCTGCTGCCCACCACCTGGCCCGAGAGGCGGATCTCGCCGCCGCTGACCGGCTCCAGCCCGGCCACCGCGCGCAGCAGCGTGGTCTTGCCGCAACCCGAGGGACCGATCAGCACACCGATGTCTCCAGCCCGCAGGCCCAGCGAGACACCCTGGACCGCGGCCTGGGCTGCGCCGGGATAACGCACGTCGAGCTTGGAGACTTCAAGGAACATGATGTGGACCTGTTCACACTTTGAGTGCGTGAGACGAAGCCTTATTGTAGATGCTTACAATTCTCATTCCGCCTTCCCAGTCTTTTCGGGTTACCTCATGCCCTTGCGCCGGCTCCGACATCTTTTCCTGCTGCTCCTGACCGCTGCCCTGATGCTGCCCGTACTGGCCTTGCTGGGGGCCTGGCTGCCCGGTGGCGTGCCCGGCAACCAGGCCACGGAGATCCTGCTGGAGATGGCACGCACCGTCCTGCCCGACTACCTGGCCACCACCTTCTGGCTCTGCCTGCTGGTGACGGTGGGTGTCATCACGGTGGGCCTGTCCTCGGCGGCGGCGGTTACGTTGTTCGACTTTCCCGGCCGGCGTTTTTTCGAATGGGCGCTGTTGCTGCCGCTGGCCATGCCGGCCTATGTGGTGGCTTATGCCTACACCGACTTCCTGCAGTACAGCGGCCCCTTGCAGACTTGGCTGCGCGCGGCCACCGGCCTGGAAGGGCGCGTCTTTCCCGAGATCCGCAACACGGCGGGTGCGGCGTGGGTGCTGACTTTCGCGCTCTACCCCTACGTCTACCTGCTGGCGCGCACGGCCCTGGCCGAGCGTGCCAGCCACCTGATGGAGGCAGCCCGCCTGCTGGGCGCACCGCTGTCGCGCCGCATCCGCGAAGTGGCGCTGCCGCTGGCGCGGCCGGCCGTGGCTGCCGGCGTGGCGCTGGCGCTGATGGAAACGCTCGCCGACTTCGGCGTGGCCAGTTACTTCGGCATCCAGACCTTCACCGCCGGCATCTACAAGGCCTGGCTGGCCATGGACAACCGCATCGCCGCCGCCCAGCTGGCCACCCTGCTGCTGGCGCTGGTGGCCCTGCTGCTGTGGCTGGAGCACCGTTCGCGCCAGCGTTTGCGCTTCGTCAGTTCGCGCACGTCGCGCCAGGCCGGCGCCGAGGCGCGGCCGGTGTCCCTGCGCGGTCTGCGCCTGGCCGCCGCCTGGGTCGTCTGTGGCCTGCCGCTCGTGATGGGGTTTGTGGCACCGGTGCTGTTCATGTTCCGTCCCCTGCTGGCCGATTGGACCGAACTGCCCTGGGACCGTTTCCTGGGCTGGGCCGCCAACAGCGTGCGCTTGGGTCTGCTCAGCGCCGTGCTGGCCGTGGCCCTGGCCCTGCTGCTGGCCTATGCCCTGCGGCGCCTGCCGGATGTGCTGACACGCACCGTGGTCTGGCTGGCCGGCCTGGGGTATGCCGTGCCGGGCGCGGTCATCGTCGTGGGCCTGCTGTTGCCGGTGGGCTGGGTGCAGGCCCGCTGGCCCGAGGCGGGCGCTGCCTACTGGGTCACGGCCACCTCGCTGGGCCTGGTCTGGGCCTACCTGGTGCGTTTCGTGGCAGTGGCCCTGCAGTCGGTGCAAAGCGGTTATGCGCGTATTCCGCCCAGCCTGGACGACAGCGCCCGCATGCTGGGCAGCAGCGGCTTCGGCCTGCTGCGTCGCGTGCACTGGCCCCTATTGCGCCGCTCGGTGGTGGCCGCCACGCTGCTGGTGTTTGTCGATGTCATGAAGGAACTGCCGGCCACCCTGGTGCTGCGGCCCTTCGACAGCGACACCCTGGCCGTGGTGGCCTACCAGCTGGCGCGCGACGAGCGCCTGGGCGAGGCGGCCCTGCCTTCGCTGGCCCTGGTGCTGGTGGGCCTGATCCCGGTACTGTTGCTCAGCCGCACCTTGCGGGATCGAAATGCCTGATACATGTATCAGGCATTCTGTAGAATGAATATGTTCTTATATTAGGATCAGCTAGTCATGAGCAAGCGTTCCATCCAGGCAACCCCGGCCACCGTGACTGAACCGGATCAGGTTTTCGAACTGGCAGCGGAGGTTTTCCGTGTCATGTCGGCGCCCATGCGGCTCAAGATCATCAGCCACCTGTGTGATGGCGAGCGCAATGTCAGCTACCTGCTGAGCAAGATCGACACCACCCAGCCCAATATGTCCCAGCACCTGACCACGCTGTACCAGGCGGGTGTGCTGGGCAAGCGCCGTGAAGGCGTGCAGATCTACTACCGCATCATCGACGACCGCGTTTCATCGCTGTGTCGTGCCGTGTGCACCCAGATCGCCATGGATGCGGACTTCGAGTCCCCCATGGCCGAAGCCTCGACCTCACCAGCGGCCTGAGCGCCCGGATACGCGCAAAGAAAAAGGGGCCGGTCAGGCCCCTTTTCGCTGAGCATCCTTGTGCTCAGGGCTTCAGGTAGACGTAACCTTCCAGTGCCTGCAGACGTGCCACCTCGGCCACACCCGAGGGCACGATCTTGGTTTCCATCAGCAGGCGGTCCGGGTTGATGTTGCGCACCGTCAGCGTGTTGTTGCAGACGCGGAACTCGACACCCTTGCCGGCCAGGTCGCTTACAACACCGCTGAACTCGCGGCCCTGGCTGTCCTTGGCGTCCTGCAGCAGGAAGTTGATGCCGGGGCCGTGCGTCACCACCACGATCTTGGCCTTCGGGTCTGCGGCCATGTGGTTGCGGATGTTGTTCAGGATGGCCGGTACCGTGTTGACATCGGTGTTGATGTGGTAGGCCGCCTTGACCTGCTGCGTGGCTTGCGCTTGCGCCGCGGAGGCGAAACCCAGGGTGGCGGCGCAGGCCAGGGCGAGGGTGGTGATGAATTTGTACATGAGCAACTCCTGAATTCGGTAGCAAGAAAAAGCCGGCGAGTGCCGGCAGGCAGGGGCCCGGCGCGGCACCGGGCCCGACCGCATCAAAGCAGTGTATCCGCCCAGATGTTCTGGGCCCAGTTCCAGGCGTAGATGCCCTCGAGCTCGTTGGGGGCGCTGGAGACGCCGCCCGAGCCCGCTACCGTCTTGAAGGTCTTCTCGGCCGCCACGTACTGGTGGACGGACGCCACGTGCACCACCAGCTTGTCGTTGACGAAGCTGTAGCAGGTGTTGGTCAGCAGCGGTTGCGGGTTGACTTCCATGCCCGAGAGCTGGGCCACCACGGCGGCGGCCACCACCTTGCCGTGCGAGTTGGCCATGTGGCCGGACTTGGGCATGGCGGGTGCGGCCAGCACCGAGTCGCCGATCACGTGCACGTCCTTGGCGGCGGTGGACTCGAAGGTCTGGTAGTTCACGTTGCACCAGCGGCCGTTGGCATTGGCCAGGCCCGATTGCATGGCGATCAGGCCTGCGCTCATGTCCGGCAGCACGTTGAGCACGTCGGCCTTGACGTCATCCGAGGTCTCGAACTTGACGGTCCGGGTTTTCGCGTCGACCGCGATGGCCTTGTGGTTGCCGCGGAACTCCAGCATGCCGGCGTAGTTCTCGGCCCAGAACTTCTTGAACAGCGGGCCCTTGGAGGTGACGTCCGGGTTGGCGTCCAGGATCAGCACCTTGGACTTCGGCTTGGCCTTCTTGAAGTAGCTGGCCACCTGGCTGGCGCGCTCGTAGGGGCCGGGCGGGCAGCGGTAGGGCGCCAGCGGCACGGCGATGGCGTAGACGCCGCCGTCGGGCATGGCTTCGAGCTGGCGGCGCAGGGCGGCGGTCTCGGGGCCGGCCTTCCAGGCCTGCAGGATCTGGCCCGAGGCACTGGCGTCCTTCAGGCCGGCGACGCTGCCCCACATCATGTCGACGCCGGGCGAGACGATCAGCTTGTCGTAGCCGAGGGTGGCGCCGCCCGCAAGGGTCACCGTCTTCTTGCCGCGGTCGATTTCCGTGACGCGGTCGCGCGCATGGATCACGCCGTGATTGCTCTTGAGCTTGTCGTAGGGCGTGGTGATGTCGCCCATGGTCTTGGAGCCACCGATCACCAGGTTGGAGATGGGGCAGGAGATGAAGCTGTCGTTGGGCTCCACCAGCACCACGTCGATCTGGTAGTTGGAGAGCATGCGCACGTATTTGGCGGCGGTGGCGCCACCATAGCCGCCACCGATCACCACCACCTTGGCCTTGGAGGGAAGGGGGGCGGTGGTGGCGCAACCCACCATGGACAGGGAGCCCACGGTGCCCAGCGCCAGCGAGGCTTGTACAAAACTGCGTCGTTTCATGGTTCTGGTCTCCTGCTCAGCGCTTGAGCGTCGAGAAATAGGTGGACACGGACTCGATCTGTTCATCGGTCAGTCCCTTGGTCAGCTGGTGCATCACGGTGGCCGGACGCGTGCCTTCGCGGAAGGCCTTCATCTGCGCCACCATGTATTCGCGCGGCATGCCGGCCAGCGAGGGGATGGCCGAACCGCTGACGGTACGGCCGTCGGTGCCGTGGCAGTTGGCGCAGGTCGCGGCCAGTGCACGCTGGTGCAGCTTGACGGTGTCCTGCGGCGTGGCAGCGGTGGCGCTGCCGGCGTAGCTGCCCAACAGCAGCATGGCCGCCCAGAGGGGTGTAAGGCGCATGAAGGTCTCCTTGGTCGAATGAAATATCAATAGCGACTAATTTAGCGAGTCGCCCCCGGGATTGTCCCGGGTGTTTACCCGCAGCAACCTTACACGAATCAAATCAAGGTGCCCGCATCGTGGCCGCTGTGCCGACCACCTGCTGGCCTGCCTGCTGCGTCGCGCCCTGGCTGTCCATCAGGCGGTCAGTGAGGCCGGCGCCGGCCCACATGCCGATCAGCGCCAGCCAGGCGGTGAGCGCGAACACGGCGCCACCGGTCATGCCCGCACCCACGGCGCAGCCGCCGGCCAGCATGGAGCCAAAGCCCATCAGCATCGCGCCCGCGATGTAACGGCGCATGCTGTAGCCGTCCTTGAAGCCTTCGAGCTGGAACTCCCGGCCGATCAGGGCGCCGATGAAGGAGCCGGCGAACACCCCGGGCAGCAGGCCGAAGTCGAACCCGATGGCCGGTGCCGGTGAGGACAGCACACGCATCAGCCACTCGGCCGAGGGCCCGCTGAAGGTCAGGCCCTGCACCTGCACCACACCGAAGCTGTTGGACGAGATCAGGTAGGTGGCCCACCAGGCCGCCGCCACGGCCAGGCCGGTGCCGATGCCGCCCACCCATTTCCACAGGCCCCAGCCGCTGCGGATGGCGAAGTACAGCGCCGCCGCAAACCAGATCAGGCCCACATACAGGCCGCCCCAATGGCCGATGCCGCTGATGGCCAGCAGGTCGCGGGTCGGCCCGCCCTCCACCGTCCACCAGTTGCTGATCTCCATCCGCAAGGGCGCCAGCGCGCCCGAGAGCGCAGCCTGCGCCGTGACGGCGAAGATAAGACCCGAGAGCAGGGCGCGCAGATTGCCGTTGGCCGAGAGCACCAGCAGGCGGCTGGCGCAGCCGCGCGTCATGATCATGCCGGCACCGAAGAGCAGGCCGCCGATCAGCGCGCCCGACAGGCTGCCGCGCGCGGCCAGCTGGCGTGCCGTGCTGGTGTCCAGCGCCTGCAGCACGATGAGGCCTTGTACCAGCACCACGGCGGTGGAGAAAGCCAGCAGCCAGACCGAGAGCTTTTCGCCGAACTTGCGGTGCCAGAACTCGATGGTTGCCGCCCGCAGGCAGAACTTGGAGCGCTGGGCGAAGAAGCCGAACAGCAGGCCGATCACGCCGCCGACGATGGCGAGCACCAGGCTTTCGCCATGCTGCTCAAGTAGGGTTGCCAGGTTCATGAAGCCGTACCATAATTTAGTAAATGCTTATATTGGATGCTAAACATAATTGCATCGTAGCGGCTTGACCTGCCTCAAAAAAATCCCGGACCGATGGGGCGGCCAGGTCACCAGACTGGAGTTGGAATGCGCACGTACGGAATGAAGGGCCCCCGCTGGCTCGCCCGCGGGATGATGGCCGCCCTGGCCCTGCTGGGCCTGGTGGTCGCCGTCCGGGCCGAGGCGCCGCCCATGGTGGCGCAGCAGGTGGCCCCCTCGGCCTGGTACGTCGAGGGCGTGTCCGCGCTGGGCTCGCCCGCCAACCAGAACTTCATCTCCAACGCCGCCTTTGTGGTCACGTCCACCGGCGTCGTGGTGATCGACGCGCTGGGCTCGCCGGCATTGGCCGAGCGCCTGATGGCCGAGATCCGCAAGGTCACGCCCCGGCCCGTCACGCACGTCATCGTCACGCATTACCACGCCGACCACATCTACGGCCTGCAGGCCTTCAAGGCCAAGGGCGCGCGCATCATTGCCCACCGGGCGGCCAAGGTCTACATGAACTCCGAGACCGCGCGCCTGCGCCTGGAGGCCTCGCGGGTGGAACTGGCCCCCTGGATCGACGAAGACACCCGCCTGGTCGAGGCCGACGAATGGCTCGATGGCGACAAGACGCTCACGATCGGTGGCGTGGACTTCCAGATCCGCATCGTCGGCCCGTCGCACACGCCGGAAGACCTGGTGGTCTACCTGCCCTTGGAGAAGGTGCTGTTCGCCGGCGACCTGGTCTTTCGCAGCCGCATTCCCTACGTCGGCCAGGCCGACAGCCGGCAGTGGATCCTGGCGCTGGAAAAGCTGCTGGGCTTCGACGCAAACGTCATCGTGCCCGGTCACGGCCCGCTGTCGCGTGAGGCACGCAAGGACATGCAGCTCACGCGCGACTACCTGGTCTACCTGCGCGATAGCATGGGCAAGGCCGCGGCCAACCTTGAGCCCTTCGACGAGGCCTACAAGAACACCGACTGGAGCCAGTTCGAACACCTGCCCCTGTTCCGCATCGCCAACCGCATGAACGCCTACAACACCTACCTGCTGCTCGAGCAGGAGGGCGGCAAATGAAGCGCGCGGGTATCGCCCGGCGCGATCTGTTGCTGGCCGCCGCCGTCTTGCCGCTGGCCCCGCAAGCGGCCCGGGCCGCTGAACTGCCGGCCGCTCACAACCTCAAGGAAGAGCTGGCCGCTGCGCTGGCCCGACGCGAGCCCCTGGTGGTCATGGTCAGCCTGGAGGGCTGCGCCTTCTGCAAGATCGTGCGCAACAACTACCTGGCGCCCATGCACCATGAGGAGCGCCTGCATGTGGCGCAGGTCGATATGCGCAGTCGCACCCGTGTGCTGGACTTCCACGGCAAGGCCGTCACCCACGACGACCTGGTGCGGCAGTGGAAGATTCGCATCGCCCCCACCGTGCTCTTCTTTGGTCGTGGCGGCGCCGAGGTGGCCGAGCGCCTGGTGGGCGGCTACATCCCCGACTTCTACGGTGCCTATCTGGACCAGCGCCTCGTGCAGGCGCGCGCCAGCCTCCGCTAAGTCGACGGCCCCACACCAGCTTCCGGAGCCCCCCGACGCGACGCTCCGACTGTTTTTGGCTAGGATGGATCCATTCATCACGGCATCCTGCGTCGGAGGGCGAACGACATGAATTACACCCAGAAACTGACCCTCTCGATGATCGTCCCGACCGTGATGGTGGGCGGCGCCGGTTCCACCGTGGTGATCGGTGCCGCCTGGCTGGAGCGGCAGGCGCAGGTCGCCAGCACACAGGAGATGGTGGGCTATCTCCAGGTTGGGGCCTGGCTCACGGGCCTGCTGACCTTGCTGTGCGTGCTCGTTTGTGTGGGGCTCACGGTCTGGATCCGGCGCACGGCACGGGCCGTCCTGGGCGGCGAACCGACGGACGCCCAGCACACCCTCGCCCAGCTGGCCGACGGCAACCTTGCCTTGAGCGATGGGCCAGCGCCCCCCGGTAGTCTGCTGGACTCCGTGCACCGCCTCACCGACGTGCTGCGCACCACCCTGGGCGACATCCGCCAATCCACGCAGGGCGTCGCCCTGGCTTCCAGCGAGATCGCGGCGGGCAACCAGGACCTGAGCCACCGCACCGAGCAGGCGGCTGGCAACCTGCAGCGCACCGCGTCGAGTCTCGACGAATTGACCCGCACCGTGCGCCACACCGCGGCTGCGGCCGGCCAGGCCAACGCGCTGGCGGGCAACGCGGCCGAGGTGGCCGGGCGCGGCGGCGCCGTGGTGGGCGAGGTGGTGCAGACCATGGCTGGCATCAACGACAGTTCGCGTCGCATCCACGACATCATCGGCGTGATTGACGGCATCGCCTTCCAGACCAATATCCTGGCGCTCAACGCCGCGGTGGAAGCGGCCCGCGCAGGCGAGCAGGGGCGCGGTTTTGCCGTCGTGGCCGCCGAGGTGCGCCAGCTGGCCAGCCGCAGCGCCGTGGCGGCTCGCGAAATCAAGGACCTGATCAGCGACTCCGTCGCCCAGGCCGAATCCGGCGCCAGCCTGGTGCAGCAGGCTGGCCGCACCATGCAGGAGATTCTGGAGGCGGTGCAGCGCGTCAGTGCTGTGATCCATGAAATCACCACCGATGCGGCCGAACAGTCCGGCGGCATCATGTCAGTCAATGAAGCCGTCGCTCAACTCGACCAGATGACCCAGCAGAACGCCGCGCTGGTCGAACAAGTCAGCCGCGGCCGCCGCCAGCCTCAAGGACCAGGCCCAGCGCCTGGAGCAGGCGGTGCAGACCTTCCGCCTCTGAATCCCCACGCGCTGGTGGGGGCTGGTGGCCCCCACTGGCTTTTTGGCCGAATCCTTCTATACTTGCGCTCTTATGCATGCCCCCTGGGGTATGTTTGAACCAGCGATACATGAGGAGAACCCGTGGAAATTTCCAATGCGTGTGAACGGCCGGGCAGCAAGCCCTACTGGCCTGCCTGGTTGGCCGGTCTCGCCCTGGGCGTGGTGCTGCTGCTGACCTTCATCCTGACCGGCCATGGCCTGGGCGCCACCGGTTTCACCACCCGCCTCACCGCCTGGCTGGGCGATGTCGCCGCGCCGCAGTGGACGCTGGCCAACGACTACCTGGGCCCCCTGGTCGAAGACGGCGCCGTGCTGTCCTCGTGGATCAGTTGGCAGGTGGTCGGTGTTTTCCTGGGCGCCTTGGTCTCGGCTTGGCTGGCCGGTCGTCTGGCCTGGCGCATCGAAGGCGCAGCCAGCGCTGGCCGCACCGGGCGCCTGCTCAAGGCCCTGGCTGGCGGCGTGCTGGCCGGTATCGGCGCGCGCATTGCCGCCGGTTGCACCAGCGGTGTGGGCCTGTCGGGTGCGGCTGTGCTCAGCGTGGCCGGTTTCGTTTTCCTCGGGGCGTTTTTCGCTGCCGGTCTGATTGCCGCGCGCCTGAGCGGCGGGGGTGTCAAATGATCGAGATCTTCTTCGCCATCCTGCTGGGCTTCGGCTTCGGCTTCGTGCTCGAGCGCGCCGGTTTCGGCAGCGGCTGCAAGCTGACCGCCCAGTTCCGCCTGAGCGACTGGTCGGTCTTCAAGGTCATGTTCACGGCCATCGTCTTCACCGCGGTCGGCCTCTACGTGCTGGAACTGGCCGGCCTGGTCGAGGCCAGCGCCCTGTACGTGCCCATTCCCTACCTCTGGGCCATCGCTGCTGGCGGCGCGCTGATTGGCGCCGGTTTTGCCGTGGGCGGTTACTGCCCCGGCACCGCCGCCGTGGGCCTGATGACGGGCCGCATCGACGCTGTCGTCTTCTTCCTCGGCCTGCTGATCGGCACCTTCGTTTTTGCCGGCTTCTTCCCGCAGTTCGACGCGCTGACCACCGCCGGCGAGTTCACCCAGGGTGACCGCCTGCCCGAAGCGCTGGGCCTGCCCGAGTGGCTGGTGCTGGCCGCCATGGTGGCTGCTGCCGTCGGTGTGTTTTATCTCGGCGGCTGGTTCGAGCGCCGTGCGCGCGCAGCCGGCCAGGTTTGAACAAGTTTTTTCAGGAGAGCTTTCCATGAAACATCCCCGCAACACCCTGGCCCCGCTGGTCTCGGCCCTCGCCCTCGCCCTGGGGGCCGTGCCGGTCGCCGCTGTGGCGCAGACCGCTGACACCCCGGCCCGCGCCGCCAATCCCTGCGCGGGCAACCCCTGCGCCGGCAGCAAACGCCGCAGCCGCGCCGACAACCCGTGTGCCGGCAATCCTTGTGCCGGCTCCAAGCGTCGCAGCCGTGCCGACAACCCCTGCGCGGGCAACCCCTGCGCCGGCAAGAGCCGTCGCCGCAGCAGCGACGACAGCGCGCCCGACGCCGGCAAGAAGAGCCGCTGAGCGGAGCCGACGTGCTCGCAGTGGCCCCGCACGAGCAGGTCCGGCGCGCCGCGCACGGCGCACTTGCGCGGCAGCTGCGGCTGGCGCGCCAGGGGCGCTCCATGCTGCACCCTTACATCGGGCGCAGCCAGCGCTTCGAGGTCTGGCAGCACTACCCCCGCCACGACGCCATCGACAGCAGCGGGCGCTGGCAGTTCTATTTCCATGCCCATGACCGCGCCGAGAAAGACAGTGCGCGCCATCCGCAGGAGCATGGCCACATCCACCTGTTCCGCCGCAGCCCCCAGGGCCGGCTGACGCACTTCGCCGGCCTGGCGCTGGACGCGCGCGGCCTGCCCCTGTGCTGGTTCGCCACCAACCAGTGGGTGACCGGCGAGCACTGGGCCGATGCGCCTTCGCTGGTGCGCGAGCTGGCCCGCTTCGAGCTGCGCCTGCGCGGTCCGCTGTCTGGCGCCGGCCTCTGGCTGGGCGACATGGTGCGGTTTTATGCCGCGCCGCTGCGCCAGATGCTGCTGAAGCGTGACCACGCCCTGGCGCGGCATTGCACGCGCCATGACCAGACCCGGGCGCAGGCCTGGGCCGACCGGCGCGTGGCCGTCTGGAGTTCCCTTCCCGTGAACTGGCCGCAGGACGCCTTGTCGGCGGCCGGGCCCCTGACTCAATGATTCTTAAAAGGAGATGCAGATGAAGACTCACATCCGTTACTTTGCAGGCGCTGCCCTGCTGGGCCTGTCCCAGTGGGTGCTGGCCCTGAACGTGCCCGGCCCCGTGGTCGACGGCGAGTGGCTCGCCAAGAACCGCGCCGAGGTCACCGTGCTCGACGTGCGCGCCAACCCCAAGACCTTCACCGTTGCGCCCGAGTTCGAGACCGACAAGAAGACTGGCAAGAAATTCCTGGTCGAACTGGGTGGCCACATCGACGGCGCCGTGCTGGTGGACAACAAGAAGGTGCGCGTGGACCGTGTCATCAACGGTCTGGCGCTCAAGACCATGATCCCCGAGCGCGCCGACTTCGAGAAGCTCGCGCGCAGCTGGGGTGTGCAGGCTGGCCGCCCTGTTGTCATCGTTTCCGCCGGCATGGAGCCGAGCGACTTCAACGATGCCGCGCGCCTGTACTGGCAGTTCAAGGTCTACGGTGAAGACAACATCGCCGTGCTCAACGGCGGCAGCGCCGGCTGGATCAGCGAAGGCCGCACGGTCAGCACCGACGCCGTCAAGGCGACCGAAGGCAACTGGGCCGCCAAGGCCGACCGCACGGCCGAACTGATGGCCACCTCGGACGATGTGGCCAAGGCCCAGGCCGACAAATCGGCCCAACTGGTGGACGCCCGTGACGACGCCCATTTTCTGGGCCTGAGCAAGAGCGGCAGCGTGGCTGCCCCCGGCCACCTGCAGGGCGCCAAACAGGTCTTCACCGGCCTGATGTCCACCCAGGGTGGCGATGCAGCTCGCCTGCTGGGCCCTGACACCTACCGCGACATCTTCAAGCTCAGCGGTGTCGACCCGCAGGCCGCCGCCATTGCCTACTGCAACACCGGCAGTCAGGCGTCCGGCACCTGGTTCGTGCTGTCCGAAATCCTGGGCAACAAGCAGGCCAAGCTGTACGACGGCTCCCTGCACCAGTGGGCACTGGAAAAGCGCCCCATGGTCTCGGTGGCTCGCAACAAGTAAAGCCGTTTTGAGAGGGCAGCTCGCGGTATAAACGCCGCATGCTCGCCCTGCTTCAACGCGTCAGACAAGCCCGCGTCGAGGTCGATGGTCAAACCATCGGCCAGATCGACGCGGGTTTGCTCGTTCTGGTGTGCGCCGAACACGGCGACACCGAAGCCATAGCCGACAAGCTCTTGGCCAAGATCCTCAAGCTGCGCATCTTTGCCGACGAAGCCGGCAAGATGAACAGGAGCGTGCAGGACGTGGGTGGTGGGTTATTGATAGTCAGCCAGTTCACCCTGGCCGCCGACACCACGGGCGGTAACCGGCCCAGTTTCACCAACGCCGCGCCGCCCGACGAGGGGCGGCGCTTGTATGACTACTTTGTGGAACAGGCGCGGGCTTCACATCCAGTCGTGCAGACCGGGCAGTTTGCGGCGGACATGCAGGTGCATCTGGTGAACGACGGGCCGGTGACGGTACCGATGACGTTGCGCTAGACGCGTCTTCCCGGTATTTGTGCATGGTTATCAAATTTGGTAACATGCCGCATGGCGTTTGAAATCACGTACTTCCATGAGCGCGTGCTTGCCGAGGTCGAGTCCTGGCCGGTGGATGTGCTGGCGGATTACGCCCGGCTGGTCGAGCTGCTCATGGAACACGGCCCCAGTCTGCGCCTGCCGCATTCCCGTGCCTTCGGGGATGGTCTGTTCGAACTGCGGCCGCGTGGGCGTGAGGGCATAGGCCGGGCGTTTTACTGCTTTCTGGTGGGCAAACGCGTGGTGGTGCTGCATGCTTTCATCAAGAAGACTCAGCAGACGCCCGATCGAGAACTGAAACTGGCGCGCAAGCGCCATAAGGAGGTGCAGCATGGCTGACCTGAAATACCAAGCCGTCCGGCACAAGCATGCCGAGTTCCTGGCCAAGGCCAAGAAGCGAGCCGGCTTTGCCGAGGCCTACGATGAGCTGGCGCTGGAATACGCCCTGGCCAGTCAGATGCTAAAGGCCCGTGCCAAGGCCGGTCTGACGCAGGACGCCGTGGCGGAGCGCATGGGGACGAGCAAGAGTGCGATTTCGCGGCTTGAGTCGGCGGGGCGGCATGCGCCTTCGTTGGCGACGCTGAAGAAGTACGCAGCAGCCGTGGGCTGTGAACTGCAGGTCAAGCTGGTGCCGCAGAAGTCAGCTTGATGACCAGAAAAATACTCGGAAAAGGGATGGGCGGTATTTGTGCGTAAGAGCGGTTCGCGCAGATGCCATCGGATATTCGTATGAGCAAAAAGCTTCCAGAATCAACCGAATTGGTGTATTTCCTCATCGGTTTTTCGATCTACTTTCCTGTCAACTTGTTGATACGAAAAGGTCTGATTCCTGCACAACTTGACTTGCTGAATCTTCTTGGGTTGATTGCACTAACAACGGTTACTTTGTTGCATGTCTATTGGAAGATCAGGCGTCAACAATCAGCGTTGGGCTGGCATATTGCCTGGACTGTGCTTCTCGGTGCATGTGGCGGCGCATGGGTTGCCTACAAGTTTTTTTAGTGAGCTAGGCGTCGGAGAATATTTTTGTTACTCGGCAATCTTTTGCACTAGCCGAGGAAGAAAATCAGGCCGTCAAGCGATGAGTGAGTACCGCGGCTGTGTGCTCACTCGTACGGATTCCCGTATCCCATCCCCTCCATCAACAAGACCTCCAGCACCTCCATCTCCAGCGCATCGACCTCGTTGGTTTCGTGTTCGTAACCCTGCGCATGCAGGGTGCCGTGCACCAGCAGGTGGGCGTAGTGTTCTTCCAGCGTCTTGCCCTGTTCCTTCGCTTCCTTGGCCACCACCGGCGCGCACAGCACCAGGTCGGCGCTGACCACGGGCTCGGTGGCGTAGTCGAAGGTCAGCACATTGGTGGCGTAGTCCTTGTGGCGGTACTCGCGATTGAGCTTGCGGCCCTCGGCGGTGCCGACGATGCGCACGGTGATCTCGGCATTACGCAAGAGCGCCATGCGCATCCAGCGGGCCACACGCGCTTTGCCCAGCAATTTCCTGTGGCTGTCCGGCACGGCCGCACCGAACTGCAGCGACAGGTCCAGTTCTGGCAATGCGCTCATGCGGCCTCTCCCGGCTTGCGTTGTTTGTCGTAGGCGTCGACGATGCGTGCCACCAGCGGGTGGCGCACCACGTCGGCGCTGGTGAAGCGGCAGATGGCGATGCCCTTGATGCGCTTGAGCACGCGCTCGGCGTCGATCAGGCCGCTGAGCTGGGTCTTGGGCAGGTCAATCTGGCTCACGTCGCCGGTGACCACGGCGCGCGCGCCGAAGCCGATGCGGGTGAGGAACATCTTCATCTGCTCGGGCGTGGTGTTCTGCGCCTCGTCCAGGATCACAAAGGCGTTGTTCAGCGTGCGCCCGCGCATGAAAGCCAGGGGAGCGATCTCCAGCGCATTGCGCTCGAAGGCCTTCTGCACCTTCTCGTAACCCATGAGGTCGTAGAGCGCGTCGTAGAGCGGGCGCAGGTAGGGGTCGATCTTCTGCGTCAGGTCGCCGGGCAGGAAACCCAGGCGCTCGCCGGCTTCGACGGCCGGGCGCGTGAGCACGATGCGTTGCACCGCGCTGCGCTCCAGTGCGTCCACGGCGCAAGCCACGGCCAGGTACGTTTTGCCGGTGCCTGCCGGCCCGATGCCGAAGGTGATGTCATTGCCGGCGATGCTCTCCAGGTAATGGGCCTGGTTGGGCGTGCGGGCGCGCAATTCGTGGCGGCGCGTCTGCAGGGCCTCGCCGTCTTCCGTCAGCGGCATGGAACTGTCGCCCGCCAGCAGCAACTGCACCATGGCGATGTCCAGCGGTTTGCTGGCCATCTCGTAGAGCGCCTGCAGCACTTCCATGCCGCGCTGGGCCTGTTTCTTGGGGCCTTCCACCTTGAACTGCTCGTGGCGGTGGGCGATCTTGACCTGTAGCGCCGTCTCGATGGTGCGCAGGTGTTCGTCGGCGGGGCCGCACAGCCGGGCCAGGCGCGCGTTGTTGGGCGGGGAGAAGAGGTGGCGCAGAATCAACTGATAATTCCTTGAATAGTTTTCCAATGATAGGCGCCCCATGATCGGCAGGCTTTCCGGCTCCCTCCTCGAAAAGAACCCTCCCCAGGTCCTGGTGGACTGCAACGGCGTGGGTTACGAAGTCCAGGTCTCCATGAGCACCTTCTACAACCTGCCGCAGCTGGGCGAGAAGGTGGCCCTGCTCACGCATTTTGTGGTGCGCGAGGACGCGCAGCTGCTCTACGGTTTCGGCACGGCCGTGGAGCGCGAGGCCTTTCGTGAACTCATCAAGATCTCCGGCGTGGGCCCGCGCACCGCGCTGGCCGTGCTCTCGGGCATGAGCGTGGGTGAGCTGGCGCAGGCGGTCAGCCTGCAGGAGGCCGGGCGCCTGGTCAAGGTGCCGGGCATAGGCAAGAAGACGGCCGAGCGCCTGCTGCTCGAACTCAAGGGCAAGCTGGGCGCCGACCTGGCCCAGCCTGGCGCGCAGCCGGGCAGTGACGCGCAGGCCGACATCCTGCAGGCGCTGCTGGCCCTGGGCTACAGCGACAAGGAAGCCGCCGCCGCGCTCAAGGCGCTCCCGAAAGACGTGGGCGTGAGCGAGGGCATCAAGCTCGCGCTCAAGGCCTTGGCCAAATAAGCGGGGTCTCCCGGATGGGCTGGCTGGGCAGTCTCAAGCAGCGGGCCTGCGCGCTCAAGGCCGACACCTATGTGCTCTACCTCGCGGCGCGCCACCCCGGCACGCCCTGGTACGCCAAGCTGCTGGTGGCGGCCATCGTGGCTTATGCCTTCAGCCCGATTGATCTGATCCCCGACTTCGTGCCCGTGCTGGGTTACCTGGACGATCTGGTGTTGCTGCCCTTGGGCATCGTGCTGGCCATCCGCCTCTTGCCGCCGGCCGTGCTGGCCGAATGCCGGGCCCGCGCGCAGGCGCATCTGCAGGATGGCAAGCCCGTGAGCCGGGTGGCGGCAGTTGTGATCGTGGTGATCTGGCTCGGCCTGGCCGCCCTGGGCCTGGCCTGGGGCTGGCGTTACTGGAACGCCCTGGCCTGACTTACGGCCGCCCGCCCGGGGCGATCAGCACCGCGTCGCGCACGGGCCGGCTGTTGGGGGACTGCAGGGGCCGCGCATTGTTCGCGTAGAGCTGGCCGAACAGGCGCAGCTGCTCGGCGCTGATGCTCACCGGCTGCTTGAGGATGAGCCAGAGCACACCCTCGGTACAGGGCGGCGTGGTGAGTGAGCCCATGTACTGGTAATAACGCTGGTCGCGCGGCAGGATCTCGCCCACGTGGATCAGGTCCGGCGGCAGCGGCACGCTGTCTTTCACGTCCAGTGGCATGTGGGTCCAGACCTTCTGGATCAGTGGATTGGGCTCGCCCGTCTCCAGCAGCACTGCCAGCACGGCAAGCTGGCCCGTCTCGTTGCGGTGCACGAAGTGGGCCACCATGGGATAGACCCGGCTGTTGATGCGCTCCTCCGCCGGGTGGTGGAAGTGGAACTGCACGAGCTTGTAGGTCTGGCCGCGCACCGTGAGGCTGTTCTCGCCGCTGAGCTGGACTTCAATGCCGTGGCCGGTGTTCGTGACCGTGCCCGTGCTGGGCACATGGCGAAACTCGATGGCCTCCGCAGGCCCCTTGAGCGTTTCGCTGTCGTCGATGGGGATGGGCGACTGGCGCTGGCCGTTGGCGCAGGTGGCGTAGTCGGGCTTGAGCCGGGCCCAGTGCGCCGGCCCACCTTCGCCCTCGTAGCTCCAGGGGATGTTCTTGTAGGCCGGGGCAGCCGGCTTGGCTGCCCCGGCGGGCCGCTGCTGGCGGATCACGATGCCGGGTTCGCGCTGCTGGTGGTCCACCGGGTTCAGCGGCGGCGGTGATCCCGGGGCCAGGCCGCCGCGGCTGCTCTTCTCGTCGATGATGAGGTTCAGGCGCTTGGTCTTGGGGTCGCCGCGGCTCATGGCGTCGCGCAACTGGGCCTCGATGTCCGTGCCGGTGCCTTCCACACGCGCCGGGGCCGGGGCTGAGGCCGCAGGCGCACGGGGCGGGGCCACGGCAGGCGCCGGTGTGGGGGCTGCGGGTGCGGGGTCTGCTGCGCGCACGCCGGCCACGCCGCCGGCCAGCAACAGGGCCAACATGGCGAGTCGGGCCGTGGGCAGGGGGTGGGGGGTGCGTGTTGTCATGGGCAGGGTCCGGGCCATCGTTTCTATCCTATCGGCAATCGGTGGCCATAACTTGAGGTCAGCTATAGTCGGAACAGCCCCCCTACCTACAGCCCCGCAGTGAGCATCCAGACCGACGATTTTGAAATGCCCTCCGGCCCGCGTGTGGTCTCGGCCGCGCCGGTTTCGCCCGGTGAGGAGGCCATCGAACGCGCCTTGCGGCCCAAGCTGCTCGACGAATACGTGGGCCAGGCCAAGGTGCGCGAACAGCTGGAGATCTTCATCGGCGCGGCGCGCAAGCGCGAAGAGGCGCTGGACCACGTGCTGCTGTTCGGCCCGCCTGGCCTCGGCAAGACCACGCTCTCGCACATCATCGCGCACGAACTCGGCGTCAACCTGCGCCAGACCAGCGGCCCCGTACTGGAGAAGCCCAAGGACCTGGCCGCGCTGCTGACCAATCTTGAGCGCAACGACGTGCTCTTCATCGACGAGATCCACCGCCTCTCGCCCGTGGTGGAGGAAATCCTCTACCCCGCGCTGGAGGACTACCAGATCGACATCATGATCGGCGAAGGCCCGGCTGCGCGCAGCATCAAGCTGGACCTGCAGCCCTTCACCCTGGTGGGCGCCACCACGCGCGCCGGCATGCTGACCAACCCGCTGCGCGACCGCTTCGGCATCGTGGCGCGCCTGGAGTTCTATTCGGCCGAAGAACTGGGCCGCATCGTCACGCGCAGCGCCGGTCTCTTGAACGCGCCCATGGACCCCGAGGGCGGCTTCGAGATCGCCCGCCGTTCGCGCGGCACGCCGCGCATCGCCAACCGCCTGCTGCGCCGTGTGCGTGATTACGCCGAAGTCAAGGGTACCGGTCGCATCACCGTGGAGATGGCGAACAAGGCCCTGGCCATGCTTGACGTCGACCCGCAGGGCTTCGACCTGATGGACCGCAAATTGCTGGAAGCCGTGATCCACCGTTTCGACGGCGGCCCGGTGGGCCTGGACAACATCGCCGCCAGCATCGGCGAGGAAGCCGGCACCATCGAGGACGTGATCGAGCCTTACCTGATCCAGCAGGGTTTCCTGCAGCGCACGCCGCGCGGGCGTATCGCCACGCTGGCCGCCTACCGGCACCTGGGCGTGGCACCGCCCAAGACCGACGGCAGCCTCTTCGAAGCCTGAACATGCTCAAGCTCCTCAGGTTTTCCGGCAAGACCCGCTGGATTGTGCTGGCCGTCGTGCTGGTGCTGGCCCTGGCCTGGGTGGCGGCGCTCGCCTGGCGTGCCCCGAGCGCCGAGGCGCTGCTCATGGCGCCCGGCCCCCTGCTGCGCACCCTGCAATTCTCGGCCCGCGTGGCCACGCTCTCACGTGTCGAGGTCGGCAGCACCGTCACGGGCCGCGTGGCCCAGGTGCGCGTGCGCGAGGGCGCGCAGGTCAGGCGCGGCGAGGTGCTGGTGCAGCTGGAGACCGACGAACTCAAGGCTGCCGAGGCACAGGCCGTGGCCGCCGAGCGCCAGGCCGACGCCACCTTGCAGGCCGCCCGCGCCACCATGGCAAGGGCCGAGCAGCTGGTCAAACAGAATTTCTACAGCGTGGCGCAGCTCGACGAGGCGCGACGCGCGGTCGATGTGGCCGTGGCCCAGCAGGGCGCGGCGCGCGCCGCCGTCACGGCCGCGCGTGCGCGCCTGGAGCAGACCCGCATCGATGCGCCGGCCGACGCCCGCGTGCTGGCCCGCATGGTCGAGCCGGGCCAGATCGTGCAGCCGGGCAAGGCCCTGCTGAACCTGGCCCTGGCCGGACCGACCCAGCTTGTGGCCCAGGTGGATGAGCGTTTCCTCGACCAGTTGCAGGTCGGGCAGACGGCCATGGTGGTGGCAGACGCCTTTGCCGACCAGCGCTTGGCGGCCAAGGTGCTCAGCATCGCCCCGGTGGTCGATGCGCAGCGCGGCGCCATCGAAGTCAAGTTCAGGCTGTTGCAGGACGCGCCGGCCTTCCTGCGCGAGGACATGACGATGTCGGTCGAAGTCGAGACCGCTCGCCGCGAACAGGCCCTGGCCTTGCCACTGGCCGTGCTGCGCCAGGCCACCGGCGACACCGCGCGCGTGCTGGTGGCGGTGGACGGCGTGGTGCAGGAGCGCCAGCTGCGCCTGGGCTTGCGCACGCTGGCTGCCGCCGAGGTGCTGGAGGGTCTGCGCCTGGGGGATGCGGTGCTGATCGGCAGTGGGTTCAATGTTGGCCAGCGTGTCACGGTGCGGGTGGTGCCTTGGCAAGCCTCGGTGCGGCCTGCCGGTGGTCGTGACGATGCCGGCGGTGGCGCGGGCTCGGCACTGAGCAACGCCATGGGGCGCTGAGCCCGGGGACGCAGCGTGCCCTGGCTCGGCTTCGAACTTCGTGTGGCCTTGCGCTTCCTGCGCGAAGGTCGTATGCAGACCCTGCTCATCATCGTCGGCGTGGCCGCCGGCGTGGCCGTGGTGGCCTACATCTCCGCACTCATCTCCGGCCTGCAGGGCAGCACCCTGACCAAGACCCTGGGTGCGCAGGCGCACGTCACGCTGCGCGCGCTCGACGACACCGTCACGCCTGCGCGTGCGGCCGACGCCACCCTGGCGCTGACCGAAACCCAGCCACGCGTGCAGCGCCTGCGCTCGGTGGCCAACTGGCAGGCCCTGTTGCCGCTGCTAGAGCAGATGGACGCCATCACCGCCGTCTCGCCCATGGTCTCGGGCTCCGGCCTGGCGCTGCGCGGCGAGGCCACGCAGGCCATCGCGCTCGCGGGTGTGGAGCTCGATCGTTACGACCGTATCGTGGGCCTGCGCGCCAAGGTGGTCAGCGGCACCGCGCGCCTGGATCCGGGCGAGGCCATGCTTGGCCGTGACCTGGCCGCGGACCTGGGCGTGCGCGTGGGCGACCGCGTGACGCTGCAGACCACGGTGGGCGGCCGCAATGTGAGCGACGCCGTACGTGTGACCGCGTTGGTGGACCTGGGGGTGCGCGAACTGAACCGCCGCAGCGTTTTCGTGCCGCTGCGCGCAGCGCAAAGCCTGCTGGGCCTGCCCGGCGGTGCCACCGTGCTGGACATGACCGTGAAGGACGTGTGGACCGCCAGTGAACTGGCGCAGGAGCTCAGGCAGCGTTACCCCTACAAGGTCGAGAGTTGGCAGGAGAACAATGCCCAGCTGGTTTCGGCCCTCAACGCGCAGTCGGTCAGCACGGCGCTGATCCGCGGCGTGGTGATGGTCGTGGTGGTGCTGGGCATTGCCAGCGTGCTGGTGGTGTCGGTGGTGCAGAAGCGCCGCGAGATCGGCATCCTGCGCGCCATGGGCGCCACGCGCGGGCAGGTGCTGCGCATCTTCCTGGTACAGGGGGCGGTGGTCGGTGCCATCGGCTCGGCGCTGGGTGTCGTGCTGGCCGTGGCGCTGATCTGGCTGTTCACGCATTTCGTGCGCGGTTCGGACGGCTTGCCCCTGTTTGCCATCACGCTGCCGCTGGCCACCGCGCTCCAAGTGGCGGGCATTGCCACCGTCTGTGGCGTGCTGGCCGCGATCGCGCCGGCGCGCCGTGCCGCGGCGATGGACCCGGCCCAAGCCATCAGAATATGAGCACCGGCGACACACTCATTGAGCTGGACAGCGTCCGCAAGAGCTACAACATCGGCCAGCCCAACGAGGCCGAGGTGCTGCATGGGCTGGACCTGAACGTGGGGCGTGGCGAGTTCATGGCCCTGATCGGGCCCTCGGGTTCAGGCAAGAGCACGCTGCTCAACATCATCGGCCTGCTCGAACGCATGAGCGCGGGGCGTTACCTGCTGCAGGGCGAGGAGGTGCAGGCGCTGGACGACGCCGGACTCACGCTGCGCCGGCGCAGCACCCTGGGTTTCGTGTTCCAGTTCCACCACCTGCTGCCAGCCTTCAGTGCAGTGGAAAACGTGACCCTGCCCGTGCTCATGGCCGAGGGGCGTGTCAGCGTGAAACACGAGCAGCATGCGCGCGAACTGCTGGCCGCCGTGGGCCTGACCCGGGCCATGGACAAGCGGCCCGCGGAGCTTTCGGGCGGCATGCAGCAGCGCGTGGCGATTGCGCGCGCGCTGGTGATGAACCCCGCGCTGGTGCTGGCGGACGAGCCCACCGGCAACCTGGACACAGCCTCCTCCGACGAGGTCTTCGCCCTGCTGCGTCGCATCCATGCCGAGCGCGGCACGTCTTTTGTGGTGGTCACTCACGACCCGCGGCTGGCGGCGCGCTGTGACCGGGTTGTGGAACTGGTGGACGGGCGCATCGCCCGCGACGAAAAGGTGCAGCGATGAAACGCGTACTGGGGGTGCTGCTGGCCGTCCTGGCCTGGTCGGCGCAGGCCGAGCTCAAGCCCGAATGGGAACTGGGCGCCGGCGTGGCGGCCATCGATTTCCCGATCTACCGCGGTTCGGCCGACCGGCGCACGTATGTGCTGCCCACGCCCTATGTGCAGTACCGCGGCAAATTCCTGCAGGTCGACCGCGAGCGCGTGCGCGGCCTGCTGTTCCGGCGCGAGCGCGTGGAGCTGGACATCAGTGTCAACGGCTCGCTGCCCGTGAGCAGCGAGGGCAGCAGCGCACGCAAGGGTATGCCCGACCTAGACCCAACGCTGGAGCTGGGGCCGGAACTGCAGCTGCACCTGTATTACGACGAACGCCGCCACACCAACCTGGACCTGCGCCTGCCGCTGCGGCCGGTCTTTGCCGTGAACTTCGGGCGTTTCGACCACGTGGGCTGGCTGGCCCATCCGCAGCTCAACCTGGACCTGAAGAACGTGCTGCGCAGCGGCTGGAACCTGGGCCTGCAGGCCGGCTGGTTGTATGGCGACCGCGGTTACCACGCCTATTTCTACGACGTAGCGTCGCCCTACGCCACGGCAACGCGCCCGGCCTACAGCGCCCCGGGCGGGGCTTCGGGCCGGCAGTTCATTGCCGCCGTGAGCCGGCGCCAGGGTGAGGTCTGGATCGGTGCCTTCCTCAAGCGCGAGGATCTGCGCGGTGCGGTCTTTGCCGGCAGCCCGCTGGTGCAGAAGCAGGAGGACTACTCTGCCGGTTTCGCGATCGCCTGGGTCTTCGCCAAGTCGCAGAAGCTGGTCGAGACCAGCGACGACTAGGGTTTGCAGGCCAGCAGTCCGCGCACGATCAGCACCTGCGCGACGTAATAGGTGGACAGCACCCAGAGTTGCGAGAGCGGTAGCGGCGTGACGAACTTGTTGAGTGCCAGCAGCGTGTCGCTGAGCATGAAAAATCCCGCGCTGACGGCGACCCAGACGGCCGGCTGGTCGCGTAGCACCGTGGCCCTGCCGATGGCCTGCGCCGCCATCGGCGCGATCACCCCCACATAAGCCGCCACCGGCCCGCGCAGGCCGGTGGGCAGGCCGCCGGTCCACAGCACGGCGTACATGGCGGCGCCGAAACCCAGGGGAATCAGCAGCGCGCGCCGGCTCGGGAACCAGGCCTGCCCGCGTTTGAAGACGGCGATGTAGGCCAGGTGGGCGCAAAGGAAGCTGAGCAGGCCGGGGATGAAAAAGCACGGGAGCATCAGGAAAACGTCACCGGCCAGTGAGCCCGCCAGGGCCAGCTGCAGCGGGAGCGAGAATTTCAGAGGCAGGGTGCGCGCTACTAAAATAATAGCAATTACCATCGACAGCGGCTTGAACACACGGTGCAGTTCCAGCAGGCCCGTGGCCGCGCAGGCGGTTGACAGCGCAGCGGCTTCGATGAACAGCACCTCGGTCATGGAGAGGCGCCCCTGCAGCACGGCACCCGTGCACCAGAGCACGGTGCTCAGCGCGGCCAGCCAGACGACGGAAGCTGCCAGCGGCAGCGTGTCCGCAAACCAGAGGAAGAGCACCACCCCGCCCAGCAGCGCCAGGAAGTGCAGGCCGCCGAACCACAACACCGCGCGGGGGGCTGGCGGGTCGTAACGCTGCAGGCGGTTGATGTCGAAGGCCGGTTTGGGAAAACGCGCGGCCACATCAGCCGGGCGCCAGCCCGGGGGCTTGAACCAGACGCGCAGCTTGTCGGCCCACGAACGCGCGTGCCAGCTGTCCTTGAGCAGGCTCCAGTAGACCTCGCCATTGGCCCAGAGTGGGTCCCAGCTGTCGAGCGGGCTGCGCGTGCCGTAGACGCAGCGCTCGTCCTCTTGCTTGAAGCTGCCGAAGAGCCGGTCCCAGACGATGAGGATGCCGCCGTAGTTGCGGTCGAGATACTTGTCGTTGACGGCGTGGTGCACGCGGTGGTTAGACGGGCTGCAGAACCAGCGGTCGAACCAGCCCAGCTTGCCCACATGCTCGGTGTGGACCCAGAACTGGTAGAGCAGGTCGATCAGCGCCACGATGCCGAAGACCAGGGGCGGCACCCCGGCCAGGGCCATGGGCAGGTAAAAGACCCAGCCCAGAAGCGCGCCGCTGGAGGTCTGCCGCAGCGCGGTGGAGAGGTTGTAGTCCTGACTCTGGTGGTGCACCACGTGCGCGGCCCAGAACAGCGCCACCTCATGGCCGGCGCGGTGCAGCCAGTAGTAGCAGAAGTCGTAGAACACCAGGGCAATGACCCAGCCGTACCAGCTCATCCAGAAGCTATCGTTGTGCCAGAGCGCCACCCAGCCGTAGACCGCGGTGTAGATGCCCACCCGCAGCAGACGCGTGAGCACGGCGCTGATCTGGCTCAGCATGCCCAGGCCGATGCTGTTGACGGCGTCGTTGAGCCGGTAGGTGTTGCGGCCCTTCGCGACGCCCCAGGCGTATTCGATGGCGATCAGCAGCAGGAAAACGGGGGTGGCGAGGACGATGATCTGGCTGGGGCTCATGGCGCCGATGCTAAGGGCAAGTGGCCTGGGGACGATTGGGTGCCTACCCTGAGGACGGGCGCTCCTGCGAAGGCGGGCGAGGGCTGGTCAACTGCGGGGGGACAGCTCGCCAAGTCCAGGGACGTGGATGGCGCCTTCAAGGCCGCACAGGCTATGAGGAATGCCTGGTGATGGCATGATGAACTGCGTTTTTGTACCCATCCTAGGCCGTCTGTCCATGATTTATGCACTCCTGAAAACCATACACCTCTTGTCACTCATCGTCTGGATCGGTGGCATGGTGTTCGCCCATTTCTTCCTGCGCCCTGCGGTGGCCCAGCTGGAAGCGCCCGCGCGCATCCGCCTGATGCACGATGTGCTGGGGCGCTTCTTCGGTGCGGTGCTGTGGGCTGCCGGGCTGACGCTGGCCACCGGCCTGTGGATGATCGGACGCGTGGCCAAGCAGGCCGTGCAGTCGGGGGGCAGTTTTGCCATGCCGCTGGAGTGGACCGTGATGGCGACGCTGGGCATCGTGATGGTGGCCATCTTCGGGCACATCCGCTTCGCCTTGTACAAGCGCCTGTCGCGTGCCGTCACGGCGGCGGACTGGCCGGCCGGTGGCGCGGCGCTGGGCAGCATCCGGCTGTGGGTGAGCATCAACCTGGGTCTGGGCGTGACGATCGTGCTGATCACGCTGCTTGGTTAGCCCGTGCTAGCGGGCCGGGGCTTGCGGCCTGCTCGTGTCCCGATCAGTCCAGACAGCCCCGCGCGTCGACCCGGATGATTTCGGCCACGGTACCGGCCTGCAGGCCGCCGCGCACGCCGACCATCCAGTCGTGCAAATTGACCGTGGGGTCGCAGTGGCCGGGGATCAGCCACAGGGTGGCGCCGAGCGCCGGCAGCGGTGCTGATGAGGTGGCGCGCAGCGTGGTGTGCTCGTCGTTGCAGCCGGTGGCTTCCAGCGCCTCGCCGTGCACGCGGGGCAGGCCCGATTCGATGGCGTGGCTCTTGTGGCCGGCGTCCACCACCACATGGCCAGCGCTCACGCTCATCACTTGCGTCTTCACGAAGAGCGCGTGCTCGAATTGCGGTTGTGACGTGTCGACCTCGTTGCGTGCGTAGTCGGCGTCCATAAAGAGGTAGCTGCCAGCCTGCAGTTCGCCGAAGACGCCACTGCTCGCTTCCAGGCCGAAGGTGCCACTGCCGGCGCCGGTCACCAGCGGCAGGCGCAGGCCCGCGGCCTCGACGATACGACGTGCCTCCCGCACGCGGGCGATCACCTCGTCCAGCGCGGCGCGGCGTTCGGTCACCGTGCGCAGGTGCTGGGCACGGCCGTTGTAGGCTTGCAGGCCGGCCAGGCGCAATGCAGGGTGGCGGCTTATGGCTTGTGCCAGCGGCAGCACGTCGGCGGGTTCGGCGACACCGCAGCGTTTCTGGCCTACGTCAAGTTCCACAAACACATCGATCAGGTCCTCGCCAGTGCCCATCGCCTGCGCCAGGTGCTCGATGCCTGGCAGGCTGTCCACCGCAATGGACAGGCGGCCGCCGCGTGCCTGCAGGCCGCGCGCCAGGGCCGCCACGCGCGGCAGCGTCGGGAAAGCGATGACTTCATTGCTGAGGTAGAGATTGGGCCCGCCGGCCGCCGCCCGGGCTGCGGCCTCGG
>CALRZY010000027.1:0-25308 GCA_943372765.1 Curvibacter sp. AEP1-3
CCAGGCCGAACAGCAGCACCGGCATGGCCAGCAGCACCGTGCGCTCCGGCCGGTGGCGGTAGAGCAGCCAGGCAAACAGCGCCGTCCAGAGCGGGTAGGTGTTGAAGGTCAGCAGGGCCAGCGCTACCGGCAGGCGCACCACGGCGGCATACAGGCACAGGCTCTGCACGGCGACCAGGGCGCTGATCAGCAAGAGGAAACCGCGCTGGCGTGGGGTGACGCGCACGGACACACCCTGCAGCCAGACGATGCCGCCCACCACGGCGGCGGTGACGAAACTGCGCACCAGCACGGCGGTGGCCACATCCAGCCCGTGGTTGAAGGCCAGGCGCGCGGCCACATGGTTGGCGCCGAACAGACAGGCCGTGAAGAGCAGGGTGAAGAAGGCGGCGCGGCTGAGCGCGAGCGGGGCAGGCAGCATGGGGGCGTGATCGGATCAGTAAAGGCCGCGTACGCGGGCCTGCAGCCGGCTCATGCCCAGCAGGATATCGGTGCAGGGGGTAGGCACGCCGGTCAGCGCGCCGAGTTCCTGCACCACGGTGACCAGCGCGTCGATCTCCACAGGGCGGCCGGCTTCCACGTCCTGCAGCATCGAGGTCTTGAAGGCGCCGAGTTTCATCGTGACGGCGTGGCGGTCCTCGGGCTGCTGGAAGATCGGGATGCCGATGCGCGCGCCGATCTCCTTGGCTTCGAGCATGACCTTGGAGATGAAATCGCGCACCAGCTTGTCGCCCAGGATCTTGTCGGTGGTGGCGCCGGTCAGCGCGCTGATGGGGTTGACCGTCATATTGCCCCAGAGCTTGTACCAGATGTCCTTCTGGATCTGGGCCGAGAGTTCTACCTCGAAACCCGCCTGGCCCAGCAGGGTGATGAGCCGCTGCACACGTTCGGTCCTCTGCCCTGAGGGCTCGCCGATGATGAGCCGGTTGCCGAAGTGATGCAGGGCGCAGCCCGGCTCCTTGATCGAGCAGCTCGCGTGCACCACGCCGCCGATGATGTGGGCGGCGGGGATGTGGGCAGCGATCTCGCCCCGGGGATCGATGGCCTTGAGCTGGGTGCCGGCAAACTTCTCGCCAAACCCCTGGAAGAACCACCAGGGCACGCCGTTCATGGCGGTGAGCACCACAGTGGCAGGACCGAGCAGTGGCTTGATCTGGCGCGCCACCTCGGGCAGCGACGGGGCCTTGACGGCCAGGATCACCAGATCCTGCACCCCCAGTGCAGCGGGGTTGCTGCTGGCCTGCACCGGTGCGCTGAGCATTTCCTTGTCGATCTGGCAGCGCAAGTCGTTCTTTTGCAGCGCGCCAAGCGTAGCGCCGCGCGCGACCACGCTGACCTGACAGCCGGCGCGCGCCAGCCGTACGCCGATCCACGCCCCAATCGCCCCAGCGCCATAAATGCAGACTTTCATGATTCAACAGTCTCCCGAATCTGCCGATATTGTCCATTGTGTGTGTCCCGACGTTGACGTGACGGCGCTTTTTCACGTTTTCTGGACGTTTTGCCCGGGATCGGCGAGTCGGGCTGCGCCCCGCGAGCAAATCGGTGGCAGCGGTGGTAATGTAGCCAAAACAGGGGCTCGGCCCGTGCGATGCACGGGGGGGTATCGGGTCCGCAAGATGTGCAGCGTCGCCAGAGCGCTTGAAACTTTGGCAGATCCATCTTTACAGGAGTTTTTCATGATGAAGCGCGAATTGATGAAGTGGGCCGCGGTCTTGGTTTTGGCCACGGGCGTGATCACGCCCGTCATGGCCGCAGACACCCCTCCGACGCTGGCCGGCGTCAAGGTGATCGCCGCCGACGAAGCCAAGAAACTCCTGGACAGCGGTGTCCCCCTGTACGACACCCGGGTGGCGGCAGAGTATGCCGAGAAGACCATCAAGGGCGCCAAGAGCCTGCCCTACCGTGAGAAAAGTGCCAAGGCCGTGGGCTTCGATGCCAGCCAAGACCAGTTCGACCTCAGCAAACTTCCTGCCGACAAAGCCGCGCCGATCGTCTTCTTCTGCAACGCTGGTGAATGCTGGAAAAGCTACAAGGCTTCGGTGGTAGCGCAAAAGGGCGGTTACACACAGATTCATTGGTTCCGCGGCGGCATGCCGGAGTGGACCGCCAAGGGCTTGCCGACGCAGTAATTCCGGGGGGCCGTGGGCCCCACGGCTCAGACCGTCCCAGCAGCGCATAAGGAGCATCAGTTGTCCATGAACCTGTCCATCAAGGGGCGCCTGTTGCTGCTGACCGGGCTCGCGTTTGTCGCGGTGGCTTTGCTGGCCACCTTGTTTTTTACGGCCAACCGGGTCAACCGGTCGGCGCTGACCCAGTTGTTCGAAAAGAACGGCCAGATGATCGTCGGCCTGCAACGCGTGGACGGCTTGCTGCTGGAGGTGCGCTTTCGTGCCGCGGCGGTGTTGCTCGACCAGCTGCCCGTTCCTGGTTCCTTGAACCACCTGAGGGACGCGCGCAAGGAATTGAGCACGCTGTGGCAGCAGCTGGAGCCGTTGGCCACGCAGGCCTTCACAGAGGGCGAAGCGCGCGAAAGCGTCGAGGCCATCAAGCAGCGCTGGGCTCTGGTTGAAACCACCCTGGGCAAGCTTGAACAGGGCTATGTCGGCAAGGACAACAACGTCCTGACGGCTGTGCTGGAAGAAGACTGGGCCCTGATGCTCAAGGGCGTGGTCCGGCCCCTCCAGGCACTGATCCCGCTGGCGCAAACGCGCGCCAACGAAACCTATCAGGCGGCCGTGGATTCCAGCCAGCGTATGCTGCTGCTGGGGATCGCGGGCGGGGCGCTGTGCCTGTTGCTGCTGGGCGGCGTGGCCTGGCACACCATGCGTTCCATCCTCAGGCCGCTGGAGGAAGTGCGCAACTCCCTGCGCGAGATGGCCGACGGCAATCTCATGGCTGCGGTGCCCGCGTCGCGTGGCGACGAGCTCGGCAGCATGATCAATGCCTTGGCGGACATGCAGAAGGCCCTGGCCGGACTGGTGCGTCAGGTGCGGCAATCTGCCGAAAGCATCGAGGTCGCCAGCACCGAGGTGGCGCACGGCAATGCCGATCTGAGCGCGCGGACCGAGCAGGCAGCCTCCAGCCTGCAGCAGACGGCCTCCAGCATGGAGCAGTTGACGGGCACGGTCAGCCACTCTGCCGATTCGGCGCGCCAGGCCAATCAGCTTGCGTCGTCGGCGGCCCAGGTGGCGCAGCGTGGCGGCGATGTCGTGACCGAGGTGGTGGCCACCATGGGCGGCATCACCACGTCCTCGCGCAAGATTGCCGACATCATCGGTGTCATCGACGGCATTGCGTTTCAGACCAATATCCTTGCGCTCAATGCCGCCGTGGAAGCAGCGCGTGCAGGCGAACAGGGCCGCGGTTTTGCGGTGGTGGCAGCCGAGGTGCGCAGTTTGGCTGGCCGTTCGGCTGAGGCTGCGAAGGAAATCAAAGGCCTGATCGACCACAGTGTGCAGGGCGTCGAGTCGGGGGGACGCCTGGTGCAGGAGGCTGGCAAGACCATGGGCGAGATCGTCAGCGCCGTTCAGCGCGTGGCCGACATCATCGGCGAAATCACGGCAGCGACTTCCGAGCAGTCCAAGGGCATCTCGCAAGTCAATACCGCCGTCAACGATCTTGACCAGATGACGCAGCAGAATGCCGCTCTTGTGGAGCAGTCCACCGCTGCAGCCGCAAGCCTTAAAGAGCAGGCCGGCCGGCTGACCCAGATGGTGTCGGTGTTCCGGCTCGACAGTAGCCACAACGCGACCCAAGCCACCCCCTTGGCCCTGGGGCGCTAAACCCCTTGCCCCGAGCGGCGCGCCGGGCGTGTCGGCTGACGGACGGCCAGTGCAATCAGTACTGTTTTTTCATACAGTTTTCGGTTAGCATCTGGCATGGCCAAGGACAAAACCATCTACACCTGCAACGAGTGCGGCGGCACCAGCCCCAAGTGGCTGGGCAAGTGCCCGCACTGCAACGCCTGGAACTCGTTGATCGAGTCCGTGGCCGAGAGCGCCGCGCCGGCGAAGAACCGTTTTGCGTCGCTGGCCAAGACGGCCGAGGTGACCGCCCTGGCCGACATCGAGGCTTCCGATGTGGAGCGCACACCCACCGGCCAGGACGAACTGGACCGGGTGCTGGGCGGCGGCATCGTCGAAGGCGGTGTGGTGCTGATCGGCGGCGATCCGGGCATCGGCAAGTCCACGCTGCTCTTGCAGGCGCTCGACGCATTGCAACGCGCCGGCCAGAAGACGCTCTACGTCACGGGTGAGGAAAGCGGCGCCCAGGTGGCGCTGCGTGCGCGCCGCCTGGGATTGGATGGCTCGCGGGTGCAAGTGCTGGCCGAGATCCAGCTTGAGAAGATCCTGGCCACGCTGGACGCGCACCAGCCGGCGATTGCCGTGATCGATTCCATCCAGACCGTCTATTCCGATCAGCTCACCTCCGCCCCCGGCTCCGTCGCCCAGGTGCGCGAATGCGCCGCCCACCTCACGCGCGCGGCCAAGGCCAGCGGCACGGCCATCGTGCTGGTGGGTCATGTGACCAAGGAGGGTGCGCTGGCCGGCCCGCGCGTGCTGGAGCACATGGTGGACACGGTGCTGTACTTCGAGGGCGATACACACAGCAGCTTCCGCCTGATCCGCGCCATCAAGAACCGCTTCGGGGCCGTCAACGAGATCGGCGTTTTCGCCATGACGGAGAAGGGGCTGAAGGGCGTGAGCAACCCCAGCGCCATCTTTCTGAGCCAGCACGCCGAGCCCGTGCCCGGTAGCTGCGTGATGGTCACGCTCGAAGGCACGCGCCCCATGCTGGTGGAGATACAGGCCCTGGTGGACAGCGGCGGCCCTTCACCGCGGCGCCTGTCCGTGGGCCTGGACCGCGACCGCCTGGCCATGCTGCTGGCCGTACTGCACCGCCATGCGGGTGTGGCCTGCCTGGACCAGGACGTCTTCGTCAATGCGGTCGGCGGTGTGCGCATCAGCGAACCGGCGGCCGACCTGGCCGTGATGCTGGCCATCACCTCCAGCCTGCGCGGCAGGCCGCTGCCCAAAGGCTTTCTCGCCTTCGGCGAAGTCGGTCTGGCCGGCGAGGTGCGCCCCGCGCCGCGCGGGCAGGAGCGCCTGAAGGAAGCCGCCAAGCTGGGCTTTTCTGTAGCCGTGGTACCCAAGGCGAATGCGCCCAAAAAGGCCGTCGAGGGCCTGACCATCCATGCCGTGGAACGGGTGGAAGAGGCCCTGCAGGTCCTGCGCACGCTAGAGTGATTTCTACAATGGGTGGCATACACAGGAGCCACCATGTCCCATCTCACCCTCGCCGTCGCCCGTGACCTGATAGCCCAGGCCATGGCGCACGCCACCGAGAATTTCAAGAAACCGGTCTGCGTCTCGGTCTGCGACGCCAGCGGCCTGCTGCTGGCTTTCGTGCGCATGGAAGGCGCTCCCGTGCGCAGCGTGGCTATCTCGCAGGGCAAGGGCTACAGCGCGGCGCGCATGGGTGTGACCACGCAGGCCGTGCTGGAGCGACTGCACCGCGAGAACATCGAGATCGGCTACTTCTGCGACCCGTTGCTCACGGCCCTACCGGGCGGCTCGCCGCTCAAGGACAAGGATGGTGTACTGCGCGGCGCCATCGGTGTCAGCGGTCTGACCTCGGCCGAGGATCAGCAGGTCACCGATTTCATCGCTGCCAAGTTCGCGGCATGAACACCGTGCGCCTGCCTTCGGGCGAGCAGGTGCCCGCGCTGGGCCAGGGCACCTGGTACATGGGTGAGGACCGCAGTGCGCGCAAGGCCGAAGTTGCCGCCCTGCAGCTGGGTCTGGACCTGGGGCTCACGTTGATCGATACCGCCGAGATGTACGCCGAGGGTGGGGCGGAAGAGGTGGTGGGGGAGGCCCTGGTCGGCCGGCGCCAACAGGCCTTCCTGGTCAGCAAGGTTTACCCGCACAACGCCTCGCGCCAGGGGGCTATTGCCGCCTGCGAGCGCAGCCTCACGCGGCTGAAGACCGATTGCATCGATCTCTACCTGCTGCACTGGCGTGGCCCCTATCCGCTGGCCGAGACCGTGGAAGCCTTTGAAGCCTTGCAGCGCGCCGGCAAGATCCGCCACTGGGGCGTGAGCAACCTCGACCTGGACGATATGCGTGAGCTCGTGGCCGTGCCCGGCGGCGGGGCCTGCGCGGCCAACCAATTGCTCTACAACCTGGGCCGTCGTGGCATCGAGTGGGATCTGCTGCCCAGCCTGCGGCAGCAGGGTGTGGCCACCATGGCTTATTCACCGATCGAGCAGGGGCGCCTGTTGCAGCACCGGGGCTTGCAGGATTTCGCGTATCGCCACGGCATGACGGTGGCCCAGGCAGCACTGGCCTGGCTCCTGGGGCAGGAGGGGGTGATCGCCATCCCGAAAGCGGCGGGGCTGGCGCGCGTGCGCGAAAACGCCCAGGCGCGCGACATCGTGCTGGATGCAGCGCAAAAGGCCGAACTGGACCGGCTGTTTCCACCACCCACCCGGCCCTCCCCGCTGGACATGCTCTGAGACAATCGGGGCATGCAACTACAGAAAATCCTGATCCCTATCGGCGCCGTGGTGCTGGTCACGGCCGGCTACCTGGGCGGGGGCTGGGCTGGCGTGGCGCTGGCCGTGGGCGCTCTCACGTTCTGGCTGATGCTGCACTTCACGCGCCTCATGCATGTCCTCAAGCGCGCGGCTGATAGCCCGCTGGGGTATGTGGGCAGCGCGGTCATGCTGCAGGCCAAACTCAAGCCCGGCATGACACTGATGCACGTGATCGCCATGACGCGCTCGCTGGGCGTGCAGCTCAGCCCGCTTGGCAGCCAGCCCGAGCAGTTCCGCTGGACCGATCCTTACGAGGCCTCGGTCACCTGCGACTTTGCCGACGGCAAGCTGGTGCGCTGGGAGTTCCGCCGCCCGGACGCGACCGACCCCGGATCCACCACCATGCCGGGCCTGCCGCCGGCCCCGTAAAATCAGCGTTTTGGCCCGGCCGAACGGGCAGCCCCTACCTAGGAAAGAACCGATGAGCCCCCTACCGACCTCGATGTCCGACCGCGACGGAAAAATCTGGATGGACGGCCAGCTGGTGGAATGGCGTGACGCCAAAATCCACGTGCTGAGCCATACCCTGCACTACGGCTGCGGCGCTTTCGAGGGCGTACGGGCCTACAACACGGTCAACGGCACGGCGATCTTTCGCCTGCAGGAGCACACCGAGCGCCTGTTCAACAGCGCCAAGATCCTGCGCATGAAGATCCCCTTCAGCATGGAGCAGGTCAACGAGGCGCAGAGGGAAGTCGTGCGTGCCAACAAGCTGGAGAGCTGCTACCTGCGCCCGCTGACCTGGATCGGCGACAAGAAGCTGGGCGTTTCTCCGAAGGGCAACACCATCCACCTGATGGTCGCGGCCTGGGCCTGGGGCGCCTACCTGGGCGAAGAGGGTCTGAAGCGCGGCATCCGCGTCAAGACCTCCAGCTACACCCGCCACCACGTCAACATCACCATGACGCAGGCCAAGGCGGTCAGCAACTACACCAACTCCATCCTGGCCAATATGGAAGCCACGGACGACGGTTACGACGAGGCCCTGCTGCTGGACTCGTCCGGTTTCGTGTCCGAAGGCGCGGGCGAGAACCTCTTCGTCATCAAGGGCGGCGTCATCTACACCCCGGACCTGTCGGCCGGAGCGCTCAATGGCATCACGCGCAACACGGTGTTCCACATCGCCAAGGACCTGGGCCTGGAGATCGTGCAAAAGCGCATCACCCGCGACGAGGTCTACATCGCCGACGAGGCCTTCTTCACCGGCACCGCTGCGGAAGTCACGCCCATTCGCGAGCTCGACCGCATCGAGATCGGTATCGGTTCGCGCGGCCCGATCACGGAGAAGATCCAGAGCGCCTTCTTCGACATCGTCAACGGCCGCAACCCGAAGTACGCCCACTGGCTCACGAAGGTCTAAGGAACAAAAGATGAGCAAGTCCACCATCGAGCTGCTGGCCAAGGACCTGAACGCCCAGGGGGGCGTCTACTGCCCCAGCCCCAAAGCCGACATGAAGCTCTGGAACAACCACCCCAAGGTCTACCTGGACGTGGCCCACACCGGCGAGGCCAAGTGCCCCTACTGCGGCACCGTGTACAAGCTCAAGGCCGGTGAACACTTCGCCGCGCACCACTGACACCAAGGGCCGCGACATCGCGGCCCTGGTCATTGCGCCCCAGTGGATCGGCGACGCGGTCATGACCGAGCCGCTGATGCGTCGCCTGGCCGCGCGCGGCGAACGCCTCACCGTCGGGGCCCTGCCCTGGGTGGCGCCTGTCTACCGGGCCATGCCCCAGGTGGCCGAGGTGATCGAATTTCCTTTCGCGCACGGCGGCCTGCAGTTCAAGGCGCGGCGTGCGCTGGCCCGCCAGCTTGAAGGCCGTTTCGACGCGGCCTACGTGCTGCCCAACTCCCTCAAGAGCGCGCTGTTGCCTTTCCTGGCCAGCATCCCCACGCGCGTGGGTTACCTGGGCGAGGCGCGTGTGGGCCTGCTCACGCACCGCTTGAAGAACCCCCCGAAGGACAGGCGCCCGCCCATGGTGGCCTTCTACTCGGCCCTGGCGGGCGAGTCTGGCATCGAGGCCGACCGCCCGCAGTTGCAGCTGGCCCCGGCCCAGGTCGATGCCGCGCTCGCGGCGCAGGGCTTGGCCCGCGGCGGCTACTACGTCTTCGTGCCCGGCGCCGAATACGGCCCGGCCAAACGCTGGCCGGTGGCGCGTTATGCCGAACTGGCCCGCGCGCTCGATGCACCCGTCATCGTGCTCGGCTCGGGCAAGGAAGCACCGCTGGGTGTCGAGATCTGTGCCCTGGCCACCGGCGTCGACTGCCGCAACCTGGCCGGCGCCACCTCGCTGGCCGAGGCCTTCTGCCTGATTGCCGGTGCGCGCCGGGTCATCAGCAACGACACCGGGCTGATGCACGTGGCTGCCGCCCTGCACGTGCCGCAGGTGGCCATCTTTGGCTCCAGCAGCCCGGAGCACACGCCGCCGCTGAGTGCTTTGGCCCGCGTGCTCTGGCTCAAACAGGATCCGGCCTACCAGCCCCCGCTGGACTGCGCACCCTGCTTCGAGCGCGAGTGCCCGCTGGGCCACCTGCGCTGCCTGAACGACATCACCGCTGACCGCGTGCGCGCGGCGCTCTGACGGCGCTGCCCGGCCGAAAAAAAAGCCACCCTTGCGGGTGGCTTTGAAAAGTCCTCGAAAGGACGTCGTTGGGATCGTGAATGGCGGTTCCCTCTTTGGGGTCTGGCGGGGAACCGGCCTTAAGCCTTGAAACTTGACTGTGACAGCAGTACGGGAACCAATGTAGCCGGCCCCCGGCTTCAGGCATATCCCACAAATTGGGGATATGGCGCCAGAAGTGTCGCGAAATAAGACATTCAGGATGCTTTTTCAGGCCAGCCGGGCGGTCGGGCCGGGAATCGGAGATGAACAGCCCGAACTGGTCCAGTTCCACGACGTACATGGTGAACTGGCTCAGCAGGTTCTGCTCGACCTTCAGGCCACGGTAGCTCTGGTGCCGCGTGACGAGGGTCGAGCGGTCCGGTTGCGGTGGGCGGATGTGGGTGGTGTTCATGGTGTGTTCCCCTGGTCAGTCATCACCTTAGGAAACAAGAGCCGTTTGCGCCAGCCCCCGCGGGGGTGCCGGCGTGCGATTTTTCACGCCAGGCGCGTTTGCCGGATGCGCGGGCTCAGCCGGCCAGCGGCAGGCGCAGCACGAAGCAGGCACCGCCGCCTGCGCGCTCTTCGCAATGCACCGTGCCGCCGTGGCGCTGGGCGATGGACCGCACCAGGGCCAGGCCCAGGCCCACCCCCCCCTCACGCTCGGACGCGCCAGGCAGGCGGAAGAAGGGCTCGAAGATGCGCTCGCGCAGGGCCGGCGGCACGCCCGGCCCCTGGTCGCAGACCCGCAGCTCGGCTTGTGCGCCCCGGGTCTGCAGGGTCAGGGTCACGGTACCACCGCCGTGCCGGCGCGCGTTCTCCAGCAGGTTGCGAAGGGCGCGGCGCAGCAGGCGGGACAGGCCGGTGACCAGCACCGTGGTGGTGCCGGCGGGCGCTTCCAGTTCGGCGCCGGTGCGGGCGCATTCCTCGGCACACAGGCCAACCAGCTCCACCGGCTCCAGCGGACCCAGATCGTCGGGGCTGGCGTCCAGCCGGCTGGCCAGCAGGATCTCGTCGATCAGCTGGTCGAGTTCGTGGATGTTGCGCGCGATTTCGGCGTGGGCTGTCGGGCTGGGCTGGGCCTGCATCAGCTCCAGGCCCATGCGGATGCGCGCCAGCGGCGAGCGCAACTCGTGCGAGGCATTGGCCAGCAGGGCCTTGTGCGAGAGCAGCAGGGCCTGCACCCGGGCCGCGGCGATGTTGAAGCGTTGCGCCAGGAAGGCCACCTCGTCCCGCCCGTCCTCCGGCAGGCGGCGCGACAGGTCGCCTGCCCCCCAGCTTTCCACACCCTGTTGCAGGGTTTCGAGCCGTTTGGTCAGGCGCCGCACGATGGGATAGGCGCCCACGGCCACGGCGGCGGCCACGAGGCCGAGCAGCACGAGCAGGTTGTAGGGCGGGGGCAAGCCGGTCGGGCCCAGTGGCGGCGACGGCGGCGGGCGGTTGCCGGGTCGCGGCAATTGCACGAAGACGGTCTGTCCATCACGCAGGCGTACTTCGAACTCCCAGCCCTGGCCGGGCACGCGGTTGCCACGGGCCTGGGCCTGGCCCAGCACCTCGCCCTGGGCGTTGCGCAAGACGATCTCGCGGCCCGGGCGCTGGGCGCGCTCGCGTTCCGCTTCCTCGCGCCAGATCCAGCCGAAGATTAGGGTCAGCAGCACGATGGCGGCCACCACGGCCAGCCAGATGCGGATGTAGAGGCGCTGGGTCAGCGGCGTGGACATGTCAGTCCTGCTGGCGCGCGAAGACGTAGCCCACGCCACGCACGGTCAGGATGCGTTTGGGCGCCTTGGGGTCGGCTTCGATGGCGGCGCGGATGCGGCCCATGTGCACGTCGATCGAGCGATCGAAGGCCTCCAGTTCCCGGCCGCGCACGGCTTCCATGATCTGGTCGCGCGTGAGCACGCGCCCGGCGCGCTCGGCCAGCGCGACCAGCAGATCGAACTGGTGGGAGGTGAGTTCGCAGGCAGCCCCGTTGACGCTGACGGTGCGCGCGTCGCGGTCGATCGCCAGCGAGCCGAAGCGCAATTGGCTGGCCGGCGCCGGCCCGTTGCCGCCGCGGCGACGCAGCACGGCGCGGATGCGCGCCAGCAGTTCGCGCGGCTCGAAGGGCTTGGCCAGGTAGTCGTCGGCGCCCATCTCCAGGCCGATCACGCGGTCCATGGGGTCGCCCTTGGCGGTGAGCATCAGGATGGGGGTTTGCGCCAGGGCCGAGGGCAGGGCGCGGATGCGGCGGCAGATTTCCAGGCCGTCCATGTCGGGCAGCATGAGGTCTAAGATCAGCAGTTGCGGCGCCGGGTTGCTCTGCTGCAGCAGGTCCAGGCCGGCTTCGCCGCTGCCGGCGACGCTCAACGCAAAGCCGGACTGCGCCAGGTACTCGCTGACCATGGCGGCCAGGCGGGCGTCATCCTCAATCATCAGCAGGGGCTGGTTCATTTCGGCAAGTCTATCGCTCATGCCCTCATGATGGGCGGCGGCCGTCAGCCGCCCTTGTCGCTGCTGTAAAGAAAGGTAAACGCCTCAGTGGTGGGTCCGCCGGGCGGCGCGTGCCGCCAGTCCCACCAGCAAGAGCACGGGCAGGCCCAGCAGGGCGGTGGAGACGAAGAACTGGCTGTAGCCGTAGGCGTCCACGTAGTGGCCCGAGAAGCCGGCAATGAACTTCGGCGCCAGCAGCATCATGGAACTGAACAGCGCGTACTGCGTGGCCGAGTAGCTGATGTTGGTCAGGCTGGAGAGGTAGGCGATGAAGGCGGCCGAGGCGATACCGCTGGAGAGGTTGTCGGCCGAGATCACGAAGATCAGCGCCGTCACGTCATGCCCGCGCGAGCCCAGCCAGGCGAACAGCAGGTTGCTGGCCGCGCTGAGCACGGCGCCCAGCATCAGCACGCGCATCACGCCCAGGCGCATGGCCAGCACGCCGCCCACGAAGGCACCGACCAGGGTCATGATGACACCGTAGACCTTGGTGACGGCGGCCACCTCGTCTTTGGTGTAGCCCATGTCAACGTAGAAGGGGTTGGCCATGATGCCCATGACCACATCGCTGATGCGGTACACCGCGATCAGCGCCAGGATCAGGCCGGCCTGCCACTTGTAGCGGCCCAGGAAATCGGTGAAGGGCTCCACCACGGCGCCCTGCAGCCACTCGCCCAGGCTGCGCGCCGGCGGCAGTTCGCGGCGCAGCGGTTCGCGCGAGAGCAGCACGGTGAGCACGCCGGGCAGCATGCTGGCCGCCATGACTAGGTAGGCCGTGGCCCAGGCGGCGTTCTGGTAGCCCGTGGCCTGGATCTCGGCGCGCGCGGCCAGCCACAGCACGCCGGCGCCGGCCCAGATCATGGCCATGCGGTAGCCGGTCTGGTAGGCCGCTGCCAGCGCGGCCTGGCGCTCGGCCCCGGCCGATTCGATGCGGAAGGCGTCCAGCGCGATGTCCTGCGTGGCCGACGCAAAGGCCACGGCCAGCGCACACCAGACCACGGCGTGCAGGCCGTTTTGCGGGTTGGCCAGCGCCATGCCGACCAGCCCGGCCATGATGGCCATCTGCGAGAGCAGCAGCCAGCTGCGGCGCAGGCCCAGCCAGCGGGTCAGGCCCGGCAGGGGCAGGCGGTCCACCAGCGGCGCCCAGGCCCACTTGAAGGCATAGGCCAGTCCCACCCAGCTCAGTTCACCGATGGTGCCGCGGTCGATGCCGGCCTCGCGCAGGCGAAAGCTCAGCGTACCCAGCACCAGCAGCAGGGGCAGGCCGGCGGCGAAACCCAGGGCCAGCATGCGCAGGGTGGTGGGTTCGAGGTAAACACGCAGCGTGTCGGCCCAGGAGGGCTTGAGTTGGCCCGGTTCGGGCGCACTTGAGGACATGGCGGGCATCATAAGCGCATCATCCGGCATGATTCCGTACACCATGACCCTGTTCAAACGACACTGCATCCTTTCCCTTGCCGCCTTGCTGCTCGCCGGGCCGCTGCAGGCTGCGCCCGAACAGCGCGAGGGGGTGGACGTCGGCAAGAACTCGGCCTTCACCAAGCTCGCCCCGGCGGAGGAAGTCGAGCGCATGGCCTTGCAGCAGTACCGCCAGCAGTTGTCCCAGGCGGCCGAGAAGCGCGCCCTGGCCCCGCCCGATCATCCGCAGCTCAAGCGTCTGCGCGCGATCGCGCAACGTATCATCCCGCACGCCCTGGCCTGGAACCCACGGGCCAAGGACTGGCAGTGGGAGGTCAACCTGATCGGCTCCAAGCAGATCAACGCCTATTGCATGCCCGGCGGCAAGATCGCCTTCTACACCGGCATCCTGGACCAGCTGCAGTTGAACGACGACGAGGTGGCCATGATCATGGGCCACGAGATCGCCCATGCCCTGCGCGAGCATGCGCGTGAGCGCATGGGCAAGAGCGCGGTGACCGAAGGTGTGGCGAGGGTCGGGGGCGCCGTGCTGTCCGCCTGGTTGGGCATCGACCCGCGCCTGACCGACGGGATGGCGCGCGGCGGCGCCAACCTGGCGGTCCTGAGCTTCAGCCGGAGCGACGAGAGCGAGGCCGACCTCGTGGGGATGGAGCTGGCCGCGCGGGCCGGCTACGACCCGCGCGCCGGGGTGACGCTGTGGCAGAAGATGGGTGCGGTCAGCAAGGGCGCGCCACCGCAGTGGCTGTCGACCCACCCTGCGGGCAAGACGCGTATTGCGGAGATCGAGCAGAACCTGCCCAGGGTGTTGCCGCTGTACGAACGGGCCCGCCGCGAGCGCCAGCGCCCGTGACCGGCGCGGCTGCTCAGTAGCGGTAGATCAGGCCCAGGGACACGCTGGGCAGGTAGCGGAAGCCCAGCATGCCATTGCTCTGGGTTCGCCAGCCATCCAGGCCCATGGCCGGGCTGCTGGCGCCGTTGCCCTCCAGCTCGCTGGACAGGGTGCCCAGCGCGACGCCCATGTCGGCGTAAAAGCCCAGGCCCTTGCTGGCCAGGCCATGCTGGCCGTAGCCGATGCCCAGGTAGGTGGAGGAGGCCGGGGATTTGGAGCGCAACTGGTAGGCGCCGGCGCCCAGGTCGGTCCAGCCGCTGCTGCCCAGAGTGTTCGACAGGCCGGCGGGGGTGTCGCCGAAGCTCAGGCCACCGACCAGGCGGAAACCGCTGCTTTCGAAGGGAAACCAGTCTGCATAGAGGCTGGCCCGGCTGCTTTCGTAGGCTGGACGCTGGCTTTCAGGCCTGGCCCATTTCAGGCCCGGGCTGTAGTCGCTGCGCAAGGCCCAGCCGCCGCTTTGCGGCAGGGCATGTCCCAGGCTGTAGGGACTGGCTTGCAGGGATTGAGCCGACGCGGAGCCAGCCGTCACGGTAAAGACGGCCAGCGCCAGCAGAGCGGCGCGCAGCGGGTTCATGAAAAGTCCTGTGTTTCAAACTGGATTTGATTATTCAGGATATCGGGCCGGCCAGGGGCTTACTTAACCACGGCCCATGGTCTCTGTGCCGCATCGCAACATGGAGGAAAAGACAGTAGCAGGCGCTTACGTTCCGCCCACGAAAGGATTGGTCTGGCGCTCGGCTCCAAACGTGCTTTCCGGGCCATGGCCGGGGATGAAGACGGTGTCGTTGCCCATGGGCCACAGTCGCTCGGTGATGCTGCGGATCAGGTCGGCGTGGTTGCCCTGGGGGAAGTCGGTGCGGCCGATCGAGCCGGCAAACAGCACGTCACCGACGAAGGCGCGCTGGGCCTCGGGGGAGTGGAAGACCACGTGGCCGGGCGTGTGGCCCGGGCAGTGCCGCACGTTCAGGGTGCACTTGCCGATGCTCACCGTGTCGCCGTCCTTCAGCCAGCGGGTGGGCGTGAAGGCTTCGGCCGCGGGCAGGCCGAAGCGGCGGCTCTGCTCGGCCAGGCCGTCGATCCAGAACTGGTCGGCCGGGTGCGGGCCGATGATGGGCAGGTCGAGCTGGCGCGACAGCACGGCCGTTCCGCCGGCGTGGTCCAGGTGGGCGTGGGTGAGCCAGATGGCTTTGAGCGTGACGCCCAGGCGGGCGGCGGCGGCGGTGATGCGCGGCAGGTCGCCGCCAGGGTCGACGACCGCCGCTTCCATGGTTTCGTCGCACCAGACGATGGAGCAATTCTGTTCGAAGGCGGTCACGGGAACGGTCTGGTACTTGAGCATGGCGGGTCGACAGGCAGGGACGGATGAAGAAAACGGCATTTTGCATGGCGACGTCATGTTCTGCCGGCAAAATAGGGGCATGGAAGTGAACGCCTCTGCCGAAACCACCCGCCTGCTGCCCGACGATGACGCGCTGCGTGCCATGCTGCACAACGAGGTGCACGCCCGTCCGTCGGCCCGCATCCGCCTGCCTGCCCTGGTCGTGTACGTGGCCGTGCTCAACGAAGGCATCAGCCGCGAGCAGGAGTGCGAGCACCTGCGCCGGCTGCCGGGCCAGCAGGACCTGACGCCCGAGCGCCTGCAGGGCAATTTCCTGCGCCTGCGTTTCGAGGGCTACACCGTCAAGTGGGAGCGGCACACCGAATTCACGCGGTATTCCATCGTGCAGCCGCTGCCTGCGCATGCGCACCTGGGTGCCCGCGACCCCGAACTGCTGTCTGCCCTGGTGGTGGCGCCGCAGTGGTTGCGCGAGATTCCGGGCCGTACCATCGCGGCCATCAAGCTGGCCATGGTGCACGGCGACCTGAAGGCGCCGGAGGCGACCATGGCCCAGGCGCGTGACTGGTTCGGCGGCCATCCCCTGGTGGCCTCGGTCATGGGCAACAACGGCCACTCGCTGGCGGTCACCGACTTCCAGCTGCGCGACAGCGGCTTCGAGCGCCTGCTGGTCATCGCGCCGCCCGCCACCAGCGAAACGCGTGCCGGACGGGTCTCGCAGCGCCTGCTGGAGCTGGAGACCTACCGCCTCATGGCCCTGCGCGGCCTGCCCGTGGCCAAGGGCCTGGGCGCCATGCTCAGCGAAGCCGAGCGCCAGCTGGCCGACATCACCGCGCAGCTGGAGAACAAATCAGCTTCCGAACAGGCCTTGCTGGATACGCTGGTGTCGCTGGCCGGCCGGGTCGAGCGCGCCACCGCCGAACACGACTACCGCTTCTCGGCCACGCGTGCCTACGACACACTGGTGGGGCAGCGCCTGACGGAGTTGCGCGAGCAGCCCGTCTCCGGCACCCAGACCCTGGGCGAGTTCCTGCAGCGCCGCCTGTCGCCGGCCATGGCCACGGTGGTGGCCACCGCGCAGCGCCTCGCATCCTTGTCCGAGCGGGTGTCGCGCGCCAGCGCCCTGCTGCGCACGCGGGTGGACATCGCCACCGAGGTGCAGAACCAGCAGCTGCTGGCCAAGCTCACGCGCGGTCAGGAACTGCAGTTGCGCCTGCAGTCCACCGTGGAAGGCCTGTCCATCGCGGCCATCTCCTACTACGTGGTCAGCCTGCTGTTCTATGGCGTCAAGGCACTCAAGGCGGCAGGCGCGCCGATCAACCCGGAAATCGCCACGGGCGCGCTGATCCCGCTGGTGCTCTGGGGCGTGTGGCGCACGACACGGCGTATCCACCAGAGACTGCACGCAGGCCGCTGAAACGGCGGCCGGTACTCGCCGGTGCCGACGGTTCCCGAAGTAAGGTTCACGACCGCCAGTCATAGTCGATACACACGGGGGCGTGATCGCTGAAATGCTGTCCCTTGTAAACCTCGGCTGCCCGCGGGCCCTTCGCCAGCGCCAGCGCGGCCAGGTGGTAGACACTGCGACAGAAAACCAACATTCTCATGAGTTGTCGGCCATCGCCCCGAGCTGCCAGCGGCGACGGCGTCCGGCCGTGTGTGTCAGGACTGCGTATGGTTGTCCATCGTCGTTGCCAGGTGCTCCCGTCCCCGAGTGTGCAGTTCCTCAACTGCGCCCCGACGATCGCGGAGTTCTCGGTTCTGGCTCAGCTTCGCTTTGCCTTCCAGGCGAGTGATCGAGATCTCGATGCCCACGATCGCCTTGAGCATGCCGTCAATGAACTCGGGCGATGAATCGCTCATCTTCCAGGGTTTTGGTTCTTGCGTTTCGTGGTTCCTGGTCAAACGAGCCACCACCCCGCGCACAAACTTCTCATCATCACGGATGGTGAGCAAGCCGTGCGCGTGAACGACCTCATAGTTCCAGGTCGGCACCTGTCTGTGCGTTTCATGCTTGCTCGGATACCAGTTCGGCGAAATGTAACCCTCGGCGCCGCGGAAGACGGCCAGCACTTCGGTTCCGTTCGCACACTGCTGCCATATGGGGTTCGCCCGGGCAACATGCGCAATCAGCGTCCCAAACTTACCTTGGGTTGGATCAAATTCGAACGGAATGTGGTTGGCGTCGAGCCCGTTGGCAGAGGTCACCAGTATCCCAAGGGGGTAGCTCTTGATGATCCGGTGGAGTTCATCGGACTGGGTGATGGCGAAGTGCGCGGGTATATACATGGCGTAAGGGTGCGGTCGGGGGTGTTGAGGCAAAGGGATGGCCAAGTTTCAGTCCGGACTGGCACAATAAGAAGTGCCACTTTTCGAATTTCTTGATGAACCAGTTTGACGACAGACTTCGGGTTGCATCCACGGCCTCGCCAAGCAGTCGACGGATATACGAAACGCTCAAAGCCCAGATTACGGATGGCAGTTGTCCGGCTGGATTCAGGCTTCCGTCCACGCGCTCGCTGGCCTCCGACCTGGGAGTGTCCAGGACGACGATCACGGCAATCTATGAACAGCTAGCAGCCGAGGGCTACGTCGAAACCTCCAAAGGCGCGAGGGCGCGGGTCGCGGCCGGAGTCGGGGCGACGGTCAGAACGGGCGCCAGCAAGGCCAGTCGATCTCGCGGGGCCGTCCGGTTGTCGGCCTATGGGCGCCGTGTCGCCGACATCGCGCTCCCGTCGATGCCTCAGGCGGCGCCGAGCCGCCCGATCATCGAATTTCTCTACGGTGCGCTTTCGTTCGAGGACTTTCCGAGGCTGCTCTGGCGGCGGGCTTACGACCGGGCCCTGCTACAACGCCAATCCCGGCTCTACTACTCGACGCCGGAGGGGGCGCTGGAGCTTCGTGCCGAACTTCAGGGTTACCTGCGGCGCGCTCGCGGACTGGTCTGTGATCCAGACCAGATCATCATTGTGCATGGCTCGCAGCAGGCAATCGACCTCTGCGCGAGGGTCCTGGTCGATCCTGGAGACCCGGTGCTCATCGAGGAGCCCTGCTACTTGATGGCGCGGCGCGTCTTTGAGGCTGCTGGAGCCAGGATATCGGCGTCCCCGGTCGATGAACACGGCTTGGTCACGCATGACCTGCCCACGGGACGCACAACGCTTGCTTACGTGACGCCATCTCACCAGTTCCCACTCGGCGGTGTCATGCCGATCACACGGCGACAGGAGTTGTTGTCTTGGGCGCAACGCAGCGGCGCCTGGCTTGTCGAGGACGACTATGACGGCGAATTCCGTTACGGACTCAGGCCGGTGGATGCCCTGCAGTCGATTGATGAAGCGGGCTCCGTCATCTATGTCGGCACGTTCTCCAAGGCGCTTACGCCGCAAATGCGACTGGGCTATCTGGTACTGCCCAAGTCGCTGGTATCCGTATTTCGTCATGCCAAGCGCTTGACGGACCGGCATGCACCTCTCCTGGAGCAACTCACGCTGGCCTCCTTGATTCAAAGTGGAGCCTACGAGCGGCACGTCCGGCGCGTTCGCAGGGAGAATGAGCGTCGACGAGCCGTCTTGCTCCAGGCCGTTGGCAAGCACCTCCCTGCCGAAACGCAAATTGAGGGGGCAACTTCAGGCCTCCATGTGGTGATGTGGCTTACACAGCTGCGCAGCCGGGACGAGGAAACGCTTGTGGCTCAAGCGAGAGAACATGGAGTCGCTGTGTGGCCGATCAGTCCCACCTACGCAGCGAGGGGTGCCTATCGCAAGAGAAAGTGCGCCGGGCTGGTGATCGGTTATGCCAGCCTCAATCATGCGGAGATTGAAGAAGGGATGGCGAGGCTAGGAGCCGTGGTGAAACAGATGGGCTCAAGAAGCCCCTGAGCTGGTGACAGACCGCTTCTGGATACGTCTCAAATTTCAAGGCCATATTCCACCGTCAGCGGTGCATGATCGCTGAACTTTTCGCCTTTGTAGATCGCCACCTGTCGCGCGGTTTGTGCCAGCGCGGGCGTGGCCAAGTGGTAGTCGATGCGCCAGCCCACGTTCTTGGCATAGGCCTGGCCTCGGTTGCTCCACCAGGTGTAGGCCTCGCCCGTGGTGTCGGGATGCAGCTGGCGGTAGACGTCGACCAGGCCGCCTTCGCCCAGCAGGCGTGTCATCCAGGCGCGCTCCTCGGGCAGAAAGCCCGAGTTCTTGAGGTTGCCCTTCCAGTTCTTGAGGTCCATCTCCTTGTGCGCGATGTTGACGTCGCCCATCAGGATGAATTCGCGCTCGCTCCTGAGCTGCTGCAGGTGCGGGTAGATTTCGTCGAGAAAGCGGTACTTGGCCAGTTGCCGTTCCTCGCCCGAGGATCCGCTGGGGAAGTAGCAGCTGACCAGTGACAGCTTGCGCTGCGGCGTGTCGAACCGCAGTTCCACATAACGACCCTCGGCGTCGAATTCGGAGGAGCCGTAACCGATGCGCACGTCGCTGGGCTCGTGCCGGGTGTAGAGGCCCACGCCCGAGTAGCCCTTCTTCTCGGCGTAGTGGAAGTAGCCGCGCAGGCCGGCGAGTTCCTCGAAGCGCCCGGCCACGTCGCCGGCCTGGGCCTTGACCTCCTGCACGCCCATACAATCCGGACGAGTCTGGTCCAGCCAGGCCTCCAGCCCCTTGCTGGTGGCCGAGCGTATGCCGTTGAGGTTGAGGCTGACGAGTTTGAACAAGGAATTTCCCATGGTGGACGGTGTGCAGAGTGGACGGGATGGCCTGGCCCAGGATTTTGTGGCCTTTGCGGTCGAGTGCGGCGTGTTGCGTTTCGGTGAATTCAAGACCAAGGCCGGCCGGCTTTCCCCGTATTTTTTCAATGCGGGGCTGTTCGACGACGGCGCCAGACTGGGCCGGCTGGCCGAATTCTATGCGCGCAGGGTGATGGCCTCGGGCATCGAGTTCGACATGATCTTCGGCCCGGCCTACAAGGGCATCCCGCTGGGCGCGGCGCTGGCTGTGGAGCTGGCGCGGCACGGCCGCAACGTGCCCTTTGCCTACAACCGCAAGGAGGCCAAGGACCACGGCGAAGGCGGCACCCTGGTGGGGGCGCCGCTCAAGGGCCGGGTGCTGATCGTCGACGACGTGATGTCTGCCGGCACCGCTGCGCGCGAGTCCATCGCCCTGATCGAAGCCGCCGGCGCCACGCCCCATGCGGTCCTGATCGCGCTGGACCGGCAGGAAATGGCGACCGAAAACGGCCAGGACGTGCCCTACAGCGCCGTGCAATATGTACGAAACCGCCTGGGGTTGCAGGTGGCCGCCATTGCGAAGCTGGCTGATTTGCTGCAGTATCTCGAACAGCACAGCAAGGACGGCCTGGCCGCCGATCACGCGCGTGTGCTGGCTTATCGACAACGCTACGGCGTCCAGGACACTTGAACATGAAGCGATTGGTTCGGATGGTTGGGCTGGGGGTGCTGCTCGCAGGCGCTGCCTGGCAGGCCCATGCCCAGGGTGGCGTGGAGGGTGGCATCTACACCTGCATCGACGCCAAGGGGCGCAAGCTCACCTCCGACCGCCCCATCCGTGAATGCACCGACCGCGAACAAAGACTGCTCAACCCCAGCGGCACGGTGCGCGCCATCATCCCCCCCACCCTGACCGGGCCCGAACGTGCCGCCCTGGAAGCGAAGCAGCGCCGGGAGGCCGAGGAACGTGCCCGCCAGGCCGAGGAAAAACGCCGTGAACGCGCCCTGCTGGTGCGTTACCCCAGCCGTACCGTGCATGACAAGGAGCGCTCCGAAGCCCTGGCCTCGATCAGCCTGGTGCGGCAGGCGGCGATGAACCGCGTGAAGGAACTGGAGCGCCAGCGCAAGGAACTCGACACCGAACTGGAGTTCTACGCCAAGGACCCGAGCAAGGTGCCGCCTTCGCTGCAGCGCCTGGTCGATGAGAATGCGAAGAGCATGGCGGTGCAGGAGCGTTTCATCGCCGAGCAGGAGGCCGAGATGGGCCGGGTCAACAGCCGTTTCGACGAGGAACTGGCGCGCCTGCAGCTGCTCTGGGCCCAGATCGGCGCACCGTCGAACTGAACCCCGCAGGCCGGCCGCAACCGGCCGTCTGCCCGCTGAAGAGACTCAGGCCAGCTTGCTGCGCAAGAGGTCGTTGACCTGTTGCGGATTGGCCTTGCCCTTGCTGGCCTTCATGACCTGACCCACGAGCGCGTTGAAGGCCTTGTCCTTGCCGGCGCGGAACTGTGCCACGTTGTCGGCGTTGTCGGCGATCACCTCGTCGATGATCTTTTCCAAAGCACTGCTGTCGTTCATCTGCTTGAGGCCCAAGCGTTCAATTACAGCGTCGACATCGCCGGCCTCCCCGGTCCATAGCTCGCCAAAGATCTTCTTGGCGCTGGCATTGGAGATGGTTCCATCGGTGATGCGGGTGATCAGCTTTGCGAGCGCATCGGCAGGCACGCGAATTACCTCTGCGCCAGGTGTGCCATCTCGCACTTCACTTCCAGCTGGTTCACCCTCTTCATCGCGCGCACCCTCCGTCATGAAGCGGCGCACATCGTTGGTGACCCAGTTGGCTGCCAGCTTGGGTTGCTGGCATGCCTTTGCGGCTTTCTCGAAGTAGCTGGCGATACCCTTGCTTTGCGTTAGCGTTGCAGCGTCGTACTCCGAAAGGCCGTAATCGGCCACGAAACGCGCCGCCATGGCACGCGGCAGTTCGGGCAGTTCGCTGCGCACGCGTTCGATCCACTCCGGCTCGATCACAAGCGGTGGCAGGTCCGGGTCGGGGAAATAACGGTAGTCGGCCGCGTCTTCCTTGGTGCGCATGGCGCGCGTCTCGCCGCTGTCGGGATCGAACAGCACGGTGGCCTGCTGGATGGCGTGGCCGTCCTCGATCTGCTCGATCTGCCAGCGCACCTCGAAGTCGATGGCCTGCTGCATGAACTTGAAGCTGTTCAGGTTCTTGATCTCGCGGCGTGTACCCAGCGGTGCCCCGGGCTTGCGCACCGAGACGTTGGCGTCGCAACGGAAGCTGCCTTCCTGCATATTGCCGTCGCAGATGCCGATCCAGGTCACGATCTTGTGCAGTTCCTTGGCATAGGCCACGGCCTCTTCGCTGGAGCGGATGTCGGGCTCGGTCACGATCTCCAGCAGCGGCGTGCCGGCGCGGTTGAGGTCGATGCCGCTCTGGCCGATGAAGTCCTCATGCAGCGACTTGCCCGCGTCCTCTTCGAGGTGGGCGCGCACGAGGCGCACGGTTTTCTTCTCGTCGCCGAGGAAGAAGCTCACCTCGCCGCCCTGGACCACCGGGATCTCGAACTGGCTGATCTGGTAACCCTTGGGCAGGTCGGGGTAGAAGTAGTTCTTGCGCGCAAAGATGCTGCGCGGCGCGATGTGCGAGCCGATGGCCAGGCCCAGGCGGATGGCGCGTTCAACCGCGCCCCGGTTCATCACCGGCAGCGTGCCTGGCAGGGCCAGGTCCACCGCGCAAGCCTGGGTGTTGGGCTCGGCACCGAAGGCTACTGAAGCCCGGCTGAAGATCTTGCTCTGGGTGGAGAGCTGGGCGTGCGTTTCGAAGCCGATCACGACTTCGTAGCCCTGGACGAGTTTGGTGGTCATTTCCGGACTCCTGCCGGGCCGCCCCAAGGGAGGCCAGCCCCCTCGGGGGGCAGTGAATACACGAAGTGATGAACGTGGGGGCTCACAGATAGCCTCCCGGGGTGCGGAGGTGGAAATCGATGCCCTGCTGGTAGCTATGCGCCACGTTCAACAGGCGGGCTTCCTGCAGGTAGTTGCCGATCAGCTGCAGGCCCACGGGCATGTTGCCGGAGGCTAAGCCCACGGGCAGGCTCATGCCCGGCAAGCCGGCCAGCGAGCCGGGCAGGGTGTAGATGTCGGCTAGATACGCCGCCACCGGATCGTCGCTCTTGTCGCCGAGTTGCCAGGCCACCGTGGGCGCCACCGGGCCGGCGATCACGTCACAGCTCTTGAAGGCCTGCTGGAAGTCGTCGGCAATCATGCGGCGGATCTTCTGCGCCTGCAGATAGTAGGCGTCGTAGTAGCCGTGACTCAGCACATAGGTGCCCACCATGATGCGGCGCTTGACCTCGTCACCGAAACCCTCGGCGCGGGTCTTCTTGTACATGTCGAGCAGGTCTACGTACTGGTCTGCGCGGTGGCCGAACTTGACACCGTCGAAGCGCGAGAGGTTGGAACTGGCCTCGGCCGGCGCGATGATGTAGTAGACGGGGATGGCGAGCTCGGTGCGCGGCAGCGAGATTTCGATCAGCTTCGCGCCCAGCTTCTCGTAGGCCTGGAGCGCGGCGTCGATGGCGGCGCGCACGTCGGCGGCCAGGCCGGCACCGAAGAACTCTTTCGGGATGCCGATGCGCAGGCCGTCGATGGGGTCGTTCAGACGGCGGCTGAAATCCTCCGCGGGCACGTCCAGCGAGGTCGAGTCGCGGTCCAGGTCCGGGCCACACATGGCCGACAGCAGCAGGGCGCAGTCTTCCGCCGAGCGGGCCATGGGGCCGGCCTGGTCCAGACTGGAGGCGTAGGCGATCATGCCGTAGCGGCTGGCGCGGCCGTAGGTGGGTTTGATGCCCGTGATGCCGCAGAAGGCGGCGGGCTGGCGGATGGAGCCGCCGGTGTCGGTGCCGCTGGCGGCCGGCGCCAGGCGCGCGGCCACGGCGGCCGCGCTGCCGCCGGAGGAGCCCCCGGCCACGCGTGCCGTATCCCAGGGGTTGCGCACCGGAGTCGGGGCGCTGTGGCCCACGGCTGGCACGGCCACGCTTTCGTTGGCCGAGCCCATGGCGAACTCGTCGCAGCTGAGCTTGCCCAGGGTGACGGCGCCCTGCTGCGCCAGGCGGGCCACCACGGTGGCGTCGAAGGGCGAGCGGTAGCCGGCCAGCATCTTCGAGCCGGCGGTGGAGACGAAGTCTTTCGTGACGAAGATGTCCTTGTGCGCGATCGGCACACCGGCCAGCGGGCCGGCCGTGCCGGCGGCGATGGCAGCATCGGCGGCGCGCGCCTGGGCCAGGGTGGCTTCTTCATCCACTGCCAGGAAGGCCGCGAGGTCCTGATGGGCGCGCATGCGACCGAGGAAATGCTGTGCGGTCTCCACGGCAGAGACCTTTTTTTCGCGCAGCTGGCGGGCCAGCGCGGTGAGGGAGAGTTGGTGCAGTTCGGACATCACTCGATCACCTTGGGTACGAGGAACAGGCCACGTTCGACGGCCGGGGCACTGCGCTGGTTGGCTTCGCGCTGGTCGGGCTCGCTGGCCACGTCCTCGCGCAGGCGCAGGGCGGCCTGTCCGGTGACGGCGCCCATGGTGGGATGGGCCAGGGGCTCGATGCCGGTGGTGTCGACGGCGCGCATCTGCTCGACGATGGCAAAAAAGCCGTTGATGCGCTCCCGCATGCGGTTACTCTCCTCGCTGGAGAGCTCCAGGCGGGCCAGATTGGCGATGCGCGAGATGTCGTCAGGGGTCAGGGACATGGCAGCAGGGTTTGAAACCGGGTGTAAGGCGGGCCCTGCGTGGGGCCGCAAAACGGGGTTATACACAGGGGATAAGGTATTATCCCGCCTTTATAGGCGTTGACTGGCCAGATGGCTGTTTTGGCGCCTCCCCGCAAGAATTTGGAACCGCGTCCAGTGCGCACATGGGCGGTGGCGGCCCGACGGGCCTGTCACGCCCACAGAGAGGATTGAGTAATGTTTGGAGCCTTCCGTCAGTATTTTTCGACTGATCTGGCCATTGACCTGGGTACCGCCAATACCCTGATCTACGTGCGCGATCGCGGCATCGTGCTGGACGAGCCCTCGGTGGTCGCCATCCGCCACGAAGGCGGCCCGCAGGGCAAGAAGACCATCCAGGCCGTGGGCCACGAGGCCAAGGCCATGCTGGGCAAGGTGCCCGGCAACATCGAGGCCATCCGCCCGATGAAAGACGGCGTGATCGCCGACTTCACCGTCACCGAGCAGATGCTCAAGCAGTTCATCAAGATGGTCCA
>CALRZY010000028.1:0-22729 GCA_943372765.1 Curvibacter sp. AEP1-3
GGTGCCGCACATCGTGCGGCACCTCACGGGGGTTAGCTCTCTACAGTGACCTTGGCATCCCTGATCACCTTGGCCCACTTCTGCTGCTCCGCGCGGATGAAGTCGGCAAACTGCTGGGCCGTGCCGCCGCCGTCCTCGGCGCCGTACTGGTCCAGCTTTTCCTTCACGTCGGGCATGGCCAGCACCTTGTTGATGTCCTCGTTCATGCGCTGGGCCATGGCGGCCGGCATCCTGCCCGGGCCCACCAGGCCGTACCAGGTGGTGGCTTCGAAGCCGGGGAAGCCGGCCTCGGCCATGGTCGGCACCGTCGGATGACCCGAGGCGCGCTTCTGACGTGTCTGGGCGATGGCGCGCACCTTGCCGCTCTTCACGTGCGGGGTGGCGGCGGTCATGGTGTCGAAGGAGTAGTGGATCTGGCCGCCGATCAGGTCGACCAGCATGGGGCCCGAACCCTTGTAGGGCACGTGCAGCGCGTCCACGCCGGCGGCGAGCTTGAAGGATTCCATGGCCAGGTGCTGGGCCGAACCCTGGCCGGCCGAGCCGAAGCTGACTTTGCCCGGGTTGGCCTTGCAGTGCGCCACCACGTCGGCCACGGTCTGCGCGGGCAGACTGGTGTTGGCGATCAGGAGATTGGGTGTGACGCCCACCAGGGTCAGCGGCGTGAAGTCGCGCTCCACCACGTAACCCAGCTTGGGCATGAGCCCGGGGGCCAGGGCGTGGCTGTTGATGTGCGCCATCAGCAGGGTGTTGCCGTCGGCCGGGGCCTTGGCCACGAAGTCGGCAGCGATCACACCCGAGGCACCGGCCTTGTTCTCGATCACGACGGTGGTGTTCCACATGGCCTGCAGCTTCTGGCCGACGATGCGGGCCAGCACATCGGTACCGCCGCCGGGGGCGAAGCCCACGATGATGCGTACCGGCCCGCCAGGCAGGGTTTGCGCCTGGAGCATGGGGGCAGCCAGGGTGGCTGCAGTGGCCGCCGTGGCGGTAACGAAGGTTCTGCGTTTCATGGTGTGTCTCCTCGGGTTGTGGTTGGAATCGCGGGGTCTTCTACTTGTTGTCGGGTAGGGCTTCAGGCCGCCTTGCGTTGCGGCAGCGCGGCCGGGTGGCCAGCGTAGTAGTCCATGATGGCCTGCACGCCCGAGCCGGCCAGCTTTACGCCGGCCAGTTTCAGGCCCATCTCGCAGGCGGCCACGGTGCCGATCAGCGTCAGGTCGTTGCTGTCGCCCAGGTGGCCGATGCGGAACATGCGGCCCTTGATCTTGCCCAGGCCCGTGCCCAGCGAGCAGTCGAAGCGCTCGTAGATCACCTTGCGGATGGCGTCGGCGTCCACGCCCTCGGGGGTCATCACGCCGGTCAGGATGGGGGAGTGCACGCTGGCGTCGGCGCACTGGATGGGCAGGCCCCAGGCGTTCACCGCGGCGCGCACGCCGGCGGCCCAGCGCTGGTGGCGCGCGAACACCACGTCCAGGCCCTGGCCCAGGATCATGTCGGCCGATTCGCTCAGGCCGTACAGCAGGTTGGTGTTGGGCGTGTAGGGCCAGTAGCCCGTCTTGTTCATCTCGATGATCTCGTCCCAGGCCCAGAAGCTACGCGGCAGCTTGGCGGTCTTGCTGGCCTCGATGGCCTTGGGCGAGACGGCGTTGAAGCTCATGCCCGGCGGCAGCATCAGGCCCTTCTGCGAGCCGCTGATGGACACGTCCACGCCCCACTCATCGTGGCGGTAATCGGCCGAGGCCAGGCCCGAGATGGTGTCCACCAGTAGCAGGGCCGGGTGCTTGGCCGCGTCGATCGCCTTGCGCACCGCGGCGATGTTGCTGGTCGCGCCCGTCGACGTTTCGTTGTGCACCACGCACACCGCCTTGATGGCGTGGCCCGTGTCGGCCTTCAGCCGCTGCTCGATCAGGTCGGCTTGCACGCCACGGCGCCAGCTGGCGGGTACGCCGTTGTCGGTGCCGGGGTGGGCGATGACCTCGGCCTTCAGGCCCAGGCGCGTTGCCAGGCGGTTCCACAGGAAGGCGAAGTGGCCGGTCTCGTACATCAGCACGTGGTCACCCGGGGAGAGGGTGTTGCTCAGCGCGGCTTCCCAGGCGCCGGTGCCCGAGGCCGGGTAGATCACCACCGGGTGTTTGGTCTGGAAGATCTTCTGCATGTCGGCCAGCACCTTGAGACCCAGGGCGCCGAACTCGGGGCCGCGGTGGTCAATGGTGGGCAGGCTCATGGCGCGCAGCACGCGGTCGGGCACGGGCGAGGGGCCCGGGATCTGCAGGAAGTGGCGGCCGGTTGGGTGAAAGTCGGTGGTCAGCATGGCAAGTAGTAAATAAAGAACGCAGCCATTTTTTGCATACAAAATTTGTTTGTCAACCAGAAAGACCCTAAAATCGCTTGAAATCAAGATCTTTTTGAATACAAAGCATATCCATGGCTGAAATCCTGTCCATGCCGACCGCCCTGCACGGGCAGGTCACCCAGCGCCTGCGCCAGCTGCTGGTGGAGGGCCAGATCGCCCCTGGCGCCAAGCTCAACGAGCGCGAGTTGTGCGAGCAGATGAAGGTCTCGCGCACCCCGCTGCGCGAAGCCATCAAGACCCTGGCCGCCGAGGGCCTGGTGGAGCTGCTGCCCAACCGCGGCGCCATTGCCGTGGAGCTGGGCGAGGACGACATCCTCAACACCTTCGAGGTCATGGCCGGGCTGGAGGGCCTGTCGGGGGAACTCGCCGCCCAGCGCATCACGCCCGAGGAGCTGGCCGAGATCGAGGCCATGCACTACGAGATGAAAGCCGCCTACACCCGGCGCGACCTCTCGGCTTATTACCGGCTCAACGCCGCCATCCACCGCGCCATCAACAACGCCGCCCGCAACCCGGTGCTCACCGCCACCTACCAGCAGGTCAACTCGCGGCTGCAGGCCCTGCGCTTCCGTTCCAATCAGGACGGCGAAAAGTGGACCCGCGCCATGCAGGAGCACGACCGCATGATCGAGGCCCTGCAAAAACGCGACGGTGCCGCCCTGCGCGCCGAGCTGGTTGCCCACCTGGGCCACAAGCGTGATGTGGTGGTTGAACTGATGCGCACCGCCCAGACCGTGAACGCGAAGAACTGAGTACCTGTATGAACGCTCCCTTGCCCGCCAACCTCACGCCAGCCTCCGCCAGCCAGACCTACGAGGCCGTCTCCCGCATCAGCAATGAAGTCGCCGGCCGCCTGGCGGCACGCCTGCGCACCGAGACCCGCGGCGAGGCGCTGTTCAGTCCGGCCGACCGTGGCCGTTACGCCACCGACGCCTCCATCTACCAGGCCATGCCCCTGGGCGTGTTCCTGCCGCGCGAAGCGGCCGACGTGCGCCTGGCGCTGGACATCTGCCGTGACCTCAAGGTGCCCATCGTGCCGCGCGGCGGCGGCACCAGCCAGTGCGGCCAGACCGTGGGCGCCGGGCTGGTCATCGACCATTCCAAACACATGCGCAAGATTCTCGACGTCAACGTCGAGCAGCGCACCGCACGTGTGGAGCCCGGCCTGGTGCTGGACCACCTGAACGCCGACCTGAAAAAACACGGTCTCTGGTACCCGGTGGACGTGTCCACCAGCGCGCAGGCCACGCTGGGCGGCATGGCTGGCAACAACTCTTGCGGCAGCCGCTCCATTGCCTACGGCAATATGGTGCACAACGTCATTGGCGCCCAGGCCTGGCTGGCCGACGGCGAGTTGCTGAACTTCGGCCGTTACGACCAGGCCAGTGGCCGTGCGCGCCAGATCGGCGACTATGTGCGCGGCCTGGCCGGCCTGCACCGCGACGAGATCGAGGCGCGCTGGCCCAAGGTGCTGCGCCGCGTGGCCGGCTACAACCTGGACATCTTCCACAACCAGAACGAGAAGCCCTACACCACGGACGGCTCGGTCAACCTCGCGCACCTGCTGATCGGCAGCGAAGGCACGCTGGCGCTCACGCGCTCGCTCTGCCTGCAGTTGAGCGAACTGCCGCGCGCCAAGGTGCTGGGCGTGGTGAACTTCCCCACCTTCTACCAGGCGATGGACAGCGCCCAGCACATCGTCAAGCTGGGCCACAACATGCAGGGCGGGGCACTCACCGCGGTGGAGCTGGTCGACCGCACCATGATCGAGCTCTCGCTGCAGAACCCGGCCTTCGCGCCTACCATCCGCACCGCGCTCTCGCCCGCCATCAAGGGCGGCAAACCCGAAGCCGTGCTGCTGGTGGAGTTCTCCGGGGCCAGCAAGGCCGACATCGCGCCCAAGATCAGGGAGTTGGTGGACCTGATGGGTGAATTGGGCTTGCCCGGCAGCGTGGTGGAGATGATCGACGACGCACCGCAGAAGAACCTGTGGGAAGTTCGCAAGGCCGGCCTCAACATCATGATGAGCCTGCGCGGCGACGGCAAGCCCGTGAGCTTCATCGAAGACTGCGCCGTGCCCCTGCAGCACCTGGCCGAGTACACCGACGCGCTCACCGAGGTGTTCAGCAAATACGGCAGCCGCGGCACCTGGTACGCCCACGCCTCGGTCGGTACCTTGCACGTGCGCCCCATCCTGGACATGCGGCGCGACGGCGCGAAAAAGATGCGCGCCATCGCCGAAGAGGCCAGTGAGCTGGTGCGCAAGTACAAAGGCGCCTACAGCGGCGAACACGGCGACGGCCTGTGCCGCGGCGAGTGGATCGAGTGGCAGTTCGGCCCGCGCCTCACGCAGGCCTTCACCCAGATCAAGGAGTACCTGGACCCGGCCCAGCTGCTGTGCCCCCAGCGTCTGATCAAGCCACCGAAGATGGACGACACCACGCTGATGCGTTTCCCGCCTTCGTACCGCGTCGTGCCCATCCAGCCCGTGCTGGACTGGAGCGGCTGGAACGTGCAGGCCGACCCGGTGACCGAAGAGACCACCGCCCCCGGCACCGGCGGCGACCCGGCCCAAGGCTTGGCCAAGCATGTGGAGATGTGCAACAACAACGGCCACTGCCGCAAGTTCGACGCCGGCACCATGTGCCCGAGCTACCGCGTCACACGCGACGAACAGCACCTCACCCGCGGTCGCGCCAACACTCTGCGCCTGGCGCTGTCCGGCCAGATCGAAGGCCTGCGTGGCGAAGATGCACTGGCCAGCGAGGAAGTGCGCGAGGCGATGGACCTGTGCGTGAGCTGCAAGGGCTGCAAGCGCGATTGCCCCACCGGCGTGGACATGGCCAAGCTCAAGGTCGAGTTCCTGCAGCACTACAAGGCCAAACACGGCCACACGCTGAAAGACAAACTGGTCGGCCAGCTGCCCGACTACGCGCGCCACGCCGCGAAGATCGCTCCTGTGCTCAACCTGCGCGACAAGGTTCCGCTCATGGCCCAGCTCAGCGAAAAGCTGTTCGGCTTCTCGGCCAAACGCAGCCTGCCGCAGTGGAAGAGCCGGCACTTCTTCAACACGCCGGTGCAGAGCGCCACGCGTGAAGAGGTGCTGGCCGCCAGCAAACCCGTTGTTCTTTTTGTCGACACCTTCAACGGCTATTTCGAATCGGACAACGCCCACGCCGCACTGTTGGTGTTGCAGGCGGCCGGTTACACCGTGCACGTGGCCACCAAGGTGCAGGACGACGGCAAGCACCTGTGCTGCGGCCGCACCTTCCTCTCCGCCGGCATGGTGGACCAGGCCAAGGTGAAAGCGCGTGAGGTGGTGGACAGCCTGCTGCCATTTGCCGAAAAAGGCGTCGCCATCGTCGGCCTGGAGCCGAGCTGCCTCTTGACCCTGCGCGACGAACTGCTGGTCATGGGCCTGGGCGAACCGGCGCAGGCCATTGCCAAACAGGCGCTCTTGTTCGAGGAGTTCCTGGCCCGCGAAGCCAGGGCCGGCCAGCTGGAAGCTTTCAAGGCCAAGCTCAAACCCGTGAGCCAGCCTGTGCTGCTGCACGGCCACTGCCACCAGAAGGCCTTTGCCGCCGTCACGCCCGTGATGGAAGTGCTGTCCCTGATCCCCGGCGCCAAACCCGAACTCATCGAGTCCAGCTGCTGCGGCATGGCCGGCAGCTTTGGCTACGAGGCCGAGCACTACGAGGTGTCGATGCAGATGGCCGAAGCTAATCTGCTGCCGGCCGTACGCGCCAGGGCGGATGCGATCGTGGTGGCCGACGGCACCAGTTGCCGCCATCAGATCGCCGATGGTGCGCAGCGCGAGGCGGTGCATGTGGCGAAGTTGCTGGCGGGGCAGTTGGCTTAGCGCGGGAAAGTGCCCGTTCCTGATCACAAAAGATACCTTGCCTGCGCTCAGGCTTCGGCCAGGTTCATGGAACATCGGCTGCTGTCTGCGTGAGTCCTTGCATTTGTGATGCGATGGGGCCGAGGTTTTTCTCGGCTATCTGTCGGCTGGAAGTTCAAGGCAGTCGACGGCCCGTCTCGCCTCGGCCGAATCCTTGCGCCAGAACAACGCAACGGGCGTTGACTCCAGCCCCATTTCGATCGGAAGAATGGCCGTGTGGCTGGCGTTTGCCATCGCAGCAGACTGCGCGCAACAGGTCAGCAGATGCGAGTCCGCGACGAGCGACATGCTGTAGAAAAATGAGGGCGACTCGACGACGGGTGAGGGAGGTGTCAGGCCTGCCCGGAGAAAAGCTTCCACAACGGCAACGCGTGTCGTGGATTCCGGGCTGGGCAGCACCCACGGCCATGCCAGCAGATCCTCCATGACCAGTTCTGCCCGGTTCAACAAGGGGTGCTGTTTGGAGGCAACAACCGTAAGGCTGCTTCGGTAGAGCACGCGTTGATCCAAAGTGCCGATGGCGGAACTGTTCGCAACTTTGCCGGGCAGGCGACCAAGCAACAGGTCAATCGCACCATCCTGCAGCAGCTCCAGCAGATGGTTGGCACTGTGCTCGACAATCTGGACTTTCCAGCCCGGGGTGCCAGTGACCAGCTGCGCGACGATGGACGGGAGCACTGTACTGGTCGTGTGTGGAAACGCCCCAATGCGAATCAAGGGCTGACCCGCTGCCCGCAGCGAGGCATTCATGGCCCCAACTTCACCAAGCACAGTTCTGCAGCGTGGCAACAGGGCGCGTCCCTGATCGCTGATCGCCAGACCGCGGCCCTTTCGAACAAACAGTTCGACGCCGAAGATCCCTTCGATCTCCTTGAGCATCATGCTCGCCGCCGAAGGTGTCATTGACAGATGTTCCGCCGTGGCTGCAAGAGAGCCCAGGGAGGCCAGCAGTTCGAGGAACTTCAGATGTCTCACCCTCAATTGATCGAGCCTTGGGGTCGGCATGTTTCTCCTGCCATCGCTGGCCCGTGGATCACGATCCTGCGAACACGCGCCCGCCGATCGCCAGGGTGTTGTCGTGAGGTGTTTGATGAGCCTTGCGACAGATCAAGCTCTGCTCATAGTTCAGTAAAAACTGACGTGTTCGTCAATATAACTGAATATCTGCTTATCAAAAGTCAATATGCTTTGTCCAATCAACGCGAATGGAGATCACCATGCACCAAGACACAGTTCAATCAGCACGCCGCCGTTCGCTCCTTGCGCTACTTGGCTTGGCGACCTTTCCTTTTGCAGTACCCGCGCAGGATTGGCCTGCAAAGTCACTGACCTTTGTGGTCCCGTTCCCGCCGGGCGGCTCAAATGACATTGCGGCCCGTCTAGTCGCAGAGGGCGTTCGGAAGCGACTGTCGCAGACAGTTCTCATTGACAACAAAGCCGGAGCCAACGGCGCCTTGGGGGTAGAGGCGGTGCTTCGTGCGCCGAAGGACCAGCACACCTTCCTCGTTGCTTCGGATTCCGTCTCACTACTTCCGCTTTTCAGGGCAACGGCCTGGGATTTGACGAAGACCTTCAAGCCGGTCGCGGCACTGTCCTTTCAGCCCATCGTCGTGGTGACCGCACCCAGTTCTGGACTGAAATCGATCCAAGACCTTCAGTCATTGGCGAAAAGCAAGCCTGGTCAGATTTCCTATGCGAGTTCAGGTCAGGGTTCTATCCAGCATCTGGTGGGCGAACTGTTCGCGCAGCAGCTGGGTATTGATCTGCTCCACGTGCCGTACAAGGGGGGCGGGCAGGCGGTGAACGATGTCCTGGCCGGGCAGGTCCAGGCTGGCGTGCTGGGCGCTGCGGCGGTCCTCCCGCATATCAAGGCCGGCAAGCTTATCCCGCTGGCCGTCAGTACCCGCAGGCGATCCGCCATGCTTCCAGACACTCCTACTCTTGCAGAAAGCGGCGCGACGGACGTCGATGTTTCGCAATGGTCGGCCTTGTTCGCCCTGGAGGACACCCCTGCGCCCGTGATGATGCGTCTGCGACAAAGCGTCGAGGAGGCGCTTGCCGAAACCGAGGTCAGCCAACGTTTCGCCAACGCGGCCATGGAAATTGGCAGCGTATCGCCAGACGCCTTTCACCAGCGCATGATCCAGGACCGAGAGCGCTGGTCCCGGCTCATCAAGGACCGCAAGATTTCCCTGGCTTGACCATGCCCGCAAAAACGAATCCGAATATCGTCCTGGTTCTGGCCGACAACCTCGGTTGGGGTGAACTCGGCTGCTATGGCGGTGGAGCGCTTCGGGGCGCCCCAACCCCGCGCATCGATACCCTTGCGCAGGAGGGCATGAAGTTCCTCAACTTCAACGTCGAGAGTGATTGTGTGCCCACGCGCTCTGCCCTGATGACAGGCCGGCACCCGATACGAACAGGCGCACTTCAATCGGTCCCGGCCGGCCTTCCCCAGGGCATACACCCCTGGGAAAGGACGCTTCCCCAGCTCATGAAAGATGCAGGCTACGCAACGGGCATGTTCGGGAAGTGGCACTTGGGGGACAGGGATGGGCGTTACCCGCATCAGCGCGGTTTTGACGAGTGGTACGGCATACCGCGCACCACCAACGAAACCATGTTCACCAGCGCACCGGGCTTTGACCCTACGGTCGTTGACTTGCCGTATGTCATGGAGGGCTTTGCGGGGCAAGCCGCAAAAGAGGTCGCAGTCTACGATCTGGCCAAACGCAGGCTGATCGACAGCGAGTTGACTGAGAAGGCGATTGACTTCATGCGCAGAAAGACGGCCTCGGCACAGCCTTTCTTCGCCTACGTGCCCCTGACCCATCTGCACTTTCCAACACTCCCGCACCCGGACTTCGCCGGTCGCAGTGCCGTGGGAGATTTTGCTGATTCGATGATGGAGATGGATCATCGTGTCGGCCAGATCCTGGATGCCATCGAAGAATTGGGCATTCGGGATGAGACGCTTTTCATCTTCGCCAGTGACAACGGCCCGGAATTTCGCCGGCCTTGGCGAGGTACCGCGGGACCCTGGAGCGGCACGTACCACACGGCCATGGAGGGTGGTCTGCGTGTGCCTTTGATCGTACGATGGCCAGGCCGCGTCGAGGCGGGCCGCGTCACGGACGATATCGTGCATGTCACGGACCTTTACTCGACGATTGCCAGCGCAGGGAGCGCGCGCCTGCCCGATGACCGACCCATCGATGGCATCAATCAGCTGGACTGGTGGACTGGCGCCCTTGAGAAGTCAGCCCGTGAGGGTTTTCTGTTCTACATCAAGAGCGAACTCAGGGCTGTCAAATGGCGACACTGGAAGCTTCATTTCGTCTTTGAAGATGAGCCCAACCAGGGAACCAGGCACCTTGAGACGCCCTGGCTTTTCAATCTCAAGCGCGATCCCAAAGAGGAGACCGATGCCGCGATGGAAGACGGGTGGGTACGCGGTCCGATGCGAAGGATGATCATGGCGTTTGAGCAAACCCTGCGCGAGCACAAGCCGATTCCCCCCGGCATTGGCGACGCGTACGATCCGGCAGCGACCAGGAGTTAGTGGCTGCCAGAAAGCGCCCTGGCCTGATGACATTCAGGTGCTCCTTCGCGCCAAGTCCCGGGCCTTGAATGGGCCAGCATCGATCGATTTGCGCCGGCCAGCCTGTTGGCGGCATACCCCCGAGCTGACCACGCCCCCTCGTTGACCGCAAGCTGGCATATCGTGTCCGCGCGGGCAGCCAGTCACCCCGATTCTTGGCAAGGCATGTCTTTCGGCACCTGATCAGTGGCGGGGAGCAGGCACAGCCCATTGGACGGGCGGCTCTGCGAGACCGAGTGCCGGAAGGCCATCATCGGGTCAAGGATGGCGCATCCGTTCCGGCCGCTCGTCAGGATACGCTTGCTGGTGCTTCCCCCCTCGCTGCAGCGGCGGTCCGACGCGTCCACAACCTTGTACGATGCCCAGCGCGCCTCATGCAAATTCACACATTCAAACGTTCCGTCGCTGTCTTCCTGTCCGTCGTCCTGCATGCGCTGCTGATTGTTGGGGCTGGTCATTTCCACGGCGCATTCATCAGCAAGCCTGAAGCCCCGAAGGCTGAGGAGGACGTGGTCTTTCTGGAGGTGACGCCAGCCTCGCCAAGGCGCTCCCCTTCAGTGCCCACCCGCCCGGTGCCTGACCCCATCCCTGTCCCTGCGAGCCAGGAGCTGCGGGAACCTGCGATGGCCCCGCCAGCTGCAGACCGCCAACTGGCGTTCATGCACGCACCCCCCGCGCCGACCGCGCAAGAGTGGGCCCTCGCAGCGAACTACACCCTGAAAAACAGTAAGCGTTACCGCTACACCTGGGGGCAGCAAGTCCGCAGCATGATGGGCACGGCTGTCGAAGGGCCGGATCAGGGCGTCGTCCGGTTCCGGATCGAGATCGCCCCCAACGGGACATTGACACGCCTGGACACCTTGTGGACCACCTCGCAGGTGGCTGAAAATCTCGCGCGCAAGGCCATCGAAAACATGCCTCCGCTCCCGCCGACCCCGACCGGAAAACCCCTGATCTTCGAGAAGACGATTTCGTTTCAGCCCTTTGCTTCGGACGGTCCACCCCTCTACAGAAACGACTGCCTGCCCGACCCACCGGCGTTTCGCAACCCATTCATGTGGGACGGCAAATCGCCACAGGTGCGTAGCGTTCCTGTCCCTGGTGAAAAGCCCGATCCTGCAGCCCTGGAGGAATGCCTCAAGCAGTTGCCTGAAGACTCCATCGAAGCAGAAGGCGCACATGACCAGAGGCAGCTCGAACAATGGCGTTCGAACAGGCTGGGACGCTGAGGCAAGCCCGGTCGATCCCGGAAGCGCGTTGCTGCGTGCAGGCGCTCTTGAAGCGATGAACGCTCCCGCTCAGCAGCAGGCGAGGGTCGTGTCGTTCCCGGCATCCTGCTCAAACCGCGCCCTCCATCAGCCGCTCCAGGCGTTCGATGCGGTGGCGTTGCGCGGTGGTGATGGCGTAGAAATTCTCCTGCAGCTGGGTGGACTGGCCGACGCGCACCAGGCCGCCTGTTCGCAGCTCGTCTTGCACCACCACGCCGGGCAGCACGGTGAGCCAGCCGCTGTCGCGGGCGATCAGGCGCAACATGGCCATATCGTCCACTTCGGCGCGAAGCCGGGGCTTGACGCCCGCGCTCAGGCACAACGCGTCGAACTGCGCGCGCAGCGCATGGCTGTGGCCGGGCAGGGCGATATCGATGCCGTCCAGGTCTTCGGGGATGCGCAGGCTGCGCCCAGCCCAGACGCTGCTCGGCCCCACGACCGAGATGGTCTGGCTGCCGAGGAAGCGGCAGTGCAAGGGGCGGTCGGCGTTGGAGGCCACGGCCTCGTTGGCCAGCACCACGTCCAGCTTGTGCTGCAGCAGCCGCTCCAGCAGGCCTTCGAGCTGGCCGGATTCCAGGGTGAGTACGACGAAGGGGTCGGCCAGCAGGGGGCTGATCCAGTTCTCCTGGTAATTGCGTGAGAGCGTGGCCACGCTGCCCACGCGCAGGCGCTCCATGCCCTCGCTGCGGCCCTGCAGTCGGCCCAGCATTTCCTGCCCCAGACCAAATATGTTTTCCGCGTAGTCGAGCACGAGATGCCCGGTTTCGGTCAGCACCAGGCGACGCCCCTCGCGCTCGAACAGGGCTTCGCCCAGGCGCTCTTCCAGCTGGCGGATCTGGGCCGAAAGCGCCGACTGCGAGATGTGCAGGGCTTGGGCCGCGCGGGTCAGATGGCCCTCTTTGGCCACGCGCCAGAAGTAAAGCAGATGATGGAAATTGAGCTGCTCGAGGTTCATCGTTCTGTTTTATAAAATGATAAGTTCTTAACAATGTATTTTACAGAATGAATTGTGCGGGGCAACATGGCGGCCATTCCTTCACAGCTGGCCCGACATGGACATTCCTAGCCTTCTCTTTCTCGCCTGCACCCTGGCCCCGGCGGCCCTGATGCTTTTCCTCGCTGGCCTGGCCCGGCTGGGTCTGTGCGGCGTGACGGCGCTCTGGCGTCACTTTCGCCTGTTTTCCGGTCTGGCCCTGCTGCCAGCCCTGGCCAGCCTGATCCTGCATTGGAGCGGGCATGCGCCCGCTCTGCCCGGCGCTGGTTGGCTGGCCGCCGGGCCGCTGAGCGCGGCCGTGGTACTGCTGGTGCAATTGCTGGGCACGGTGATCGGCGCTTTCTCCTCGCGCTACCTCGAGGGCGAGCCAGCACAGGCGCGCTACATCACGGCCCTGGCCGGTGTGCTGGGCGCGGTGCATCTGCTGCTGCTGGCGGACCACTGGCTGGTGTTGATCGCGGCCTGGATGGCCGTGGGCCTGTTAATGCAGACCCTGCTGTGCTTTTATCCCAACCGCCCCTTCGCCCTGCTGGCCGCGCACAAGAAACGCCTGGCCGATCTGCTGGCCTGGGCTCTGCTGGGCGTGGCTGCGGCGCTGGCCTGGTCCGAGGTGGGCAGCGGCTCGCTGTCGGAACTCTGGCGGCACCTGGAAGAGGGCCCCGCCTCGGCCCGGCTGCACTGGAGCGCGCTGTGCCTGGTCGCCGCGGTGATCCTGAGCACCGCGCTGCTGCCCGTGCACGGCTGGCTGATCCAGGTCATGGAGGCGCCCACCCCGGTGTCCGCCCTGATGCACGCGGGCGTGGTCAACCTCGGCGGCTTCGTGCTGATCCGCTTCGCGCCGCTGCTGGAGGCCGCGCCGGCTGCGCGCTGGCTGCTTGTGGCCTTCGGCCTGGGCACGGCCCTGCTCGCGGGCCTGGTGATGCTCACGCGTATCAGCATCAAGGTGCGGCTGGCCTGGTCCACCGTGGCGCAGATGGGCTTCATGGTGCTGGAGTGCGGCCTGGGTCTTTACACGCTGGCCGCCCTGCACCTGATTGGCCATTCGCTCTACAAGGCGCATGCCTTCCTTTCGGCCTCCGAGGTGGTGGCGCAGACGCGGCTGCATGACCTTCAGGGCCGCCACAGCCTGGCGCCCGCGAGCCTGTGGCTGGCGCCGCTGATGGCGCTGGCACTGGTGGGCGCGGTGGCGCTCATGCTCCCCGGGGCCAGCTGGCCCTGGTGGTGGAGCGTGGTGCTGGCCCTGGCCTGGGCGCCCCTGCTGTGGCTGCCGCGCGCGAGCGATCCGCTGCAGGCGCGCCTGCGCTGGAGCCGCCTGGGCGCGGGCCTGGGCATGGTGCTGGGTCTGGCTACGCTGGCAGCGGCCGTGCATCTGCTACCCCTGGGTGTGCAGGACCGGCCGCACGAGGCGGCGGGCCTGGTGGCTGCGGCGGGCATGGGCTTGATGTACCTTGCGCTGATCACGCTGCAGTGGCGCGTGCGCCTGCTCGAAGGCTGGCGTCGCTGGAGCTACGCCGGTTTTTACGTGGACGAGTTCTATACCCGCCTGGCGCTGTGGGTCTGGCCCTCGGCCTGGGCCGCCGCCCCCGGCCTCCGAGTTGCGCGGAGCTCTGTGGACACCGAATGAATCGCATGGAGTCAAACATGGAAACGATCGAAAAAAACTCTCCAGACACTGCGTCGAACAGCATGTGGGCGCCGGGGGTCACACCGGCCGATGAGCGACTGGTCCGCGTCATTGACGCGGCCTGCGAACAGGCCTGCCAGGCTATTGCGCCCGCCTGGCCGCTGGACCGCGCCATCGCGGTCAACCCGCACTGGGGTCGCATAGGGCGACCGGTGCGCGAGGTGGCGGCGCGCATGGCCGTGCTGGGTGGCATCCAGGTGTTTCCCTCGCGCAGCTATTTGCAGCAGGCCTGGACTAGCGGCCGCGTCAGCGAGTCCGACCTGGACGCGGCCCTGCGTGCGCTGCCCGAGGCCCAGGCCGCGGGCTTGGGGGTGGATGACTGCGTGGCGGCCCTGGGCCGCCCCGCGCCGTCGTGGCAGCTGCCGCTGCTGATCGACGTGCTCGACGACGACCCAGGCCGCGATATGCGCCTGTCCTGGCGTGAGGCCATCACCCATCAGGTGAGCCAGACCTGCGCCGCCTACTTCGACGAGCACCAGGCGGACTGGCAGCCTGATGGTCAGGTCGGGCTCTATGCCTTCTGGCGCGACACGCTCACCCACGATCATGGTATCGGCCGGCTCATGGGGCTGCCCCATCTGGGTCGCGCCCTGCACGCACTGCCTGCGACGCGCCAGGATGCCGAGCGCTGGGTGCTGCAGCGCCTGGGCCTGCCAGAGTCGGTGTGGGCGGATTACCTCGAGTCCGTGCTCCTGACGGTCAACGGCTGGGCCTCGTGGTGCGCCTACCTGGGCTGGCAGGCGCGGCTCGAAGGTCGCGATGACGATCATCTGCGCGAGTTGCTGGCCATCCGCCTGGCCTGGGGTGCGATCCTGCTGGAGTGCAAGGAAGATGCAAGCGCACAGCGCGCCTACCTGGATCTGCAGGCACGCTGGGGTCGCACGGCCGAGCTGTTCCCGCTAGCGGCGCAGGCCTTGCTTGTGGACGAGGTCTGGCAGGTGGCGCTCGAGCTGGGTTATCAGCACGATCTGGCACGCAGGCTGCAGTCCGTGGGTGTTGGCGTCCCCGCAGTCGCTTCGCGCGAGGGCATCGAGGTGCAGGCGGCCTTTTGCATCGACGTTCGCAGCGAGCCGCTGCGCCGCGCGCTGGAGGCGACCTGGCCCGCGATTCAGACCGTGGGTTTCGCTGGTTTCTTTGGTCTGCCCGTGGCCTACACACCCTTGGCGACGGCCGCGCGCCGCCCACAGCTGCCGGGCCTCTTACCCCCGGCGCTGGAGGTGCAGGACTGCGTGGTGTCCTCTCCTGGGGCGCAGGCCGGGACGACAGCCGATGCCGGCCTGGCGCGTCGGCAGCGCTTTGCCTGGGCTGAGCAGTGGCGGGCCAGCAGCCGCTGGCCCAGCGCAGCCTATTCCTTTGTGGAGGCAGCAGGCCTGGGCTATCTGGGCAAGCTGGGCGACTGGCTGCAGCCCTCGACCGCGCCGCGTCCGCGCGCCGATCTCAGCGGTATTCCCTCGCGTTATCGCCCGGTCTGCCGGCCCCAGCTCGTGGGCGTAGACCTGTCGGCCAGGATTGCGCTCGCACAGCGCGTGTTGCACGCCATGGGTCTGGACCATGGGCTGGCGCCGTTGGTGCTGCTGGTGGGCCACGGCAGCCAGAGCAGCAACAACGCGCAGGCGGCCGCGCTGGACTGTGGCGCCTGCTGCGGCCAGACCGGTGAAGTCAATGCGCGAGTGCTGGCGCAGCTGCTCAACGACCCGGCGGTGCGCGCCGGCCTGAAGGCGCAGGACGTGGTGATTCCGGCCGAGACCGTGTTTGTGGCCGCCTTGCACAACACCACCACGGATGAAATCGAGGGCCACGACCTGGATCTGTTGTCTGCCGACGCGCGCGAGCGCTGGGCACGGCTGCAGCCGGTCTTCGCCCAGGCCGGTGACCAGGTACGGCGAGAGCGCGCGCCGCTGCTGGGCCTGGATCCGCGTACCGGCCACGAGGCTTTGCTCACACAGCTGCGCCGCCGCGCCAACGATGGCGCCCAGAACCGGCCCGAGTGGGGGCTGGCCGGCAACGCGGCCTTCATCATCGCGCCGCGCTGGCGCACCCAGGGCGCCGCGTTGCAGGGGCGCAGCTTCCTGCATGATTACGAAGCGTCGCGCGACAGCGATGGCAGCGTGCTGGAGCTGCTGATGACGGCGCCCATGCTGGTCACGCACTGGATCAACTGGCAGTACCACGCGTCCACCTGCGAGCCCGCCCGCCTGGGCAGCGGCAACAAGGTTCTGCACAACGTGGTGGGCGGCACGCTGGGGGTGTTCGAGGGCAATGGTGGCGACCTGCGCATCGGTTTGTCCGAACAGTCCCTGCACGACGGCAAGCGGTGGGTGCACGAGCCGCTGCGCCTGACGGTGGTGATCGATGCGCCGCAAGAGGCGATCGAACGGGTGATCGGCAAGCATGCCGTCGTGCACCAGTTGCTGGTCAATGGATGGCTGCACCTGTGGCGTTACGATGGTGACCGGCTTCTTCGCCATGCCACAGGGCGTTGGCAGGAGCTGGACACGGAGCCTGGATGTCGCCTTACCAAGGACAAGCAATTGCATTGCTGACACAGCACGGCAAGGAGCAGGTGATGGTGCCTGCGCTCGAATTGCCGCTGGGCTGCCAGGTGCAGCTGGTCAGCGGCTACGACACCGACCAGCTTGGCACCTTCACGCGCGATACGCCGCGCTCGGGCAGCCAGATCGATGCGGCGCGGCGCAAGGCGCGCATGGGCATGCAGCTCAGTGGACTGCCGGTCGGGCTGGCGAGTGAAGGCAGTTTCGGCCCGGACCCCTGGTCCGGCATCTTTCCGTGGAACGTCGAGATGGTGATCCTGCTGGACGACCGTCTTGGGCTCGAGGTGCTCGGCGTGGCCCAGGGCGCGGCACGCAGCGGCCAGCTGCAGACCGCCGACTGGGCTGCGCTGCAGCAGTTCGCGCATCAGCAGGGTTTTCCCGCGCACCGTTTGGTGCTGCGCCCACAGGGCAGCGACGACCCGCGCCTCGACAAGGGCCTTGCGGACTGGGATGCGCTGCGTGGCAGCTTTGAGCGCTGTCGCGCCCAGGCCGCCAATGGACAGGTCTTTGCAGAGACCGATCTGCGCGCCTCGGCCAACCCCACGCGCATGGCACTCATCGCCGACGCAGCGCGGGATTTGTGTGCCCGGCTGCAGTCCAGCTGCCCCGCCTGTGGTTTGCCCGGTTATGGCCTGGTGGAACGCCAGCCCGGGCTGCCATGCCGGGATTGCGGCAGTCCGACCCAGATCTATCGCGCCGAGCTCATGCGGTGCGCGGCCTGCCAGCATGAGGAAGTGGTGCCGCGCGCCGACCGGCAGTGTGCCGAGCCTTCACAGTGTCCGGCTTGCAACCCCTGATCCAAGCCGGCCCTGCTTGCAGGAATGGGGTGTCTCCACGCATCGTGCCGGGATGCTGCTGCGCTGGCTCAGCCGCGCAGCAGCACGTCGATCTGCGCGTCCTTCTCTTCCCAGATGCCAGCCAGCCAGCGGTGGAACTGGCCGCGGAATTCCGAGTCGTCTTCGTAATCCCCCGTGCAGAACTCGGCCGGGATGGGCAGCTGGCGTGCACGCGCGATCACCTTGGGCGTGCGGCCGCAGAGGAACTGCCAGAAGGTGGGGGCGCCATTCGGGTAGACGATGGTCACATCGATCATGGCGTGGAACTGGTCGCCCATGGCGTTGAGCGCCAGCGCCAGGGCGCCGGCCTTGGGTTTGAGCAGATGGCGGTAAGGCGAGCCCGAGGACTGGTGCTTGGCTGCGGTGAAACGCGTGCCCTCGGCAAAGTTCATCACGCTGGTGGGCACGAGGGCGAACTTCTGGCAGGCGCGGCGGGTGGTCTCGCGGTCCTGCCGGCGCAGGTCCGGGTTCTTGCGCAGGGCGGCCTTGCCGTGCCGGCGCATGAAAGGAAAGTCCAGCGCCCACCAGGCCAGGCCGATCACCGGCACGTAGATGAGTTGCTGCTTCAGGAAGAACTTCAGCAGGGGGATGCGCCGATTCATCACATGCTGCAGCACGAAGATGTCCACCCAGGACTGGTGGTTGCAGTTAACCAGGTACCAGCCCTGGTAGGGCAACTCGGCGACACCCTGCACATCCCAGCTGGTTTTTTGCGTGAGCCACATCCAGCCGCTGTTGCAGGCAATCCAGGCGGTGGCGATGGCGTTGAGTGCCGGGTCGATGGCCTGGCGCACCGCCTTGAAAGGCAGGACCAGCTTGAGCAGCGCCAGCGCAAACAGCAGCGTGCACCAGAACAAGGTGTTGATCACCAGCAACAGGAAGGCGAGGACGCCTTTGACGAGGGACGGCAGGAAGCTGAGCATGGGGCGAGGGGTAAGCGGGGAAGGGGCCGTTGCCGGCCCAGGAGCCGCGTGGCTGTATCGATGGGCCATTGTGCGCCTGTAGCGGCCGCTGGAACTGACCCAGATCAGCATTTCCCCAATTCCCCTTGTTTCGCGGTCCGGATAGCCACCCGATCGCTGCCAAGCGGACCATAATCGCCCACAGGATGCCGGTGCAGGGCGCCGGCCTGCTTGGGCTGACACACACAAGACACAAGAGCTGACGATGAAACGTCTAGATGATTTCCGTATGACCATGGGCCGCCAGCAGCTGGTCCCCATCATGATAGGCGGCATGGGCGTGGACATCTCCTCGGCCGATCTCGCGCTGGAGGCGGCCCGCCTGGGCGGCGTGGGCCACATCTCCGATGCCATGGTCAAGACGGTGAGCGACCGCCGTTACAAGACCAAGTTCGTCAAGGCCAAGCAGGCGCTGTACCAGTACAACGTGGAGTCGGCGGACAAGTCGGCCGTGAAGTTCAACCTGGGCGACCTGGCCGAGGCCACGCGCCTGCACGTGGGCAAGACCATGGAGCGCAAGACCGGCAGCGGCCAGATCTTCATCAACTGCATGGAAAAGCTCACGATGAACGGCCCCAAGGAGACGCTCAGCGTGCGCATGAACGCCGCGCTGGACGCGGGCATCGACGGCATCACGCTGGCCGCCGGCCTGCACCTGGGCTCGTTTGCGCTGATCGAGGGCAATCCGCGGTTCCGTGACGCCAAGCTGGGCATCATCGTGTCCTCGCTGCGCGCGCTGCAGCTCTTCCTGAAGAAGAACAGCCGCCTGAACCGCCTGCCCGACTACGTGGTGGTCGAAGGCCCGCTGGCCGGAGGCCACCTGGGCTTCGGCATGGACTGGGCCAAGTACGACCTGGCCACCATCGTGGCCGAGATCCTGGCCTACCTGAAGACCGAGCAGCTCGACATTCCCGTCATCCCCGCCGGCGGCATCTTCACCGGCAGCGACGCCGTGCGTTTCATGGAAATGGGTGCGGCCGGTGTGCAGGTGGCCACGCGCTTCACCGTCACCAAAGAGTGTGGCCTGCCGGACGATATCAAGCAGGAATACTTCAAGGCGAACGAAGAAGACATCGAGGTCAACGAGATCTCGCCCACCGGCTACCCCATGCGCATGATCAAGGGCAGCCCCGGCATCGGCGACGGCATCCGCCCGAACTGCGAGGCCTACGGTTACCTGCTGGACGCCAACGGCAAGTGCGCCTACATCGACGCCTACAACCGCGAGGTAGCGGCCCACCCCGGCGAGCGCAAGGTCAAGGTGTGGGACAAGACCTGCCTGTGCACCCACATGCGCAACTTCGACATCTGGACCTGCGGCCAGCTGGCCTGGCGCCTGAAGGACACCAGCGTGCGCGACGCCGACGGCCATTACCAGCTGCTCAGTGCGCAGCATGTGTTCGAGGACTACCAGTTCAGCACCGACAACCAGGTGCGCCTGCCGGTCGCCGAGGTGGCGGCCGGCTGACGTGACCTGGTGTGGGTGGCTACGCCAGAAGTGCCGGGCATGGAGACAGCCTGAGTGGAACGCTTACACCACGACCCTGGAGGTGCCGCATGTACAAACGGATCCTGCTCGCGTACGACGGTTCCGCGCCCGGCCAGCAGGCCCTGCTGGACAGCCATGAAATCGCGCAGTGGAGCCAGGCCGAGCTGACGCTCATTGCCGTGATGCCACTGCCCATCGTCACCATGGGCCCCGAGGGCGGCGTCTATGACGACTCCCTGGTGGACAGCGAAAGGCAACGTTACCAGGCCATCCTCGACACCGGTTTGCGCCGGCTCAAAGAGTCGGGCATGAGCGCCCGCGGCGAGGTGGTGACGGGCGATCCCGTGCGTGAGCTGGCCCGAACGGCCAGCCGCATCGGGGCCGACCTGATCGTGGTGGGGCACAAGCATCTGGACGGCTGGGCGGCGCGCTGGTGGCAGGGCTCCGTCTCCAAGGCCCTGATCGAGCACGCGCCCTGCAGCGTGCTGGTGGTCATCACGCACTGAGCACCCGTCGCGGCAAACCCCCACAAGTCTGCCGGTTCGCCAGCCGCTTGTATCCTCGAAGCCAAACGAGGAGGAGGCATGGCGCAATTGCAGATCCACCGCGCGCACCAGCTGGGCTGGGCAGGCGCACGCCAGCTGGCGCAGGACTGGCGGGTGCAGGCCGAGCAGGCCTATGGCCTGCAGTGCACGCAGGAGAGCGCCGGGGAGCAGGAGCGCATTTCCTTCACGCGTCCCGGCCTCAGCGGCCGTCTGCTGGTGAGCGCCAGGTCGTTCGAGCTGGAGGCCAGTCTGGGTTTTCTGCTCAGCGCCTACCGGGACCGCATCGAATCCGAACTGCAGCAGCGGCTGGACCAGCAGCTCGGGCCGCGCTGAGCTTCAGCGTGTGCTCAGGCCCTGGAAGCAGGTGCGCAGGACCATGTCGATGATCTGCGCGTCATCGAACTGGCCGGTGCTCTTGAGAAAACCCAGCACCGGGTCGCAGGCCCGCGCATACAGCGTGTAGAGCACCACCACCGAAGGCACGCCGCGGTCCAGGCTGCCGTCGGCCTGGGCCGCTTCGATCCAGCCGCCCAGCCTGTCGCTGACTTCCATCAGGCGGTCCAGATAGCCCTGGTGGCTCATGAGCGCGGCGCGCAGGCTGGAGTTGGCGCTGGGCAGGGTGGGCATGGCGCCGGCCAGCTGCGTCTGCAGCGTCCAGCGTGCCACCGCCTGCAGGCGCTGCAGCGGTGTCTGTGCAGGATCGAGCCCGTCGATGTGCGCCAGCGCGCGCTCCAGCACACGCACCATGGCTGCAGCGGCCAGGTCTTCCTTGCTGGGAAAGTGGCGGTAGAGGCTGGCCTTGGCGATGCCGACCTCGGCCGCGACCGCATCCACCGTCATCGCGTCGAACCCCTTTTCCGCAAGCAGGCGGTTGACCGCCTCGACGATGGCGTCTTCGCGCGCCAGGTGCATCTGCTCGCGAAAGCTGCGCTTGGCAGCGGGTGGGGGTGACTTCAGGGCGGTGGGGCTCATGGTGCTTGCGTAGGGACGTGGTCAGGCCTGGATAGACTATATCCACACTGATTGGTTTGTTATTATACCGATTAGTATCAAATAATACCAATTGGTTATTATTCATCTGCGTTCACCGTAACGTGCCCCTTTGCGGGGGCCCCAACCGTCTCACCAAACTATGGAGCTGAAGATGAAGAAATTGCTGATTGCCTCTGTGCTGGGCCTGGGCGCGCTGAGCGCCAACGCCGCCGACATCGTCGACACCGCCGTCTCCGCCGGTTCCTTCAAGACCCTGGTGGCTGCCGTGCAGGCTGCCGGCCTGGTCGACACGCTCAAGGGTCCGGGCCCGTTCACGGTCTTCGCCCCCACCGACGAAGCCTTTGCCAAGATCCCCAAGGCCCAGCTCGACGCCCTGCTCAAGGACAAGGCCGCGCTGACCAAGGTGCTGACCTACCACGTGGTGTCGGGCAAGGTAATGGCCGCCGACGTGAAGGCCGGCAAGGTCAAGACGGTGCAGGGCTCCGAGCTCACCGTCAGCACCATGGGCGGTGTCAAGGTCGACAACGCCAATGTGGTGAAGACCGACATCGTGACCGACAACGGCGTGATCCATGTGATCGACAGCGTGGTGCTGCCGAAGTAAATCTCAGTGTGCTCCCCGACTTGGCCCCTCCTGTGAGGGGCTTTTTTTTTGCAGCCTCGCCGGGGGAGGTGGGGCGCACCGCGTGATGCAGATCCGGCCGGTCTGGATTTATCATTCAAACAAACGTTAGAATGTGCGCATGAAAAAACGCGACATCAAGGATCTGCTCTACGAACAGGTGGCCCGCATCGGCAAGGCGGTCTCCAGCCCCAAGCGGCTGGAGCTGCTGGAGTTGCTGGCCCAGGGCGAGAAGACGGTGGAAGTGCTGGCGACCGAGCTGGCCATCGACGTCAAGCTGGCCAGCGCCCACCTCAAGGCCTTGAAGGCCGCGCGCCTGGTGGAGCACCGGCGCGAGGGCAAGTACATGGTGTATCGCCTGAGCGGCGACGACGTGGCCCAGCTCTGGGTCACGCTACGCCTGGTGGCCGAGGAGCATCTGGTGGAGTTGCAGCTGGCGCTGCAGAAGATGGTGGCCGCGCCCGAGCAGCTGACCCAGGCCAGCCGCAAGGAACTGCTGGCCCAGGCCAAACGCGGCGAGCTTATCGTGCTGGACGTGCGGCCCGAGGAGGAGTACGCGGTGGCGCACCTGCCGTATGCGCGCTCCATGCCGGTGGCCGAGATCGAGCGTCGCCTGGCCGAGCTGCCCAAGGGGCGCGAGATCGTGGCCTATTGCCGCGGCCCTTTCTGTCTGTTTTCCGAGGAAGCGCAGCAGCTGCTCAAGCGCAAGGGCTACCGTGTGCGCAAGCTGCTGGACGGCGTGGCCGAGTGGCAGGCCGCCGGCATGCCGCTGGAACGCCCCTGAGGAGACACCGATGTTTTTCAAACAACTGGCGACGAAGGAAGCTTCGCTGTCGTATTTTTTCGGGTGCGCAACGGTCGCCAAAGCCGTGGCCGTGGACGTCGTGGCGGGTGATGAGCAATGGTTCATCGATGAGGCGAAGAAGGCCGGGGTG
>CALRZY010000029.1:0-17826 GCA_943372765.1 Curvibacter sp. AEP1-3
GGTCAGGCGCACCTTGGCGACCTTACGCAAGGCGGAATTCGGCTTCTTGGGCGTCGTGGTGTACACACGGGTGCACACGCCACGGCGCTGCGGAGAGTTCTGCATGGCAGGACTCTTCGACTTGATGGTCTCGACCTCACGGCCTTGACGCACGAGCTGGTTAATGGTTGGCATTTAAAAACGTCCCTCAACGTTTGATAAAACGAAAACGTGAATCCCTTCGGAATTTCCGAAAAGCCTTCGAGTGTATCAGGTCAACCATAGACCCGCAATGATTCCCTCACCCATCCGCCCGTGCCGGGGCCCGGAGAGGGGGCCGGTGGGCTTACTGGATCCAGAGTCTGAAGGCATCCCAGGCGCGGCCGATCAGGCCCGCCTCTTCCACCGATTCCAGAGCAAGCAATGGAATAGTTGAAAGCGTGTGCTCACCTATTTTGATTTTCAAGGTGCCGCTGGGCTGGCCTTTTTTGAGCGGGGCGATCAGGGGATCGGGGCGTGCGGCCTCGGTCTGCAGGCGACTGGCCTGTCCGGCCGGCACGGTCACCACCACGGCCTGCGGGCGCCCCAGGCGAACCTGGGCAGACTGCCCTTTCCAGACCGCCGGGGTCAGCACCGGCTGGTTGGCCTCGAACAGCTTGACCGCCTCGAAAGCGGCATAACCCCAGTTCAGCAGCTTCTGCGCTTCAGTGGCGCGGGCGTTTTCGCTATCGGCCCCCAGCACCACGGCCAGCAGGCGCCGGGCGCCGGGCGCACCCGCCGGCCCCAGGTGGGGAAACTCGCGTTGTGCCGTCGCAATGAGGCAGTACCCGGCCGTCTCGGTGTGACCGGTCTTGAGCCCGTCCACCGAGGGGTCGCGAAACAGCAGCAGATTGCGGTTGCTGTCATTCGCTGGCGGTGTTCCCGCGTAGTGGTACTTGCGGATGGCATGAAAGTGGGCCCGCTGCGGGAAGTCGCGCAGCAGGCGTGACGCGAGGAGGGCCAGGTCGCGTGCCGTGCTCTGCTGGCCCGGCTGGGGCAGGCCCGTCGGATTGACAAACCGGGTCGACTGCATGCCCAGGGCCCGGGCCTGTTCGTTCATGAGCTGGACAAAACGCTCTTCGCTGCCCGCCACGCCTTCGGCCAGCACCATGGCGGCATCGTTGCCGGACTGCACCAGCAAGCCTTTGAGCAGATCCTCCACCGGCACCCTCATGCGGGTGTCGATGAACATGCGCGAACCGGGCTGGCGCCAGGCACGCTCGCTGACCGGAAGGACCTGCTTCAGATCCAGGCGCCCCAGGCGCAAGGCATCGAAAACCAGGTAGGCCGTCATCAGCTTGGTCAGGGAAGCGGGCTGGACCGGGCTGTCCGCCTCACGTGCGGCCAGCACCTGGTCACTGCTCATGTCCAGCAGCAGGTAGGAGCGGGCCGCGATTTCGGGGGCTTGGGGCGCTGTCTGGGCCGAGACGGCACCCACCGTCAGGCCGGCCAGCACCGCCAGCCCACAAAGCAGTTTTTTCATCAGGTACTGGAAGTAAGGTGGCGCACCACCAGGCTCTTGAGCAAGGGCAGTTGCCCGTGAAAGAAATGGCTGCCGCCGGGCACCACCGTCACCGGCAGCACCTGGGGGCGGGCCCAGTCCATGACGGCGGCCAGCGGCACGGTGTCGTCGTGCTCGCCGTGGACCACCAGGGTGCGCTCGTGCAACGCCTGGGGCACCTGGGCCACCTGGAAACGACTGGCGGCAGCCCCGACCAGCACCAGCTTGTCGATCTGGCGCGCCGGCCACAATGTCGACAAGGTCTGGCTCATGACGAAGGAGCCGAAGGAAAAACCCGCCAGCGCCAGCGGACCTGCGGGAGCAAACTGCTGCACCAGCGCCAGCAAGTCCTGCGCCTCGCCCCGGCCCTCGTCATGCACGCCCTCGCTGGCGCCCACACCACGAAAGTTGAAGCGCACGGCCTGCCAACCGCATTGCACGAAGGCGCGCGCCAGCGTCTGCACCACCTTGTTGTCCATGGTGCCGCCGAACAGCGGGTGGGGATGGGCGATGACGGCGACCCCCTTCAGCGGCACGTCATCCGCAGGCGCGTCACGCAGGGCTTCGATACGACCCGCCGGGCCCGCCAGCGTCAACCGTTCGGTCTGGGCGTTCATGTCAGCGCCCGAGATGGGGAGGCGTCAGCAGGCGCTCGACCACCTGGCCCTTCTTGAGGTGCGATTCGACAATCTCGTCGATGTCGCTCACGTCCACATAGGAATACCAGACGGCCTCCGGATAGACCACGGCCACCGGCCCGCCTGCGCAACGGTCCAGGCAGCCTGCGCGGTTCACGCGCACTTTCCCCGGACCGGCCAGTCCCGCCGCCTTGACCAGGGACTTGCAACGCTCGAAGGCCGCCTCTGCCTGGTGGTTGGCGCAAGAGGACTCCCCCGCAGGACGCTGGTTGAGGCAGAAAAAGACGTGGCGCTCGTAATAGGAAGGATCGGTATCGGTGCTCATTCCCGGATTTTAGGTGCAGCCCTGTCCAGGCTGCTCAGGCCCCAGACACGGACCAGCACATACAGCAGCACCGCATAGGGCCAGAGCCAGCCCAGCCACTGGGCCAAGCCATGGAAGCGGATGAAACGCCCCTGCTCCCAGATCTGCAGGTTGTGGGCAAAGTAGGGACTGGCTGGCGCCTGGTTGATCAGGACCAGGTACAGGCCCAGCGCCAGCAGCAGCAAGGCGGCGCAGACCCGCGCCGGCACGCGCAACAGCAGCAGGGCCAGCGCAACCGCCAGCACCAGGCCGACCTGCACCGGCTGGCTGAACCAGGTCCAGGCATGCGCCGGCCCGTAACTCAGCGCGGCCGACAGCAGCGTCGCGCCCATGGCCGCCAGCAGAACGGCCAGCACAAAAGCGGCGCGCCGCCCCAGGGACGGTATGACACTGAAACCCAGCAGGCAGGGGATCAGGGCCCCCAGCAAGACGCAGCTCATTTCCGCGCCGGGCACCAGGGGCTGCAATTCCACGGCCCGCAGCGGCAACCATTCCAGAAAGGGCGTGTCCAGCAGCAGTTCGGCCAGCCCCGCTTCCGCACGCTCGAACACCTGCCCCAGGCCCAGCGGCACCGCCGCAGGAAACAACAGGGCCAGGGGCCACAAGGCCAGCAGCACCAAGGCGCCGCGCGACTCGGGGACAAACCAGCGGGCGCGAAAACGGATCCAGCGGTCGATGGCCCCCAGCTTTTCCAGCAGGGTCGCTGTCACGGCCCCCAACCAGGCACCACCCAAGTTCAGGAGAAAGTCGATGTTGGACGGCACCCGCGCCGGCAGATAACCTTGCAGGGTCTCCAGGACCAGCGAAAGCGCCCCGGCTCCCAGCGTGGCCAGCCCCACCGCGCGGCCGCCCTGGCCGGTTCGCAAGGCACCCAGAGCGAGCAGGAAACCCAGCGGGGCATAACCCAGCACGTTGGACAGCAGATCGAAGGCCGTCCAGTAGTGCGGCCACGGCGCGACGAGAAAGCCCCAGGGCAAGGGCCCCTGGTCACGCCAGCCGACAAACGGGTAAAGACTGGCATAGACCACCAGCCCCACATACACGCCACTCAGGGGCCAGGCGGATGTCTTGTGCGGCATGGCGCCCCGTGGGCTCAGAAAGGCTTGACCACCACCAGCACGACAGCCACCAGCAGCAGCAGCACCGGCGCCTCGTTGAACCAGCGGTACCAGACATGCCCACGCCGGTTGTCGTCATGTCGAAACTTCTTGAGCAACACCCCACAGGCGTGGTGGTAGCCCAGCGCCAGCGCCACCACCGCCAGTTTGGCGTGCAGCCAGCCATTGCCCGGGCCGCGTCCGATGCCATAACCCAGCCAGAGCCAGAAGCCGAAGGCCAGGGCCGGCACGGCCAGGATCGTGGTGAACCGCATCAGCTTGCCCGCCATCAGCAGCAGGCGCTCCCGCTCGGCCACCGAATCGGCCGGCACCATGGCCAGGTTCACGAAGATGCGCGGCAGGTAGAACAGGCCGGCAAACCAGCTTGCGACGAAAACGATGTGGAGTGATTTGACCCAGAGCATGGGCCGAGTTTAGTCGCGCTTGAACTCGTGGAGCCACAACCGGCAGCGCTGGTTGCGTCCTAGGCTAACTTTGGCCCAAAGACAAAGTTAAGCGCAGCGGCCGAAGACAAAAAAAACCCCGGCCATGAGCCGGGGTTGCAAGCCTTTTTTGCTGTCACACATCAAGGCCCCGCTCAGGGAGGAAAAGCGGGGGGTGGCGAACCACCCAAACTAGAATCTAACAAAAACGTACCCCGTTTGCAAGCCGGGGCCGCGCAATCCCGCAAGAACGGGCATTTTTGCCACTTTTGCATGCGCATCCCGACAGCTACGGAATCGGGCACAATTTTCCCCATGACACCTTATGCCCCTTACCCCATGGGCCGGCCCCGCCGGCTGCGCCGCGACGAGTTCACCCGCAAGCTGGTACGCGAGCACGCACTCAGCGTCAACGACCTGATTTATCCGGTATTTGTCCTCGACGGACAGAACCGGCGTGAAGCCGTGGCCTCCATGCCTGGGGTCGAGCGTCTGAGCCTGGACCTGCTGCTTCCAGTGGCCGAGGAATGCGTCAAGCTGGGTATCCCGGCCATGGCCCTGTTCCCGGTGATCGACCCCTCGCTCAAGAGCCTGGACGGCAAGGAAGCCTACAACCCCGAAGGCCTGGTGCCGCGTGTGGTGCGCGAGTTGAAGGCGCGCTGTCCCGGGCTGGGCATCATGACCGATGTGGCCCTGGATCCCTACACCAGCCACGGCCAGGACGGCGTGCTCGACCCGACCGGCTACATCCTGAACGACGAGACGGTGGAGATCCTGGAGCGGCAGGCGCTGACCCAGGCCCAGGCCGGTGTGGACATCGTGGCACCCAGCGACATGATGGACGGGCGCATCGGCGCCATCCGCAGCATCCTGGAAGCCAACCGCCTGGTGCACACGCGCATCATGGCCTACAGCGCCAAGTACGCCAGCGCCTTCTACGGCCCCTTCCGTGACGCGGTGGGCTCGGCGGGCAACCTGGGCAAGAGCGACAAGAAGGTCTACCAGATGGATCCGGGCAACACCGATGAAGCCCTGCGCGAAGTAGCCCTGGACATTGCCGAGGGGGCCGACATGGTGATGGTCAAGCCCGGCATGCCTTACCTGGACGTGGTGCGCCGCGTGAAGGACGAGTTCCGCGTGCCGACTTTCGCCTACCAGGTCTCGGGCGAGTACGCGATGCTGAAAGCTGCGGCGCAGAACGGCTGGCTCGATCACGATGCCGTCATGATGGAAAGCCTGCTGGGTTTCAAGCGCGCTGGCGCCGACGGTGTGCTGACCTACTTCGCCATCGCTGCCGCCCGCCTGTTGCAGAAATAACCCCCCGCGGCATGCGCGTCTTCAGCATCACGTCCACCGCGATCAGCGAAAGCGACGCGCTGCCCACGGCGTTGCCAGCCCTCGGCCATGTCTGGATCAGTTGCACGCGGCAGGAGTTCGAGGCCGGCTGGCAGCAGGTGCAGGCCACACTGCAGAACCTGTGCGGCATGCAACTGGTCGACCTGCACGTCTCGGACCTGCTCAACGCGCAGCTGCCCTCGCACTTCGACTACACCTCGCAATACGACCTGCTGGTGTTTCGCCGGCTCGCAACGGGCGCCGGCGCTCGCGCGGAGGCTTCGCGGCCTAGCCCCGCGCGTCGCGGCGGCCCGCCCATCCTGCGACACATCGACACCAGCCCGGTGGGTTTCGCCGTATTCGAGCGCGTGCTGCTCACGGTCCACCCGGCCGATTGCGCGGTGCGCGATGCCTACGCCGCGCGGCTGCTGCAAACCACCTCCACCGACATCCGTACCGCCAACAGCCGCCTGCCCGCCTCCCCGGCCGACCTGATGCTGCGCATCGTCAACCAGATGGTGGACGGCTTCCTGGAATTGCGGCGCGAACTCACGCGCCAGCTTGACCACTGGCAGACCGAGCTGCTCAACCCGCGCACACGCTTCAACAACTGGGCGGCGCTACTGGACACGCGGCTGGCACTGCACCAGCTCGACGAAATCTGCGAAGACCAGCGCTCAGCCGTGCAGGACTGGATCGAGTCCGTCAAGACCTGGCCGGAAGCGGACACCACGACAACCCAGCGCGAGCGCGACCTGCTGCTGGTGCGCAGCCGCGACCTGCTGGAGCACATCGAACGCGTGGTGCACCATGTGCGCCGGCTGGAGCAGAGTGTAGAGACCGCCGTGCAGATCCACTTCAACGCCCAGAGCAACCGCACCAACGACATCATGCGCACGCTCACGGTGCTCACTGCCATCTTCCTGCCGCTGAACCTGATCGCGGGCATCTTCGGGATGAACTTCGATTTCATCCCCTTGATCCACAACGATGGCGGCTTCTGGTGGGCCATGGGCTCCATGGGGCTGACCGCTGTCGCCCTGGCCCTGCTGTTCTGGCGCAAGCGCTACCTCGAGCGCAGCGGGCGTTAGCTCAGTTCGGTCCTGGCGCTGTCCCGGCGCCGGGACCGGAGCCGATCTTCAAGTGCACCAGCAGGTCGGCCACCAGCTCCAGGCGCACCAGGGGGCTGTCCACCGCCAGGAACTGCTGCTTGAGCTGCGGACTCACGGGCAGGATGTCGCACCAGCGGTGCGCCAGCCAGCCGCAATCGTCCCATTGCAGCGGCGGCTGGATCGGCAGTTCGTCACCGGGTTTGGCCTGTGCCTGCATGTGCTGCAGCAGGCGCTGCAGCCCGGTGCGCACATGCACCAGGTCCGGCGGGACCGGCACCACCGGATCATCGTCCAGGTACTCTGCCTCGCCGGTCCACAGGCCATGCTTGAGCTGTTCGCTGCGCAGCAGGCGGAAGCGCCGACCGCCACGGCACTGGACCAGCATCAGGCCGGGCTGCGGCCGCTCGAAGCTGGTGATGTGCGCCATCGTGCCCACGAGGTGAAACACCTCGGGCCCGAAAGCCGGCCCACCGGCCTCGCCAGGACGCGGCGGCTGCCTGACCTCGCTGCCATTGCTGAGGCAGACCACGCCGAAAGGGGCGCCCTCCTTCTGGCAGCGCTGGATCAGGTCCAGGTAACGCACCTCGAAGATGCGCAAGGGCAGCACGCTGCCGGGGAACAGCACGGTCTGCAGGGGGAAGAGGGGCAGCTGGAAGGTCGAACTCATCTCAGGGCCTGCTCAGCTGGAACAGGCCAGCACCGTTGTCCCAGGCGATACGACGCGCCACGTCCGGCGGCAGGTCGCCCAGCCAGCGACGGTAGCCGCGCATCAAGTCGTCGTAATACATCCAACGCTGGTTGACCCAGGTGTCGGAGCCGATCAGGAAACGGTCCGGGTGCTTCAGCAGCAGCGCACGCCATTCAGGGCACAGGCGGTTTTCGTCGCAGGTCAATCCCGGCCGGTAGGACAGTTCGCCCATGAGCAAGGGGTACTTCTCCATGAGGGCTGCCACGCGTGCCGCGGGTGAGCCGCCGATGCCGGTATGCGCCCAGATCAGGCGCGCGCCGGGTGCGTGCGCCATCAGCAGGTCGATGGCCACGTCGTCCACATGAGCCAGCACGGCCAGCTGCTTCTCTGCGGCGAACTGCATGAGCTTTTTCGCCACCGGGCCGTTGGCATTGGCGCTGTCGTAGAGATGGAACTCACCGATGCCGCGATAGGGGCCGGCCGCCGTGCCGCGCGCAAACTCGGTCTGCACCATGGTGTAGATGCTCTCGTCGCGGAACCAGTTGTCGTAATCGGCCCGGTTGCGGTAGAGGCGGATGAAGGGCACCACGGTCACCCCGGCCGCGCGGGTCTGCGCACCGGCCGAAGCCAGGGTCTTGGTGCCGTCATTGGGCCGGCTGTTGGCGATCACAGCGCGCACACTGTTGCGCTGCATGCGGGCCAACACATCGTCCAACGGGTGCGGGCCCTGGTAGGCCTCTTCGTTGTAGTGCAGGTGGGCGTCGAACAGGGGGCCGCTGTAGTCAGCCGCCTGGGCCGAAGCGCACGCAGCCAGCAGCAGGGCCCAGACGGCGAGGTGCTTCATGGTCAACCCACGTGTTTGGCAAAAAAGGCCAGCGTGCGTTCACGCGCCTGGGCGGCGGCGGTGGCATCCCAGGAGCCGCGGTGGTCGCAGTTGAAGCCGTGGTTGGCCGCGTACACATGTACCTCGACTTCCGGGTGGGCCTTCTGCAAGGCCGCCACGCCCTCCAGCGGAATCCAGTGGTCCTGCTCGCCGAAGTGCGCCAGCACCGGGCACATCGGGCTGCGCGCGATCTCGGCCTCGGTGGTGACACCGCCGCCGTAATAGGGCACGGCCGCACTCACACCCTTGAGCAGGCAGGCCGTGCGCCAGGTCAGCAGCCCACCCCAGCAGTAACCGACCACGCCGACCTTGCCGGCACCGGCCGCATGATCGATGGCGGCCTGGATGTCCTGCAGCACGCCCGGTGCGGGCAAGGCTTCCACCGCTGCCTTGAGCGCCATGCCGGCGCTCATGTCATCCGGCTGGTAACCGAGCTCCACGCCGGGTTTGACCCGGTGAAAGGTGGCCGGCGCCACCGCCAGGTAACCGGCTGCCGCATAGCTGTCGGCCACCGCACGTATGTGCGCGTTGACACCGAAGATCTCCTGCAACACCACCACGCCGCCACGCGGCTTGCCTGCCGGCTGTGCCACGTAGGTCGGGAACGTGAAACCGTCCGCGGCCTTCAAGTCGATGAACTGTGCCATGCGCTGTTCTCCTGGTTTGTCATTCAAAGGGATACGCCCAGTTTGCGGGCCACGAAATCGAGCCGGTCCTGGCCCCAGAACATCTCGCCGTCGATGACGTAGCTCGGTGCGCCGAACACGCCCGCAGCGATGGCCTGCTGTGTATGGGCCTCATAACGTTCGCGCACTTCCTGGCTGTCGGACTGGGCCAGCCGCCCGGCATCGAGTCCACACTCAGCCAGCAGCTCGGCCAGCACCTGGTCGTCGCCGATATTGCGCTCCTGCGCCCAGACCGCCGTCATGATGGCGCCCGCGATCTTCATTGCGGCGTCAGGGCCGTCGTGCTGGTCCACCGCGATGATCAGGCAGGCGGCATCGTCGCCACCGACCGGAAAGTATTTGGGCTGCTGGTGCAGCGGGATCTTGAGGAATTCGCTGAAGCGCTTGAGTTCGACCAGGCGGTAGGCCTGGCGCTGCGGCGCGCGCTTCGGCAGCGGCAGCCCGCCGGAAATGGGAAACACCTTGCCGCCCAGGTCCACCGGCAGCACGCGGACGGTGACGCCGGCGGCCTTGGCCATGGCGGCAAAACGCGCGTGGCCCAGATAAGTCCAGGGGCTTTGCGGCGCGAAATAGTAGTCCACTGTGCGGCTCATCGTGTCTCCTCTTGCGTGATCTGATCGTTTCTGCGGCAATGGTATCTTGTCGCCATCACACTTGCAGGAGCTGGGCTTTGGACAAGGTTCTACTGGTCACCGGCGGCGGTCGCGGCATAGGTGCTGCCACGGCGCTGCTGGCCGCGCAGCGCGGTTACGCCGTCGCCGTCAATTACACGAGCAACTCGCTGGCCGCCGACGAGGTGGTGCGGCAGATCCGCGCTGGCGGCGGCACGGCCATGGCGGTGCGTGCCGATGTGGCCGACGAGGCCCAGGTGCTGGCCATGTTCCAGCAGGTCGACGCCAAGCTCGGCCGCCTCACGGCCCTGGCCAACAACGCCGGTGTGGTGGACACCACCCAACGCGTGGACGAACAGAGCATGGCACGCTGGCGCCGCATGTTCGAGATCAACGTCTTCGGCACCATGCTGTGCGCGCGCGAAGCGGTGCGCCGCATGAGCACGCGCCATGGCGGCGCGGGCGGCGCCATCGTCAACGTGGGCAGCGTGGCCTCGGTGCACGGCGCGGCCGGGCAGTACGTGGACTACGCGGCCGCCAAGGGCGCGGTGGACGTCTTCACGCTGGGCCTGGCACGCGAGGTGGCCGCCGAGGGCATCCGCGTCAATGCGGTGCGGCCCGGCATCGTCGACACCGAGATCCACGCCAGCGGCGGCCAGCCCGGGCGCGCGCAGCGCCTGGGGCCGCAGATCCCGCTGCAGCGCCCCGGCACCGCGCAGGAAATCGCCAACGCCATCGTCTGGCTGCTGTCAGATGAAGCCAGCTATGCCACCGGCTCCATCCTGGACGTGACGGGAGGACGCTGATGGCGACGAAGACCTTCAAGTACTACTGGGAAGACATGGCCGTGGGCAGCACGCGCGAGCTCGGCAGCGTCAGCCCCACGCGCGAACAGATCATGGACTTCGCGCGCCAGTACGACCCGCAGCTCTTCCACCTGGACGAAGCCGCCGCCCGGGCTTCGGTCTTCGGCAGCCTGTGCGCCAGCGGCTGGCACACCTGTGCCATGGCCATGCGCCTGATGGTCGACAACTTCCTGTGCGAAGCCGCCGGCCTGGGCTCACCCGGGCTGGAGAGCCTGAAGTGGACCAAGCCCGTCTTTCCGGGAGACGTGCTGAGCCTGCGCCACACCATCCTGGACAGCCGCCCCATGGGCAGCCGGCCCGATGTGGGCCTGGTGCGCACGCTGTGGGAGATGCACAACCAGCGCGGCGACAAGGTGCTGCACATGGAAGGCTGGGGCATGTTCCGCCGGCGCACGCCCGCCGGCACCACCTGAGCCCATCATGGATTTCAAACCCCTTGTCACCCTGCTGGCCATCGTCAACCCGCTGGCCATCGTGCCCTTTTTCATCCACTACACCCAGGGTTTCACACGCGAGCAACGCCTGCGCACGATCTGGATCTCCTCGCTCAGCGCCTTTGCGGTGATCGCCATCAGCGCCCTGCTGGGCCTGCAGATCCTGGCCTTCTTCGGCATCTCGCTCGCAAGCTTCCAGGTCGGCGGCGGCATGCTGCTACTGACCTCGGCGCTGGCCATGCTCAATGCGCAGCCGGCCGAGGCCAAATCGAATGCCGAGGAAATGCAGAGCGCGGCCGAGCGCTCGGCCGCGCGTGCCAGTATTGCCGTGGTGCCGCTGACCATTCCGCTGCTCACGGGGCCCGCCACCATGTCCACTGTGGTGATCTACGCCGACAAGGCCAGGGACTTCCTCCAGCTGGGCGCGCTGGTGGGCTACGGCGTGGTGATTGCGCTGGCCACCGCCCTGTGTTTTGCCCTGGCCGAGCCGATCGCACGCGTGCTCGGCAAGACCGGCATCAACGTGATGACCCGGCTCATGGGCCTGATCCTCGCGGCCCTGGCCGTGGAGGTGATGTCCGACGGGCTGGTGAAACTGTTCCCGGCCCTCGCGGGCTAGGGCCTGTTCAGTAAGACGCCACCGCGCCGTTGGAGCGCGGATCGAAACCGCCTTCCAGCACGCCGTTGGGATGGCGCACCAGCATTCCGGCATGGCCCACGCCCTCGTCCCAGGCGCCGATGGTTTCCACCTCGTGGCCGAGAGCACGCAGCTGCGTCACCACGGCCGGGTCGAAGCGGCTCTCCAGCTTGAGCGAGTCGCTGGACTGGCCCCAGGTGCGGCCCAGCAACCAGCGCGGCCGCTCGATGGCCTGCTGCGGGTGGTCGCCATAACGCATCACGCGGTTGAAGATGGTGGCCTGGGTCTGGGGCTGGCCGTCGCCACCCATGGTGCCGTAGACCATGCTGCCGCCATTGGCCAGCTGGGCCATGGCCGGGTTCAGCGTATGGAAAGGCTTCTTGCGCGGCTCCAGCGTGTTCACGTGCTTGGGGTCCAACGAGAAGCTGCAGCCGCGGTTCTGCCAGTTCACACCACTGCTGGGCAGCACCACGCCCGAGCCGAACTCATGGTAGATGCTCTGGATGAAGGAAACGGCGAGGCCGTTCTTGTCGATCACGCCCATCCAGATGGTGTCGCCCGGATCGGTCTTCTTGCCCCAGGGCAGGGCCACGTCGGGCTTGAACTCACGTGCGAGCTCGTTGATGCGCGCCGGCTCCAGCAGCTCGGCCGGCGGCAGGGCCATGAAGTCGGGATCGGTCAGGTAACGGTCACGCACACGGAAGGCCAGCTTGGTCGCCTCCACCTGCGCATGCACGAAGGCCGCGCTCTCGGGGCCGGCTTCTTTCCAGCCCGGGAAACGCTCCATCAGCGCCAGGATCAGCAGCGAGACCAGGCCTTGTGACGGCGGCACCATGTTGTGCAGCTGCGCGCCACCGACCGGCACGGTCAGCGGGTCGATCAGCTTGGCCTGGTGCGCCTGCAGGTCGGCCAGCGTGAGCGGGCTGCCGACGGCAGCGAGTTCGGCGGCCATCTGTTTGGCCAGTGCGCCGCGGTAATACTCGTCCGTGCCCTTGCGTGCGATCAGCGCCAGCGTATCGGCCAGGCGCGACTGCTTGAACAGCGCGCCCACCTGCGGCACCTGGCCCTGGGTCAGGAAGGTCTCGGCAAAACCCGGGCGGTCTTTCAGCTCGGCCAGCTTGGCCTGCGTGGTGCTGGCCTGGCTGCGCGTGACCGGGATGCCCTGGCGCGCGAGGAAGATCGCATCGTCCAGCAGACGGGACAGCGGTAGCTTGCCGCCAAGAGATTGGGAGGACAGCTTGTGCGCCGCACCCCAGCCCGAGATGGTGCCGGCCACGGTCAGTGCAGCGGTACCGCCGCGAAAGGGAATGCTGCCGCTGATGCCGCGCTGGGCATACCAGTCACGGCTGGCCGCCGCTGCACTGCGGCCGCTGGCGTCGATGCCACCGGGGCGGTTGCCCGGGCCATTGATGACCCAGAAGCTGTCGCCGCCGATGGAGTTCATGTGCGGGTAGACCACGGCAATGGTGGCTGCGGCGGCGACCATGGCTTCCAGGGCGTTGCCGCCTTCGCGCAGCACGGCCACGGCCGACTCGGCAGCCAGGGAATGGGGCGCCACCGCGATACCGCGGCGGCCATAAACGGATTGGGCCATACGAAATTCCTCAGGAAAGGGAAAGGCGCCAAAAGGCGCCTTTCCAGAAAGTCACGTCATGCTACCAGCCGATAGCCTTGGGCAGCCACAACGCAATCTGCGGGTAGAAGAACAACAACACCAGCGCCACAGCCTGCATGGCCAGGAAGGGCAGTACCCCCTTGTAGATGTCCTTGATCGTCACACCCGGTGGCGCCACCCCCTTGAGGTAGAACAACGCCCAGCCAAACGGCGGCGTCAGGAAGGAGGATTGCAGGTTCATGGTGATCAGCATGGCCAGCCAGACCGGGTCCACACCCTGGGCCAGCAGCACCGGCAGGAACAGGGGCACGGCGATGTAGCTGATCTCGATCCACTCGATGAAGAAGCCGAGCACAAAGATCAGCAGCATCATGAACCAGATGTCCATGTTCACGCCGCCGGGCAGCAGGTCGAACATACGCGTGATCAGATCCTCCCCATGCAGGCCGCGGAAGGACAGCGCGAAGACCTGGGCCAGCATCAGGATGAGCATCATGATGGCGGTGATCTTGCTGGTCTCCAGCGCCACGTCCTTCAGAATCTTCAGAGTAAAGCGTCGCGTGAAGACCGTGATCAGCACCGCCCCCACCGCGCCCATGGAGGCGGCCTCGGTCGGCGCAGCAATACCACCCACGATGGAGCCCAGCACCGCGACCACCAGCAGGATGGGCGGCACCACGACCTTCCAGAAGCGGATCCAGAGCTGGCGGCGCGAGACGCCGTCGCGTTCTTCCTGCGGGATCGGCGGCATCAGGTCGGGCTTGAGCCAGCCCAGCACCAGCAGGAAGATGATGTACACCGCCGCCAGCAGCATGCCCGGGCCCACCGCGGCCGCGAACAACGTGCCCACCGAGAGCTGCATGATGTCGGACAGCAGGATCAGGATCAGGCTGGGCGGGATGATCTGCCCCAGCGTGCCCGAGGCACAGATGGCGCCGCAGGCGATGCTCTTGTTGTAGCCGCGCTTGATCAGCGTGGGCAGGGTCAGCAGGCCCAGGGTGATGACGGTGGCGCCGACGATGCCCGTGGTCGCGCCCATGAGCACGCCGAACAGGATGATGCCCACACCCATGCCGCCGCGCACACCGCCGGCTATGTGGCCCATGACGTCGAGCAGGTCATCGGCCAGGCGCGATTTCTCCAGCATCACGCCCATGAAGACGAACAGTGGAATGGCCATCCACTGGTAACCGGCCACGATGCCGTAGAAACGCGCCGGCAGCAGGCTGAACAAACCGTCGCCGAAACCGAGGTAGCCGAACACCAGGCCCACCGTGGCCAGGGTGGTGGCCACAGGCACGCCGATCATCAGCAGGGCAAAGAAGCCCACCAGCATCAGGATGGCATAGGTTTGCGGTTCAAACATGGCTGCCCTCCTTCGCCTCTGCACGCTCGCGTAACAGGCGCAACAAGTGGCCTAGCGCCTGCAGGGCCACCAGGCCGTAGCCGAGCGGGATCAGCGCCTTGACCGCCCAGCGGTAGGGAATGCCACCCGGATCGGGCGAGCCCTCCATGATCGAGTAGGACTGCCCCACGTAGGCCAGGGACAGCTTGATGAAATACAGGGAAATCGTCAGCAGCAGCAGCACCGATACCACATCAACCACGAACTTCAGACGGGGGGAATAGTGGGCGTAGAACAGGTCCACGCGCACGTTGTCGCCACGCTGCAGGGCGTAGCACATGCCCAGCAGGATCAGCGCCGCCAGCAGGTGCCACTCCAGCTCCTGGGCCCAGACCGAGCCGAAACTGAAGGCGTAGCGCAGCAGCACATTGACTGCCACCAGACCGATCATGACCAGAGCCACCCAGATGGTGGCTTTCCCGACGACATCGACCAGCGATTCAATCTTCTCCATCACGGAGGTGATCGCTTTGTTTTTCATGACTTACCTTTCACACAGACCTCGACCCACGCCAAGCCTGCGGGGCCTGGATGGGTCGAGGTCCTTGACGCTGTCCGCGTGGCGCTTCGGCAGGCTCGGCGCCAAGGGGACGACACACGCTAACGCTTAACCACGCACCTTGCTGTGGTACTGCTCTTCGCTGACCTCGACCCAGCGGTCGTACTTGGCCTTGAAGCCCATGTAGGAATCGTGCACCTTCTTGACCAGCGGATCCTTGGCGACGGCCTCGGCCAGTACCTTGTCGGTCTCGACACGCAGGGCCTTGATCACCGAATCCGGCAGCGGCTTGGCGATGACCTTCTGGTTCTTGATCAGGTCGTCCATGGCCTCGGAATTGGCCTTCTGGCACCAACCTTCGCTGATGACGTTGCAGGCCGCCGAAGCGTTCTGCACGATGGCCTGCAGGTCCTTGGGCAGCTTGTCCCAGGCGGCCTTGTTGATCAGCAGCTCGGACACCGTGGCGGCCTCGTGCCAGCCGGTGGTGTAGTAATACTTTGCGGCTTTCTGCAGGCCCAGGCGACGGTCCTGGAAGGGGCCCACGAACTCGGCCGCGTCGATCACACCACGCTCCAGCGCGGGGAAGATCTCGCCACCGGGCAGCACCTTCACGTCTACGCCCAGGTTGGCGTAGACCTTGCCGGCCAGGCCGGGGATGCGCATCTTCAGGCCCTTGAGGTCGGCGACGCTGTTGATTTCCTTCTTGAACCAGCCGGTCATCTGCACGCCGGTGTTACCGCAGGGCATGGCCACCATGCCGAAGGGGGCGTAGACCTCGTTCCACAGCTCGATGCCGCCGCCGTCGTAGAGCCAGCCGTTCATGCCCTGGAAGTTCAGGCCGAAAGGCACGGCGGTGAAGTACTGGGCGGCGAAGGTCTTGCCGGTCCAGAAATAGCTGTTGGCGTGGTTCATCTCCACGGTGCCGGCGCGCACGGCGTCGAAGCCCTCGAAGGCCGGGATCAGTTCACCGGCGCCGAAGACCTGGATGTTCAGGCGCCCGCCCGACATCTCGCGGATGCGCTTGGCCAGATCGGTCGCGCTGCCCGGGCCGTCCATGTAAAAAGGCGAGCCCTTGCCGTAGGCACTGGTCATCTTCCAGTTGAAGGTCTGCTGCGCCTTGGCCACCATGGGGAAGGCCATTGCACCGGCGGCGGCGCCGGCAGTGACGGTCTTGGAAACAAACGAACGACGGTCCAATTTCATGAGGAAGCTCCTGGGTTGTGGATGGATAACACCCTGTCAGCAAAGAGCGTGCCTGAATCAGGGCACTGAAGATACTGGGGTTTGCACCATCTTGGGGCAAACCCCAACTTATATGCATGCTTATCGTTCGGTTTGCAGCCAGCGCACCAATTCGGTCACCGCAGCATCGGTCGCCGCACCCAAAGCGCGCACACCACCCGCAGCGTCGGCACTGGCGGCCGGTTGCTGCAGTTGCAGTTCGCGCTGGGCCAGCACCTGCTCACCCGCAGCCGTACGCTGCAGCAGGGTGGCACGCAGACGCAGCAGACCGACGCTCATGTCCGGGCTGCTGAAGAGCTGGCTGAACTCTTCAAGCTCGATGAGCAGCAGGCGTGGTGCGACCTCACCGGGCGGCAACACAAACTGCCGGCCCAGTCCCTCGCGCAGGCGCTGCTGCACCAGTTCAACCGGCGCCATGGCCCAGCGCGACTGGCTGTAGGCACGCAATTGCTGCGCATCGGCATACGTCAGCCGGTAGAGCATGGATTGGCTGTCCAGCGCCGCACTGGCCTGTACACGCAAGGCCAGGACCGGGCGCGCAACCGGCGGTGAGACCGCTGCGACCATGGCGGACGGACCGAAGTCATAACGCATAGGCGCCGGCGCGCGCTCGGGCAGGGCGCAGGCGCTGAGCAGGGCGGCCAGCAGCAGCCCGAACCCGCGGATGGACACAGCAAGTCTTTTCATCTGGCACCTCGCGGCACGACAAAACCGGGCTCACCCGGACCGGGCAGGGCCAGGGCCGGGCCATAGATCAGGGCCTGCGGGTGCTCGTCCAGCGCGGCGGCCGCGCGCCCGACCTGACGCAGCGTGCGGCCCGCCTCATCCAAGGTGCGGTTCAGGCGCGGCAGGCTGGTCTGCTGCACCGTCTGGCCTGTCGTGGCCAGCGCCCCCACACCCTGCTGCAACTGCTCCAGCGTGCCGCCGGGCTGCTGCAGGCGCTGGGCCAGGCGGGAATAGTCTGCAGCCGTCTTGCGCACCTGCTCGGCGCTGGCGCTCACCGTGCCGGCAGCCTCGCGCATGGACTGGAAAGACGCGCCCGCCTCACGCAGGGCCGGTGGCAGGGCTGCGGCCGCCTCACCCAGGGCATCGATGCTCTTGCGCAGCGCCTGCTGGTTCTCGGGCGCCAGCAGCTGGTTGACACGACGCGAGGTTTCCTCCAGCTGCCCCAGGATGCGCTCCCCCTGGCGCGACCACTGGTCCATGAGGCCGGGCCGCATGGGGATGCGCGGGGCCTGGCCAGCCACGGCAGGCAAGGGCTCGCGCGACTCGCCGCTGTCGTCGAGCTGCACGAAGGCAATGCCGGTCAGGCCCTGGTAACCCAGCGTGGCATAGGTCGAGCGGGTGATGGGGGCCTGGGCGTCGAGCTCCAGGCGCACCAGCACCTGCCCGGTGGCCTGCGCATCGAAACCGATCTGTGCCACCTTGCCGACCTTGACACCGCGAAAGCGCACCGGGGCCTGCGACTGCAGGCCGGTGACCGCATCGCGCGTGGACACCTCGTAGCTGCGCACCTCGCCGACCTGGCGCGTGAGCCAGACCGCCAGCGCCACCAGCAAGGCCGTCACCAGCAACACGAAGGTGCCGGCAGCGAGTGCATGGGCCTTGTTTTCCATGGTCCGTTTTTACCCCTTCTGCGACACATCATGCAACAGGGCCTGGGCCCGCAGGCCGCGCTCCCCGCGGAAGAAGTCACGGATGAAGGGATGGGCGTGGGCCATCACCTCGCGCGGGCTGCCGCTGACGATGACG
>CALRZY010000030.1:0-16287 GCA_943372765.1 Curvibacter sp. AEP1-3
GACGTGCTGGTCGGCCAGCACCGCCACCCGCGTGCTCAATTCGAAAATGGTGTCGAGGTCGTGCGTGACCATCACCACCGTCAGGCCCAGCTCCTGGTGCAGCGAGCGCAGCAGGTCGCAGAAATCGTCGGCGCTGTCGGGGTCCAGGCCCGCGGTGGGCTCGTCCAGCAGCAGCAGGGGCGGGTCCATGATGAGCGCGCGCGCCAGCGCCACGCGCTTGACCATACCACCCGAGAGATCGGCCGGCATCTTGTACGCCTGCGCCGGGTCCAGCCCCACCATCTGCAGCTTGACCAGTGCCGCGTCGCGCACCAGCTCCGCCGGCAGGGTGCGCAATTCATGCAGCGGGAAGGCGATGTTCTCCAGCACACTGAAGGCCGAGAACAGCGCGCCGTGCTGGAACAGCATGCCCACGCGAGCGGCGGCCCCGGGCATGCTCAGCTCGCTGCTGGGGCGCCCCTGCACGCGCACGCTGCCGCGCGCCGGGCGCTCCAGGCCCAGCATCTGGCGCAGCAGCACGGTCTTGCCGCTGCCCGAACCCCCGACGATGGACATCAGCTCACCGGCCTCGATGCGCAGGTTCAGGTCCCGGTGCACGACGGACTCGCGCCCGGCGCTGCGAAACACCGAGGACAGGCCTTCGATCTCGACGACGGGTGGACTCATATGCCGACATCCCGGAACACCACCGCAAACAGCGCATCGACCAGGATGACCACCGTGATCGACACCACCACCGAGGCCGTGGTGCCCTGGCCCAGGCTTTCGGTGTTGGGCTGCACACGCAGGCCGAAGTGGCAACCCACCAGCGCAATCAGCACGCCGAACACCACCGACTTGCCCGTGGCCAGCGTGAGGTTGGAGACCTGCACCGCATCCGGCAGGGCCGAGAGGAAATAGGCCGGCGAGACGCCCAGGGTCAGGTCAGACGCGATCATGCCGCCCAGCAGGGCCGCCAGCGTGGTCCACACCGACAGCAGCGGCATGGCCACGGCCAGCGCCAGCACACGCGGCAGCACCAGGCGCCAGCCGCGCGCGATGCCCAGCACGCGCATGGCGTCGATCTCCTCGGTCACGCGCATCACGCCGATCTGCGCCGTGATGGTCGAGCCCGAGCGCCCGGCGATCAGGATGGCCGCGAGCACCGGCCCGAGCTCTCGGATGACCGAGATGCCCAGCAGGTTGACGATGTAGGGATCGGCGCCGAACAGGCGCAGCTGCTGCGCCACCAGGTAGGCCAGCACTACGCCGATCAGGAAACCCACCAGCGCCGTGATGGGCAATGCCGTGGCACCGATGTGGTACAGATGGCCCGAGAAATCGCGCCAGGGCCCCAGGCGCGGGTGGCGCAGCAGGCGCAGCAGATCCAGTGCCAACTGGCCGAGCAGACGCAGCATGCCCTGCAGATGCGCCAGCACCAGCAACACCACGCGGCCCAGCCGGTCCCACAGATACGCCGGGCCATGGTGTTCGCGCGGCGGCGGGGCCACGGTGTAGCGCGCCACACGCTCGAGCACCGCGCGCTGGGCCGGCAGGGTGTCGATCTGCGCGGGCCAGCGGCGGCCCCAGCTGTTCCAGAGCAATTGGGCACCGGTGTGGTCCAGCCGCTCGATACCGCGCAAGTCCCAGGCCGGGCTGCCCTGCAGCGGCACCGTCAGTTCACGCCACACGGCCGACCAGACCGGCGGCTCGGCCAGCCGGGCCGCCGTCCACTGCCCTTGCAGGACGATCGTCGCCCCTTGCGGCAGGGACTGCCGGCGCAAGCTGGGCGGGGTGTCGGTCATGGCGCTGGGCTTGGTGCTGCAATGCTGGCATCGTAGCGCCTGATTTCGCCGCCACAATAGCGGCATCACACGCACGCCACAGGAGAGCCCATGAGCGCCACCCCCGCCACCGACGAGTTGCTGGTCGAACAGCGCGGCCCCGTGTTGTGGCTCACGATCCAGCGCGAGGCACGCCGCAATGCGGTCAGCCACGGCGTGCTGGCCGCCATGGCGCGTGCCATCGACGCGACCCAGCAGCAGCGCGAGGTGCGCGCCATCGTCGTGACCGGGGCGGGTGACAAGGCCTTCTGCGCCGGCGCCGACCTGCAGGCCGACCAGACCTTCACCACCGACTACTCCGAGCCGCAGGGCCACGTGGCGCGTGTGCTGCGCGCGGCCAAGGCCAGCCATGTGCCGCTGATCGCGCGTGTCAACGGCGCCTGCATGGCCGGCGGCATGGGCCTGCTGGGCATGTGCGACCTGGCGGTGGCGGCGCGCCACGCGGTCTTCGGCCTGCCCGAGGTAAAGGTGGGCGTGTTTCCGGCCCAGGTGCTCAGCGTGCTGCAGCACCAGATTCCGCGCCGCAAGCTCGCCGAGCTGTGCCTGACGGGCGAGCCGCTCGATTCAGCGCAGGCGCTGGAGTACGGCCTGGTGAACTACGTCGATGACGATGTCGACGTGCGCCTGCAATGGCTGCTGGAGCGCCTGCTCGACAAGTCACCGGCGGCCATCCGCCGTGGCCTGTACACCATGAAAAAGATCGAGACCATGGCCTTCGAGGAGGCCATGTCCTTCACCGAAAGCCAGATCGCGCTGTTCACTCTGACGGAAGACGCGAAGGAAGGCCAGGCCGCCTTCAAAGAGAAGCGCAAGCCGGTCTGGCCCGGGCGGTGAGCCGTTCGGCGCGCCAGATGGGGCCGGCATTTGATGCACATCAAGAAGCGCACTGGCCTTGGGCGTAGCATGCGCCGACCATTCCAACACTGGAGGAGACCGCCATGGCATCGAATGAAGCTGCGAGCCGTGCACCAGCACGCGAGTCCGTCAACGTCTACGGGCTGCTGGCCGCCCTGGCCGGCCTGATCGTCGTCATGCTGCTGCCCAAACCGGCGGCGCTGCCGGTGGCAGGGCAGATCATGCTGGGCCTGCTGCTGTTCTCCGTCATCCTGTGGGTGACCGAGGCAGTGGACTACGCCATCAGCGCCGCGCTCATTACCGCCCTCATGGCCTTCATGCTCGGCATGGCGCCCAACGCGACCAAACCCGAGGCCGTGCTGGGCACCGGGCCGGCGCTCACACTGGCGCTGGGCGGCTTTGCCAACACGGCGCTGGCCCTGGTCGCCGCGGCCTGCTTCCTCTCGGCGGCCATGACCATCACCGGGCTGGACAAGCGCATCGCCCTCTTCATCCTGTCCAAGGTCGGCGCGCGGACCAACCGCGTGCTGATCGGCGCCATCCTGGTGGGCATCGTGCTGTCCTTCCTGGTGCCCTCCACCACGGCGCGCGTGGCTTGCCTGGTGCCCATCATCATGGGCATCATCCTGGCCTTCGGCGTGGACCAGCGCTCGCGTTTCGCCGGCATGCTGATGATCGCCACCGCGCAGTCCGCCTCGATCTGGAACGTGGGCGTGAAGACCGCAGCCGCGCAGAACATGGTAGCTATCGGCTTCATCGAGAAGGCCTACGGCCAGACCATTACCTGGAGCGACTGGCTGATCGCCGCCGCGCCCTGGTCCATCCTGATGTCCATCGCGCTGTACTTTGTGATGATCAGGATGATGCCGCCCGAGACGAAAGAGATCGCCGGCGGCAAGGAAACCATCCGCCTGGCGCTGCATGCGCTGGGCCCCATGACCGGCGCCGAAAAGCGCCTGCTGATCATCACGCTCACCCTGTTGGCCTTCTGGGCCACCGAGAAGGTGCTGCACCCCTTCGACACGGCCTCCACCACCATCGCTGCCATTGCCCTCATGTTCACGCCTGGCGTCGGTGTGATGGGCTGGAAGCAGGCGCAGTCACGCATTCCGTGGGGCACCATCGTGCTGTTCGGCACCGGCATTAGCCTGGGCACGGCCCTGCTGCAGACCAAAGCCGCGGCCTGGCTGGCCAATATCATTGTCGCCAACCTGGGCCTGGCCGGCGCCTCGGCCTTCATGGTCCTGGCCCTGCTCTCGCTGTTCCTGATCGTGGTGCACCTGGGTTTTGCCAGCGCCACCGCCTTGGCCTCGGCCATGATCCCCATCATGATCAGCGTGCTGCAGCAGATCGCCGGAGGCCCCGACGCCGCGCCCATGAACCTGGTCGGCATGACCATGCTGCTGCAGTTCGTTGTGAGCTTCGGCTTCATCCTGCCCGTGAATGCGCCGCAGAACATGGTGGCCTACGGCACCGATACCTTTACCGTGCGCGACTTCGTGCGCACGGGGCTGGTGCTCACGGTGATCGGGTTTGCGCTGGTCCTGCTGCTGGGGGCGACGTACTGGCAGTGGATGGGGTATTTGACAAAATGACAGCCTGGGAAGCTGCGCTCAATGGTAGTCGTCTTCGCGTTGATGGCGGATGGCACCGATGATGACCTGCTTGTCATCCACCACCTCGAACAAGGCCACGTAGCCCGAACTCCCGAAGGGGATGACGAGTTCGCGCACGAAAGGACTATCCCCCGCTTTGCGACAGGCAAATGGAGACGTGCTCAGGACGACGATGCCGTGCTTGATGGCTTCCAGGGCCCGCTCGGGCAAATCCAGGTCGCTGGAGTTACTTTCAAGCGCGCGCTGGAGGGCGAAATCAAACAGTCTTTGCAGGTCTTCATCGGCCGCCCGGCTGAATACGACCTGGTACTTCATCGAGTACGCCGTGCCTGCCGCTGTCTTGCGTCCGCCAATTTAGCTTCCAGCTTGCCTACCACCACCTCGGCCGGGATACCGGCACCCGTGCGCCGTGTTTCCTCAATCGCGGCGATGCCCCGCCGAAGAAATTCCGCCTGATTCTTGCGCATGGCCACCGTTGCACGAACCGCGCTCTCGATGAATTCGGACAGCGTCTCGCCCGGGGTCAGAACCTCTTCCAATTCGTTTCGGAATTCCTGCTCCACACGGATGGGGGGAATGGTTGCTGTCTTCATGCCTGAATTGTATTGCGAATGCAATACGATCACAACCATCACCATCAAGGCTCAAAGCGCAAATGGGGTCTTGCGCTTTGACCTTATCCACGCACTGCAGGCTGGTCCGCCGGTGCCAGCCTTTCAAGCCTTCACCGCCACACCTGCTCCAACGCAGCCCACGCACTCGCCACCACCGGGTCGGTGCGGCGCGCGGCAAGACTGACGAAACAGAGCTGGCAGTCCAGACTCACCCGATCGGCTACCACCAGGCCGCGCGCCTGCGCCTCGGTGATGGCAATCGATTCGCGCACGAGTGACAGGCCGATGCCTGAACGCACCAGGTCCAGCATGGACGCCTCCTGGTCCACCAGCGCCACCTGGCGCGGCGCCACACCCAGCGGGCCGAACACGCCGGTCAGGAGGCGGTGGTGCGCCGAGGCTGGTGGCGTGGCAATCCAGGGCAGCGCGGCCAGGGCCTTCCAGTCGCGGCCCAGCACCTGCTCACCCCAGCCGGCGGGTGCCAGCACGCGGTAGGTGAAGCGCGAGAGCTCGCGCAGTTCATAGGCCGCGTCCTCGCCCATCTCACCGGGCGGGCCGAGGTAGAAGCCCACGTCGAGCTCGCTGCGGCCGATCTGGGCCAGCACCTCGCCGCTCATGCCCTGGCGCAGTTCGGTCTCGATCTGCGGCGCCGTCTCCACCAGCTCCTTGAGGAAGGCGCCGAGACGGGTGAACTCGGGGTCGAGGATGGTGCCGATGCGCAGGCGCCCGCGCACCGTGCTGTGCAGGCTTTGCGCGGCCTGGCCGAAATCGGCCAGCGCGGCCAGCGCTTTTTCGGCCTGGGGCAGGAGGGCCGCGCCGTCGCGCGTGAGCGCCAGGCCATGTGGCGTGCGGGTGAAGAGCTGCAGGCCCGTGTTTTCGGCCAGCGCCTTGAGTTGCAGGCTCACGGCGGGCTGGCTCAGGTGCAGGCGGGTGGCCGCACGCGAGACATTGCCCTCGCGCGCCACGGCAACGAAGGCGCGCAGGGTCTGGGGCTCGGGCGCTGCATTCATATTTGCATAATTTATATCACTCTTCAAAGCAAATCATTGGAAAAATGGCCGCGTTTGCACGACACTCACCCATCTTTCGGAGATTCCATCATGAGCATTGCAAATATTGACCACTACATCGCCGGCAAGGTCGTCTCCGGCACCTCGGGCCGCGCGCAGGACGTGTTCAACCCCGCCACCGGCGCCGTCAGCGGCCACACAGCCCTGGCCAGTGCCGCCGAGGTGGACAAGGCCGTGGCCGCCGCGCAAGCCGCCTTCCCGGCCTGGGCGCAGACCTCGCCGCTGCGCCGCGCACGCATCCTGTTCAAGTTCCTGGAGCTGATGAACCACCACCGCGACGACCTGGCCCGCCTGATCACGGCCGAGCATGGCAAGGTATTTACCGACGCGCAGGGCGAAGTGACACGCGGCATCGAAATCCTGGAATTCGCCACCGGCATTCCGCAACTGCTCAAGGGCGACTTCACCGAGCAGGTCTCCACCGGCATGGACAACTGGACCATGCGCCAGCCCCTGGGCGTGGTGACGGGCATCACGCCCTTCAACTTCCCCGTGATGGTGCCGATGTGGATGTTCCCGGTGGCCCTGGCCGCGGGCAACACCTTCATCCTCAAGCCCAGCCCGATCGACCCCTCGCCCTCGCTCTTCATGGCCGATCTGCTCAAGAAGGCCGGCCTGCCCGACGGTGTGTTCAACGTGGTGCAGGGCGACAAGGAAGCTGTGGACGCGCTGCTGGCCCACCATGACGTGAAGGCCATCAGCTTCGTGGGCTCCACGCCGATCGCCAACTACATCTACGAGACCGGCGCGCGCAACGGCAAACGGGTGCAGGCCCTGGGCGGCGCCAAGAACCACATGGTGGTCATGCCCGACGCCGACCTGGACCAGGCCGTGGACGGCCTGATCGGCGCGGCTTTTGGGTCGGCCGGCGAGCGCTGCATGGCGATCTCGGTCGCGGTGCTGGTGGGTGACGTGGCCGACAAGATCATGCCCAAGCTGATAACGCGCACACAGGCGCTGAAGATCAAGAACGGCATGGAACTGGACGCGGAGATGGGCCCCATCGTGACGGGCATCGCGCACCAGCGCATCACGGGCTATATCGAGCACGGCGCCAAGGAAGGCGCCAAGCTGCTGGTGGACGGCCGGTCATTCAAGGGCTCGGCCGCCGGTAGTGGCTGCGACCAGGGCTTCTGGCTCGGTGGCACGCTGTTCGACCACGTGACGCCCGAGATGAAGATCTACAAGGAAGAGATCTTCGGCCCCGTGCTGTCCTGTGTGCGTGTGCCGGACTTCGGCACCGCCGTGAAACTCATCAACGACCACGAGTTCGGCAACGGCGTCTCCTGCTACACGCGCGACGGCCACGTGGCCCGCGAGTTCTCGCACCGCATCCAGGTCGGCATGGTCGGCATCAACGTGCCGATTCCCGTGCCCATGGCCTGGCACGGCTTCGGCGGCTGGAAGCGTTCGCTGTTCGGCGACATGCATGCCTATGGCGAAGAGGGCGTGCGTTTCTACACCAAGCAGAAGTCGGTGATGCAGCGCTGGCCCGAGAGCATCGGCAAGGGCGCCGAGTTCGCCATGCCGACGTCGAAATAAGAAGCCCCCCTGAGTCGGCCCGAAGGCCGCCTCGGTGCCTTTGCCAGAGGCAAAGGCTCTTCGGGCCGTCCAAGCCTGCGCAGGCAGGTTTGGAGCCGCGGCCCTCAGCCCCCGCAAGGGGGACGCCACCAGCGGCCCGGCAAAGCCGGTTCCGCGGTGGCCCGCGAATCAAACCCTTCACTCGCTGCGTGTCACGACTGGGAGACAGCTCGATGAGCGATACGACGTTCGACTACATCATCATCGGCGCCGGCACCGCCGGTTGCCTGCTGGCCAACCGGCTCAGTGCCGACCTCACCAAGCGCGTGCTGCTGGTCGAGGCGGGGCGCAAGGACGACTATCACTGGATCCACATTCCGGTGGGTTACCTCTACTGCATCGGCAACCCGCGCACCGACTGGCTCTACCAGACCGAGCCGGACCCGAGCCTCAACGGCCGCAAGCTGCGTTACCCGCGCGGCAAGACGCTGGGCGGCTGCTCCAGCATCAACGGCATGATCTACATGCGCGGCCAGTCGCGTGACTACGACCAGTGGGCACAGCTCACCGGCGACAACAGCTGGTCCTGGGAGCAGGTGTTGCCGCTGTTCAAGCGGCACGAGGATTACCACAAGGGCGCCGATGCCCTGCACGGCGCCGGTGGTGAATGGCGCATCGAGCGCCAGCGCCTGCGCTGGGACGTGCTGGATGCCTTCTCGCAGGCGGCCCAGCAGGCAGGGCTGCCGGCCAGCGAGGACTTCAACCGCGGCAACAACGAGGGCGTGGGCTATTTCGAAGTCAACCAGAAGAGCGGCTGGCGCTGGAACACGGCCAAGGCCTTTCTGCGCCCGGTGCAGCAGCGCCCCAATCTCACGGTCTGGACACAGACGCAGACCCGGCGCCTGGACTTCACGCGCGATGCCGATGGCGCGCTGCGCTGCAGTGGCGCCGCGCTGCTGCGCGAGGGCCGCGAGCTCAGCGTGACGGCGCAGCGCGAGGTGATCCTCAGCGCGGGCAGCATCGGTTCGGTGCAGATCCTGCAGCTCTCGGGTGTCGGCCCGGGTGCCCTGTTGCAGCAGCACGGCGTGCCCGTGGTGCACGAGCTACCCGGTGTTGGCGCCAATCTGCAGGACCACCTGCAGATCCGCTCGGTCTACAAGGTGCAGGGGGTGAAGACCCTCAACACCATGGCCAACAGCCTGTGGGGCAAGGCCATGATCGGCCTCGAATACGCCCTCAAACGCAGCGGCCCCATGAGCATGGCGCCGTCGCAACTCGGCGCCTTCACGAAAAGCGATCCGGCGCAGCCCTGGGCCAACATCGAATACCACGTGCAGCCGCTGTCACTGGACGCCTTCGGCGAGCCGCTGCACAACTTCAACGCCTTCACCGCCAGCGTCTGCAACCTGAACCCGACGAGCCGCGGCTCGGTGCAGATCCGCAGCCCGCGCGCCGAGGATGCCCCGGCCATCGCGCCCAACTACCTGAGCACCGAGCAGGACCGCAAGGTGGCCGCCGATTCGCTGCGCGTGACGCGCCGCATCGTGGCACAGCCTGCGCTGGCGAAATACCAGCCGCAGGAGTGGAAACCGGGGGTGCAGTACCAGAGCGACGAGGACCTGGCACGGCTGGCCGGCGACATTGCCACCACCATCTTCCACCCAGTGGGCACCACCCGCATGGGACGGGCCGACGACCCCCAGGCCGTGGTGGAACCGCAGCTGCGTGTGCGCGGCATCCGCAGCCTGCGCGTGGTCGATGCGGGTGTCATGCCCACCATCACCAGCGGCAACACCAACTCACCAACGCTGATGATTGCCGAACGCGCGGCGCAACTGATCCTCGCGGGCCGCTAAGGCGCTGCGCTCAGCGCAGGCGGCCCACGTAGCGCGCTTCCAGTCCCAACATGGGTGCCGCTGCCTCGCGGGGCACCGCGACAGGGGCGGCCTTGGCCGGTTTTGGTGCAGGACGCAAGGCCTGCATGGCGGCATCCAGGCGTTGCGCCAGTTCCGCCAGATCGTCCAGCCCCTTCTCACGGGCCGCCTCACGGGCAAACCGCACCACCTCGTCGGCGTATTCCAGATTGCGGGCCATCCACTCCGTATCGGTCACCCGACCGGTCACCCGACGCAGCTGCACGTGCAGATGGGCGGCGATGGCGATGCGTTCACTCTCAAGCATGGTTGGTTCCTGCAAGGCTCGGACCAGTCAAAAAGCACTATCCGTGCCACGCCACAAAATCCCCTGCTGGCAGGCCGGGGAAACCCCTATGTGCGCCCCCCGGGCCCTGACTTAAAGTACGGCCACTCGCAAGCGCGCCCCGGGCGCCGCATGAGAGGAACCGAGGAAGACTGCGAAAAGACCAAACAACAAAATTGATACCATCCAGAGCAGATGGCGTTCACCAAGGCACCGCTAACCCCGGTGCCTTTTTATTTCCGGTCCCTTCCATGGAATTCTTCCTCGTTACGCTGGCGTCACTGCTGGCGGGTTTTGTCGATGCCATCGTCGGCGGTGGCGGCCTGGTCCTGCTGCCGGCCCTGTTTGCCGCCTACCCCACGGCCCATGCGGCCACCCTTTTCGGCACCAACAAGTCCGCCTCGGTCTGGGGCACGGCCTTCGCGTCGGTGCAGTACGTGCGGCGCGTGGACCTGCGCTGGCGCACCATGCTACCGGCCATGGCACTGTCTTTTGCCGGTGCGCTGGCCGGGGCCTGGCTGGTCACGCTGATCTCGCCGGATTTCCTGCGCAAGCTGCTGCCGGTCGTGCTGCTGCTGGTGCTGGTCTACACGCTGATGAAAAAGGAACTGGGCCGCCACCATGCGCCGCGTTATGCAGGCCAACAGGAGCTGCTGGCCGCCGGCAGCGTGGGCCTGCTGATCGGCTTCTACGACGGTTTCTTCGGGCCGGGCACGGGCAGCTTCTTCGTCTTCCTCTTCGTGCGCTGGCTGGGTTATGACTTCCTGCACGCCTCGGCCGGGGCCAAGCTGCTCAATCTGAGCAGCAACCTCTCGGCGCTTCTGCTGTTCACGCTCAAGGGCCATGTCTGGTGGCACCTGGCCCTGCCCCTGGCCCTGGCCAACATCGTGGGCAGCCTGCTGGGCACCCGGCTGGCGCTCCAACACGGTGCCGGCTTCGTGCGTGGCGTGTTCATCGTGGTGGTCAGCGCCCTGATCCTCAAGACCGGCTACGACGCCTTCCTGCGCCAGGTCTGAACAGCCTCAGAACTTGTGAAGAAATCGTAGCGAGCGGCCGGAGCGCAAGGCGGACGGAGCACAGCCACCGGAACGTACTTCAGGTACGTGAGGATGGCGACAAGGAAGTTGCGGTGCAGGCTAACTTTCGCTGCGCGAAAGTTAAGCGTAGCGGCCGGAGCCAACACCGCCCAACGCGGCGACGGGCAAGCGCAGCAGATTTATTCACAAGTTCTCAGGGCTGGACCGGCACCTGCACGCCGGCCTTGCCCCTGGGCGGCCAGGCCACCTCGGCTGCCAGGCGCGGCTTGCCCAGCGGGAAGGCGGCGCGCCCCAGCTTGACGGCGGCCAGGTCTTCCTCGCTCGGGTACTGGCCCAGCAGCCAGTAATCGAACACGCGCCGCGCCATCGGGGCGGCGTGTTCGGCACCGAAACCTGAGTTCTCCACGATCACGGCCAGGGCGATCCTGGGCTCGTCCACGGGCGCGAAGGCCATGTACAGGGCGTGATCGCGCTGGTGTTCTTCCATTTTCTTCGCGTCGTATTTTTCCTTCTGGCCGATGGTCACCGCCTGCGCCGTGCCGGTCTTGCCCGCACTGAGGTACTTGGCGCCCGCAAAAGAGCGCGCCGAGGTGCCCTCCTGCGTGACCGCAGCCAGCGCGCGGCGCACGACGGCCAGGTTCTGGGGCTTGTAGCGCAGGTCCTGTTGCGGCAGCTTGGCCACGGGCACCACCTCCTGGCTGCCGGCGGCCTGGGTGCCCAGCGTCAGATGGGGTGTGTACTTGATGCCGTTGTTGGCCAGCGTGGCCGTGGCCGAGGCCAGCTGCAGCATGGTGAAGGTGTTGTACCCCTGGCCGATGCCCAGGGAGATGGTTTCGCCGGCGTACCACTTCTGCTGCTCGGGCCGCTTGTAGAAACGGCGCTTCCACTCCTGGCTGGGCAGCACGCCGCGCACTTCGCCCTGGATGTCGATGCCGGTGAGCTGGCCGAACCCCAGGGGTTTCATGAAGTCGTGGATCAGGTCCACCCCCAGGTCGTTGGCCAGCGAGTAGTAGTAGACGTTGCTGGACTTGACGATGCTGCGGTACATGTCCACCGGCCCCAGCCCGGCGTCGCCGTGGCTGCGGAAGACGTGGCCGCCAAAGAACCAGGAGCCGTTGTCCTGGGTGATCTGGCTCGGGGTGCGCTTGCCGGTCTCCAGCGCCGCCATGGCCATGAAGGGTTTGTAGGTCGAGCCCGGCGGGTAGGTGCCGCGCAGCGCGCGGTTCAGCAGCGGCTTCTCGATCGATTCATTGAGTGCCTGCCAGGATTCGGAGTCGATGCCCTCGACGAACATATTGGGGTCGAAGGTGGGCTTGCTGACGAAGGCCAGGATCTCGCCGTTGTTCGGGTCCAGCGCCACCAGCGCGCCGCGCCGCGTACCGAACATCTCTTCCACCAGGTTCTGCAGCTTGATGTCAATGGACAGCACCACGTTGTTGCCGGGCTTGGCCGAGCTGCTGGCCAGCTTGCGCACGGCGCGCCCGCCCGCTGAAGTCTCGACCCGCTCGAAGCCGGTGATGCCGTGCAGGTGCTTCTCGAAGCTCTGCTCCACACCCAGCTTGCCAATGTAGTCGGTGCCGCGGTAGTTGGCCTGGTCTTCCTCGTCCCACTCCTCCTGCTCCTTCTTCTCGGCCGGGTTGATGCGGCCGATGTAGCCCACCACATGGCTGCCGAGTTCACCCCAGGGGTAGTTGCGGAACAGGCGCGCGCGGATGTCCACGCCGCTGAAGCGGTAGCGCTGCACGGCAAAGCGCGCCACCTCCTCGTCGGACAGGCGGGTGCGGATGGGCAGGGACTCGACGCCCTTGGTCTCCTCCATCAGCTTGCGGAAGCGCCGGCGGTCGCGCGGGGTGATCTCCACCAGCTCGGCCAGCTCGTTGATCGTGCGCTCCAGGTTGTCCACCTGGGCGGGCGTGATCTCCAGCGTGTAGGCGGAGTAGTTGGTGGCCAGCGGGATGCCGTTGCGGTCCAGGATCAGCCCGCGTGTGGGCACCAGGGGCACGACGGTGGTGCGGTTGATCTCGGCCTGTTCCTGCAGTTCGGCATGGCGGATCACCTGAAGGTAGACCAGCCGCAGCAGCAGGATGAGGAAGCAGGCGAACACCAGTCCCGAGACAACCAGCACGCGCGCACGGAAGCGATGCAGGTCGGCTTCGACGTTGCGCAGTTCGGTCATGACGCGAGTTTGACTAGAGTGGCCGGTTGGCGTCGGGGTCGGGCGCACGCCGCTGCGGCAAGAGCAGCAGCATGGAAGCCAATGGCCACAAGGCGGCCTCGATCAGCGGCGCCAGCAGCAGGGACCAGCCCGGGAAGTTTCCGCCCACCATCAGGCGCACGGCCAGTGCCACCGCGTGGGCCGCGATCAGCATGGGCAGCACATGCACCGACTGCGAGGCCAGCGTGAACCAGAGCAGCCGGCGATGGATGGCGATGGCCAGGAAATTGAGCACCGCGTAGGCCAGGGCGTGCTGCCCCAGCACACTGCCCTGGTGCACGTCCATCAGCAGGCCGAACACGAAGGCTGCGCCGATGCCGATGCGCTGGGGTTGGTGCACGCCCCAGAACACCAGCGCCAGGGCCAGCAGGTCCGGCGCCCAGGCCGCGCGGCCCCACAGGGCCATGTTGAACAGCAGGTTGAGCCCGAAGGCGCCGGCCAGGCTGCCCCAGATGAACAGGGGGTTGGCAGGCAGCAGCAACTGCTGACCAGGACGCATGATCATCGCTGTACGCCTCCCTTGCCGGTACCGGTGTCCTTCTTGCCCGGCGCCGCCACCGCCAGGTCCTGCGGGCGCTGCGGCTGCTGGCCGGCCAGCGTGGGCAGCACCAGCACCTGGGTCGCACCGGCCACCCTGGCCTGCGGCACGCAATAGATGAGAGCGAAGGGCAATTCAACCCGGCGCTCGACCTTCTCGACCCGCGCCACCGGCAGGCCCGGCGGGAACACGCCATCGATGCCGCTGGTGGTCAGGATGTCGCCGGGCTGCACGTCGGCATTGCTGCCCATGTAACGCAGCTCCAGGGCGCCGCCGTGCAGGCTCGGGTCGCCAAAGGCCACGGCGCGCACGCCGGTGCGGATGTTGAGCACGGGGATGGCCTGGTCGGCATCGATCACCAGGGTGACCTCGCTCATCGAGGGATAGACCTGGGTCACCTGGCCCAGCACGCCGGATTCGTCGAGCACCGGGGCACCGGCGCTCACGCCGTGGATCAGGCCCTTGTCGATGATGACCTTGTGCGCATAGGGATCGGCTGCGTCGTACAGGACCTGCGCGGCCAGCCCGGGTGTGGGCATGCGCGCACGCAAGTCCAGCAGCTGGCGCAGGCGCTCGTTCTCCTGGGCCAGCTGGTCGAACTGCTGTACTCGCGGCGCCTGCAGGCGCAGCTGTTCGTGCAGCAACTGCGCATCGTCCTGCGCGGTGCGCAGCGAGCGCACATGGTGAAAGCCGTCACGCGCCCACTGCACCGGCTGCAGCAGCGCCCATTGCAGGGGGTAGAGCACCGAGGCGATGCCCACGCGCACCGGACCGGTGAGCTTGAAGCGTGTGTCCGCCACCATGAGGAACAGCGCCAGGGCGCTGAACAGCATGAGCTTGGACAGGGCCGAGGCGCCCTGCCGGAAGAAGGGGGGAGGAGTCCTGTCCAGCGTACCGAGTGGCATCGCTGACCTTGCTGATTACTCGTTGGTGAAGATCGCGCCCAGACGGTCCATGCGTTCCAGGGCGATGCCGCAACCGCGCACCACACAGGTCAGCGGATCCTCGGCCACCAGCACGGGCAGACCGGTTTCCTCGGACAGCAGGCGATCCAGGTCGCGCAGCAGGGCGCCACCACCGGTCAGCATCATGCCGCGGTCGGCAATGTCGGCACCGAGTTCCGGCGGGGTCTGCTCCAGCGCGTTCTTCACGGCGGAGACGATGTTGTTGAGCGGGTCGGTCAGGGCTTCGAGGATCTCGTTGGACGAGATCGTGAAGCTGCGCGGCACGCCTTCGGACAGGTTGCGGCCGCGCACTTCCATCTCGCGCACCTCGCTGCCGGGGAAGGCCGAGCCGATGTTCTTCTTGATCGCCTCAGCCGTGGGCTCGCCGATCAGCATGCCGTAGTTGCGGCGGATGTAGTTGATGATGGCCTCGTCGAACTTGTCGCCGCCGACGCGGACCGAGCCCTTGTAGACCATGCCGCCCAGGGAGATCACGCCGACCTCGGTGGTGCCGCCGCCGATGTCCACCACCATGGAGCCCGAAGCTTCGGAGACCGGCAGGCCCGAGCCGATGGCCGCGGCCATGGGCTCCTCGATCAGGTAGACGTCGCTGGCGCCCGCGCCCAGGGCCGACTCGCGGATGGCACGGCGCTCGACCTGAGTCGAACCGCAGGGCACGCAGATGATGATGCGCGGGCTGGGCTTGAACACGCCACGCGGATGGACCATCTTGATGAACTGCTTGAGCATCTGCTCGGTGACGGTGAAGTCGGCGATCACGCCGTCTTTCATGGGCCGGATCGCCTCGATGTTGCCGGGCACCTTGCCCAGCATGGCCTTGGCTTCGTGGCCGACGGCCTGGATGGTCTTTTTGCCCTGGGGGCCGCCTTCGTGGCGGATGGCCACAACCGAAGGCTCGTCCAGCACAATGCCGCGGTCGCGTACAAAAATCAGGGTGTTGGCGGTACCGAGGTCAATCGCCAGGTCGGTGGAAAAATACCGACGGAAAGTTTCAAACATGTTTGGGGGTCCGGTTCTGGTTGTGGGCACGGGGCCAACTTCGTTGCCCTATCGCCTTTTATGATTAATCCACGAGCGCTTGAAAATGAAGGACGAAACGGTCTGACCTCTGACAAATAACGCCTATGGCGCGCATCCAGCCCTGATTGCACACCAAAGGCGGGATAATAACGCATCCCCTGTCAGTCACTGGCCGGCACACGGCCGATTATTTCACCTTTACACCCGGTTTCAGCTGCAGTTTCAACCCCATGGCATTGACATCCCAAGACATCAACCGCGTCGCCAACCTGGCCAGGCTGGAATTGCGGCCTGACGAAACCGAGCGCGTGCTCGGCCAGCTCAACGGCTTTTTTGCGCTGGTGGCGCAAATGGACGCCGTCAACACGGACGGTGTCGAGCCGCTGGCCCACCCGGCCGCGGTGCTCGGCCAGGTCGCATTGCGCCTGCGCGAGGACATCGTCAGCGAGCCCAACCAGCGCGAGGCCAGCCAGGTCAGCGCGCCCGCCGTCGAGCGCGGCCTGTTCCTCGTGCCGAAAGTGATCGAAGGAGCGCACTTGGCGAGGGGCCCCGCATTGCGGGGATCGACACAGCGCGAATTCGATCCGCTGCCGACACCACAAACATATCAAGCCTGCACGCTGTCCGGGAGGCAGCTGAACGATGAGCACCGATCTGCATGACCTCGGCGTCGCCCAACTCGCCGCCAAACTCGCCGCCCGCGACGTCTCCAGCGTCGAAGTGACGCAGCATTTTCTGGCCCGTGTGGACCAGCACGCCGGCCTGGGCGCTTTTCTCGCCACCAACAGCGAGCTGTCGCTGGCGCAGGCCCGCG
>CALRZY010000031.1:0-12298 GCA_943372765.1 Curvibacter sp. AEP1-3
TTTAAGTGACTTGCACTTAGTTCCGAAGAACTTGGCAATCGCCTTCAAACGCCCACGCTTATCGGCTGTATATTTTTAAGGAACCACCGCAGAACATTTCTGCCCTGCGTCTGCTTAGCTGCGATCAGCTGAGCCTCGAATTCTAGCACTGTTTTTTCGACCCCGTCAACACGTTGACGAAATTTTTTGAGTGGCTTGCCATTTTTCTTGGCGAACCCCTTGGGGCCAGTGCTTCAACTCAACTCCGCTCTTTTCAGAAGCGAAGCCTGCAACTATAGCACAGATTTCCCACGGGGCGAAGCTTTCGTTGGCGCCCGCATTCCGGGCCGGGGGCTGACAACCCCGGGCAGGGATAATCCCCAACACTTATGGCCCTGCTCACTCTCCTCAACGCCCAACTCGCCTACGGCCACGTCGCCCTACTTGATCATGCGGACTTCGCCCTCGAGTCCAACGAGCGGGCTGGACTGATAGGCCGCAACGGCACCGGGAAATCCTCTCTGCTCAAGATTCTCGCCGGCTTCGAGAAGCCGGATGACGGCAGCCTGCAATTGCAGCAAAACCTTCGACTGGCCTATGTCGCCCAGGAGCCGGTGCTTGCGGCAGAAAACACTGTCTTCGAAGCGGTGCGGACAGGGCTTGGCGCCGTCATCGACCTCATCGAACGCTATACCCAAGGCGATGGCAACCTGGGGCAACTGCAGGACGCCATCGAGTCGCAGGATGGCTGGAACTGGGAGCAACGGGTGAATGAAACCATGCACCGCCTGCACCTGGATCCAGACGCCCAGATCAAGACGCTCTCGGGCGGCACGCGCAAACGGGTGGCCCTAGCCCAGGCACTGGTCACTCAGCCTGACGTACTGCTGCTCGATGAGCCGACCAATCACCTCGATCTGGACTCCATCATGTGGCTTGAGACACTGCTGCTGGAGTTCAAGGGCAGCATCGTCACGATCACCCACGACCGCACCTTCCTCGACCGGGTCGCCACGCGCATCGTTGAGCTGGACCGTGGGCGGCTGAACTCCTACCCGGGCAATTTCACGACCTATCTCACGCTCAAGGAAGAGCAGCTCGCGCAGGAGGCCGTGATCAGCGCCAAGGCCGACAAACTCCTGGCGCAGGAAGAAGTCTGGGTGCGCAAAGGCGTGGAAGCCCGGCGTACGCGCAGTCAGAGTCGCATCACCCGCCTTCAGCAATTGCGCGCACAACGCTCAGCCCGGCGCGAAGCCGTGGGCAGCGTCAGGATGGATATCGCATCCGGCGCTCCAAGCGGCAAGCTGGTGGCCGAGCTGACCGACGTCAGCAAGTCGTTTGGTGACCGGACGGTGGTCCGGGACTTCAGCGCCACCATTTTGCGTGGCGACAAGATCGGCCTGATCGGTGCGAACGGCGCTGGCAAGACGACCCTGCTGAAACTGATCCTGGGCGAACTGATGCCCGACAGCGGCAAGGTACGCCAGGGCGCCAACCTGCAGGTGGCCTACTTCGACCAGATGCGCAACGCACTCGATCTGGATGCCACGCTGGAGGACTTCATCAGCCCCGGCAGCGAATGGATCGAGATCGGTAACAAGCGACAACACGTGAAGAGCTACCTCGGCGACTTCCTGTTCTCTCCGGCCCGGGCCAACTCACCCGTGCGATCCCTGTCCGGCGGCGAGCGCAACCGGCTGCTGCTGGCGCGCTTGTTCGCACGACCAGCCAACGTACTGGTTCTGGACGAGCCCACCAACGACCTGGACATCGACACGCTGGACCTGCTCGAGGAACTGCTGCAGGACTATCCCGGCACGGTTTTTCTCGTCAGCCACGACCGCACCTTCCTGGACAATGTGGTCACCAGCACCATCGCGCACGAAGGAGATGGGGTCTGGCGCGAGTACGAGGGCGGCGTTGAAGACTGGTTGACCCAGTCGCGGCGCAGCCAGGCGATCAAATCAGCCGCTGAACCAGCCGCAGGCAAGACGCCCGCCGCCGAGGTATCGGCATCCCCGGCAACATCGCCCGTCAAGGCGCCACGCCCCGTCGGCAGCAGCAAGCTCAGCTACAAGGAGCGCCGGGAGCTGGAAGCGCTTCCCGATCTGATCGACGCCCTGGAGCTGGAGCAGGGCAGCCTGCGCCGGGAACTCGCCGATGGCAGCCTCTACATCAAGGATGCAGCACGCGCCACCGTCCTGAGCCAGCGCGACACAGCGATCGAAGCGGAACTGATGGCGGCCCTGGGCCGATGGGAAGAGCTGTCGGCGCGCGCCTGAACTGAGGCCTCAGACGCGGTAGCGATCGCTGCCACTGCTGCTGAGTCTTGCGAGCAAGGCCGGTGCAATGGCCGTCAGGGGCAGCACCTCATCGGCGGCGCCATGCAGGATGGCCTCGCGCGGCATGCCGAACACCACGCAGCTGGCCTCGTCCTGAACATAGTTGTAGCTCCCCGCGTCCTTCATTTCACGCATGGCTTTGGCGCCATCGTTGCCCATACCGGTCAGCATGATGCCGAAGGCGTTGGGCCCCACAACCTGGGCGCAGGAATGGAACAGCACCTCGACCGAGGGCATGTGCCGGTTGACCGGTTGCCCATCCTCCACCACCGCCACATAGTTGGCGCCGCTGCGATCGACACGAAACTGCTTGCCCCCTGGCGCAATGTAGGCATGCCCCGGCAGGATGCGCTCGCCATGGGCCGCCTCCTTCACCGTGATCTGGCACAGCCCGTTGAGACGCTGTGCAAAGCTGGTGGTAAAGCCCGGCGGCATGTGCTGGGTGATGACGATACCGGGAGAGTCTGCGGGCATGCGCGTCAGGACTTCCTTGACGGCTTCCGTGCCTCCGGTCGAAGAGCCGATACAGATCATCTTCTCGGTCGACAGCCGGCCGAGAAGCTTCGGTGGCGAAGCCACACCGCTTGGGCTGGGGCCAGCGGTCGCGCCGGGAGCCGGTGCCGGCGCGCGCCGGATATGCGCCGCGGCCGCGATGCGGATCTTCTCGACGATCTGATCGGACAAATCCTTGATGCCATCGGCCAGGCCGATGCGCGGTTTGGCCACAAAATCGACCGCACCGAGCTCCAGGGCCCGCATCGTCACCTCGGCACCGCGCTCGGTCAGCGTGGAGATCATGAGCACGGGCATGGGTCGCAGACGCATCAGTCGACCGAGGAATTCAATGCCGTCCATGCGCGGCATCTCCACATCCAGCGTGATCACATCGGGATTGAGTTCGCGGATCATCTCGCGCGCGATCAGCGGATCGTTGGCCGTGCCGACGCACTCCATGTCGCGCTGGCGGTTGATGATCTCGGCCAGCAGACTGCGCACCAGCGCCGAGTCGTCGACCACTACCACTCGGATCTTCTTCAAGCTCACCGCTCCTAAAACAGGTCCACCGAGCCACCGGCTGTGGTCTTGGCCACGTTGGCGGCATTGCCCTTGCGCTCTTCGACGGCCAGGGCTTCAGGATGGGCATGGGCCAGCCGCTTGACCAGGGCCTTGCCCGTGACCGGGAAGAAGCACACCTTGCGCGGATGGATATCCAGCACGTCCTGCGACACCACAGGAATACGCTCGGTCGCCAGGTAGTCCAGCACAAACTTGGTGTTGCGCTCCCCCACGTTCATGGTGGTGAAACCTGCCATGACGGCCCCGCCCCCGAAAACCTTGGCCTGCATGGTCTCCCGACGGGCCCCCATCTTGATCATTTCGTTGAGCAGCAACTCCATGGCGTAGGAGCCATACCGCCCGGAGCCATCCTCGCCCTCGGGCAGCATGAAGTGGTTCATGCCGCCGACACGGGCCTTGCCGTCCCAGACACAGGCCGCGATGCACGAGCCCAGCACCGTCATGATCAGCACATCCTCGCTGGACACGAAGTACTCGCCAGGCAGCACCTTGACGGCGTCGTACTGGAAGTGGTGGTCGGCATAAAAGAAAGAGGCTTCCCCAGGTTTGCGCGCCTGCGCCCTGAGTTCGTCGACGCGGGAAATCCGCCCACCCGCCAGCACCCTGGGGGCGCCAGATGTCACCGGACGCAGCGGTGCAGCACGCACGGAGAGTTCAGACGGGTTCATGCCACTCCTGCCAGGAACACGCCAGACGCCATGAGCATCGTTCAGCGGCGCTCATAGACCGTCTTTCCGCGCAGGACAAAAAGGTCGCGCGACTCATTGAAATTCTCCGAATGTCCGACAAACAGCAAACTGCCTGGTTTCATGACCCGGTGGATGCGCTCCAGCACACTGCGCTGGGTCGGGGCATCAAAATAGATCATGACGTTGCGACAGAACACGATGTCGAAAGGCTCGCGAAAGGGCCAGTCATCGCGTATCAGGTTGACGCTCAGGAATTCCACCATGCGCTGCAGCTCGGGCTTGACACGCAGGAAACCCTCGTTGTTGCCCTTGCCACGCAGGAAAAAGCGCTGCAGGCGGGCCATGTCGACCCCCTTGATGGAGTCCTGCCGGTAGACGCCCCGGGCAGCGGTGGCCAGCACCTTGGAATCGATGTCACTGGCCCAGAGCTTGAAGTTGGCCTGGGGGCCCAGGGCATCCAGCGCCGTCATGATAATGGAATAGGGCTCCTCGCCGGTCGAAGCCGCATTGCACCAGACACGCCAGGGCGTGTTCGCAGGGCGGGACTTCAGATGCTCGGCCAGGATCTCGAAGTGATGCTGCTCACGAAAGAAGGACGTCAGATTGGTCGTCAGGGCGTTGACGAACTCCTGCCATTCGGGTCCATCATGGGACTCCAGCCAGCTCAGGTAGTCCCGGAAATTCTGGTAACCGGTGTCGCGCAAACGGCGCGACAGCCGGCTGTACACCATGGCATGTTTGCCGTCGTGCAGGCTGATGCCAGCGCGCTGGTAGATCAGGGCCTGGACACGGGTGAAGTCGGCTTGCGTCCAGCTGAATTCCCTGGCCTGCACATCGCCGCCAGCGATCTCCGCCGCGCTGTCGCGGTCTGCGCCCGCCCGCGAACTCCTGGCTGCTTGGTCCATGGTCAGCAGCGCCCAGGCGATTGGTTGGAAAACAGGCGCAATACCGTCAAGGGATCAGGCCTCGGCAGACATCAGGCCCATGTCGTCGCTGGACATGAGTTTCTCGATATCGAGCAGGATCAGCATGCGGTCCCCCACCGAACCCAGGCCGACCACGGCCGAGCTTTCGATCGAGCTGTCGATGTCAGGCGCGGCCTTCAGGTTCTCCGGGGCCAATTCCATCACATCACTGACCGAGTCAACGACGATGCCGACGATGCGGTTGCGCAGGTTCAGGATGATGACCACCGTGAAACTGTTGTACTCGGCCTTGGCGCAATTGAACTTCAGGCGCATGTCGATGATGGGCACGATGGTGCCGCGCAGATTGACCACGCCCTTGATGAACTCGGGTGCATTGGCAATGCGCGTCGGCTTCTCGTAGCCACGGATCTCCTGCACCTTCAGGATGTCGATGCCGTACTCTTCCTGATCCAGCCGGAACGTCAGGTACTCACGCGGCCCCGAGGCCACCTTGTCGCTCTGATCTGTCTCGCTCATAACCCTCTTCTCCTTCGAGTGCATCAATGCCGTGAACGCCGCACCAGGGTGCTGGTGTCCAGAATGAGCGCCACCTTGCCGTCACCCAGGATGGTGGCACCCGATACGTTCGGAACCTTGCGGTAATTGGTCTCCAGATTCTTCACCACGACCTGCTGCTGCCCCAGCAACTCATCGACCAGCAAAGCCACCCGGCTGCCCTCGGCTTCCACCACCACCATGATGTCGCTGGACTTGCCCGCATCGTAGCGGGGCACCTGGAACACCTTCTCCAGCTCGATCACGGGCATGTACTCTTCACGCACCTTGACCAGGCGTGAGCCCTGGGCCACGGTGTTGACGGCATCGTCCTTGACCTGGAAGGACTCGACGACGGAGGACAGCGGCAGGATGTAGACCTCATCACCCACGCCGACCGACATGCCATCCATGATGGCCAGGGTCAGCGGCAGGCGCACCGACACGCGCATGCCATACCCTTCGGACGAGTCGATCTCGACCGTGCCGTTGAGCGCCGCGATGTTCTTCTTGACCACGTCCATGCCGACGCCGCGGCCTGAGACGTCGGTCACCACCTCGGCGGTGGAGAACCCCGGTGCAAAGATCAGCTGCCAGACATCACCATCGGACATCTGGTCGGACACATCCAGACCTCGCTCGCGCGCCTTCTTCAGAATCTTCTCGCGCGACAGGCCACGACCATCGTCGCGCACCTCGATCACGATGGAGCCACCCTGGTGGGCCGCTGACAGGGTGATGGTGCCGGTCTCGGGCTTGCCGGCCGCGATGCGGTCGGCGGGCAACTCGATGCCATGGTCGCAGCTGTTGCGCACCAGGTGGGTCAGCGGATCGGTGATCTTCTCGACCAGTCCCTTGTCCAGCTCGGTCGCTTCACCCTGCGTCACGAACTCGACCTTCTTGCCCAGCTTGCTGGCCAGGTCGCGCAGCATGCGCGGGAAACGGCTGAAAACGATGGACATGGGGATCATGCGGATCGACATCACCGATTCCTGCAGATCGCGGGTATTGCGATCGAGGTCGGCCAGCCCCGCCATCAGCTGCTGGTTGGCCGCCGGATCCAGCGCCTGGCTGTTCTGGGCCAGCATGGCCTGGGTGATGACCAGTTCGCCCACCAGATTGATCAACTGGTCCACCTTGTTGATGGCCACGCGGATGGTGGCCGCTTCCGGCTGGGCCGCGACCTGGCTGGGCGCCGGCTTGGCCGCACCGGCCTTGGGGGCGGCAGGCCGGGCTTCGGTGGCCTCGACCGGTGCGGACGTCGCACCATTCGGCACACCCGGAGCCCCTTCGAAAAATCCGAAACCTGGCGCTGGCGCCACGGGGGCACCAGGCGGCGGATCCGCACGGTCCGTCCAGGACGTCCCGGCGGGCGCCGCTGGCTCCATCTCACGAATGTTCACCTGCTCGCGTGACACATGGAAGGCAAAAAGGTCCAGCAGATCATCATTGCTGGACGAGGTCGAGGCATGGAACACGCGCGTGTCTGCACGATCGCTGGCCACTTCGCTGACCGAACCCAGGCCGACGATATCGCGGAACAGATCCTTGATGCCATCCACCTGATCGGGGCGGTCCAGCGGACCCATGCGGATCTCGAGCTGGCGTGCTCCCGCGGGGGTCGCGGTCGCGGCCGGCGCAGGTGCCGGGGCGGGGGCCACAGGAGCGGGAGCAGGAGCAGCCACCACCGGAGCGGGTGCAGCAGCGGGTGCCGGCGTGCCGCCCGCCGCCAGCTCGCTGATGCGGCGCACCAGATCGGCATTGGACGGCGGCTCGCCGGTCTCGCCGGTCTGGTGCCGCGCCAGCAGCACACGCGAAGCGTCGGCCGACTCGAGCAGCACGTCCACCATCAGGGGGTTGGGCTGCAGCTCGTGACGACGCAGCTTGTCCAGCAGGGACTCCATCTGGTGCGTCAGTTCGGCCACGTCGCTGAAGCCGAAGGTGGCGGCGCCCCCCTTGACCGAGTGCGCACAGCGGAAGATGCCGTTGAGCTCCTCGTCGTCAGCGGTCTCCAGATTCAGGTTGAGCAGCATCTGCTCCATGAGGTCCAGGTTCTCGCCCGCCTCCTCGAAAAATATCTGGTAGAACTGACTCAGATCGAATGAGTCACCTCCGCCTGTTTCCTGGTGTCCCTCGGCCATGCCTATCTCCTGTTGTGATCCCGCTCCAGCAGTGGCGGATCGGATTACTTGATGACTTTCTTGATGACCTCGAGCAGCCGCGCCGGATCGAAAGGCTTGACCAGCCAGCCGGTGGCGCCTGCGGCGCGACCAGCCTGCTTCATGAGGTCACTCGATTCGGTGGTGAGCATCAGGATGGGCGTGGTCTTGAAATTGGGATGCTCGCGCAACTTGCGCGTCAGCCCCAGGCCATCCAGCCTCGGCATATTCTGGTCGGTCAGCACCAGATCGAAGGCCTGGGCCTGGGCCTTCTCATAGGCATCCTGCCCGTCGACGGCCTCCACCACCTGGTAGCCCGCACCCGACAGGGTGAAGGCGACCATCTTGCGCATCGAGGGTGAATCGTCAACAGCGAGTATCAGTGGCATGTCTGAGCTCCGGGGAAATGGGGTCGGTGGTTGTTCAAGTTCAGGGTTCAAAAAAGTTCGATCGAGCCGGCGTCCATCTCGTCCTGGGTCACCGGATTGGGGCGCTCCGGAACCTCCTCGACAAAAGGCACCGCCTCACCATCTTCCTGCCCCATGGACTCGGAAGCCAGGCGATAGGCACACCCTTGCAACACCTTGGAGGTATGGACAATGAGTTGCGAGGCCATGTCCTGGAATTGCAGCTCGGTCACGGCCGCGCTCAGGGCGTTGCGCGCCTCCTGCAGCGCAGCTGCCTGCGCCAGGGTCGGGTCGGCCAGGCTGCCGATCGCAGAGGTGAAACGCTGCATCAGGTTCTCCATGGTGTGCGCCAGCAAGCCATCGAGACGCGCCAGGTCGTGCACCACCACCAGGAGCGAATCCTGTACCTCAGCCACCAGCATCACCGGCAATTGCACGGCGGGCTTTTCCGCAGGCAGGGTGGTAGGGGCTTGTAGGGTCATACTGTTCGGACATCAGGATGCTAGATAGATGGTTCACCGCTCCAGCAAGTCCAGCATTAGAATTTTCCTGCATACAGCGTAGCAGGATTCCGCAGAAATGGGAGGGAATTCATCAATATTTCAGGGCGTTCAAACCATCTCCCGGGCACATCCACCGGTGCTTTTCATCATATCGTCTATCGCATGCCACCAGAAGCCCATACCGCTCCCCTGCGCATCCTGCACCTCGAGGATTCGGAACTAGATCACGAGATCGTGCGGCAATCGCTGCGGCGTGCCGGCATGAGCTGCGTGCTGGAGCGGGTCGAGCACCTGGACGACTTTGCGCGCGCGCTGCAGGGCCCCGCTTTCGATGCCGTGCTGGCCGACTACCGTCTGCCCGGCTTTACCGCCCTGGACGCCTGGCAGGCCCTGCAGGCGGCGCCGCAGCACCCCCCCTTCATCCTGCTGTCCGGCGCCATCGGCGAGACCGCCGCGGTCGACGCCATCAAGCTCGGCATGAGCGACTACCTGCTCAAGGACGACCTGGGCAAGCTGGCCCACGTGATCCAGCGAGCGATCGAAGTGCAGCAGGCCAAACGCGAGCGGGAACGCGCGATGGAGGAACTGGCCGCCTCGGAGCAGCGACTGGCACGCTTTGCCGAACATCTGCAGAGTTCCATCGAACAGGAACGCGCAGCGATTGCACGCGAGATCCATGACGACATCGGCGGCTCGCTAGCCGCCATCCAGTTCGACCTGTCGTGGATCGGCCGACACCATGCCGACGCCGACACCCTGGCCCACGTACAGGCTGCCACCGGCATGTTGCAGCACGCCGTTGGCGCCAGCCAGCGCATCATGATGAACCTGCGCCCCGCCATCCTCGACCAGGGCCTGGAGGCGGCGGTCGACTGGCTGGCCGGGGAGTTCGAACGCCGCACCGGCATCCGCACCCTGGTGCGCGCCACCCTGCGCCAGCCGGCGCTGTCCAAAACCATACAGCTGACGGCCTACCGTACGGCCCAGGAGGCACTGACCAATATCTCCAAGCACGCGCACTGCAGCGAGGTCAGGGTCGAGTTGTCGGACGCCGAGGGCGTACTGACCCTGGAGATCACCGACAATGGGCAGGGCATCCAGCCTTCGGCGCGCCACAAACCCACGGCTTTTGGCCTCAAGGGCCTGCAGGAGCGGGCGCGCACTGCAGGCGGCTGGCTGGATGTGAGCAGCCGCGAGGGCGCGGGGACGTCCATCACACTGTCGGTTCCCCTCACAATCGAGGCAAAAGGTTAGGCGCGATGATTCGAGTGATACTTTGTGACGACCATGCCGTCGTTCGACGCGGCATACGCGACACCCTGTCCGAGGCGGTCGACATCAAGGTCGTCGGTGAGGCGGGCAGCTATTCGGAGGTGCGCGAACTGCTGCGCGCCACGCCTTGCGATGTACTGGTGCTGGACCTGAACCTGCCCGGTCGCGGCGGCCTGGAAGTGCTGGCCTCCTTGCGTGAAGCGGACACCCCCACCAAGGTCCTGGTGGTTTCCATGTTTCCGGAAGACCAGTACGCCATCCGCTGCCTGCGCGCCGGCGCCCAGGGCTACCTGAACAAGGCTGGCAATCCGGCCGAACTGATCACCGCCGTGCGCACCATCGCCCAGGGACGCAAGTACGTCACGTCCGACGTGGCCCAGATGCTGGTGGACAACCTGGCCACGCCCACCAGCGAGGCCTTGCACGATGCGCTCTCCGAGCGCGAATTGCAGACCCTGCTGAAAATCGCTTCCGGCAAGCGTCTGTCCGACATCGCCGAGGAACTGATGCTCAGCCCGAAGACCGTCAGCGTCTACCGCTCACGCGTGCTGGAAAAGCTCAAACTCTCGAACAACGCCGAACTCACGGTCTACGCCATCCGCAACGGCCTGGTGTGAACCGGCCCTAGCGCCCGACGGTGAAGATCTCGATGGCCCGCTCCAGCAAGGACTGGAAAGGCCGGTCGAGCATGGGCAGGGTCGCCGCCATGCCCACCAGGCCCACGCTCAGGGTGATGGGAAAGCCAACCGCATAGACGTTCATCTGCGGCGCCACGCGCGAGATGATGCCCAGCGCCAGATTGGTGAACAGCAGCAGGGCCAGCATGGGCAGGGCAATCCACAGCGCACTGGCAAAGAGTTCGCCCCCCAGGGTGTACAGCTGCATCAGGCGCAGCGCCTCCAGGAAATTCTGCGTCACCGGAAACACCTCGAAGCTGCGCGTCACGGCCATCAGCACCATCAGGTGGCCATTGAGCACGACAAACAGCAGCGAGGCCATGTAGCCGAAAAAGCGCGCCACCGCACTGGCCTGGCTGCCAAGCGAGGGATCGAAGAAGGCGGCAAAGTTCAGACCCATCTGGAACCCCACCACCTCGCCGGCCAGCTCAAACGCGGCAAACACCAGCCGCACGACGAAACCGATGGCAAGGCCAATGCCCACCTGCTGGATCACCACCCCCAGCACCGCCGGGCTGTCGAGCGCGATCACCGGCATGGGCGGCAAGGTGGCCTGGGCCGCCACGGTCACGAGCAGGGCCAGCCCGATACGGGCGCGTACAGGGAAAGCGCGCGAAGAAAAGATCGGCGCGGCGGTGAACACCGCCAGCACCCGCAGGAACGGCCACAGCACCGGCGACAGCCAGGCCATCAACTGGGCTTCCGAGAAGGTGATCATTTCTGCGCCCGGCCAGGTTCAGAGGACGATGCCGGGAATCGCCTCGATGGTGCGACGGATGTACTCGACCAGGATGTTGAGCATCCAGGGGCCGGCCCAGGCAAACACGGCCATGGCAGCCACCAGCTTGGGCACGAAGGACAACGTGGCCTCGTGGATCTGGGTGATGGCCTGGAACAGGCTGACCAGCAGCCCCACCAGCAGCACCACCCCCAGAATGGGCGCGGACACCATGAGCAGCGTGAGCAGCGCTTCCTGCCCGATGGTCAAGACCATTTGTGCGTTCATGCGCTACTCCTAGGGGACAAAGCTGGCCGCCAGCGAGCCGATCAGCAGGTTCCAGCCGTCGGCCAGCACGAACAGCATGAGCTTGAAGGGCAAGGCCACCAGCACGGGCGACAGCATCATCATGCCCAGCGACATCAGCACGCTGGCCACCACGATATCGATCACCAGGAAGGGGATGAAGATCAGGAAGCCGATCTGGAAGGCGGTCTTGAGCTCGCTGGTGACGAAGGCCGGAATCAGCACGCGCATGGGGGCGGTGTCGATCTTGGTGGCCGGATCCAGCTTGGCCAGCTTGGCAAACAGCGCGTAGTCCGACTGCCGCGTCTGCTTGGTCATGAACTGGCGGATCGGCGCCTCACCGCGCGCCAGCGCCTGGTCGAAAGTGATGACGTTCTGCGTGTAGGGCTTGTAGGCGTCGGCGTAGATCTTGTCGAAGGTCGGCCCCATGACAAAGAAGGTCAGGAACAGCGAAAGCCCGATGACGACCTGGTTGGGCGGCGCCGACTGCGTGCCCAGCGCCTGGCGCAGCAGGGACAGCACGATGACGATGCGGGTGAAGCCCGTCATCATGAGCAGGATGGCCGGCAGGAAGGACAGCGCCGTGAAGAACAGCAGGGTCTGGATCGGCACCGAGTAGTTCGTGCCCGACGCGTCGTTCCCCACGATCAGGGGTAACTGGGTGGGGTTGATCTGGGACGCGCCCAGCGGTGCATTTTCCTGCGCC
>CALRZY010000032.1:0-12275 GCA_943372765.1 Curvibacter sp. AEP1-3
AGGAGCAGCAGCATGGCCAGCGGACCGGCCGCCATGCGCAGGAGGTTGCGGAAGGCGGTGTGGCGCATCAGGCCGCGTCCCCGCCGTCAGCCGGCGGTTTGCCGGCCGGTGGCGCAAACACGCTGCGCGACGGCGACGGACCCACCGGCATGCTGTGCAGGCAGGTGATGTTCTGCGCCGTCACACCCAGCACCAGCCAGGTACGCGCACCATCGGGGCCGACCTCGACGGTCACCACCCTTTGCTGCGGGCCGACGGCCAGCGACGATACGATGCGGGAAGCGGCGGCATTCGATGCACCGCCCGGGGCGCGCTGCTGGAACCACCGGACCGCCGGCGGCAGCAGGGCGAGGATGACAAGGAAGAGGACGACAGAAACAACGGTTTGCGTCATGTCTCCAGTTTACCCCCTGCTGATGCGGCGCAGCCGTTCAGACGGGGTGACAACGTCGGTGAGACGGATGCCGAACTTGTCATTGACCACGACCACCTCGCCCTGGGCGATCAGGTAGCCATTGACCAGCACGTCCATGGGTTCGCCGGCCATGGCATCGAGCTCGACCACCGAGCCCTGGCCCAGCTGCAGGATGTGCTTGATCGGCACCTTGGTGCGACCCAGTTCCACCGAGAGCTGGACCGGGATGTCCAGCACCATGTTGATGTCGCTGGCCGGGGCATCGCTGGACGAGAAGGGTCGCGAGGGCTCGCCGCTGAGCACGCCGCCGGGCTCGACCTCGGGGCCCTTGTCACTGGTCTTCTGCTCCTGCAGCGCCTCGGCCCAGTCGGCCATGCCGTCGTCTTCGGGCTTCTGATCCGGATTCTCAACCGCCATAGCGTTCCCCTAACCAGTTGGTGTCATTGCCCCGCAGGCACTTGTCGATGCGGATAGCGTACTTGGCGTTGTGCGTCCCGTACTGGCACTCGAACACGGGTACGCCGTCGACCGAGGCCTCGATGCGGGGTTGGCGTGCGAGCTCGATGAAGTCGCCAGGTTTCATGGCCAGGAGCTCCTCCACCGTCGCATCGGCCCGCGCCAGCTCGGCCACCAGGGTCACCTCGGCCGCCTGGATTTCTCGCGTCAGCACGGTGACCCAGCGTCGGTCGACTTCGATCGAGTCGCCCTGGGTGGATGAATACAGCACGTCGCGGATGGGCTCCATCGTCGCGTACGGCATGCAGAAATGGATCGAGCCGGTGATCTCGGCGATCTCCAGCTGGAAGGAGGTGGAGATCACGATCTCGCTGGGCGTGGCGATGTTGGCGAACTGCGGCTGCATCTCGCTGCGCTGGTAGTCCAGCTCGATCGGGTAGATCCCGCGCCAAGCCTTCTTGTATTCCTCGGCGATCACGTCGACCAGGCGATTGATCACGCGCTGCTCGGTGGCCGAGAAGTCGCGCCCCTCGATACGGGTCTGGAACTTGCCGATACCGCCGTACAGCGTGTCGATCACGCCGAACACCAGGGCCGGCTCGCAGACGATCAGGCCGCTGCCACGCAGCGGGCGGATCGCCACGATATTGAAATTGGTGGGCACGGCCAGCTCGCGTAGGAAGGCACTGTAGCGCTGCACCTGCACCGGGCCGACGGAGATCTCGGGGCTGCGTCGGATGAAGTTGAACAGGCCGATGCGCAGGTTGCGGGCAAAGCGCTCGTTGACGATTTCCATCGTCGGCATGCGCCCGCGCACGATGCGCTCCTGGCTGGACATGTTGTAGGCGCGGATCTCCCCGGCCTCGGCCACTTCCTCGACCGACTTCTGGCTCTCGCCGGTGACCCCCTCCAGGAGGGCATCGACTTCTTCCTGCGAAAGAAACGAATCACTCATATCCGTCGGTCCTCATATCGCCTCATTGAACGATGAAGCTGGAAAACAGCACGGCGCGCACGGGATTCCCGTTGCCGCCGCCCTTTTTCTTGGCGCCCTTGGCTGCCGGCGCTGCTTTGCCAAAATGTTTGGAGGCCGCCGCGAGGACGTCCTCGGCCAGCTTCTCCTTGCCCTCGCGACTGAGCAGCTCGTCGGCTGTGCGCTGTGAGACCAGCAGCAGCACATCGCTGCGGATAGTGGGCAGGTAGGCCTTGACTTTTTCGACCTCCAGGGCGCCGGCCAACTCCAGCGTGATGCCCACCTGTGCCACACGCTCACCCCCCGGATCGGCCAGGTTGACCACCATATTGTCGAGCGGCAGGTAGGTCGGCGGCCCGGTCGACTCAACCACGACAGCGACCTCCTCCTCTTCCTCATCGTCGAGCGCGGCGGCGTTCTTCTTGGCCAGAAAGAAATAACCGCCAGCCGCGGCCAGCGCCAGCACCACGACCCCGATCACCACCACCATCAGCATCTTCTTGCTCTTGGGCGGCGGTGCAGCTGCGGCGTCGGGGGATTTGGTGGCCACGATCTAGTCCTCTAAAACATTGCTTGTTTCATTGCGGCGAAACGCCGCGCGTCATGCGGACACGAAAGCCTGCATGCACGGTCAAATTATTCTCGACATCCCGGTCTACGATACCCTGATTAAGGGTAAAAAACCATGCCAATCCGGGCCGCTGCCCCGGGCTGCCGGCATGCTCACACAAAAAGATCCACCGAACGGCCCGACAGCGGCGTACCCCGGTGGGCCGCCGCCAGTGCGGCGACTGGCAATTCAGGCCCACCCGCTGGCCCCTGGCGGCCGCCCTGACGGCCCTGGGAGGACTGGCCGTTCCCGCCACGATCGGCACCCGAGGTGCCCACCGACAGACCGGACAGCACCAGCCCTTCGCGCTCCAGCAGTTCGCGCAGATGCGGCATGGCATCCTGCAGGACCTGGCGCGTCTGCGCCTGATCGGCACGGAATTCGACACGCGCCTCTTGGCCCTGCAACTCGATGCTGACCTTGACCGGGCCTTCCCCCAGGCCTTCGACCTCCAGTTCGGCGTTCTGCGCACCGCGGCCGATCCAGTAGCTGACCTGCTCGGCCACCCGCATTTCGGTCGTCAAGCCACCGTCAGGGGCGACGACCGGTACATCCATGCGGGCGCCTTCGGCCTGCGTCGGGCCGCTCCAGGCACCCACCTCGGCTGTACGCAAGCCAGGCTTGTCGCCACGCCGCTCCAGGGGCCGTAACCCCGTCTCGCCAGCGCCCGCCACCAGCAGGCCCTGCGCGAGGTTAACGGCGGGCGATTCGCTGATCTGCCAGCCCAGCCGGGCAGCCATGTTCTCGCCGCGCTGCTCCTTGATGGCCTGGGCCGTCAGTTCCGCAGCCTGCCCCCGCTGCTGCGCCATGCGCTGGACCAGCACCGCCTGTCGCAGCAGGGGCTGGACGTCCTGGGCCGGGTCCGTGCCTCGTGCATCACTCGCCTGGGGCGGTGCCTTTGCCAGGTCCTGAACATCCTCGACCTCGCCGGCGCGTAACGCCGCCAGACCGTCGGCAGCGCGCGACTTGGCAGTTGCACCCGGAGCCTCAGCAGCGGCAGTCGCTGGCGCAGCGGTCGCAGGCAATCCCACCACAGGCAGCACGCCCGCGACCGGCGATCCTGCGGCATCGGCCGTTTCCGTTGCCAGCGGATCCTCCCCTGCGGCCGCCAGTGCGTCGTCGGATGGCGACGTCTCCGACCCCAGGTTCAACAGCAAAGAGGCAAAGCCGCCCGGCTCCGCCGCCTGCGCCTTGCCGGCCCCCGACCCGTTGGCCCCGGACTGTGCCGCCTTGGCCGTGGCCTTGGGGGCACTGGTGCTGACACTTTGTTCTATGCTCATGAGGATTCTCCAGTCAACAAGCTGCCGGTCCCACCGGCAGCACGGGCGTATTTGAGGACCGCCTGTTCATCCATCTGTTTCTGTTCCCGCCGGGCTTCCTGCTGGGTGCGGATCGCCTGCTTTTTCTTCAGCAGCTGCTGGAAGGCTGCCAGGCGCACCTCTTCCTGCACCCGGCGCAGGCGGGCCGCTTCGACTTGGCGCTGCAGATCGCCCATCACGCCCTGCTGCATGCCAATGGCCTGGCGCAGGCGCTGCTGGAAGTGCTGGTGGTGCTGCATCAGTTCGGCGCTGAGGCTGACGGCGGACGCCGTCGCCCAGCGCGACTCGGTATCGGCGGCATAACTTTCGAGCTGGTCCAGCTGGCCCTGGGCCTGCTGCACGGCACGACGCGCCTGCATCAGGGCCTGGTCGGCCTGGTCACGCGCACGCGTGGCGACCTCGATCGCCAGGGCCAGGCTCTTCAGGGCTGACATGCCGGCCTCCACTGTGTGTCAGGGCGGGGGCTCACGGGAAAGCCTCCTCGCGCTGGATGGTGGCCGCCATGGCCTTGACGCTTGCCTCGAAGCCGGCGCCGGCATACATGTCCTGGCGCAGGAAATCGCTCATGGGGCCGCTCAGGCGGATCGCCTCGTCCAGCGCCGGGTCCGAGCCATGCACATAGGCGCCGATCTGCACCAGGTCACGCCCGCGTTCGTAACGCGAGGCGATGGCACGAAACTGCCGCGCCAGTTCGAAATGCTCGCGACTCACCACGTTGTGCATCACCCGCGAGGCCGATTGCGCAATGTCGATGGCCGGGTAGTGGCCGGCCTCGGCCAGGGCGCGCGTGAGCACGATATGGCCGTCCAGGATGGCACGGGCCGCATCGGCAATCGGGTCCTGCTGGTCGTCGCCTTCGCTCAGCACGGTGTAGAAGGCCGTGATGGAGCCCACGCCGTTCAGACCATTGCCGCTGCGCTCGACGAGTTGCGGCAAGCGGGCGAAGCAGGACGGCGGGTAGCCCTTGGTGGCCGGCGGCTCGCCCACGGCCAGCGCGATCTCGCGCTGCGCCATGGCGTAACGCGTGAGCGAATCCATCAGCAGCAGCACGTGTTGCCCCTGGTCGCGGAAGTATTCGGCCACACCGGTGGCGTAGGACGCCGCCTGCATGCGCAGCAGCGGTGGGGAGTCGGCCGGCGCCGCCACGACGACGGAGCGCGCGCGCCCCTCCTCGCCCAGGATGTCCTCGATGAATTCCTTCACCTCACGGCCGCGTTCACCGATCAGGCCGACCACGATGACGTCGGCCTGGGTGTAACGCGCCATCATGCCCAGCAGCACACTCTTGCCGACACCGGCACCGGCGAACAGGCCCAGGCGCTGGCCCCGGCCCACCGACAGCAGGGCGTTGATGGCCCGCACGCCGGTGTCCAGCGACTCACGTATCGGTGCGCGGTCCATGGCATTGATGGGGCTGCGGTCCAGCGGTCGCGACGACACGTTCACGACCGGCCCGCGGCGGTCCAGCGGCTCGCCGTGGGCATCGACCACGCGACCCAGCAGGCCCGGCCCCAGCGGCAGGCGCAACTGACCTTGCACATAAGCCGGCGCCCGGGCCGAGGGGTTGTCCCCCAGGCGCGGCACGGCCACATAAGGCGCGGTGGGCACCACGCTCGCGCCACTGGAGAGACCCTGCACATCACCGGCCGGCATCAGGAAGGCGCGGTCACCGGAAAAGCCCACGACCTCGGCCAGCACCGGCGGCTGCCCGGGCTGGCTGATCAGGCATTGCGAGCCCACCGGCGCGCGGATGCCCACCGCTTCGAGCACCAGGCCCGCCAGCCGCGTGAGCGTGCCCCCGGCCTCCAGCGTGCTTTGCGGCACGCCGGCCTGCTGTCGGGCGCTGTCCAGAAACTGCTGCCAGCGTGCGCCGGGCTCAGGCATCGTCACCGGAGACCTCCTCCCAGGGCAGGTTCTGCCCGAGTCGGCCTATGGCGCGCGCCCAGCGCTTTTCCAGCCGGCCGTCGATCACGGTACCAGCCGATTCGACCAGGCAACCGCCGCGTGCGATGGACGCATCGGGCTGTAGCGTGAGCGGCAGATTGGGATACTCCTCGTGCAGGATGTCCTGCAACACGTCCAGGTCCAGCGGGTTGAGCTTGATCTGCACCGCCTTGCTGTCAGAGAACAACATCCCCAGGGCCTCGCGGATCACAGGCAGCAGCACATTGGGATTGCTTGAAATCTCGTGGCGCAGCACCTGGCGCGCCATCTCGCAGGCCAGCTCCAGCACGGCCTGGCCGGCCAGCTGCTCGGCGCCTTCGAGCTGGGCCTTGGCCGATTCGATCAGGCTGCCGAGCTGCTGCGCGGCCTGCTGGCCCTGCTGCTGGATGTAGTCGCTGACCTGCTTCTGCGCTTCCACCAGCGTCTGCGCGCGGCCCTGCTTGAAGCCGTCGGCATAACCTTCGGCGTGGAACTGCTGGCGCACGGCGTCGATCTGTTCGCTGCGTTCGCGCTCGCGGGTTTGCTCCTCCAGCAGGATGGCCGCGGCATCGACGTCGGCAAAACTCCAGCGGGAGACGGCGTTGATCTCGTCGCCGGGGATGAAACGGGTGGTGGGTCGCATGGCTCAGTCTTGTTTTGGATGTCTCAGACCATGGCATCGTCGGCGCCGCCGCCGATGACGATCTGGCCTTCGTCGGCCAGGCGACGCACGATCTTGAGGATTTCCTTCTGCTGCGTCTCGACTTCGGACAGGCGCATCGGGCCGCGCGACTCCAGGTCCTCGCGCAGCGTTTCGGCCGCACGCGAGGACATGTTGGAGAGGAACTTCTCCTTGAGTTCGGGCTGGGCCCCCTTGAGCGCCACGATGAGCGACTCGGACGCCACTTCCTTGAGGAGCATCTGGATGGCCTTGTCGTCGAGCTTCATGACGTCGTCGAACACGAACATCTTGTCCATGATCTTCTGCGCCAGTTCGGGATCGTGCCCGCGGATCGATTCGAGCACCGTGCCCTCGATGACCGTGCCCATCAGGTTGATCATCTCGGCTGCGGTCTTGATGCCGCCCAGCGAGGCCTTGCGGATCTTGTCGCCGCCGGCCAGCACCTTGAACAGCACCTCGTTGAGGTCCTTCAGCGCCGTGGGCTGGATGCCTTCCATGGTGGCAATGCGCAGCATGACCTCGTTGCGCTGGCGCTCGGTCAGGTACTTGAGGATGTCGGCCGACTGGTCGTAGTCCAGGTGCACCAGGATGGCCGCCACGATCTGCGGGTGTTCGTTGCGCAACAGCTCGGCCACCGACATCGGGTCCATCCACTTGAGGCTCTCGATGCCCGAGACGTCGCCACCCTGCAGGATGCGGTCGATCAGCAACGCGGCCTTGTCGTCGCCAAGGGCGCGCTTGAGCACGGAGCGCACGTAGTCGCCCGAATCGGACACCAGCAGGCTTTGCGCCGCGGCGATGTTGGTGAACTTGGTCACCACGTCGTCGACGCGTTCACGGGTGATGGACTTGGTCTTGGCAATGGCCTCGCCCAGCTTCTGCACCTCCTTGGGTGACAGATGCTTGAAGACCTCGGCCGCCTCCTCTTCCCCCAGGGACATGAGGAGGACCGCGGCGTCCTGCAGACCGTCGTCCGGTATGGCCATGGTTTTATCCCATCGTCAGGGCGTTGCCCTGACCTTCGCCGTTGATCCAGCCCTTGACGATGCCGGCCACGGCCGCCGGGTTGTCGCGTGTCAGTTTGCGTGCGTCCTCCAGCGCCATCTCGCCGGGCGTCGGTCCAGCCGGCGCTTCAGCGGCCGAGGGACCGGCGAGCTGCGGACGGTCCGGCTCCTCGGACAACATGGCGTCGAGCTGAGGACGGCGCTGCGGTGGTTTGCTCAGGGACTGCAGGGCAGGGCGGATGACGCCAAACAGCACCAGCACGGCCAGCAAGAGCGTGCCCAGCGGCCACGCAAAGCTGCGCGCCAGCTCCTGCATTTCAGGCTGTTTCCAAAGAGGCACCTCGGGCAAGGTGATCTTTTCCTGTGCAAAGGGGGCATTCATGAGGTTCACGGAGTCACCTCTTTCCTGGCTGAAACCGATTGTCTCACGCACCAGTGCGGTCATACGCTCGATCTGCTGATCGCTCAGCGGCACGGTCGTGGTCTTGCCCTTGGCGTCGGTCTCGGTCTTGTGGTTCACCACCACGGCAGCACTCAGGCGCTTGACCACACCACTGCCGGCACGCACTACCCGCACGGTCTTGTCGACCTCGTAATTGATGATGGATTCGCGCCGTGTGCTCGGCGGCGTGGCCGGGGCTGCGGCACCGGGCGCACCGGGAGCCAGCGCCTGGGCCGGCGCGTTGATGGGCGCGGCATTCGGTCCGGGCGGCTGGTTGCTGGCAGCACCGGGCACACCGGCGGGACCGGCCGGGCCGGGGTTGCTGCTCTCCAGCAGCTGCTGGCTGCGGATGCTGCCGGAATCGGGCGTCTGGTTCGGTTTGTGCGTCTCCGAGGTTTGCTCGGTCTGCGAGAAATCGACATCGGCCGTCACCTGGGCCTTGACGTTCTGGCGCCCCACCACAGGCTCCAGGATGTCCAGGATGCGCTGACGGTACAGCGTCTCAAGCTGCTGCACGTACTGCAGCTGCTGCGCATCGGCGCCACCGGCCACACCGTCCGGACCATTGGTCGACTGGGACAGCAGCTTGCCGGTGTCATCCAGCACGCTGACCGCCTCGGGTTTCATCTCGGGCACGCTGGAGGCCACCAGGTGCACGATGCCGGCAATCTGGCTGCGGTCCAGCGAACGGCCAGCATTCAGGCTGAGCAGCACCGAGGCCGTGGGCTTCTGCTGCTCGCGGAAAAAGCCGTTCTGATTGGGCATGGCCAGGTGCACGCGGGCGCTCTGCACCGAGGACAGGGCCTGGATGGAGCGCGTGAGTTCGCCCTCGAGCCCGCGCTGGAAGCTGACCCGTTCCTGGAACTGGGTGACGCCAAAGCGGTTGGCCTCCATCAGCTCGAAACCGGCCACCGAACCCTTGGGCAGGCCCTGGGAGGCCAGGCGCAGGCGCGTGTCATGGACCTTGTCGGCTGGCACCAGGATGGCGTGACCGCCTTCGGCGTGCTTGTAGGGAATGTTGAGCTGGGAGAGCTGGGCGATGATGGCGCCGCCGTCCTTGTCCGACAGATTGGCGTACAGCACACGCCACTCGGCCTGGCGGCCCATCATGAGACCGACGATGGCAATGACCACGAACAGGGCCACGCCGACGGCCAGGCGCATGACCTGCCCCTGGTTGAGCGTGGAAATACGCTGGCCCAGCGTCGGGTTCAAGGGAATTGCAGCAGCTTCAGCCATGGTGTGTTCCGGTACATCCTGGCGCGGTTCTCGGCGCCTGTGCATCGGATTATTCTGGCTGCGCCCCAAAACTATAGGGCGAAAAGACCCGGGTTTCCCTGCCTTTTCAAACTAAAGATTCCCAGAGTGGCCGCTAGCATCGGTTCCAACATCTACCCACGGGGCTGACTTATGGATCTGCGACTCACACCCACCACGATGCCGACGGCGGTACGGCCGGGCATGGCCGCGAAACCGGGCGTTGCCGGCCAGGGTTTCCCCGGCGAATTCAAGGCCGCCCTGCAGTCGGTCAGCGAGGCCCAGAACTTTGCCAGCACCCTGCAGAAACAGGTGCAGATGGAAAACCCCAAGGTCAGCCTGGAAGAGACCATGGTGGCCATCCAGAAAGCCCAGATCGGCTTCCAGGCCACGCTGCACGTGCGTAACCGCATGGTGCAGGCCTACACCGACATCATGAACATGCAGGTTTAGCCTACTGCGCAAGCCGATGCCGGCGTTGGGCGGTGCTCGCTATCCTCACATACGGGAAGTACGTTCCGGCGGCTGCGCTCCGGCCGCCTTGCCCTCGGCTCGCTCGCTACGGCTAAACCGCGGCTTTGGTCAATGCAGCACGCGCTTGCCGCCGCCGTCCATGATCTCCTCCAGATGGGTGAGCCAGGGTTCGGTCAGGTGGCGGATCTCGGCGTCGTTGCGCAGGATGCGCTGCATGATGCGCGCCTTCTCACGGCGCTGCTCTGCGTCCAGTTCCTCTTCGCGTGAGCGGTAGCGCAATTGCTCGATCAGCACGGCGCAAACCCCTTCGTAACGCATCACGGATTCCAGGTCCTTGACCCGGGCCGCTTCCAGCATCTTGGAGCTGCTGTCCTCGATGGCCTTGTAATAGTCGATCAGCATCTGTGGCATGGCTCAGGCTCCCGTGCTCACGGGAGCCGCCGGCTCGGCCGTGGCCCCTTGTTTCATGCCCTTCCAGCCCTGGGCCACCGTCTCGATCAGACGCTGGATCTCCTGCAGGATGGTGTCGTCGTTCTGGGCGTTGGCCAAAATCAGACGGCGCGTGCAGTAGTCGTAGAGGGCAGCGAGGTTTTCGGCGAGCTCGCCGCCATCGACGCGGTCCAGCCCGGTGCTCAGCCCTTCCTCCAGGATGCGCAGGGCCCGTGCAATGGCTTCGCACTTGCCGGGCACGTCACCGCGGGCCAACGCGCCACGTGCGGCCGCCAGCGACTGCAGCATGCCGTCAAACAGCAGGCTGACGATCTGGTACTGGTCGATGGTGTGCATGCTGGTCTCGACATTGATACGTCGATAGGCATCGGCCGGGCGCGGGCTAGCGGTGCGAAACATGCTTGAGGGTCCTCTGGTGCAGCTTGGAGTACTGTCTATTTATCGGCTCATCCGTGCGGGAATTGAAGGCAATCGATCTCAGGAAGTGGTCTTGTTCCACTGGGTTATTTGCTGCGTCAGATACGAATTCAGAGAGTTCAGGCTGGTCAGCTGCACATCCAGCGCACTGTAGCGCCGGTTCAGGGCCGCCTCGACGCGGCTGGCCTTCTCGTTCACCCGGACCTGATCCCTGGCATTGTTGTCCAAGGAACGTTTGAGCGTTGCGTCCTTGCTCTGGAAGAAGCCGTCGCTGGCCAGCAGGGTCTTGGTCAGGCCCTTGAAGCGTACGGCGATCCCCTCGGCACTGCCGGCCGTCGGGTTGCTGAACAGGGTTTTGAGCTCGTCCATGTTCTGCAGCGCCGCCGAAAGCTTGCTGCTGTTGATCTCCAGGTTGCCGCCACGCAGCACGCTGATGCCGACATCGCTGAGCCGGCCGTAGACGCTGGAGCCGGTGCTCAGGGACTGACCTGCAGCGCGCAAAGCACTCTGCAGGGACAGCGCGGTAGCATCGCCCTGCAACAGACCCCCGGTCTTGGTCGCGGCATCGTACTTGGTGGCCTCATTGAGCACGCCGTTGATGTCGTTGTAGGCCTTGACGAAGGCCTCAATATTCTTCTGGACCGCCGAAGTATCCTTGGCGATGGTGAGCGTCACGGGAGCGATCGTTTGCTTCACGGCAGTGAAGGTGACACCGGACACCTTGTCCGCAAAGGTGTTGGTGGTCGAGGTCACCGGGATTCCGTTGATGGTGGCCGTCGCATTCGCCGAAAACTGGTCGATCGTGCGTCCATTCACCAGGCGGGAAAGACCAAGCGCATCCGCCGGATCGGTATCGGCGTCGCTGGTGACACTCAGCTCAAAGCCCGCATCCTCGCCGGTGCCATTGCCGCGCAGCAACAGGCGCTCACCCGAGGCATCGTTCAACACCGTAGCGGTGACACCGGCATTAGCGCCGTTGATCTTGCTCGCCACGTCGGACACCGTATCGGTGGCGCTGATGGTGATATCCACAGGCGTACCGCTACCGGCCGTAAACAAGTTCGGCGTTGGGGATCCGGTCCATTTACCGATCTCCAGCCTAAGCGTGCCGGCCCCGATCGCCCCCCCCACCGGCAGCAGCGGTGCGGTGTAGCTCGTCTGCACCTTGGCCAGACCCTGCACTTCCACGTTGAAGGACGTGGGCTGCGTGCCGCCAATGGCACTGACGCCCACATACGCACTGTCGGAGGTGGTGGCGCTGACCGCATTCCAGCCCGTCACGCTGCTGAGCTTGCTGACGGCATCGTTCAGTGAGGACACCAGGGATTTGATCTGACCGAACACCGAAATCTTGGTCTGCACCGTGGCAGCTGCCAGCTGAAGTTTTTCCAGGGGCTTCTTCTCCAGCGCGACCAACTGCGAGACGATGCTCTTGACATCCAGATTGCTGCCGATACCCGGCGATGACATCGTGGCCATAACGAACTCCTGACCGGCATGGGTGCCAGCATTGCTTGCAGAATTATCGGCCCCGCCCCCGGATCTGTCACTTTGATTTGCGGCGAGAAAAGACCATATTTCCACCTCTCTCGGTTATCGGCCGATTCCCATGTAACTTGAGCCCGAACGGAGATCGGGGGCTGAATAAAAAAACAGCCCGGCGTGGAAACCACGCCGGGCTGGGACTGGAGACCAGAAATTCAGCGCAGCAGGGCCAGCACGCCCTGGGGCAGCTGGTTGGCCTGGGCCACCATGGCCGTGGCTGCCTGCTGCAGGATCTGGGCACGCGACAGGGATGCGGTTTCCTGGGCAAAGTCGGCATCCAGAATCCGGCTGCGCGAGGCCGACAGATT
>CALRZY010000033.1:0-8988 GCA_943372765.1 Curvibacter sp. AEP1-3
AAAACCCGCCTGCTCGGCAGCACCGCCGCGCAAGACGGTCTTGATCTGGATCGCTCCCCCCGACTCGCTCACACGCAGGCCCAGACGCTGCGCCAGCTGGGCCGGCTCTTCGTGGATGGCCACGCCATGCTGTTCCAGGAGCTCACGCAGCGGCAGTTCGGCCGTGCCGTGCACCCACTGCTTGATCTCGCGCGACCAGGAGCGCCCGCTGAGTTCCTGCAGCACGGCCAGCAGGTCGCTCTCGGCCATGGGGCCGGCCTTGCAGCGCTGCCACAGCGCGCGCAGGACGTCGTCCAGTGAGCCCTGCCCTCCGGTGCGCAGCGTCAGGTCCAGGCACAGGGCCACCAGCGCGCCCTTGCCGTAGTAGCTGACCGTGGCGTTGGGTGTGTTTTCGTCGACGCGGTAGTACTTGACCCAGGCGTCGAAGCTGGCCTGCGCCACCGACTGGACCCGCCGTCCCGGCGTCTGCTGCAGCTGGTTGACGCTCTTGTTGAGCAGGCGCAGGTAGCCCGCATCGTCGAGCAGGCCGGCACGGCGCAGCAGCAGGTCGTCGTAGTAGCTGGTGAAGCCTTCGAAGAACCAGAGCAGCTCGGTGTAGTTCTCCTGAGCGTAGTCGTAGCGGGCGAATTCGGCCGGACGCAGGCGCTTGACGTTCCAGCTGTGGAAGTACTCGTGGCTGATCAGGCCCAGCAGCGTGTTGTAGCCCTCGCCCGGCTTGCTGTCGGCGCGCGGCAGGTCGCGGCGCGTACAGATCAGCGCCGTGGAGTTGCGATGCTCCAGGCCGCCGTAGCCGTCGTCGGTGGCATTGAGCATGAAGAGGTAGCTGGCAAAGGGCGGCTTGCCGCTGCGACCCGTGGCCTGGCCGCCAGCGTGCCAGAAGCGGATGGCGGTGTCGCAGATGCGCTGGGCATCGGCCAGCAGGCGCGCGCTGTCGAAGCTGGGCGGGGCACCGGCCACGACGAAACGATGGCTCACGCCGCCGGCCTTGAAGCTGCCACTCCAGAAGCTACCGAGCTCGAAGGGGCAGTCGACCAGTTCGTCGAAGTTGGCGGCGAGGTAATGGCCAAAGCCGCGCTTGTCGGTCTTGACGGCCGGCAGGCCGGTTGCGGCCGACCAGTCGGCGGGGGCGGCGCCTGCCAGCAGAGTGAGCCCATGGGGCGCATCTTCCTGGCCTTCGACACGCAGGCACAGGCTGGTGCCGTTGAAAAAACCGCGGGTGGCATCGAGCCAGGCCGTGCGCACCGAATGGTCAAAGGCGTAGACCTCGTAGCTCAACTCCAGCGGCTGCTGCGGGTCGCAGTCGATCTGCCAGCTGCATTTGTCGAGCTGGACCGCGGTCAGGGCGCGTTGGCCTTGGCGTGCTTTCAGGTGCTGCAGGTTCTTGGCAAATTCACGCACCAGGTAGCTGCCCGGAATCCAGACCGGCAGTGCCACGTGCTGGGCGGCCTGCGGCTGCGCGATGGTCAGGGTGACGCGATAGAGATGGGCGTGCAGGTTGGCGACCTGGACCTGGTAATGCACGGGGGCAGGAGCGCTGCGGCCGGAGGTGCGGGGCATGGGCTGTCTGTGCGATGGAGTCAGCGGGTGGCGCTGGTGAGCTGTTTCTCGATCTGCTGGGTGCTTAGGGCGCCCGGCACGCGCGAGCCATCGGCAAAGATCATCGTCGGTGTGCCGGTGATCTTGTGCTTGCGCCCCAGTGTGAGATTGCGGGTGAGGGCCGTGGTGTCGCAGCTGGCCACAGCGGGGGTCTGGTCGTTGAACATCCAGTCCTGCCAGCTCTTGTTCTTGTCCTTGGCGCACCAGATGTTCTTGGATTTCTCGGCCGAATCCGGGCTCAGGATGGGGTAGAGGAAGGTGTGTACCGTGACATTGTCGACCTTGGCCAGGTCGCGCTCGAAGCGCTTGCAGTAGCCGCAGTTGGGATCGGCGAACACGGCCACCTTGCGTTTGCCGTTGCCGCGCACCACGGTGAAGGCGTCCTTCAGGGGCAGGTCCTTGAATTCGATGGCGGTCAGCTGCTCGACCCGCTCCTCGGTCAGGTTACGGCGCTGGCGCACGTCGATCAGGCTGCCCTGGATCAGGTAATTGCCCTCGGCATCGGTGTAATAGATGTCGTTGTCGTTGACGCGGATCTCGTAGATGCCGGGCAGCGGCGTCTTGCTGACCTCGTCGATCTTGGGCAACTGCGGCAGCCGTTCGCCCAGGTTCTTGCGGATCGTGGCCTCCTGGGCGTGGACGCCCAGGGCGAGCAGGGCCAGCAGGCCCGCCAGCAGGTGTTTGGACAGATTCATCATCACATCGACTTTCAAAAATTCATGGCGCGGCGCGCCAGCCAGTTCTTCAACAATCCGCTGCGTTCCACGCCCTGCAAGCCCCAGTTGCGCAGCGCGCTCCAACCTTCGCCCTCGCGCGCAAACAGCAACTGCAAGCCGTCCATGCCGGCATCCAGGGCCAGCATGCCGGCCTTGCGTGCGCGCTCGTAACGACGCAAGAGCCTGGCGTCATCCACGCCGCGCCAGTAGTCGCGCCCGTGCAGCACGCGCGTGAGTTCCGCCACATCGGCCAAGCCCAGGTTGAGTCCCTGGCCGGCCAGCGGATGCACGTTGTGCGCCGCATCGCCGGCCAGCACCCAGGCACCAGCGGCTGTGTGGCCCGTCCACTGGCGCGCCTGCGCCTTCTGCAGCGGCCAGGTCCTGCGCTCACTGGCCAGCGTGAGCGCTCCCAGTGTGTGGGCGCTTGCGTTTTCCAGTTCGCGGCAGAATGCGGCCGGCTCCAGTTGCTGCCGGCGCAATGCCTGCTCAGGAGAGACAGACCAGACGATGGCCACGGAGTTCCCCTGGGCACCGCCCAGAGGCAAAAAAGCCAGGATCCCATCCTGCGCAAACCACTGGCGGGCGACCTGGCCATGGGCTCGCTCGCACTGCAGACGGGCGGCCAGTGCGTGCTGCGGGTAGGGGGTGATCTCGAAGTCCACGCCGAATTCGGCCCGGGTGCTGCTGGCCCGGCCTTCGCAGACCACGGTCAGCCGGGCGGGTGCCGGGGCGTCCAGCACCTCGATCTGGGGCTGGTAGCGCACGGCATCGGCGAGCTGCTTTTCCAGCACCGGCACGTCGACGATCCAGCTCAGGGCCGGGCTGCCGAGTTCACCGGCATCGAAATGCAGCTCGCTGCCGCGGTCGCCCCAGACCTGCATGTGCTGGACCGGGGTGGCCGCGGCCTCGTCCGCCGGCCAGCAGCGCACGCTCTCCAGCAGTTCGCGCGAAGCCAGGTTCAGGGCGTAGGCGCGCACGTCGGCGGCCGGTGGGGCGCCCGCGGGCTGGGGCTGTTCGACCAGGCCCACACGCAGGCGTTCGCGCGCCAGCAGCAGGGCCAGGGTGCGGCCGACGATACCGCCGCCGCGTATGCAGATGTCCAGGGCTTGGGGCATGGGGGGATTGTAGAAGGCAGGGCAAAATCCGGTCTGTTATCACTGAATCTAGGAAGACTGTCCGTGACTGCCCCTGCTCCGACACCTGCCGACGTGCAGGCCCGCATCTCCCGTCTTTTTGTCTATCCCGTCAAGTCCTGCGCTGGCGTCGAGCTGTCCGAGGCCCTGCTCACCGAGACCGGCCTGGACCTGGACCGCGCCTGGATGGTGGTGGACAGCGAGGGCGAGTTCCTGAGCCAGCGCGAGGCGCCACGCATGGCGCTGATCCAGCCGGCCTTCAAGCGCGGCGGCACCGAGCTGCAACTGCGCGCGCCCGGCATGCTGGCCCTGCACCTGCGGGTGGACGCCGTCGAGGCGCCGACCCGTGTGCGCGTCTGGGACGACGAGGTCCCCGCCTACGACATGGGCGACATTGCGGCGCAGTGGTTCACCGATTTCCTGGGGCTCAACGAACAGGGCCTGCCGCGCGCCGATGCGCCCAAGTACCGGCTGGTGCGTTTCGATCCTGAGCATCGTCGCCTGTCCGACCGGAAATGGACGGGGGACGCCGAGGCGCTCAACCAGTTCAGCGACGGCTACCCGGTGCTGGTGCTGGGCCAGGCCGCCCTGGACGGCCTGAACACCCGTTTGCAGGCACAGGGCCACGCGCCCGTGGACATCCGGCGCTTCCGGCCCAACATCGTGCTGGAAGGGCTGGAGGCGCACGACGAAGACCGCGTGGGCCCGCTGCAGATCGCGACGGCAGAAGGGGAGGCTGTGCTCCTGCCGGTCAAGCCCTGCCCGCGCTGCCCCATTCCCAACATCGACCCCGAAACGGCCCAGAGCAGCCCCGAGGTGAACGACACCCTGCAGACCTACCGCCAGGACGCGCGCGTCAAAGGCGCCCTGACCTTCGGCATGAACAGCATCGTGACGGCGGGTGTGGACCATGTGCTGCGCGTCGGGCAGCCGGTCCGCGCCAGCTACCGCTTCGATTGAGGCGGCGCGTCCGGCGCGGGCCGACGCCGCCTGAGCGCTTCGGACAGGTGCGCGTGGAACATGGCCGCCGCCGGCCGCAGGGTGGCCCCCTGGCGCGTGAGCAGGCCCAGGCTGCGTGAGATGGTGGGGTTCTTCAGGGGCAGCCCGACCACGGCGCTGTGGTTGGCGGGCAAGGCCATGCGGGGTACGGCGGCCAGCCCCAGGCCAGCCTCCACCATGCCCAGCAGCGTGCCGATGTGGCTGACCTCGAAGGCGAAATCGGGCTTGATGCCGGCCTGGGTCAGCACGTCGTCCAGCAGTTGCCGGTTCCCGCTGCTGCGGGCCACTGAGATCAGGCGTTCATTGGCAATGGTGGACCAGCTCACCGTCTTGCGGGCCGTCAGCGGGTGATCGCGCCGCATCGCGACGACAAAGGGGTCGTTGTGGATGTCTTCGAACTTGATTTCAGGCATCAAGGCGCTCATGAAGCCGATGCCGAAGTCCGACTCGCCGGACAGCACGCTTTGCAGCGTCTGGTTCATGGATTCATCGATGACCCGGATGCGGATGGCCGGGTAGTGGCGTGAAAAACTGCTGATGACCTGGGGCAGGAAGTACAGCGCGGCCGAGGGCACGCAGGCCACGGTGACGCGCCCGCTGCGGGTGGCGGCGATGTCGGCAATGCCCAGCATCGCGGCCTCCAGGTCGTCGACGGCCGATCGGGCGCGCTCGAGGAAGATGCGCCCCAGGCTGGTGAGTTCGACCTCGCGGGTCGTGCGGTTGAACAGCCTGGTGCCCAGGATGGATTCCAGCTTTTCAATGCGACGGCTCAGGGCCGGCGGTGACAGGTGGATGTGTTCGGCAGCGGCCCTGAAACTGCCGCGTTCGGCCACGGCGATGAAGGCCTGCAGCTGATGCAAATCGAAATTGATCTGTTGCATGCACCAATCATATTAAAAGTTGCACTTCAACAAAACCGGGATTTCTTGCACCATGCGTGGCATCGATCACCCGATCCATCCATGGAGTGCACCGCATGCCGAACCGAAAGATCCCTTGTGTCCTGATGCGCGCGGGCACGTCCCGGGGACCGTTTTTCCTGCGCGAGTGGCTGCCGCTGGACGAGCAGGAGCGTGACCAGGCCCTGATCGGCGCCATCGGCGCGTCCGATCCCCTGCAGCTCGACGGCCTGGGGGGCAACAGCACACTCAACAGCAAGGTGGCCATCGTGTCGCGTTCGACGCGGCCCGGTTGCGACCTGGACTACCTGTTTGCCCAGGTCGGGGTTGGCCACCAGTCGGTGGACACCCGGCCCAATTGCGGCAACATGCTCGCCGGCGTGGCCCCCTTCGCGATCGAGCAGGGCCTGGTGCCCGCGCAGGAGGGCAGCACCACGGTGCGCATCTACAACGTCAACACGGGCGCGTCCATCGATTCGACCGTGTGCACACCCGGCCGCCAGGTCACCTACGAAGGCGATACCAGGATCGACGGCGTGGCGGGAACGGCCGCGCCCATCCTGCTGAATTTTCTGGACGCCTGGGGTGCCGTCACGGGCCAGGTGTTCCCGACGGGCCGGCGCATCGACGTGGTGGACGGCCTGGAGGTGACCTGCATCGATGCGGCCATGCCGCTGATGATCCTGCGGGCGAGTGACCTGGGGGTGGGCGGGCGGGAGCGCCCGGCGGAGCTGGACGCCAATACCGCCCTGCTCGAACGCATCGAGAAGCTGCGCATCCTGATGGGCGCACGCATGGGACTGGGCGATGTGACCCAGAGCGTGATTCCCAAGCCCGTGCTGGTGAGCCCGGGGGACCACCCGGACAGCATCGTGTCGCGTTATTTCACGCCCCACAAGTGCCATGCCTCGCATGCGGTGACCGGGGCCATCGGTGTCAGCACGGCCTTTGCGCTGCCGGGGACGGTGGCCAGCGGCGTGGCCCGCGCGCCCGGTCGGCATCGGCTGTCGGTCGTGCACCCGCAGGGGCAGATCGACGTGGAGGTGGAGGTGGCGGCCCAGGGCGAGGAGGTTGCCGTTGTCCAGGCGGCCTTGGTGCGGACGGCCCGCAAGATCATGCAGGGCGAGTTGCACCTGCCGGACTACGTCTTCCCGGCCAGGACGGCGCAAGAGGTGGGCAGCGACCGGTCCGCCGAACACTTTCCCCAGGAGGAGGTGCGCATCATCGTGCCGACCAGTGCCGGGGGCGGCAACGACACGATGGCGCGCATCCTGACGCGCAAGCTCGGGCCCGGCCTGGGGCACGTGGTGAGCGTGGAGAACCGCACGGGCGCCAACGGCAGTGTGGCCGCCGAGTACGTGGCGGCCTCGCGGCCCGACGGGCACACGCTGATGTTCGGCTACATCGCGACCCACGGCATCAACCCGGTGCTGCAGACTTTGCGGTATGACCCGATCAGGGACTTTGCGCCGGTGGGCCTGGTCGGTTATTCGCCGACGGTGCTGGTGGTCAACACGGAATTGCCGGTCAAGGATGTGCTGTCCTTCATCCGCCTGCTGCAAAGCTCGCCTGCGGGGCGCCTGCACTATGCCGCGGCGGGTGAGGGGACCATCCCTCACCTGGCCGCCGAGATGTTCCTGCGCACCCTGGGTGTGCAGGGGCAACAGGGTTTCCAGCATGCGGGTGCCGCGCCAGCCATCAACGCCACGGTACGGGGCCAGTCGCACTGGATGTTCCCCAGCCTGTTCAGCGCCTTGCCCTATCTGAAAAGCGGCAAGCTCAGGCCGCTGGCCGTCGCCAGCGCCACGCGCCTGAGTGCCTGGCCCGGCGTGCCCACCCTCGCGGAAGCGGGCATCCCGGATCTGGACCTGACGCAGTGGTATGCGCTGTTTGCACCCGCCGGTACGCCCGCGCCTATCGTTCGCAAGCTCAACCAGGTTCTCAACCAGGTGCTGGAAGACCCGGAGGCGCGCGCGCGCATGGAGCAGGACGGCGCCCAGGTCCAGACCAGCACGCCGGAACAGCTGTTGCGGCATGTCAGGACCGAATTGGACCGCTGGCAGGGGCTGGTCCGCGCGACAGGCCTGTTGGAGGCGCAGGCTTTGGAGTTGGCCCAGGAGTTGTGAGGCGGCGTCCGCGGGTGCCCGGCGCTGTCAAAAGCCCCGGATTCCGCGCTCAGTACAATTGGCGCCAGTTTCCCCCAGGCAAAACGAGGACAGCGCGTTGCGGGATCTGGGCCCTGGCGCCCCGGTTTCCTGAACTGTCCGGCCGGTGCCGCAGGGTGCCCGCCCGGCACCTCCACCACACCCACTTGGGGCTCGCTGGTGCGCAGGGGGTTGATTTCAAAGGAAACCCATGTCTCTCAAGTGCGGCATCGTCGGCCTGCCCAACGTCGGCAAATCCACCCTCTTCAATGCCCTGACCAAGGCGGGCATCGCGGCGGAGAACTACCCCTTCTGCACCATCGAGCCCAATGTGGGTGTGGTGGAGGTGCCCGACCCGCGCCTGGCGCAGCTCTCGGACATCGTCAAACCCGAGCGGGTGGTGCCGGCCATTGTCGAGTTCGTCGACATCGCGGGTCTCGTGGCCGGCGCCAGCACCGGTGAGGGCCTGGGCAACAAGTTCCTGGCCCACATCCGCGAGACCGATGCCATCGTCAACGTGGTGCGCTGCTTTGCCGACGACAACGTGATCCACGTATCGGGCAAGGTGGACCCGATCTCGGACATCGAGGTGATCCAGACCGAACTCTGCCTGGCCGACCTGGGCGCGGTCGAGAAGGCCCTGCACCGCGTGACCAAGACGGCGCGCTCGGGCGACAAGGAGTCGATCAAGCTGGTGGCCATCCTGGAGAAGTGCCAGGCCGTGCTCAACGAAGGCAAGCCGGTTCGCACCATCGCGTTCAGCAAGGAAGAGCAGCCCCTGCTCAAGCAGTTCTTCTTCATCACGGCCAAGCCCGCCATGTTCGTGGGCAACGTCAGCGAGGACGGCTTCGAGAACAACCCCTACCTGGACCGCCTGAAGGAGTACGCCGCGACGCAGAACGCCCCCGTGGTGGCGATCTGCGCCAAGATGGAAGCCGAGATGGCCGAGATGAGCGACGAGGACCGCCAGATGTTCCTGGAGGAACTCGGCCAGAGCGAACCCGGCCTGAACCGCCTGATCCGCGCAGCCTACAAGCTGTTGGGCCTGCAGACCTACTTCACGGCCGGGGTCAAGGAAGTGCGCGCCTGGACCATCCATGTGGGCGACACCGGACCGCAGGCCGCCGGCGTGATCCACACCGATTTCGAGAAGGGCTACATCCGCGCCCAGACCATTGCCTTCGAGGACTTCATCGCCTGCAAGGGCGAGCAGGGTGCCAAGGATGCGGGCAAGATGCGCGCCGAAGGCAAGGAATACGTCGTCAAGGACGGCGACGTGATGAACTTCCTGTTCAGCTCTTAAGCCGGCGCTTCAGCGGGCCGGCCATGCCAGGCGGAACACCGAGCCCTGGCCCGGGGCGCTGCGCAGCGTGAGCCGGGCCCCGCACTGCTGTGCGATCTCCCGCACGATGGCCAGGCCCAGGCCGCTGCCGCGCACCGAAGGCGGCGCCCCCCGGTAAAAGCGCTCGAACACATGGGCCTGGTGCTCGGGCGCGATGCC
>CALRZY010000034.1:0-5111 GCA_943372765.1 Curvibacter sp. AEP1-3
ATAAAAACGCCCCGTCGAATGACGGGGCGTTTTCTGCTGTAAGAGCCTGACGATGACCTACTTTCACACGGGAACCCGCACTATCATCGGCGCTGAGGCGTTTCACTGTCCTGTTCGGGATGGGAAGGAGTGGGACCACCTCGCTATGGTCATCAGGCATAACTTTTTGCCATCCTGACTGGGTCAGGACGACGAATTTATAGAGCGAATCAGCTTGTTTTTGAATGCGTCACTTGGCATAACTTCCTTGATTGCTTCAATCAAAGTTATAGGGTCAAGCCGCACGAGCAATTAGTATCAGTTAGCTTAACGCATTACTGCGCTTCCACACCTGACCTATCAACGTCCTGGTCTTGAACGACTCTTTAGGGGGCTCAAGGCCCCGGCAGATCTCATCTTGAAACGAGTTTCCCGCTTAGATGCTTTCAGCGGTTATCTCTTCCACACATAGCTACCCGGCAATGCCACTGGCGTGACAACCGGTACACCAGAGGTGTGTCCACTCCGGTCCTCTCGTACTAGGAGCAGGCTTCCTCAAATCTGCAGCGCCCACGGAAGATAGGGACCAAACTGTCTCACGACGTTTTAAACCCAGCTCACGTACCTCTTTAAATGGCGAACAGCCATACCCTTGGGACCGGCTACAGCCCCAGGATGAGATGAGCCGACATCGAGGTGCCAAACACCGCCGTCGATATGAACTCTTGGGCGGTATCAGCCTGTTATCCCCAGAGTACCTTTTATCCGTTGAGCGATGGCCCTTCCATACAGAACCACCGGATCACTATGTCCTGCTTTCGCATCTGCTCGACTTGTCAGTCTCGCAGTTAAGCACGCTTATGCCATTGCACTATCGTCACGATGTCCGACCGTAACTAGCGTACCTTCGAACTCCTCCGTTACGCTTTGGGAGGAGACCGCCCCAGTCAAACTGCCTACCATGCACTGTCCCCAATCCCGATAAGGGATCCAGGTTAGAACCTCAAACACACCAGGGTGGTATTTCAACGTTGGCTCCACGATACCTAGCGGCACCGCTTCAAAGCCTCCCACCTATCCTACACAGATCTGTTCAAAGTCCAATACAAAGCTACAGTAAAGGTTCATGGGGTCTTTCCGTCTTTCCGCGGGGAGATTGCATCATCACAAACATTTCAACTTCGCTGAGTCTCAGGAGGAGACAGTGTGGCCATCGTTACGCCATTCGTGCAGGTCGGAACTTACCCGACAAGGAATTTCGCTACCTTAGGACCGTTATAGTTACGGCCGCCGTTTACTGGGACTTCAATCAAGAGCTTGCACCCCATCATTTAATCTTCCAGCACCGGGCAGGCGTCACACCCTATACGTCCACTTTCGTGTTTGCAGAGTGCTGTGTTTTTAATAAACAGTCGCAGCCACCGATTCTTTGCAACCTCATTGGGCTCCCCAAGTAAATGGTTCACCTACTAAAGGCACACCTTCTTCCGAAGTTACGGTGTCAATTTGCCGAGTTCCTTCTCCTGAGTTCTCTCAAGCGCCTTAGAATACTCATCTCGCGCACCAGTGTCGGTTTGCGGTACGGTCGTGTGTAGCTGAAGCTTAGTGGCTTTTCCTGGAAGCAGGGTATCACTCACTTCGTCTGCAAGCAGACTCGTTATCACCCCTCATCTAAGCCCGGCGGATTTGCCTACCAGGCACGACTACAGGCTTGAACCAACATATCCAACAGTTGGCTGAGCTAACCTTCTCCGTCCCCACATCGCACTACACATCGGTACAGGAATATTGACCTGTTTCCCATCAGCTACGCATCTCTGCCTCGCCTTAGGGGCCGACTCACTCTACGCCGATGAACGTTGCGTAGAAAACCTTGCGCTTACGGCGAGGGGGCTTTTCACCCCCTTTAACGCTACTCATGTCAGCATTCGCACTTCTGATACCTCCAGCAGCCTTTACAAGCCACCTTCACAGGCTTACAGAACGCTCTCCTACCACTTGCAATAAATTGCAAATCCGCAGCTTCGGTAACTGGCTTAGCCCCGTTACATCTTCCGCGCAGGACGACTCGATCAGTGAGCTATTACGCTTTCTTTAAATGATGGCTGCTTCTAAGCCAACATCCTGACTGTTTTAGCCTTCCCACTTCGTTTCCCACTTAGCCAATTTTAGGGACCTTAGCTGGCGGTCTGGGTTGTTTCCCTCTTGAGTCCGGACGTTAGCACCCGGTGCTCTGTCTCCCAAGCTGTACTCATCGGTATTCGGAGTTTGCCTTGGTTTGGTAAGTCGCCATGACCCCCTAGCCAAAACAGTGCTCTACCCCCGATGGTAATACTTGAGGCACTACCTAAATAGTTTTCGGAGAGAACCAGCTATTTCCAAGTTTGTTTAGCCTTTCACCCCTATCCACAGCTCATCCGCTAGTTTTGCAACACTAGTCGGTTCGGACCTCCAGTACCTGTTACGGCACCTTCATCCTGGCCATGGATAGATCACTTGGTTTCGGGTCTACACCCAGCGACTGAACGCCCTATTCGGACTCGATTTCTCTACGGCTTCCCTATTCGGTTAACCTTGCCACTGAATGTAAGTCGCTGACCCATTATACAAAAGGTACGCAGTCACCCTTGCGGGCTCCTACTTTTTGTAAGCATGCGGTTTCAGGATCTATTTCACTCCCCTCCCGGGGTTCTTTTCGCCTTTCCCTCACGGTACTAGTTCACTATCGGTCAATGATGAGTATTTAGCCTTGGAGGATGGTCCCCCCATATTCAGACAGGATTACACGTGTCCCGCCCTACTTGTCGTTAGCTCAGTACCACACGTTTCTTTTCGCATACAGGGCTATCACCTGCTATGGCCAGCCTTTCCAGACTGTTTTGCTAAGAATCGTGCTATCACTAACAGGCTCTTCCGATTTCGCTCGCCACTACTTTCGGAATCTCGGTTGATGTCTTTTCCTCGAGCTACTGAGATGTTTCAGTTCACCCGGTTCGCCTCGCATACCTATGTATTCAGTATGCGATACCTTTGCAGGTGGGTTTCCCCATTCGGAAATCTCCGGATCAAAGCTTATTTGCCAGCTCCCCGAAGCTTATCGCAGGCTTTCACGTCCTTCGTCGCCTATCATTGCCAAGGCATCCACCACATGCTCTTAGTCACTTGACCCTATAACTTTGACCACTCTTGCGAGTTTCCAAAGCATCTTCAAGGACTTGCCAGGTCTTTCACCTGGCGCGTTATGCCGTAATGTGAATGATTCCTTGATATTGCTATCAAGAGAACGATTCGTCATTACTTGAAATACAAACAAAGTTTGAATTTCGTTTTGACGCAATCAAAAAATTGTCATCAGAGGCACGGTCTGCACTAAACCTTTACGAATGTGCAGTTTCCTCTGACAACGCTGATTCGACTCTATAAATTGTTAATGAACAGCCGTGAGTCTTGCGACTCTTTGTTGATCGATATATATCAATCAACATCAAAGCAGCTTCAGCAGAAGCCGCTTTGATGTTGACTTACCTTCAGTCACCGAAGTGTTTGGTGGAGGATGACGGGATCGAACCGACGACCCCCTGCTTGCAAAGCAGGTGCTCTCCCAGCTGAGCTAATCCCCCAGTTCGATGGAACGGGATGGTGGGTCTGGTTGGTCTCGAACCAACGACCCCCGCCTTATCAAGACGGTGCTCTAACCAACTGAGCTACAGACCCAAGCCGGTCGCTTCAACCAGGTTTGACCCCGAGTCGTTGGCGACAACCTTCCAACAACCGATAAGTGTGAGCGTTCAAATTAGATTGCAGTTTCCAGAAAGGAGGTGATCCAGCCGCACCTTCCGATACGGCTACCTTGTTACGACTTCACCCCAGTCACGAACCCTGCCGTGGTAATCGCCCTCCTTGCGGTTAGGCTAACTACTTCTGGCAGAACCCGCTCCCATGGTGTGACGGGCGGTGTGTACAAGACCCGGGAACGTATTCACCGTGACATTCTGATCCACGATTACTAGCGATTCCGACTTCACGCAGTCGAGTTGCAGACTGCGATCCGGACTACGACTGGCTTTATGGGATTAGCTCCCCCTCGCGGGTTGGCAACCCTTTGTACCAGCCATTGTATGACGTGTGTAGCCCCACCTATAAGGGCCATGAGGACTTGACGTCATCCCCACCTTCCTCCGGTTTGTCACCGGCAGTCTCATTAGAGTGCCCAACTAAATGTAGCAACTAATGACAAGGGTTGCGCTCGTTGCGGGACTTAACCCAACATCTCACGACACGAGCTGACGACAGCCATGCAGCACCTGTGTTACGGCTCTCTTTCGAGCACTCCTCTATCTCTAAAGGATTCCGTACATGTCAAAGGTGGGTAAGGTTTTTCGCGTTGCATCGAATTAAACCACATCATCCACCGCTTGTGCGGGTCCCCGTCAATTCCTTTGAGTTTCAACCTTGCGGCCGTACTCCCCAGGCGGTCAACTTCACGCGTTAGCTTCGTTACTGAGTCAGTGAAGACCCAACAACCAGTTGACATCGTTTAGGGCGTGGACTACCAGGGTATCTAATCCTGTTTGCTCCCCACGCTTTCGTGCATGAGCGTCAGTACAGGTCCAGGGGATTGCCTTCGCCATCGGTGTTCCTCCGCATATCTACGCATTTCACTGCTACACGCGGAATTCCATCCCCCTCTACCGTACTCTAGCTATGCAGTCACAAATGCAGTTCCCAGGTTAAGCCCGGGGATTTCACATCTGTCTTACATAACCGCCTGCGCACGCTTTACGCCCAGTAATTCCGATTAACGCTTGCACCCTACGTATTACCGCGGCTGCTGGCACGTAGTTAGCCGGTGCTTATTCTTACGGTACCGTCATGAGCCCCCAGTATTAGTGGAAGCCTTTTCGCTCCGTACAAAAGCAGTTTACAACCCGAAGGCCTTCATCCTGCACGCGGCATTGCTGGATCAGGCTTGCGCCCATTGTCCAAAATTCCCCACTGCTGCCTCCCGTAGGAGTCTGGGCCGTGTCTCAGTCCCAGTGTGGCTGGTCGTCCTCTCAGACCAGCTACAGATCGTCGGCTTGGTGGGCCTTTACCCCACCAACTACCTAATCTGATATCGGCCGCTCCAATCG
>CALRZY010000035.1:0-4583 GCA_943372765.1 Curvibacter sp. AEP1-3
GTGTTCGGCCTGATCGGCGACTCGACCGAACACGGCTTTGTGTTCCGCGTGGACCTGGCTCTGCGGCCCAACGGCAACTCGGGCCCTTCGGCCGTGTCGCTCAGCGCGCTGGAGGAATACTTCCAGGTGCACGGCCGCGAATGGGAGCGTTTTGCCTGGCTCAAGAGCCGCGTGGTGGCGCCGCTGGCCTGTGTGCAAAGCGGCTCCGCCCAGGCGCTGCGCAGCGCGGTGCTGCCTTTTGTGTTCCGCCGCTACCTTGACTACAACGTCTTCGATGCGCTGCGCACCCTGCACCGGCAGATTCGCGATCACGCCGCCAAGCGCTGCGCCGGCCACCCGGAGCGCGCCAACGATGTGAAGATTTCGCGCGGCGGCATCCGCGAGATCGAGTTCACCGTGCAGCTGCTGCAGGTGGTGCGTGGCGGCCAGTTCCCGGAGCTGCGCACCCGTCCCACACTGGACGCCCTTCAGCGGCTGGCGCGGGCCGGGCTGATGCCACAGGACACCGCCGATGCGCTGGCGCGGGCCTACGACTTCCTGCGCCGCGTGGAGCACCGCATCCAGTACCTCGACGACCAGCAAACCCATGTGCTGCCCACGCGTGACGACGACCTGGCCTGGATTGCCCGGACCATGGGCTACCCCGACTGCTGTGCCTTCCTCGGCGACCTCGACATGCACCGCGAACTGGTCGCTGGCGAGTTCGACACGCTGCTGGGCGGCAAGCAGCCCTGCAAAGGCTGCGTCAAGACGCCGGGTAACCCCAGCGGCACGCCGCAGCTGCTGGAAGACATGCTCGCCCACCTGTCTGAGCAGTGGCCCACGCAGTTCCGCGAGCGGCTGATTCTGTGGCGCCAGCACCCGCGGGTGCTGGGCCTGAAGGAAGAGTCCCGCGCCCGGCTGGTGCGACTGGTGCAGCGCACCGCGCAGTGGCTGCGCGAAGGCAGCGTCACCGAAGCCGCCGCGGTGCGCATCATCGACTGGATTGAACCGCTGCTGCGGCGCGAAAGCTATCTGGCCCTGCTGCTGGAACGCCCGGCCGTGCACGAGCGCCTGCTGCGCCTGCTCGGCTCGGCCAAGTGGCCGGCGCGCTATCTGGTGCAACACCCGGGCGTGATCGACGAGCTGGCCAGTGACGAGCTGATGCACGAGCGCTTCGACGCCGCCGCCTTCAGCCGCGAGCTGCAGCAACGGCTGCAGGCGCTGCGCAGCACCGGGGAAGACGACGAGGAAACCTGCCTCAACCTGCTGCGCCGCGCGCACCATGCCGAGGTGTTCCGCACGCTGGCGCGCGACGTGGAAGGCGTGCTCACGGTAGAGCAGGTGGCCGACGACCTCAGCGCGCTGGCCGAGGCGATTTTGCGCATCACCGCCGAATGGTGCTGGGCGCGGCTGAAGAACACCCACCGCGAAAAGCCCCAGTTCGCCATCATTGCCTACGGCAAGCTGGGCGGCAAGGAGCTGGGCTACGGCAGCGACCTGGACATCGTGTTCGTCTATGAAGACGAGGACGAGCGGGCCCAGGAGGTGTATGCCGCCTACGTGCGCAAGCTGATCAACTGGCTGACCATCAAGACCGGCGAGGGCGACCTGTTCGAGATCGACACCGCGCTGCGCCCCAACGGCAACTCCGGCCTGCTGGTCACCACCTTTGCCGCCTACACGCGCTACCAGCAGCAACGCGGCAGCAACACTGCCTGGACCTGGGAACACCAGGCCATGACGCGTGCGCGCTTTGTGCTGGGCGATGAGTCGCTGCGCGAGCGCTTTGACAGCGTGCGGCAGTCGGTGATCACCGCCCCGCGCGACAACGAGGCGCTGCGCCGCGAGATCGTCGCCATGCGGCAGAAGGTGCACCAGGCCCACCCGGTCCGGCGCGCCAAAGCCCAGGCTGAAGGGGCGCCCGAAGGCGAGCCCTTCGACATCAAGCACAGCCCCGGCGGCATGGTCGATGCCGAGTTTGCCGTGCAGTACCTGGTGCTGTCGCAGGCCGCCTGGCACAGCGAACTGGTGGACAACGTTGGCAACATCAGCCTGCTGCGGCGCGCAGAAGACGTGGGCCTGCTGCCCGAAGGCGTGGGGCAGCGCGCGGCCAGCGCCTACCGCGAACTGCGGCGCGTCCAGCACCGGGCGCGCCTGAATGAAGAACCGACACAGGTGATCCTGCCGGCCCTGCAGGCCGAGCGCGACGCCATCCTGGCGCTGTGGGACGCCACGTTCAAATCAATCGACTGATTTAATTCAATCGATTGTTTTATTTGTGTGCTCTAATCGGGCGCATGAATTTGCCACCGCCGTCCCCCGGCATCCCTGCCGCCCGGGGCACACCCCCAGCCACCCATGAGCCCGAGGGCCGCAAGCAGCGCTCCGACGGCGTGGAAGCGCGCGCTCACCTGCTTCACGCCGCCCTCCGCCTGTTCTCGGAGAAAGGCTACGCCAAGACGTCGATACGCGAGATTGCAGGCGTCGCTGGGGCGAATGTCGCAGCCATTCGCTATTACTTTGGCGACAAGGCTGGTCTCTACCGCGCCGCATTCACCGAGCCACTCGGCAGCCCGGCTGACGATATTGCGCTTTACAACCAGCACGACTTCAACCTGCGCCAGTCGCTGGAAGGCTTTTTTGCCGGCTTTCTGGAGCCGCTGCGCCAGGGTGAGCTGGTGCAGCTGTGCACGCGTCTGCATATCCGGGAAATCCTGGAACCGACCGGCCTGTGGGCCGAAGAAATCAACGAAGGCATCAAGCCGGCGCTTGCTGCGCTGGTCGAGGTGCTGTGCCGGCATATGGGCCTGCAGCAGGCCGACGACGACGTGCACCGCCTCGCGTTTTCCATCACCGGAATGTCGATGCAGCTGTTCATCGGCCGCGATGTGATTGACGCCATCCGGCCCCAGCTGTTTGGCAGCCCCGAAGCGATTGATCGCTGGGCCGTGAGTCTGGCGGACTACGCCGAGGCGATGGTCGCCACCGACGTGGCACGCCGGCGCCGCGAGGCCGGCACCCGGCCTGCGAACCAGTCCGCGAAACAGGAGAAAAACAAGTCATGAGAACGCCCGAAAGCGCCCTCCCTCAACCCCGGCCATCAGGTCCATCGCGGCCGGTGTGGCAACGGCTGACCCTCGCGCTGCTGCCGCTGAGCTTGGCCGCCTGCGCGGTGCATGGCCCGCCGCCCACGGTTGCCACGCCAGTGCCGCCGCAGTGGCAGGCACCGCTGCCGCACCAGGGCAGCGTGGTTGAGCTGGGCCGCTGGTGGCGGCAACAGGACCCGTTGCTGGCCGAGTTGATCCTCGCCGCCGATTCGGTCAGCCCGACGGTGGCCTCGGCCAAATCCAACATCGAGCAGGCCCGTGCGGCCCGTGCGGCAGCCAGCGCTGCTCTGCTGCCCACGCTGGACGCCTCGGCCAGTGTGTCCCGCTCACGCGGGGCCGTGTTCAACCGCATGGTGCCGCCGGCCGCCACTACAGCGCAGTTGGGCCTGCAATCGAGCTGGGAGATCGACCTGTTCGGCGGCGCTGCCGCCAGCCGCGACGCCGAGCAGCAGCGCCTGCAGGGCAGCCAGGCGCTGTGGCACTCGGCCCGTGTGTCAGTCGCTGCCGAAGTGGCCACGCAGTACCACAGCCTGCGGGCCTGCGAGCAGCTGCTGGCCGTCGCCCGGGCCGATGCCGCCTCGCGCGCTGAAACGGCCCGGCTGACTGACCTGGCCACAAAAGCCGGGTTTCAGGCACCTGCCACTGCCGCCCTGGCGCAGGCCAGCGCCGCCGAGGGCCGAAGCGCCGCCACGGCACAGGCCGCCCAGTGCGACATCGACATCAAGGCACTGGTCGCGCTCACCGCGCTGCCCGAGCCGGAGTTGCGCAGCAAGCTGGCGCAGAGCCCCACGGCCGCGGCAGACACCCGCAGCGACGACACGCTGGCGCCCGTCATCAGCGTGCCGGCCGTGGTGCTGTCCCAGCGCCCCGACATCTTCAACGCGGCGCGCGAGGTCGATGCCGCCCATCTGGATGTCGGCAGCGCGCGGGCTGAACGCTATCCGCGCCTGTCGCTGAGCGGCTCCATCGCGGGCAACCGATCGCGCACCGATGGCGTTTCGCAGCGCTACAACACCTGGTCCATCGGGCCCCTGCAGCTGACGGTTCCGCTGTTCGATGGCGGCGCCAGTGCGGCCAACGTCGAGGCGGCCAAGGCCCGCTACGAGAACGCCACGGCGCAATACCGCGGCAGCGTGCGGCAGGCGGTGCGCGAGGTGGAAGAAGCGCTGGTCAATCTGCAAAGCACCGCCGACCGCAGCCGTGATGCCGCCATGGCGGCCGATGGCTACCGCGCCTCGTTTGCCGGCACCGAGGCCCGCTACCGCAGCGGACTCGCCAGCCTGGTGGAACTGGAAGACGCGCGGCGCACCCTGCTCGCCGCGCAAGGCGCGCTGGTCAACCTGCAACGCGAACGCCGCGTGGCCTGGGTGTCGCTGTACCGCGCCCTGGGTGGCGGCTGGACCGCCGACAACACCGAGGGGCCCGTGGCGGGCAACCCCCCAACGACCAGCGGCCCGGTCAACTGACCGGCCTGGCCAACGCCACAACGCGACA
>CALRZY010000036.1:0-4520 GCA_943372765.1 Curvibacter sp. AEP1-3
ACCAGTACTGGAACGACCCGCTGGCCTATCCGGTGCAGTCACTGATGAGCAAGGCCGATATTGACGCCCTCAAACCCCCGCCTCCCGGAACCACGCAGGCCACCGGCACATCGGATGCGGCGCTCACCCCTGCGCCGGTGAAACCAGCCGCCGCCAGCACCGTCCCCGCGTTGGGCGACTCGACCGACCTGCGGCTACTGACCTGGACCTGGGCACCCTCAACGCTGCTGGTCGACAAGCCCTCAAAGATCGCCGCCGATGCAGACAGCACCGGAGATGCGCAGGACACCGCAGTAGACGGCCTGCTGCAACTGATGGCCGAAGCCCGCAGCGATGTGCTGCTGGTGTCGCCCTACTTCGTGCCGGGCGAGCGCATGATGAAACAGTTTGCCGACATCCGGCAACGCGGCGTGCGGGTGCGGGTGTTGACCAACTCCCTGGCATCCAACGATGCGCCTGCCGCGCATGTGGGCTACGCCCGCTACCGCAAGGCGCTGCTGGCCATGGGTGTGGAGCTGTACGAAATGCATGCCGAGCAGCCGGGCACGGTGCGCGGCTTGCGATCCGGCGGGGGATCGATCGGCGACTCAACCGGTGGCTCCCGTTCCAGCCTGCACGCCAAGGCGGCGGTGATTGACCAGCGCCTGCTGGTGGTCGGCTCGATGAATCTCGACCTGCGTTCGCAGTTGCAGAACAGCGAGGTCGGTCTGGTCATCAGCAATCAGGCCTTGTCTGAAGAAGCCCGTGCGCTGATCGAGCCTGCGATGGCGCAGGGCGCCTGGCGCGTGGAACTGGTGGACGACCAGCTGCTGTGGCGCGCGCCCCAGGGTTCGACCCTGAAAGACACGCGCACAGAGCCTGACGCCAGTCTTGGCCTCAAGCTGCTGCTGATGCTGATCTCGCCGTTCGCGCCTGAAGAGATGCTCTGACGCCGTGCAGCGAAAGAGCAGGCGAGCCTCAGCTAACCCTAGCGGGCCTTAACCAGCCTTCTTCGCGTAAGCACTGCACCAGGCTTGGGCAGACACCTGCTTGCCGGCAAACAGCGGGCAGCCGCCTTGCGCAGAACCTGCAGCGCCCTGGTACAAGGCGCAATTGCTGCAGTTCTGGCCGGCGGCGTAATTGGCGTACTTCGCTTTGTCGGCCTTGGTGGCATCACTCACGTAACCCAAGGCAGTGGCCTGCGCGTCTTTTTCATCGACCAACGGGCCAGTCGCGGCCACTGGCGCGGGCGCTGCAGGTGCGGCGGCAGGGGCTGGTGCGGGTGCGGGCGCAGGGGCGGGCGATGCCGAGGGGACGGCGGTGGTGGTGGCCTTCTCGCCACAGGCACTGAGCAGGCCGGCGGTGGCAGACAGGCCAGCCAGTGGCAGCAGTCTGGAAAGCGTGGTCGCGGGAATCAGTTGTATCAGCTGTCGGCGGGTTTTCATCGGCATGTCCTCGGGTTGGAAGTTGCAGGTGGGCCTTGGCAATGACGCCCGGACGCAGGCCGGACGACCTGCTCCCACACCTTAAGGTGCCGGGCCCCTGCCGCGCAAGAGGCAAACGCCCTCAAAACCTGTCATCCGGCACCCCAGCTTGTAAATATCTATTTCATGCCGTCACGCAAACGCGCAAACACCTTCCAGAAAGCCGCCTCCTGCGTGGTCGCGAAATTGATGCGCATCAATGGGCTCGGCGTGCGCACCGCGTGAAACAGCGCGCCCGGCGCGATCAGGTAGCCCTCGTCCAGCATGCGCTGCGACAGGGCGTCGGTGTCCACGCCGGTATCGACCCAGCCAAACAGACCGGCTGGCTCCGCCGCAAACGTGCAGCCGTGCGCCAGCGCCAGCTTCACGCTGCGGGCACGCGCCTGGTCGAGCCGGGTGCGCACCCGCTCGGCATGCCGGCGCAACTGGCCCTGGTCGATGCACCAGGCCAGCGCCTTTTCCAGCAGGGCGGGCGTGGTGAGGGTGGCCAGCAGCTTGGTGTCGAGCAGGCGCTCCACCAGATCAGGCGGCGCGGCCAGGAAGCCGACGCGCCAGCCCGGCGCCAGAATCTTGGCGAAGCCACTGACGTAAATCGTGCGCTGCAGGCCGTCGAGCGCGCAGAGCCGGGTGGCGTGTTCGGGCGCCAGGTGACTGTAGGTGTCGTCCTCGACGATGTGAAAGTTGTGCTGGTTGGCCAGCTGCAGCACGCGGTGGGCACTGCCGGGTGTGAGGCAGTAACCGGTGGGGTTGTGGAACACGCTGACGCTGACAAACAGCTTGGGGCTGTGCGCCTCGCAGTACTTTGCCATCACCTCCAGATCGGGCCCGTCGGCGCGGCGCGGCACCGGCAGGATGCGCATGCCCAGCGCGTCGAGCCGCGCAAACTCCACCGCCCAGCCGGGTTCCTCGACCATCACACAGTCGCCAGCGCGCAGCAGCGTGCGGCTCACGATGTCGAGCGCGTGCGTGGCACCGACCGTGGTGATGATCTGCGCGGGCGTGGCCGGCACATTGATGGCACCGAGCTTTTGCGACAGCGCCCGACGCAGGCCGCTGTCGCCCATCGGTTCGCCGTACTGCAGTGAAAAGTCACGCAACGCGCTGACGCTGGACACCTTGCGCACCGCCGCCGGCATGAAGGTGGTTTCCAGCCAGTCCGCCGGGAACACGCCCATGCCAGGCTGCGGCTTGTGACTGATCTTGTGGAACATGCCGCGAATCAGGGCAGTGGCGTCCACCGGCGCCTGGCGCGTGGCGATCCAGGTGGCGGTGCTCCAGCTGTCCATCGGCGCTGGGGATGCCGCGGCCTCCGGCTGTGGCTTGACAGGCGCAGACTTGTCCGCGCGCGGCGCGGCGGGCGGTGCCGTGCGGGACGCCTCACGCACAAAAAACCCCCGGTTCTTCTGCGCCACCACCAGCCCCTGCGCCAGCAGCTGGTCGTAAGCCGCCACCACGGTGGCCACGCTCACACCCTGCTGCTGCGCGCACAGCCGCACCGACGGCAGTCGCGCGCCCGGCGCCAGCAAGCGGCTGCGAATACGCTCGGCAAAACGCGCGCTGAGCTGCGCGGTGAGTGACTGGGAAGAGGTTTTCATCAACATGGCGGGGCCTGCGGTCAGAAAGGTTGCAAGTGATTCCAGATGATTTCGGAATGACTCCGGTATGGTGTGCTGACTATTTGACCAATACAGTTCCCGAGTTTGTCGCAACAACTGTACTGGTCGTGTACTGGTGACAACTATAAAGTGGCAAACATGAACTGGCAAGAATTCACCGCGCTGCTGGTGCTGGCCACGGCGATGAGCTTCTCGCCTGGGCCCAACACCACGCTGTCGACCGCACTGGCCGCCAACGGCGGCTTGCGGCGCAGCCTGCCGTTTGTGCTGTCGGTGCCGGTAGGCTGGGGCGTGCTGCTGCTGGTGTGCGCCTTTGGTGTCGGTGCGCTGCTGCTGGCCGTGCCCATGCTGGCCCTGGCCGTGAAGGTGGTGGGTGTGGCCTACCTGCTGTGGCTGGCCTGGAAGATCGCCCATTCGCACCAATTGAGCAACGCTGACGCGGCACGACTGAACGTGGGCTTCTGGCAAGGCGCTGCGCTGCAGTTTGTGAATATCAAGGCCTGGATGCTGGCGCTGAGCATCGTGAGCGGCTGGATCGCCGGGCATGCCGATGCCGGCACGCGCCTGTCCATCGTGCTGCCGGTCATGCTGGCCTATGCGCTGGTCAGCAACCTCACCTATGCGCTTGTCGGCTCCCTGCTGCGGCACTGGCTGACGGGGCCCGACGGCACCGGCCGCCGCCTGAAAGTCTTCAACCTCGTCATGGCTGCCGTGCTGGTGGTGACGGCCTTCTGGATGCTGGCTTCATGACCACCAACGTCATGACCAGCGACGCACGCGCCCGGCTCAACAAGGGCCTGTGGCTGGGCCTGCTCGGCATCGTGATCTTTTCCGTCACGCTGCCGATGACGCGGCTGGCGGTGGGCACGCCCGATGCACCGCAAATGTCAGGCGTCTTCATCGCCGTCGGCCGTGCAGTGGTGGCAGCGCTGCTGTCGGGGGTGTTCCTGCTGGTCACCCGCGCGCCGCTGCCGCAGCGCGGCGACTGGTGGCCGCTCGCGCTGATTTCCGGTGGTGTGGTGTTCGGGTTTCCGCTGCTCACCTCGGTGGCCATGCGGCATGTGGAGGCCATGCATGCCAGCGTGATCGTCGGCGTGCTGCCACTGGCCACTGCGGCCGTGGGCGCACTGCTGCACCGCCAGCGCCCGTCGCTCGGCTTCTGGGCATGCGCGGCTCTTGGCTCCGCGCTGGTGGTGGTGTTTGCGGTGCTGCGCTCCGGCCACGGCGCCGCGGGCCTGTCGATCAGCCTGGCCGACACCCTGCTGCTGGCTGCCATGGCGTGCGCCGCCGTAGGCTACGGCTACGGCGCACAGCTGTCTCAGCGCATGCAGGCCGAGCACGTGATCTGCTGGGCGCTGGTGATCGCACTGCCCCTGACGCTGCCGCTGGCCGTCATCACCTGGCCGGCCACGCCGGTCTCGGCGGCAGCGTGGGGCGGCTT
>CALRZY010000037.1:0-3739 GCA_943372765.1 Curvibacter sp. AEP1-3
CATCACGATGGACGAGCCGATGATGAGCGCCGAAATCACCAGCGCCATGGCCAGCCGGTTGGCGGCGCGGTCGATCTGGTCGCCCACACGCTTCAAGTGCGCCAGCTCGATGCCCACCTGCACGCGGCCATGGCGCGCGTTGCGCAGCAGGCGCGAGACATCGTGCGGCAGCTGCTCGACGACCGAGAGCGCACGGCGCACCGCACGCCAGCCGCGCCCTGCCAGCGCCTGCGGCTGGAAGCGGGCGCGCACCACCTCGCGCAGCAGCGGCGTGGCTTCGGTGGACATGTGAAAGCCCGGGTCCAGCGCGCGGCCCATGCCTTCGAGCGAGATGAAGGCCTTGATCAGCAGCGCCAGATCGGGCGGCAGGCCGAGCCGGTGTTCGCGCAGCAGGCTGGTCACGTCAGACAGCATCTGGCCCAGGTTCAGCTGCGCCAGCGGCGTGCCGTGGTACTGGTCGACAAAGGCCTCGATCTCGCCTTCCAGCTGACCGAGGTTGACGCCCTGTTCGTTGCCCGTCCACTCCAGCAGCACATCGGCCACGGCCTGCGGCTGCTGCTCGACCAGCCCCAGCAGCAGCTGCAGCAGCTCCTCGCGCCGGCGCTCGGTGAGGCGGCCGACCATGCCGAAGTCGATGAACGCAATGCGGTTGCCGGGAAGGTAGAACACGTTGCCAGGGTGCGGGTCGGCGTGGAACAGGCCGTCTTCCACGATCATCTTGAGCACCGCGTGCGCGCCGCGACGGGCCAGCTCGCTGCGGTCAAAGCCGGCCTCGGGCGTGAGCTGGTCGAGCGCGCTGCCGGGCACGCCCTGCACCAGCTCCTGCACGTTGACGCGCTGGCCGGTGTGGGCCCAGTGCACGCGCGGAATGCAGATGTAGTCGAGCGCTGTGAGGTTCTTGGCAATGCGCTCGGCGTGGCGGCACTCGGCGGCGAGGTCCAGCTCGCGGCGCAGTGACTTGGCCAGCTCCTGCACCAGCTGCTGCGGGCGGTAAGGCTTGAGGGCGGGCAGTTCGGTTTCGGCCAGCGCGGCGGCGCGGGCCATCAGGCGCAGATCGGCTTCAATCACCTCGGTGATGCCGGGGCGGCGGATTTTGACGATGACCTCGCTGCCGTCTTTCAGCCGCGCGCGGTGCACCTGGGCGATGGAGGCGGCGGCCAGAGGCTCGGTGTCAAACCACGCAAAGACGTCCTCCGGCTCGCCACCGAGGTCGGCACGCAGCTGTGGCCGCAGTTGCTCGAGTGGCACTGGCGGCACATGGCTGTGGAGTTTTTCGAACTCGGCAATCCATTCAGGGCCGAAGAGGTCGGCACGGCCGGCGAGGATTTGCCCCAGCTTGACGAAGGTGGGGCCCAGCTCTTCCATGGCCAGGCGGACTTGCTCGGGCGGCTCGATGCGCGCGAGTTCGGCCGCGTCGTCCCAGCGCAGTACATGGCCGGCGCGTTCGAGCTGATCGGCCATGCCGAGCCGTCGCACGCTGTCGCCAAAGCCGTGGCGCACCAGCACGCCAATGATTTCCTTGAGGCGCGAGATGTCCCGTGCCGCACCGAGAGAGCCCATCAACATTCAGCCATGATAGTCCGCGAGGGGCTGTGCGGGTTGCGTTTGGTTGCTTGCGATACATCTGTCCCCGGATGGACTTTCACATCATGAAGGGCGGGCCTTGAATGAGCGCTCACTTACGTCGAGCGTGTTGCCCGCTGGTGTTCGTGTATCGACTTACAAAGTCAACCAAGGCGAAACCTGCGCGTGGTTTTGGCTTGCGAGGATGGAGGCCTGTTCAACCACAGGAGCTTCAATGACTCGACTCGACCATTCCTCCATTCAGTCTGCCTCTGCACAGCCTTCCCGCCGCACACGGTCTGCCGGCCAGCTGCGGGCCGTGGCCTCGGGGGTGTTGTTGACCACCGCGATGGCGTGGGGCACTGTTGCACAGGCCGGCCCGCTGGGCCTTGATGTGGGCGCAGGTGTGAATACGGGTGTGAGCGTCGGCACGACAGGTGCTGGCGCAGGCGGTGGTGCCAATACCGGCGTGACGATTGGTGGCGGCACGGCCAACCGCGCCCTAGGCGTGGATGTGCGCGCCGGGGCCAATGGCAACGTGACGGCGGAAGAGCGCTCTGCTGCGATGCGCGCGGCCGGCTCGACCGGCGCTAGTGTGCAGGGCGACAGCGCGGCAGCTGGCTCCGTCAGCAGTTCTGGTTCCGTCAGTGCGACGAGTGCAGCCAACCGCGCGGCGGGCACGGCTGATGCCGTGAAGGGCACAGCTAAAGCCACCGGCGGCAAGGTGCGGCAGGCGGGCCAGAGCGTGGTGGGCAAAGCCACTGGCGCAGTGCAGGGCGCGGGTAGCGTTGATGCTGGTGCCAACGCCTCTGGTGGATTGATGAGCCGCTAAGCGGCGCGGCACTCCGGCCCCTGTGACCCATCTCCGGGTGGGTCACGCCCTCAAACACCTGCCCGCAAGGGCGGGTGTTTTCACGTCTGGCCTTGATGCATCTCAGCGCGCTGCGCGCACCGGCTTGCTTTGGGGCTGATTCCTGGGCTGATCCGGCAGCTCGATCTTCACTTCCAGCACATCCAGGTTGTCCTGCCGCTCCAGGTGCAGCTTGATGTCGCGCGGGTTGATGTGGATGTACTTGGCGATCACGGCGACCAGATCGCGCTGCAGGGCGGGCAGGTAGTCGGGTTCGTGGCCATGCCCGCTGCGCTCGTGCGCCAGGATGATCTGCAGGCGCTCTTTGGCGACGTTGGCGGTCTTCTTTTTCTCGCCCAGCAGGAAAGACAGAAACGAGGCCATGCCTTACTTGCCTCCAAACCAGCGCTTGAACAGGCCGGGCTTTTGCGCGTCGATGAAGCGCATCGGCTTGTCCTTGTCGCCGAGAAAGCGGTCCACCACGTCCTTGTATGCCTCTGACACATCGCTGCCCTGCAGGTGCACCGCAGGCACGCCCTGGTTGGAGGCCTGCAGCACCGACTCGGATTCCGGGATCACGCCAATCAGCTTGATGCGCAGGATGTCCTGGATGTCTTCGAGCGACAACATCTGCCCCTGATCGACCCGGCCCGGGTTGTAGCGGGTGATCAGCAGGTGCTCCTTGATCGGCTCACCGCCGTCGATGCCGCGCTTGGTCTTGCTCGACAGCATGCCGAGGATGCGGTCGGAGTCGCGCACCGAGGAGACCTCGGGGTTGGTGACGATGAGCGCCTCGTCGGCAAAGTGCATGGCCATCAAGGCGCCGGTCTCGATGCCGGCGGGCGAGTCGCAGACGATGTACTCGAAGTCCATGGTGGCGAGGTCCTTGAGGACTTTCTCGACGCCGTCTTTGGTCAGTGCGTCCTTGTCGCGGGTCTGCGAGGCTGCCAGCACGAAGAGGTTGTGGCACTGCTTGTCCTTGATGAGCGCCTGGTTGAGCGTGGCTTCGCCCTGGATAACGTTGATGAGGTCGTACACCACACGCCGCTCGCAGCCCATGATGAGGTCGAGGTTGCGCAGGCCGACGTCGAAGTCGATCACCGCTGTCTTGTGCCCGCGCAGCGCGAGGCCGGTGGCAAAGCTGGCGCTGGTGGTGGTTTTGCCCACCCCGCCCTTGCCGGAGGTGACCACAATGATTTTTGTCATCAGATGAGAATCCTTTTGAGAACGGAAGAGGAAGTGAGAGGAAAAGGGAGGGGTACGGGTGCGGTGCGCTCACAAGGCGTGCATCACCAGGCGATCACGGCCCTCGCCAGCACCCTCGCC
>CALRZY010000038.1:0-3201 GCA_943372765.1 Curvibacter sp. AEP1-3
CTTGGCCTGGCCGCCAAACTTGGCCGCCAGCACGGTGGTGATGGCCGCGGTCAGCGTGGTCTTGCCGTGGTCCACGTGTCCGATGGTGCCCACGTTGACGTGCGGCTTGGTCCGCTCAAATTTCTCTTTTGCCATTTTTCAAATCTCCAAAGAACAGGTTCCCGTGTACAGGTTTAATGTCTGCACGATGTTGCTGGTTCGCCCCGCACGGGAACAGGGCGGCACACCGTCGCAGACAGCTTGAAACTTACTTGGCGCGTGCAGCCACAATGGCTTCGGACACGTTGCGCGGCGCCTCGGAGTAGTGCTTGAACTCCATGGTGTACGTCGCGCGACCCTGCGTTGCAGAGCGCAGCGTGGTCGAGTAACCGAACATCTCGGACAGCGGGACTTCGGCCTTGATGGCCTTGCCACCACCCACCATGTCGTCCATGCCCTGCACCATGCCGCGACGCGAGGACAGGTCGCCCATCACGTTACCGGCGTAGTCTTCCGGCGTCTCGACTTCCACAGCCATCATGGGCTCGAGGATGACGGGGTTGGCCTTGCGGCAGCCTTCCTTGAAGCCGAAGATGGCGGCCATCTTGAACGCGTTTTCGTTCGAGTCCACATCGTGGTAGGAACCGAAGGTCAGCGTGACCTTGACGTCCACCACCGGGAAACCCGCCAGCACGCCCGAGTTGATGGCTTCGATCACGCCCTTCTCCACGGCCGGGATGAATTCACGCGGAACCACACCGCCCTTGATGGCGTCAACGAATTCGAAGCCCTTGCCGGCTTCGTTCGGCTCGACCGTGAACACGACGTGACCGTACTGGCCCTTGCCGCCGGACTGGCGCACGAACTTGCCTTCGACTTCGGTAACCTTCTTGCGGATGGTCTCGCGGTAGGCCACCTGGGGCTTGCCCACGTTGGCTTCCACGCCGAACTCGCGCTTCATGCGGTCCACGATGATTTCGAGGTGCAGTTCACCCATGCCGGCAATGATGGTCTGACCGGACTCTTCGTCGGTCTTGACGCGGAAGGACGGGTCTTCGGCAGCCAGACGCTGCAGGGCGATGCCCATCTTCTCCTGGTCCGCCTTGGTCTTGGGCTCGACGGCCTGCGCAATCACCGGCTCCGGGAACACCATGCGCTCCAGGGTCAGGATGGCGTCCGGATCGCACAGGGTCTCGCCCGTGGTCACGTCCTTCAGGCCCACGCAGGCAGCGATGTCGCCGGCGCGGATTTCTTCAACTTCCTGACGCTCGTTGGCGTGCATCTGCACGATACGGCCGATACGCTCTTTCTTGCCCTTGATCGGGTTGTAGACCGTGTCGCCCTTGGTCAGCACGCCGGAGTAGACGCGCACGAAGGTCAGCTGGCCGACGAAGGGATCGGTCATCAGCTTGAAAGCCAGCGCAGCAAATTTCTCGCTGTCGTCGGCCTTGCGGCTGGTTTCCTTCTCGTTCTCGTCCATGCCGCCCACCGGGGGAATGTCCACCGGCGAGGGCAGGAAGTCGATCACCGCGTCCAGCATGCGCTGCACGCCCTTGTTCTTGAAAGCGGTACCACACAGCATCGGCTGGATCTCGGCGCCGATCGTGCGGGTGCGGATGCCCAGCTTGATCTCGGCCTCGCTCAGGTCACCCTCTTCCAGGTACTTGTTCATCAGCTCTTCGCTGGCTTCGGCGGCGGCCTCGACCATGCCTTCGCGCCACTTCTTGGCGGACTCCAGCAGCTCGGCGGGAATTTCCTTGTATTCGAACTTCATGCCCTGGGATGCTTCGTCCCAGATGATGGCCTTCATCTTGATCAGGTCGACCACGCCGGTGAAGTTCTCTTCGGCACCGATCGGGATCACGATCGGCACGGGATTGGCCTTCAGGCGCAGGCGCATCTGGTCATAGACCTTGAAGAAGTTGGCGCCGGTGCGGTCCATCTTGTTCACGAAGGCCAGACGCGGCACCTTGTACTTGTTGGCCTGGCGCCAGACGGTTTCCGACTGCGGCTGCACGCCGCCCACGGCGCAATAGACCATGCAGGCGCCGTCCAGCACGCGCATGGAACGCTCCACCTCGATGGTGAAATCCACGTGGCCAGGGGTGTCGATGATGTTGAAGCGGTGCTCCGGGTAGGACATTTCCATGCCCTTCCAGAAACAGGTGGTGGCGGCGGAGGTGATCGTGATGCCGCGCTCCTGCTCCTGCTCCATCCAGTCCATGGTGGCAGCGCCGTCGTGCACTTCACCGATCTTGTGGTTCACACCGGTGTAGAAAAGAATACGCTCGGTGGTGGTCGTCTTGCCGGCGTCGATGTGAGCGGAGATACCGATGTTGCGGTAGCGCTCAATGGGCGTTTTGCGTGCCATGATGGTCTTTCGTTGAAACAGGTCAGGCCCGCTCGTGGCGGGCCTGCGCTCCTGTGGGGCAGTTGTGGCTTAGAAACGGAAGTGGCTGAAGGCCTTGTTGGCCTCGGCCATGCGGTGCACTTCATCACGGCGCTTCATGGCGCCGCCACGGCCTTCGGTGGCCTCGATGATCTCGTTGGCCAGGCGCAGGGCCATGGACTTCTCGCCACGCTTACGGGCGGCTTCCTTGATCCAGCGCATGGACAGGGCCAGACGACGGACCGGGCGCACTTCGACGGGCACCTGGTAGTTGGCGCCGCCGACACGGCGGGACTTCACCTCGACCATCGGCTTGACATTGTTGATGGCGACCGTGAACAGCTCCAGCGCATCCTTGCCGGTTTTCTGTCCAATGGTTTCGAGGGCACCGTAAATGATGCGCTCGGCGACCGCCTTCTTGCCGCCTTCCATGATCACGTTCATGAACTTGGAGAGCTCGACATTGCCGAATTTCGGATCCGGCAGGATTTCACGTTTAGGGACTTCGCGACGACGTGGCATATTTCACCTCAATTGCTTCAGTTGGCGTCTTTTCAGACACCGCGAGAGCCATACAGGACTCTCACTTACTCGACCCACCCGGACAATTCCGAGCTTCGGGTCACTCCGCTCAAACCGTCGGCCAGACGACTCGAACACCGGAAAATCAGGACTTGGGAATCAAGCCTTCTTGGGGCGCTTGGCGCCGTACTTGGAACGCGACTGCTTGCGGTCTTTCACGCCTTGCAGGTCGAGCGAGCCACGCACGATGTGGTAACGCACACCGGGCAAGTCCTTAACACGACCGCCGCGAACCAGCACCACGCTGTGTT